>NZ_CP032134.1:2400423-3600635 GCF_002165375.2 Acinetobacter chinensis
CTTATTTAGGCGGTGTGTTTTACTCGATCAGTGCTTTAAGCCCATTTTGGCAAAATCTCTCTTTAATCAACCCGATTGTATATATGGTCAATGCTTTCCGTTTTGGAATCCTCGGTCATAGCGATTTCAATGTTGCGCTGTCTCTGACTATCGTAACTTTATGCTGTGGCGTACTTTATGGTATTGCTTACTATCTACTCTCCCGCGGTTCAGGAATGCGTGAATAATGTCTGTCGAACTCTCTTTATTAGGTAAAGAAACCGAATACCCAACTACTTACAGCCCTGAAGTTCTTTTTCCGATCTCACGTGCAGAAGCCCGTGAGAAATATGCCCAAGTTGAGGGCATCTATCAGGGAAAAGACTGGTGGCATGTTTTTGAGATTTCATGGCTGAACTCAAAAGGTATTCCTCAGGTGGCGATCGGACGTATCGAACTGCCGGCATCCTCTCCAAAACTGATCGAATCCAAGTCGCTCAAGCTGTACTTTAACAGCATGAACTTTACGCAGTTCGATTCCAGACAGGCTTTTATAGATACGGTGGAAAAAGACCTTTCAGCGGCAGCTGAAGCACCTGTCACACTTTATTTATTTGGTGTTGATGATGTTGAAACTGCTCAACCTGAAGGATTCTGTATAGACTGCGAAGAACCTGACCGCCTGGTCAATCATCCTGATGCGTCACTTTTACAGTTGGACGAAACAGAAAATGCAGCACAAGATACTGAAATACAACTATATTCCCACTTACTCAGAAGCAACTGTCCTGTGACCGGTCAGCCTGACTGGGGAACTGTTTTTATTCGTTACCAGGGTAAAAAACCTTGTTATCGCAGTCTTTTAGCCTATATTATTTCATATCGTCAGCATAATGGTTTCCATGAACAATGTGTGGAGCAGATCTTTGCCGATATCTGGCAAACACTGCAACCTGAAAAGCTGATGGTTTATGCGACTTATACACGCCGTGGTGGACTGGATATCAACCCTTGCCGTGTATCTGATTTAACATGGATGCCTCGCCCAATCCGATTAGCGCGACAATAAAATGAAAAAATACTGAGGTTATAGACAATGCCATTTTTTGGATTTATTCCATCTGAAGCACTGCTGGACAATATTCAGCAAGGTCAACAGAAAAAAAATTCCAGTGAACCCCTTTACCCTTTACGTGATCAGACTGCACTGCTCATTAATGATGAAATTCTGGATGCCATACTGACATCCCTTGTACGCCGTTTCCCTGCCAGTGACAAACGTGACACTGCAGAAAAACTGGCGGGATACATCAAATCAACTGTTGCTGTTTTACTGAAACAGTTACTCAGCAAAGCACCCAACGATGTGGTTATACAATCCATCGAATTTTCTGAAAGAAGTCTCTTTAAAGATGCAGAAGGAAACTTTCGTGTAGGCGAAACACTGGATGCAGGACTGGTGACCAACCTGAAAACCACATTTGCTGAAATCAAAGCAGGAAATGACATCAATAAAGCTGCACTGACTGAGCTTTATAAACAGTTCGCAGAAGCAACTGTCCGTCATTTCATGACTGATTTTAACAAAACGCTGGATTTAGGCATGATTAAACGCAAAGCCGCAGATATCGGTGCTGCTGCTGTTATAAAAGCAGTACATATTGCTGCAGATAAAATCATTCCAAATCTGACCAAAGACGAGCTGGCGGTTCTGGCTGAGTATCACGATACTCTTTTCCATCACGGTTAAATCCACACCCTATCCAAAGCCTGACTCATGTCAGGCTTTTTTATTTTTTAATTTATTGATTTTTATTATTTTCTTAAAGTTATGTTAAAATTTTAATGCCAGATCATTCAGCATCAGAAGCTTTATGATTTTTTTACAGAAAATTGCTTTTTTATATCTGTTTTTATCCGTGTATCAGGTCTGCCTTTCACACAATAACTGAGAGTGAATACCTGCTGATAATATCAATGCTGAACTGATTTTTATTCAAAATAAAGGGAGAACACGATGTATTTCCATATATGTCCTGATTTGCAGTGGGATTGTCATTTTTTGTATATGGATTTATTCATTTAAGCATCGTGGATGGTATCTTAAGCCTCAACTGGAATGACCTTCCTTTATTAGAGCTTTTGTGGTGCAGCAACTTTCTCTTATGGCTGTTCTTAATGTCGCCATGCCCCACTCATACTCACAGATAATGAACCTGGAAATTTAGGACTTATGCTGAACACCGATTTATATAAAAAACTGAAACGTATTTCATTATTGATTAGCGCATTTACTGTGACCAGTTTCTGCCAGGCAAACGATTTCCAGAATCACCCGGGTTATGCCGGTTTTAAACAGAAAACCATGCAGACTTATGGGCTGAGTGCTGAACAGGTGGACTGGGCAATGAATGGTTCTAAAAACATCCCAAATATCATCAGCATTATGAACCGCCCTGGTGAAAGTAAGCCCTGGTATGAGTATAAAACCAACTTTATGGCTGAAAGCACCATACAGCGCGGTGTCAGATTCAAAAACCAGTATGCCGATGTGCTGAACCGTGCTGAACAGCAATTTGGTGTACCACAATCCATCATTCTGGGGATTCTGGGCGTGGAAACAGGTTTCGGAGCAAATAAGGGTAATTTCGTGACCCGTGATGCCCTCGCAACACTGGGATTCGGTTACGAGCGCCGTGCGCAGTATTTCCAGGACGAACTTGCTGCCCTGATTGCATGGACATATAAAGATGGTGTTCCTGTAAATTCTGTCAGTGGTTCTTATGCAGGTGCGATTGGCTACCCTCAGTTCATGCCCAGCAATATCACAAAGTTCGGTGTGGATTATGATAACAATGGTCATATTGATCTGAGGAACTCTGCTGTAGATGCCATTGGATCTATTGCCAACTATCTTGCAGGATATGGCTGGCAACGCAATCAACCTATTGGTTTTGCAGCCCGTTACACAGGTTCTGACCCATCAACAGTGATTGCAAAAGATCTTGAACTGCCAACACCTTATGGTGTGCTCAAAAACCAGGGCATTTCCCCAGTTAATCCTGTTGTTCAAATTGATGATCTGGATATGGTGAATGTCATTCAGCTACAGGAAAATTATGGTGCTGCTTATTACATCACTTACCCTAATTTTCAAGTGATTACGACGTATAACAAGAGTAGAATGTATGCCACAGCAGTGTGGCAGTTAGGCACTGAAATAGCTGGTCGATAAGACCAGTTTTTCCTGAATATGTATAAAGTCAACAAAAAAAACTGTCAAATAGTTCACAAATTGCACTATTTAAATATTTTGTTACAATATTGATTATTTTTTAACCACATTTTGTTCTCTTTCTGTTTTTTTTCACTTAATTTTAATTAAAGAGTAGACAGACTTTGTACAGCATGAATATTATCCATTTCGTCAAATGTAGTTGCAAAAGTGAAATAACAAGCGTGTTTCCATGTATTTCAGCCACTTAAGTGGAATATTTGCGAACAGGCTAACTGGAGTTTATTACGATGCAGTCTTCAATTAAGTATTTAATGGCTATTGCCACGACTTTTGCTTTAAGTCAGTCGCAAGCCGAAATGATTCAGTCTTCATCATTGAATAATGATGGCGACAATTCGCGCCTTGCAGCGCGTGTTTTGAACAAAGAAGCTCAGAGCTTCAACAACCACTTCTCTAACCTAAGCAGCCTTTCAATCACTGAACGTTCGGGTGATAAGATCCGCCGCGAAACAATCGCAGCGAAAATTGAAATCCCTGAAGACGAGCCTTCAGTGATTGAAAAGTTAAATACTGTGGCGTCCAATACTGTTCGTAAGTTCAGCCAGACAGGTATGGCTTCATGGTATGGTCGTCAGTTCCATGGTCGCAAAACGGCAAGTGGTGATACATTCGATATGAATGCATTAACTGCTGCTCACCGTAGCCTGCCATTGAACTGTTATATTCGTGTGACTAACAAAAACAACGGTAAAAGCGTTGTTGTAAAAGTCAACGACCGTGGTCCATTCCATGGTAACCGCGTACTTGACCTCTCCTATGGTGCTGCTAAACAGCTTGGAATTACCAATGCAGGGACTGCGAAAGTCAGCATTGAACGAGTTGATGGACCAAACTCTTAATTCATAGCACTGCATTTGACACTAAAGCCACATTCCAGTGGCTTTTTTTATATCTGCCATTCTGTCTCTTTGACGTTATCTATAATCTATAAAAGCATCACCTGCAGATCACAGACTGCATTGCAAATTATTCCGTGAATCATCAGATCTATAGATTCACAGAACAGAGAAGCAAAGGTGATCCGTTCAAGTGCTCAATCATTTCAGTACAATATTTCAAAAACTATACATCGTCCTCTGAGTCTGCTAAGTTCAAAAGACAATACTGAACATTCAGAATGAACGAATCCAGGGGAACAGTATGCAAACAGAATCAGAAAACTCAAGTTTCAGATATAAAAAGCGTTTCATACTGCTTGCATCCATGACCGCACTCTCCCTCAGCGCCTGCGTCAGTTCACCTTCAAAGCCCCATACTCAAAAAACTGATGCTCAGTCACCACATTCAGCTGAAAACTCATTGCTGATTTATGGCGGTGATATTCTGACCATGAAAGGTATGACTCCTGAAAATGCTGAAGCTGTTTTCATCGAAAATGGACGGATTCAGTTTGTAGGCGATTATAGCTCCGCTCAAAAACTTGCCAGTACACAGACCCGACAGCTCAATTTACAGGGTCACACATTATTACCTGGGTTTATTGATGCACACAGTCATCTGAACAGTGTCGGTTTACAGCAGACCGTTGCGAACCTGTATTCCACACCTGATGGTACAGTGACCGATATTCCTTCATTGCTTCAGGCTCTGTCCACCTGGCAACAGTCAAATCAGAAATTTATAGCGCAGACAGGTGGCTGGATTATTGGTAATGGTCATGATGATGCCCAACTGCTGGAAAAAAGACAGCCAACTGCTGATGACCTGGATAAAGTCTCAACCACACATCCGATTATTGTGCTGCATCAGTCTGGACACCTGGCTTCAGTCAATCACAAAGCCCTTGAACTGCTCAAAATCAGCAGCAGCACTCCTGACCCTGTTGGCGGTGTAATCCGTCGTAAAAAGGATTCCAGAGAACCCGATGGAGTACTGGAAGAAGCAGCTGTATTTTCTGCGATGGCAACCGCGTTTAAAGCTGTGCCACCTGAAACCATGCAGAATATGGCAAAAACCGCACTGAAAACCTATATTGCCAATGGATATACCACTGTTCAGGAAGGTCGTGCCGATGCAGGCACCTCTGAACTGTGGCGTAGCTTCGCTCAGATTGGACAGCTTGATATTGATGTTGTCGTCTACCCCGACCTGATGAATGAAATGGACTACATGCTGAAAAATGGTTCATCAAAGCAGTATCAGAAACATTTCAGAATCGGTGGGGTCAAAATCAGCCTGGATGGCTCACCTCAGGGCAAAACAGCCTGGCTGACTAAGCCTTATGTCGTTCCACCTGCCGGTCAGAATAAAAACTACCGTGGCTACCCGGCTTATCCTGATCAGAAGATTGTTCAGAGTGCCATCGACACTGCATTTAAGAACAACTGGCAGATCCTTGCTCATGCCAATGGAGATGCTGCGATTGATCAGTATTTAAAGACCATTGAACAGGCATCGAGCAAATATGGCAATTCTGACCGTCGTAATGTCATTATCCATGCACAGACCATGCGTGAAGATCAGTTGGATAAAGCTAAAACCCTGAAACTGATCCCATCATTTTTTTCACTGCACACCTATTACTGGGGGGACTGGCATAAGCATGAAACTCTCGGCTCCGAACGTTCCAACCGTATTTCACCAACAGGGTCAGCTTTAAAACGCAATATGATCTTTACTCAGCATCACGATGCACCTGTGATCCCACCTAAAAACATGATGGTGATTGATGCCACAGTCAACCGTGTAACCCGCTCAGGGGATGTACTGGGAGCAGATCAGAAAGTCAGTCCTTATATTGCTTTAAAATCGGTCACCGACTGGGCGGCTTATCAGTATTTTGAAGAAAAAGACAAAGGAACACTGGAAAAAGGCAAACTTGCCGACCTGGTGATTCTGAATCAGAATCCACTGAAAGTCCCACCGACACAAATTAAAAATATTAAAATTCTGTCCACTTTCAAAGAAGGCAGACAGATTTACAGCAGTAAAGATGAATAAGCGTGTAGATCTGTACTTTGGCATTGAGAATCGATCATGCTGAAATCTTACAGACAGACTGCTGTCCTTTGGCTGAGCCTGCTGTTTTTCATAACAGCTGTTCAGGCAGAGGTGAAAGTATTTGAACCTTCTTTCCCTGCTTTCAATGCACAAAGCTATCAGCAACGAAGTTTTAAAACCGAGCGGATAGGAACGGCTCATTTTAAAAACAATGTACAGATTCCTGTCGAAGGCATTGCCATACTTAACCCTTTGAATGACATTCCAAAATATTACCGTACATATAAGCCCTGCACAGACCAGCAGCCCTGTCGCTATGATTTTACTTTGCCGGCTCAATCTATCGGTCATTTTAAAATTGTTATTTTCCCCAATATTGGAGCCATACTCGCACCCGTTTCATGGCAAGTGATCGAAGCCGATATGGGACCCTCAGGCGTTGCTTCAGCATTACTCATGAGCCCTGACCGCAAAGAAGCAATTGAGATCTATAATTCATCTGCCTGTATGGGCTGTGGCATGCCTTATGCAAGCCTGTACTTTCCTGAAGTTTTAAAAGAAAGTGTGGAAAATGAATTTGGTGGCTATGTAGATCAGCATAAATATCTGAATATTGTCCGGGCAAATCCACACAAAGTTTTATTCAGCTTTAAAAATCCGGCTTATCCTGCAAAATCACATGGCATCGCACTGTATTCAGATAATGAAATCACCAATTATCAGAATATCACTGTGCATTTACTGCCGGAACATCAGGCTCAGGCAAGGACTGTACTCAATTTCTTTCCCTTTAAAAATCAGTTTAATTTTTTAAAATAATGAACTGAAGTGCGTTGCTGTATGAGACTTAAATTTTGACCAGGACTGATTTCTGCTTTATATTTCATCAAACAAAGAAATAACAGTCATCTGCATGGAGAGCCACAATGAAAACTGTCACCGAATGGTTTGATGAGTACAGCGAAAGTCACCAGAATCCGACCAACAAAGCGATTCATTGGGTCTGCGTCCCAGCAATTCTGTTTTCAATTATTGGAATTATTGCCCAGTTCAATGCCATGCTCACCGCTCTGATCATTGTTCTGACCCTGGTATTTTATGCCCGTATGGATATTGTACTTGCCGTTGCAATGGCGGCTCTGCTTTTTGTTATGGCCTGGCTGATCATCATTCTGCCGGTTGGAAAAGGGTTTTATCTGGGACTTTTTGTCGTGGCATGGATCGGGCAGTTTTATGGTCACAAAGTTGAAGGTAAAAAGCCATCATTCTTTAAAGACCTCCAGTTCCTCCTGATTGGCCCTGTATGGTGCATGGATGCATATTTAGCCAAAGTACTACCGAACTGGAAAACACGCCAGAAAGAAGCGTTTTAACGCAAATAAACAGCAAGGGCAGATTTTCATGACATTCTGCCCTTCTGTGAGTTTATTTCAATTCAATTCTGCTCAGGATAATGCAAAATTCAGCGTGTAAAAACACAACAGACTAAGTGCCAGACTCCATAAAATTTTGCGGATGAACAAAGCAAAAATAATAGTACAGACAGCAGCAATAAAATAAGGATCCAGTGGAATCTGTCTGAACTGTCCTTCATTAAAAAATACAATCGGAGCGCAGATCGCTGTCAGTAAACAGGGGGCAGAATATTTCAACATCTGTTCAAAAACATGCGGTAAACGGATGGCAACCTTGGGTTCCAGAAAAAAATAACGGTTCGCAAAGACAATCAGTGCAAGTGTCAGCAATAAAAACCAGCTCATTGATCCTGCCCCTCTTTCGGCTGTTTTTCCTTTATAACTTCAGGTTGTATCTGAGCTGAGTTATTTTTATTGAACAGCTTAGCAGTCAGTGCAGCACTTGCCATACCAGTCAAACCTGCCAGTACTGTGCCCGAGTCCATCTGTAAATATTTAAAAACCAGACAACTGATCAGTGTCACTACAACCCCGACAACCGTGGCAACATTTTTAATTAATGGCACAATAATCAGAATGAACACGGCAACAATAGAAAAATCCAGGTGCAGACTTTCCAGATCAGGAATAGCATTTGCCAGTACAATCCCCATCAGACTGAACAGACACCAGCTCAGATAAAAGCACAGTCCTGCCCCAAACAGATAGGCAAAAGTCCGTGGCTGACTTTTAGCCATCCCGACAGCAAAGAGTTCATCCGTAAGCAGAAAACCTATGCCCAGTCGCTTTCCTAAGGAAAAGTGCTGCACATCTGAACGAAAACTCAGTGCATAAATCAGGTGCTGAGTGGTTAAAAAGAAAATCGTGATGATGATTGTGATTGCAGAAGCATCAGACATGACCAGACCTAAACTGACCAACTGAGCCGCCCCTGCAAAAATAACCGAGGACATGGCAAACGATTGAGCAAAACTCAGTCCAGCATTGACCGCCATGGAACCTGCCAGGATTCCCCACGGCAAAACAGCTATGGATAAGGGTAAAATATCAAGTGCCCCCTGTCTGAATGCTTTAAATGGCTGGTGCTCAGGAGAGGAGAAATTTGATGAATAAGAAGTATGATCGGTCATATCAACAATGATGCACTCGATTGTTACACTGAATGAGCTTCAGTCTGCATCATCCATTGTTTTTCCGCTTGTACAAAATTGCTGTTTTGATATAGCCGCTTAAAAATACCGCCTTTTATCAAGCTTTCAAGGCATCAGGATTCAGATGTGTCAGATATTGCGATGGCGTTACGCCCACTGCTTTTTTAAAATGACGGTTGAAATGGCTCTGATCTGAAAATCCCAGATGCTGTGCAGTCAAAGCAATTCCCTGCCCCTGTTTCAGCAGTTTCTGGGCTTTGTGCAAGCGCACCTGGATCAGCCATGCATGGGGTGGTAAACCTGTATGCTTTTTAAATTCTCTTAAAAAGTGCCAGGGACTTAGTGAAACATATTCAGCAAGCTCGGTCAGACTGAAATTCCGCTCAGGGAAATTCCGTATCAGCTCTTTGACCACTTCTATTTTTCGCTGAGCCTCAGCTAAAATCCTGGGACTGGGTTTTGCTCTTGCATGACGGTGAATTAAGACTGCAAGTGTGGACAGATACATACTTTCCTTCAGCAGAGCATTATCTTTTTGTTCAAATAAATCAAACAGCAAACTCAACTGTTGTGAAAGCCCAACATCATGGATGACCGCATCTGGAAACCACGGCACTGTATTTTTATGAGTGAAAAAATCCTGGCTGATATCCAGCAACATTTCAGGTGTAGGATAAATTGCACGATATTTCCAACCGGTTTCCACTGCCGAAGAACCTGTATGAATTTCATCAGCATTGACCAAAATAATGTCGCCTTTGGGTGCAGTGTGCAAAGCACCTGAACGAAAGAAACTTTGGGCGCCATCTTCAATAATGCCGATGCAGTAGCCTTCATGTACATGCCTTGAAAACTGTTTCTGACGGTACTGTGCTTTAAGCAGCTCCAGACCACCCAGTTCCTGTAAATGCAGGAAATCCACCTGTTCAAACGGAACGCTCATATCTGCCTTTGCTTCAAATGGTTCAGCACACTGAAATAAATCATGACGGGAAAAACAGAATCTGTATAGAACAAAATTGCGTTCTGAAAAATCAGGTGATCTGAATCACCCACCCAATGTTTACTGATAGGTCAGGCCATTATGCTTCAGCCAGCCATCTTCATGACGCTTCTGAGGATCATGATGCGTCCAGTGAATCACCCCACCCTGATGACTGTATTCATATTCACCAAAAAATTCGACTGTATCGCCTTTCTTTAAGTTTTCAATACGCGGGGCCAGATCAATATTATGTGCAACCAGCACAGTTAAGCCATTATCCAGTTTTAAAATAAACTTCTGATGCCTTGAACCTTCATTATCATCGCGTAAAACAGCTTTGACCGTTCCTGCCGACTGCACCTGTACATTGCTGAGTTTTCGCTGAAAAGACTGTTGAATGACCTGTGAGCCATGACGGTTCTGACTGCTGTTCTGTTGATACTGATGCTGTGTTTGCTGATCCTGATCTTTTTTATTCTGCTGCTCTGTTCGTTGTTCAGTCTGCACCTGTTCCAGCTGCTTCGTCTCAGTACGACTGTCCTGCGATGAATGCTGTTCTGACTGATCTGTCGGCTGATTCAGATCAATACCGAAATAAGCAGCCACCAGCAGTGCAATCGTTGCACCAATACCCAGATGTGTTTTATTTGCCATAACTACAGATACAATATCAATTTTATATTGAGCATTATAGAAGCTCAGTCATATTTGTCCGTATGGTTTTTTAATTTTCATACAAAAAACCCCTCTAAAAGAGGGGTTTTTCAATTTCACTGAAACAGTAAAATTATTGTGCAGCAGCAGCCTGAGCAGCAGCAACTTCATCAGCGAAGCTCATTTCTGCTTTTTTCTCAATACCTTCACCTACTTCGAAGCGAACGAACTGAGCAACATTTGTTGCAGTTGCTTTAAGAACGTCAGCAACTTTCTTGTCGTTGTCGATTACGTACATTTGACGTTCAAGAACAACTTCGTTCAGGTATTTTTCAACCGAACCAGATACCATTTTTTCAACGATGTTTGCTGGCTTGCCAGATTCAATTGCTTTAGCTTCAGCAATTTCTTTCTCTTTAGCAACAAGTTCAGCAGAAACGCCTTCAGCTGTAACAGCAACAGGATTGAACGCAGCAACGTGCATTGCAATACCTTTACCAGTTTCAGCAGAACCTGTGTAAGAAACAACAACACCAATTTTTAAACCGTGTTTGTAAACAGCAAGGTTTTCACCTTCAACGATTGCAGCACGACGAACCTGGATGTTTTCACCGATTTTTTGAACAAGTGCAATACGCGCTTCTTCAACAGTGTGGCCATCAGCAAGTTTAAGTTCTGCAATTTTAGCAGCATCAATTTCGTTTGCAGCAAGTGCAGCAGCAGCAACCTGTGCAGAGAAACCAGCAAAGTTTTCGTCTTTAGCAACGAAGTCAGTCTGACAGTTTACTTCAAGAAGAATAGCTTTATTGCCTTCCTGAGCAATTGTGATCGCGCCGTCAGCAGCAATGTTACCTGCTTTTTTAGCAGCTTTAGCCTGACCTGATTTACGAAGATTATCAATCGCCAATTCAACGTCACCGCCTGCTTCTGTCAATGCTTTTTTGCATTCCATCATAGCAAGACCAGTACGGTCACGTAATTCTTTTACCATGCTCGCAGTAACTGCAGTCATGTTGTTCTCCTAAATACGGTAGAATAATGAATCTGTTGAACAAAAACGGCTCAAACCTGAAATCTGAGCCGTTTTGCTTGATTGACGCTTAATTTGCCACTGTTACATGTCGCAAAAATGACAAGTCTGCGTCAAAAACGCATTAAGCTTCTGGAGCTTCTTTCGCAGCTTCTTCGCCTTTAGCCTGAGCATTAGACTGAGTTTGCGCATATTCTTTACCAGCAATAATCGCATCAGCCATAGCAGAAGCATAAAGTGTTACAGCACGGATCGCATCATCGTTACCAGGAATAACGAAATCTACGTTATCTGGGTTAGAGTTTGTATCAACGATACCGATTACAGGAATACCAAGGTTCTTAGCTTCTTTAATTGCAATCGCTTCGTGATCAACGTCGATGATGAACAATGCGTCAGGTAAACCACCCATGTTCTTAACACCGCCAAGACCACGTTCAAGTTTTTCCATTTCACGAGTACGTTCTAAAGCTTCACGTTTAGTAAGCTTAGCAAAAGTACCGTCAGTAGATTGAGTCTGAAGGTCTTTTAAACGGTTGATTGACTGACGAAGAGTTTTCCAGTTAGTCAACATACCACCCAACCAGCGGTGATCTACATATGGCTGACCAGCGCGTTGAGCTTGTTCACGGATAATTGCAGAAGCAGCACGTTTAGTACCAACGAACAATACTTTGTTCTTTTTGCTTGCAAGGTTATTAACAAAGTTCAGAGCATCGTTTAACGCAGGAACAGTGTGCTCAAGGTTAATGATGTGAATTTTGTTACGCGCACCAAAAATATACTGACGCATTTTTGGGTTCCAGAAACGAGTCTGGTGACCGAAGTGAGCGCCTGCTTGAAGAAGGTCGCGCATGCTTACGTTGTAATCTGCCATTTTCTTTACCTTAAAGTTTGGGTTAGGCCTCCATATATCCGCATTCTCCACCCTTTCAGGCACCCAGAGAAATGTGACGATATATGTGCGGATTTTTTAATACCCTGTTCTATCAAAGTTCATGAAATATATTCACGAAAAAGCATTTGATAAAATGGGCGGCTATTTATACCATAGTCACATACAAATTTCCAAAAGTTTTTAGAGATCATGAACACTACTTACGAAGCTCCACGTCGATTAATTAAAACCCCAGATGAAATTGAAAAAATGCGTGTGGCGGGACGACTGGCGGCAGAAGTGCTGGATATGATCAAACCGCATATCAAACCAGGTGTTTCAACACTTGAACTGGATACGATCTGTCATGACTGGATTGTCAATAAACAGGAAGCCATTCCTGCCTGTTTAGGCTACGGCGCGGCACCAGGTCGTCCTGCTTTTCAGCATGTAATCTGCACATCTGTCAACCACGTGGTCTGTCACGGAATTCCTTCAGAAAGTAAAATTCTGAAAAAAGGCGATATTCTGAATATTGATGTGACTGTCATTAAAGATGGTTACCACGGCGATACCAACATGATGTACATCGTGGGTGGTGAAACGTCCATTCTTGCAGACCGTCTGTGCAAAGTGGCTCAGGAAGCCATGTATCGTGGCATGGAAACGGTGAAACCTGGTTCAACCATTGGTGATATTGGTGCTGCGATTCAGAAATATGTGGAATCTGAACGTTTTGGTGTAGTCCGTGAGTATTGTGGTCACGGGATTGGTACAGTTTTCCATGACGAACCACAGGTTTTACATTATGGTCAGGGCAACAGTGGTATGGTGCTGGAAGAAGGCATGACATTTACTATTGAACCGATGGTCAACGGTGGTGACTGGAAAACCAAACTTCTGGGAGACAAATGGACAGTGGTCACCAAAGATCACAGCCTTTCTGCTCAGTATGAACATACGCTGCTTGTAACAAAGACAGGTGTGGAAGTCCTGACTGCGCGTCCTGAAGAAGACCTGAGCCGTTTCAACAAATAACATATTCATATTTTCATACATAAATCAATGGCTGCTTCGGCAGCCATTTTTTATGCTGCAACTATTTGTACAAAAAATGACAACTGTATATAATTAATTTTCAATAACTCAAATAAATTCATTTCTTTAGATAAATGTAAAATGAATCACAAAAAAGAAATGCAGTAAATAAATAGAATATCCAGGGGAATTCAGGATGAACAAAACCGCATTGTTATGTGTTGCTACAGGCTTAACTACACTGTCTGGAGTTACACAAGCCGCAGATTTATCAAAATACTTCAGCATGGAAGCCAAAGGCTTTAAACGTTTTTCTGTGTCCGCTGGTGCCTTACTCGTGACACCAACAGGTAAAGCCTCGCCTATCCATGCTGGAACTTCCATTTCTGAGGGTTATAAGTCAAAAGTTGGTGATATTAAAGCAAGTACCGTTATTGCAAACCTTGATCCGAACAGAAAGCCAAATTACCTTGTGGAAGGACTGGTCAAAGTCATTGGCATATTTGGTGGCAATGTTTCAAGTGGCTTAAGTGGAGACTCTTATGTTTATGGTCTGTCTGGATGGGATAATCCTGGCACAGGTCTTGAAGCAGATGATGTTTTAACACTGGGTCTGATGAACAGCTATTATTTTACAGACAATATTTCCTTTGAGATGAAAGCCGGGATTCCACCTAAAGTGGATATTAAAGGAAAAGGTCAGATCAATGCACCATTTGCCGCTGTTGCTTCGCCTATGGGCGGACTGCTTGGCAATCTGACTCTTTCAAACAGCTTACCGATCACCAATCTTGAACAGTCAGACACAGCAGCAACAGCACGAGCGTGGACACCCGCTTTTGAGTTTCAGTATCACTTCGGAAAAACGGGCGTCAATAAATTCCGTCCCTATGTTGGTGCTGGGCTCATGTATGCCTACTTTAATGAACTTGAGCTGAATAAAGGTGTTGAACAGGACCTTATTGTTGCTGGTCATATGATTCAGAATATCATCAACAATCAGGCAGGTGCATCCATTGAGAAAAAAGACTCCAATGGTGTTATGAAAGTTGAACTTGAAGCCACTGATGCATTTGCACCTGTGCTCACCGCTGGATTTACCTACGACTTTAATGACAAGTGGTATGCAGTTGCATCAGTGTCATATGCCCATCTTAAAAATGAAAGCACCATCAGCGTCATCAATACCAATACAGGTGTTGAACTGATCAATTCCAAAGCCGAAATTGAAGTGAATCCAATCATGACCTATGCTGGTATTGGCTTCCGTTTTTAATCATCATCAGATTCGATAAATCAAAAGCGGGAATATCTCCCGCTTTTTTTCACAAAATTTCATATCTTTACAAAAAACCTTGTTGTACGTCATACAGTCTTAACAATTCGCTTTATAAATAACCTCCCCTGACCTTTTTATAACTTTTTATACACAAATCATTATCTTATTCATTTTAATAATCAATATTCAAAGAAGAATATCAATGAATGGACATGGAGTCCCAGAAATGAATAAAACACTGATGTGTATAGCCACCTCATCACTGATGAGCCTGCCTGCACTGAGTCATGCAGATTCACCATATTTCAGCTTAAAAGATGGGGATGGTTTTAAACGCTTTTCTGTTTCCGCAGGCTGGTTACATGCGATGCCACAAGGTAAAGCCAATCCTGTAAAAGCCAACACAGCCGTTGCAGGTGGTTCTTATGCTGTGGGTGATGTCAACCTGGATACCGTTTCAAATGCTATTGCTAAAACGCCTGAAGGAGAGAAAGCAAAAGAGAAACTGAATAGTGTTGCCTCTATAGGAAAAATCGTCGGATTAGTTAAAGACAACATCCTGACTGCAGACATGACCGGAAAAGCACAGATTCACAGTCTGGAAAGCTGGGATAATCCAGGTACGGGCATGGAAGCAGAAGATGTAGATACTCTTGGCATTATGATGAATTATAACTTCACTGATAATTTATCACTTGAAATCAAAGCTGGAATACCACCAAAAGTCAACATTAAAGGTAAGGGGCAGATCAGTGCTCCCATTGTTGGTATAGCCACCCCTGAAGGAAATGTTGGTGGTATTCTGGGACCAATTGCCAACCCCTTAATTAATGGTGTTGGGGATATTCCACTTGATGCACAACTTCCAATTACAGATATTTCTCAGGGAGGTAACGCAGCTACTGCAACCGCCTGGTTACCTGCCGCTGAAATTCACTATCAGTTTGGTAAGTCAGGTGTAAATAAATTTCGCCCTTATGTCGGTGTAGGCGTCATGTATGCTTATTTTGATAATGTAAAACTTAATTCGGGTATTAAATCAGATTTGATTACTGCTGGCCATATGATTCAGAATGTTCTGGATGGCAAAGCAGGTGCAGCACTGGAAAAGAAAATATCTTCTGCTGACCCACGCGTTAAAGTAAAAGCTGAAGATGTCTTTGCTCCAATTGCAACTATTGGAGCAACTTATGATATTAATGAAAACTGGTTTGCCGTTGGCTCCGTTTCATATGCAAAAATGAACAGTGATGCAAAAATTACTGTCAGCGATCAGAATACAGGTAAAGAACTGATTAACGCGACTACCAAAATTGATATTGATCCTGTGATTACATATGTAGGTGTTGGCTATCGCTTCTGATATCCGACGTATTCCGTGAAGCGGCCTTGCGCCGCTTTTTTTATTTCAAATCATGTATATAAAATGTAAAAAGTCCTGTTCACCCCCCTTTTTCATCTTTTTCGTCCCCTTATTCCAACTGATTCACTTTGTTTTAATGAACTGCATGAGATTACTCATTAATAAAAAAAATATCAGGACACGGAGTTCCATTGATGAAAAAGTTACTATTATGCGTTGCCGCAACAGGGTCATGTTTAACACCTGTACTCAGTCATGCTGATTCACCATGGTTCAGCCTGAAAGAGGGAAATGGTTTTAAACGCTTTTCAACTTCCGTCGGTTGGCTGCATGTCATGTCTCAGGGCAAAGCCAATCCGTATCAGATTACCACTCCTATTGCTGAAGGTTCAAAAGTTGCGGTGGGTGAAGCCAGTCTGGAATCTGTCAGAAAGTCCATAGATCGCTCTACCCCTGAGGGAGAAAAACAGTACCAGAAATTTGAGAGCATTGTAAAAACTGGTGAGTTTTTAACTCTGATTAAAGATGGAGTTCTACCAGCGAACCTGAGTGGGGAATCCATTATTAATGGACTGTCAGGTTGGACAGCTCAGGGGTCAGGACTGGAACCGGATGATATTGATACGCTTGGAATCATGTCCAAATATCATTTTACAGATAATGTCGCAATTGAAATGAAAGGGGGCTTTCCTCCTAAAGTCGATATTAAGGGTAAAGGTAAAATTATTGCCCCAATGACAGGAACAGCTCTTCCAAGTGGAACTTCAGCATTTTTGGGTCTGGGTAAAATGCCTTTAAAAAATGACATTCTGATCACAGACCTGGATTCATATGATGTTGTTTCCACTGCCCGTGCCTGGACACCTGCATTTGAAATGCACTATCAGTTTGGTAAAACCGGTGTCAATAAATTCCGCCCCTATGTCGGTGCAGGCTTTATGTATGCTTATTTCAGTGAAGTAAAAATGGATAAAGGTGTAAAAAATGATCTGCTTGCTTCCGCACACATGGTACAGAACCTGCTGGATGGAAAAGCTGGAGCTGCACTCGATCATAAAACATCATCGGCAGATCTGAAAGTCAAACTGAAAGCTGATGATGCATTTGCACCAATTGTCACAGCGGGTTTTACTTATGACTTTAAGGAAAACTGGTTTGCAGTTGCTTCTGTGTCTTATGCCAAATTAAGTAATGATGTAACCATTGATGTTATTAATAAAACGACAGGTCAAACCCTGAACCATGCAGAAACCTCCATTGATGTCGATCCTCTGCTGACCTATGTCGGTATTGGCTTCCGTCACTGATCACCTGAGAGCAGATCAAATAATTATAAATATAGCTTCCCCCTCTTCCTTCTCCAGGACGGTTTATACCGTCCTCTTTTTTTCTGATAACTTTAATTTATTGTTGATCAAAGTTTTATTCTGTCGCATCTGTAAATTTATTCTTCTACAATTCACATAAAAGATGCAATGGATTGATCATGACGGCTTCACAGGACGATACTCGTTTTTCTAAACCTCTTATTTATATGCTGATTGGCAGTGCTTTTATTCTGGCATTGTCTTTGGGTATCCGACATGGTTTTGGGCTGTATCTGGTTCCGATGAGCCATGAGTTTTCCTGGAACCATCAGGTATTCAGCCTGGCGATTGCCATGCAGAATCTGCTGTGGGGGGCGGTTCAGCCATTTACTGGTGCACTGGCAGATAAATACGGCAGTAAAATAGTTGTCGCTGTCGGAGGTGCGCTGTACACCATTGGACTGTTACTGATGTCAGTAAGCTCCTCCGCATGGTTACTCGACTTAAGTGCCGGACTGATCATTGGGATGGCGCTGTCTGCAACATCTTTTTCAGTGCTGCTTTCTGCCGTTGGTCGTGCGGCACATCCATCACGGCGTGGTATGGCAATGGGTATTGCCAGTGCAGCAGGCTCATTCGGTCAGTTCATCATGCTGCCAACCACCCTGCTGTTGATTAAAAACTTCGGTTGGTCTTCTGCACTGGTCATCAGTGCAATTTTAGCTGCTCTGATCATACCACTGGCATGGATGCTGAAAGCACCCATGTATACAGATTCCAACTCAAAACAGGTCAGTCATAAGCCTGCTTTAAGCTTTAAACAGATTCTAAAAATTGCTTTTTCACATAAGCCTTTTATATGGCTGGCACTGGGTTTTTTAGTTTGCGGTTTTCAGGTGGTTTTTCTGGGTATTCATTTACCAGGATACCTGATCGATCACGGCTTTGATGCATCCACAGGTACAGTTTTCCTGGCTTTGGTCGGTCTGTTTAATATTGTGGGAACATACAGTGCGGGCTTTTTAGGGGATAAATTTTCCAAACCTCACCTGCTCATGTGGCTGTATGGGCTTCGTGGTATTGCGATCATTGCCTTTCTCGCATTGCCATTAACCACCTGGTCGGTTTATATTTTTGGAACAGTCATGGGGCTGTTATGGCTGTCTACTGTCCCTCTGACCAATGGTATAGTCGCCAATATGTTTGGTGTTAAATATCTGACCATGCTCAGTGGAATCGTGTTTTTCACCCATCAGGTCGGTTCATTTTTTGGCGGATGGCTGGGCGGTCTGAATCATGATATAACAGGAAATTACAACATGATCTGGGCATGCTCCATTGTCCTGAGTGCTTTTGGTGTACTGGTTCATTTCTTTGTCAATGAAAAGGCTGTCGTCGATGACTGATTCTGAAAACACACTGCCATGGCTGAAACTGGGGTTATGGACAGGATTGATGATCTGCATAGCTCTGTCTGCGCTACTTTGGCTGAATACGCCTGATCTGTTTGAATATTTTAATATGGCGTTTTGTGCGCATTAAAATTAATGCTCCAGCAAAAGTCAAAAAAAATCATTGATGGTATTCATATTTAACAGTGTAAAGTACCTTCTCCCTTTGGGGGAAGGTTAGGATGAAGGGACGTTCATTACAAGAACCCATCCAATTGATGAACCATTTTCATCAGAAGTTTATTCAATCATAATCATTCAACTTTTTTTAGCTGGACACTGATTTTCCATCTGCTTTAAATCCAGTACCTTAAACTGCTCAATCAGATGCTCAAGTAAAAAACGCACTGAAGGCATCATGCCCTGTCGGGACGTATAAACAATATAGATCACTCCCTTTGGCAAAGACCATTCGGGCAATATTTCCTGTACCTGTCCACTGATCAGTTCATCTTTCACATAGACTTTGGGTAAGGATGCGATTCCCACACCTTTCATCACCGCTGCTTTCATCGCAGAAAAATTGTCCGTTTTTAAACGGGGATGAAACTCAATGTCATGGTAAACATTTTTCTGCTCAGGGCTCTGAAACAGCCAGACCTGTTTTGCTCCATGAAACCCAATACTGGGCAATGCCGACAGATCAGCAAAACTTTCGGGTTGTTTATAGCGGTTCAACAACTCAGGTACAGCCACCAGTACATGTTCCCAGGCATCCAGTTCACGGATAATCAGTTCACTGTCTTCAGGGGGCGTATTGCACACCCGCAAAGCCAGATCCACTCCTTCTTCAATCAGATCCACCCGCCGGTTGGTCGCCAGCAACTGAACTTCCACTCCGGTATATTTCTGCATATATTCAGCGATCATATCGCCCACTGGCATATTGACCAGTGCCACTGGACATGAAATACGCACTAAGCCCGAAGGTTCATCAGTCAATGAACTCTGAATGAAATTTTCAGCTTGATCCACATCATTCAATATTTTCAAACAGTGCTGATAAAACTGCTGACCAATCTCAGTGACAGCAAATTTTCGGGTATTGCGCTGAATTAAACGGACACCTAAACGCCCTTCCAGTTCTGTTATACGACGGGACAGTTTGGATTTAGTAATGCCCAGTGTTTCACTGGCTTTGGTAAAACCCTGATATTTAACAACCTGAACAAAATAATAATAGTCATTTAAATTCTGCATGATTGTTCCATTTTTAGAAAATACTGTTGTACGCGTAACGCTTTATTCTGTCGTTTATACCTCAATTAACTGAGTAAGGTGAAATATAAATTTTGAGGAAGATACAATGAAAACAATTGAAAAAGTATATACCAGCAACCGCAGTACCTGGGTCGGTGACGGCTTCCCGACCAACTCCATGCTACCCATGGAAGAAATGGGTAATGCCACCAGTCCATTGCTGGTCATGGGTTATACCGAAAGCTATCCGTTCAGCCCAGCCACTCATCAGCGTGGTGTAGGGATGCATCCTCACCGCGGTTTTGAAACTGTGACCATTGTCTTTGAAGGTGAACTGGAACATCAGGATTCCAGAGGCAACAGCGGTAAGATTGGTAAAAATGAAGTGCAGTGGATGACTGCAGGTCGAGGTATTTTACATGCAGAACACCATTCGAAAGACTTTGCTCAGCGTGGTGGAAGCCTGGATATGATCCAGCTTTGGGTCAATCTGCCAGCCCATGCCAAAATGACTGAACCCCGTTATCAGGAACTGACCGAAGCCAGTATTCCTGAGATTGAACTCACCGATGGGCATGGTTCAGTGCGGGTTATTTCAGGAAATTACATCCATGCGAACCGTACTGTTAAAGGTCCTGCCAGAACGTTCAGCCCCATCAATCTGCTGGACGTGAAGTTAAATGCAGAAAAGTCTGAAATGTTTCATTTCAATCCTGCATGGAACAGCATTATTTTTATGTTGAGTGGTCAGGTTAAAATTGATGGTCAGAACTTTCATCACCTGCAAACAGTTTATTTAACCCATGAAGTTGATGCAGTCAGTATTGAGTGTACTGAAGATGCCAGACTGTTGATTGTGAGTGGTGAACCATTAAATGAGCCCATCGCAGCCCATGGTCCATTTGTAATGAACACCGAAGCTGAGATTCAACAAGCATTTGTAGATTTTCAAAATGGTCTGTTTGCTTAATCCAACCAGGGAGCTAAAGCTGATTCAGCTCCTTTTTTATTGCTTTGGTAGATTGTTTTTCGATGAGTTTTATAATGATAAACATATCGTTCATTGAGATTTGTGCAAATACAGAACACGGCTATATTCATCCAATGAAGTGTTCATATGCGATGATATAATTTTGAATTTCACCATAAGCGTCATGGATTCAGACCATGATATTGCCCAGCTGACAGCGCTTCTTGATGAGCTTGGCTACCCTGTTTCTGTCGAAAAGCTGCAAAAAAGATTAAAGATTATTGCTCATGAACCTCATTATTTTACTTTCGTTGCCTGTGACGCACAAAAAGTGATTGGTTTCATGGGATGTATCAAACAATATGCATGGCAATATGATGGCTTTTTACTCAGAATAGAAGCATTGATTATTAAACAGGAATACCGTAATCAAGGTTTAGGACATCAGTTTCTAAGTTTTATGGAAAACTTTGCACACGAACATGCAATCCATCAGATCATTTTAAACAGTGGCAATCGACCTGAAAGACAAGCTGCTCATGCTTTTTATCTACAAAATGGTTTTAGCATCAGCTCAACAGGTTTTAGTAAAAAAATAGATTGATCAAGACAACAATCGTTTTCTTAAGATTCTCAATTATTTTTAATCCATTGCCACCACAACTGTTTCCCCATTTTTCTGATCCAGCTGAATATGCTGCAACTCACAATAACGACCAATCATTTCAGCCAGATCAGGCGAATGGCTCGTCACCCAGAGCTGAGTATACTGACTTGCTTCCGCAATCAGCATGGCAAGTGCAGGTAACAGATCAGGATGTAAACTGTTTTCAGGTTCATTCAGTGCCATAAAGACTGGTGGCCGTGGACTGAGCAACGCCACTGCCAGACACAGAAAACGTAATGTCCCATCTGAAAATTCTGCACTTTCAAGTGGTCTTAATATTCCCTCACGCTTCATCATCATCTGAAAACGCCCACCCAGTTCTTCGACATAAAACTGTGCAGTGGGAAAGGCTTTTTCCAGGACAGCATATAATGATTCAGTCTGCCCGCGTTCACGCAGCGTTTCAAAAGCCGCTGCCAGATTCGCACCATCATGCGCCAGAACAGGTGAACGTATCCCGACTTGTGGCACACGCATGGGAGAATGTGCGCTGACCGAAAACTCGTGATAAAAACGCCAGTTTTTCATGGTTTCCCGTACCTGCGACACTTCGGGATACAGATGTGGATCGGACAGCTGCCCAAAAATGGAATCTTCCTGTGTCAGTGTCATCGGATAGCTGATCCGTTCATTTTCAACATTTTTCAAAAATGCAGCTTGATTGATACGTTCCATCAGCTGACTCATACGACGACGCTGATAACCACTGAGCCAGATATTTTCTTTTTTCACCAAGGGATCTAAAGCAAACAGACTGATCAATGGCTCAGGAAAACCTATTTCCATCTGGTAGTCATAATGCTGCATTTCAACTGATAAAATCATCCGCTTCGGATCTTTCGCCCTGTCCCCAGCCCGATGACCACCTGCCCACATGACTTTCTGAATACCCCCTTCTTCTGCAATCGCCTGTGACAGCCGTCCATTGGCAGCCTCATGCAACAAGCGCACTGCTTTGTAGAGATTGGACTTTCCACAACCGTTTGCACCACTGATGATATTCAGCTGTTTTAAAGCTAAGTTCAGATTACGGACAGAACGGAAGCCCTGAATCGTGACAGACTGGATGGTCATGTAAATTGTCCAAATGTGGCATATAACAGGAATTTCACCTAGGTTTTAACGGTTCACGATATAAAACTCAAGATGCGAAACGTACAAATTTTTGCTCAACAACTTGATTACCCCATTGTTGTCCTTCCACTTCTTCAACCAATTGAAAACCAAAACGTTCATAGAGTTTTCGTGCAGCATTTAAACCTTTAAATGTCCAGAGATGTATTTCCCTGAACTGCTGTTCATCACAATGTTCTATTGCCTGTTGCAGTAACTGATGCCCTACTCCATGACCACGACAACCATCATCCAGAATAAACCATCTTAAATGTGCAATATTTCCGCCCAGATCCTGCCCATCAATCGCAACTGAACCCACGATGCGCTGATTCAGTTTTGCAGTCCATATCTGATTTACAGCATGTTCCAGACGTCCTGAAAATTCAGCGATACCATGCGCCACCAGACTTTCAAAATACTGACCAAAATTTGAGGTTTGCGAATAGTACTGCGCATGCATTTCAGTAATACGTCCAATCATACCTGCCTGATAACCTGTACAAATTTCAATGGAATGATGTTGCTGTGAATGTGCCTGAGTCCGGTATTGCTTTAATGCGACCGCATAGGCTTGTAAGCCTTGTGCTACGGACTGTTGCAAGCCAGGATTCAGGTATTGCAATGCGGCACTCACTTGCATTTTTCCAAAATCATGAATCTGTGCAACCGTCTCCCGTCCTTTTTCAGTCAACTTTAAATATTTTACCCGTGCATCTTCTTCTGCAATGCTTTCCTGTAATTCACCTGCCTGCAATAATTTCGCGATCATTCGACTGATGCTTGATTTTTCCAGACCTAAAAACTGTGCCAATTGTGCCGATGTGACCTGTTGTTTTTCATCAATTTCAATCAATGCATGCACAGCGGATGCGGAATAATCCGTTGCAGCCAGGGTACTTTGCATAAAACCCAGCTCACGCACCATTTCACGAGAGGCCTGGCGTATATCGGCAATAATTTTGTCCTTAGATTCCAATGTGAATACCATTAGTTGTGCAATACAACCATATTCTCACAAGAAGTTGTGCTATGCAACTATTGGCAATAAAAAAACCCGCAAGCCTGAACTTACGGGTTAAATAAAACGGTATCAGAACAAACGGTTCATACCGTTCAATGTCGCTACACGATACGCTTCTGCCATAGTCGGATAGTTAAATGTCGTTTCCACAAAATACTTGATCGTATTGTTTCCACTCTGCATCACGGCTTGACCAATATGGATAATTTCCGCTGCATTGTTACCAAAACAATGGACACCCAGTAATTCCAGAGTATCACGATGGAACAGGATTTTAAGCTCACCCACTGTATCACCGGTAATCTGTGCACGTGCCAGATGACGGAAAGATGCCTGACCCACTTCATACGGAATTTTTTCTTCAGTCAGCTGACTTTCAGTTTTACCGAAGAATGAAATTTCTGGAATGGTATAAATACCTGTCGGAATATCTTTAACCGGTTTCACATCCAGTTCGCCAGACATGTTTGAACCCGCACAGCGTCCCTGGTCATAAGCCGCCGAAGCCAGAGATGGCCAGCCAATCACATCACCTGCTGCGTAGATATTATCCACTTCAGTCTGATACTGATCATTAACTGAAAGCTGACCACGGCTGTTTGGGGTAATGCCGACATTTTCCAGACCTAAGCCGTCAGTATTTCCTGAACGCCCGTTACACCACAGAATTGCATCTGCTTTAATTTTTTTACCGCTTTGCAGGTGCATCACGACGTGATCATCAAAAGTTTCCAGATGATCAATCTGTTCATTATGGCGAATCAGTACGCCCTGTTCACGTAAGTGATAAGACAGTGCATCGGCAATTTCATCATCCAGATAGCTCAGAAGCTGATGTTGGGTGTTGATGAGATCAACTTTATGATCCAGACCAATGAAAATGGATGCATATTCACAACCAATCACGCCCGCGCCATAAATAATGATTTTATGAATTGTGAAATCCAGATCCAGAATTTTGTCTGAATCAAAAACACGCGGATGATTAAAGTCCAGTCCCTGAGGATGGTAAGGACGGCTACCTGTAGCCACAACCATCTGACCGAAACCTAAAGTTTCCTTAATGCCATCTTCACCGAAAATATGAACGGTATTTTTGTCCTGGATATAGGCACGACCATGATATACATCAATATTGTTACGGTCATAAAAACGTGAATGCGTATCGACCTGTTGCTGAATCACCTTGTGTGCATTACGCAGCACCTGTTTCATGGTGAACTGCTTCCAGTCGCCCACTTTTTTGAACATCGGATCACGCTGATAACGGATAATGCTTGATACCGTCTGACGCAGTGCCTTACTTGGAATGGTACCTACATGCGTACAGTTACCACCGAGCTGCTCACGGATATCTACAATCGCAACACGTTTGCCCGATTTTGCCAGCTTCATTGCCGCGCCTTCACCAGCAGGACCAGAGCCAAGTACGACTGCATCGTATTTCACATAATTTCCGCTGACGACTTCTTTCTTACGTGGCATTCAAAGCTCCTTATACAAAATTCTATCTATATATCTGCGGTATTATGACCTAAGTTATGCCATTTTGCTGTATTTAGTCAGCATATATTATGTGATAGCCACATTTAGGAAATGAATAGTGTTTTTACCCCATCATTTCCCATTTCGGCTATAATAAGTGGAAATATCCCCCGTCAAAAACAGTGGAAAAGTTGAATATGTCAGAGAACCGTAAACCTGAACAGGGTGTTAAATTGCGTGGTGCCGAAAAAGTTGCACGTATTCCTGTAAAAGTTATTCCAACGGTTGAAACGCCTCGAAAGCCAGACTGGATTCGTGTCAAAATGGCTGCGCCTGATGAAGTTCAACGCATTAAAACCACCTTACGTGCACAAAAATTACATACCGTCTGTGAAGAAGCAGCCTGCCCAAACCTGCCTGAATGTTTTGGTGGCGGTACTGCAACCTTTATGATCATGGGTGATATCTGTACCCGTCGCTGCCCTTTCTGCGATGTTGCACATGGTCGTCCAAATGCGCTTGATCCTGATGAACCGCGTCACATGGCAGAAACCATTGCCAACCTTGGTTTAAAATATGCTGTGATTACGTCTGTTGACCGTGATGACCTCATGGATGGTGGCGCACAGCACTTTGTGGACTGTATTAAAGAAGCCCGTTCACTCAGCCCTAAAACGTTGCTGGAAATTTTAGTTCCTGACTTCCGTGGTCGTATGGATATTGCACTGCGCATCATGACGGAATGTCCACCGGATGTATTTAACCACAATATTGAAACTGTACCTCGCCTGTATAAAGCCATGCGCCCAGGTTCAGATTATCAGCACTCTTTAAATCTTCTGAAAATGTTTAAAGAATACTGCCCTGATGTGCCAACCAAATGTGGTCTGATGGTGGGTATTGGTGAAACTGAAGAAGAAGTGATCGCTCTGCTGGATGATCTGCATGCTCATGGTGTGGACTACGTGACGATTGGTCAGTATCTGCAACCCTCTAAAGAGCATGCGCCAATTGACCGTTTTGTAACGCCAGAAGAGTTTGAGCGTTATACCGAACATGGTCAGAAACTGGGTTTCCGCAATATCTGGGCTGCGCCTATGGTGCGTTCAAGTTATTTTGCTGACCGTCAGTACTATGGAGAACCCGTTCCTGCGGTACGCCGTAAAACTGATCCTGCAAAGAAAATTGCTGTTCAGACCATTGAAGCCTAAGCAGGCTGAATATCTTAGACTCTAAGATAAAGTGCCACTAAAGCTAAGTTAAGCCAGGAAGTAAAATGCGACAGCATTTTACTTCCATACCAACCAAATCAAAGTTGTACCATTCACTGTTTCCATTTCTCATAAGAAGAAAAATATCAGATTTATACTTTTATTGCGTAAGAGTTTTTCCACACCTCATATTGCTCTCAAGCTGATCCCCCTGCTATCTGTCACTCCTTTTAGACATTGCCTGATTCGACTTTAAGTGAAACAATGAAATTTCATATAAAAAAGCCTAACTTGTCTAAGTCAGGCACTTTATAAATTTCAAATTATTGAAATTACTTAAATAACACAATACCTTGCGTATAAGGTGTATTATGTTAATTTTAGGAATAATAAATAAATTGGGTATCTAACATATGCATAATTATTGGTCTTCCACTCCTTAATTTATAAATGAAAAAAAATGGAGAATTTATTTTTGTTTGCAATCATGCTTTAGAAGAAGATGCACAAGTTTCTATGAGCATCCAATACAACCTTTCAAGAGTTAAATTTACTCGATCACAATTACCATCTCATCTTTCTAAATGTCGAATTATTTATGATATTAGAGGACAACTGATAGACAACTATGTACAGGAAAAAATAGTTAATCAATTAAGCTTAGTCGCATCTGTGGAGTTTAAAGAATAATAGGGTTACAAGTCATCGTCTGCTGCGAGAATGAAAATGAAATAATTAAATCCTTGAAAGATATTGTTGATTCTTATGAAGGTTTTTTTATAGATAAAAATTTATTTGGCTTATCAATTCCAACGAATATTCTTGATTTGGTTCGTGAGAATAATATTTGAACCGCACTTGAACGTTTTGATGTATATGACCTATGGTCTGGTAACTGGCATTATAAAAAATCATCCATTTAACTTATGTTTACCTAAAGCCTAGTTCACATTTAAAATTATATTTAATTATCAATAATTTAAAAACATTTATTAAGCCCCAAAAAGCGACTTGGAAACATGTCGCTTTTTTGAGTATTTTGAAACAAAAAATGGCTTTGGGGTTTCATCCCTTACGACACATCCGCTGTAAAACTCACCACCTTTTCCAGCTTCATTTGATTAGTCACAACCATCAACAAACGATCAATCCCCAAGGCTATCCCAGAACATTCAGGCATATTTGGCAAGGCTACGAGTAGATACTCATCTATCGGCATCACATGCAAGCCTAATTTTTCACGCTCTGCATTATCCGCTTCAAAACGCCCACGTAAAACATCAGCGTCAATCAATTCATCATAAGCATTAGCAAGCTCCAATCCTTCGATATACAACTCAAAACGTGCCGCAACCAGTTCACTATCTTCATCTATACGGGTTTTAGCCAGTGACGCCATTTCAGGTGGAAAATCGGTTAAAAATACGGGGGTATCAAAACCTAAACTTGGCTCAACCATGTGAGAGAATAAAAGGTCGATATAACCCAAACGATCATCGCCCAGATCCAGATTTAAACCGACACGGTGACAGGCATCTTTTAACTCTTTTAAAGTCGCTTGCAATGGATTTAAATCCAGACGATCCATAAAGGCATGTTTATAACTCAAAACTGTTGGACGAACTTCACCAAAACGATCGACTAGAACTACATTGAGTAAATCTGTCACTTCCAGCATCAAATCTTTCAATGAAAATGCAGGTCGATACCATTCCAGCATAGTGAATTCACTGTTGTGCTTACGCCCATGCTCATCATCACGGAATACTTTACAGATCTGGTAAATCGCCCCACTGCCACTCGCAAGCAAACGCTTCATGGCAAATTCAGGAGAGGTCTGCAAATAATGGGTTTGTTTTTTGCCTTTTACATGTCTCTGTGCCTGCACAGAAGCCAGATGCACATCGGTCACGCCTGCTTGCGAAAGTACAGGCGTTTCCACCTCTAAAACATTACGTTCCGCAAAAAACTGACGAAGCTGTGCATACATTTTTGCACGAGCTTTTAAAGCTTTTAAATCACAGGTCGGCTGATAATTTACAGATTCACTCATGCTTTAGGACCTCCGTGCGCTGCCCATTCACGGCGTAAAGGATAGGTTTTTCTTAAATGATCAAATGCTTTCTGATCTACTTTGCCATCCTTTAAACACTCGCGCAGATTAAAATCATCATTGGAAATATCATAAATTTCAGACAAATGATGCTTCAAGGTTTGTTTAATGCTGTTTCCATAAAAATATTGGGCACATGCAGGAAGTTGTGACTCAAACTTTTTATGCGCAGGATAATCAAAAGTTTTGCAAAAGGCTTCATAGATCATTTGTGTCCCACGTGCCTTACCTTCCAGGCTGTAGCCTGCAATATGTGGTGTGACAATGGTAATTAAATCAAGTAAGCGCTGTGAAATCTCAGGTTCATGTTCAAAAACATCGAGTACGACTTTACGTTTTGTCTGAAGAATATCCTGAATTAAAGCAGCTTCCTCAACCACAGCACCACGTGCTGAATTTATCAAAATCGTCTCAGGCTTCATCATTGTCAGAGTTTCAGCATTGATCAAATGATAAGTTGGGTATTCACCCTCATGTGTTAATGGAACATGTGTTGTAATTGCATCTGAGTTTTTTAATAATTCTTCCAGTTCGACCTGGTGAATATTCTCGCGCTGTACAAATGGATCATAGCCAATGACGTTCCAGCCCAAAAGCTGAGCCATATAAGCTAAACGTGAACCGACATTTCCAAGACCAATAATTCCTAAAGTGAATTGTTTTCCTTGATCTAAAAATTCAGGGTCGATATGTAATAATACAGTAATCACATATTCTGCAACCGCCTGAGCATTACATCCTGCTGCATTTGACCAGGCAATCTGCTGTTTTTCCAATGCAGATATATCCAGATGATCTGTGCCTATAGTGGCACTGCCAACAAATTTTAATTGTGTCTTTTCAATCAGTTGATTATTTACTTTTGTGACTGAACGTACCAATAATGCTTCTGCATCATGGACATCTTTTTGAGTCAGTGTCCGCCCTGCTGCCTGATGAATATTGCCAAATTCCGCAAAAAAATACTCGGTAAAAGCCAGATTTTCATCAGCCACAATTTTCATATCTGTCTTCCAGTCTATATTCGGGTTTATCATACCGCTAAGCGGAAATAAACTCTATGACTCGACTATAGGTAGACCAGTTTAATGCCTGATTACGCATCATTTTTCGAATCTCATACTTATAGCAAGAGTAAATTAAAGAACTTCGAACTGAATTCTGCGATTCTTTTTACGCCCATCCGGTGTCGTGTTATCAGCAACCGGCTGAGCAGCTCCGACCCCAACCGTACTTAAACGCACAGCTGCTATATCTTTGGATATCAGATATATTTTCACTGTATTGGCACGTTCAAGACTCAGCTGATTGTTTTTCTGTAGATTTCCCGAACTGTCTGTGTGCCCAGTAATTCGAATATTTTTATTCTGTACACGATTTAAAGCCATTGCCATTTCATTCAGGATCTGCATGCCTGATTCAGTTAATATGGCACTTCCAGACTCAAATTCCACAATTCTGTCTGCAAGTGCATCATCCACAATTTTTTGCTCCCCTTCCTGAACCGAAAGAGCTGTTTTTAACAGATAGGGACTTTGCAACTGAGACTGCACAGCAGAAGTCACAGGAAGAATATCATGCTGCGTCTGTACTTTGCCTGAAAGCTCAAGCTGAGTTCCCTGCACTGTCAGTTTGCCCTGACTGACTTTTTTCAGTTCAGGTTGAATGACACGACTTACAGACTCAGTCCAGCCCACAGGTGTACTGACCCTGGATTTAACCTGAATGCGGTCAACGACCTGTTCACCATAAACAGCTCTGGCTTTCTGTAAAATAGATTGCTTTGTCATTTCATCTGCAACCACACCTGAAATAATGACAGGTTGAGCAGCCATTGAAGTGCCTGTGATCCCTAAAAAAGAGACCAGGATTAAAATCATACTGTTAATTAAATTGATCAGACTCATATTTGTTCTTCTATAAAATACTGACGGAATAATTTTAAAGCCTGAGTCAGACTCAACTGTCGCTCATTCAGTGACTGTTCCAATGCTGCCAGACCTGCATTCTGCTCAATATAAGCGTCAATCCATGCTGATTCAGCGATTGAAATCCATCGCTCATTCTGCAAATCCTGGATCAGAATATCGCTGAGAACAGTAATATCTGCCCCCTGAAAGCCAAATAACATGATCGGCTCATCAGCATGAATAATTCCCGACAGTAACTCAGCATCCTGACCTGCCAGAAACATGGTAATCAGACTGCACCAGAATGCTGCGGCTTCATGCACGTACATTGCATTCAATCCAGGGCAGTAAAGTACTTTTTTCAGGCGTCCTGTACCATATTTCTGAACAGGCTGCAGCAGCAGTCCAAGTGCAAGCATATGCTGAACCAGTGTAGTGACCTGCATTTTCAGTAAATCTGCAAATGAATACAGAGTATGCTGTTCATAAAAATTTCTGACCTTGAAATCTGTATAAGCCGTAATTTCCTTACTTATTTTACTCAGTTTATTCAACAGCATATCCGGGTCTTTAATACTTCTCAGAATACGGTTTTTCTGATAGAGCTCCATCAGTACCGGCTTATACTGGAACAGTGACCATTGCAGATTCTCCCAGGGATTCTGCACATTCAGTAAATGTCCAATAACCATGGGAAACTGACGCCCTGAACTGTCCTCACTCGCGATCAGATTGGCGATCAAAAACATTTCATCCTCAGGATTGGCGATAAAAAAATCCACTGATGGCAAATGCTTATAAGCCTGCGTAAATAAGGGCATCGTCATGGCTGTTTCCAAAGACTCTGTTAACCACAGATCCAGTACCTGAACCAGTGCTGACTGACCTTTTGATTTCAGGAAATCCCCCCATGCCGGACTTTTTCCAAAATACAGAGGTAATGATTTTAACTGCTGCATTGCCGAATGCCCTGTCAGTGTTTCTCCTGTAATCATGATGGTTTCACCGTCATTTGAGCAGGTTCAACTGTGGTTTCCTGTTTCGGTACAGATGCCGCAACTGGCGTCGGCGATGCCGTAACTGTCATCACTCCTTTATTTAAGGTCACTTTATCAACCAGCTGCAACCCTGCATAACCCCGTCCCGAACCAACTGAACTTCCTGTATTTCCACTGATTAATCTGAAATTCATTTTCACCGCATATTCCGGATTCTGTTTATCCGTCCATGTCATTTCAAAACCGCCATTCACTGCTTTACGCTGTGCTGAATCTATTAAACGGTTAATGCCATATTCACCGGGTTCATCCACAACGGTATGCGTCTGACCATCCACACTGACTGCTGTAATCCTGACGCCTGGAATTGCTCCTGGATTTGGCCAGATAAAGTTGACCCATTGCTGAATTCCATTTTCATAAATCATTCTTTGACCATCAATATCCACGGTATAAGACACAAGCTGAGGATTCTGTAAGGGAAAGAACTGAAAACTCGACTGACTCACAGACTTAGGCGCATTCAGTTGACTCAACTCCCCCGTTGCCACGCCATTTGCAGGTGCGACATAATTCTGAAAAGCTGCGACAAACTGCGGGTTAAGCACAATTCCCATATCTTTCCATGTTCTGGAACTGATGGTGTAACCTCTGCGAATGATCAAAGGGTCCAGTATTTCTTTGACAAATCTTGAAATACTGCCACTTTCGCCAAAAACCTGCCCAATTTCCTGACTGGTCGCCTGTACTGTTGCCGTGGCAAAAAAGGGATATTTCTGGCTGATGGTTTGTGTAAATGGCTGATAAGCCTGCATTTGCCACAGTTTATTAATTTCATCCTGAGCTGGTGCCAGCAGACTTTCAAATGTCTGAGTTAGAGGTTTGACCAGCAGTTTCTGTAACAGTTGCTGATCTACCGGATTCATTCCGGTGGACAGTTTCTCTGATACTGTTTTTTCAGTCAGATTAAAGACGGATGTCTGATCATTGATGGTCTGTTTCACCAGTGCAACAGCACCAGGTCCAATATCTCCCATACTTTTCAGATCATTGACTTTGCTTCGCACCTGAGAAAAATTCAGTAAATACTCATCCAGTAATGATTTATTCTGTTGATCATCCCGTTTACGGACAAGCTGATAAAACATCTGAAATTCCTGAGAAATAACGCCCTGTGACTGAGTCATTGCTCTTTGAACAGCAAGATCACCACTGTTCTGTCCTAAAATTTTACGTTTAAACCATGCAATAAAACCCGCCTGAGGGACTGCCAGTTCAGCCTGAACAACAGGGTTATCCCAGCTGGTTTCTTTTGCTACTCTATCCATCAGGCTCCGTAATGGAGAAGACTGTGGCTCTCCCATTGCATTCAGGTATGTTGCCTGCTGTATAAAATCCGTCCCTTTGGCATAATGTACCGCGTTCAGGAATTTCCTCCATTGCAGAATATATTCCTGCTTATACAGTTGGGTCAGTTGTTTTTTAATCTGTTCGGGACTGCCACCAAAGGTCAGATCATCTGACTGATGACTGTTTAAAACCCAGTCTTTCGAATCTATCGGCTTATTTGCTGCGTCCTCAATCGCTTTTTCAACGTAGTCGCTCCAGGCCTGGTGCGTAAAGATACCCGGTAAAGCATAACCTCCCATCACCAGTGATTTATGATCATTTCCTACAATCTGCCCAATAGTCAACACAGGAAAACGGACAGCCGCACGCATTTTAATTTCGTTATAAACCCGATCACGGGCAGGTGTACCCTGTATCACAGATAACAGTAGCTGTCTGGACTGATCCACCAGTCGGGCATCTGACTCCAGGACAGGAAAACCTTCAACAGTCGTCAATGTCATGGCATAAGATAAAATCTGTTCAGCTTTAGCCAACTGCTCTGCACTCTGTGCCTGTCCCTGGGCTTCAAGCCAGATTCTCCAGAAGCGTGTGACCTGATCTCCCAGATGTGCTGCATCCATATACTGAGGATTACTTAACATCAGATAAGCTTTCAGCGCATTGTAACCATCCTGCGGATTACTTTCTGAAGGCATCATATACTGTACTTTTCCTGATTCGGTCTGCTGAATCTGAACATTGACATGATGCTGTTTTAACGTTGCTTCATTATTTTTTAATTGCTGCAAATACGTTGCCATATTCTGCTGAGAGGGTTGCAGTATCAGCTGACGGATACCATTTAAATATTCTTTCTGAAGTTTTTGCCTCAGGTTCTGCCCCTGATAAAGCCCCAGACTGAACTGTACTGAGCGATCTTTTTCAAAAGCATCAAGCTGCTGCAAACGCTCCTGCAAAATCAGCAAAGCTCCAAACTGGCTGTTTAAAGACTGCTGACCACTGTTCTGTAACTGAACAGCTTTTTCCAGATCAGACTGAACATCTGCGATCAGCATCTGATTATTACGGGCAGACCAGATCCATGCACCAAGCAGTATCGAGACTGTCAACAGTGCAGTGATAAAGGTGATATAACGTCTCCGCTTAAACACGGGATTTATATGCTGTTTCACCAGATGTTTATCTTTCAGAATAATTTCTGAAAACAGACCTTTCAAAAAATAACCATGATTTGGTGCAGTATTATTTATTACAGGTATGAAACCTGATTCTGCACTCTGACTCAGCTGAAATTCCTGCACAATCTGCTGAGTGGTTGGACTCTCAATCCGTCCTTCCTGCAAAGCACTGGTAAAATAAAAACCACGGAACACAGGTTTGAACTGATAAGGATTTTCTTCGAACAGTGTCCCGATAAAAGATTTCAGTACGGGTTTAAGCGTTTTAAACTCTAAAGGAAAGGTCATGACTCCTGGTGAAATGTTCTGAGCATGTCTACGGCTAAGATGTGTGGTACTGACACTTTTTAAACCGTCATAAAGAAAATTGTATTGCTGCTCGAACTGTTCCACAGCTTTCTGTGATGAATCTGGTAAATAACTCAAAGTTGCACCCCAGACCTGATCAAATTCCTCCGGCTCATAGCATTCAAAAAATTCTGCAAAACCTGCGACCAGATCCATTTTTGTAAATACAAGATAAACCGGTGCAAAAACCTCCAGTTGTTCAGTCAGATCCTGAATCCTTGCACGGAGACTTTTGGCCAGTTTTAATGTCTTTTCAGGGCTTTGACTGATCAGCTCGGCTATGCTGACAACCAGAATTAATCCGTTGACAGGAGTACCTGGTCTGTTTTTTTTCAATAAATTCAGAAATCCCAGCCATTCTGAGTGATCTTCTGTATACACGGAATACCGCCCTGCCGTATCCAGTAAAACCCCTTCGGTTGAAAAAAACCAGTCACAACTACGGGTTCCACTCAGACTTCCTGTTTTCATTTTTTTATGGCTGTTTTCAAAAGGAAAATTCAATCCTGAATTAAAAACCGCTGAACTTTTACCCGCAGCAGGATTACCGATCACCATATACCAGGGAAGTTCATACAATGCGGCATTACCCTTTTTATCCCCCAGTCTGGATTTTCGTATCAGCCTGATGGAGTCTTTCATCTGTTGATGAATCTGCTGTAATTCTTCTTTGTTATCCTGTTCAGCACCCGAGTTTCTTTCTATTGCTTCAGCTAAAACGTCTCCTTTCTTTTCATGCATTTTTCGCTGTACAAACCAGAAAACACCATAAGAAATCAAGCCTGTAAAATAAACAACAAGCAGAAGTATAAAAACTTTACGCGGCATTGCCGTATATGAAGAGATAAGTGCAACAAAAATCGACAGTGCAATAATGGCTTTTGGATTAGTTGTGTACTGCCACAGGTACCCCAGAATGATATACATTATTTTCTCATTATCTTTAATTATTAAATTCAGTTGGTTATAGATTTTATAATGACAGCATTTTTTTCAAATTCTGTACTGTAGAGAACTGAAGTCTGGTTTCCCGGCAACATTCCCACCATAAATCCGAAAATTATGGACAGCTCCTGTGTCGATCCCAGCCCCTGTCGTGTATAGATAAACTGTTCAGGTTCCAGAGCTGAATCAGCAATAAAGCGATTAAACTGTCGGGCTTTTGCTGCTGAAGTCATGTCATACAGTATAAAAAACTGTACATCCTGCAACTCCGTGTCATCCATTGACAGAAGCTCGTCATCTGCAACCGTATTTTTCAGGCTCTCTGCAAACTCTTTGACTCTAAGCTTTGCTGATATTTTGAGTGCTTCAACCTCCTGTGTCGAAGGAGCCAGTAAACTTGCCGTAATAAATTCTGATGGAATATAGTCTGTATCATTCCAGGTTTTTTCATCCAGGATCCGTTGATCCATGTCAGAATCCAGGCACAACAGAAAACTGACAGTGTATTGCTGACGGTGTATATCCTTGAGTAAGTCGAACCATTTCTGCTGTGAATCAAGCGCATTCAGATAATGAAATTCCAGCTCTAAACGTGATGATTCCAGTTCATAATGTTCAAAAAACTGCTCAATTTTTTCGCGGAAAATATCTTCACTGCACCATGTGGTGACTGTCTCATTCAATATTATATGGATACTTAAACGATCAAGCCTTGGAATACCATCATCTGGAATTTCATCCTGAAAATCGTCAGGATCTTCTGCCGTTACATCTTCGCTATACCAACCTGCATGCAATTTATACTGATAACTGGGCTGAATATGATAATGCCGGGCCGATTTTTTTAACTGTTCCACAACTGTCGATAAAACATCATCGTTATGGCTCAACTGATGCTCAATAAATGCAACCAAGCGATGCTGCAGTTCCATTTCTGCATCATCTGAATCGTGATCCAGTTCAGGGCTTTTTATTGCATACGACAGGATGGGCAATCCTTTCTCATTTATCAGCTGACTGTGCAACTCAGGAGATACCATCCTTTTCAGCCCTTCATGAATCTCTGTATTTTCACCAAATGCATGCCAGGCAGAAGTACTGTAAATATTAAAATCATATTGATCAGGCTTTGATACCGTTTCTGGAATATTCTGTTCTTTATCAACTGTAGCGGTTTCTTCCGTCTTCTTTTTTTTCTCATTTTGGAATTGTAAGAAACTTCTGACCATATAAGGTGTCAGTAAAATACAGGTAATACCAACAGGGACTAATATTAAAAATTTAACCAGATCCATTACAGCCGGTTCAAACCCTGTATCACGCCAGTAAAATACAGTCGTGCTACCAACGATAATCAGCACGACTGACAGTATTCCAGCGATCATTTTCATCGGATATCTCCTCCTGCCAGGCAGTAACAGGTTTCACTGTTTTCCATTTTTTGTAGCGGCATCAGAAAAATGCCCTGAGTCAGTCCTGCTTTATTTTCACTGCTTAAGTTCAATGTACAGACTGCATTTCTGTCTAGAATCAAACGTAAATCCACCACAAGGGTTGGTTCACACCAGCTGTTTATTATTTTTTTAAGCCTGTCGCTATGTTTTTTTCCAGGTAAAAATTCCAGATATTGCGCTCGATCCAGCGGACCAATCTGGATCTCAATTTTCCCACCCATCTGATGAATATGTTCCCCACAGAATGTGTTCTGTCCCAGCTGAAAATGTCCCGCACTTCCCAGCACGGTTCGATGTTCCTGTTTGAGCTTTATTTTTTCTTCAATCCATTCTTTAATCTGTACAGGCAATTTAAAAATACTGTTCAGTATGGTGCTCAGCGCATGTACTGAGTTTTGCTGACCTTGCATCAGCCCTGAAAATTCTGCGAAATAATCATCAAGATGCTCTTGATGATGATACTGTCCAGTGTATCCGTTCAAAGCATGCAGAATATTCAGGAAATGATTTTCATCATCCAGTTCATAACGGACAGGCAGATTATGAATCAGCGTCGCATCGACATACTGTGCCGTCAGCGTATGATTGAACAGACCCAGAAATGCCTGTACCTCCTGACGCTGCTTCCTGGATACCTGACGGATTTTGCTGGTATAGGTATAAGGCAATACCCCCTGAATCCCTGTCAGACCAATCATCAGACTGGTCATCATCCATTTGTCATTCTCTGTTACCAGGGACTCAATTTCTGTACCTGGAAAATTCAGGTTTAAAGAAGAAATAAAATGAAAATGATCAGACCAGTGTCGAACTTTCAGCTCAGGCACACTGTGCCTGAACAACCTGATCAACTGGATAAACCCAAACGCTTCTGGTCTGGTCCTTGCAGCTTCCATTACAGAACTTCTTTGTAACCATTGCTTTGAATGCATTGGTATAGCTCCTGTTCTGTATTGATATCCATCACTTTCAAATTTACAAAACTGTTCACCTGAACTTTCAGACTGAAAATCCGACCGATCAAATGACTAAATATATAAAGACTGCGCCCCTTAAAAGCAGTGGAATCCACCTTAAGGGTTGCCAGAATCCCACGGACATATAAAGGATAGGGTGCAGACTTCATCATACGATGTGTCTGTTCAAAACTGATGTCCTTGATTGCCTGCACCAGTACCTGATTTTCATTACCTCCTGCTAAATCATATAAAGTCAGCAGTTCTTTCATCTGATTCAGAGCATCCCCTTTCATCAATGCAAGAGAATTCAGTGAAAGGTGTGAAATAATGCGCCACTGCTCATGTTTGCTCTGTTTAAAGCCATACACTTTGTTGGGCTGCAGGAGCACAGATGCTTTTCTGATCACAGTCTGATCATTTAATGAAAGTGTGGTATTGGATTGTTTGATATGTTCAGCCGGTAAGTTTCGATTGGAACACAACAACCGTGTGCTGACGATATCTGCACGAATACTGCCTGGTTCAAGTTTTCGGCTGATAAGAGAATAACGGGGATCGGTATCCTGTCCCTGAGCCGTAACCATATTCAGTGCATAAAAAAACTGATCATCTGTCCCATAATAATGACTCATCGCAAAAAATGGATAAACCCGATAGTGAACAAGTTCTCTGCTGTTTTTTTCACGCTGAACATTCATTTCCACAACTGAATAAACCTGATAATTTTCAGGATGACGAGCATCCGTAATTAATGGATATTCCAGTTGCTGATGGTTCAGTTTCTGTGGTTCAGCCTGCTTCTCAAACAGGTTAATTGCTGGCGTACAGAATAATTTAAAATTCGCACAGCTTAAGCCTGCATAATGCTGCACAAGAGTCTGATCACTGAGATTAAGATTCAGATGAATTTCCAGGCTGAATGCCGTGCATTCAGCCCCAAGTCTGTTCAAAACAGCTAGGTTCAAGTTTAAAAAATTGAATTTTTCAGGAAAACAAAAATATTCCGTCAGCAAACGGTATGCATGATGCGTATGCTCATCCAATGGCAACAGGCTGTCATCTTCATCAAATCCTTTGAGCCGAAAAGGGTTTGTAATTTCCTGAAAAAAATTGTCCGCTCTTAAACAGAACGAAGTTTTCTCTTTAAAAATACTGTCAAGCAACTGTAAAGGTACATCCGACATCGCATCCAGATAAATCGGTAAATCTGTACACTGCCTGAAAAATGAAAGCGGTTGAAATAATCTGAACTCCAGTGATAACACTGCATTATTTTTAAGATGAATCTGTGATGATGAAGAGCTGAAACGGACTTCCTTTAACTGCAATGGCAACAGTTTTATATCTGATGTTGTGGAGAATTCACAGGAAACCCCTTTTATATGTTTGGACTTCAATACCGTTGAGCGGGGAATACAATGAGCATCCGTCAATTGTTTCAGACGATCCGAATTCTCAAAACTGACCACTGTACAGGCAGGAAAGTGTCGGAGATACTGTGGAAACATGACTTCAAATAAAGCATGAGTAAAAATGTCGTAACTGTCAGCCAGTTTTTTATCAATACGCGCGGCTATCAAGGAAAATGCCTGAATCAGACGCTCAATATGCGGGTCATCCACCTGCTCCTGATTCAGAGCCAGGCGCTGTGCCAGTGCAGGGTATTTTTTAGCAAATACTCTTGCCTGCTGACTGAATTCCTGCAACTGTTTTTCATAATAAGGGAGTAAATCATCCATCAGAACAGTTCCATCATGAACTCACCCGTATTACATACTGCTGGGTTGATGGCTTAAGCATGGCATCAAAAACAACCGGCTCAAATACAGGATAAATATTCAGAATAGCCTGAATACTGAGATTCAATGCCCCCATATTCTGTTCATCCTGCAACATCTCAACCCTGACCTGATTCAGACGAGGTTCATGTGCTGCAACAGAGGCAGCTATAGACTGACAGATCCGGTCACGGTCAAGTGGATTAGCCGTAGATAAACCAACAAAATCAATAATGCCGAACTGTAAAACAGATTGTCTAGTTAAAGGAAAATCTGACATTTCAGCTTTCAGTTTTGCCATCCGACTGTTGAGTAAGTCCTCAAGGTCTGTCGCAACCGATTCTCTTAGCTCCTGAACTGACAAACTGGTCTGCTGGTCATCATTAGGCATCAGACGGTCAAGCAAAGTGACTCTAAAACCATGGGGATGTAATAAATCTGGATTCATATTTTTATTTTCAATGATGTTTAAAATGGATAAAGGATAATCTGACCTCATCCTTTATCCAGAGTCATGCCTGTTTTAAGCTGCGTAAGAAGCCGTATTATTGGAAAGTGACCATTTTTTGGTTACTGCACCCTTGGATGTACCATTAATATCCTGCTGGTTATACGTCCATTCAACTGCTGCATATTTCAAACCAAAGGATTCAGCTGGAATCCCCTCATCACTGACTGCAGGTGTAACACTTGAAACCAGTACATGCTTCAGTTTGATCTGTAGATATTTAATCCGTTTATCTCCATTGGCACGATAAAAATCAATCTGTACTTCATCAAAGGTATAACCTGCAGAACAGGCTTCCCATAGTTTTGGACTGGTGGCATCCAGGTCTTTAACAAACAGCATATCCGCATGCTCAACACGTTCAGCAGTATGACCTCCCACACTTGATGAAGTTGCTGACTTAGGCTGACGGATGTTATGCGCCCATGAATTTACTTCAAGCCAGTCTTTATGTTCAGAGTCTCTTGACTCACCATCAACCTTATATTTACCCCTGAACTGAACATATATATCTTTCATTTGAATTATCCTGATTATTTAAAGTTATTATTAAAAAAACCATCAGATTAACGGTGTGTTAATTTGAGGATTGTGGAAGCTCAGTCACCAGTCTAAGTGAAACAGACAGTTCATCGAGCTGAAAATGTGGCCGTAAAAAGACCACAGATTTGTAATGTCCAGGCTGTGCAGGATTTTCGACCACCTTTACAGAGGCTTCACGTAATGGATACTGGGCTTTGGCTTCCTGAGAAGCACCATCATCAAGCAATACATACTGAGATAACCATTCATTTAAAAAAGCTTCGACATTACCCGCTGAGGCAAAGCTTCCAACTTTATCCCGCATCATCGCTTTCAAATAATGTGCAATTCGGGATACCGCCATAATGTACTGAATCTGGCTGGACAATGCTGAGTTCGCATTTGCCGTATCGTTATCATATTTTTTAGGTTTCTGAGCAGACTGTGCTCCAAAAAATGCTGCATAGTCCGTATTTTTACAGTGAACCAACGGGATAAAACCCAGATCACTCAACTCTTTCTCACGGCGGTCCGTAATTGCTATTTCCGTAGGGCATTTAAATACCACTTCTCCATCACTGGTTTTAAAGGTATGCACAGGCAAACCCTCGACCAGTCCACCACCTTCAACTCCCCGGATCGCCGCACACCATCCATGCATATCAAAAGAATTTGTCAGCCTTGTTCCAAATGCATAAGTAGCATTCATCCACAGATATTCTTCATGGTTCTGGCCCGAGACTTCCTCTGTGAAATTAAAACCTTCAGTCGGCGTCCCTTCACGGGGATGATAAGGTAAACGCCCCAGTACACGCGGCATCGTCAGAGCAACATAACGTGAATCATCACTTTCCCTGAATGAACGCCACTGCACAAATTCAGCTGTTTCAAAAATTTTAGAAACATCTCTTGGCCGATCAATATCCGTAAAAGATTCCAGCCCGAACATACTGGCACTTGCAGCAGAAATAAACGGTGCATGCGCAGCAGCTGCAACATGGGAAATCTGCTCCAGCAGATAAATATCGGATGGCGTGCGATCAAATTCAAAATCACCAATCAATGTGGCATAAGGTGCACCACCAAATGAACCGTATTCTTCTTCATAAATTTTCTTGAACAGCGTACTCTGATCAAAGTCGGTTGCACTCTGAAAATCTTTAATCAGTTCTTTTTTTGTTGCGTTCAGAATCCGTATTTTAATCAATGGATTTGATGGAGATTCCTGACAAAAGTAATATAAACCTCTCCAAGTGGATTCAACTTTCTGAAATTCCTGATGGTGCATGATTTTACTGAGCTGAGTGGAAATCAGTTCATCTATTTCAGCAATCCTTCGATCCATGGATAATGTCATATTGTCAGAAACCGTAATTGTTCCTGCCATGACTTCTTTGACCAGTTCCTCAATCAGACTTTTTGCACGATCATGCTCATCTTCATTTCTTGCAATCCGACTCTGTTGCACAATACTATCAAGTAAACCAAGCGGTTCAACTACCGTTGTATCTGTATCCATGGTCTGCAAATTATTCATTTTCCACCTCAGCTTCCTGATTCAGCTGATGGACCTGTTGAGTATTCAGCAGAACCTCACCCAGTAAGTCTTCAAGACGTTCATTATTGGATATTTTATTTCTCAGATCTGTTAAACGTTCACGCGCCTCTACAAGTTTCCGTAAAGGTTCAACCTGCTGAACAATACTTTCAGGGCGAAAGTCATCCATCGCAGTAAAAGTTAAATCAACCGTCATGCTTCCTGTGGTTGCAGTCAGTGTATTTTCGACCTGAAAGGATGCTCTTGGAGCCAAAGACTCCATGACTTCATCAATATTTTCCAGATCCACATTAATAAACTTCTTATCTTTCAGTTTTGCTTTTTCCACTTCAGATGCAGCTGAAAAATCCCCTAAAACACCAACAACAAATGGTAATTCTTTAATCTCTTTACCATCTCCGACTTCAACATCGTAAGTTAACTGCACACGTGGAGGTCTTATGCGTTGCAGTTTTTTCTGCACACTTTCTCGCTTAGCCATTTTATTTCCTGAGTTTTTAATTATTGAGACCACTGAAAGGGTTGCTGCCCGATTTCACAATCACAGGCGACACTGTCTTATTTTCACTACGGACCAAAGTTTCTGAGTTATTTGGTTTAGGTCTGGATATTTTTGTACTGCGTACTGATGGAACCTTAGCTGCCACTTGCGGCTTTGTTGATTTTGGAACTGTATTTTTCTTTACAGCAACCAAAGGCTGTATTTTTACAACAGCAGTATCATGAATGGTTTTAGCTGATCGGATGGCATCAGCCAGTCCCAGTGCAGCAGGATAGGTATATTCAGTTGTCAGATAGCGTGATTCACCATCCTGTATCTGCTTCAGTGCTTCGGTAGCAAGTGAAGTTGCCGCCAGAAACTTTACATCCGTCAAAGTATGACTCTGGATATTTTTAGCCTGGAGTTCTCCAATCACATTCAAGGCTTTATAAGCCTGCCCCAGTTGCTGAAAACGCTCAGCAACTTTGACAAAATATGCATCCTTATTCTCTTTATTTTTTTTATCGCAGACCTGTTGATAAAGTTTAAGTAATTCCTGATCCGTCTCCCCTTTTACCAGAGGATTATCTTTGATACAGCCTGATTTAAGTCTGACCGGAATGACAGCCTCATCATCGGCATGTGTATTTGTAAAACAAAAAAAACAACTAATTAGAAATACTAATAAAACGTGATTTTTCAAATGAACCCCCTGTATAAAAATTAATTATTTTTTACTTTTTTATTTACATTTAATATTCAGTTCACAAAAAAAGAGTCATATTTTTTTTGTATTCTTTAAATTTTGCAAGATTTAACTAAAAAACAGATATTAAAGTCAAGATATTTTTCAATTGCATTAAAAATCATTTTTTCTGACTTTTTAAGCTAATTATTATTCAATAAAATTCTGATACTGACTATTTAAAATAAATTTTATTTATGTATAATAGCGTCGATTTTTCAAAATTACAAAATAATATATTGATTTATAATAAATATATAAAACAACCTTATTAATACTGAAAATACAGAAACAGTTTTCCAGTTAATTCTGTACTGTTTTAACACGAGTAATAATTATGATAAATACAGCCACACTGATTTCAAAATTATCGATTGATTCACGTTTTGCTTTAGAAAAAGCAGCAAATTTATGTATCAACCTACAAAACTATGAAATAGAGATTGAACATTTACTATTAGAGTTAATCACTCAGCCCCAGAATACAGATTTTAAAGTTATTCTAAATAAATATAAAATTTCTGCCTCACAACTTCAGCAGGATCTGATGAATTCAGTCAATGAGCTGCCTAAAGGCAATGTGCGCACACCTATTTTTTCCAGCAGCATTATTCATTTACTCAAACAGGCATGGTTACTTGCTTCGGCAGAATCTGACTCCGTGATCCGTAGCAGTCATTTACTTGTGGCTCTACTGACAGCAACTGATCTTTATCAGATGGCTATACGTGCCGCCCATATTTTTGATTTATTTCCAATAGATTCTCTTAAACATAAATTTAATGATATCTGCAAAAGCAGTGATGAATTTCAGTCCATAAATCAATCTGCTTCTTCAGATTTAACACCTGAAAATAAACCGCCACAGGAGCTGAAAACACCGGCATTGAACCAGTACACAGTCAATCTGACAGAAAAAGCAAAGAATGGGCAGATTGATCCTGTCATTGGTCGTGAAAATGAAATACGGATCATGCTGGATATTCTGATGCGCCGCAGACAGAACAACCCCATTCTCACGGGAGAGCCAGGTGTTGGTAAAACCGCTGTTGTCGAAGGTCTTGCTTTAAAAATTGCAAGCAAAAAAGTTCCTGATGAACTGCTTCATGTACAGTTACATGTACTGGATATTGGATTACTGCAGGCAGGTGCCAGTGTAAAAGGTGAATTTGAAAGTCGACTGAAACAGCTGATCAAGGAAATTCAGAGTTTAACTCACCCTGTTATTCTCTTTATTGATGAAGCACACACCATAATTGGCGCCGGTGGGCAGGCAGGTCAGAATGATGCAGCCAATTTACTCAAACCGGCACTGGCACGAGGCGAACTTCGTACAATTGCAGCAACAACATGGGCAGAATATAAACAGTATTTCGAAAAAGATGCTGCTTTAAGCAGACGCTTTCAGGTCATTCCCGTTGCTGAACCCTCTGAAACTGTAGCTATAGATATGTTGAGAGCCATGATTCCTGTCATGAGCCAGCATTTCAAAATCAGCATTGATGATGCTGCCATTACCGCTGCTGTTCACGCTTCACACCGTTACATCACAGGACGTCAGCTGCCAGACAAAGCCATCAGTGTCCTTGATACTGCTGCTGCCCGGGTGTCTCTGTCTCAGCATGCCACTCCAGTACAGCTGGAGCAGTTGCAGGCCCAGATTCATAATAATGAACTGGAGCTTCATCTTTTAAAAAATGAACAGCCTCACTCCTCCTTCCATCAGGAACGAATAAATACGCTTGTCCAGCAAATACAGTCTTTGTCTGAGGAAATTACAGAAACAGAGCAAAAATGGCAGGCTGAACTTCAGTTAATTCAAAAGATTCAACTTCTTCAGCAGAGTACTGTTCCTGATGAATCAAGCTTAGTCACAGAAAATAAAATGGCTGTGCTCAGACAGGAATTAACCACCTTACAGGGTGAACAACCTTTGGTTTATGAAAAGGTTGATGTCCGTGTTGTCCATGAAATTATTTCAGACTGGACCGGTATACCCACAGGCTCCATGCTTCAGGATGAAATCCAGCAGATTATTCACCTGGAAGAAACCTTAAATACCCGTATTTTTGGACAGGATTTTGCACTGCATCAACTCGTTCAGGGCATCAAAACTTCACGTGCGAGACTCGAAGATCCAACCAAACCTTTAGGTGTGTTTCTGCTGACAGGTCCAAGTGGTGTAGGGAAAACGGAAACAGCGCTGGCACTGGCAGATGAACTCTATGGAGGAAAATCACACCTGATCACCATCAATATGTCTGAATACCAGGAAGCTCACAGTGTTGCATCATTAAAAGGAGCTCCTCCAGGCTATATTGGATACGGTCAGGGAGGTATTCTGACTGAAGCTGTACGACGTAATCCTTACAGTGTAATTCTGCTGGATGAAATAGAAAAAGCACACTCCGATATACATGAACTTTTTTACCAGGTATTTGATAAGGGCTGTCTGGAGGATGGAGAAGGTCGATTGATTGATTTTAAAAACACACTGATTTTACTGACCTCCAATACAGGGTCTTCAGTGATCAGTCAGGTGTGTCTGAATCTGCCAGTAAATGAACGACCGGATGCAGAATCTCTGATTGAATTAATTAAACCTGCTTTATACAAACAGTTCAAACCGGCATTTTTAGGTCGTATGCGGGTTGTTCCATACTATCCTTTACATGATGATTTACTGATTCAGATCATTCATCAAAAATTAAATAAAATAATAACCCGAGTTTCAGAACAATATGGAACAACTGTCAAATACAACAATGATTTAACAGCACTTCTGCTCTACCGTTGTACTGAAGTTGACAGTGGTGCAAGAAACATAGAACACATTCTGAATGCTTCAGTACTCCCTGATCTCGCAACACATTTACTTGTCGCACTCAGTCAACAGAAGTTGCCATCGCTGATCCGCATTGAAGTTAAAAATGATCAGATTCATTACAGCATTGATCCTGAAATGCCCAACAGGAAAAAAACACTCAGGAAGAACCAGACTAAAGCCGCCTGAAAAACAGAAAAAGTATAATTATGATGATATTAAATATTGAGAATCTGTTACTTCCTGTTGCAGAAACGAGTCCATGTGGGGATGAACTTTCATTCTCAAATGAATTCCATGAAATCAAAAAAGCCCGAACTCAGGATGACCCACTGCTGGAACAGGGCGAATGGATTCAGGAACCTAAACAGGCAAACTGGTCTTTAGTTGCCGATCAATCCATCCTGTTATTCAAAGAACGGACTAAAGATATCAGGCTGTTAAACTGGCTGACTGAAGCATTGAGTCATCTATATGGATTTGAGGGACTTGCTCAAGGGCTTATGCTCAGTTGCAGAACTCTTGAACTCTACTGGCAGGAAATACATCCGATTATAGAAGACGAGGATATCGACCAGCGACTGGGATTGATTCAGGGCATGATTCAACAGATTATCCCTCTGCTTAAGTTGATCCCACTAAGTCAGACACCTTCCATATATACTTTGCTCGAATATGAAAATATCCTTTATGCTCAGAACACATCACGCAAAAATATTGATTCTGTCCCCTCTGATGAAACTGAACGGCTTGTGCAGTTTGAAAAAATCATGGCAGCGACGCCAACTGAATACAGAATTCAGAATTTACATCTGCTCGATCAGATCACAGTTACCTGGAAAAATTTAAGAACAGTCCTCGATCTTTTTATGGGGGTGGATGCACCCAGCTTCTCTAGCATCGACTCACAGTTGAGTGAACTGCAAAAAACTTTAAGAAAAGTCTATAAACAGGATGAATTACTGCACATTCCTTTTCCCAAAGAAGCAAACAGTCCAGTTCAATCCTCAGATTTTTCTCCACCAACTGATCCTGAGGCAAATTCCAGATCCAGCAGTATGACGGCATCGTTTCAGCCAGATCATGCAGCAGATCATCTGCATAACCGAACAGAAGCCATTCGGATTTTACAGCGTATTTCTGATTATTTTCAGCATCATGAACCACATAGTCCTGTCAGTTATATGTTAAATCGCACAATTAAATGGAGTCAGATGCCCCTCCATGAATGGCTGAATCAGGTCATTAAAAATGATCAGCCCCTTGAGTCCATACATGAACTTTTAGGTATTCAGCAGAATACTGACAAATAATAAAACCGGTAATCACAATGTTTAAAGCAGAAAAAATCTTATGGGCTGAAGGGTTGTTTCTCAGACCTCAGCATTTTCAACTCCAGGATGCCTACCATGAACAGCATCTGAGTTATACCATCAACGCAACGATTCCCTACGCATATGGGGTCAAGTCCATCCAGTTCGATGAAACCCTGTTAAATACCAATGTACTGGCTCTCGATAAAATTGAAATTTTATGGCAGGACAATGAAGTTTATTCTGCACCATCCAGAGATTTATTACCCGAACCTTTACTGCTGGATAACCTGAACCTGCGTGGTGAAATGCTCATCTATCTGACGCTGCCAATGGTTCAACCCAATAAAAAAAATCTGCACTGCAATGAGAATATCCAGCCAGGCCGATACCATAGCTACCTGTCAGAAACACATGATCTTTATACCGATGCCTCACCTGCTGACATCAGTCTGCTGCAACGTAGAGCTGAGTTCAGGATTAAAGATATTCATGCCGTTCAGGATGAGGACATGAATGGAATGCTGTTTATGCCCATCGGAAAACTGCTTCGACACAATTCAGGAACCTTTGAATTTGATCCTCAGTTCATTCCTCCAGTTTTACATATTGAAGCCAGCCATTATCTGATCAGCAATCTGAAGCGAACACTCAATATCATTCAGGCTAAAATTAAAAATATTCAGAACAATAACCGTGAAAATGAACAAAAAATTATTGAATTCCGCTCTGGTGATATTGTTTCTTTCTGGCTGATCAATACTTTAAATACATCTTTTTCAATTTTAAATCATCTGTATCGGCATGCTCAGATTCACCCTGAACGCCTCTATCTTGAGATGCTCAGGCTGACAGGCTCATTACTGACCTTCTCTACAGCTTACAGTGTGGATCAGTTACCTGAATATAATCATCTTCGGCTTCAGGAGAGTTTCGGGCAACTGGATCATATTTTAAGAAGTCTGCTCGACACGATTATTTCAAGTCGCTATCTGAGTATCAGCCTGCACGAATCACGACCCTCCTACTGGTCAGGCAGTCTGGAATCAGACCGTATTACTGCACAAAGCCGTCTGTATCTTGCCGTCTCAAGCAGCAGCATGCAGTCTCATGAATTAATCAGAATTGTTCCTTTACGTTTTAAAGCCGGTAACTCAGCGGATGTTGAGCAACGGGTTATCGCAGCGTTGCCTGCTGTTCCTCTGCATCATATGGTTCAGGTTCCCACCGCTATTCCTGTGCGCTCAGGTGTCAGTTACTTTGAACTCGAAGCACATCATGAACTGTACCAGCGTATGCTGGAATCTGAATCCATCTGTATTTATATCCCCTCTGGATTTCAGGATATCAGTATTGAACTGATCGCTGTAACAAATGGGCACTGAACGAGACACCATCATGACAATTTCCCGGCATACTGCACCCTCTTTATTTGACGATGGTCATATCGGTTCAGGACTGACAGCTTCACCTGCAACCCTCAGTCCCGTTCCCTCGGCAAGCCTGATCGATCTGCTGTATCAGGGTTTTTATATCGTTTTTTTAATCCGCAATCAGTATATCCCAACAGATATTGAAGCGTTTCGTAGAAAAGTTGAAGACATGCTTGCCCATTTTGAGCAACAGGCACAGAAACTGCAGTTCGCCGCTGAAGATATTCAGGATGCAAAATACGCATATTGTGCCCTGCTTGATGAAACCATCGTGACTCAACAGAATCCTGATTTTTTTCACCTGCAGAATGCCTGGCTGATTGAGCCACTTCAGCTCAGCCTTTTTGGTTCACAACTTGCAGGTTATCGTTTTTTTGAGATTCTTGAAACGCTCAGAGTCCAAGGTAAACAGCGACTGGCTGCATTGGAAATTTATCATTACTGTCTGCTGCTGGGGTTTCATGGTAAATACCGTATTGAATCCATTGAAAATTTAAATCATCTTGCTTCGCGTACCGGTGATGAAATTGATTTTTTAAAAGGAAAAAAAGCAGCCTTTTCCCCTTTTTCAGCCTTGCCTGATCAAATCAAAAATGTCATCCATCGTGATCTGCCTTTTTACTGGATTCTGGCTTTTTTACTGTTGTTCATTATTGCGGTATATACCGGCTTACATTTCATGCTTCAGAATCAGGCTGCAACATCACTGTCCCAGTACAGTCAGATCATCAGCATGCCTACCGAGCAGGCAAATATTACGATTTATTTACCCTGATTACGGTGCATTATGACTCAGGATTTACAACAATCATTTAAAGTACTGCCGTCTAAAAAAAAGAAAATCCTTCCTTTTCGTTACCGCATGGAAGGATTCTGTGCAGGCATTTTACTCAGCCTGATTTTTTATATTTTCGGATTAAATTCAGCCCATACAAAAGCAGCACTTCAGGATAAACCTTATCAGGAAGCAGTCATTTCTGAAAATAAGCAGGAAAATCTGAAAATCCCTTCAGTCTCACATCCGGAAACGATACCATCCGAGGATGATAATTTTACTCAATTGAGTGAAAGTCAGTTAAACGGACTCTTTAAACATGAACGCATGCCTCCTGTAGATAAAACCAGGCAGGTTGTACATCCACAGAAAAAGACGGCAGAACAGGAAACAGTCCTCCGAGAACATTCAGAAAATAAGAAATCTCGAAATCTAAAAACTTCTCCGTCCCCATCAGAACAAAAAAAAGAACCTGAGACGCCTGCTAAGAAATTTCCATCAGACATAGAAAAAGAACCATTTCATCAACTGATCCTGCCGGATAATCAGGTCTCCGATTCATGATCATACTGATTGTCACCAGTTTTCTGCTTTTATCAGTCAGCTTAAGTCTGTTGATGTCATTTGAAATCCGCAGCAGAGTCCAGTTTTTTGCCCATCAGATCCATATTAAAACCAGATATTTACTTCAACATTTACTGGGATTTGCCATTCAGATGGATCAGGCAGCATCCAGGCAGAAAACCCAGACACACTGGCATCTGCAGCAATGGTGGGTTCTGATAACAGGCTTCAGTCTTCTGTTCAGTATCATTATGATTGCGCTGTTCAAACCTGTAAGCCAGCTGAAGATAGAAGCTGACTATCTGAAAAAAACAGACCCTCAGATTTACAGTCTACTGAACGGAGAAATCCTGACACCTCCGCCTGAAGAAGATGAACGGTTGATGGATGCTGAAATTATTGCAGCCATGCAGATTGAACAGTCATACAGACAGCAGAGTCCTGTCATGCATTCCTCTTTAATCGTTCCGAACAACAGTGAACTGCATCATCATTTTGACAGCACAGCTATAGACCGGAAATGGCAACGGATGCATCCGCGCTATAAACAGCGGCTGTTAATGGTGTTTAAAACCATGAAAGAACGTCATGGTTATGATCTTGTACTGCTCGAAGGCTACCGCAGTCCTGAACGACAGAACAAACTTTCAGGAAATATCCATACGACCCGTGCCCGTGCATTCCAGAGTTATCATCAGTTTGGTCTGGCTGCTGACGTAGCATTTAAACGCTCAGGTAAGGTCATCATTTCCGAACGGGATCCATGGGCAATGCAGGGATACCGTCTATATGGTGAGGTTGCAGAATCTGTAGGTCTGACCTGGGGCGGTCGATGGACCTCCATTCAGGACTATGGTCATACCGAATACCGGATGCCTGGTTTGAGAAAAACTCAGGAAATGGCAGAGAAACTGATTGCAGAAGCAGAAACCGGACTGATGAATGATCTGACTTAACGACAACAGCAAATATCCACCGCATTGACATTTTAGGCAACAAAAAGCCATCCCAAGAATGGCTTAAAGCTCTCTGCTTTATAACAACCTTTGTTTCAAACTCTTATTCATCATTCAAAGCACATTCAAAGTTACTTGGTTGCTGAGAACAGCGTACTTTTTTCAGGATTCTCATCATGTCTTTATCGTAATAACCCTGTTTGGTCATCTGTATCCGTGCTTCACGCATGATTTTCAGATACCCTGGTTTGTCACTTTCATGTATATCCATCCAATATTTTTCAGGAATTTCATTTTCCATTTTTGCAACAAATTTAAATGCTGGATCAAGCTGTTTGGAGATAACTTCCCGTGCAATGGTTCCCATCCCCGCAGGAAAACGGTTACGGTGCATGATCAGTGTACCCGTGACCTGTATGACAGGAAAACGGATAATTCCACCGACCACTTTGCCATTTTTATCCGTCATCCCTTTATAAAGCTCCAAAGGTTTAAACAGTAAGGCAGGTCCTGCCATAATTTCGACTTCGCGGTTGTTGAACTTACCGCCCACGGTCGCCAGATCGACTGAAACAGGCTGTGCTCCAATATTCTGAACCATTTTTTTCTGGGTTTCATCGAACTGGAATACAGCTACCTTGCGCCCTGCCGCCTTAGCCAGTGTATTAATATTTTTATCATTTACAATAATATAAGCCGCACCTACAGGCACAATTCCGACCACTTCATAATCACGGTTGACCATTTTCGAATCAAATTCAGGCTTTGCCAGCAACTGCATAACTGCCCGCAACTGTTTTTCAGTCTGTACGGCGCCTATGGCATCAATACTGCCCACAAAAGGGTTGAACTGTTTGGCTCTGAGGTTACTGATACCTGCACCATCACAGCGTTTACTTCTGAAATCTTCAGTCAGAACACGCTCGTCGGTATACACTTTCAGTGCCACATTGGTCGTGGCTTTCTTTTTCAGTTTTGGATATTCAATGCTCACGACCATACTTAAATTTGTAGGTCGGGTCATATTCATTGTGACCCCAAAATCCTTTGCCATTTTGGTAATCCGTGGAATTTCACTGATATAACTTGTTGCCTGTTCAAAGGCTTCGCCATGTTCACCATTGGGTGAATACACACATAAGGTGATTTTTTGCGGAATCTGCTGCCAGGTTTTCGGATCATCGAGCAGTTTTTTTATTTTATTTTTAGAAAAATCAGACAGTGTCAGATCAAGTTTTCCTGCCTGAGGTGCAGCAACCGTATTTACACTGAATAAAGCTGCTGACAGTGTCAGAGCTGTGGCACAAACAATCTGAGCCATTTTACCCCTTTGAGCTGAAGATTGCGGTGCATCCTGTGTTTTTGTATTCCCGATTTTCATTGGCTTTTGCTCCCTGTTATAGGATTAAACATAATCAGGACGGCTTTTGCTTGTATTGTCCTAAATGTCAGCCTCTTATAGAAAAAAGATCAGTCAGCTTCTCCGCATCAGTCACACCATCATTAACCATTGTTTTATTTATGTTTTTTATAGTAAAAACTTTATTTTTTCATTTAACCATCTGTCTGTTTATTCTTCATTCCGACCAATGACAAATGCTCTGTAACAGACAGATGAAAAGAATATGCTCAATCTGCCAGATGATGCATGATCTGATTCTGTGTTTATGGCTGAATCCATGTAAAATTGGTTTGAATAAACCGTCTTTAATGACTCCCTTTTAGGCTGTCCCACCACTAAAACCGAGAAGCACCGCTATGCAGAATCATGCAGATTTTGATTTTAAATCTTTACGCAGCCAGATGCGTAAACAGCGAAAAGCGCTTACCGTGTTTCAGCAACGCCAGGCACAGCAGCAGGTACTGACCAGATTACACAGCATTCCCGAATTCAGATCAGCTCACAAAGTGGGTATTTATCTGGATGCTTTTGGTGAAATATATACCCAGCTGATTATTCAGTCCTGTTTTCAGCAGAATAAACAGGTTTATCTGCCCATGATCTGCAATATGAACCAGCAGCTGGTCTGGGTCAGAATATCGTCGGGACAGTACCGAAATAAAAGATTTAACTCACACCCTTTGGGCATGCTTGAACCCGCAGCCACTCGTGGAAAGCATGTCAGCACCCTGGATTGTCTGATTATGCCTTTACTGGTCTGTGACATGCAGGGAGCTCGGGTCGGTATGGGCGGTGGTTTTTATGACAGAACCCTGGCTTCAGCCCCACAACGTCCTTTCCGCTTAGGACTTGCACATGATTTTCAGCAGATTAAGCAGATTATTCCCCGTCAGCCCTGGGATCAACCTCTGAATGCTTTACTGACACCATCCCACTTTCAACGCTTCAAACCCTGACAAATAAAAGCGTTCAGAGCAATCCCGCTGATAAAATTCATATTTTCAATCAAATTCCACACTTTTATTCATTACTGCCCTTGTATTTTTTAAAATACACATCACTATAAAAACATGGCAACACTGTTGTTACTCATTTGGAGTGCCCATGTCTGAAATTATTATGAATGAAGAAAGCTTAGAGCCAGTGGTTCCAAGTGTATTACCACTTTTAGCGCTACGTGATGTTGTGGTTTATCCACATATGCAGATTGCGTTATTTGTCGGTCGTGAAAAATCGATCAATGCAGTTGACGTGGCTCGTAACAGTGACAATTTAGTATTTGTAGTTGCACAGAAAGATTCGCTTACAGAAGAAATTGATCACGACAACTTATATCAATACGGTACTGTCGCGAAGATTGTGCAGGTTGTGAATCACGAAAATGATGAAAACTGTATAAAAGTATTAATTGAAGGCTTACACCGTTCCAAACTGGTAAAAATCATTGATAACGATGAATATTTATCAGCTGAACATGCGTTAAGCCCGATGACTGTATCGGTAGACGACAACACTCAGTCTGCACGTGTGGAAGAACTGCGCACACTGTTTTCACAGTATGCCGAAGCAAAACTGCGCAATGCACGTGAACTGATCACTGCTGCAGGTAAAATTGATGATCTGCTTCAGCTGATGTTCTTTGTTGCGACCCGTGCGCCGTTGAATATTGATGTTAAACAGAAGTTTCTGGAACACGATGAGTTTGAAGCTCATTTACAGGAACTCATGACCTATCTGTTACAACAGTCTGAAGAACAGCAGATTGAGCAGACTTTGCATGATTCTGTCAAACGTCAAATGGAAAAGAATCAGCGTGAATACTTCCTCAATGAAAAGATGAAAGTGATTCAGCGTGAACTTTCCGACATGAATGGCGGTGCGGAAGATGATGTTGCGGAAATTGAAAAACGTCTGGCTGAAGCTGACCTGCCTGAGCATGTCCGCAAAAAAGCAGAAAACGAATTCCGTAAACTTAAAGCAATGCAACCTGCTTCCAGTGAAGCTGCTGTGGTGCGCAACTATATCGAAGCGATTTTAGATACGCCGTGGAATAAAGCGAGCAAAGTCAGCATTAATCTGCCGAAAGCTCAGGATATTCTGGATGCAGATCATTATGGTTTGGACGAAGTGAAAGAACGTATTGTTGAATACCTTGCTGTTCAGTCACGCGTGAAAAAACTTCGTGGTCCGATTCTGTGTCTGGTTGGTCCTCCTGGTGTAGGTAAAACTTCACTCGGTGAATCCATTGCCAAAGCAACAGGTCGTGAATTTGTCCGTATGGCACTCGGTGGTGTCCGTGATGAAGCGGAAATCCGTGGTCACCGTCGTACCTATATCGGTGCGATGCCAGGTAAAATCGTGCAGTCTCTGACAAAAGTCGGTGTGAAGAACCCACTGTTCTTACTCGATGAAATTGACAAAATGGCACAGGACTACCGTGGTGATCCAGCTTCTGCTCTGCTTGAAGTACTTGATCCATCACAGAACAACAAATTCAATGATCATTATTTAGATCTTGATCTTGACCTGTCTGAAGTGATGTTTATCTGTACTGCAAACAGCATGAACATTCCTGAAGCATTGCTTGACCGTATGGAAGTGATTCGTCTGCCTGGTTATACCGAAGATGAAAAAGTCAATATTGCAGACCGTTACCTTGTTCCGAAAGCAATCAAGAACAATGGTTTACGTGCTAAAGAACTGACCGTTCATGAAGAAGCCATTCGTGACATCGTCCGTCGTTATACCCGTGAAGCAGGTGTACGTAGCCTTGAGCGTGAAGTGTCTAAAATTGCACGTAAAGTCGTGAAAGAGTCTGTCAGTAAGAAAGCGAAAAATCTGCATGTTGATGTGACTGCTGAGAACTTACCTGATTATTTAGGTGTTCATAAGTTTGATTATGGTATGGCAGAAGAAGAAGCTCAGGTGGGTCGTGTAAATGGCTTAGCCTGGACGTCTGTTGGTGGTGAGTTATTGACCATTGAGGTTGCTGCTGTTCCAGGTAAAGGTAAATTCATTACGACCGGTTCACTTGGTGACGTGATGAAAGAGTCGATTACCGCGGCTATGACGGTTGTTCGTACTCGTGCTGATGAACTGGGCATCGAAGCTTCACGCTTTGAAGAAACAGATGTACACGTTCACTTACCTGAAGGTGCAACACCAAAAGATGGTCCATCTGCTGGTTTAGCACTGACTTTAGCCCTTGTTTCTGCTTTCACTAAAATTGCAATTCGTCCTGATATTGCCATGACAGGTGAAACCAGCCTGGGTGGTCGAGCAATGCGTATTGGTGGCTTGAAAGAGAAACTTTTAGCAGCACATCGTGGTGGCGTGAAACTGGTGTTTATTCCACAGGAAAACGTGCGTGACCTGACTGAAATTCCTCAGAATGTCAAAGACGGTCTGGAAATTAAAGCAGTGAAAAGTATTGATGAAATTCTTCCACTGGCTTTGGTTGAGCAACCAACACCTCTGCCAAAAACACCGATTGTCAAAGCTGTAGATGATGGTAAAAAAGCGGCACGTCATTAATTCATCATACAAAAAGAGCACTTCGGTGCTCTTTTTTATTGTCCGATAAAACGTTTTTCACAATGAATTTACAAAAATCTGCTGTTCCTGATTTAAGTTTCACCTAAGCTGAACTGTATAAAATATAGACACAATAATTAACCTTTCAATAACTCAATAACGGGAATTACTTATGTCAAATCCAGTCTGCTGGTTCGAAATTTATGTCAATGATATGCAGCGAGCAAAACAGTTTTATCAGACTGTTTTAAGTACAGAATTCAGTTTACTCAGTGACCCCACCGACAACCAGATGGAAATGTGGGCATTTCCATCAGATATGAACAGATATGGCGCATCAGGCTCACTGGTGAAAATGCACGGTATCGAAGCCGGTGGCAACAGCACCATTATTTATTTTGAAAGCAAAGATTGTGCTGTTGAAGAACAGAAAATTGAGGCGGCGGGTGGAAAGATTCACCAGCCCAAAATGTCCATTGGAGAACATGGTCATATTGTTTTAGCGATTGATACTGAAGGTAATCTGTTTGGACTGCATTCAATGCAATAACCCCGACAGATCATAACCAGGACTTGAACTTTATATAATCGCCCCTATGTTATATAGAACAGGTGCATGATAATGAGTCTTAATCATGCCGCTGTACCAGGTTTAAACTCCAGAATAAACCTGGTTTATGCAGTATTACTTTTATTGTAGTACTGCTTTTTTTTATGTTTTTCTCCGTGATTGAGTACGCACTGCAACTGAGTCTATTTCAGCAGGGTATAAACCAGACCATCCACAACATGACTCATTTTTTCAAAGTTTAAGGTCTTCATCGTATCCTGCGCTGTATGATAGTTTTTATTTCTGAAAAAGGCAGTATCTGTCAGCATAACGGCTGGAATTTCAACGGACCAGTAGTTCAGATGATCTGAAAAATCCACACCTTTGATAAATGTAGGTGCGACCAATCGCTCACACTGAAGCTGATCCAGTTCAGACATTGCTGCACAGTAGTCCTCACCCATTGTTCTTGACTGAAGATTACTGACAACCGCTATAAAGTTGGCATGTGCAGGATAGACCCACTTCAGTCCCAAAGGATAAGTCTGAGTCAGCGCTGAATCATAAAAACCGATCATTTCCAGTATATATACGCCCTTAATCTGCTTTTTCTGAGCTTTTATGGATTGGGCATGCCGATAACTTCCCATCTGCTCAGTTTTGAAAAAAGGCGGTTCCTCAAGTGTATAAAACACAAACTCAATATTCTTTTTCAGTCTGTTTTTTTCCTGAGCCAGGATACGCGCTGTCTCAACGATCCCTGCAACACCTGATGCATTATCATCAGCTCCCTGCTGCTGACCATGTACATCATAATGTGCACCGATCAGATATTTTTCAGCAGCTCCTGTATTTAATGAACAGATGATATTTCGATAATCCTTCCCTTCCACGGCATAGGTCTGAAACTGACATGGAATACCAAACCGTTGCATCTGCTCTTTAATCCAGCTGGAAACACGGTTCAGTTCCTCTGTATTTTTATAATTTCTATAAGTTGTCCCCGTCCCAATGATCTGCTCGACATATACTTTCAGATTCTGTGGTTCTGCCTGTTCAAACGATACAGATTCAGCTCTGAGGCTGACTGACTTCAATAAAACAATAAACAGAACTGTTTTCATCAGACTGAGCGTATAAATGGAAGTCTTCATATTTTTATTTTCCATTATGGAGAGATGAATCCATATTTATGAATATTAAAGCAACAGCCCTGTTTAAAATTCAACTGCAAATTGTCTCCTTAAATCTTCAATATTGTAATTCAGCGTTATAATAGGCAACTTCCACTCCTGCCATAGACTGTCTGTATGAAAATTCGAATTCTCACCATTGGTCAAAAAATGCCTGGATGGGTTCTGACCGGTTTTGAAGATTACTTCAAACGTATTCAGCCTTTTGTTCAGACCCAGGTCATTGAACTGCCTATGGCTAAACGGGGTAAAAATGACTCCGAAGCGGATATTTTAAAATACAGAAATATTGAAGGTGAAAGCATTCTGTCCCAGCTGAAACAGAATGAAGTCCTGATTGCACTTGAAGTCGGTGGCCGTGAATTCAGTACTGAAAAACTGGCTGAAACCATGAAAGGCTGGATGCTGGAAGGATATGATGTTGCACTTGCTATTGGTGGTCCAGATGGTCATTCCGAAGCTGTCCGTAAAGCCGCGGCATGGCACTGGTCACTGTCCAAGCTGACCCTGCCCCATCCACTGGTTCGTGTCATGCTGATTGAACAATTATATCGTGCAATGAGTATCAACCATAATCATCCTTATCACCGTGCAGGATAATTGCTGGAAATACTTTGCGTTTCATTTATGAAACAACACGTTGAAATAAAGCCACTTATTCATTTTTTCTGTTTCAGGCATGATATGCCTTACAGGTCATTCACTCTCAGGCACAGCATTATGAACTTACAGACTCTCCCAGGTTTATTTATTTCTCATGGTTCACCTATGCTTGCTCTGAATCCTGAACAGGTTGGTCCTGCACTGAACCGCCTGAGCCTGAATCTACCCGTACCTCAGGCAATTATAGTCATGTCTGCACACTGGGAAAGTCAGAGTCTGGAAGTCAGTACCGGCGTCCGTCCAGAAACCTGGCATGACTTCCGTGGCTTTCCTCAGGAACTGTATGAAATGCGCTATCCTGCGCCTGGACATCCCGAACTTGCAGAAACCATTCTTCATCTGTTTGCAGAAGCACATATTCCTGCCCATGCCAACAGCACCCGTCCGCGTGACCATGGTGTATGGATGCCACTGTTACATATGTATCCTGATGCTAGTATTCCTGTTGTGGAAATTTCTCTGCCGATGAACATGAGTGCTGAAGAAATTTATAAAGTCGGACAGGTTCTTGCTCCCTTGCGTGATCAACAGGTTCTGCTCGTTGGTTCAGGCAGTATTACGCATAATCTGCGTGAACTGTCCTGGGATGGCAATCAGTCAACAGTACCTGAATGGGCATCAGCTTTCCGCAATTATGTCGTCAGTAAACTGGCTCACAGTGATTATGATGCCGTACTGGACTGGTCAAGCATTCCATTTGTCCAGCGTAATCATCCAACGATAGAACATTTTGCACCCTTATTTTTTTCAATGGGAACAGGTACACGTTTCAGTGTTGTGCATAACAGTTTCAGCATGGGCTCTTTAGGCATGGATATTTATCGGTTTGACTGACAGAATCATGCAGATTGATAATATTTTTTTATAAATTAACAAATATAAATTAATGGATACATTTTGAAACCCAAAATCCCAGAATGTATCCATTGTTTTACAGCTCAAATCAGTTATGCTTCCTGTTATCATTTAAATCAAGTACATGCAGATCATCTATGAAATTACATTACCTTGCGCTTGCCCTGTTCCCTCTTACTCTGGCAGCCTGTCAGTCAGGTGATATTCAAAAACTGGGAGATACTGCTGTGAAAGTTTTACAACAACAAGGGACTGCTGAACAGACCTTAAATGCTTATCAATGGTCTTTCCAGCCAACAGGTACAAAACAGCCAATCGTGCTGAATTTCAAAGATCAGAAAGTCGGCATTTCCTCTGGTTGTAATAACATGTTTGGCGGTGCAAAAGTTGAAAATGGTGTACTGGTAACCGGTAACTTAGCGTCAACAAATATGATGTGTTCACCTGAGCTGATGAAACAGGAAGCATTTGCTGCATCATTATTCCAGAGCGGTAAAACTGCCTTTGTTCTTGATACTGCAAACAGCGAAGCTCCTACACTGACACTGATCAGCCCAGCAGCTGGTAAAGTTGTGTTTACAGGTAAATTGACACCTGAAGCGAAGTATCAGTCAGAAGGTGAAACTATTTTCCTGGAAATTTCACCTCAGACCAAATCATGCACGGGCGTTGCACCACAGACCTGCTTACAGGTTCGTGAAATTAAATATGCTGAGAGCGGAGTGAAAACTCAGGTCGATAAAGACTGGACTTTGTTCTACAGCAACATTGATGGTTTTACTCACAACCCGAATGAACGTCAGGTTGTACGTATCAAGCGCTATGAAATTAAGAATCCTGCGGCAGATCAGTCTAAATATGCCTATGTTCAGGACATGATTATTGAACGTGAAGCGATTAAAGGTTCACTGTAATTCACATTCATAAGTAGAGAAGTAAATTAACCGATGTTCAGGCATCGGTTTTTTTATTTCCGCCTGGCTAAATGGATCAACTGATGATAAAAAATCAAAAAAAGTTTACCCATATTCTTTTTATTACGCTGCTCTCAATTACATTTTCTGGCTGCCAGACATTGAAAGAGCATCATCAGCCATCCCAGAAAAATCACAGCCGCTCGGAACAGTCTTCCGAATTACAGGTTTCTGATTGGGAAAATCTGCAACACTATACATGGTCTTATCAACCTGTACACAGTAAACATCCCATTCAGATCCGCTTCAGCCACAATCATATTCATGCCTATGGCGGTTGTAACCGCATGGGTCGAACTTACATCATTGAAAACCAGACGACCATCATTCCCAAAGGGAGCATGATCAGTACGCTGATTGGATGCAGTGCCCTGGAAAATGAACGGTTAATACAGCTGTTTCTCTCAAATCCAATGCTGTTTAAGATTTCTGACCGACCTGAGCGGACTTTAAAACTGACCCTGAATAATGGAGAGAGCTATACTTTCAGCTCTGAACAGGAACAGAAATAAAACAACCGGTCTGGCTACTCAGTGACTGGCACTCAGCCAGAAACCTGCTTTTTTACGCGCCTGCCGACTTTCTGGAACAAAAGGAACAATCGTCCATGCATGCCACATGCCTGTCCAGATATCAAGTTCAACATCCACACCCTGTGATCTGGCTTTACGGGCAAATTCCCGACTGTCATCCAGCAGAACCTCTTTAGAACCCACCTGCACATAAAAAGGCGGTAAACCTTTAAAATCGGCAAATAAAGGCGAAATCAGCGGATTTTTACGATCCTGCTCTGCGACATAATGTCGGGCAAAATCTCTTTCAAGAAAATATGTACCCAGAAATGGATCACCGCGATCTTGTTTCTTATGACTGGCTGAAGTCAAAGTTAAATCCAGCCACGGCGAAAGCAGATAGACACGTTCAGGCAATGCCACGCCTGCATCTCGTGCACGGATACACAAAGCCAGTGCCAGGTTTCCACCTGCTGAATCACCACCTAAAACAATTTCATAGCCCTGATATTTTTCCACAATGCCTTGCCATACTGCAAAGACATCATCAATTGCAGCAGGAAACCGTGCCTCAGGTGCTAAACGATAGTCTGGAATATAAGCAAAACTTGCCTGTGCCAGCTGACACAGACTTGCTACATAACCCTTATAACTTTTAGGACTACCCACCACAAAACCACCGCCATGAATGTAGACTAAGATTCGTTTAGCATTTTTATTCGGACGCTGGTTTTCGATCTGCATGGTGGGAACATTATTCAGCAGTACTTTTTTTGCCTTAAAAAAGGCTGGTAATGGGGCGAGTAATGTCCCCTTTTCAAAAAAGCTGCGTAATGCCTGAGTATTGTTTTTATGCAGGAGAAATATTCTTTTTTGCTGTTTAAATAACAGCATCGCAATGTGTGACTGATAACTGGACACTTTATTTTTCCTTTTTGTGCTGTCCCTACCATAATCACATTGTGCTTAAACTGAATTGGCTGATATTTTTTAAAATCATGGAAATGGGTGAATACCTTAGCAAATAAGCAAAACTAAATTTTCGGCATAAAAAAACCGATGCAAAAGCATCGGTTTTCAATGATTCTAAATTAAAACTTAGAATACACCTTGCGCTAACATCGCATCAGCAACTTTTACAAAGCCTGCAATGTTTGCACCGTTTACATAGTTCACAGTACCGTCTTCTTCAGTACCGTATTTCACGCAGTTACGGTGAATTTCTTTCATGATTGCATGTAAGCGCTCATCCACTTCTTCAAATGTCCAACCCAGACGGATTGAGTTTTGTGACATTTCAAGACCAGAAGTCGCAACACCACCTGCGTTTGATGCTTTACCCGGAGCATAAAGAATTTTCGCTTCAACGAATTTCTCTACTGCTTCAAGTGTAGAAGGCATGTTTGCACCTTCAGCTACACAGATCACACCATTTGCAAGAAGTGCAACTGCATCTTCTTCAGTTAACTCATTTTGAGTTGCACAAGGAAGCGCGATGTCACACTTGATACCCCAAGGACGTTTGCCTTCAAGGTATTCAAAACCGTGTTTAGACGCAAACTCAGAGATACGGCCACGTTTTACGTTTTTAAGTTCCATCACTTCACAAAGAAGTTCAGTTGTGAAACCGTCTTTTACGTAAACAGTACCGTTAGAGTCAGAAAGTGAAACCACTTTCGCACCCAGATACATTGCTTTTTCAGCAGCATATTGTGCAACGTTACCAGAACCCGAAATAGTCACAACTTTATCTTTAAAGCTGTCGCTACGGGTTTTCAGCATTTCTTCAGCGAAGTAAACAGTACCGAAACCAGTCGCTTCAGGGCGTGCAAGAGAACCACCGAAAGACAGTCCTTTACCTGTAAATACGCATGAAGTGTCATTGCTGAGTTTCTTCATCATACCAGCCATGTAGCCTACTTCACGGCCGCCTACACCGATGTCACCCGCAGGGATATCTGTGTTGGAACCAAGATGACGGTATAATTCAATCATCAGTGCCTGGCAGAAACGCATGATTTCGCCTTCAGACTTACCTTTAGGATCAAAATCAGAACCACCTTTACCACCGCCCATAGGCAAAGTAGTCAAAGCATTTTTAAAAGTCTGTTCAAACCCAAGGAACTTCAGAATCGAAAGATTGACTGAAGGGTGGAAACGCATACCACCTTTGAATGGACCAATTGCAGAGTTATATTGCACACGGAATGCACGGTTCACATGAGTCTGACCTTTGTCATCCATCCATGAAACACGAAACTGAATTGCACGCTCAGGCTCTACCAGGCGCTCGAGTAAACCATGTTCAGCATATTCAGGGTTTTTCTCGATAAAAGGCCACAGGCTTGTCATCACTTCTTCTACAGCTTGTAGAAATTCTGGTTGATGAGCATCACGTGTTTTTACGTAATTCAGGAAGTCGTTAAGGCTGTTATATTTCAACGCTTAATCCTCAGCATAAAAGTGGATCAAAATTGGTCAAAATTTCAATCGTTGATGTATTTTGGCGCAAAACATTAAATATCTTTTGTTCATATTGCACAATACTTTTTTAAAAAAAACTTAATATAATTTTTAAATATCATCGTTTTAAGTTTAAAAAGCGCATCAGAATCATCTTTCGCTTTTAATGTAACCGCATTGTAAATATGGCATTTTTTGCCCAAAAATAACGCATTTGATGAACCAGTATGGCACATGGGATAATTATGACATTTCATGGTAAAATTCAGCGCTTTGATTTTAATCCCACCCTATTATGCTTGTTTTATACAGCAGACTGGTTTGTACATGAATTCGCAGATTTCCCTGATTGAAAAAATTGACGCTTTATTACCACAGACTCAGTGTGGTTTATGCGGACACCGTGATGGCTGCCTGCCTTATGCGAAGTCAATTTCAGAAGGTGAGGATGCAAATAAGTGTATTCCTGGTGGACAGCCTGTTGCAGATGCACTGGCAGCATTGCTGAACCGCACCAGTATGACAGCAGAAGCCAGTGTATGGCCTGTTCAGTCCGATGGTCGACCTCAGCGCATGAAAGCCGTTATACGCGAGGATGAATGCATTGGCTGTACCAAATGCATCAGTGCCTGCCCGGTAGATGCAATTATTGGTTCAGGTAAACTGATGCACAGCATTCTGACTGATCAGTGTACCGGTTGTGAACTGTGTATTCCTCCCTGTCCGGTTGACTGTATTGATCTGATCGAAGATACATTATCTGTCCCTGATGAGTCTTTGCGCATACAGGAACAGAATGACCTGCGTAAACGCTATTATGCGCATATCCAGCGGGAAGAAAAACGACGGATTAACCGTAAAGGACCTGTGGTCCGTGCAGATATTGATACGGATCTGTTCAGTCTGTTTTCATCACAGTCGAGTGCTGTTCCTGTGATTCAGCTTGCGGATAAACCTGACCATGCAACGGTGACAATGGATGCAAAAACCACCATTGAATTAGCTAAAATCCGCACACAGATCAAAAAACTGGAAAAACAGCTTTCGGTGCGGGCTGACCAAAAAAAACAGCTGCAACTGGATGAATTACAAAGACAACTGGATATTGTACAAGGTGGCTCTGTATGACAAAAAATATGACTAAAAAGCAGATTCAGACTTTTTTTGAACGCTTACGTGAACAGCGTCCTCATCCAGAAACTGAGCTGAATTATTCAAATCCCTTTGAGTTGCTGGTCGCTGTTACCCTGTCTGCTCAGGCAACGGATGTCAGTGTCAATAAAGCCACTGATAAACTGTTTCCTGTTGCCAATACACCAGAACAGATCTATGCCCTCGGTGTCGATGGCTTGAAAGAATATATTAAAACCATTGGTCTATATAACTCTAAAGCTGAGAACGTCATCAAAGCCTGTAAAATGCTGATTGAACTGCATAACAGCCAGGTTCCTGACAATCGTAAGGATCTGGAGGCACTGCCAGGTGTTGGGCGTAAAACAGCGAATGTCGTACTGAATACTGCCTTTGGTCAGCCCACCATGGCGGTGGACACTCACATTTTCCGCTTAGGTAACCGTACCGGTTTAGCGGTTGGTAAAGATGTGCTGGAAGTAGAGCACAGGCTGATTAAAGTCATACCTAAAGAATTTATCATTGATTCACATCACTGGCTGATTCTGCATGGACGATACTGCTGTATCGCCCGCAAACCGAAATGTGCTGAATGTATTGTGTCAGATGTATGTAACTGGCCAGACCGCTACGAATTTGGTGCTCCACGAACAATTAAAGTCCAGCAGATCACCTCATAACACAGCCCTCTGTTATTTCTTATCCGACTTCGCTTTTTTTTCAAGATGTTTTTTCAATGCATCAAGTCGCTGATGTTCCTGTTCAACGCCAGGATGAATTTTATACTGTCTGCTTTCGGCAGAACCATTGCCTTGCTGTGCAGCTTCTTTCTGTATCTTACGCAACAGTCTGATACTGAAAACACTTAATCCCAGCAATCCAATGAAGCAGATCCCCATTAACAGCAATAATAGAATTTTCATCAGGGACTCCGCCATAAAAAAGAGCCCTAATATGTATCAGGACTCTTTTAAAGTCAAAACTTCAATTGAAGTTGCGTACTTTCAGCTGTTTCTATCTTATTTATCCAGGATAGCAAACAGATCTTTCTGCACATCTTCAATTGCACGCAGACCATTGAGTTTGTCATAAGTCGGTGCATTTTCACCAGAAGCCGCACGACCCTGGTAGAAACCTACAAGCTGTTCAGTTTCGGTATGATAAGAACCTAAACGCTTACGGATTGTCGCTTCCAGATCATCCGGACGCTGAACCAGGTCTTCACCAGTTTCATCATCTTTACCTTCCACTTTAGGTGGATTGTAGATTGTATGATAAATACGGCCAGATGCAGGATGCTGACGGCGACCGGAAAGACGTTTTACGATTTCTTCATCAGGTACATCAATTTCGATCACGTGATCAATTGAAATGCCTTCATTCTCTAAAGCTTCAGCCTGAGGAATGGTGCGTGGGAAACCATCAAAGATACATCCATTGACACAGTCAGGCTGTGCAATGCGTTCTTTCACTAAACCAATGATCAGTTCATCAGAGACCAGGCCACCTGATTCCATCACACTTTTAGCTTTAAGACCTAATTCAGTACCTTCACGAATCGCAGCACGGAGCATATCACCGGTTGAAATTTGTGGGACATTGTAGCGCTTACAGATCAACTGAGCCTGTGTACCTTTACCTGCTCCAGGTGGTCCGAGTAATATAATGCGCATAAAAAAACATCCTCATTTAAACAATATATATGACACTTGTGTTCCATATTGAATGATGGATTCAATATGCAGCTCAGCATCTAATTATAAGAAAGCCACAAACAAATGTATTAAACCAGCTAAAAACCCGGTTACCCCCCCAAGGACAATCAGAATCCATTCGTCTTCCTGAAATGCAGGACGTAACAGGTTCTGAAATTCTTTCGGAGTCAGTTCACGAATACGATCTCTGAACATCTGATAGATTTTCTGTGCACGGCTCGCATTAAACGCAGGGTCGCATACAGGCACCATCGTAATTTCAATTGACCGATCAATCAAGTCTGTCTTGAGTCTTGCGTATTCTTTTGGTCCAAGAGACAACTGTAAAGAAGTACGCACAAGCGGAGTTTCCATGATTTCATTGATGTGGCGTTTAACAATACGACGGGTTTTGTCTTTTTTCCCACCATACATCATTTCTGTCATGATTGATTTTAACGTAATCAGGTCTTCTGTGACTACACTTGCAAACACATCCGACACTTCATCCTGACGTTTCATGAATGCACCCTGGACATTATAGGTTCCTAAACGGGGAATCACAGGTTTAATCCACGGAAACTTTCTGTTTTCAGTACGTTCAAAGAACTGAGGGTAGCGGATATAGTGTGGTTCAATCGGGTTGAATACCATCCAGATTGCGATCCAGTTGGTCAGGAAACCCCATATTGAAGCCCAGAACGGTACGGTCCAGTGCCATGGCACGACAAACCAGACGATCATCTGGAATATACCGAAAAACATACCGATCAGCGCACTGATATGCCAGATAAAGTTGATCTCTTTCTGTCCAACTTTCAGGAACATTCTCACCATTAAACGGCGATCACCTTCCATCTGGCTGACCACCATTTCACGCATATCCACAAGTGACTCGACGTTCATGGTCAGCTCAGTCACGAGTTCCCTTAAGATACCTGGCAACTGTTTATGTGCCTGACCATAAATTCTGCGTTTGATTGAATAGGGCAGATTTTCCCAGAGCACTGCATTACGGTCAATCATGACTTCATCAATCAGGTGTTCAAGTTCAAATCCAACCTGTTCACCGATAATACGTGCCATGTCCTCCGGATCCATTGCCTCAAGAAACTCTTTCAGCGATCCTAATTTTGACAGGGTGTTATCTGTGATGATCCCTGAAATGCGTCCTGCTTTACGCGGTACAATACCTTGCCAGCCAACAGGCAATGGTCCAAGGTGAAAGCCCCAGAAATTTAATGGATAGAACACCATTTTCAGTGCCATCCACACATGTGCCCAGGTAACAAAAGCAGTTACAGGTATAATACTGAGCACAGCCCAGAAATCAGGACGATTCAGAAAGGCCTGCCATACTTCATTAACCCATTCGAGCATGCATATTTTCCATATTAATTTTAATTACATGATTCCGTTTATACTTCAGGATTGATCATTGTTATTTACAAGCCAATACTTAATGTATAGGAGATTTGTAGCTTTGGATTTATGTCCGCCACTGTATTTCCATAACGGTCTTCAAGTTTTTCACCTGCTCCGATTCCCACACTGAATGTGCTGATCCGCTCTTTACTGAGCATCACATATGACAGATCCACACCTGCTCCGAGTCGGGCTTTATCTTCACCATCAACTTCCTTGCTTTCGATATGTCCAGCATAGGCGCCAATGTAGTAACCGTTCTGATCTGTTCCAGTCAGATGATAAGGATAGCGGAAACCAACCTGTCCACCCGGTTCTTTATCACCATTCCAGAATACACCTGCTTTTGCATAGGCGATACCGTATGGATTGACCCATTCGACATTCATATGCAGTAACTTATGCGTCACCCCTGCCCCGACATTCCATGTTGCCGCATTTTCTGGCTTTAATTTCGCTTCTGGCAGATAAGGATTATCCTGTGCGTACGCAACATTTGCCAGCGTAAGGCATGCCAGCAAGGAATAAACTCTTGTCATTATTGTCACCAATGTCCTTAATTTTATTTTAATACTGCCTTGTTTCTGAATTTTCGACTTTAGCAGAATTGTCCTCGTTCTTATAGACAGGACTTTACCTTTTTCCTGTCGATAATGTCAAAAACGTCAAAATAAATCCATATGTTAATCCAATACAATTTTCAATTATCACAACACCCTGCACATGCTGTAGAATGACTGCCTTAAATTTCCCTTCTTTCACTTCAGTTGTTCAAGTCGATTGCATATGAAACAGCACTTTCCTTTAAAAAATGTCCAACAAGAGAAGCGCATTTTTCGCAATCGGATTTTCATTTCCCTGGGTATTGTCCTGTTTTTTATGCTGTTGCTGGTGGCGCGTTATGCTTACCTTCAGTTAATGCATTTCGATGAATTTTCTACAGCTTCAGATCAGAACCGTATCCGGCTGCAGCCACTGGCACCTGCCCGTGGATATATTTATGACCGTAACGGCATATTACTGGCAGATAACTACCCAGTTTTCTCTGCAACGATGAGCCGTGCAGATGTCGAAGATATTGATGATACTGTTGAACGCCTGATTCCAGTTTTAAGCCTGACTCAGGAAGATATTGACCGTTTCAAAAGCCGGATTAAAACATCCAAGAAAACTGAACGGGTTTCTTTGAAACTGAATTTAACTGAAGCCGATATTGCTAAATTCAGTGAAGTCAAATACAAATTCCCTGGGGTCAGCATTGACACTCAGATGACCCGCTACTATCCACACGGCGAACTGTTTGCACACGTCATTGGCTATGTCGGTCGAATCAACGACAAAGAACTGAAAAGTATAGATAAAAACCTGTATGCCGGCACCAACCTGATTGGGAAAATCGGGGTGGAAAAATCGTATGAAGATCTTCTGCATGGTGTACCTGGCAATGAGTCTGTAGAAGCAGATGCTCATGGTAATGTACTGCGTAACCTGGGACGTAAAGAGCCGGTTCGGGGCAATGATCTGTATCTGTCCATTGATTATGGTTTACAGGTCACAGCAACGGAACAGCTTGCAGGTCGTCGTGGTGCCATTGTTGCCATGGATCCCCGCAGTGGTGAAATTCTGGCACTGGTCTCCAGCCCAAGCTTTAACCCGAACCTGTTTGTGACAGGTATCAGTCATACAGACTACAGCGCGTTAAGGGATAACCTGGATCAGCCGCTCTACAACCGCGCTGTTCAGGGAGCATACCCGCCTGGTTCCACCATTAAACCTATGTTTGGTATGGGGGGGCTGCACTATGGTTATGTAGACTGGAATACTGCAATTTCAGACCCAGGTTACTTTACTTTACCTGGTGACAGCCACCGCTTCCGTGACCATAAAAAAACAGGACACGGCTCTGTAAACATGCATAAAGCACAGATTGTTTCCTGCGATACCTATTTCTATGTCCTGTCTTATCGGATGGGTATTGATAAAATGAATGACTGGATGCGCCAGTTTGGCTTTGGACAGAAAACAGGCGTGGATTTACCAAGTGAAAGTGAAGGACTCTATCCAAGTCAGGAATGGAAAATGCGAACCCGTAAAAGCAAATGGCTGAAGGGTGAAACGATTTCCGTCAGTATTGGTCAGGGTGCATTTACAGCAACACCATTACAGCTGGCAATGGCAACTGCGATCACTGCCAATCAGGGAGCACACGTGACCCCTCATGTCCTGCGTGAGAGTAAAGGTTCGAAGCCATATGTTGTACACAACGCCCCTGATGGAAAAATCCAGTTTAATGGCAAGCCTGAAGACTGGATAAAAATGCGCGATGCCATGGTCGACGTTGTACAGTCTGGAACCGGACGTGGAATCCGAACCCCGATGTATCATATTGCAGGTAAAACAGGGACAGCCCAGGTCAAAAGTATTGCACAGGGTAAACGTTATAATGAATCCCTGCTGACCGAACGCCAGCTCGATCACGGTCTGTTTATTGGTTTTGCTCCAGCTGAAAATCCAGAAATTGTTGTTGCTGTTGTATGGGAAAATGGTCGTCACGGTGGCTCAGCAGCCCAGCTGGCAAAACCCTTGTTTGACTACTGGCTGCTTAAACGTAAAAAAACACCAGTCCGTCCTGCAGATCATCAGATCAGCGGTGGCTTAATGACAGCCGGTATCAAACCAGGAGAGCTTCCAAGTGGTGCTGACGCTGCATCATCAGCAACTGCGACAACACAGGCACCCGCGTCACACAGTGAAGATACAGAGTAATTTATGAAGAATCAGCTCAGAATTATTGGTGGAGAATGGAAGCGACGCCAGCTCCCATTTGCTTCAGTTGAGGGCTTACGTCCGACCCCTGACCGTGTCCGGGAAACACTGTTCAACTGGTTAATGTGGGACATTCAGAATGCTGCTGTTCTTGACCTGTGTACAGGCTCTGGAGCTTTGAGTTTCGAAGCCCTGTCCCGTGGTGCATCTCATGTGCTGATGATTGAACCTGAGCGTACCCAGGCTGAATTTCTGAAAAATAATATTAAACTGCTGAATGCAAAAAATGCGGAGCTGAAAACATCAACCGCCCAGAAGATTTTACCTGCACTGAACAGCATGTTTGATGTGGTTTTTCTGGACCCACCTTACAGCCTGGATCTATGGGAAGAACTATCCATGCTGGCTGATCCACTGATTAAACCCCAGGGATTCATTTATGTGGAAGCTGATCGTTCACTGGAACAGCTGAAACTGCCTGCCTCCTGGCAATTGATCAAACAGACCAGAGCAGGGACAGTGCAGGCAGGACTGTTTCAGAAAAGCTGATTTCCCGATATTTTAAAAGGTGCTGAATGCACCTTTTTATCTGTATCCTTTTCTACATTCTCCCCATGATATTTTTCTTATTGTTTAAAATGGCGAATACCACAACACACCATGTATATTTTTTCTTACAATAACGCTTCAGTTTTTATCTATCTGTTTTTCTGAATGACCTGGTTACTTTTTATTTCTGGTGCTGTAGTCGCCGGCTTTGTGCAGGGACTGACAGGCTTTGCTTTTGCATTAATCGCCATGTCGTTCTGGGTATGGGTGCTTTCACCACAGCTCGCTGCCCCCCTGGTGGTTTTTGCCTCGGTATGGAGTCATCTCATTTCGATGTGCAGCGAACAGAAGCAAAAAAGTAATATTTCACTGGTTTTACCCTATTTTATTGCGGGAATAATCGGCGTTCCGATAGGGACGTATTTACTGGTACTGATCAATCCTGAAACTTTCAAATTAATCCTCGGATTGTTTCTTGTTCTATGGTGTCCAGTGATGTTCTTCAACCCACAGTTTTCCGTGATTCAGAAGTCTGGAAAAGCCGCTGACAGCCTGATTGGCTTTACTGGAGGTATTCTGGGAGGACTCGGGGGCTTTTGTGGTTCACTACCCTCTGCATGGGTCATGCTGAAAAATCTGAGTAAAGACGAACAGCGCTATATTCTCAGACATTTTAATTTTGGTATTCAATTGTTCACTCTGGCAGCCTATCTTTTCCAGGGGACTATTCACACTGAACATCTGCCTTATATGGGGGCTATTTTACTCAGTGTCAGCATTCCAGCCATACTGGGTGCACGACTTTTCTATAAAATTTCAGAAAAACAGTTCAAGCATACTGTGCTGTCGCTGCTGTTTACCTCGGGATGCTTTTTACTGCTCACTGTATTGTTGCACTGAAAATATGGACTAGAAACTGAATGTCCAGAACAGTCGGATCACCTGCCCCCGATCGTATGGAAAAGCTGAAATGTATTCATAACCCACCCTGTTGGAGCGATTTAATTTAAATTCCATACCATAACCAAAAGAGACATAGAAATCCTGTAAACCGATCTGATCCATACCGCCATCCAGCAGTTTCCCCTTTACTGCATCTGTCTGATAAGCCGTATAGTTATAAATCCGAACCAGATCATTTTCAAAAAACTGATTATTCAGTAAAGCATAGTCCTGATTTTCTTCTTCAGTTTGCTGAGCAAGCTGCTTTTGTTCTTCTTCATGAATATCAATCATCTCAGAGTCCATTTCGACATCTTTAATGTCTGCATTTTCAGCAAAAGCACAACTGGACTGAAACAGTAAAAATAAAAGAATATTACGCATTAAACTGACCATATAAATAAATCATGACCACTCATATCTCTGTATGTTCTGAACCGCTTTATATCTGCTACTTTTAACACACCCAGTCAGGACAGAGAAGTAAAATGTGAACAGCATTTATTTTATTGTTCTATCAATAAAATATCTGATCAAACATGTTTATCCTTGCGCTTAAACTTTCACTTATACGACCAGACCTGTTAATGTCTCAGATAAAATTTAAGAGTGTTTTTTCATGCAGATTAAAGATCAGATTGTTTTAATTACGGGCGGTGCAAGAGGGCTTGGACTGGCTATAAGCAAGGCTTTATTACGTGAAAAAGCTCGCATCGTTGTCAATTACTTAAGCAGCGAACAGTCAGCAAAACAGCTTGAGCAGGAATATCCTGAACAGGTTTTCTGTGTTCAGGCAGATGTGACCAATGCTGATCAGATCAAAGCCCTGTTCCTAGCAGCTAAACAGCATTTCGGCAGTCCGATCAATGCTGTTGTAAACAATGCCCTGGTACACTTTGAATTTAATGGTGATGCCCGCCCCGATCTTATATCGCTTACAGCTGAACATTTACAAAGTCAGTTTAACGGTGCTGTACAGGCTGCCCTGAATACCACTCAGGCAGCACTGGAAGGTATGAAAAAACAACAGTTTGGCAGAATCATCAATATCGGTACTAATCTGGTTCAGAACCCTGTTGTTCCTTATCATGACTATACTGCCGCAAAAGCAGCACTGCTGGCATTTACCCGAACATCGGCGCATGAACTTGGACAGTATGGCATCAATGTCAATATGCTCTCAGGTGGACTGCTGCAGACAACCGATGCCAGCAAAGCAACGCCTGATGCTGTCTTTGATTTAATTGCAGCATCCACACCTTTACGCAGGGTGACAACGCCTGAAGAATTTGCGGATGCAGTCCTGATGTTTTTATCACCTTTTTCACGTGCTGTAACAGGTCAGAATCTGATTGTTGATGGCGGGCTGGTCAAGGGCTGATCAGACCCGATCAACGGTTTCTCAACCAGATATTTTTTAAGCGGTCAGATCCTGTATCTTCAGTTATAGGTACCCAGTTTTTTATACAATACTGGGTACATCTGCCTATTTCTGCCCTGCCCCTCCACATGAAATCTCTCACCGTCATCTGTCTATATCTATTTCTGACTGCCTGCTCCCTCAGTGCATCCAAAGACCTGAAACATGCTGAAAAACTGCTGACGCAGTTCCAGTGTAACAATATCGAAAGTTCAGATATGTCTCATACTTCGATCACCAGCTACCATGAGCACTTACTTGCAGTGACCCGTCAGAAAGTTGAAGTTTATGTGGAAAGTTATAAAAATGGCGAAAAGCTGTTTGATATGCCTTTGAGTGAAATCGTACAGCAGCAGTACGCTGTTTACCGCTCTGCCTGTCAGAGTCTTGGCGGAATTACAGTCACAGCCGATCAATAAAACAGATACAGCCTGTAGATCTGGAAATAAAAAAGCAGAATATCGATATATTCTGCTTCAGTATTTCATTGTGACGCAAAAATCATTATCCGTCAGTCTTATGCATCCTTTTCATCAGAATGATAACGACGGTCCACACTGAACAACTCTGGATATTTAGGATTGATTCCTGCATAAAAGTCCATAATTTCAGCCATATCCTGCTCGTAATTCCCTGTAGGATAGACAATTTTTCCAATACCTGTCGTCTTTTTCGCATAGTCCATGTATGCAAGAGCAATCGGCACCCCAGCATTTATTGCGACATGATAAAAACCGGTTTTCCATTGTTCCTGTTTTGAACGTGTACCTTCAGGGGTTACCAGCATGACCAGTTTCTGATGTGTCTTAAACAGATCACTCATCAGATCCACCATACTTGGACGAGGCTCACCTTCTTTTTTAGGACGCCGGTCAATGCCAATACCACCCATAGCTCGTACAAATGGACCAAATGGCAGCTTCATATAACTGTCTTTAATCGTGATCCGCACATTGACACCTAATGCCTTCAGAGCAAGCCTGGCATACAGTGCATCCCAGTTACTGGTATGTGGTGCTGCAATCATGACACACTGATCCAGAGTCAGATCCCAATGATTATCTATTTTCCAGCCCATCAGCCCCAGACTTTGTTCTGCCATTTTTTCGAACATGGTATATTTCGCAATATAAAATTTGTGCGAATTGTACCAATGACGCACAGATTAAACAGTCATAAGTGCAGATAAAATATACAATTAATATATAAATGTATAAGAAATTATTTCAGCTTTTTAAACATCATACAGACTGAAAAACACTTAATTTTCATATTGTAATTATTTACATGCTAAAAATTTCACACACTTCTTATTTTCAATAAAAATTATCAGATCAGCCTTAAATGCTCGCCGTCAGAAATTTCCAGACCATCTGATCTTATTTCCTTTCCAGATATTCAATTTCCTAAAATTTACTGATGTCTTTTATGGTCTATTTTGCCAGTAATACAGACTTCAATCAGAGCCATGCTCTAAATTACACGCCGCTCTGTCCCACAAGTTTTAACAATACTCTGACAAGCACCAGGCACTATGTTATGTTTTAATTTCTGATGAATAAAACAACGCTTTTCCAGGATAATCCAATGAAAAAAACATGCATTGCTCTCGCACTTGGTCTGGTTACAACATTCAGTCTTACAGGCTGTAATAAACCTAAAACTGAAGAATCAGCAGCTCCCTCGACTGTAGAGTCTTCCACTCCTGCCACTGAAAATCCAGCATCGTCAAGCCAGCTTCCTGTTGCTGACAGCGCTGAAACATCACTGGACTGGGCAGGTGAATACAAAGGCGTTTTCCCATGTGCTGACTGCTCAGGCATTGAAACTGAACTTGAACTTAAATCAGATAAAACCTATGAACTGACTGAAGAATACCAGGGTAAAGGTACAGGCAATGAATTTAAGGTCAAAGGTACTTTCAGTTTTGATCAGGACAATCCATCCATCATTACCCTGGATAAAGCAGCAGAAAACAGAAAGTTCTTTGTCGGTGAAAACTTTGTTGAAGCCCGTGATAAAGAGACAGGAGAAGCACTGGAAACAAAACTGAACTACAAGCTGCAGAAAGAGTTGCACTGACATTCAGTTTTTTCAGCTTTAAGCGAACAAAATACTGTATCCATTATTCTGAAATAATTCACAGCTCGCCGTTCACAGGCTTTAATTTCTCCATAAAAAAACCCAGCTTTCGCTGGGTTTTTTTGAATCACTCGGGAGGATTAACCACCGAACTGGTTCATTGTGTTTTTAGCATCATCGTGCGCTTTAAGAGCGTTGTCACCAGAGAAGATTTCTTTGTGATCATCACCGATGTCAGAACCAGCCATTGCCTGGTGTTTAACACAAGCAATACCACCACGGATTTCTTTACGCTGTACACCAGCAACATAAGCCAGCATACCTTCAGAACCGAAGTAACCTTGAGCAAGCTCGTGAGTAGACAGAGCAGCTGTGTGGTAAGTCGGAAGAGTGATCAGGTGATGGAACACACCTGCTTCACGAGAAGCATCTGCCTGGAATGTACGAACTTTTTCATCAGCATCAGCAGCTAATTCAGTTGCATCGTACTCAGCGCTCATTAATTTAGCACGGTCGTAAGCAGAAACGTCTTTACCTTCAGCAACCCAACGGTCGTATGCTTGCTGACGGAAGTTTAAAGTCCAGTTGAACGATGGAGAGTTGTTATAAACAAGTTTCGCATTTGGAACTGTTTCTTTAACACGGTTAACCATGTGAGCGATTTCTTCAACGTTTGGAGTCGCAGTTTCGATCCAAAGAAGATCAGCACCGTTCTGTAAGCTAGACACACAGTCAAGTACAACGCGGTCAATCTGAGTGCCTTCACGGAACTGATACAGACCAGAAGCTAAACGCTTAGGACGGTGTAATTTACCGTTACGTTTAATCAGGATTTCATCTTCCTGAGCTTCAGCGATGTCGATTTCAACTGTGTCTAAGTAGCTGATGTACTGAGAAGCGATGTCGCCAGCTTCTTTAACCACTGGGATTTTCTGAGTCAAGTCAGCGCCTTCAGAGTCAGTACGCGCAACGATGATACCGTCGTCAAGACCCATTTCTAAGAATGCATAACGTAATGCATGGATTTTAGCGATGAAGTCTTCGTGTGGAACTGTTACTTTACCAGCCTGGTGACCACACTGTTTAGCGTCAGAAACCTGGTTTTCGATCTGCAGTGCACAAGCACCAGCTTCGATCATTTTACGAGCAAGTAAGTAAGTCGCTTCTTCGTTACCGAAACCAGCGTCGATGTCCGCAATAATTGGCACAACGTGAGTCTGGAAACCGTCGATCTGAGCAGTGATTTCAGCAGCTTTAGCAGTATCACCAGCTTCCTGTGCTTTTTTAAGCGCACGGAACAGATCGTTTAATTCTTTCGCATCAGCCTGGCGAAGGAAAGTATAGATTTCTTCGATTAACGCAGGAACTGAAGTTTTTTCGTGCATTGACTGGTCAGGAAGTGGACCAAATTCTGAACGAAGTGCAGCAACCATCCAACCAGAAAGGTAGATATAACGACGTTCAGTAGTACCGAAGTATTTTTTGTTCGCAATCATTTTCTGTTGCGCGATGAAACCGTGCCAGCAACCTAATGACTGAGTATATTTGCTTGAGTCTGCATCATAAGCAGCCATATCACGACGCATAATCGCAGCTGTATATTTAGCAATGTCTAAACCAGTTTTGAAACGGTTTTGCATTTGCATACGCGCAGCATCTTCTGGGCTGATATCGCGCCAGGTGCTTCCGAATTTTGCTTTTAATTCACGGATTGCATCAATCGCTGTTAAGTATGTAGACATGATATGTTCCTGTATATAATATTTAGGATTTCATCAATTAAAGTGCTAAACCTGCTCGGAATAAATTGTTCAGATTTAATACACTTCGCTGTTATGGACTTAGCTTAGTTTGAGTCAAATAATTAATCCAATATTCTGCGTTAATTCCCAGTATTTATTTAAAAAATACATAGATCAAAGTCGTATTATAATATTTATTTACATTTATAAATTACTGTTTAATATGTGTTTTTTAAATCTTAAACGTGATCATAAAAACAACATATTGCTTAAAAATTAATTATTAGACTTAAGTCGTGCTTTTGTAAAAAAGTGCATTCCCTCTTCAGATTAAAACTGAAATCAGTTTTTATGTCACACACTACAGTATAATAATCACACAAAAAATAAGTGATGGTGAATGACTGGATACTGAATAAAACCATCTGAAGGATAAACTCAGTTCCTGCTCAGAAAGCTCAAAAATCCAGTGAAAAAAGTACCTCAGATCATGAATAAGGCAGGCTGCTCAAAAAGGGAAAAGTGATCTCCATTTCCTGTTACAGACTGCGTTTTAATTCATCTTTTTTTATACACAACCTATATCGCTTATGGCATAATCAAAATAATTTCTTGATTTTATTTTCGGTATTTATTTTATGAATCTGGAGCGGGTCGATCTTAATCTATTAATTTATCTTGATGTACTGCTTCGTGAAAAAAATGTAACTCGTGCTGCTGAACAGTTAGGTGTAACACAGCCTGCCATGAGTAATATTTTGCGTCGTTTACGTAATTTATTTAATGATCCTCTCCTGATCCGCTCTTCTGAAGGAATGACACCGACAGAACGGGCACTGGAACTGCAACCACGTATCCGTGATGCACTTTCTGATCTTTCCATGATTCTTGAACCTCGTACCGAGTTCCGCCCTTATACATCCAACCGTGTATTCCGCATTATGACTTCAGACTATGCAGAAGCCACACTGGTTCCGCGTTTAGTCAAAGCACTGCGTTCTGAAGCACCCAATGTCGTACTCGACTTTTTAACACCAAGTGATGTGTCTTACCGCGACATGGAACAGGGTAAAGTCGATCTTGCGATTAACCGTTTCAATGAAATTCCACAAAGTTTCCATCAGGTGCTGGTATGGCGTGACAGTTTTTCATGTCTGTTAAACAGTAAACACCCTGCTGCCACCAACCTGAACCTGAAAAGCTACCTGGATGCACAGCATATCTGGGTATCAAAAACAGGAATGGGCGTTGGCTTTGGTGTGAATCCTGAAAAACAGGCAGGTTTAGGCTGGATTGATCAAGCTCTTGAGCGTATTGGTCAGAAACGTAAAATTTCTGTTTTTACCCGACATTACCAGATGCCTGCCCTGTTGGCTTCCAATGTTGATCTGATTGCCACACTTCCATCCCGTATTGCACATTTGCAGGGTAATAACCAGAGCCTGCTAATCAAAGATCCTCCTTTTTATATTCCAGAATTTGAACTCAAAATGGCATGGTGCCCTTTACTGCATCATCACCCTGCACATCGTTGGTTACGTCAGCTTATTCTGTATGTTGCACGTCAGATGATTGAAGAGGAAAACCGTGAATATTTATTGAATAATTCACAATTTTCACATTATTAAGCAAGACGCTTCTTAAATACTGCGTTTTACGCTTATACTGTCAGCACCAGAAGGGAATATCTGAATATTACCTTCTGGTGCTTTTGTGTTAAAAATATTCATAATAATCAAAATCCACAGGTGGATTCGTGAGCCTTTTCCAGAATATCCTCATCATCGCGGTACTGATTGTAGGGGCAGGTTTTTTATCTTTGACAGAAATCGCACTTGCAGGTGCGCGTAAAGTCAAACTCAAGATTCTTGCCGAATCAGGCGATGAACGCGCACAGAAAGTCCTCGACTTACAGCAGAACTCTGCTGATTTCTTTGCTGCGTCGCAAATTGGCTTAAATGCCGTCGCCATCCTGGGCGGTATTTTAGGTGAGGGGGCATTCCGTCCTTATTTCTTTGAATTTGTTTCACGTTTCTATGTTGGCCCCTGGGCTGAAACCATCAGCTTTGCCCTTTCATTCACCTTAGTCACTTCATTATTTATTCTGTTTGCAGACCTCATGCCAAAACGCATGGCGATGATTGCACCAGAAAAGATTGCTGTTTCAGTGATCAACCCAATTCAGATTTTCATTGTGGTATGTAAACCACTTGCCTGGTTTATCAATGCCGTTGCCAATCTGTTGTTCCGTTTATTTAAAGTGAACACCACCCGTGAAGACAATATTACTTTTGATGATATTTCTGCGGTAATGGATGCTGGTGCGCAAGCAGGCGTATTGCAGAAACAGGAACACCACTTTATTGAAAACGTATTTGAGCTGGAAGAACGTAATGTTCCCTCAAGTATGACCACACGTGAAAATGTTGTGTTCTTTACACTGAAAGAATCTGAATCAAGTATCCGTCAGAAACTTGCCGAATACCCATATTCCAAGTTTTTAGTCTGCAGTGAAAATATTGATGATGTGATTGGTTATGTGGATGCCAAAGATATTCTGGTGCGTATTTTAAATAATCAGTCTTTACTACAGTTAAACGAAAATACGATCCGTACAGTACTGACTATTCCTGACACACTGACCTTATCAGAAGTACTTGACCGTTTCCGCTCCACCAAAGAGAAATTTGCGGTGGTGATTAATGAATATGCCTTGGTCGTTGGCGTGATTACTCTGTCCGACATTATGATTACGGTCATGGGTGACTGGGTAACACCGATTGAAGAAGATCAGCAGATCATTAAACGTGACAACAATTCATGGCTGATTGAAGGCAGTACTCCAATTGAAGACGTTAAGCATGCGCTTGAAATTGATGAAATGCCAGATGAGGAAAATTATGAAACCCTTGCCGGCTTTATGATGTTCCGTTTACGTAAAATTCCGCGCCCAGCAGATGCCGTGATTTATGGCGGCTATAAATTTGAAGTGGTTGATGTCGATCATTTTAAAATAGATCAGCTGCTGGTGACCCGCTTACTGGAAAAAGCTGAGCATCCAGAAGCTCAGTCCGAAGAATAAACATACCGATTGATACCCTCATGAACGAGGGTATTTTTTTATAAAATACCTAAAATCACCATAATTAATCATCAATTTATGAAATATTCATTTGTACAAAGCTCGGCCATCACGATTACAAAAAAACAATAAATCCCGGTAAATTAACAGTTTGGAAACAATTCATTCTGATATTTTTATTAGTGCGACCTCAATCACAACAATACAAGCTATTGTTAATTAATTACTATTTTTTAACATAATGTGCATGCAATTCATATTTATCTGCAATTATTTAATTTCACAAAAAAAAAGCCTAGCATCTGTCATCCAGACACAACAATTAGAACTCTTTTAACCTGTATCAAAGGATTGAACCATGCTGACCATTCTCGGTTTAGGCATGATCCTGTGCTTTATGTACCTGATCATGTCCAGACGAATGACCGCTCTTGCGGCTTTAACACTTATTCCTGTTTTATTTGCACTGATTGCCTATGGTCTTGGATCATTTATGGGCGTAGAAAGCCTGGCACATATTGAACTCAGTGGTTTAGGCGAAATGATGCTTGACGGTGTGAAGAAACTTGCACCTACAGGTGTGATGTTACTTTTCGCTATTCTTTATTTTGCCATTATGATTGATACAGGTCTCTTCGATCCATCTGTAAAATTTATTTTAAGACTGGTCAAGGGTGATCCGCTCAAAGTCGTCATGGGTACAATTACCCTGACCCTGATTGTGTCACTTGATGGCGATGGTTCCACCACATACATGATCTGTGTGGCAGCCATGTTACCGCTCTACAAACGCTTAGGCATGAGTCCGCTGATTATGGCGAGCCTGATGATGCTTGCCAGCGGTATCATGAACTTAACACCATGGGGTGGTCCAACTGCCCGTGCTGCAAGCGCACTGCATGTAGATGCCAGTGATGTCTTTGTCCCGATGATTCTCCCAATGATTTTTTCAATCGGCTGGCTTTACTTTGTCGGTTTCATGTATGGCCGTATGGAACGTAAGCGCCTGGGTATTGTTGAACTGGATATCAGTCATGGTGACAATATTCAGATTTCCAGCAATCCAGAAGCGAACCGCGAGCATTTAAGATGGTTCAATGGTTTACTGACTTTGGTACTGATGATCAGTCTGATCAAAGGTGTCCTGCCAATGTCGGTCCTGTTTATGATTGCATTGTGTATTGCACTGGTGGTGAATTATAAAGATGTTGATATGCAGAAATCACTGGTTGCAAACCATGCCGGCAGTGCCCTCAACGTCGTCGGTATTATCTTTGCAGCGGGTATTTTCACAGGTATTCTGGCAGGAACGGGAATGGTCGATGCCATGTCCAAAGAACTGGTGGCTATTATTCCTGAAAGTATGGGACCTTATCTGGCACCCATCACTGCGATTGTGAGTATGCCTTTAACCTTCTTTATGTCCAATGATGCCTTCTATTATGGTGTATTGCCGATTCTTTCAGAAGCTGCAGGTCACTATGGAATTACCCCAGTTGAAATGGCACGTGCTTCAATTGTTGGGCAGCCGGTACATTTACTTTCCCCACTGGTTCCATCGACTTACCTGCTCTGCGGTCTTGCGGGTATTGAATTTGGTCAGCATCAGAAATTCACGATCAAATGGGCGATTGTTACCTGTCTAGTCATGATGGTAGCAGCACTGGCATTTGGAGTATTCCCACTCTATTCCACACTGGGCTGATAAGCTGACAGCAGTCGGATAACATAAGCATAAAATAAAAAAGCACCCTGAATTGGGTGCTTTTTTTATAACTTAATCTTTTCAGTTCACCATGCTGAAGCAGCATGGTTCACACTAAAAATCGCTGATCAGTTATGCTTTTTTAACAGCTCATCCAGCGTTGCCTGATAATGAATCGAAATATCATCTTCAAGAATTTTATAAACATTATCAAACTGAACCATTGGCCAGCCTTCTTTCCAGAAAGGAAAAATATTATGCAGGTCATGTGTCACTACCGCATCTTCACGCACAATAGCCTGTGCAACCTGAGACAGTACCTGAGCGGTTTCTGCACCGTCAATCTCCAGGTAATCAATACCACAGGCTTTTAAAATACGGATACGGTCTTTTTTATAACGGATTTTCTTTGCCTGAGCATCGTTCAGCCCAAGTGCAAGAACAACAGCCTCAACAAATTTTTCTTCAAAACTTTGATTCAGCGCAACCAGTGCCTGTTTATGCGCTTCCTGACGCCCAGCCTTACCACCATTTCGGATAATTTCTTGTGCTTCTGTATTCAGAACATCATTCTTCATAGAGTGAAGTATGTCCAAAATTTCAATATCGCTTAAAGATGCAGAAGAATCTGTCATGGGAGTCCTGGAAATAAAATTAATGTACTATTTTCGCATAGTTTCACACAGAAAACAGATATAAATACTTTAGCTGATATCTATGATATTCTGCTCAAAGAATCATGACTAAACTATAGATAATGATGAACTTTTCCTTTAGTGCCATTCTTGCCTGCATCTCTTTTTATTCAGCACTTTATATGATTTATTATTTCTTTGCACATCAGTCCCAGGCTGTTTTATTGTTTGGAGCAGTGGGTTTACTGATTCTTTCCTATGTAATTACACCACCCGCTTATAAACACAGAGAGCGCAGCAAATATAACAGCACGCTCAGTTACGAAAATTTTTTCACATTACCCCTGTTTACATGGTGGCGTCTGTTCAGTCTGCCAGTACGCTTACTGTTATCTAAAATTTTCGACTGATTCAGAAACAGTATTGATCACTCATAACTTTTAGAAATTTTTCCTGAAGCTTTCAATAGCAGCTTCAGGAAAAAATCTGTGCCTTTAAATCACTTCCACCACAATTTTACCGATATGATCACCGGTATCCATTGCAGCATGTGCATCCTGAATCTGATCAAACTTAAAAGTTTTATAAATCATCGGTAAACATTCACCTTTCGCCCAGAGTGGCGCAACATGCTCCATCAGCCCTTCGGCAATTTCCGCTTTTTCTGCAGTATTTCGGGCGCGCATAGTCGAACCTGTAATGGTCAGCCGTTTCATCATGATCTGCCCAAGTTTGACTTCTTTGGCTTTTGCTCCACCCAGAAAGGCAATATAAACCAGTCTGCCATCACGACGTAACAGATTGAGATTCTGATCCAGATACGGTGCTCCTACCATATCCAGTACAATATCCACGCCTGCATTTTCTGTTTTTTCGTTGATCACCTGTTCAAAGTCCTGCGTTTTATAATTAATCGCAGTCGTTAAATGGCTGATTGCAGCAACTTTTTCATCTGAACCCACAGTTGCAAATGAGCTTAAACCTAATGATTTACACAACATGAGAGCCGTTGTTCCAATCCCACTTGCACCACCGTGTACAAGTACCGTCTCTCCTGCTTTGGCATGAGCCATCTGGAAGACATTTGCCCAGACCGTAAAAAATGTTTCAGGGATTGCAGCTGCCTGTACATAACTGGTTCCCTCTGGCACGGTGATGGTCTGACTTTCAGGGACAACACAGTATTCTGCGTAACCACCGCCATTGGTCAGTCCACAAACCCGATCACCTACTTTAAACAGTGTAACATCAGCCCCAGTTGCAACCACCTCACCTGCCACTTCCAGCCCAGGCACAGGTGTTACACCTTTCGGCATAGGATAAAGCCCCTGACGCTGTAAAATATCCGGTCGGTTAATACCAAACGCATGGACTTTGACCAGCACCTCATCTGCCGCTGGCTGTGGTAGATCCACCTGCTCATAAGCCAGCTTTTCCACTCCGCCTGGTTCAGTGATAATGACCTGTTGCATACTGCTCTGTGACATAAGGACTTCCGTTTTAATTCAATACATTTCAAGTTTTATCCATTTGAACATAAAGCGGTTGAAGTTTGAATAACAGTGGACTTATGTATAATTGGCTCAGCATTCAGCAACTTGATAATCATGCTTTTATGGAACAAATAATGAACATAATCATGCATTATAACGAAGACAACTATTCTGAATTTGAATGGTATGAAGGTTTTTCCATCATCCGTTTTTATGCTGACTGGTGCGCACCCTGTGTTCAGAATTTTCCAGTTTTCGAACAGGCAGCAAACGACTTTGCCCATTCTGATCCAGCCATAAAATTCGGCAAGGTCAATATTGATCAGTCCCCAATCGTCAGTTTACGTTATAACGTCTATGGCCTACCCTCAACGCTGATCTTTCATCAGGGTCAAATTATCAAAAGAATTGCAGGTGTAAAAAGCCTGACAGAAATAACTCAGATCATTCAACAATCCATCTCCCCATGAAACAGATCTCACTGAATTTTTCAAAATTTTATTTCCTTTATAAATAAACACTTCAATTAATTTTCTATGTTCATCGCATCAGCATGATCATTTTCTGTTTTATTTTTTATTATTACCCGGGTAATATAAGCCCAATGTTTAATTTTACCCTGGTAAAATTATTTTAAATTGATGGATGCTTATTATGAAAAAGACCTACAGTGCCTTTGCAGGCAATACACTTCTATGCTGTGATTCATTACTGAATATTGCCTTAGAGATCCAAAATCATGTTCCGACCGACCAGAATATTCTGATCTTTAATGATCAGACCGGACAGCAGATTGATATTGACGTTTCAGGTTCTGCGCAGGATATTGAGGCACGTTACGGTGAAATAACCGAAGTTAAAAAAGTTGGACGTCCTAAGCTGGGTGTAATATCCCGTGAAGTGACTCTGCAACAGAAACACTGGGACTGGCTTGATCAGCAAAGTGCCAGTGCCTCCTCTGTCATTCGTAAACTGATTGATCAGGAGCTGAATAATCCTGCATCGAGCAGTAATATCATGATGGCTAAACAGGCTGTAGACCGCTTTATGTCTGCCATGCTGGGTGATATGCCGCATTATGAAGAAGCGACCCGAGCACTGTATCAGGGCAATAAAACAGCTTTTGATGCACTGATTGAGCATTATCCTGCAGACTTGAAATCATATCTTTTGAAAAAAACTGAATCTGTATTCTGATCTGTTCAGGAAAATAAAATCATTGATCCTGACCAGTTTTCAACATCATATATTCAGCGCAGGAAGTACTTTTCAGTCCAATAAAAAACCCAGCTGAAGCTGGGTTTCTGTGAAGCTGTAAAGAACTTATCGTTTAGGCAATGGAATAAACTGAGAATCACTGGTTTGTGCTTTTCGTTCAGCTACAGCCACATCAAATGTAATCGCTTTACCATTACGTTCTGCCAGAATTTTAATCTGACTGCCAGGTGCCTGAAGTGCAACATAATTGATCAGATGCGAAGCAGAAGTTATCACTTCGTTATCGACCTGAATAATTTTATCTCCACGCTGTAAACCAGCCTGAGCTGCAGGACCATTTTTCAGAACATCTGCAACAACCACACCATTCTGCTTAGGTCCAAGAATATCTTCCTGTTGTACTGGCAGCAGACTGATTCCCAGCCAGCCACGTACTACACGACCATCTTTTAAAATAGAGTTCAGAACCTGCTGACAGATTTTCGCTGGAATCGCGAAACCAATGCCCAGTGATCCACCCGACTGAGAGAAAATAGCCGTGTTTACACCAATCAGATTACCCGCAACATCAATCAGCGCCCCCCCCGAATTACCTGGATTAATAGCGGCATCTGTCTGGATAAAATCTTCATAGGTGTTAATACCAAGATCTGAACGACCTGTTGCAGAAACAATCCCCTGCGTGACCGTCTGCCCCACACCAAATGGGTTACCGATCGCCAGAACAACATCCCCAACTTCATTGCCACTCAGTTTAAACGGAAGAACCGGTAATTTATCCAGTTCAATTTTAATCACAGCAAGGTCAGTGTCAGGATCAGTTCCAATCACTTTAGCCTGAGCACGACGTCCATCACGCAAAGCCACCACGATCTGGTCAGCCTGTGCAATCACATGATTATTGGTTAGAATATAACCATCAGGACGTACGATTACCCCTGAACCCAGGCTGTTTTCGTTCTGATCCTGCCCCTGATCTGGAATCTGATTTCCAAAAAACTCACGGAAAACCGGATCATTCAAAAGTGGATGATCCAGCTGTTTAACTTTTTGTGTTGTAAAAATATTGACTACTGCTGGTGCTGCAACTTTCACAGCTGCACTGTAAGAGACCACTCCACCAGCTCGCGTTGTATCAATCAGCGGTTCAACTTTTTCGGCAGGCATTTTAATGCCGTCTACAGCAACGGGAGCTTTCGGTTTCTGATATTGCTGCCAGCCAATAAAACCGATAATTACGATAATGAGCAACACCCAGGGTAACCATGTAAAGGTCCGGCGCACGTCTATATCCTCTATAAATATTATTAATATGTTGATGGTTAAGTAATTTCTTCACTATTGTAAATCGAAAAACCAGTTGATACATAAAATAGAAGCAAAGATTTGTGATGCTTTAGTTACAATTCAGATTATGCTTTGATGATATCTAAACAGATTTGAGAATTTATATGGCTAAACTTCAGGACATACTTCAGTGGTGCAATCAGACCCTGAAAACAGGCGAATTTAAAGACTATGCCCCAAACGGCTTACAGATCGAAGGTAAACAGGAAGTCCGCAAAATTTTATGTGCTGTAACAGCTTCTCAGGATGCTGTAGATGCAGCGATTGACCAGGGTGCTGACCTACTGCTTGTACATCATGGTTATTTCTGGAAAGGTGAAGCGTATCCGATTACAGGAATGCGTGGGAAACGGATCAAAAGTCTGATTCAGCACGATATTTCACTGGTTGCCTATCATTTACCGCTCGATTCGCACCCTGTATTAGGCAATAACGCCGCGATAGCCGATCTGCTGGAACTGGAAAACCTGGAAGCACTTGACCCTGAAGAAAAGCATCCGATTGGCAATACTGGCTACTTAAAACAGGCAATGACACCTGAGTCTTTTAAATCTTTTGTTTCTGAACGTCTGCTTTTTAATGCAATCCATCTGCCTGCGGAGAAAACCACGATTCAGAAAGTCGGCTTCTGTACCGGTGGTGCACAGGATTTTATCGGCAAAGCAGCCCAGCAGAATTGTGATGCCTATATTTCTGGCGAAGTCAGCGAACGGACTTTTTATGAAGCCAAAGAACTGGGGGTACATTATTTTGCATGCGGTCACCATGCAACGGAACGCTATGGTGTGCAACAGCTGGCAAAAGCTGTTTCAGAACAGTTCAATATTGAGTATAGTTATTTCGAGTTAAACAACCCGATTTAATTTTTCTCAGGTTTTAGCATTTTCTTTATGCGTATTAATTCAGCTTATATTGTGTATTGTTATTTAAAGTGATGCACAATCAGTCGAATAATCCATTACAATAAAGCCACTTAATGTTAAAACCCAGCAAATTGCAAGGAATTTAAAACATGTCAACAATTACTTTACCAGCACTTCCTTATGGTTACGAAGATCTAGCGCCACACATCAGCAAAGAGACGCTTGAATTCCACCATGACAAACACCACAACACATACGTTGTAAACCTGAACAACCTGATCAAAGGTACTGACCTTGAAGGTAAATCTTTAGAAGAAATCATCACAGCTGTTGCTGGCGATGCTTCTAAAGCAGGTGTTTTCAATAACGCTGCTCAAGTATGGAACCACACATTCTACTGGAACTGTATGGCTAAAAACGGTGGCGGTGCTGCAACAGGCGCTTTGGCTGCTAAAATTGATGAAGCTTTCGGTTCTTATGAAAAATTTGCTGAAGAATTCGCTGCCGCTGCAACGACTCAGTTCGGTTCAGGTTGGGCTTGGCTGGTTGCTGACAAAGTAAATGGCGAACTTTCTATCTTGAAAACTTCAAATGCGGATACTCCTCTTGCTCACGGTAAAGTTGCAGTATTAACAATTGACGTATGGGAACACGCTTACTACATCGACTTCCGTAATGCACGTCCAGTTTATATCAAAACTTTCCTTGAAAGTCTTGTAAACTGGGACTATGCAAATGCTAAATATGCAGGTCTTGCTGCTGGCGTTGAAAAATAATTGAAGTCCGTAAGGACTCAACTGAATATCAGTTGAATTATTTACAAAAATCGCTCTTTTACAGAGCGATTTTTTATTAGCATATAAAAAGTATTTCCCAATAAAAAGAACATCGTATAACAATGGCCATACAACCTCATGTGATCAAAGCCAGTTCTGGACGTATAGCATTTATTTTCATCAGTATGATTGCGATACAGTTTGCCTGCTTTAAATTTTTACAATATTCAGACTACATTACGCCCCTTTTCGGTATTGCAGTGATTGTTCTTTTGATTTTATTTATCTTCAGCATTTATCTGCTATGGATGGTCTTTCAACGCAGAACACCCCGTATTATTTTTAATTTAGACGATTTTGAAGTTATTCAATATACCCGTAAAGCCAAAATTAAATATGCTGATATTACGAGTTTCAGTTTAGAAAGGCACGAAACCAATTATCGAATAACAGCCTATGAACCAGAACGGAAATTATTTCTATACACCGCTCAGCCTATACAGGTCGTTGATATTTTTTCCAGAACAACATCTGAGCCTATACTTCAGGTTCAACAGGGATTATTGATCAGCAATGATCAAATTCTTGAAACGGCTATGCTGATCTGTGTTCTTTGCCAGAATAAAGCCAAAAGTAGACCATCTGTTTTCCACAAGCTCAACAACAGACAATTCAGATTCATTGATTTTCTCAGTCAGAAAGACATTGCGAACTTTAACTACGATCAAAAACTCAATAAAAAATTCAGTACCCGAAAATAAAAATAATCCCGTGCACAGGATAACTGTCGTATTAAAAAATAAACTGATTAAAAATAAATACTACGCTGGAAAATAATTTTTATAGCACCAGCATCATCATTCAATCGTCAATAAAGAACAGGAAAACTTCAAAAATAATCAATATATAAGCAAATATTTTAAATATGGACAATAAAAAAACATTTAACAGGGTTTTCATTCAATTTCACTTGACCATGTTCAGTTTCATCCCTAAAATGCGCATCAGATTCTCCAATAGCTCAGTCGGTAGAGCGACGGACTGTTAATCCGCAGGTCCCTGGTTCGAGCCCAGGTTGGAGAGCCATCTATTCTTCCATAGCTCAGTCGGTAGAGCGACGGACTGTTAATCCGCAGGTCCCTGGTTCGAGCCCAGGTGGAAGAGCCAGATTCTAAAAAGCCCACTCATTATGAAGTGGGCTTTTTTTATTGCCATCATCAGCATAAATGATCTGAACCGCATCATCTACATGACCATTGAATCTTATACGCTTAGATATTTAGTCACTGTAAGAAAGGCAAAACAGGAATATAAAAAGAAAACCCCTTTTCAGCCATTGCCCATTAAAAGCCACAGAAAATAATCTAAGTCGCGGATTTATATGCATAGAATACAAATGACTATTTTTAAGACATTTGATCGCAATTTTAAACTTTTTCATAGCTCTATGCTTGACCCTGCTGCATTTGCCCCATAGAATGCGTGCAGATTCTCCAATAGCTCAGTCGGTAGAGCGACGGACTGTTAATCCGCAGGTCCCTGGTTCGAGCCCAGGTTGGAGAGCCAGATTCTAAAACCCACTCACTATGAGTGGGTTTTTCTTATTCAGCCTGTCAGTTGTATCAGCATTGTGTTTGATTTTCAGATTATTTTCATTTTCATCGGCTGTATCGCGACTGTTGCATTCATCCTGTTGGTCTTTGGACAGCATCTGTTCCGCTCACAACAATACCATCCCAAAAAAATTATCACGCCTTTTGAGCAGAAAATGTTTATCCGTCTGAATGAAGCATTTCCTGCACAGCACGTTCTTGCTCAGGTTGCTTTCAGCGCACTGATCACCAGTCAGAATTATAAAGTCAGAAACCGTTTTAACCGCAAAGTCACCGACTTTGTAATTCTTGATCAGTCCATGAATGTACTGGCGGTCATTGAACTGGATGATCCCAGTCATGAAGGAAAAGAGGAAGAAGATGCCCTACGGGATGCCATGCTCCATGAAGCAGGCTACAAGGTATGTCGTTACACAGAAATTCCGACCGTACGGCAACTTAAACAGGATATAGCTTCCTAAAGCTGAATCATCAGACCAGACTATTTCTGTTCTTTAGCTGCCCGCTCACGTTCAGCAATTTTCTGAGCCTGTTCAAGCCTTTGCTGCTGATATTTTTTCTGATTTTCAGCATCACTCTTTAATGCAAGAAAAGCCATTCCAACTAAAAAAACAGGAATACATAAGCCTAGCGTTGCCAATAAAATGACTTTCCGTGTTAATGGCGATTTTTTATGTTGCGTCATAAAACAGACCGTTAAAAATGGCGTTTCAATATAGCAAAAAATAACCCTGAGACAAGTACCGTCTCAGGGTCATATTTCAGCTTTATTTCTCTTTCTGCAAATCCGAATACTGAGTTTCAGTTTTGATTTCTTTACCCTCAGCATCTGTGAACAGCATTTCCACTCTACGGCTCATTGCTGTGGACTGAACGGTATCATCATGCTCAATCAGATCTGTTTTACCACGGGCTTCAGATGCTATTCTGGATGGGTTGATGCCCTGAGCTGTCAGATACTGCTGTACTGAGTCGATACGACGCTCAGAGAGCTTCAGATTATAGGCTGCATTTGCTCTGGCATCAGTATAACCATAAAGCGTAACAGACCACTCAGGCTGTTCTTTCATGACCTGAATAATTTCATCCAGTACGGCTTTGGACTCTGGTGACAGTACCGATTTATCCAGCGCAAAATGCACCGTGTTTTTAATCTGAATAACTGCAGGTTCCTGTGCTTTTTCATCGGATGCTTTTAAAGGCCATAACTCAGGATTGACACCGGCACACCCAATACTGCCATTCAGCTGTTTCAGCTCAGGCAGCTTCACAACCGATGGCTGCTGAACCTGACCTGATGCACCTTCACATTGCTGTGCAAGATAAACTGCCTGATCCATCTGCCGCTCTGCCGCAGCAAAGATTTCTCTGGAATGTCTCCATCCCAGTTCACAGTATTCTGCTGCTGCCCAGACCAGATTTACTTCCGCCTGCGCAACCGATCTGTATGCACAGGAAAAACCAGGTTGCTGTTTTAACTGTTCTGCACGTAACCACAGATCACGTCGCATGACCTGCGAAGATGAAATAATAGCAGTTGTCAGGCTCGGTTTCTGCTCCTGTTGCAGTAATTTACTGACCTGTGCAAAAGCCTCTTTGCCCGCAGGAGTAAAACCTCTTTCACTGTACTGATGGTCTGCATAAGTCAGCCAGGCACTGGCTTTTTCGAGCTGATAACGATCCTGCACTTCAGATGCACTGGAAAGTCGGCTCTTTATCTGCTCATGCAGTATCTGAGCCGATGCAGCCTGATACTGGCTGTCAGCTGGAAATGGCTGAGTTTCAGCATTTACTGTAAAGCTCAGTGTTGAGAAAATAAGCCCACCAAGCAATACGCTGTATTTATTCATTGTGAATGGCATTATTTTGGCTCCAGTGCTTTATTTACAGACGCCTTATTTCTATTAAACAGATTTTCATCAAACTTGAATCTGAATCTGAAATAAGCACCGCGCATAGTGGTATCGCCATCCGTCAGGTCTTTATCGTCATAACCTGTAAAGTTATAACCACCCGACAACCACAGATTTGATGCAAGCAGATAACCCACTTCAACACCTGCCATATAGCGTACGCCATCAGACACGTCATTCCACATCACGCCTGAATTTACACCTGCATCCCAGCGTTCATTGATGTCATACATAAAACGCCCGTTCAGCATCTGCGTCATACCGCTGGTCTGGATCATGTCATACGTTTCATCCAGATATTTCACCGCATACTGTCCTGAAAGATGAACAGCACGTGAAGGATGATAGTTCATGTGTGTCGAGAACAGATAAACGTTACGTTTATGCGGATCTGTCAATGTTGACTGATTGTCTTCATAACGGTGTTCGATCTTGGACAGCGCATCAAAACGGTTGGTTTCCACATCACGGTATGCTGCACCCAGCTGGAATCTGTTGACCAGTCGATCGCCAGAATCTGCAGACTTGTTGTCTGTAAAATTCAGTACGTTTTTGGCAAGCAGAGTCACTTCATCTGTCAGTTTATAAGCCGTACCCAATGTATTCAGGTAGCTGTCAGACTGACTGGACCAGCGACCTTCTACACGAGCCACATTTTTCCAGCGCGGATTACTTAAGTGTTCAAATCCAACCGTTGCTGCAGTGGACTCAAGTGAATCTTTATTTTCACCTTCCATCACTTTGACTTTTTCAAAGCTCGTGTTGAAGAACAGTCCTTCTTTCAACTGCCAGCGGTTACGCACACCCATCGCAGCTTCAGCTTCACGTGCGCTCAGGCCATCACGGACACGGTATTCACTGAACACTGAACCATCACGCATATACTGACTGTCCAGACCAAATACGGTTGTATTTCGGCTCTGAGTATCATTTAACTCATACAGACCACCAATACTTGAAATGAACTCATGACGCGCATAGGCATGAACATTTTTATAGATATTGGTATCACCGCCTAATGCAAAGACCTGACGCTCGCTGTCCGAAATATCCTGTTCGTATTCAGCAAAGATACTTGTTCCATTAAATGGCAGATTTGCTTTCAGCTTTGTTCTGACCGTCGTACCGTTATAAGGTGTTGAAATACCTGATGTGGACTGACTTGCCGCATCTACAGATTCTTCATAATAACGGACACCGATTTCTGCAGTCAGAATCCGGGTAATGGCACGTTCAATCGTTGCACTGACACCATTACGCACACCGTTATTTTCAGTATCTTCAGTCCGGATTGTTTCCAGTCTGACCACACCCAGTTTATCCACACGGGCATTCAGTTTGACTGCACTTTCCTTACGGCCGGCACTGATTGAAGACGATGCATTCTTAAATCCTGTATCTGCCTGATGATGGTAAGCACGCAGCTCGACATTCTGGTTTTTATAATCCAGTTCAACACGTGCCGCAGAACCATCCTGAGGTCCAACAGTATCTGACGAAGCATTGACTTTGGTCAGGTTGTCCAGGCTGATACTGTCATATTCTGAATAAGCATACTCAGCAATCAGCTTAGTTTTTTCATTCAGCTTAACCACTGTATTTACGCTGGCAATTTTCTCTTCATCGACAGGATCTTCATTCTGAATATAAGATCCACCAACACTGACCTGTTCTGTCAGTTTCAAGGAACCGTTAACACCGGCAACTGTATATTCATCACCACCCTGATCTGTTTCAACTGTGATTCTCAGATATACAGGGTTCAGATTTTCATCAATACTGCTGAGCGGTGTAGTCAGGTAAATACTGTTTGAATAACTATCTATTTCATAGTCACTGAATCTGGACAGTGTTTTCTGGGAAATAATCAGACCCGGGTTATTTCTGTCACGGACAATGATTTCAACTTTTTCACTGTTTTCCTGAATATCATCAGCACTGATACCCAGTGAATATGGTCCTGAAACACCCATTGCACGTAACTCATTAATCATCTGAGTTGTACTGGTTCTGGATGCAAAACCGCTGACTTTGTAACGGTCACCCTCAACAGTGGATTTCAGACCCGTTAATGAACGACTGTACTGTCCCAGTGACAGACCTTCGTCATTTTCTGTACGTGTAACATAGTCACCGTACATAGCATATGAACGACCTTTATCCACACGGACATACAGCTTACTTGTGGACTGTGCATCAAAACCTTTTGCAGATGCATCACCATAAACAGGATAGTATTCGTCAGGACGGATATCACGGAACAGGCGCTGGTTATTGTCTTTGGCAGAGTCATAAGCCATGGTCAACAGATAGTCACCACGCACTTTACCTTTCAGGAAGAATGCTGCACGACCACGGGTTGCCTTAGTCCCATCTGAAGAAACGGAAAGGTCTGTCAGTTCTTCTTCAAAACCATCCTGGGTTGAAGTTTTTGCAAGCTCTTTAGGATCAAAATCATTCAGCGCAAATGAACCTTCAATAATACCTGTAACCAGCATTGGGCGAAGTTCCGCCAGGAAGCGCACAGGAATACTGCGTTCATAAATACCACTGCTGATTCTTAGTACGCCCTCACCGGCTTCTGTCGGTGCCAGTACAGGAATAACAACCGATCCGCCCTCAACAAAAATCTGAGTGCCTGGTTTATCTTTTTCAAGATCTGTTAACTGAACCGTACCAATACTGGATTCAATGGTCAGTGGTGTACGTGCCGCAACCGGTGTTCCGTTCTGATCCTGTATTTTAACGACAACCTGAAATACATCTTTACCGTTAGCATAAGCCTGCTGTTCCACCACCTGAGTGCTCAGCTGATTCATATTACCAGGTGCAATCACAGTCACTGTACGGCTATCACGCAGATTCCCCCAGCTGTCCACCTGACGGGCTTCGATCTTATTTTTACCAGGTTTTAACGCCACACCAATAAAGTCAAATCCAGCCACACCCAGATCAGCAGCAGCGGCTTTTTTACCGATACGTTTTTCGCTGACCTGTTCGTCATTTACAAAAAGCTGAATATCTGTGCCCAGAGCACCTTTTAGCTGAACCATAGTCTGAGCAGCAGGCAATATCTGCTGATCCCTTAAGTTCAGAATACCGAGCTGATTTGACTCAGAGCGCTGTAATTCCTGCTCAAGATCAAGAGAAACCGGTGCTTTTACAGGCTCGATATGAACTGTTTTAACATCTTTGATCTGATCTTTTTTATATTCAACATTACAGTTGGCTGATGCACCAACGGCACTGATACAGCCACTTGATGGCTGTCCCTGTACATCAGAAACATAAGTAACTGACGGATCAATACTTAAATCTGCACGCAGTACCTGTTCCAGGGCATCCAGCTGAGCATCAATGTTCTTTTTACGTTCCTCAATCTGACCTGCAAGTGCATCACTGCACTGTCCCATACCATCCGCAATTGCAAAATCAGCACGATGCAGCTCACCACGTTTGATATCAACAAAACGGCTGCCCGGATCACCCGCCTGACGGTTATTGATCAGCAGCATTTCTGAATTTGCAGGCAGTGTTGTGGTATCGACTTTGAGTACATGAGTAATCGGTTTGATACCGTAAAAGTTATATTTACCTTCACGATCGGTGACTACAAAGGTACCGTCTTCCATATAAATACGGACACCAGGAATACCGGCTTCACCTTTGTCCTGTACACCATTGCGGTTACAGTCAGCAAAGACTTTACCCACTACAAAACCATCAGGGCTGAACACACCTGGGGTGATTTTCAGCTTAGCCTGTGCCTCATTTGACACAGTGCCTGCCTGATCACGGGCATGTGCGCGGTTAACACCATCACCGCTTAAAGCATTTGGACCCACATAAACTCTGTACTGAACTTTTGCTTCCTGTTTTGGAGTCAAAGTTCCCAGACCCAAAGTCAGATAAGGTCCTTTTCCACCCTGTGGATCGGCAACCTTCTTGCCATCCACACGCATGGTTCCAGATACATATACCAGTCCTCTTGGCAGAGTATCCTTCATATCCACATCATATAAAGTAGTATTGCCCTGGTTGGCAACAGTAACGGTATAGTCCTTGAAGTCACCAATTTCAGCATTTTTACTGCCGTTGATTTCTTTTTTGACCGTCAGGTTATTATTGACTGCTGTAGATGCTGAAGGATCAATTGGAATATCAATATTAAGTGCAGCATCACCTGCTTTCAGGCTGAAATTACCACCATAAGACCAGTTAATGTCTACAGGTCTGGTACCGAAATCGTTATAAATAGTACGGTCACTGGTAAATGTATATGTAATACCACCAGGAATGGTAGTGGTATCCACATGCAGGCTGTATGTACCAGGTTCCACCAACGGATAGACAAACTGACCATCACTGTCCGTCACCTGAACAGCATCTATTGGAATCAGTGCCCCTGTAATCTCATCCACTTTAAATGCAACATTTGGACCAACCGGCTGCCCGTTTGCATCACGTAAAGTAACTGTAGCACCAGCAACAGGCAGACCTGTTTTTGCATCAAATACAACGCCGTAAGGATCAATCAATACATCCGTATTTACATCTATAATTTTTTTGGTGGACGTACCATTTGCATCCAGACAGTCCGTCAGACTTACAATAACTTTGTCACGTTTTACGGTCTGGAGAATCATATCTCCAGGATTTGCTGTCTGGCTTTCCTGTGTTGGAAGCTCGAAACGGAAAACGCCTGTATTGAGTCCAGTCTCTATGCTCTGAACATTTTCAATGTCACCCGTGGTCGTGGACTGAACCTTAATATTGACTTTATCCAGTGTATTACGTTCAGCATTACACATTGCACCATTGGCAGAAATATACAATGGTTTTTTGACAGTACCCGATCCCACGGTAATGGAATAATCGCCTGAGTTATTACTGATATCCGAATGACCGCCGACATTGGTAATCGCATCATTGGAAATGGTTTTTTTAATACCTGTTGCTGTTCCATGCTCGACTGTAAAACGGTTTACCAGCGTCGTACTCGAAATGTTCGAGTTCATGGTCACGATCAGTTCTACAGCTTCTGTTGCATTTCCAGGTAAAGCCTGAGGATATGCAACCACCAGTTCATTGATCTGGTTTTTATCCAACGGAATATTCTTTGTATATTTATTATTGGCAATTTTATATAGCACAACAGCATTTGAGTTTGCTGGTTTTGCTGATTTAAAGACAGTATTGGCTGGCAATTCATCCACAAGAAGTACAGCATTCATGCTTGAACCATCGACATCAATCGCCGTAGTTCCTGATGTTCTGGAAGAATTATTTTTTATTTCAAGATTGTACTTCAGATCATACGACTGACCTGGTACAGGTTCAAACTGCTGTTTATCTACAGTTTTAGTTGCAATAAGCTGTGGAACAAAACTGATCAGAGCATCTGTTGCTTCTGCATCAGCAGTGTTGTCCTGTACGGTATAGGCACGAACAGGTAAATCAACACGTGTGTTGTCCTGCAGTGTTGTTAAAGTATCTGCAACAACCCATAAATTTACTTTTTCACCGATTTCAAGGTGAACAGGACCACTGATCACCTGGTCAGAACTGTCAAACTTCCCGTCCCGGTTAGTGTCCAGATATATTTTAATATTACTTAAATCAGAATGACCCAACTGATCAAACAGGACATCAACAGGTGCATTACTGTCATTACTGAGTTCATTGAGCCAGATGACTTTAGAGCCTGCATCAACTTCCTGTAAAGGTGGCGTTGTCAGTCCAATCACATACAACGGAGTAATCGTTACACCCACTGTATTGGATGGAACGTCTTTAAAGTATCCACCATCGGAGGTGCTGTAACTTGCATAAGCGGTATTGCGGATCGTTACACCAGCGTCTGGCATGGCTGCATAGGTCTGATTCACCAGTACAATGGACGATGCCAGTGTGGTGAACAAGAATGCTACTTGACTGCTACTACCCAGCTTAAATCGCTTTGACACGACAGTACCCCAACAAAAAAATTCAAAAAACAAAATATAAAAATTATAGGGATGAACACGAACCGAAGTTCATGTCCATCCATCTGCTAAAAGCAAATATGGATTATTATTTGTCTACCTGCACAGCAAATTTAAGTACTGCAGCTTCTTTAGGCGCAAGATCAAATTTATCTGTAATCAGATCTTTTGTACTACCAGCATCGTAGTTAAACTGACCTTTTTTAGTACCTGCTGTATTGTTGAAATCAGCCGGTAATGTTGCAGGCGCTTTCAGTGTTGTATAAGACGGGATCACGTCTTTAATCTGAACGTCTTTAACAACCTGGTCACCACGGTTTTCTGCTGTAATGAAATACACAATACACTCACCTGGTTTCGCCTCAAGACCAGCAGTACTACCTGTTGTTGGCATTGCGCCTGGAGGTGTGTCTGCACATGTCGGCCATGCTGCCTGAGTCTTATACAGATCAAGGATACCTGCAGCTACAGTCGTTGTATCTGTGTTATAGATAACTTTAGGTGCTGCAACTTTATTTATTACGCCGGTTGTTGTAATTGTGATTTTAGATTCATCAGTCAAACCATTGGTTGCCGTACCTGGAGCCTGAACAATCACCCACAGTTTAACGCTCTCACCTTTTTTCAGTGCATGAATCCAATCAGCTGAACTGGTACTGTATGCAGCATCTTCTGATGGATCAAAAATATTATTTTTGTCCGTATCAACATAGACAGTCGTAATGAAACCGTTATCTACGCTATGTGAAATACCCAGCTCGAAGTAACTTTTATCAGTAGCATTTTTACCAGCACCTTCTGTCACGTTACCGTTGTTGGTCAGCGTATGCTCATAACGAACCACACCACCTGGGTAAACAGTACCATGCTGATCTTCAGTTAATACAAGCTCACGCACCGCATTTACAGTCACCTGATCTTTCATACTGTCTGTCACACCAGCAGAAGATGTCACACTGAAGATTACATCATATAATCCAGCGTCCTGACCTTTAGGTGGAGTTACTTTCACACAGTAATATTCAGTTTTATCTGAAGTCGCTGTTGTTGGCTGAACACTGCCTGTTCTTGTTACAGGTGTACCTGAACAGGTTGTTCCATTCTGTGCAGGCTCTTTGAAGTACTCAACAACCCAGTCAGTTAAATCAACAGGTGTGCCGTCAGTTGTCTTAACCACTGTACTGAACAGATATTCTTCAGGTTTTGCACCATGGTTAGTTACAGCTACCGGGAACTTAACAGTTACACCTGGGTTTGTAGATTCTGAATCAATAACATCAGCTGGGTCATATGGTCCTTCACCAGCATTTTTTGCGTCATCCTGCTTACCATTGTGATCACCACTACCGTTACTCAAGTCAACAGCATTTTTTGTAATCTCTTGAATCTCAAGTGTTAAATCATCTTTTTTAGCTGAATTAGCTACAGAAGTAATACTTACTTTTACTTCACTCGCTGTTGTTTTTTCAATACCTGATGGCAACTCTACACGTACAAGCAGTTTAAAGTTAGCACCTGGAGCAAGTGGTCCAGTATCCACACCCTGACCAATACTCGAAGTCAGTGCGTTGCCATAAGCATTATAGAATGAGAATTTTGTGCCCGCAGGGAAAGTTGATGCTAAAGTTTCAACTTTAAAGGTATCTGTAGTGTTTCCTGAGTTATGAATATAGATAACTTCCAGGTCAGTTCCTGTATCAGTCGCAGTTGTAGACTCTGTACCACTACCAAAGTCAATTGAACTGCCTGCTGTCACACTTTTAAGCGTAATCTTATCCGTCCAACCGCCTTTATCTTTTGTAATATCACTACTGTCACTGATAAAGCCGTTATGATTACCCTCTACCGTTACAATTGTATTGTTGGTTGGGTCATCTGGATTATAACCACCAGTTGATGGATCAGGACCATCATTGTCATATTTTGCAATGTTTGTAATATCACCCGGTACAGTTCCCTTAGCAACGCTAGCTTTAAAACTTACAATACCGTTTTTACCAAAAGCAACGTTAACCAAAGTAAATGTCAGTTTCTGCCCATCAACCTGATAATGATTCGTCGTCGGAGCTGTTCCAGTACCATCCCATGGTGTCAAAACAGTACCATCAAGAGTTACACTACCAGTGACAAAAGCCAGCTTGCTGTCAAGCACATCTTCAATCACCAGATTTGCAGTACCGTTACCACTGTTCTTATATTTCAAATCATAAGTAACAGTCTGAGCAGCAGTACTTGTATCAATAGCCTGGACGTTGACTGCTTTTACAACACTGAAAGAAGCACCTGTAATAATAGTTACAGTATCAGTATTGTCCTGTGATTTCAGGGTGCCAATCGTTTTTTCACTTTCTGCGGTCAGTTTTAATTGACCTGCAGTAGCAGCATTTGCTGCCTGTGGTGTTTTAGCTACAACCACAAGGTTCATGGATTTGCCAGCGTCAAGGGTAATCTTATCCGTAGCCGTCAGTGGTTTACCATCTGCTGTACCATTACCATCCGTATCCAGATACACTTCAACTTTCTGGAAGTTCCAATCATCCCCTGTCAGTACATCACCGATAGTCAGTGTAAATGTATCTGTACCATTACCGGTGTTAGTCAGGATGTGCTGCATAACCACTTCAGCATTCTGATTCGCTGTTTTGGTACGATCAGATTCAAGTGTGAATGAACCCACCTGAAGAACCTTGGTTTCAACTTCGTTTGACTTCAACGTTGTTGTTGTACCATTTTCTGTATAAGTCGCCACCGCGGCGTTCTTAATCAGAGTCCCTGCTGCTGGTGCTGCAGCCTGTGCACCGGTAGAAACCAGTGCCAGACCGCCAAGCGCTGCCGCTACGGACAAAGACAAGCTGTTACGCTTTAAAGTTTGAATAGGATTTGACATTATAGTCCCCGCCCCCAAAAGGAGTTATGTTTAAGTTGCTTTTAAAAAGTTAAAAATTAATCGTCTGCAGCATTAACTTTAGTCTGTGCAGTTACAGTCACAGACTTTTTGGATGGCAGTTCTGCAACCTGCCACTGTAAAGCCCGATAGTCTTTCAGTGGAACTTCCACAATTTTTCCATTTACTGTTTTTTTCAGCGGTGTCGCTGCAAAATTCACCCCGTCTGTACTTGCAAGCGCACCTGCCGGAGAGCTGACACCTGTGTACTGAGTATCTGCTGGAACAGGCAGTGTCGCTTTCAAACCTTTGATACTACCTGCAGTGTTGTTGGTATATGTTGCACGGTACTCAATGATATCTTTTGGCTTGGTTGCTTCCGCAGAAACAAACTTGACCTTTCCTTTTGTGTCCACTGTTTTTTTGAACGCTTTAAGTTCAATAGACACGGGTTCTTTAGCATTATTTTGAGCTGCCACAGCATGTGTAGCTGCTATTCCCATAACCAGACTGAGGGTTAAACCCTTCAGCGCAACAGTTGCTTTCAGCATATTTAGATCCACTGCAAGTAAAATTACATTTTGTTAATATAAGTCACAATTTTCTATGAAAAACATACAAAATACAACTTATATTAAACAAATTTTAACCATGTTTTCAATCATTAATTAAATTTGATGTAACTTTAATTATCTGTTTTCACAGGACTAACTACACATTTTCAGATTTACACTAAACGTGTAGCCTCCCACCCTAAAACTATTGAACTTTCACACAGAACAGTACGTTTCCTCTCGCTCCAGGTAACAGCGTCCCAGGAATATCCCATGTAAGTGACGATCCAGTCTGGGTACAGTTTTCTGTACAGGTTTTATATTCTGTTCCAAGCGGCACAGAGTCCTTCAACACAACATCAATCAGTTTTTTAGCCGAACTGTTTGTATATGCAATCTGATACTCCAGGAACTGTTCTTTCTTTGCGGTATTTTCCGTCGTGAATAATGCCGTATCTGCAGATGTAGATGGGCATGCATTCACTGTACGAACCTGTTTTTTGATATCCAGTCCAGCCGAACCGACTGTGGTGATGTCATGTACTGAATTTGATTTTCCTGGTGTATTACCCTCATAATTCTGGCTGTAGTCCAGCTTAAACTCCGCGGTCAGACTGTCACCGGCTTTAGCAGCTGCAGATGAGACAACCCTCTGTACCAGACAGATTTTTTGACCTGGCATGATTTGCGTATTCTGCAATGCAGCTGAATACAGTTTTTCATTTACATCGACCAGGCCGTTACAGTTAGTGTCATGGTAGATCATGCTCTGCCAGTCCTGACCAGATGGCTGCTGTATATTTGAAGAAGTCAGAGCACCCAGCTTGTGTACGCTGTTTGAAATAATTTCATGTGGATAGTCAACCACATCACCTGCTGAAATATTTTTCTGACCATTCTGCGTCAGAATCAGCTGGAGCTGTGCATCACCAAAAAGGAAACCATCATAAACACTGGCTGTCCCATTTTTTTCGACCGTAAACAGATCATGTCCTGCATCAACAACTGCTGTTACAGAAGCAGACTTTGCACTGCTGACCGATGTATAACCATCCACATTTTTTTGAACCAGACAAACATTATTTGAGGTTGCATCAAATACATTCTGCAAAGTACGGATCTCAAAACCACCATTTGCATTGGTTTGTGCAGATGCAAACACCTCTTTGGTACTACAGTTCTGCAACTCTATACGGCTTCCAGCAATACCGACTTCACCTGAGTCAGCAACACCGTTATATGCCTTGGCTGCATCCTGAGTTGTACCGCTGTTGTCATTGATCACACGACCACTGAATACATAACCCGCTTTCTTTTCGTTGGTGACTTTACAGATCAGCTTCGATGCAAATTTTACCTTTGATGCATCCAGTGTCACTGTACTTCCCTGGCGTACAGCGAGATTGCCTGCAACGTTTCCACTCACACTGGTATTTGAATCAGTACATTCGACACTGCGCAGCGAATACAGACCCGATTCTTTCTCAGTAAATGAAATCGCTTTATTTGCGTCTGCATAAACTGGTGATGTGAAACCATTCTCCACCGGTGAAACAGAGTTCTTCAAACGGACATTCTGAGCTGAACCAACAACTGTTGTCACCACTTCACCACTTTGAATCTGATATGAAGCATTTGCAGCCAGATTACTGAAGTTTTCAAATTCAAAAGCATCCGTACCACCCTCTGAGATTTTCTTTAACTCAAAGGTTGGTTTTAAACAGACATTTAAATTATTGAGACTGAAACCAATGTCATCGCCCGCATCATTTGCACTTTTGTTAGGACTGATATTTTGAAAATCCACATTTAAAGTACTTAAACTGGACACAACTGTCGTTGGTAAAGTTACAGTGAAATTAACCGCTGATGGCGCAGTATTATATTGACCAACAGTAAAACTTACTGGTGTTACAGTTGCTCCATTTAAAGCAGTAAATGTAGCATCATTATTTACACTGGCACCTGGAGTCGTCAGCACAGCATACGGCGTACCATTTACATAAATTTTAAGTGTTGAACCTGTGACTCGAGGATTTCCATAAGACCAGTTAATTTTCCCCTGTAACTGTAATGCACCATTAGCTCCTGTACCATAAGCAACTGAATAAGGTGATATAGCTGGATTTACTGCAAATCCTTGTGAACTTAAAATACTATTGTCAATATATGAATAAAATTTTGTATCGGTTATTAAATTCACTGACTGAGCACTTACACACATATTTTCAGATTCACCATTTGTAATAGGTGTGTTTTTGGTAACTACAGTTGATACTGTAGAAGTGTTATTGGTTGGATCCGTATCCGTCAGACCTGCAGGTAATGCAATGGTTGCAGTATTTGAAACTGAAGTCCCAGATGGCTCTTTATAAAGCAAACCTGTCAGTGTAAATTCAAGATAATTGGCATCATTATTATTTGAATCTTTACCAACCAAAGGCAATAAACCCAAAGTAATGCTGCGGCTATTGGAATTGTTTATATTTGAAATAGAAGCCGGACATGTTGCAGTCCCCACTGCCTTACATACAACCTGCACACTGGCTAAATCTGCCGGTACATTATCAGTAACAATTGCACCCGTGACAGCAGCAACACCTTTATTCCATACTTTCAACTTATAGGTAAGTAAGTCACCAACTTTTACAGTTGCTTTATCAACTGTTTTGGTAATAGCCAGGTCTGCCTTATCCAGAACAGTAATGGTGGTTGGAAAGCCTGTTTCCAACAGTTTCTGTAATTCTGTATTACTACATGTTCCACCACTGAACGACATTCCAATGGGTCCATATAATCCTTGCGCATATTTATTTATTGAATTTTGATTTACCATTCGATAAGTAATTTTATAATATCCACCTGTTGTCAAAGTAGAACTCACCACATAAGGATTATCAGAATCCCAAGAATCCCTCACACTTTCCCTGGAATTTGACATTAAAGCTGAATTTGTTAAAACTCCATTATTTGATTTTTGAATCGTAATATAAGCTCCGTCATCAATATGTGAACCTTGCGTACCAACACAAGCATTAACTTCACTTGTTCCATTAGGAATATAAACATAAGTTTCAAACTCCCAAGCACGTAAATTATTAGTATATGAGTTCCTCTTATTAGAAGGTTCAGCTAAGGTAACTTGACTATTTGTATAACCAATTAAATTTGTAACAAGGTCAACAAACGTCGGTTCTGGTTTATTGGCACTAGATACAAAGTAATAAGTATCTCCAAGTTCGGAATTTGATGCAGCAGTCCTAAGGTACTGTCCTATGGGGTTTTTTTCTGCTAATGGCCATGCACCGATCAAACTTGTCCCTTCCCATGAATATGTTCCACAAGTTGTTGAAGTAATCACACCATTAGAATTTCTGTTAACAGTACAAGTTCCATTTGCAGTTCGACCAACCCAAAAAGCATCATAAGCTGAAGGCGCACTTGTACTACTCCCCTCCCGCCCCCAAACTCTGTGAATACTCTCACCAGCACCACTACCAAGGTTTGCCTGATTACTTTTTACAGCTAAAGTCGTCTGTTGTACTGAGGTAGATGTGGTTGCAGTCTGAGCGACTGCATAAGTAATTTTAACATCAAAAGTAGAACCAACACTTAAACCACCGACACTGCAACTGTATACCGTACCAGTTAATGGACAGACTGTATCTGCCGCTCCCCAGGTTACACCGGTAATCGTTACACCCGTTGTTGTCGCTCCCCTTACTTCAGCGACTGTGCCCGTTGCAGCCGATGGTCCAAAATTTGTAATGGTTGCAGTCTGTACACCACTGTGCCCTTTGGTAATTGAGGGTGTATCTACAGCAGTCACTTCAAAACGGGAGACATCAACAGTCATTGCACCCGGATTGGCTGAGTATGCAGATGAAATGCTGATGCAGGAAAGCACCCCGAATAAGAAACTTTTTCCCAGTACTTTTTTCATCTCAGTTCCCCACATACTTCACCCCAAACTCCAAGGTATGGCTTGCACCACTTTTAACCGCAGGGACTGAACCCTTAATTTCACCACTTTGACCCACAGCTGGCGCAGTGATTGACGCCGCATCACAGTCCGCACAAACCGGTGATTTATTCATCACCATTGCTTCTGGTGTTGCATCATAAAAAGTAAATCTGCCAATGTCTGATGCACCCATATTTGTCACCGTCAGCTGATAAATCACACACTGACCTGAACCATCGGCATTTTTAGTAATCGGCAAAATGCCTGTTGTAAATGAACCTTCTTCGGTTCCATTACAGTCATCATCTTTTGCCTGCAACTTGCTTAAACGCACAGGTGAAGTGGTAATGGTGGTAATGTCCGTTGCTGTATCCAGCACCGTAGAACCATCACTTAAACTGATGACAGAAGTGTTGGTAATACCCACTGTGCCCAGTGATGAGTTTTCCACTTTGGCAAAAATACGGACTGGCTTTTTATCTGTCAGTGTTGCTGATGGTACTGCCGATAAATCGGTCATCAGCACATCTTCAGCATCCAGCATACCGTTATCATTTTTGTCAAAATACAGTGTGGTGATAAAACCCTGCTGGTCATTGGTCACTGTCAAAGTATCTGTTGCTTTCAGAACCTGCTCGCCCCACGGTTTTAAAATGTGGGTATAGGTAATCGTGCCACCTGGTGCAATCTGCCCACGCAGGTCTGGATCAAGCGTTATGCCACCCTGACTGTTTTTAGATGTGATGCTGATCGAGTTATGAATGGTGTCATAAGCGTTTTGTGCATTTGGTGCAGGCAGCTCAGATGAAGCCACTCTGAAATAGATATCCACAGTCCCGGTTACAGCTGTGGCATCCAGACTCACTACTGCACAGTAAGTCTGAGTTTCACCATTATTCAGTACACGAGTAGAAGAAATTTCTCCAAGCACAGTCTGACAGTTATCTGCAGTTCCGTAGTAACGAACACCAGACACGCCTGCAGGGAGTTTTAATGTGCTGAATACACCATCATCATCTGCACTGAACTGATATGATGTTGCAAGACCGACATGACTGACCTGCAATGGAAAGATCACTTTTTTGGTATTATCACCCGACAGGTTTTTCCATGCAGCTGCTCCATTGGAGACGGCACCATTGCCTACACCATTGTCTTCGGGCTGGTTTGTTAAGTCGACTGTTCTGGATAAATCATTCTGAGACAGCGTGACTCTATCTGTCACGTCATCTGTTTTTGAACTGTCCGCAATGGACTGAGCTACAGGTTTCACCTCAAACTGAGTATTTGCTGTATCTATATAGTCTTTCGGGAAAGTTGCTTTCACAACAACGGGCAGTTTTCCACCTGCTTCGATATAACCTGTATCAGCAACACCATCGCCATTGGTATCAAACAATGGAGTAACACCGTCTTCACGGAAAAACTCAAGAACTGTTCCTACAGGGAAATTATGGGTTCCCATAGTCAGATTGAAACGGTCAGTTGTATTTCCAGTGTTCCAGACCCAGTTGTTGAACAACACTGTTGAACCTGTAGCCACAGGTCCTCTACTGTCAATATCATTAACATTTGAAGCTGTGCTGGCATCAGCATTGATCACAACACCATAACTATAAACTGGTTTTATTTCCAGAATGGCTGTGTTTGATTTTGCTGTTAAAACGGGGGTAACTGTATTTTTATCATGATCAAAAGTCATGTCTGCAAAGTTAGGAATCTGACCTGGCGTTCCTTTTACAACTTTGACTTTAAACTCAATATAACCCTGAGCATTGGCAGGGACACTGGTGATTCTGGCGCTCACCGTCTTTGTCGCCTCATCCCAATAATAATTTATACCTGTCGGATCATTTGATCCTGATGCAGAATTTAATACTTGTCCATTCCACAGATCAGCACCTGATACATAAAGCAGCTCTGCTGAATTCAGCACATCCGTAATATGGACTTCGCCACTTTCAGTACCCATGTTCTGATAGGTCAGACGGACAATGGCTTCATCATCTTTTACTACAATATCTTTATTGAATGACTTGCGGATACTCAGTACAGCTTTATCTGTAATCTTTACTGTGTCAGTATTGCTCTGTGCTGCTACCCCAGACTGAGCTGAAGTCGCTGTAATTTTCAGTGAACCACCTGCACCAACAGCGCCTGTAGCTCCAACAACTGCTTTTACAATTAAAGCAACTGCTTCACCCGCATTTAAAGAATACTGAGTTACAGGCTGATCGCTGTCTGGCACACCATTGCGGTCTTTATCCAGATATACAACAATCTGACTTAATGCCACCGCGCCATTATTTGTAACTGCGCTCAGAGTAAATGTATCTTCTGCATTTGCTGTATTGGTCAGTACGTGGTTGAAATATACGGTCTGATTCAATGCTGCATCAATTTCATTATTACTGGTCAGAGTAAAACTGTAAGTCGGGATAATTGTGGTACGCACCAGGTTCGACCTGGATGTCTGCACAACAGTCGAACCTTCCTCTTTATATTCACCTGTTGCCATATTACTGATAACCGCAGCGGTATCAGCCAGTGCAAATGTGGATACAGTTGCTCCTAACAATCCAGACATTGCCCAGCGTAAACTTCGAGTAATCATCTTTTCCGTAAACATTTCTGAACGCCTTTTATTATTGTGGATTGACACGAATCATGAAGTACATATTTGCTTCAGCCCCTGGTGCAAGACTGCCGACCGCACCTGATATTTTTTCCCCAGAAGACTCATCCGTACCACCCGGCACCAACAAAGGCCCCTTATGCAAAGTTGTATAGGCAGGAACCACATCAATAAACTGCACAGCATTTACAGTTGATATCCCCTTATTCAGCAGATTCAGTTTATAAACCACACAATGCCCAGGCTCGACTGCAAGTGCCTGTGTTGAAAATGCCAATGTCGAAACTTTTGCCTCATCCAATGGTTCTTTACAATCAAGAGTTGACTGATATTTAGTCAACTGCATATTAACCGTGCCAACAGTTGTGATATCTGTATTTTTGATATCGGCTAAAGTAATACCCTTATAATCACCTGCTTCAACTATAATTTCAGCCGCACTGCTGGCACCCTGCAGCACAGTCGAAGAACTGCTGACTTTCAATAACAACTGAATACTGCCTTGCGATGGGATGCCCACCCCAGATGTCAGTACATTCAGATCAGAGTTTACATCTATAAATTTGTCTGCTGCATCCAGCTTTCCGTCATTATTGGCATCATAATAAAGACTGTAAATAAAGCTGTCGTCAGGCTTGAGTGGTGTCACTTTAAATTTTAAAACTGAACCCTCGCCTGGAACTGAGAGCGTTCCTTCAGCCACAGTGCCTGTATTTTTCAGTGTGTGTGCATAAACAATACTTCCGCCAACACTGACCTGCCCCTGCTGGTCATTGGTCAGTACCAGCTGACGCGCAACACTGCTGACAATTTCATCTTTAATTGCATCAGCCTGCTGGTTTACAGGTGAATGGATTGCAAACCATATCGGTTTTACAAAATTCTGTTGTGATGGATCGACCTGGATTTCAGCACAGTATTGCTTCGCTGTACCACCTGCGACTGTTCCAGTATTGGTAATCTGTTTACCCAGTGTTGAACAGGTTGCATCGCCTTCATAGAACTTCACTGTGAAGCCAGGAGCCGTTACTACCGTAATATTCTGTGGATCTATTGCTGAAAAAGAAGCATACAGATTGTAGTTATTGGATTGAGTGGATCTGTTTTCAGCCACTAAAGGGAAAACAACTTTGCCATCAACAACTGTTTTTTTCAGCCAGGCTTTTCCATTGTCGTCAATATCCCCAACACCACCGCCAGTGCCCTGACCTGTTTTATCTGAGTTATACAGGTCACTTTCAGAGGATGATGCAACCAGTTTTGTCACGACGTTACGCACAGGGTCTGTAATATCACTTGAAGTTGTGGAGGTTGCTTTAACATCGACAATAATATTGCTGGTTTCTGTATTGCAGCTGGTGGAAGCATATACACCCACCTGAATTTCTTTTACAGCAGATGCAGCCAGCGAACCTGTATCGACAACACCATCACCATTGGTATCGGTCAGCAGCGTTTTACCATCTTTTGTATATAAACGTACTTTGGCACAGGAAGGCAGGTTTTGTGAGCTAAAAGTCAGGTTGTAAACATCTGTCACATTTCCTGTATTCCAGACGTAGTTTTTAAACAGAACTTCCTGTCCAGGCTTAAGCTCTGCTATTGTTTCAAGGTTATCGGGAGTCTGATCAGGGTCTCCGGCATTCGCCGCAGAAGTCGATGTTCTGTTCAGCACAACACCCAGAGATGGTGAAAGTGTATAATTAACCGTGTTGGAATTTAATGTGTATGTAATTGAGTTTTTATCTGAATATTCATAATTTGCAGTATTTGGAATTTTATTTTTTTCTGCATGTTTCACTTTAACCTGGAATGACAGTGTACCCGAAGTCAGTGGTGCTACCGATGTCACCTGCGCCTGAACAGTTATACCATCAGGCAGTACCCGATATTCAATTCCTGTGTTTGCCGCATCTTCCGCAGCAACACTATCTGTCAGTGCAACTGCCCCCTGGTTCCATCGGGCACTGTTTGCTACATATTCAAGTGAGCTGTCGAGTACGTCTGTAATTATTAACGGACGTGCTGCTGTACCGTTATTTCGGTAAGTCAGTGTATAGGTAATAACATCAGCGACATCACCCTGACTCTTGTCCTGTGCTTTCACCAAAGCAATAACAGCGTCATCCACAACGGTAGCTGTGTCCTCAACTTTTGCAGTTAAAGCACTTTCAGTACTGCTGGTCGCAATCAAATCAAGAATACTTTTCTGTTTTTCCGCTGCATCCGTTGGAATACCTCCCACGACAACCACAGCAAGTGATTCGCCTGGTTTCAGACTGATCGTGGATGCTGCTGTCAGCAGATCATTGCTGTCATCCGGCAGACCGTCCTGGTCGCGGTCAACATAAACTGCCACGCCATCCAGATTAAAATCATCTGTAGTCGGCTGATTTAAACTGAACTGATAAGTATCCGGCATGTTACCCGTGTTTGTAAGTACATGGGGGAAACTGACCTGAGCACCGATCGTACCCAGCTGATTCTGATTCTGCACCAGAGTCAGCGCATAAACTTTCTGAACTTCAAGCGAAACAGGGTTTGAGTTTACAACCAATAGATTACCGGTTTCATCGGTATAGTCACCAGATGCGATATTGGAGATGTAACTTCCCGGCGCTGGGAACGCATACGAATATCCAGAAAGACTCAGCATTGCCAAGGCTGTAAGAAGCCGTACTTTTCCGGTTTTTAACCCTTTCATTCCCCACCCTGAATATTTTTAAAAATTACAAAAACAGAATAAAAATCACAAATTATTACACTAATGTACCATTAATCGCACTTTTTGTGTGCAGTTTTTCTCTAAGAATATTCTATAAATGTTTTATTAAAAGTACAGCCTTTTGATCAATAAACATCAGATTAATTTAGTTTTTTAATGACTTATTCTATTAAATAGCATTATATTGTGATACTCATCACACCTTATATTTTTATAATATTTCATTAAAATTCGCATACCAGCTTAATTAATAGTCAAAAAAATGCTGTAATTTTTTGTATCTTAAGTTTAATTAAATTGTGCCTGTTATTTTTATAAAAAAAGCAGCCCTTTTCCAGGACTGCTTTTCATTCAAAGATTATAAAAGAGCGATAAAAATGCCGATAAATATAATAATCCCGACCCATCTGTTGTGCCTGAATGCCCAGAAACACAGCTGTGGATCTTTCTTTCTGGTTTTCGTCCACTGGAAAATAAAATCTGCCACCACGATCAGTAATGCAATGAAACCATACGGAAACAGAATTTCAGCCCTGTACATGGATAAACCAATCAACAGCACACTGATTGCCTGCAACAGTGAAATAATCTGAATATCATATTTTCCAAAAAGAATGGCTGTGGATTTAACTCCGATCTTCAGGTCATACTCTCTGTCTGTAATGGCGTACTGTGTGTCATACGCTACAGTCCACGCCAGATTTCCAAAATATAAAAGCCAGCAGGTTAAATCCAGCGGTTTACCCATTGCTGTAAATGACATCGGAATCCCCCATGAAAATGCCATGCCCAGCACCACCTGAGGCAGATGCGTGTAGCGTTTCATAAAGGGATAAACAAATGCCAGCACCAGTCCTGCAAGTGCGCAGTAAAAGGTCGCAATCGGGAGAAAAAACAGTGTGCATGCGCTGGCTGCAACCAGTGCGATAAAGACCCAGACGGCTTCTTTTGCTGAAATCACACCTGTTGCCAGTGGTCTGTCTTTGGTTCTTTCAACATGAGCATCGACTTTGCGGTCGGCAAAATCATTGATGGCACAGCCCGCTGCCCGCATAAAAATGGTTCCCAGCAGCATGGCTATAAATGTGGTCAGATCAGGGATACCTTCGGCTGCAATCCATAATGCCCACATGGTAGGCCACAGTACCAGTTCAGTACCTACAGGTTTGTCAAAGCGACAAAGATAATAATAGGCTTCCAGGCGCTGACGCCAGGTGGTCACTTGCAGTGTAGTCATGACATATCAACCATGTGTCTGTTGAGTCTGGGTATTCAGAAACTGTTCGAAGGCGGGTAAAAATGTTTCCTGCACAATAAATTTACATCCGTGCCAGGTATAACAGCTCTGTCGTGTCCAGCCGTCTTCAAGCCAGATGACACGGCGTTCACAGACCGGTTCAGTGCGCTGAAACAGATACCAGCCTATGGGCTTGCTGCCGATATGCTGAAACAGTCTCGCTCTGCCCTGTAAACTCAGAATGGGAAAAATGCTTCTGGCTTTGACCCAGGGTTGTTCATCACTGCCATACAGATAGCAGTCCCTGACCCACGATGTGTGCCGATATGGCATTTTCATCCATTGGCTGTCATTAAAATTCAGACGCTGAAAATATTCTTTTAAGGGCTGAACCCAGAAAACACCACCAGCAAGTTCAGTCAGCTGTCGGGTCAGTGAGCCCGATGCGTACAGCCATGATTTCAGTTCAGGATGGATGGATGGATCCTGTCTTTGCCATGTCTGAGTCTTGCGCATATTACACCACCTTCAAAAACAGGCTTTAGTGTAACTGAAATTGCCACGATGCTCAGACCATTTTCTGTTTTTTCAACAGATTCCAGCAAAGGAAGTCTTTTCAGCCATAAATCCGACTGAAACAGAGTGCGTTTTTTTTTAATCGGCTTAATAAAATATTGGTGACAATTTTTTCCAGATAATAGCAGTCCTCATGAATCAGTCGGAAGCGTATACATGAATTTGCCAGCTGACGGATCAGCACTTCATTGTATTTCTGTTCAAGCTGCTGAATGTCCGTATCGTTTAACTGCAGTTTCGGTAAGCCCTGAAATTTCTGATAGAGATAACTGTATTTTTCCACATCAAACAGCTGTTCCACATGCAGTCTGTTGGCATTCTGCAGATCGCTCACAATCTGTTTATACTGAATCAGGAAAAACAGGCAGATTTCCTGCTTTTGCTGTATGGAAAATTTTTCAACAAAAAAATGATAAATCTCATCCCAGTTTTTTTTCAGTTTTTCAGACAGTGTTTTATGCTCTGCCAGCTGAGTCAGTCTGGTGATAAATTCTATTTTTATGTAGTAATCATTTTTTATATCATGACCATGCAACCTGATCATTTCAGACAGAAAGGCTTCTATCTGCTGATATTTGACTGACCTGGACGATGCTTTTAATTTACGCATCATATCATCCAGCTCACTCAGTCTGTTCAGCAGAGACTGATTCCTTGAGGCAAACTGACTGGGTTCAAAAAGAATATTCATCACTTCCCTGCCTGAAATAAAAATGCAATCGGGTCTGAACCCGATTGCCAAAGGAGACCTTTTACAGATCCAGTGTAATTTCCTTACCTTTTGCACGGGATACACAGATCATCATGCTTTGCTGAGATGCTTTTTCATCGTCATCCAGATACTGGTCAAAATGCTCTGCTTCGCCCTGTAAAATCGCTGTTTCGCAGGTTCCGCACACACCTTCACGGCACAGACATTCAACATCCACATTCAGTGATTCAATCGCCTGAAGAATGGTCTGATCCGCCATAACTTCGATGCGCTGACCTGATTTTGCAAGAATGACCGTAAATGCTTCACCATTTTCCGGTGCACTGGATGCAAACTGTTCCCAGTGAATATATTCATCACGCATACGGTTCTGGTTACAGGTATCCACAACCGCATCAATCATTGGTTTTGGACCACAGACATAGACATGAGTACCCTGTGGCTGGCTGCCAATCAGTGTATTCAGATCCAGTTTACTGCCTTCGCTGTCAATATAAGTAAAAACATTTGCACCATGAGGACCCTGTTTTAAGTCTTCAAGCAGTGCTGCATGTTCAGGAGAACGGAAAGCATAATGCAGTTCATAAGCTGCCCCACGGGCAGCCAGTTCATCCATCTGTGGCAGGAATGGTGTAATACCGATACCACCCGCAATCAGGATGTGTTTTTCACCTGTTGGTGCAAGTTCAAACAGATTCTTAGGTGAAGAAATTTCAAGTGTGAAATCTTCAGTACAGTGATCATGCATAAATACAGAACCACCTTTACCTTCCACATCTTTGCGTACACAGACCTGATAGGTGGATAAATCCTGTGCATTACTCATCAGTGAATATGCATTTGAAAGCCTGTCATTCATTTTGACAATAATATGGCTTCCACCTGTAAATTCAGGGAAATTTTCGCCGTCCTTACGCTTGAATGTAAAGCGTTTAATCAGTGGCGTCAGTTGTTCCACTGCTGTTACAACGGAAGGGAACATTTGATAACTGTCAGTCATCCTGGAATCCTGCTATGGAATAAGACTGAGCCTGCTTTGAAACATTCACAATGAATTTGCTTCTGCTCATTGCACAGAAGGCTTTGCCTTGGTGAAGTCTCTTTATAAAGGCTCAGAAAAAATAGGTTAAACACGGGTTTCAGCTGCTTCTGAATCTGTAAAAACAGCTGAAACCATGCCCTTATCAATCTGCCAGAATCATTCTGCTTCAAGCAGCTGTAATGGCATTCGGGTATCAGTGGTCTTTATCAGACACCAAGACATAAATATTTGATGGTCATAAATTCTTCCAGACCATATTTAGAGCCTTCACGTCCAACACCTGACTGCTTCACACCACCGAAAGGTACAACTTCATTGGAGATGGCAGTTGAGTTCATGCCGACCATGCCATATTCAAGCTGTTCAGACACTTTGAAAATGCGGGAGATATTTTCAGTGTAGACATAAGCAGCCAGACCGAAGATGGTGTCATTTGCCTGAGCAATCACTTCTTCATCTGTTTCAAAAGCAATCAGTGGAGCAACTGGCCCGAAGATTTCTTCATCTACAATTTCCATGGACTGATCAACATTGGTCAGTACAGTCGGCTCAAAGAAGCTGTAACCCAGTGCATGACGCTGACCGCCACAGGCAACCGATGCGCCTTTAGAACATGCGTCATCAATCAGTTTCTGAGCTTTTACAATCGCTTTATCATTGATTAAAGGACCGATCTGAGTACCTTCATCCAGACCATTGCCGACTTTCAGTGCTTTTACTGCTGAAACGAATTTTTCGGTAAAGGCTGCATAGACATTTTTATGTACATAAATACGGTTTGCGCAGACACAGGTCTGACCTGCATTGCGGTATTTTGCCAGCATTGCGCCCTGTACTGCTTTGTCCAGATCTGCATCTTCAAATACGATCAGTGGTGCATTACCACCCAGCTCAAGTGCCAGTTTTTTAATGGTTGGCGCACACTGCTGCATCAGTAAACGACCGACAGGCGTAGAACCTGTAAATGTCAGTTTTTTCACTTTTTCGTGAGATGTAAATACTGAACCGATTTCCGCAGATTTACCGGTCACAACGTTAATCACACCTTTAGGGATACCTGCTTTTTCAGCAAGTTTTGCAATCGCAAGCGCACAGTAAGGTGTTTCATTGGCAGGTTTAATGACAATCGTACAGCCTGCTGCAAGTGCAGGAGCTGCTTTACGGGTAATCATTGCCAGTGGGAAGTTCCATGGCGTGATCGCTGCAACAACACCAACAGGTTCACGGGTCACTAAGAAACGCTGACCTGCGTTGGTGGTTGGAATCACATCACCATAAACACGTTTGCCTTCTTCGGCAAACCACTGAATGAATGATGCTGCATATCTGACTTCGCCCAGTGCTTCAGCAAGCGGTTTACCTTGCTCAACAGTCATAATGCGGGCTAAATCTTCTGCATTATCCAGGGTTAATCTGTGCCATGCCAGCAGCAGGTCAGCACGTTGCTGTGCTGTCAATGCTTTCCATGATTGTAAAGCACGATATGAGCTTTCAACGGCTTCCAGTGCTTCTGCCTGTCCCATATTTGGAATTGAACCGATTTCTTCATCAGTTGCAGGGTTAGTGACAATAACGCTGTCCTGATCCTGAGCATTGACCCATTGACCATCAATGAAAGCGTGTTGTTGAAATAAATCATTATCCTGTAAATCAAGCATCTTTTAATCCTACTCTGTTGGCTGAATCAGACAAGGGATGAGAATGGGCTCATCCCTGATCTGAAATATTGTTGACCCGATTACTGGTGATACTTCGCGACAAGACTCTGGAAGTAAGCAATACCATGCTCAGAAATACCAGAACGCTGCTGGTCAGTCATGATACGACCCTGACCACGGTAACCACGTGATTTCAGACCACGCTGTACACTTTCAACCAGGTTTAAATCTTCTGGACGGAATACATGCTTGTACCATTCGATCAGATCTTTCTGTTCCTGAGTCAGCTCTTCATTCAAGAAGTAGATGTCATAGTGCTGAAGTGTTGTTTCTTCATCTACAGGGAACTCATAGATGGCAGTCATGAAGTCGCCACCTGGTGGTACGTTGAACATGGTGCTTGGCCAGGTCCAGAAACCACTGAAAGATGGATCTTTGATTGAAGGATCAAGTTTGAACGACTTTTCAGAAGAACGTGCATGACCGAACTGAAGCGTCCAGTTTTCATGAATAGTGTGCCAGTATTTATCCACCTGAACAGAGTCAGCAAAGCCCGGGTGAGCTGGACCACAGTGGTAGCATTCCTGATAGTTATCTACAATCACTTTCCAGTTTGCAGGTGTATCCGTTACAAAACGTGCAGCCAGTTTCAGGTCTTTCACAACTTTACATGCTTCACCCAGTTTTTCAGCAAAGCCAGGTAACTGATCAGCTACACAAGTCGCTTCAGGGTCCATGTTAATGAAAATAAAACCTGCATGTTCTTCAACTTTGAGTGATACAAGGTTTGAATTTTCTTTATCAAAATTTGCCACGTTTTCACAGTTACGCGCCAGTGCCAGTGAACCATCCAGTTTGAATGTCCATGCATGGTATGGGCAGGTAATCACGTTTTTGGATTTTCCCGCACCTGTCATCAGCTCGTGACCACGGTGTGGACATACGTTATAGAACGCACGTAACACGCTGTCTTTGCCACGGATAACAATAATGTTTTCACCGATCACTTTACGGGTGAAATACTGGTTAGGTGTTGCAACTTCGCTGCAGTGGCCTACCGCAATCCAGCTTTTTGCAAAGATTTCATCTTTTTCACGCTCAAAAACGGTTTTAGATGTATAGAAAACTTTTGGTACAGTCCATGCGTTATCTGGATCCTGACAGAAGTTTTCAGGTAATTTCTCTGTTTCTTCCACGTGTGGAATTTTCTCAAGTGAGTTCACAGTAAGCTGCTCCTTTAAAATTGAAAATTTATTAATTATTCAGTTGATGAGAAATAAAATTGACCGCTGCTTCATAAACCGCCGCAGTTTCAGGACAATCCCGCATCAATGGCAGACAACTGCCACGAAGCCCCTGGGCTGTCACGGTTTCAAACGGGGTATTGTTCTGCTTCAGCTGATCCAGCAAAGCCTGAGTGACTGCTTTAAAGTCATCAGCTTCAGCAACTGCAACATAAGTCTGCACAGAAACCTGAGCAAGTGCAGGAACAGTTCTTGAGTCTTCAACAGACAGCGCTGATGGTTCAAACCATTGCTGTACCAGTGCCTGCTGTTCTACCTGATACACCAGACTGTTCACCGCAACCGATGTCTGTTCAGATGTAAATGTCGGGAAAAACAGTGTCATGGCTTTGATATCTGTCTGCTGTGCTGCCAGCTGTTGCTGCATGCTCAGCGCAATTGAACATCCAGAAGCATCAGCCGCAATCACAGATTCATCTGCCTGAATCTGCCACTGTGCTGCATCTGTACGGATCTGCTGATAGGCTTCCATACAGTCTGTCAGTCCCTGCTGCCATGAGAACTCTGGAAACAGACCGTATTCCACCAGGAACACTTTCAGGTTCAGATCGCGGGACAGCTGTCGAGCAATATATTCGTGTGAGTCAGCACCCCCAACAACATTACCGCCACCATGGACATAAAAAATCCATTTCCAGCCTTGCAAAGGTGCAGGCTGGGCAGGATTGAACACCCGCATGGAAACCTCATGTGTACTGAGCTTAAGATCAAAGTCTTCAACTTCCATCTGCTCAGTACGAGGTAAAGTGTAATGTTGCAGAAATGCATCATAAGCCGCACGCAAAGAGTCAATATGTCTGTCTGCCGGGCTGTACACCTGGCTCCAGTAGTCAAACATCTGCATGTCTTCGGTCAAAACGACTTCTGAATTTGCATTCATACCGATTTACCTTCTTTTTCAGAATTAATGTCAGTACTCAGTACCTGCTGAATAACGCTTTCATTTTTTTCCTGAAGCTCTTTCAGCGCAGCACTGATCTCGCCCTGTTCAATCATGTGTGATGGCAAGGTTGCATAGTCCTGTTTCAGCCATTTCACCAGACCGAAGGTCTGCACCAGGATAATCACAATAAATGGCAGTGCACAGACAACTGTTGCTGCTTTCATAGTGTCCAGTGGCGCTTTGGAGAAAATCATCGCCAGTGGAACCAGAGTCAGCATGACACACCAGAATAGACGGATATTACGGGATGGGTCCTGCCCTTCAGCCAGGTTCTGTGAACAGGTTGCAGAAACGGCATAACCCACTGCATCCATATGTGCTGCAAGGAAAATCACCATAATGATCAGGAAAACCCACATCATCACTGTTCCCGCAGGCAACATGTTCAGCAGCTGTGCAATCGCAACTTCACCACCCTGAGTACTCAGAATATGTGGAACATCAATGATGTTGTTCATGAAGTGATAAACACTGAAGTTCTCAAAGATCCCCATAAAGAACCACATACCGATACTGCCGCCCAGCACCATCGCCATCAGTACTTCACGGATCGTACGACCTTTGGACACACGTGTTACAAACAGTGCAACACCCGGTGCATATGACGTCCACCACAACCAGTAAAACACAGTCCATTCACGGGTAAATTTGCCATCGCCCATAGGGTCTGTGTACAGACTCATTGCCACAAAACTGGAGAACATGGTTCCCACACTGCTGATGGTGTTGTTCAGAATGAAATGTGTTGGACCAAAAATGAAAATATAAATGGCATAAGCAACAACGCCATAACACACCATCTGACTCAGACGCTGCATCCCTTTATCCATACCGACATATGAACTCAGAGCAAACAGTACCGATACCGACACAACAATAATGACATTGGTCATAAAGGTGTTTGGAATACCGGTCAGCGATGACAGAATATTGGTGAATGTAATTGCAGTCAGTACCAGTGAAATGGTCAGCGCACCGAACATACACAGCAGGAACAGCAGATCCACGGTACGTCCCACAATGCCCGTTGCTTTGAAACCTGTCACTGCTTCAATAATTGAAGCCAGGCTCAAACCTTTGTTTTTGCGTACATGGAAGCTGTAACACACTGGAATGGATGCCAGTGCATAAATGGACCATGCACTGAAACTCCAGTGGAACATAGAGTAAGGAACACTGTACTTCAGTGCTTCAGGTGTATTGGGAGCAATATTTAAACCAGGTGTCTGATAGTAATAAGCCCAGTCGAGAAAACCCCAGTACAGTGTGGAAGACCCCAGACCCGCCAGAATAAACATGAAAATCCATGATGGCGTACTGTATTCAGGCTTTCCCTCACCTAATTTAATATGTCCATATTTACTGAATGCCAGCCCGACTACAAACAGGCAGGCAAAAAAACCGAAAAGCAAAACTGGTGCTGAAAAAATTGATGTACTCCAGTACAGCAGTTTTTCTGCAAAGGCGATGGATTCTTTCGAATAGATCGCCAGTGCGAGGACAGAACTAAATACAACTGCCAGACTGCTGATGGTCAGCACCTTATCCAGCTTTACATTTGAGTTACTACCATCCATATCCATAAATCCTTAATTTATGAAACTTGACCGCATACGGATCAGTTCCAGAATGACAGATCACAGCGCATCTCCGATCAGTACACCAATTGCCTGAATTGATATCCAGCTGCAATTACCCCTTAAAAAGCTGTACTGTTCATACGGTCAGGAACAGTTTCATACCCGATGAATCACCTGGTAAAACTCTGCTCCAGACACTTTCAGATTCTGTTTTCACACAGTCCGAAAGCCCGTCCCTGTCACTGAATTCTCTCTCTCACTGCTTGACAGACAGTGATCAAGGTCGATATTTACCCAAGGCTGAACCGGTATATTTTGCCGTTCTGCCAGGCAGTAATTTAAAAAGATGTGCAGGAAGAAATTCCTGGGTGGCTGAGCTGTTCTACATCAGTAAGCTTTCAGAGAATGATCTGTAGTCATACTTTAGTGACACTGCCTTTACTACCTTTGAACCTTGTGGTACAAACATCGCATTACACCATTTCAGGCAAAATCTACGACTCTGTATTCCCGGCTTATCAAGCTCCGATACACATCTTTCGGTTTCCTTAACAGTGACTAAGATGCTTTTTCGGGCATAAATGATCAATAAGTTAACCATTTTCCCCATGGACACAGATCGTGAATAATCTACCAAACCTGTCAGATTTAAAGGTTTTCTGTGTAGTGGCAAAACGCAAAAGTTTTGTAGCTTCCGCAGATGAACTGGGTTCGTCTCCTGCTTATGTCAGTAAGCGAATCAATATCTTAGAGAACAATCTCAGCTGCACTCTGTTCAACCGGAGTACCCGTCATGTCAGCCTGACTGAAGATGGAAAACTGATTCTGGAGCGGGTCGCCAACATCCTCAATGAGTTCGATGAATTGAGTGAACTGGTGAACAATCCTCAGAATACACCCACAGGTCGAATTGACATTGTCAGCAGTTTCGGATTCGGGCGTCAGTATGTCGCACCAATCCTCTCTAAGTTAATGAATTTATTCCCAAAACTTGAAATTCAGTTTGATACCATTGACCATACGCTTGATCTTATTCAGCATGGCATTGATCTGGATATCCGTATTGGCAATGACATTGCACCTAACATGATTGCCAAGAAGCTGCTGTCCAATTATCGGATTCTGTGTGCTTCCCCTGCTTATATTCAGAAGTTTGGTGAACCCGACTCACTGGATGACCTGGAAAACTATGACTGCCTGGTGGTCAGCGAACGTGATCAGCCGGCTGGTCTATGGAAACTTCGCAATTATCACGATGAATCCTCCACCCGGGTCAATGGACGTATCATTTCCAACAACGGTGACATCATCAAGGAACTGGCAATTGAGGGGCACGGTATTATGCTGCGCTCTGTATGGGATATTGCAGAAGAAATAGCAACGGGTAAACTTCAGCACATTCTGACTGATTTCTGGCAGGATGCAGATATCTGGGCAGTCTATCCATCACGCCTGAAAAGTTCATCCAAGCTGAAAACCTGTATTGTATTTATTCAGACCGAACTGAATAACCGTTTAAGCCATCTGAATTTACTTGAACGGGGTCAGCCATTACCGAAAATCACCCCAAATGAAAGTCTGCTGACTGAAAAAGTTTTCCTGTAATTATTATTTTTATCTCAACAGCCTCTATGTACTGCTTAGTGTTCTGAACCAGGTCAATGAAACCACTGACCTGGCTACTTTATACTGACAAAGTGTTAAAAGTAATAACCGACAGCAAGGTACATCAGCTTATTCCAGCTGTTGTTATCTCCCTGTGCGAGCGCATCAGCAGTACCACCAATCATGGCATCATTACGGGACAGGATATACTCTGCCTGTACGCCAACCTGTTTGTAGTTAAATGCTACACCTGCGATTACACGGTTTGAATCCTTATAACCCGCTTCATCCTTAAAGAACTGACTGTAAGACAGATAAGGTTTGATCCCTGTGATCCCGTGAAAATCCTGCTTCACAGCATAGTTCACTTCTGCCATGGCATATTTACCATCATTGGCAATCTGATATGGATAATCAAATGCACCTATGGTTGAACTCTCAGGCATATCCAGATCTTTATTATTTATTTTCTGCTGACCCGCCAGTGTCATCAACTGCCAGCTGTCATAACTGGTGACTGCAAACACATTCCAGTTATTTTTATGCCCAGTCCGATCTGTTTTTTTATTTTCAAGCTCTGACAGCCAGACGGAAGCCCCCAGTTCTGTACTGAAGTTTTCAGCTTCATTTAACTGAAACTTACGTGCTGCACGGGCAACCCACATATTTTTTTCTTCAATATCCGTGCCTGCACTCAGATCATCTGCTTTTACAAAGTTTCCTGTGTAACGGCTGGAATCTTTTGAAGTACCTTTAAAATTACCGCCATCTACAGGGTAAAAGCCCAGTTTCAGGTCATAATCTTTATTTTTAAACTGATATTTAAGTCCCAGGTTATGCACATCCTCAAAACCCAGTGTATTAAATAAAGTTTCGTAATAACTGTTACCCCAGAAACGCCCAAAGCCAAAATCCACAGGCTGTAAACCCGCTGTCAGTTTCTGTTCAGCACCAATTTTATAACCAACCCATGCATTGGTCAGAAAAATGGCATCGCAGAGACGGTCATACTGATAACAGCGTGCATCCACCGAACCCAGCCAGTTCGGATTTTCATAATTCAGCACCAGTTTAATATCAGCCAGTTTCCAGTCACCGTTTGTACCCTCACTCGCATCATCTGCAAAATTTTTATGCTGATAGCGGGTACGGATTGCACCATTCAGTTTTAACTGTCCTGCCTGAGCTTCAGGACTGCCTACAGACAGCCCTCCTGCAAAAGCAACCGGACTGAACAGTACTGATATAATAGACAGCGATATTAAGGACTTTTTCATTTTAAGCATCCCTGACAAAAGGATGTTCAAAATGAAGAATTTCCTCTGTTGAATCAATCGTATAAACAGAGGTTCAGGCTTTACGAAATGTGTTTAATCTTTAGACTTTAGTCGAGCAGACCTGGCATTTCACCTGTACTGAATAATCAGAAAATCTTAATCCACAACCATTTAAATCTAAAAAGATCTTCTTTTACAATAAGCTGAGCAGCCCTTCAGGCATCTCACAACTTTATTTATCAGCATTTAGCATAATAAACCTGTTTTATTAAATTTCAGTCTCTGAGATGCATTTAAGCATTGTCTGTTTTCGCTACAGTTTCAAATTTACCCTGAGGTGTTTTAATTAAAATCAGACCTTCTGCACTGATATAAAAAATTTCAGGATAGTCAAAATCCAGTGCCAGCTCAGGATTTTTTAAGGCAATAAACTGCGCCTGTTTATAACCCTCAATAGTCCGACCCAGCTCCATATAAGTCACTTCCGAAAAGTTCAGTTTAAATCCTTTACTCTGATCCTGAGCATCAATCCAGGGGAAAAAGCCCGTATGTTTTTTGCGTGGTTTTGACATATTTCTCCGATCTTAAACTCATGCTACTCTATCTGTACATAATACAAAAACAGAACCGCATAATGACTGTTATCCAGAACTATATTTCACCATGTATTACACAATGATCAGCAACAAAAAAGCCCGCATTCAGCGGGCTTTCAAGCTTATATTCTAAAAAGAATTACAGGCTGTAGTACATGTCAAACTCAACTGGGTGAGTAGTCGTGTTCAGACGACGCACTTCTTCAGTTTTAAGTTCAATGTACGCATCGAGCATATCTTTAGTAAATACGCCACCTTTAAGCAGGTAGTCATGATCCGCTGCAAGTGCTTCAAGCGCCATATCCAGGCTGTGTGCAACAGTCGGGATTTTTGCTTCTTCTTCAGGAGGAAGATCGTACAGGTTTTTGTCTGCAGCTTCACCTGGGTGGATCTTGTTCTGGATACCATCAAGACCAGCCATCAGCAATGCAGCAAAACCTAAGTACGGGTTCATCATTGGATCAGGGAAACGTGCTTCAATACGCTTGCCTTTAGGGCTTGAAACGTAAGGAATACGGATGGAAGCAGAACGGTTACGTGCTGAGTAAGCAAGCATGATCGGTGCTTCGAAATGCGGAACTAAACGCTTGTACGAGTTTGTAGAAGGGTTAGTAATTGCGTTCAATGAACGAGCGTGTTTGATCACACCGCCAATGAAGTACAGTGCCATTTCTGACAGACCTGCATATTCATCACCAGCAAACAGGTTCTTGCCATCTTTAGAGATAGACATATGAACGTGCATACCAGAACCGTTATCGCCAACCATTGGTTTAGGCATAAAGGTTGCAGTTTTCGCATACTGGTGCGCAACGTTCCATACTGCATATTTGAACTGCTGTACTTCGTCCGCTTTACGAACCATCGTGTTGAAGCTCACACCAATTTCAAGCTGACATGATGCAACTTCGTGGTGATGTACTTCTACACGACCAGGACCCATGATATCTTCAATTTTTGCACACATATCTGCACGCATATCCTGAGAAGAATCAACTGGTGGTACTGGGAAATAACCGCCTTTAACGCGTGGACGGTGACCCGAGTTACCTGCTTCGTAGTCTTTACCAGTTGACCATGCAGCTTCTTCAGCGATCAGTGTATGGCGAGCGCCAGACATGTCGATGTCCCATTTAACTTCGTCAAATACGAAGAATTCTGGTTCAGGACCGAAGAATGCAGTATCACCGATACCTGTAGATTTCAGGTATTCTTCTGCGCGGCGAGCAATAGAGCGTGGGTCACGTTCATAACCCTGACCTGTTGATGGTTCGATCACATCACAAGTCACAACAACTGTAGGTTCAGCAAAGAACGGGTCGATGAAACCTGTTTCAGCATCTGGACGTAAAATCATGTCAGATGCTTCAATGCCTTTCCAGCCTGCAATTGAAGAACCGTCAAACATTTTTCCGTCTTCAAAAGTATCTTCATCAATACTGTCCGCCGGGTAAGTTACGTGCTGCTCTTTACCCTTAGTGTCAGTAAAGCGAAAATCGACCCATTTTGCGCCACTTTCCTGTATGAGTTGAAGGACTTTGTTGGCCATGCTCATTTGCTCCGATGTTTTTTTGTTGCACTCGCGAAGTGCGTGTTAGTAGTTGGTAGTGATTAAGCAATTCCCGTACCAACTTTTAAAAACAAAGCTAAAATGTTGATTTTTCATACAGAAACATCAACTCGTCTACCTTTCTTTAGTACTATTATACTGAGTGCTATAGCAAATGCACCATATTCAGACACTCTCTTTCACTTTTATTGGAAATGCCCTATATAGTGAACCAATTTGGTGCAATACCCTTTGTCTGTGAGTGTCTTTCTGATGTATTTCCGTAAAGGAAAAGCCTTTAAAATGACTTTCTCCACCACCCCGCATAAAAATGCACCATAATAATCCTGGTGCCACTGTTCACTTGTTAAACACTTATTACAGCTCTGAAGAATAAGCGATCATCCTGATTGATCTGGTCCTTCTGTTTATTCAACCAGGCATAAAATTTTTATTGTGTGCCCTTCTTCTTCACAATATGAATACCGTTGTTTCCCTGAGATTATTGAATCGCTAACGAGATACACAGCCCAGTTACTCATGGGATGAAAGCAGTCATGCTGTCAAATCATTCAGAAAGCAACGACAGGTTCAACAAAGCACTGATATTTACACTGTGAGTTGGTTGTTAAAAATACTACCCTTATCAGCAATGATGAAAATGGATCAGAACTGAAAGTCTCATATTCAACTTCTGTCCACTTAACCATCAGATCATTTTAATACTGAACATCCCACAAAGCCTTCAGTCAAAAAATCATCAATATACTATTCTTTATTATATTTTATTAAATAATAAACCGTGATTCAGAATATTTTTAAACTCATAAAAATATTCCTTTACTACAACTTCTGATCACATAAAATCCAAATTCTCACCAAGATAATTAATTAATAATAATCATTTTAAAATTAAAAGAACAAGAAATTATACATGTCAATATATTTCACACTGGACTTAATAACTACACAAAAACCTCCAAATACCAAATTTCAGGGATATTAAAAAAATCCTGATTATTATTAAATTTAACAACAGTCAAATTACTGATTTTTATATTTTTTATTAAATTTTAAGGCAATATTATGTTCGGTTCAAAAAGCAAATTACTCGCAATTTTAGTTATACTATCTCCATTCACATCTGTTTCAGCATTAGCAATGCCTATTATTCCAAGTTTTGATTTTACATCTGAACCACAGAATATGACTGTTGAAAATTCAAAAAACAGCAACAGCGAACAAAAAAAATCTGATGCTTAAAACATCTGATCATTAAAATAAAGGTATTTCATTCAAGTTGAAATACCTTTTCAATATTCAGCTGAAGACTCCACCACCATTCTCAAATATTTATTTATGAATATTATATTTTCACTGTATCAACTATCCTGAACATCATCAGTATATTCCAGCTCGCCTCGCATATTCAGTCAATACATACATCGCTTAATCAAACAGTCATATTAAAAAATGATATTTCACTCCAGTTGTTTATGGCATGCCCGTAAAACAGGCTGAAGTCACTGAAGCTATAAATACAAGTACAGGGAGTGATTAAACAGTTATGTCAATGAAGTGATCACAAGCGTTACAAACTCTGATAAAGTAGCCTGCACCTGGCAGGCTTTTTATTTTGTTCCTGTCCGGCATTCCATCCTGCATGGATACGACACGGGTACTGAAACCCACAAACAAAATAAATGTATAAATTTCTAAGGGATATGCTAAGTATGCTTCTCATGATCGACAATTATGACTCTTTTACCTATAACATCGTCCAGTATTTTGGCGAGTTAAATCAGGAAGTAAAAGTTGTCCGTAATGATGCCGTGACTCTGGAAGATATTGAACGATGGCAACCTAAGTATTTAGTGATTGGGCCTGGTCCCTGCTCTCCGTCTGAAGCGGGAATTTCAATTCCTGCCATTCAGCATTTTGCAGGAAAAATTCCACTGCTGGGTGTCTGCCTTGGACATCAGGCAATTGGTCAGGCCTTTGGTGGCAACATTGTACGTGCCAGAACTGTGATGCATGGTCGTTTATCTGATATGTATCATAGTGATAAAGGCATATTCAGCAATCTACCTTCTCCGTTTTCAGCAACGCGCTATCATTCTTTAGTGATTGATCAGGCGACTGTTCCCGAATGCCTTGAAGTCACCTGCTGGACCAATGAAGCTGATGGCTCTATGGAAGAAATTATGGGTGTAAAGCATAAGACACTGCCTGTTGAAGGTGTGCAGTTTCATCCTGAATCCATTTTAAGCCAGCACGGTCACCAGATCTTTAAAAACTTTCTTGATATTTACGCATAACAGGCACAGTGAAACTGATGGATATTTTACAAGCGTTAAACAATATTACTAAAAACATTGAACTGACCCAGCCGCAAATGGAAGATGTCATGCGCATCATCATGAGCGGTGAAGCAACAGATGCCCAGATTGGTGCATTTATGATGGGACTCCGCCTGAAAGGTGAAAGTATTGATGAGATCACAGCTGCTGCGCGTGTAATGCGCGAATTTGCCATTAAGATTGATGTCAGTGATATTCCTCATCTGATTGATATTGTGGGCACTGGCGGTGACGGTCAGAACTTATTTAATGTATCAACAGCATCTTCTTTTGTGATTGCAGCTGCGGGTGCAACCATTGCCAAACATGGTAACCGTGGCGTTTCTTCAAAATCAGGTTCTTCTGATCTGCTTGAGCAGGCTGGCATTAACCTGGATCTGAATATGCAACAGACTGAACGCTGTATCCGTGAAATGGGCGTTGGCTTCCTATTTGCACCGAATCATCATAAAGCGATGAAATATGCTGCAGGTCCCCGTAAAGAATTAGGTTTCCGCAGCATTTTCAACTTACTTGGCCCGCTTACGAATCCGGCTGGAGTGCGTCGTTTTGTGATTGGTGTGTTTTCCAGTGAATTATGCCGACCGATGGCAGAAGTTCTGAAACAGTTAGGGGCTGAACACGTCATGGTGGTTCATTCCAGAGATGGACTGGATGAAATCAGCCTGGCTTCTGCAACCTATGTTGCAGAGCTGAAAAATGGTGAAGTGACTGAATGGACGATTCAACCCGAAGATGTGGATATTGAATCTCAGACATTGACCGGTCTGTCTGTAGACAGCGCTGCTGAGAGCCTGGCTTTGATCCAGGATGCTTTAGGCAAGAAAAAATCTGCCAAAGGTGAAAAAGCTGCCAACATGATTGCCCTAAATGCAGGCGCAGGCATCTATGTTTCTGGGTTGACCAACAGCTATAAACAGGGTGTGGCACTGGCACATGACATTATCTATGGCGGACAGGCTTTAGAAAAAATGGGTGTTCTGGCAGAGTTCACAAAAACACTGAAACAGTATGAAGCATAAGAATTAAGGAAAAATCATGGTGGATATTGCCAATACCATTTTAGGTAAAATTGTAGACCGTAAATACGAAGAATTTGCTGTACGTTTAAAGCAACGCAGTTTGAAAGATATTGAGGAACTTGCTCAGGCTGCAACGCCTGTCCGTGGTTTTGCACAGTCTTTACAAAGTAAACGCCCAGGTGTGATTGCTGAAATTAAAAAAGCATCTCCTTCGAAAGGCATCATTCGTGAAAACTTCAATCCTGCTGAAATTGCAGAACAGTATGAACAGGCAGGTGCTGCATGTTTATCCGTTTTGACAGATACTGATTTCTTCCAGGGTGCAGATGAAAACATTCAGATTGCACGCAGTCACTGCAGCTTGCCTGCTTTGCGTAAAGACTTCCTGATTGATCCTTATGGGGTCATTGAGGCGCGTGCATTGCATGCAGACTGTATTTTACTGATTGTGTCCTGCCTGTCAGATCAGCAGCTTGAAGAAATGTCGAAAACTGCTTTTGAGCAAAATCTGGATGTACTTGTAGAAGTGCATGATGAAGATGAGCTTGAACGTGCTTTACGCCTTTCTGAGCGGTGTTTGCTGGGTGTGAATAATCGTAACTTAAAAACTTTTGATGTTGATCTGGATACATCATTCCGTTTGAAAAAGTTACTTGATCCATCACGCTTACTGATCACGGAAAGTGGCATCGCAACGCCTGATGATGTACGCAGGATGCAGGAACATGATATTCACGCTTTCCTGGTTGGTGAAAGTTTTATGAAACAGCCTCGCCCTGATCATGCGTTTACTGAATTGTTTGGTGTGCCTGAAACTGTAAAATAAATCAGCTCCATCAATCAAAAAGCTCAGGCTGAACACATCCTGAGCTTTTTTTATTTTAAAAATTTTCAGCTTAAATAAACAGCCATGTCCTGAAATAACCAGGAAACAGAGATATACCTTATTTTTATTTATATGGAAAATAATCAAAACAGTTCACATTGGAACCATTCACACGTCTTTGCTCATACACCATTTCTCTTCGCTGCTCGTTGTAATACTTATCTTTTTCTGACATCAGCTTTAGAGCAGCAGCTGGTAAATCTTTCCTTCCTCCATTCGACATATGAACCTGCATCACATTGATCGCGGCACTTTCAGCTTCACATAATATTTTAATCTTTCGGCTCAGATCCAGATCATCCCGGTTTGCCTGAACAAACTCTGACACTTTCTGATCAAAAAGCTTTTCATAATAACTGATGGCAAATGTAATCTGTCTGGATGTCATCTTACTGTTGATTTCCGGTGCAGCATTGGCATCTTCCCCAATAACCTTGCCACGTACCAGTTCAGGGTTATTGGGTAAAAGAACAGGATTCAGTACATAGGTTGTTAAACCCTCTTTCACCTTCCCCCAGTTAAACCCCTCTGCAAAAGTTGCCGTATTAACCGTTATACCTATCGCTAAAACAATCAGTTCAGTTTTCATTAATATTTAATTAAGTATCTGTAAAATATAAATATTAATTATAACACTATAATTTTCATGTTTGTAAATCAAACAGGTATGTCATCTGCATCCAACATCACTGTACAGCTCAGTCACTCTGACCAGGCTGCCTCTGAAAGTACTTCTGGCATGAAAAACAGAGCCGTTTCAGATCATGACGAAGCTCAACAATTGTCTCTGTATGCTGACCTGAAAGTAGTCCGTGAATGGTTAGCGCTATGTATTTCGGTTCAAATTTCAATGAAATCAGACTATAATTCACAGCAAATATGGTCATTTACTGTTTTTTTGCAATTATGAGTAATTCAGATTCACCCTTCTCTAAATCACAGCTCGATTTATTAAAACAGTTCAAAAAACAAATCACCCATCCACATTCTTCTAAAGTGGCGTCACAACATGAACAGAAGAAAGTGCAGGAAGTTGCACCTGAAGAAATCAGTGATGCTGATTTATTTAAAACAGCTTTAGGTGGTGTAAAGAAAATCGACAACAGCAATATTGCTAAAATCGAACGTACAGATGTGCGTAAAAAACCCGATGCAAAAATATTAGCAAAACGTGCTGCTGCAGAAGGTGCATTTGAAACTGATGATGCAGAATTATCAGATACACAGGCTGTATTAAATCCAGTCGCAAGTCAGGCAACATTGAGCTATCGTATTGCCACCTTACAGCACAAAGTTTTTGAAGATCTGAAAGCAGGAAATCTTCGCTGGTTTGAGGCAGTGGATTTACATGGCTGTACTGTTGAAGAAGCGCGTTCTGCGGTGTTACAGATTATTCAGATTGCTAAAGCAGAAAACCAGAATGTCATCAAGATTGTGCATGGCAAAGGTCCTGAAGCCATTCTCAAAACCTATGTCAATGGCTGGCTTCGTCAGCATCGTGATGTACTGGCATTTGTCAGCGCACCTGAAAAACAGGGTGGAACGGGCGCAGTTTTAGTCCTGCTGAAACGTGCTGAGAAAAACCCTAAATTTAACACCACATCATAACCCTTGATTTTAACTGGGAAATACCCCTCCTAAGTGACGGTTTATCTTATGATTAGCAAAAATCAGCTTTTTTTCTGCTACAATGCCGTCCTTGTTCAACCCGTATAAAGTGAACACGTTTTATGTCTATGCAGCAATCCTACGCAAATATTTTAACTGCCGTTGGCGAGGACCTGGATCGTCCTGGTCTGAAAGATACGCCTATGCGTGCGGCTAAAGCTTTTTCGTACTTGACGTCTGGCTATAGCAAAACACTGGAAGAAGTGACCAATAATGCAGTCTTCCCTTCCAATAACCATGAAATGGTACTGGTCAAAAACATCGAATTTTATTCGCTGTGTGAGCATCATTTACTGCCGTTTCATGGTCGTGTCCATATTGCCTATCTGCCGGAAGGCAATGTCTTAGGCTTATCTAAATTTGCCCGCATCACTGAAATGTTTGCCCGTCGTCTACAGATTCAGGAACAGCTGACACAGCAGATTGCTGAAGCCGTTGCTGAAGTAACTCAGGCACGTGGTGTTGCTGTTGTGATTGACTCTGCTCACATGTGTATGATGATGCGTGGTGTCAGCAAACAGGAATCCACAACCCGTACAGTGTCTTTTATCGGTGATTTTAAAACCAATAAAGAAGACCGTCGTGAATTCCTCATGGCTGTGCCTGAAGCACACTAAGTTTTAAATGTATTTTTCCAGGCCTCAATTTTATTGGGGCTTTTGTTTATATAGGGATTTTAAAATGTCTGATCTCTGGCTTGCCGGTCAAGGCTTAACAAGCAGTGAAACAACCGTAGATTACCCTCGTCCTGACCGTTTAGTGAAAGGTAATCCTAAACGCTTAACCACGAGTCTGTATGAACATCCCAATATGAACTGTGGTATCTGGCAATGTGAAGTCGGCGCATGGAATATTGTATTTGCCGACAATAAACAGGAATTTTTCAATATCATTGAAGGTATTGTACGCATTCACAATGCTGAGAATGATTCATTTATAGAAGTCAAAGCAGGTGAAGCAGGCATCATTCCGCCCGCATTCAAAGGCACATTTGAAGTGCTTGAAGCGGTTAAAAAATGCTTCGTTGTGGTTGAAGTCCCTGCAGCTGAATAACCAGATGCAATCATTACAGCAATGGGTAATGATTCAGATCTCACTCATTTTTCAGCTTTTGGTTTAAGCTGCATTTTTAAATAATTAAATAAAAACAGACATTAATCCAACACCAGTCAAAAAATATCTACGGCGTTTCAAAAATAATAAGAAGCGTCATATTAATCACACTTATTTCATTTTTTCTTTCCGCTATTCTTGATTACAACAGAATGATTATCGAACAGCGATCCGAGGTTTAAAATGAATAAATCAATTTTACAGGTTTTAACACCAGAAAACTCACAGATTATTTTTATTGATCATCAGCCACAGATGGCTTTTGGCGTACAGTCCATCGACCGTCAGGTATTAAAAAACAATACCGTTGGACTGGCTAAAGCAGCTAAAGTTTTTAATATTCCAACCACAATCACAACGGTAGAAACAGACAGTTTTTCAGGTCATACCTATCCTGAACTGCTCGATGTATTTCCAGACCTGCCACTGCTTGAACGTACTTCCATGAACTCATGGGATGATCAGAAAGTCCGTGATTCACTGGCAAAAAATCAACGCAAAAAAATTATTGTTTCAGGTCTATGGACTGAAGTGTGTAATTTAACTTTTGCTCTGAGTGCCCTGCACGACACAGACTATGAAATTTATATGGTTGCAGATGCTTCAGGTGGCACAACCAAAGAAGCACATGACTATGCCATGCAGCGCATGATTCAGGCAGGTGTCATTCCTGTCACCTGGCAGCAGGTGCTGCTCGAATGGCAACGTGACTGGGCTAAACGCGACAGCTATGACGCGGTAATGGACATCGTCCGTGAACACTCTGGCGCATACGGTATGGGTGTGGACTATGCATACACTATGGTACATAAAGCACCTCAGCGCACTCAGTCCCAGCATGAAACTGTTGCACCAGTTCCAGCAAAATAACAATCAGGGCGTACTTTGATACGCCTTCTTTTTTCTTGATGTACAACCATTGTCATAAAAGGAAATTGTCATGTCTGCAATACAGGTCATATATAAAAACGGAAAAATTACAACGCTTGATCGACAGCACCCTGAAGTGGAAGCACTTGCCATCAGTGACGGAAAAATCTTTCAGGTGGGTGACAACCAGGACATTTTAAAACTGGCAGATCGAGACACAAAAATTATTGATCTGAATGGCCGTCGGGTCATTCCAGGTCTGAATGACAGTCACCTGCACATTATCCGTGGTGGCTTGAATTACAACATGGAACTGCGCTGGGAAGGTGTTCCCTCTGTCGCAGATGCACTCAGATTACTGAAAGAACAGGCAGATAACACCCCTGCTCCTCAATGGGTTCGTGTGGTCGGTGGCTGGTCAGAGTTTCAGTTTATTGAGCGACGCTTACCTACACTCGAAGAGCTGAATAAAGCAGCTCCTGATACCCCTGTATTTGTTTTACACCTGTATGCCCGTGCCATGCTGAACCGTGCCGCACTGAATGTACTGGGCTTCAACAAAGACACCCCAGATCCACCAGGTGGAAAAATTCAGCGCGATGAAAAAGGTGAACCGACAGGCTTACTGCTTGCTACGCCATCTGCCATGATTCTGTACTCCACCTTAGGCAAAGCACCAACTTTGCCCGTGGAAGATCAGGTCAATTCCACCCGCCATTTCATGCGTGAACTGAACCGTTTAGGCATTACCTCTGCGATTGATGCAGGAGGTGGTGGACAGAATTATCCCGATGATTATGCCGTAATCAATGAACTACATAAAAATGATCAGATGACTGTGCGTATTGCCTACAACCTGTTTGCCCAGAAAGCTGGTTCAGAACTGCAGGATTATCAGAAATGGACAGATATGACATTTCCTGGAGATGGAGATTCATTGTTACAGGTCAATGGTGCAGGTGAAAACCTGACCTGGTCTGCAGGTGATTTTGAAAACTTTGTCGAACCACGCCCTGTCCTGCCTGAAAATATGGAAAGTGAACTGGAAAGCATCGTGGAATTACTGGCAGAGAAAAAATGGCCTTTCCGTATTCATGCCACCTATGATGAAAGTATTGACCGGATGCTGAATGTTTTTGAGCGGGTCAACTCCAGACAACCCTTTGCAACACGTTTTATTATTGACCATGCAGAAACAGTTTCTGAACGGAATATTGAACGGATTGGTGCATTGGGCGGTGGTATTGCTATTCAGCACCGTATGGCTTTCCAGGGGGAAACCTTTGTTCAGCGTTATGGACAGGAAGCTGCGGCTGCAACACCACCTGTAAAGAAAATGCTTGAACTGGGAGTTCCTGTCGGGGCTGGTACTGATGCAACCCGTGTAGCCTCCTATAACCCATGGGTATGTCTGTACTGGCTCTCTACAGGAAAAACACTGGGCGGTTTAAGCCTGTTTGATGAAAAGAATATTCTGGACCGTAAAACTGCACTGGAACTCTGGACCAAAGGTTCTGCATGGTTCTCAGGTGAGCAAAATGTGAAAGGTGCTTTAACTGCAGGCGAATATGCAGATCTGGTTGTCCTGTCCGATGACTACTTCCAGGTTGAAGCTGAAAATATTCAGTGGATTGAATCTGTACTGACTGTCATGGGCGGAAAAGTGGTTTATGCAGGTGCCGAGTTTAAACAGGACGATCCTCCATTACCACCGGCTTCACCCGACTGGTCACCGGTGAAAAAATTTGGTGGCTACTGGCGTCGTTCGGAAAACCGCAATGCACCCTCCTTACAACCGTTGCAGTCTGAGTCCTGCGCATGTTCAAACAGCTGTGGCATGCATGGTCACAGTCATGCATGGTTTATGGACGTCCCTGTCAAAGACAAAAAATCGTTCTGGGGTGCGCTGGGCTGTTCATGTTTTGCATTCTGATGCCCTGTTCAAAAACCTTCTGAACGGTCTGTAGCGCTCAGATGGAATGTTTATCAATGCACAGTCTCTCAGCATGAAGTTTTAAAACTGAAAATGACAGATTGTGCATCTGATTTCCCTGAAACCACCAGAAATAAATTTAATTTTTCCCAGGATACATCATGAAGGTATATCTGATTTCTCTGGCAGTTGGACTGCTTGTCGGCATTTTATATTCAATGCTGAATGTAAAATCTCCTGCTCCGCCCATGGTCGCATTACTCGGTTTACTGGGAATCGTCGTTGGTGAACAGCTTATTCCATGGATCAAAAACCTGATTTAAGCACTGAATAAAAAGAACGGATCAACCCTGTTTTGCCTTAGGCAATCCATAAAAACATCTCTCATCATCACGGATTATCCAGCAATGCGTTTCAATTTAACCAAAATTTTAAGCTTCAATGCAGGCTATGTAGATACTGCAAGTTTCCTTGCAATGCATGGACTTTTTGCAGCACATGTGACGGGTAACTTTGTGACTTTAGGAGCAGCACTGGTCAATGACAGCCCAACCGGTGCCTTTGCCAAACTGTTTGCCTTGCCCATGTTCTGTCTGATGGTGCTCCTGACCCGATTGATTGATTTACGTCTTGTTCAGGCTCATAAAAGTTCTTATGAATTTCTGCTGATTTCCAAAATTATTCTGTTCAGCCTTGCCGCTGTTTTATCTGTTTTTTATTTGCCGTTCCCACAAACAGATACCTGGCCCAGTTTTATTGTGGGTATGTTACTGGTCAGCGCGATGGCGATTCAGAATGCCATGCATCGGCTGCACTGGGTCAAAGAATCTCCGACAACCGTCATGACAGGTTCAACCACCCAGCTCATGCTTGATGTTGCAGATCTGCTCCGCAAACCCGATACAGAGAAAAAAGTACAGATTACTGCCCGTATTCAAAATATTTTACCGACCATGTTCTGTTTTGCGCTGGGTTGTGCCATTGCTGCACTGGTCTATCACTTTGCTTTACTGTGGATATTTATTATTCCACCCGTACTGACCGTACTCGCTTATCTGAAAAAAGAAGATTATAAAAAAGCCTGATGGTCAGGCTGTGTGTTCATATTAAAATGATCAGGAAATAGAAATGTCTGAAACTTCATCACAAAATCCAGCGTTCTGGAAAGACTGCCGTGACCCGATTATTCTGACCGTGGTCGGTGGTGCTATTGATACCATTGGTTTTATTGCTTTATTCGGTTTTTTTACGGCTCATGTCACAGGTAACCTGGTGCTGGCAGGCGCAGCATGGGTCAAAGGCGGTGCAGGTATATGGATTAAACTTGCAGCCATTCCACTGTTTATTATGACGGTTGCCCTCACTAAATTTCTGATTGACCACAGTTCAGCGAAACATAAAACTCTGACTTATCTGTTTATTGCTGAAGCTCTGTTTTTAACGGCTTTTATGGCAGCGGGTCTGTTTTTTGAACCATTCAAAGATGCAGATAATATTGGTGTTGCCATCACTGGTGGACTGGGACTGATTGCACTGGCGATACGTAATACATCCAGTAAAACCCTGATTAAACACATCAGTCCAAGCACCATGATGACAGGCAACACCACTCAACTGGGCATTGATTTATCACATTATGTGCGACACCGTTCAGCTGAACATAAAAAAGCACTGATCAAAAGTTTAAGCATCGTGCTGGGTTTTGTATTCGGTGCATTTGCAGGCGCTTATTTATATGTACAGCTGGATTTCTGGAGCGTGGCATTCTTTATTATTCCAGTTTTATATCTGGCATTCCTCGCTTCTCAGCAGCGTTTTAAAACACCCGAAAAATAAGTATTGTTCTTTATTTTCATAATAATCATTTAAAACAGAAATCAGATCCTGATGTAAATGACACAGGATCTGGAGTGAAAGTTAATTCATCACAGTTTGATACAGACTAAAAATACCCGTGGATTTTGCATAAATAACAACAACAAATGACAGAGAATAGATTCATGACATGCTGGTTCAGGGGTGTTTTTACCCCCTTATTAACGATCACTTAGAAATAGTGATAAAAACCAATACCGTATTTCATCCAGTCCAGATCATTCTGCTGCTGATACTCCCAGTTCAGACTGATGGAGTTCTGCTGATTCAGAGAATACTGTACCGTGCTGTTCAGCCGTAGATTCCATTGATGTGAATCTTCCCAGTAAGGCAGTTCCACCTGAATCAAGCTGTTCACTTTATCCGTCCATATATTCTGACAACCTGCCGTTGGTCCCATTCCGACACGCCAGCCATTATCAAGAGCCTTACCTGCCTGAGCATAATTCTGTATCTGTGCATAACACAGATGTTTACGCGACTGCGTTGCCAGTGTGCTTCCCATCTGAGCTTTGAAACTGAACACACCATGCTGTTCATTCTCACTGAATACGCCCTTGTGAACAGCTTCCTGTTGCCAGCCCAGATTAAAGCCCCAGCTCAATGGTGTTTTAAATGGTGTCACAGGGTTATAGGAGTTGACCGAAAGAAAGTCAAAATGATTCAGCTTCAAACGGTCGTCACGGTACTGCACCGAACCATCCCAGAACATCAGCTGAGTTCCTGTTCTGAAGCCCCCCTGAGGATCTCTCAGATCATGATATGTCTGTCTGTGTCCAAGCTGAATGAATTTATCCCCCTGGACTTCACCTGCCTGAACAGAAAAATTTCGGGCATGATGCGACTGAACCGGATTTGTCTTTGGCTGCTCTGGTGCGCTGCGCTGCTTTTCAATATCAATCCGACTACGTAAACCCAGCAACTGCCTGAACCGGGGCTGAGCAAAGCTTTCATCCACCTGTCTGGAGGTAAATTTAAGATATAAATCGTCATAAGCCATTTCAAGGATTTTTGCCTGCTCACTGGAGGTATATTTTTCCAGGTGCGATGACATCTTCCCTGGTTCTGCATAGGCAACTGTATGTGCTTCTTTGGCGAGTCGTTTCCCATGCTGTGCTGCCTGAGAAAGTAACTGTGTTTCCAGTGCAGGACGATAGACCGTTTCTGTAACCAGATCCTGCTGAGCAATGGATTTGAGCGTTTCCACAGGGATTGCAGCGACACTGAACTGATCTTTCAGATTCAGTTCTGGACGCACCAGATCAATCAGTCCGAGTAAACGATAAGCACAGTTATCACTGACAAAATAATAAGGAAAGCTGACTTTCTGCATCTCCCAGATATGCTCCACCAGCATACGGGTTTCTTCAGGAGTCAGATTCAGCTCATATTCCCACAGGTCACGGCTTTCAAAGTCACCATATTCTTTGACCTTACGGTAATACGGCATCAGGGAATACTCCCCTGGGTACTGCCCTATCAGACCTTTCCAGGCATAGGACCAATTGTCATTACCATTGACTGTCGCTGCATAATTGACAGCGTAAGACACCAGATTTAACTGTTTCTGATCTTTAGGATCAAGTCTTAACAGGGTATGTCCAAACATGGAGCTGGGATTGCCCATAAAGTCTGTTGCATAGATCAGGGTCGCTTTATGCGGTTTGATCTGACCGATCCAGCGATCAAACTCAGGACAGGCTACATCGGGCAGTTTATCTGCAGGAATACTGAGCTGTCTGATCAACCAGTTGCTTCTTGCCGGAAATCTGCAGCGCACAGACTGATCAGGTGAAGCCTGTGCAAACAGCTCTTCAATATTTGCCATTAATTCCTGTTTTTGCTGGGTCTTTCCATTTTTCGACTGGAAATAACCTGAATAACTGACATCACTTTCTCCCCGATCATTCAGATACATCAGCCTTTTCCAGGTAATATCCTGTTCAAGATTTTTATGCTGTGCCTGCTGCTGATAGTGCTGAACAATACTCTCAGAGGAGTGTTCAGTTGCTGCAACAGTCATGGAGATCAGAGAAAAAAACAAGGCGGTAAATTTCATTCAGCTCTGGCGCTTTCTTTATTATGACTTTATAGAATATGGATTTTTTAATAAGAAAAACCCTGCCAGTATGACAGGGTTTTTCTCACTTACAATTAAACGTAAGCTTTTAATACTTCATCATTTGCCATTACAGTCTGAAGACTTGCAAGAACCTGTAATGAGTTCTGATTTTCAACAGAATAGATTTCTGAGAAATTCTGTTTAGAAACAGCGAAGAAACGTGCTTTATCTTCAGATTTGATGCTCATCAGTTCTGCAAGAACATTCAGGCTTTCACCCTGACCTACAGCCATATCACGAGCAAGTGATTCTGAGTTTTCATTTGTGAATGTTACAACCTGTGCAGTAACCGTACCACCTTTACCACAACCTAAAGTACCGAAAGTAATACCCAGCAGCTGGTTAGTAAAAATACCGTTTGTTGTTGCAGCAAGGATTTTAGGAATTACACCTTTCTGTCCTGCCCAAACCTGTGTACCCACACCACAACCTACATCTTTATCTGCAAATGCAGCTGTAGAACCTACTGCCAAAACAGCAGCCAATGCCAGTTTCTTTAACATAAACTTCTCCAGAATTTTTTTCAGTGTTTCTAGTTTTTCATTGTGTAAATATTATTACACGCTTTTAATGTAGCGTTATCAATACAGGAACGCAAAACAAATTATTACAGATATTCATATTTAAAATTAAACAGCTGAATTTATTTGTCTTTTAATTTCCATTGACCATTCTCTGAGCGTATTCCAAGTATTTTTAAGACTAAAACCAGACTCAGCAGTAAAAGTAAATACCAGGAACCCAGTTTCCCCCAGCCAACCATATGCCAGGCATCCACCTGACTTGGATAAAGCCAGATTTTATAGAACGTACTGATATTTTCTGCAACCCAGATAATAAATGCCAGCAGGATCAGGACAGGTAACATAGGTAATGCAAACTGATGATGTTTTAATTCAAACCTGATGCGGGTTTTCCAGAAAATAATGATGCTCCACAGAAAAAGTAGATTTCGGAAATCCGGTATAAAAAACTTACTCATAAAATTCATATAAGAAAGTACTGCAAGGCAGAGCATATTGGCAAAACCAGGCAGTTTCTCAAATGAAACGTGATACAGACGCAGTGAACGGGCAAAAAAACTGCCGACTGCTGAATACATAAATCCCGCAAATAACGGCACCGTCATAATTTTAAACACGGCGGGCTGAGGATATTGCCAGGAAGCAATCTGAGGATGCGTCAGAAAAACTTCCATCACCATTGCCATAAGATGAAACAGTGCAATAACTTTAGCTTCAGCCCATGACTCCAGTTTCAGATACAGCAGACAGACCTGAATAATCAGAGCATAGAACAGCAGAAAGTCATAACGGAAAAAGCCATAAACAGGATCACTGCCCATGGGTGCAGTCACCACAAAAGCAATCAGCAACAAAATACCAAATAAGGCAGCAAAAGCTGCCTTATAGGAAAATTCAAAAATTGAAACGAACCAGGTCATTAATACTGATTAACCCAGATATTTCGCACTGTATTCATGCACTGTATCAATAAATGCTTTCGGACGCGCAGGATCGACCCACTGAGTAATGCCATGACCTAAATTTGCGACATAACCCGTTTTTTCACCACTGGCATAGGCATCATCCAGCATGGCTCTGGTTGCTTTTTCAATGCTGGCTGCTGAACCATATAAAGTTGCAGGATCCAGGTTGCCTTGCAGTGCAGCACGTCCATTAACTGTCTGGCGTGCAACATTCAACTGCGTGGTCCAGTCCAGTCCAAATGCATCTGCACCGGTTGCAATCATTGGCTCAAGCCACTGACCGCCACCTTTGGTGAAGAGAATGACAGGTACTTTACGTCCTTCATTTTCACGTTTTAAACCTGCCACAATTTTCTGCATGTATTTCAGTGAAAATTCAAGATATTCACGATGCGCCAGTGCCCCACCCCAGCTGTCAAAAATCTGTACAGCCTGGGCACCTGCATCAATCTGTGCATTCAGATAATCAATCACAGCATCTGCAAGTCTGTCCATCAAAGCGTGCAACACTTCCGGCTGGGCATACATCATCTGTTTCGTGAAGCGGAAATCTTTACTCGAACCACCTTCAACCATATAGGTAGCCAGTGTCCATGGACTGCCTGAGAAGCCAATCAAAGGCACCTGACCACCCAAAGCAGAACGGATGGTGGAAACTGCATTCATAACATAAGCCAGGTCAGACTTTGCATTGAATGCAGGCAGATTTGCTACATCCTGCTCTGTACGGACTGTTTTATGAAATTTAGGTCCTTCGCCTGCTTCAAAATACAAGCCCAGACCCAGTGCATCAGGAACAGTCAGAATGTCAGAAAACAGAATCGCTGCATCCAGTTCATAACGGCGCAATGGCTGTAAAGTCACTTCGCAGGCAAATTCAGTATTTTTGCACAGAGAAAGAAAATCACCGGCTTTTGCACGGGTTTCACGATATTCAGGGAGATACCGTCCTGCCTGGCGCATCATCCATACTGGTGTTGTGTCTACAGGTTCACGCAGTAAAGCACGAAGAAAACGATCATTTTTTAAGGCGGTCATTCACTTTCCTGACTTCAGTTTAATCTTTGGAATATCATAACAAAAAGTCTGACTTTTTAATAACTTCTCTCTGCATTCTGCACTTTGTATAAAATAAATATAATAAATTCAGGATTTACACAAAACAAATACTGCAACACCATTTTATTTCTGCAATACTTGTCCAGTTTTTCACAATGTAAATGAATAATTCTTAAGGTTGAATTTCATGTTCGTTCGCACATTACTCGCAATGAGTTTAAGTTGCATTTTTGCCGGAACTGCATTTGCAGCCTCCACAGCTGAACAGCCATTAAATCCTAAAGTCGTTACGGATACAGCTATTGAGGATCCAATTGATCCTTTGGCAACAGGTGCATCTGCAGCAAAAGCAACATCTGAAGTCAGAATTTCCAAACAAGAACAACAGGATCTGAATAACGCATCCCAGACACTGCAGAACCTGCAGAATGCTGAAGATACAACAGCTGCAATCGGTGAAGCCCCTGCTTCATCTGCTCAGCCTTCGACCACAGTAAACAAAACACCAGCTGTAAAAGCATCATGGACACTGGATGGTCTGAACAATGCGCAATGGTATGAAAATATCGGCAAAGGTCAGTTCCCTGTTTATGCACGTGCGCACGTTATGCTGAACAATGCACATGCTTCTCCAGGTGCAATTGATGGTTCAAGCGGTAAAAATACACTGAAAGCAATTGCATCTTTCCAGCAGATCAATGGACTGAAAGCAACCGGTATTCTGACCCGTGAAACATGGGATGCACTGGTTGCAAATCAGGGATCAAAACCTGCATTTATTGAATATACGCTGACTGATGCGGACCTCAAAGGACCATACGCAGCTTCTATTCCGCATGATTATGCACTCCAGTCAAAAATGAAAGGACTGTACTACACCCGCGTCACTGAAATGCTGGGTGAGAAGTTCCATATGGATGAAGAGTTCCTGAAAAAACTTAATCCAAAAGCAACATTCAAAAAAGCGGGTGAAAAAATCATTGTGGCCAATATCCGCAATGAAGTTCCAGAAGATATTCACCTGATTGTTGCTCACAAAGGTGCAAAACAACTTTATCTGTTCAACAGCCGTAATCAGATGATCGGTTCATTCCCTGCAACCATCGGCAGTTCTGATACTCCGTCGCCAACAGGAACATATAAAGTGACGGGTGTAGCTCCAAACCCTTGGTACAGCTACTCTCCAAGTAACTTTGTACAGGGTAAGAACCTGAAACCTCTTTCTTTACCACCTGGTCCTAACGGTCCTGTCGGTAATATCTGGATTGGTCTGAGTAAAAAGTCGTTTGGTATTCACGGGACACCAAATCCATCTGCCATTTCAAAAACAGCATCACACGGCTGTATCCGTCTGACCAACTGGGATGCCAATGATCTGGGTAAAAAAGTAAAAGCAGGCGTAACTGTAAAATTCCTTGAATAATCAGTCAGCTCTCTGAATGAAAAAGCCTGCATATGCAGGCTTTTTTTATGACTGTAATTTTCTATGATCTGTATATTTTTCTCTATCTGTTTCAAATATAGAACGACATGTTGCTTTTTTCCTGTTCTTCCAGCCTGACTCAACCTATTAAAATAAGCTCAAGTTAAAAATAAATATATGGAGTTGGCTATGACAACTTATCTACATCACAGTGAAGACCGCGGTCACGTAAAAATGGGATGGCTGGATACTAAGCACAGTTTCTCATTTGGCAGCTGGTACAACCCTAAATTTATGGGTGTCGGTTCTTTACGTGTCATTAATGATGACACAATTGCTGCACATAATGGCTTTGGCACTCACTCGCATGACAATATGGAAATTCTGACCTGTGTGCTTTCAGGAACAATTTCCCATAAAGACAGCATGGGGAATGAACGTCATATTACAGCAGGTGAATGGCAGCTGATGAGTGCCGGTACAGGTGTACAGCACAGTGAAATCAACAACGGCGATATTCCTGTGCATATGCTTCAGATCTGGATTATTCCAAATGAACAGAATGCAGAACCGAATTATCAGCAGATCATGCGTGACCCAAAACAGAATCCAAACGAATGGAATCTGATTGTCGGTCCTGATGCAAATGCGCCTATGCATATCCGCCAGAATGCTGAAGTGAAAGCCGCTTATCTTGAAAAAGGTCACAGTCTGGAAGTAAAAGCAACTCAGCAGTTTAACTATGTCCATGTGATTGAAGGTGAAATTGACATTGCAGGTCAGACGGTTAAAGCAGGTGATGCATTATTGTTTGATGATGTTTCCACACTGACTGCAAATGCAGACAGCCAGTTCATCTGGTTCGATCTGACCCGATAAAACAACGTGCTGTAAAAAAAGCCCTGACTGATGTCAGGGCTTTTTTATGAATATCTGATCTGTATATTTCAGACTTTGCTCAGATATTACCAGCGAACTTCCAGCCCCAGAGATCCGCCTTCATTTTTTGCACCTTTTTCTGAATACTGTCCATTAAACTGTCCATAGAAAGACAGGTTGGTAATCGACATCATTTTAAATCCAGCACTCACATCCAGTGTATTTTTCTCCGGCACAGCACCCTGTACTTCAAATTTATACCCTGGAGCTGAAGCAAACTGCGCTTCCATTGAACGCTTGGTCGAAAAATCATGCGCCAGACTCAGTCGGGCATAAGGCTGAATACTTCCCTCACTGAACATAAAGGTTGTATCAAACTGTGCTCCTGCAAATAATGGTACGGAATAGGCATTGTTGCCACTGTAAACAAGTCCGAGAGCCTGACTGCCATCTGTCGCTGTTTCACTGGTACTGTCCACATTTACAGCAGATACCTGCAATCCTGCAAACGGTGTAATGTTCAGTTTTTTCCATGCCAGCTTATAACCTGCCTCAGTTCGCAGATTCATCGTATTGCCTTCAAACTCTGCCTGAAGATCACTGGAAATCCCTGCTACAGGAATCACTGGCACATCCGACCCTTCAACCATCGCAAAACGTTTCGTAGATGCATCCAACCAGTCATAACTTAATGCACCCTTGATATACATTCTGTCCAGATTTTTATTGACATAAAATGCAAGACTGTTGGTCTCAGCAAGACCTGTCGTCGCTCTGTCTTCTACTGCAAACTGAGTTTTTGCATTACCAAAAGCCAGACCCAGTAATGTATTTTTATTTAGAGCATAATCCAGACCTGCAACTGTTCTGTAGCTGGTACCGGCATATGCTGCAGCACCTGAGTCACGATCTCTGTTGATCTCTGTTTTACCATTCTGCCCCGAAATCCAGACGCGCCACAGACTGTTATCAATACATTTAGCCCCATCTGGCGTAGACTGGTCACAGATGACGGTATAGACATCATTATGACGTGCATAAGCAGTCCGGGAATTCCAGTAGTCTGCCTGTGCAGAAACATCATTCAGCACACCATGTCCGTGATTGAATGCTGTCTGCAGAATTGCAGCATTTCCTTCACCACTGATGGAGTTATATGCGGTCTGTAATGCGCTGATGTCAGGTCGATACAGCAGAGCGGCTGCTACAGGTTCAAACTCGGGGCTGACCTGTGCCAGTTGAATGGCGTTGATCGCCCGTCCTAAGTGCTGTCCATTTTCAGTCAGCGTAGTCCGTGCAAAATCAATATCTGCCTGAATGGAAGATGAGTTTGCTGTAACAACTTTATTGAACAGTGCCACCGCAGATGGAACAGCTGAAACAGTAAATCCTGTATCAACGACATTGGTCGCACTGACCAGTGTCTGATTAAACAGACCCGGTGTGACTTTTTCTGGGTTCAGTAAGTTAACTGATATGGTTCCGCCCAGTGTCGCAGTCCCTGTGACACTCATAATATCGGATGCACCCAGGCTTGATGTCGAACCTGTCCCCGTACTCATTAAACTGCGCAGTCCTGCAGTTGCAACCGGCTGTACAGATCCTCGGTCAAGATCATAATCCCAATGTAAAATACCACTGTCTGTCTGTGTAAAATTACCGTCCAGATAGGTGGAGTCCACTCGGTTAACTCCACCGACAGCCCAGCTCCCTTCATTGACAGCTTCACCTTTTACAGCTGCGCCAGCCAGATTCATCTGAATAGTCTTTCCTGCAAGCAACCAGGCATTCAGTGTATTGGTCAGGGTATTACGTCCATCATCCAGCCACAGTGAACCCGTCATGAAACCGCTGTTTACTACATTATCATTGCCAGTTCCTGCATTCACGGCGTTCGCATCCAGCCAGCCAGCGGCTGCCAGCTGCATATTTTCATCCAGATACAGCCCTTCTGTTTGCCCTAATGCAGTCAGGTAACCGGCATTACTCAGAAGATTGTTCGCTCCATCAAACATACCAATCGCAGCGCCTGTTCCTTCACCACCAATCAGTACACTGTCTTTTCCAATGCTGATGTTAATATTGCCATTTGTAGAACCCTGACTCTGCGCAAAAATACTGTATGAGCCTTGTCCTTTGGTCGCAATATTGCCCTGCTGATTAACAGTGACGTTGCCTGCTGTACCTGTACCACCTGCTGAACCTGCAAAGAATCCTGTCAGATTACCTGTCGTATCCATCAGGTTTGCATAACCACCACCGCCAGCAACAGACTGAGCAACTATACCGTGGGCATAACGTCCCGCCGTATATATACCGGTCGACTCGGCACCTGCTGCTGCAACATTGCTGATATTGATATTGCCACTGTTACCTGAACCCTGCCCCTCGGTCAGTACCTGCTGAGTCGCAGCAGCGAAACCACCACCGCCACCTATAGACTGTGCAACAATGGCAGATGAACCATCAGTTTCAGTTTCGATATAACCCGAGTTATTTACGGATACATCTTTAGCATGACTTTTCGATGTACTGGTTCCGCCCAGTAATAACTGTTCGCTTAAGCCAATTGAGCCGCCACCACCAGAAATGGACTGCGCAATAATTGCCTGAGATAAACGACCTGTTGTATTGATGGCTCCGGTATTTTTTACAGTGACTGCATCACCCAGTCCAGATGCTGAGGATGAACCCAGTTCAGCATAGACAGCCATCTGATCCAGACCACTGCTCAGACCACCACCGCCACCAATCGACTGCGCAACAATGGCAGCAGCATGCTCACCTTCCGTATACAGTCCACCGTCATTTTCAACCACTACAGTCCCAGCATTACCCTGAGCACCTGTTGCTGCACCTGCGATCAATATGCCTGAAGCACTGCCCGATGTACCACCACCGCCACCAATCGACTGAGCAACAATGGCATCTGCACCATTGCCCTTAGTGATGATCAACCCGTCTTTTCCAGTATTTTTAACAGTAACGCCCGATGCATTTCCGCCTGCGATGGCATTTTTCATCGAATTAAAATAATCCTGCAATGGAGCAGAGATTACACCTTGAGCTGTGCTGACCAGACCACTGACAGATGTCATTGCGGAAATAACACTGGCTGTTGCTCCACTGCCTAAACCAATGGATCCCAGTTTTTCCTTGACCGTATTTGCTGCTCCACCAATAGTACCTGCTATGTCAATACCATAGCTTGAGCCACCCTGACCGCCACCGCCGCCAATGGACTGAGCCAGTATTCCCCTGGAGTTTTCTGCTTCTGTATAAATCAACTCTGATAAGTTAGTGACTGTAACCTGCCCGGCATTACCTGCATGTGCACCATTGCCACCCACAGAAATAAACGCTTCTTTGGTTGTGTTGTCTTTAGTATCCACACCACCGTCACTGGAACCACCATCACCACCGCCACCGCCGATGGACTGAGCGACGATTGCCGATGAGTTTTTACCAAAGGTCCGTAAAATACCTTCATTGCCCAGAATCACATTCTGCCCATTACCAGCTGCCGAACCAAATCCTCCGACTGAAACTGAGCCTGATGCATTACCACCAACACCACCGCCCCCACCAATGGATTGTGCCTGAATCGCAGCAGCACGTTCACCCTGTGTCTCAATCGTGCCTTTTGTACTGTTAGTGACAGTCACAATCTGACCATCACCACCAGTCGCCGTGGTAAATACAGGTGTACCTTTTACTTTTGCATCACTGATTTCATCAAGGACATTCGCTAGAATACCACCACCAATTGCTATGGTTGCCTGCTCAACAGAACCGCCCGTACCACCGCCGCCGCCAATGGACTGCGCGAGAATCCCCTGAGCACCATCACCTTTGGTCAGAATACCTGCATCATTGTCAACAGTTACAGTATCTGCATTGCCTGCATTTTTACCTGAACCACCGATACCGACTGTCGCTTTCTTTTCAATATCTCCACCCGTTCCGCCACCGCCACCGATTGACTGAGCAAAAATACCCCGTGAGAAAAGCCCGTCTGTAAATAAGGATAATGCGTTTTCTACGACAACCCTGCCACCATTACCCGCTGTCCCACCATCGCCACCAATTGCCAGTTTTGCTGAAGCTGTACCGCCTACACCACCACCGCCACCCACTGACTGTGCGAAAATGGCATCAGCACGGTTACCTTTGGTATAGATGATATTCTGGATGTCACCTGCCAGCTGAGTCTGCTTCGTCACAACACTCACCAGATCTGCATTGCCTGCTGCACCTGTCAGATTACTGGTATCCCAATCCTGACCCAATACGCCAGCAAGCGCACTCATACCTGCAGCCAGCTCTTCCTGAAATGCACCACCACCAACGCCAACAGTAGCACCTGAAGTATCACCGCCATTACCACCACCACCGCCAATCGCCTGTGCAAAAATACCTTTGGCATTATCACCTTCGGTCACAATAACCCCAGCGTGCTCAACATGAACTTCACCGGACTGACCGGCCGCACCTTTATAGCCACCAACACCTAAGGCAAAGGTCAATTTATTATCATTTAACTGAATATCTGAGGGGTTTAATAATTTAGTTCCATCCTTCGTAAGGTTAAAAACCTTGGATTCAACGATTGAAGTTCCACCATCACCACCACCACCGCCGATGGACTGAGCATAAATACCGTGTGAACCGCGACCTGAGGTTGCCAGTATGCCTGAACTGGTGACATTGACATCATCGGCATCATTTCCGATACCACCCCAACCTCCAACACTGAAAGAAATATTGGTATCTGATTTCGCGGTTGAAGCTGCGGTAGAACTTGAACCCGAAGTACTGCTGCCGCCTGATGTACCTGTATTGCCGCTATTAGAGTTACCTGTATTGCTCGATGAACTGTCCTTACACAGATCACCACACTGAAGCTTTAAAGTCATGGTGCTGGCATTGCCGCCATTACCACCTCCACCGCCAATCGATTGAGCCTGAATAGCACTGGATAACATACCCGAAGTAAAGATATTACCGATGCTGTTGACTGTCACAATGTCTGCTGTATTGCCGCTGCCGCCAAAGCCGCCGACTGAGGCAGTGATATTTGTCGCCTTGTCCGTATTTTTAGGACTATCAATGTATACAGAACCACTATAGCTGTTGCCGCCGTTACCGCCGCCACCGCCAATCGATTGTGCTAAAATTCCCGCTGCGCGCTCGCCATCTGTAGCAATATCACCAAGACGCTTAACATCAACAGCGCCGCCTGTACCGCCTGTACCGCCCCAGCCGCCAACACTTGCAGATAAGCCCATGCTGTTTTTGGCCAGTGATGCATCCACTGTCATTGCCATACCACCGTTACCACCGCCGCCGCCGATGGATTGAGCTAATACGCCATTACTGTAGCTTCCAAAAGTATTAATCAATCCTTCAGAATCGACATTAACCTTGCCAGCTGCATCACCATTGCCGCCAAATCCACCGACAGCAACTGATGCGCTTAGAGCCTTTTTATCTTCGGACAAATTTGAGCTTGCCGCAACCGACAGCCCAAATCCGCCATTACCGCCAGCGCCCGCAATGGATTGGGCAGCGATGCCTGATGATCCATTCCCGAATGTAGCAATATTATCTTTTGAATGTACCGTAACAGTATCAGATGTGTTGCCGTCACCGCCCCAACCGCCAATCGATATTGATGCTGCCGGTGCCGAATTGTCTTTTGAAATACTTAAAGCAAAGCTTCCGGAAAGTCCGCCGTTGCCGCCGCCGCCGCCAATGGATTGCGCCAGTATACCTTGTGAATCAGCACCTTCCGTGAGGATTGTATAAATGGGCTGATCTGGTTTACTTTCCGCTAAAATCTGGCTGTTATCAGAATCGATGCTGACTTCACCCGCAGTATTGCCATTTCCTCCAAAGCCGCCAACACTTGCCGATAATGCCAAAGCCTTACCTGTGCCTGCTTTTGCATTGACCGCAATGCTGGCTGCAACTGACAAACCACCATTGCCGCCCTCACCGCCAATGGATTGCCCCACAATTGCACTGGAGCCTACGCCTTCAGTTGCAATGACATAATTTTTATTTACAACTCCAACGTTTCCAGCACGTCCGCCATTACCGCCTTGACCGCCGACACTCACACTGACTCCAGCTGCGGTGCTGTCTAATGAACCAGCAATACTGCCCGCAATTGATAACCCGCCATTACCGCCATCACCGCCAATGGATTGAGCCAGAATGCCGTTGGAATACGAACCAGCGGTCGCAATTGATTGTACCTGGTCTAATACAGGAGTATTTGCATCAATGGAAGCGATATTGCGAACTGAAACATTATTGACCGGGGCAGTTGAGTTCTTTTTAGTTGATGCATCATAGCCGGCAGCATTTCCGCCCTTACCGCCCACAGACACTGAAGCGCTTAAAGCCAGTTCCTGTGCAAAAGCTCCGCTCAGATTTGCAGCAAATCCACCGTTACCGCCGCTGCCATTGATGGATTGAGCCAATATCGCTGAGGACGAGTTTCCAGTAGTTTCAATACTTCCTGAGTTATTCACAGACACTGTATTTGCTGTGTTCGCATCACCGCCATTACCGCCGACGCTTGCTCCTAAGCTGATAGCTTGCTTAGCACTGAGTGCCAGCGAAACCGAAGTTGAAAAACCGCCATCGCCACCAGAGCCGCCAATCGATTGCGCAATAATACCGAATGAATTATTGCCATGCGTGACAATATCATTATCTACAGTGACTTTGACCTCACCTGATTTACCGCCCGTTCCGCCATTGCCACCAACAGTTACAGCACTTGAAAATGCAGGAGCGCCTTCGAGTGATGCCGACAGGCTTAAACCTGCTGCAAAACCGCCCGTGCCGCCATCACCGCCAATTGACTGGGCAACGACACCATGAGATGAATTACCAAAGGTTTCAATATCACCATCACTGTTCAGTTTTACATTGCCTGAGTTTCCGCCTTTACCAGACCCACCACCCAGTGCGACTGAAATTGCTCCTGCCGCACCTTCTAAAGACAATGCTGCGGAACCTGCAACTGAAAAGCCGCCATTACCGCCACTTCCACCAATAGACTGAGCCTGTAAACCAGATGAAAGATTCCCTTCTGTAATCACTGTATTGCTTGAAACTAATGTGACAGAGCCAGCAGTTCCGCCATTGCCGCCTTTTCCGCCCAGACTGACACCTACACTGGCGCTCGGATATAAATTGGCACTGGCACCCGCGGCAATGGAAAAACCGCCATTACCTCCATCACCGCCAAGTGACTGAGCAAGTACCCCCGTTGAGCTTTCACCAGAAGTTTTAGTGATTTGTTCATTCTTCTTTGTGCCAGCCTTTACACTGACTGCACCAGCCTTACCGCCTATAGCGCCAGAACCGCCCAATCCCACACTGACCGTTCCACCGATTGCAGCCCCGCCAGACACGGCAAAACCGCCATTACCGCCGCTGCCACCCAGAGACTGTGCGATGATTCCCGCTGAACCTGAGCCATTGGTTATCATTGAACCATATGAATTTACATTAACAGAACCAGAAGTTCCTCCAGCACCTGCACCGCCACCCAGACTTACATTTGCTGAAGCCGCTTTGACATCCAATCCTGCACTGATAGCAAATCCGCCATTGCCGCCGTCACCGCCAATCGATTGAGCTACAATTGCTGTCGAAGCATCGCCTTCAGTTACGATATTATGATCGGTTTCAATGGTTACACTCCCGGACTTGCCGCCATCGCCGCTGCCGCCACCCAGAGCAACTCCTGCTGAATACCCACCGCCTGTCAAAGCCGTTCCTGCTACAGAAAAGCCGCCATTACCGCCTGAGCCGCCAATCGATTGAGCCAATATGCCAATCGCATTGTTCCCTGCTGTTGACAGTGTTGCTGTATTGACCGCTGAATTTTTTGATTTATTTGCTGTGACTGAAACGCCTTTGGATTGACCGCCGGCACCGCCGGCACCGCCTAGAGCCACATTTGCGGCAAATACGCCATTGCCTCCAGCCTTAACAGCAAGTGCCAGACCGCCATTACCGCCAGTTCCGCCAATAGACTGGGCTACAATCGCTGAGGAGTTATTGCCTCTGGTTGCAATTTCACCCGTACTGTTCACTATCGCATTATTTGCTTCAGCGCCTGCTGAGCCTGCACCGCCAAAACTTAGACCAATTGAGTTTCCACCCATGATATCGGCAGCACCGGCAAACCCACCATTACCACCATCACCACCAATCGACTGTGCAACAATCGCTGAGGAGTTATCACCATTGGTTTCAATGTAATCAGCATCATTTTCTACTTTGGCAACACCTGCTTTTCCTCCTGCACCACCTTTACCGCCAATGGCCAGATTTACTGCATTTGCACTACCCAGTGAAGCAGCGACTGCACCACCAGCATTCCCCCCAGCACCACCAATCGACTGACTGACGATTGCTGATGAACTGCTTCCCGATGTGACAATTTGAGCTTTATTTATGATTTTTACAGTATCTGCCTGACCACCTGCCCCACCTTTACCACCTAAAGCGATATTGGCATTCAACACAGAAGGACCTATGCTTCCGCTTACAGCAATACCACCATTACCACCACCGCCACCAACAGACTGTGCGAGAATCCCTGTGGATGAATTTCCTGTTGTTGTAATGAATGCCGCATTATCAACCTCAACAGTCGAAGCTTTACCGCCTTTGCCACCTGCTCCACCAAGAGCTACATTTGCGCTGATTAAGCTCGAACTTACACTTGCAGCAACTGTAATCCCACCATTACCACCGCCGCCACCTATCGACTGAGCCAGAACACCTGTTGATAAATCACCCGATGTTTCAATCGACCCTGACTGTGCTTTTACATTAACTGCTCCACCAACACCACCCTCAGCACCATTCCCCCCCAAAGCGATGTTTGCCGTTATACCAACTCCTGCACCAGCTGATACAGCCACCCCGCCATTACCACCACCGCCACCAATGGACTGAGCCCGAATCCCTGAAGAATCTGTACCAGATGTAATCAGTTTACCACTCTGCATATCTACAGTTACTGCACCGGCAGCCCCCCCCTTACCGCCTTTACCACCGATAGCTAATGAAACTGGACCTGCCGCCACTGACGTACTGCCATTACCACCACCACCACCAATAGACTGAGCAAGGATTGCAGATGAATTGGTTGCCTCCTTAGAACCTGTAGTGATATTTCCAGACTGGGTGACCTCTACTGCATCCGCTTTGTTACCTTCCCCACCTTCTGCGCCTATTGCTGCCAAACCAATTGCTGTACCACCATTACCACCACCTCCACCAATAGATTGAGCCAGGATTCCATACGAAAATGAACCCTTTGTAATCAACTGACTGGCTTGATTATCCACAACAACTTTTCCACCATAGCCACCAACATTCCCTTTTGCAGCTAAAGTGACCAGGCCAGCACCAAACTTACCGCTACCACCTCCACCACCTAAGGACTGAGCAATAATTGCTGAAGACTCATTCTTGCCATTCATCGTAATACTGGATTTATTATTAATTGTTACTTTATCCGCATCACCACCAGAACCACCGGAACCTCCCAACGCGGCAATCCCTACAGCATAGCCACTATTACCCCCTGAACCGCCGATTGACTGCCCTAAAATTCCTGTAGATTCATCACCATTAGAAACGATAGTCGTATTTTTATCAGTTGAGATTTCAACTGATCCTGCTTTTCCTGCACTGCTTCCCTTTCCTTGATGTGAAACAATACCGACTGAGCCACCAGCATCTCCGCCACGACCTCCTTCACTCACAGCTAAAACTCCTACAGAATTTTTGCCATGAGTAATAATTTCCAGGCTATCCGTTTGAATAACTGCCTTTCCTGCTTCACCGCCTGGATTGCCATTTCCACCCTGCGCATTTGCAGCAGCATATGATCCACCGCCATCGCCGCCAGTCCCGCCCCTGGAGGCTGCATAAAGCCCAATCGACTCACCTGTGGTTTCAATTTTTAACTTTGAAACATTAAGCACAGCATCAGAAGCATCACCACCCGCACCACCAGCTTTACCTTTTCCACCTAAATAATATGATCCACCCTTACCGCCTTTACCGCCTTCATTGACAGCCTGAATCGCAATTCCATTATTATTTTTAACTGTTGTCTGATTTTTCCCCTGCCCTTTCACAATGACATTAAGACTGTCATTTATTGCAGCAGGACTCGCAGCTTCAGCTTTTGTTGTCGGTGAAAAATTCATTGTTAAGTCATAAGATGGAATCTTAACAGTAAATTTCTCCTCATCAGCCGAATCATATGCCACAGTTGCAGTCACAGTTCTGGCAGGCGTATTGACGGATGGATCTGAATTTTTCTGGGTACTTTCAACAACAGTATATTCTGTCAGTTTCTGTTTATCTTTTGGCGTTAAAGTAATTGTTTTTATATGCGTATCACTGCCTGATGTCGCTTTAAATTTCATGACGACAACACCAGTGTTTACATCAATACTGGCAGCACCATCAGCAACATAAGTTAATCCCACATCCCCTCCAGGCTTACCTGAAGTTGGAGGTACAAACAGCACACCCGTTCTGCCATTTTTACCATCTTCAGCTTTCGCTTTCGCACCTATCGCTTTATTATCACTGTTACTGTAAGTGCTCGACCCAAGCGTGATTGTCTGTGTAAAATTATTGCTGTCTGTACAATTTATTGCGGTATTTGAAGTTGGTTTGCATGTTTTAACTGCATCATACGCATAAGCATTAACCCCTATCACGGGCAGTGCTAACAAAAATGCTGACTGTAAAGCTGTTTTAGCTGTTGATCTTTTCCCTTTTCTTTTTACATTCTCAGCAACAGCAACCCATGCCCCAAGAGTTTCATTCCATATAATGCGATATACATGATTCATTTTTATGTCCCCAGTGCAAACTTATAATCAGGACTGTTCATAGATCAATGCATATCAAATCATCAGCACCGCAAACATTATTCACAAAAAGAAGATCCTTTTCTCCTGTTGGGAATAAGTTCAAATAAACAGAAATGACCAAGTTATTAATAGAAATAATTCAGCCACGCATGAAGCATGCGTAATAAACGGCTCATTAGAGCACCTGGCTGACAAAATGAATATCACTAGAAATGGGGATTAATTACAAAAATATATACTGATTAATCAGTAAATCATTCAGTATATAAAAGCCTCAATAATTCAAAATAAACCGGATAATTAAATTAAGTCATTAGTAATCAACAAAATGATTATAATCAGAATAATCAAACAGTAATTATTGATTATATTTCACACATTACAAAGGATGATTTTATAAAAACATATCAGCCACATAATATAATTCACTTTTATCATGATTTTTTTCATATTTATTTTAGAAAAATATAATCCATATATCGGATCAGTACATCCCTGTACATTAATCTTATTCTAAATAAAACGTTCGCAATGGCGGATAACCATTAAATTCAACCGATGCATAAGAAGTGGTATATGCACCTGTACTTAACCAGTACAGGCGATCACCAATGACCAGATCCAAAGGCAACTGATATGGAATTTTTTCATACATAATATCGGTTGAGTCACAGGTTGGACCTGCCAGTACAACTTTGGACTGTTCTGCCTGAGGCTGCATTTTAGGCGTATAAATCGGATATTTGGTTGTCTCACCCAGGGTTTCAATTAAACCGTTAAATACCCCAACATCTGTATAAATCCAGCGTTTTGAGTCTTTTTCAGATTTATTTGAAATTAAAACAATTTCAGAAACAATCACACCCGCATCACCAACAAGTGAGCGCCCTGGCTCTAAAAACAGTGTAATTTCCCGGTTAAAATTATGTTTCAGATACATTTTAATCTGTTCAGCATAAGCCTGAATACTGTTGATTTCTGACAGATAGCGGGCTGGAAATCCACCTCCCATATTAATCAGTTCAAGCTGAATCTGATGCTGATTTTCCAGCGTTTCAAAAACTGATTTTACTGTATCCAGTGCTGTACGCCAGACAGTAACTTCCTTTTGCTGACTCCCCACATGAAAAGAGACACCATAAGGTTTTAATCCCAGTTTTTTTGCTTCAACCATTAAATCCACTGCCATGGCAGGGTCACAGCCAAACTTTCTGGACAAAGGCCATTCTGCTGTAGTTCCTGATTCGACCAGCACCCTGACAAAGACACGGGAACCTGGTGCAAACTGTGCAATCTGCTCAAGATCTGCACGGGCATCTGTCACAAACAGTCTAACCCCCTGATCATAGGCATATTGAACATCGACCGCTTTTTTAATGGTATTTCCAAAAGAAATCCGTTCCGGTGACACGCCACTTTCCAGAACACGATCCAGTTCATAAGTGGAAGCGACATCAAAGTTTGAACCGATATTTTTCAGACGCTGAATAATTTCACGACCTGGATTTGCTTTGACTGCATAAAAAACGGTTGCAGATGGAAAGCACTGTTTCAGTTCCTCATATTTAAACTGGATACGATCCAGATCGACCACTAAAAATGGACTGTTTTTCATTGCAGAAAAGTTCTGAATTTTTTTCCATTGTTGTGATGAATAGTAATGTTCTAACTGCATAGGAAATCCATTATTTTTCAATTTTATGATGAGATGGCATACGTTTTTAACCATCAGAAGGTCTGGAGCAGTGCTGTGACTCAATCCAGGCTCAGCACCGCAAACTGAATTGCTGCCTACAGAATTTATTGATTTAAGCGCTGTAACCATCCAGTCACTGTCGGGTTTTCAACCAGATCCTGAAACTCAACGCTGATGCCAGAAGCTCGCCAGACACTGACCAGTGTCATCAGACTCATAGAATCCAGTCCCAGCATGAACAGATCATCGTCATCCTGAATCTCCTGAGCATCTATATTGAGCTGCTTTGCAACGATCTGACGTATTTCTTCCAGATCCAGTCGGGTTGCATTCATTTCTGCTCTCCTGAATGAATGTCCTGAATGATGGACGCTGTATCCACCACTCTGGCGCATCTTCCTGCTGCATAATTCAGTGCCATTCTGTGTTCCTCAAGACTGAAATCTGCCAGTGCATCTCCTGCCAGAAACGCCTGTATATCCAGCATAAAGGCTTCAGCTGCCGTCATCAGACAACCGATATGTGCATAGACACCACAAATGATCAGCTGATCACGGTTTTGCGCTTTGATCTGCTGTTCGAAGTCAATTTTTTTAAATGCGCTGTAACGCCATTTTGTGAGTACAGTATCCTGCTCTGCAGGTTCCAGGGCAGAGATGATCGGCACTGTTTTTTCACCGGATGCCAGTCCCTTACCCCAGAAATCAGTCAGTAACTGACGGTGTTCAGGTGTCTGATCGCCTGGCTGTGCGGTGTAATAAACAGGAATGCCTGCTGCATGACACTGATCAATCAGTTTTCGACAATTCTGAATCAGCTCTGGTATAGGCGCCTGTGTCTGATCATAAAAATCCAGAAAATACTGCTGCATATCGTGAACAAGTAATACTGCCCGATCTGTTTCAATGCGCCAGTTAACTTTATTGACCGGAAAACTGCCTGTCTGTGGCATGGCATAACCGGCTATACGGGGAATGGTCATTTTTTTACCTGCAAATTCAATTGGATGCTTTTATAAGACGTTGTCGCAATTCTTTTTTGTCGATTTTCCCTAAAGCGGTATAGGGCATATCCTCGACAAATTCGATGTGGTCTGGAATTTTAAAAGTGGCTAAACCTGACTGCTGAACATGCTGTCTAAGCTGCATATTTAAACGCACAGGTGCAGGATCATGTGCTTCACGGCGCCACTGAATAAACGCACAGCTTTTTTCACCCAGCATGTGATCCGGCATAGCAACCAGTGCAGACTGTATGACCTGAGTATGCTGATTCAGCACCTGTTCAACTTCTTCAGTGGCAATTTTTTCTCCACCCCGATTGATTTGGTCTTTACTTCGACCTTCCACAATAATATTTCCATCAGAAGTCATACGGACCAGATCACCTGTCCGATAAAAACCGTCACGGGTAAATGCTTTGCGGTTATGTTCTTCTGCTTTGAAATAACCACGTATGGTATAAGGACCTCGGGTCAACAGGTGTCCTGTTTCTCCAGCAGGCAGTTCCTGATCTTCATCATCCACAATTTTAATTTCATCATCTGCGCTGATGCGGCTTCCCTGCGTGGAAATGATGGTTTCTACAGAATCATCATAGCGGGTATAGTTGACCAGTCCCTCTGCCATACCAAAGACCTGTTGCAGGCAGCAGTCATAGTCCTCTATCAGTTGTCTAGCCAGTGCATCAGGCAATCGGGCACCACCCACCTGTACCACCTCAAGATCAGCAAAAATATTTCTGGCACCCTGCTGAACAGCTTCGACCCACTTTGCTGCCAGTGCAGGAACCAGGGCAACATGAGTAACCTTGTGCGTTTGAATAAGTTCAAAACATGTTTCAGGTGAAGGCTCTCTGGCAAGAACCAGTGTTCCACCGGCAAAAAACAATCCAAGCGATCCTGCTGAACTTAAACTGAAATTATGTGCTACAGGCAGTATCATCAGCATGCGGGTGTTTTCATCCAGCTGACAGATTTCAGCACTGGCACGTACACTGTATAAATAGTCATCGTGTGTTCTTGGAATTAATTTGGGTGTTCCTGTGCTGCCACCAGACAACTGAAAAAATGCAACCTGTCTGGCTGTAATCTCTGCTGTAATCACATACCTGTTCGCAACTGTTGACAGTTCAGGCCATGCATCAAATTCTGCTGCATTTCCAATGACAATAACCTGTTGCAGTGATGGACAGCGCGACTGGCACTCTCTTGCCAGAGTCCGATAGTCAAAGCCCATATGCTGTTCAGCACAGATGTAAAGTCTGGCTTCTGTCTGTCCAATAAAATGACTGACTTCAGCATATCGGTGTGCAGGCAGACTCATAACCGGACGCATCCCAATACGGATTGAGGCAAAATACGCAATAAAAAATTCTGCAATATTCGGCAGCTGAATCACGACGCTGTCACCTGTCTGGTAGCCTTTCTGCGCAAGATATACAGCGAACAGATTCACCTTTTGTGCCAGTTCAGCATAAGTAATATGGCAATCAGCGCAGATAATGGCTGTACGTGTGGCATATTTCTGAACACAGTCGTCAAAGAACTGGCTGATGGTCTGCCCCTGCCAGTAACCTTTGGCAATATAACGCTCTACAAACTCAGGCGGATACGGCACGATTCCTTCCCTGAGTTTCGCTTCAATAAGTTGATGATCTGACATGAAAAAACCTGTTAGTTGAAGACCAGTTCTTCAGCTTTTAAACCCAAAGCATTGAACATTGTTTTAAATTTTGCAGCGGTTTCACTCAGCTCAAGTTCAGGTTGTGAGGCTTCCACAATGCCTGCACCTGCATACAGTCGGGCTGACTGATCACGGATACGGCCACAACGGACATTGACTGACCATGCACCATTGCCATGAGCATCACTCCATCCCATCGTGCCGGCAAAAAGATTGCGCTGGAAAGGTTCCAGCTCTGAAATCAGGCTTCTTGCCAGCTGAGCAGGCTGTCCGCATACCGCAGGGGTCGGATGTAAAACAGAAACAAGGTCAAAAATATGCTGTTCAGGGTCTTTCAGTTTGCCCTGAACAGGAGTCGCCAGATGCCATAAGGTCTGGGTTTTAATTAAGGAGGGTGTTTTTGGAATATTCAGGGTTTTACATAAAGGAGAAAGTAAATCTGCAATGGATTCGATCACGAGCCGATGTTCATAATGATCTTTGGCTGAGGCTAAAAGGCGTTCAGCCTGTGCCTGATCTTCAGCATGATTTTCACTGCGGATCAGTGTTCCTGCAACAGGATGGCTGAAAACATTTTCATTCTGCTTTGCCACCAGCAGTTCTGGACTGGCTCCCATAAACCATCCATTTTTCTGAGGATTCTGTGCCAGAGCAAAAGTATATCCCTCAGGATTGGACATCAATAAACGGGAAAACAGCTCGACAATATTAATTTTTTCAGTGGTTTTTAAATCTATGGCACGTGCCAGAACTGCTTTTTTCAGTTCAGTTTTCTGCATGATTTCAACCAGCTTTCTGACCCCATCCACGTAGTCTGCATGTTGTGGCAGCAGCTTTGCTTCCGTATTTTCTGCACACAATGTGGTGCAGCTGACCTCAGCAATATCTGCTAAGTGTGTGTTCCTGGCTTCCGCAATGGAGAGTTCAGGCAAGTCACGGTTATCAAATGGCAGACTGCCTACAATAATCAGCTCAGAGTTGTCTGTTTCCTGAATCTGATCGGTCAGCTGCTGTTTTGCCTGCTCTAACCATTTTTTTTGCTGCTCCAGAAAATTTAGATTTTCAGACCGCTCAAAATCAATATTCCTGATCATTTTTTTACTGGAAATCATGCCTGTCGGAGTTGCAAAGACAAAGCCTGGAATACCTTCTTCCAGCAGTTCTTCCCTTTTGATTCCAATTGCATTTTTAAATACAGATGGTTCTACTGACAACATATTTTCTCTCACTCTTTGGGAGATATTTTTATTCGATACAGCACCTGTTCACCGAGACCTCAAGTTACCTCAAGACTGTTGAACACCGACAATATAATGGTTATCATTTTTAAATGATAATCATTATCGTTTGATTTTTGTTAAAATTATAAGGAGTACAGTATGACGGGCTTATTTATTGTTACCGGTGCAGCTCGAGGCATCGGTGCAGCCATAGTAAAAAAGCTGCTTGCCCAGGGGCATCAGGTGACTGGAATTGACCTGAATCCAAAGGTGGATGAATGGGAGGTTATGAAAACATCTGACCACCAGGAAATTCAGAATTTTGAAGCCATCAGCCACGATATTCAGCAAACTGCAACACTGATTGAAAAAATCCAGCATTCAAAATTTAAGCATCAGAGCATCATAGGTCTGGTCAATGCAGCCGGTGTCCTGGAAATGGGCAGTCTGCTCGAAACATCAAAAGAACAGTGGCAGAATAATCTGAACATCAATTTTATTGGGCCTGCCCAGCTGAGTCAGTGGGTGGCTCAGCAGATGCTTCCACATCGTGCAGGTTCCATAGTCAGTATCAGCTCCAATGCAGCACTTGTTCCCCGATCAGGTATGGGGCTGTATGCCACCACCAAAGCAGCAGTCAGTCATTATTTTAAAAACCTGGCACTGGAACTGGCGCCCCACGGAATCCGCTGTAACCTGGTCCTGCCGGGTTCCACACTGACACAGATGCAACGCCAGTTATGGACAGATGATCGACCTCCTGAAAGTATTATTGAAGGTAATCTTGAACAGTACCGCAGCGGCATTCCCCTGAAAAAAATTGCAGAACCTGAAGATATTGCCAATGCTGTACTGTTTCTGCTTTCTGATCAGGCAAAACAGATCACCATGCATGAACTGGTCGTCGATGGTGGTGCAACACTTGGGGTATAGCACCACCCAGAACTGTCGGAACTAATCCGGCAGTTTTTTACCAATCACACAATCATTCAGTGTCATTTCAGGATGCATCAACCATGACTTCAGCATGTTCATAAAGTCATGCCAGTATTCTTCCAGACTCGCCACTGTATACAGTTCAGGATGCCCATCCATCGCCAGAAACAACCGTTCCTGACCATCCACAATTTTATTGGTGACTGCCATATCAAAATCTTCAATCGGTCCTGCCGAAATGGTGGTTTTCTTTAAATGACAGCCTTCAAAAAACTCAGGCAATGGAAATGGAATCCAGTTCACCACAGGACCAAATAAAATATTATTAAATGGTTCAAAGTCATCCAGAACAAAGCGTAACTGCTCAAAATAACTTTGCTGGTGCGGACGGATTTCTGAAAATCTGGACGCCAGCAGTTTCACTGTTTCCTGTAGATTTTCTGTCCCCTGAGTACCCAGTCTGAGCGGTAAAATATTCATGGTCAGGCATGGAATCCGCATTGCAGCTGTACCGATACGTGACAGTACCGGTATACCGAAACACTGCTGCTGATCATCCATCTGTTTTGCCATATAGCCCATAAATACTGCCATGACAATCATTGCAGCAGGCAGCTTCAACTCAGCAGCCAGTACATTCAACTGCTGTTGCTCCTCCTGAGCAATCACATCCTCAAAACGGTAACCCTGAGTAAACGGATCATTCAACTGACGTTTCAGCCGTTTTTTTGGTGCATATTCACCTGAAAAATTTTTCTTCCAGAAACTTAAATCTGCTTCTGCTTTTTCAGACTCAATATAACGCAGCTCATCTTCTATAAATTTACCGTAGTGATCAAAAGCCTTGTTTTTAAGTTCCGTTCCATTTTTCAAAGACTGATAATAATCAATAAAACGGCTGATCATCAGACCATAAGCATAGCCATCCAGCGCGACATGATGCGCCCTGAAAAACAGACCATACTTCTGATCATCCAGATGAACAAAAGTGTAGTCATATAAATGACCTGTCGTTAAATCAAATGCAGGGGTCACCTGCTGTTCAATCCATTCCATCAATGCCTGTTCATTCAGGTGTGACAGGTCCATAAAGCGGGCGGGCTGAATCTCAACGTCATCCTGACGGTAGCATTTACCCTCCTGTTCAATCACACGCCAGTGCAGTGCTTTCGCTTCCTGTAAAGTCAGAAGTACTGCTTTATGAAATAATTCTCTATTGAGTGCCCCCTCAATGACCAGCCATTCTGCGGTATGAAACGGCAGACTGCCATGATAATTATGACCGAGCCACATGCTGTGCTGCGCTCGGGTCAACGGCTGCAATGTATCCACTTTTTGCATATAAATACCAGTAATCAAACAGGTTTTATCAGATAAATACCCGTCTTAAAATTGACGATAATTTTTGTAGCATTCGTTACGCCTGATATTATCCAGAACTGATGTGACAGAATCTGTAATAAAAGATAACAATTATCATTAACAATTGTAATTAAATATCTTTAAATTTATATTATGCTGATCCTGAATATAAAATATGCAGACATGCAGCTTTATGTTTATTCTTCCGTAGACAAAAGTAGATGAGAAAATGGCAACAAATCCCGCTTCAACGCCACGACACATTCAGGTGCAATCCTCTGTTCAGCTCTCTCCCCACATGCAGCGCATCTACTTTTCAGGCAGCGGTTTTTCCGGTTTTCCACACGATGCTGGCGGTGCTCACATTAAATTATTTTTCCCTGATCAACTGGATGCCACTCCACCACTCCCTTATAAAAATGAACTGGGTAAAGTGGTCTGGCCTGATGGAAAAAAACCGATTACCCGCACCTACACCATCCGGGATTTTTTAGTTCAGGAACAGCTACTCGTCATTGATTTTGTCCGTCATGCAGATTTTGGCATTGCTGCTGACTGGGCGGTCAAAGCTCAACCGGGAAATATCATTGGGCTGGCAGGACCTGGTGGACCCGCAAGATTCAATCCGGCAGCTGATTATTTTATTTTTATTGGTGACTTATCTAGCCTGCCCATGATTGCAGCATCACTTGAACAGTTGGCCGATACGACTTTTGGTGAGGTATGGATTGAAACAGAAAATGAAACTGACCAGCAGAATTTAAGCCACCCTGAAGGTATCCAGATTCACTGGATCAGCTCTGACTCTGACACAGAAAGCACGATTGAACATGCTTTTAAAAGTCTCGACTGGAGCCATAACAATATCTCAGTCACTCTGGCGGGTGAAAACACACGTGTTGTCAACTTAAGAAAAATATTAAGACAGCAGTACAGCATCAGTAAAACAAACTTATATGCCGTTCCCTACTGGAAACGAGGGCACAGTGAAGAAAGCTACCATGATGAACGTCATAACGTCATGGACGATGAAGGATAATACCGATGTATAAACAAGAAAATAAAAGCAGATTTCCTGCAATCAAAACATTTGCGCTGATTGCACTGGTGGCTGCCTTAAGTGCCTGTTCAAAACAGGATGGCAGTACCTCAACGTCCACTCAGTCAGCAGACCCACAGACTCAGACCAGCAGTCCACAGCAACGACAGATTACGGATGCTTTGGGTCGCCAGGTCAGTATTCCCAGTCATCCTCAGAAAGTTATTGTACTGAGCGAACTGGATCTGGACAGTGCAATTGCTCTCGGTATTATCCCTGTAGGCAGCACCTATGTCCGTGGTCAGAGCACCTTTCAGCCCTATCTGTCCCAGCAGACTCAACAGGTTGCTTCAGTGGGTAATTTTGGACAACCCAGCATGGAAACCATTCTCTCATTACAGCCTGACCTGATTATTGCTGGCAGTATGATTGATACTCAGCTGATCAATCAGCTGAGCCAGATTGCACCCACTGTGGTCACTTTTGCACGTGGTGAAGCCTGGAAAAACAGCTTTAACCGAATAGCAGATGTACTGAATCAGCAGGAAAAAGCCACCCAGGTACTGGCTGCATACGACCAGAATGTCCAGCAGGCAAAAGGTAAACTTGCAAAACTTCAGGGGCAAACGGTCAGCGTCACCCGCTGGACAGCAAATGGTCCTGTTTATATGTTTAAAGACTCATTTGCAAGCCAGGTTCTGGCAGATTTAGGACTGACCCGTCCAACTCAGCAACAGCAGGCAGGTGCAAGTCATTCCTCTCCGATCAGTAAAGAACGCTATGACCAGATTGATGCCGACTGGTTGATTATCGGCAGTGCTTTATCATCTGAAAAGCAACTGGACACACTGAATCAGACACCTGAATTCAAACGGCTCAATGCCGTAAAAAACAACCAATATTTTGTCGTTGATGCTTCCATGTGGACAGGTGTAGGTGGTCCAAATGCTGCAAATAAAGCAATCGCAGATGTCACTGCACATATGTCCAGACCATAAGTTGCCATGTCTCAAACTTTGCGGAAATCAGGTCATTTACAATATGTCTGTGCGGTGACTGTACTGATATTACTGAGCATACTGTCCATTGCCAAAGGAGCAGGTTCACCGGGTTTTACTCACAGCCTGAGCCTGCTCTGGCAAAGTCTCTCCAGTTTCAGTCTGACACCACTTGAACCTTTGTCTGAACTGCGTATTCCGCGTACATTTGCAGCGTTACTGACGGGAACAGCACTGTCACTTTCAGGTGTCCTGTTACAGAACCTGTTAAAAAATCCACTGGCTGACAGCGGTCTGATTGGTATCAACAGTGGTGCCTCCCTGGCTGTAGTTATTGCCGTTATTTTACAGCTCAGTGGTCTGAGCCTGTTTTTCTGGGCAATGGTCGGTGCATTGGTCAGTGCTGTGCTGGTTTTTGCCTTAACTCCCCGTGGACAGACTGACTTCAGTTCCCTGACTCGCCTGATTCTGGCAGGACTGGCGATCACCAGTACCTTTCAGGGACTGATGGCTGCGCTGTTACTGAAGTTTCAGAATGGACTGGATGAATACCGTTTCTGGGTGCTTGGATCACTCAACCGTATTGAACCCGAGTACCTTTTGACAGCCAGCCTGTCTGTTCTGGCAGGTGTCATCATCACATTTTCGGTCATACGCCCGCTGACCTTAAGCCTGGTCGGCGATCAGCTTGCCCAGAGCCTGGGGCTGAACATCAAGTTACTGGAACTGAGCTGTATCACTGCCATTGTACTCATGACCGGAAGTGCCGTTGCACTGACTGGACCGATTGCTTTTTTAGGACTGATTGCACCCTATTTTGCCCGGGCTGCTGGCGCAGTGACCATTAAACAGCAACTGCTTTACAGTGCATGGTTTGGCATGGTGCTGTTATTAATTGCAGATATTTTTGCCCGTATCATTGTCCAGCCCTTTGAAGCACCTGTCAGTATTTTATTGACCCTTGTCGGTGCTCCAGTTCTGATCTGGATGGTACGACAATCCAGCCTGCAGAACATCGTTCAGGCGGAGAAGTAAAATGAAAGAACCTTATTCATTTTCAATATTCAACCCGCCCCTGATTTCATGGTTACTCCTCTGTGTCATTGCATTATTTCTGGTACTGACCAGTCTGATGTATGGTGAGATTCAACTTTCACCCGCAGAGCTCTGGTCCGTGGCTTTTGATCAGGCTCAACCCATGCATCAGCTTTTGATTGAAAATATCCGGCTGCCCCGCCTGCTGGCAGGTCTGCTGATTGGTGCAGCTCTGGCACTGTCAGGTTTACTGCTGCAACTGGTCACAAAAAACACCTTAGCCAGTCCCGATATTTTTGGGATCAGTGACAGTGCTGTGCTGGCTTTAGCCTTTACCATTTTACTGACCAACAGTCATGTAATGGGAGAATGGTGGCATGCGCTGCTCGGTGCTGTTGCCTGTATCGGTATTATCCTGATTGCCTCCGGTGGGATCGGTACTCAGGGTTATCGCATACTGGTCATTGGTGTTGGAATCGCAACCTTAATGAAAGCCAGTTTTGATCTGATTCTTTCCACACTGCCCATCATGCACAGCAGCAGTATTTTAGTATTCAGTTCAGGCAGCTTAATTGGTCGCAGTTATTCAGTACTATTACCAACTTCCATTTTGATTCTGTCACTGATTTTTATAATCACGTTATGGCGACGACTGTTCAGTGTTGTTGTTCTCCCTGATACAGTCATTCAGAGCATTGGAATTTCGCTACCGGCATTGCGCTTTATCATGATTGTTATTGCAGCATTTCTTGCAGGGACAGCCGTCAGTATTGCAGGTCCAATTGGTTTTGTCGCCATTGCAGCTCCGATTCTGAGTTTTAAACTGTTCCCTGCAGATCTTTTCCCTTTAGCCCCAGCGATGTGTATTGGCGCATTAATGGTAGTAGCTGCAGACCTGCTCGGCAGAACTCTGCTGGCACCCGTTGAAATTCCTGCGGGCATTATCAGTGGAATGATCGGTGGGCCTTTACTGTTATGGCTTTTATATAATAATTCACGAAATATGAGCAGGAAATGACACTCAAAATTTCTCAGTTAAATGCAGCCTATAAAAAACATGCTGTGCTGAAAGATATCAATCTTGAACTGAATCAGGGTCAGGTGACTGTTTTAATTGGTCCGAACGGCAGTGGAAAATCCACACTTCTGAAATGTATTGCTCAGATTCATGCTCAATACGATGGTCAGGTCATGTGGGAAAATCATATTCTGAATGATCTGTCCAAACGTGACCTTGCCCGACAGCTGGCACTTCTGCCCCAGCATGTGACTGCTCCCAGTGGAATGACGGTTGAACAACTGATCCGTTTTGGTCGCTTTCCACATCAGGGCTGGTTTAAACAATGGAAAACTGAAGATCAGCTTGCCATAGATGAAGCATTAACCTCCACCCATTTGACTGAAATGAGACATCTACCCTTATCCAGTCTGTCAGGTGGACAGCGTCAGCGTGCATGGATTGCAATGGTGCTGGCTCAACAGACACCTCTCATCCTGCTCGATGAACCGATCAGCATGCTCGATATCGGGCATCAGGCAGATATCCTGAATCTGGTCAGAGAACTAGCAGACAGAGGCAAAAGCATCATCATGGTATTACATGATTTAGCCACAGCTGCCCGATGTGCTGACTATATGATTGCAATGAAAGATGGGGAAATTGTTGCTCAGGGTATGCCTGCACAGATTCTCACGTCTGATTTAGTCATGCAGCTGTATCATGTTCAGGTTGAGATCCATCAGGTAAGGCACTCAACCCAGACAGGTACACAAAGACTGATTGTCATTCCTGAAAATTTTGGCGACCCTGCTCATTGAAATATCAATCAGATCAGCCCAGTAAAACATTTAATGATCTCACCGAATATATCGATCAACTTCCGAGAGATAAAACAACAGACAAAAAAAAGCCCTTGTAAATACAAGGGCTTTTTCATATCTGGCGGAAGCGGTGAGATTCGAACTCACGGAGGACTCACACCCTCGTCGGTTTTCAAGACCGGTGCATTAAACCGCTCTGCCACGCTTCCAATGGCGCCTATCATATAAATATTTTAAATACTTGGCAATTATTTTTATGCTCCACCAACACCAAACGATCAAAATAAGCACAAATTTATTTTAAACTTCTAGTTTTTATACAATAAAAGAAAAAATAAACGGATTATGCTGCTCCAGTTCACGTACTGGCTATTTATTCATTACAAAAATGCTCAGCAATTTCAGTCTCTCCCTCATATAAGAAGATTGAATTTTAATCAGACATGTTTATAATTAGGTAGATCGGTATATCTATTTTATAAATTATGAAAGCAAATCAAGCCAAAGATAAAATTCTGGATGCAGCTAAAACTTTATTCTATAAAGATGGCATTCATGCGACAGGTATCAATACCATCACGGATCAAGCAGGCGTTGCCAAAATGTCGCTGTATAACAACTTCCCATCCAAAGCCGATCTGATTGAAGCCTATATCGAGTCACGCAATATCGAGTGGCAAGCCTTGTATGCCAAACGCCTGGAAACAGCCCATACACCTTTAGACAAAATTTTAGCGGTGTTTGATGCCTATCGTGATCATGCCGAATCTGCGGTGGACAATGGTTTCCGTGGTTGTGGCATGCTCAATGCCGCAGCAGAATTTCCCGCACACAGCCCTGAACGTGATGCAGTGAAATTGCTTAAAGAAGGTATAGGACAGATTTTATCTGAACATTTAAGTGAATTATTTTCAGATCCTGAACAAATTCAATATATCGCAACGATGTTGTCTTTTTTACTGGAAGGTTCAATCGCACGTGCAGGTCTGGAATGTTCAAGTGACAAGCTGATTATGGTTCGGAAAATGGCAGAAGATTTGATTCAGACTCAACTTCAACTTACTGCGAAATAATATAAGCACAGTCAATCTAAATAACCAAAGATGAGAAAAATAAACAGGATATCTCTATGAATGCCAAACAATCTGGTCTGAGCAGTATCGGTGCTTTTGTCCTGTTATGGGGAAGTGCCGCCATTTTTACTAAATGGGGACTGCATCATGGGGCTGTAATACCCTTTCTGTTCTTTCGTTTTCTCATTGCGACTGTACTGATTTCTTTGTTTTGCATCATCAGCAAACAGGCTTTTTTACCGCAGAATACACCTTATAAATATGTGATTTTGACAGGTTGTTTTCTCATTACCGGTTATACCCTGTTTTACTTTTTATCGCTTGAATTTGGGATTTCACCGGGACTTCTTTCGACCATTTTAGCTTTACAGCCGATTTTGACCTTTTTTATCACTGAGAAAAGTTTTTCTAAAGTGAAGTTACTTGGATTGATTCTAAGTTTTATCGGGATTATCTTTTTAGTTTATAACAATCTTTTTGTAAATAAATTATCGCTGTGGGCAACGGTTTCCTCAATTATTTGTCTGGCATGTATTACCACAGGTGTGATTCTCCAGCGTAAAATTTCGGAAAAACCGTGGCAAGTTTTACCTCTGCAATATGTGATTTCACTGATTTTCATTGCACTGATTATTCCATTTCAATCCTTTGACTTTGAAATGAATTTAGACTTTTGGATTCCTGTTTTGTATCAAGGGATTATTATTTCTGTGGTGGCGCAACTGATTTTTTATAAGTTGTTGCAGTCAGGCAATCTGGTCAATACCACAAGTCTGTTTTATCTCGTACCGCTTGTAACCTTGATTTTGGACTTTATGATTTTTAGAACCCAACTGTCTGCCTTTGACTATGTTGGGATTGTGGCTATTTTAAGTGGGGTTTATTTGGTGTATAGAAAGCAATCCTATTCATAAAATTACCATTACACGTTTTCTTGCACGTGTTATTGCTACATAAAAATTATTTCTTTCAATATTACCTTTATAATAAAAATCCTCTCTTTTAATTATAACATTATCAAATTCTAGTCCTTTTGATGAGTGAATTGTCATTGTTTTATGCTTACTTTTATTTTGGAAGAATTTTTTTGTATCCTTGTGACTGAGTAGATCTAAATATGTTTCTAATATTTTATTTTTAAACTCAAACACACCTAATAACTCCCAAAAAAGTCCAATTACATTAGTTTCCAAACCAATTATAGAGTTTAGAGAATTTCTCAAAATTTCAATTTCATTTGAATTAAAAATTTCAATGTCTATCTTTAAGTTTTCTAAAAATAGATATAAATTATAGTTATCTTCAAATTTACACTTTAAAATTCCTATTACAACAGACTTGACAATTTCATCTAATTCTTTTGAAAATGAAATTTCTTTTAATATCTCAAACTTTCCATCATAATCAAATAAACTATTATTAGTCTTTTTTAAAAAAACTATTGATTCATTTCTCAGCCTACCAACGATATCATCTAATTTATTTTCTTTAATTAATATATAGCCACAACCATTTTCATGTTTCGAAAATTCAGGAAAGTGATACCCATTAGCAACTTCATTAATTATCGAATGACATCTAAAATTTTTACTCAATTCATATTTTTCAAATCTTTTATCTTGAGAATAAGCAATAAATTTATCTGCACTTGCCCCTCTAAATGAATACAATGCTTGATCTGGATCGCCAACCATTAAAACTTTAATACCACAACTTATAAAAATTTCTATCAATTCATATTGTTGAAAATTATTATCTTGTGCTTCATCAATATAAATCGCATGAAATTTAGACTTCATAAAATTTAATACGTTCTTTTTATGACATAATTTAATAGCATGTTCTAATATAAAATCATTTACCCCTGATGATCCCGAAATAACTTTCTTATCATATAAAGTATCTAGCCAATTTGAATATGTATCAACTCTTCTATGAAATGACTCATTTAAATCACATCCAATCATTAAATCAAATGGAAAAATATTTTCAAAAATAAAGCCATGAAAAGTCGAAATGATGACTGATTCATTTTCAACTCTATTGACTAAATCATTTTTCGACTTATTGGTAAAAGTAAGAATTGCTATTTTTTTCCAAGCTAAACAATGTTCAGTTTCCCTATTAGCCTTTTCAACTAAAGTTGATGATTTACCTGCACCTGCACAAGCTGAAATTATTATATTTTTTGCTTTACTATCTAAAATTAAATTTTGTTCATCAGTAAAGTCTAGCTCAGACATAATTTTACTCTCTGTAAAAAATCAAACCGTACATCTTCAAAAATATTTTTAAGAACACTCTCATTTTCTCTCAGGAATAAATACATATTGTGCCATTTTTTATTTTGAAGTTCTGACTTCAACTCATTTAGATCTACTAATTCATCATCTAATAAACACTTAAATATTTTGGCATCAGCTAAAGCATTGATAAGATCATTTTCAAGGTCTATTTCCGCTAAATAAATATCATTTTCTAATTTCAACTTCTCTACACATGGAGAAAACTCTTTATGCAACCTTAATTTTTTTCCATTTAGCTCATTATCAGGTTCACTTTTAACTCCCTTTAAATATTCAGGGGTAGGTTTTTCCATTTCTAAATCTATTAATTTTAAACACCTTTTTAAACCATGAATATCATTCTTATAGATATCATTATCAGTCCGAACAATAATTTTTATACCTAATTTTATTAGTAAATCTCTATATGGTTTAAAATTAGTCCCCAATACTGGCAAAACATATAATTTTTGAAATTGATTTTTAGTTAATACCATCTTTAATATTGCATCACATAAAAGCTTTTCCGAGTATCCTTCTACCAATAGAACGCAATCAGCAAAATATCCTTTACTCAAACTTTCGGCAAACATTTTTTTCACTTCATTATATTTATCGCTAATCTGAGCTGAACTACTAATTGTCTTTCTAAATAATGAATCAGCTCCTCTATACAGTCTTATTAGGTTACAACCGATACTAATGTGATATAAAAGCTCAGATGAATGACTTGAACAAAAAATATATTGAAGTTTTTCATCTTCAAACAATGTCATTGATAGGTCAATTTGTGCTGTCAGATATAAATGATTTTCAGGTTCTTCCAATATTAAAAGTGGAATTTTTTTCTTCGACTCTTTTACTAAAAAATAATGTAGCATTGCATACATTATTTTTTTCTGTCTACCATCACCTGATGCAGGGTATAAATGGTCATGAACTGTTTCGATAGTATAAATTTTTAGTTGTTTATATAAATCTTCAACTACTGATTGCGAAGTAATTTTGACTTGATAAGTCTCATCAAAGAATTTCAGATTATTATTAATTTCTTCTTCTATTTTTATAACTGGCGTAAGTCCCTGAATTTTTTCATTTATACTTTGAAAATCTGTAACTATTTCTTTTTTTAGTTCCTCATCATGTTCCGTCAGCTCAAAATCTTTTAAGATTTCTTTTCTAATTTCATTAAATACTTTTGCTGTTTCCACATGCGATGATATATAAACTACGCTAAAAACATCATCTAAAATTAAAAAGTTGATACCTTTACTCTTTATTTCTTTTAACTTTTTTAAATCATCACCCCAATAAAATTGCTTTAAAATACCTTCCTCTTTTGTGCTCGTTATTACTAACCGAATGTAAAAAGTCTGAGATTCTTCTAATGTTATAGCTTCTCTTGCTTTTGCTCTTAATTTTTCTACATCCATATTTGCTAAATCAGATATATCTAAACTCACCGTTATTTCAATTGGTTTACTTATATTTTTATTATGAAAGTCAGTACTTTGTACTTCATCTAATCTTATTTTTTTATCAAAGACCATTCTCAAAGCATGTAAAAGATTGCTTTTACCAACATCGTTCATTCCCAAAATGACATTTTTATTTTTTAATACAATATCAATATGCTCAAAATTTCTGAAATTTTTAAGAATCAAATTTTTAAACATTCAAATTCATCTTCACTTAACTTGTAATCATTATTCTATTTATCTAATTATTTTTCAATAATAAAACCCGCTTTCGCGGGTTTTATTTCAATTAATCCAATCTATTAAAGACGAACCAATTCCACAATTTTCTCAGCCAGTTCTTCAACAGATTCCTGAGCAAAACTCACATCAGCACCTTGCGCAACATCACTGATGATCACAACACCCGTCTGACGAAGCAATGCAACTTGCTCAGCAGATAAACCTGCTTTGGCAATCGCAACAACACCTTGCTGAATCAACACACTTTCAAGTGATTGTGCATTCTCAAGTGCTTTCGCAGAAACAGCGACTACAGCAGGCTTTTGCCCCAAACGTGCAGCACGTGCTTCAGCAGTTACAGGCTCATCATGTGCAGTCCATTCCACCGCAGCTTCAACCATACCTGCACCAACAGTCACATTGCTTAAACGGTCGATGAAGATAAACGAACCTGTATAACGACTGTCTTGATAACGGTCAAAGACCACAGGCGCATCAAACTCAATCTCAACATCTGCAATTGCATTCAAATCAAGCTGTTCAACTTCGGTTTTTTCCAAAGTATTCACGTTGGTACGATAGTTAATTTTCGCAACTTTCGCAGGAATGGTTTGTGTACCAATTTTTACATTGTATAGCTTACCAATTACCAATGGTTGATCCGCCATCCACACCACAGAGGCACGTACAGAACGAGACAAAGACGGTTGCTCGCCTGCTTTGACAAGGACATTACCACGAGAAACGTCGATTTCATCATTCAATGTCAATGTCACGGCTTGACCTGCAATCGCATGTTCAAGATTACCATCAAAAGTCACGATTTCTTTAACCGTAGATTTTTTGCCTGATGGTAAAGCCACGATTTCATCGCCAACTTTCACTTCACCTAAAGCAATCGTGCCACAGAAACCACGGAAGTCGAGGTTTGGACGGTTGACATACTGCACTGGAAAACGGAATTCATGCGCACTGGTATCACGTGTGATTTCAACCGTTTCCAGGGTATTCATCAGGGTTTTACCTGTATACCACGGCGTATTTGGTGATGGATTTACCACGTTATCACCATTCAACGCAGAAATTGGCGTGAAGATGATATTTGCAGGTTTACGATCGCCTAACTGATTTACGAATGCATTGTACTCAGCCTGAATTTCATTGAAGCGTGCTTCAGAAAATTCAACCAAATCCATTTTATTGATCGCAACCACGATATTACGAATACCCAACAGGCTCGCAATAAATGAGTGACGACGAGTCTGTGTTTGTACGCCATATCGCGCATCAATCAGGATAATCGCAAGATCAGCAGTGGACGCACCTGTTGCCATGTTACGTGTGTACTGCTCATGCCCTGGAGTATCTGCAATGATGAACTTACGCTTTTCTGTAGAAAAATAACGATAAGCCACATCAATGGTAATCCCCTGCTCACGTTCCGCTTGCAGACCATCAACAAGTAACGCCAAATCAGGTGCATCACCTGTCGTACCGACTTTTTTCGAGTCGCGGGTGACCGCTTGTAATTGATCTTCATAAATCAATTTTGAATCGTAAAGTAAACGACCAATCAAAGTCGATTTACCATCATCCACGTTACCGCAAGTGAGAAAACGCAATAAGTCTTTATTTTCGTGCTGTTTTAAATAGGCCAAGATATCTTGGCTAATCAATTCTGATTGATGAGACATTGCTCAAAGCTCCACATATTCTTTAGAAATCGGTTTAATCCCCCTGTATCCCCCTTTTTCAAAGGGGGAAATTCTCCTCTCTTTTCCAAAGATGAGCAGCACTGCTGCGCAAGGGGAGAGATTTATCAGGGAAAGATTTATAAACTGTTAGAAATAACCTTCCTGCTTTTTCTTTTCCATCGAGCCCGCTTCATCATGGTCAATCATACGACCTTGACGTTCAGAACTCGTTGCCAAAAGCATTTCCTGGATAATTTCAGGCAAGGTATCCGCTGTAGATTCAACAGCACCTGTCAATGGATAACAGCCCAAAGTACGGAAACGTACCGATTTAATTTGTGGAACTTCGCCTTCTTTTAAGCGCATACGTTCATCATCCACCATGATCAGCGTACCATCACGCTCAACCACAGGACGCTCAGCAGCGAGATACAAAGGCACCAAAGGAATACTTTCCTGGTAGATATATTGCCAGATGTCCAGTTCAGTCCAGTTTGACAATGGGAATACACGGATACTTTCACCTTTGTTCACTTTACCATTGTAAAGATTCCAAAGTTCAGGACGCTGGTTTTTAGGGTCCCAACGGTGTTTATTGTCACGGAACGAGTAAACACGCTCTTTGGCACGTGATTTTTCTTCATCACGGCGCGCGCCACCAAATGCCGCATCAAACTGATATTTATCCAAAGCCTGTTTCAAGCCTTGTGTTTTCATGATGTCCGTATATTTTGAGCTACCATAATCAAATGGATTGACGTTGGCGTCTTTGCCTTCTTTATTTTGATGTACGATCAGATCGAAACCATGTTCTTTCGCCATGTTATCGCGGAACGTGATCATGTCCTTGAACTTCCAGCCTGTGTCGACATGCAACAGTGGGAAAGGAAGTTTTGCAGGATAGAATGCTTTTAAAGCAAGATGCAGCATCACAGCTGAGTCTTTCCCGATTGAGTAAAGCATCACTGGATTTTCAAATTCAGCAGCAACTTCACGGATAATATGAATACTCTCAGCTTCAAGCTGTTTAAGATGAGTAAGTCTTTCCTCAGATATAGGCATTTTGACAGCACCAGCTCAAATAGTTGTGTACTTATTACACATTCAACAATATTTATTCATTATAGTGATTTACATATGCAGACTATTGCTTGTTTTGTTATATTGATATGCAAAATCATCATATAAAACAAAACTTATAATCAGTATAAGTTTTTATTAAGTATCCTGTAATCTAAATATCGCTGATAAGCTCATCGTTATTTACTCTAAGTCAGACCTTTCTGTCCGCTCCAAAAGCCCCTAAAGTATTCTTCTTTCAGCATATACTGTACAGCCTGATGGATATTACACAAATTAAAAACCGCCTTGAACAGGCTCATCTTGCAGAATTTATTTATCAGCATCAGCCACATCTGCTTGTGCTGCAGGAACCACTGAATGATGCTGCAAAAGCTCTGAATATTTTTGTCCAGCATGAACACAGTGCCGATCAGATCGGTCTTCAGTTTGGTCTGCGTATTTCCGATAATCAGACTGAGTTTTTAATCGGAATTACACACAGTGATCAGAACCGCGAGTATGAAATTGGAGCGGGGAATCTGAAAGCTGATCAGAAAGCATTTAACCTACTCTATGCTTTTTATAATTATCCAAAAGGTTTTTATCTGATCCATCTTCCTTTGAATGCAAATGCAGCCCAGCTGAAATCTGCACTGAATGCGCAGTTTTTTCATCATGAAGCGCTTACTTTTTTGCATACAGCATTTAAAATAAACCCAATGGGTGAACAACGTACATGGATGAAAGACTTTATTGTCGAGCAGTCCCTGGATATGAAAGTCAGAATCCAAACCGCATTGCTTCAATAAGCCTTTGCAATGATCCGCAGCAATAAAAAAAGTCCCAAAAGGGACTTTTTTATTTATCAATCAATAACCCAACAGACTTTTGTCTAAAGGAAATTCTATTCCGATTGAAGCACCACCATCATTACCGTTGACATCTGAATCACTGATCCAGCCATTAACTTTCAGCGGAATGTCTGGGCGCAAATAATGTGACCAGGTCAGGTCTACTGCCTTGATTTCATCTTTCTGAGGGAATGCTGCATTGGTCAGGCGGTCGGAACCATTCACCTTAACGACCATGACGCGACCATTCAGACGGTTAAGTGGATCCACCCGGATATCACCACCGACCGAAACCATCTGACCATCCCCCCCCATAGCATGTCCTAATGGGAAACCATGCTGGTAAAAACCGTCCGTATAAATTGAATGGTTATAGGAAATACCTTTCACCTTACCATTTGTCCGTGTATCAGCCCATTCAGTATATAACTGATATGGCATGTTGCGGAAACTGGATGAATAGTCTGCCCCTGCCAGATACATTTTTTTAGCTGGTAATCCACCGGCTTCATCTTCACCGATATACTGCCCATAAATACTAGCAGGAACCTGTAACCAGTGATTCAGATTCAGACGTGCATCAAAACCTGCTACCTGATTGGATGGATTTTCCTGATCACCATAAACATTATCATTTCCAACAAAAGCATCCCATAAAGAACTGAAACTTTCCGGGCGACCTTCACCACCCCACTGGAACGCTCTTGAAGCACCTACTTCCAGATAAGGAAGCGGTTGAGCGGTGAATCGTAAGCCCACGAGCTTTGCGTCCGGTACAGCTTTATAGTCATCCAGTTGACCCGCAAAAGCCTGATACTGCCAGGGTCCAATCCATGACAGCCATTTAGTCTCAAAAGCACTCTGTTCAGCTCGCTGTGCCGTAAAACCATAAACTGGACGACTTGCATCACCACGGATCAGACTACCGTCATGTCCTGGCCCCCACCAGGTCGGAATCTGACCTGCGATCAGCCACTGATTCCAGAGTTTTCCTGCAATATAAGAGCCTTCGACATTAACATCCTGATCATGATCAATCCGAGGGTCTTTCTCACCATTTACCCGAATTTTAGCATCCCAGTTTGCACCACCTGCATTCAGTTCCAGTGCAGCTGCATACTGAGCTTTCTGACCATCAGCAAAAGACTGAGGTATTTCTTTCTGATCTGTGCCTGCAAACAATCCAATTTTCGCAGTCTCATTATCTGCTTTCAGCTCATTCAGAATGGAAGCTACTACTTTTTCCTGTACAGGAGAGCTAATCTTTGCCTGAGATAATGCCCGTTGAATTTCATCGCCACTCATTGGCCAGGTAGATGTACTGATCTGAATGACACCCTGCTGGTTCAACCAGTTCAAATCTGTTCTAAGCGTTTCGCTGTTCAGGATCAGACCCTGTGTCCATCCTTGCTGGCTGAATAATGTCAGCATTAAAGCCGAAAATAAGTGGGAACGTTTCACTGGCATACTTCTTTCATTTTTCATCATTGGGAATATTTTGAATGATTCTATATACTTATTACTCTATTTTTACATTAATTAACAAAACAGAACGCGATAAGCTTAAAAAACATTCAATCCACACACTTAATATGCGCAGTGTTACATAAGTCACTTAAAGACCTGAAATATGAGCAAAAACAGTGCAAAATCACCAATAAAAACCCGTTGAATATCCACTATTGCAAATAAACCATGATTCAAATCACATATTAAGAAGTCAGAAAAATACTTCTATCTCTTATAAAAACCCAAAGCCACTCCCATTTTATATTTAACTTTTCCTCTTTAAATGCTCTATTTTTTAATTATTAATTTATCGAATAATCCAATATTACATATATTCACATGAATGGCTGTCCTGACAGACCAAGCCTATAGATACATGGGCTCAACAGACGCCCAATAAAAAAGCCACTTAATCAAGTGGCTTTTTTAAACGTCATTTCAAAATTAATTTTTATGACGCATATGAGGGAATAAAATCACATCACGGATACTTGGTGCATTGGCAAACAGCATAACGAGACGGTCAATACCAATACCTTCACCAGCTGTTGGAGGTAAACCGTATTCAAGTGCTTCAACAAAATCAGCGTCATAATGCATCGCTTCATCATCACCGGCATCTTTTTCAGCAACCTGTGCCTGGAAGCGCTCAGCCTGATCAATCGGGTCATTCAGCTCTGAGAAACCATTCGCCAGTTCACGACCACCGATGAAGAATTCAAAACGATCAGTAATGTGTGGATTATCATCATTACGACGTGCCAATGGAGAAGTTTCCGCTGGATACTCAGTAATAAATGTCGGTTGACGCAGTTTGGTTTCCACAGTTTCTTCAAACACGATGGTCTGCAGTTTACCCAGACCAAAACCAGGTTTAACCTGTTCTTTCAGCTCCTCTTTGACAAATTTTGCCAGGAATTCACGGTCAGCAACATTTTCAGCTGTAAATGATGGATTATTTTCAAGAATCGCATCAAACATTGAAATTTTCTTGAATGGACCTTTGAAGCTGTAAACCTCATCGCCATAAGGAACGTCTGTAGAACCCAGGATGTCGATTGCCAGTTTTTCAAGCATGCTTTCAGTCAAAGCCATCAGGTCTTTGTAGTCTGCATAAGCCTGATAGAACTCAATCATGGTGAATTCTGGATTGTGACGAGTCGAAACACCTTCGTTACGGAAGTTACGGTTAATTTCGAATACACGTTCAAAACCACCAACCACCAGACGCTTTAAATAAAGCTCAGGCGCAATACGCAGGAATAAAGGCATATCCAGTGCGTTGTGATGTGTTTCAAATGGACGCGCAGATGCACCACCTGGAATCACATGCATCATTGGTGTTTCAACTTCCATGAAACGTTCATTGGCTAAATAGTTACGGATACCTGACACGACTTTTGCACGAATTTCAAAAGTTTTACGTGTCTCTTCGTTAACAATCAAGTCCAGGTAACGCTTACGGTATTTTACTTCTGTATCGGTCAGACCATGGAATTTATCCGGTAAAGGACGCAGTGATTTGGTCAACAGTTCAAACTGTTCGATGTGAACATACAGATCGCCCTTGCCTGAACGACCAATATAGCCTTCAACTGCAATAATATCGCCAAGATCAAGACTTTTCACAGTTTCAAGTACTTCAGGTGCCAGTTCTTTACGGGCAACATAAAGCTGAATACGACCTGTCATGTCCTGAATCACAATAAATGATCCACGGTTCAGCATGACACGACCAGCAACTTTCACATGAACCTTTTCACCAGACTCAATCTGTTCTTTATCCAGGTCTGCGAACTGATCCTGTAAATCCTGTGCATAATGCTCACGCTTAAAGGTGTTCGGCCATGGGCTGACACCTGTTTCTTTCGCATGATCCTGTATCTGCTTTAACTTGGCATGACGCTGTGCAATTAAATCGTTTTCGGAAATAGGTTGTTCAGAAGTCGATTGAGCGTTATTTTGCGTCATTTCTGCCTCGAGTGTATAAAAACGGAAGTTGCATAGCATAGCAGATTTACAGCTTTATGCGCATGAATAAAAGCCAAAGAACAGCTTAAAACAATAAAAACAGTGGAAAATGAGATCCTTGATGGCTTATAAGTGGCTTTTATCATGCCTGGAACCATGCCATCTGTTGAATTAAAAATGATTATTCTGTCTTTATCATTCAATCATCATGACAACACCTGACCGACAGAGCAGTTCACTGAATGGAAATCTGTAAACTGTCCAGATTCATCACCTGACAACCTGCCCCACAACAGCCCCATCAAAATCAATCTCCTGTATTTCCTCCAAGTATTTATTCAACAGAATCATCTGAACCGTCCGCCTGACCTTAGACCAAAAGCTAACTGCGGTAAATCAGATAAATACATACAATTCTGTTGGTAAAACACCCGAAAAAGACAGTAATTCACATATTACGCTCTTTGAGATAAATACAGGTAAACGCAATAATTAATGAATACTTGCACTTCAAAAATTCTGTTTTTGCATGGACTTGATTCTTCCAGGGAATCCACAAAATTCCATGCCATTCATGCAGTACAAAAATTCTGTATTGATGTGGATTATCGCAACCTGAATTACCAGACCGTTGCCAGTTTCTATCACGACATCATTCACAACATAAAACCTGAGATTCTGGTGGGACATAGTCTGGGGGCTTACTGGGCGCTGAAAATGTCCAGTCATCATAAAATCCCAGCCATTATCGCCAATCCAAGTCTGCATCCGGATTTCAGAAGCGACTATCCTCCCATCTCTGAAGAAGAGCTTGAAAACGATATTCCTCAGCTGGCTTATATAGAGCTGGGAGATGAAATTTTAGATATGTATGAAGTCGTTCAACAGATCGAACCCTATATGCAGATTCAGGCACTGGAAGGAGGACACCATCGGCTCTCCTGCCCTGAAAATCTGAACCATCTGATTCAGTACACAGAAGAACATTTCCTGAAAAAATAAAAAAACCTGCAAAAATGCAGGTTTTTTTATTTTCTATTGCTCATCAAGCTGAAGAATAAAAACTTTCAGATACTGATTATGCAACGTCCTGAGCTGGCTGCTGCTGATTATTCAGTGAAGACCAGATGTTCAGACCAAGATCTCCATGCAGATCAGGTAAATCAAGGAAAATACTGGCACCCAGCACCTCGTGATTGCATTTTTCAGCAAGCTGTTTTACCGCTTTAAGCGTACCACCCGTTGCAAGAACATCATCTACAATGATCACTTTCTGTGAGCTGAGTTCAGCCGACATTTCCAGTCGATCCAGACCATATTCAAGGCTGTATCCCACGCCTACAACCGGAGGAGGCAGTTTTCCTGCTTTTCTGACCAGAATCAGTGCCTTGCCTGTTCGCTGTGCCAGCAACGTTGCCAGAACAAATCCGCGTGCTTCAACCGCAATAAAGCTATCCACTGCTTCAAGCTGTTCAGCAGGAATACTTGCAATTAAAGCATCAGTCAGTGCTTCAATGCTGTTCATGAAAAGCGGTGTCAGATCGTAAAAGCTGATCCCTGGTTTTGGAAAATTCTGGACAGTACGGATCTGTGACCACAGTGTTGCAGACAAATTGTTCATGGGAGAATGATACAAAAATAAAAAAGAATAGTTGAATTTTACAGCTTTAAGAGGATTTTGACCACCTTTCAGACAGTGATCAGACTGAAGAATACGAATCAACGATTCATAACCTATTGTTTTTATTAATATCATTTATTTAATAAATATTAAATATATAACTACCTTATTATAAAATAATAGATTATTCCATTTTTAGCAGCTGGACTTTCGTCCATAGTCACCTTTTCAGACATCGAGTATACCCACTTCTGCACTGAATAATTTTCCATAGACAACTGCTTTCACTCATAAAATTAATCGCGATAGATTGTCCTACAATTTTATAATTTCTGTGCTTTTCCTGACAAGTTTTGTCCTGATCAGCCATTCTGATTTCAAATCGAGAGATTAAACTCCGATATTCACTTTACATTAGCTATAGAACTGCGTAAAAATTTAAGCGAATATGTACAGATGAAGTCATATCAAATAGAGTCTTGCAGTATATGGAATTTTTACTGATCAACTATCATTGGCAGATCAGTGTTTGGAGAGTCAAATGAAAAAATATCAATGCATCGTTTGTGGATGGATTTATGACGAAGCAGAAGGCTGGCCTCAGGACGGCATTACAGCGGGTACAAAATGGGAAGATATTCCTGATGACTGGACATGCCCAGACTGTGGTGTATCCAAAGCTGACTTTGAAATGGTAGAAATCTGATCAGCGTTTTTTAAGAGACCATACCTTTTGTTATGGTCTTTTTTTATGTCCTTATTTAACGGAGAAAAATATGCATCCTATCGTCATCATTGGTTCAGGCATGGCGGGTTATACCGTAGCGCGTGAGTTCCGTAAACTCAATCCTGAGCAGGAACTGGTCATGATTTCTGCAGATGATGCGGTAAACTATGCAAAACCGACTCTTTCCAACGCACTGGTTGGAAATAAGGCACCTGATCAGATTGCTCTGGGTGATGCAGCTAAAATGTCAGCTCAGCTGAATATGCGCATTGAAACTCTGACAGAAGTAACTGCACTTCAGTCTGAACAGCATCAGATTATTCTCAAAAAAGATGGCACAGAAACCGCACAGCCATATTCTCAACTGATTCTTGCTGTGGGTGCAAATCCTGTGCGCCTAGCCATTGCAGGCGACGGCAGTGATGATATTCATGTCGTTAACAATCTGAATGACTATAAAACTTTCCGTGAAAATCTGTCCCTCAGAAATGACAAACGTGTTGTGATTCTGGGTGCCGGTCTGATTGGTTGCGAATTTGCAAACGATTTACAGAATACCGGACACAAAGTCACGGTCATTGATCTGGCTCCACAGCCTTTGGGCCGTCTGCTGCCTGCTCACGTGGCTACAGCATTTAAAGAAAATCTGGAAGAAACCGGTATCCGTTTCGTACTGGGGACAACCGTTGAAAAAATTTCCCGTGTAGAACATGGTGATTATCAGGTCGTTCTTGCCAATGGTCAGTCCTTAACTGCAGATATTGTTCTTTCTGCAATTGGTTTACAGCCACAGCTTGCTCTGGCTAAATCTGCGGGCATTGAAACCAGCCGCGGCATTCTGACCAACTTACAGTTAAACACCAGTCATGCAGATATCTTTGCTGTCGGTGACTGTGCTGAAGTCAACGGATTGTTGTTGCCTTATGTCATGCCAATCATGCAACAGGCGCGGGCACTTGCAAAAACCCTGAATGGTGAATCCACCGCAGTACACTACCCTGCAATGCCTGTCGCTGTTAAGACACCTGCGGCACCTCTGACCGTACTGCCTGCTCCTCCAGATGTTGACGTTACCTGGGAAACTGAGGAACTGGATGACGGTATGATTGCCCGTGCCCTGGATTCAGATGCAACATTGCGTGGCTTTGTATTACTTGGACCGACTGCCGGCAAACAGCGTCTGACACTGACAAAACTTGTGCCGGACTTGATTCCTGTCACAGTTTAAGGTTTAAATAATGAGGACGTTTTTTCACCGGAACGTCCTTTATTCAGGAAAATAAAAATGAACAGCGCCTTACAGTTTAAAGATTCACCTTATACAACTTTTATGCATGAAACACGGGTTGACCTGGGCAACGGTATTGAACTGCACGTTGAAACAGGTGGTCATCCTGAACACCCTCCTGTTCTGCTGATTATGGGGCTGGGTGCGCAGATGCTGTTCTGGCCTGATTTTTTCTGTAAATCCCTGATTGATCAGGGCTATCGTGTGATTCGTTACGACAACCGTGATATTGGACTGTCTTCCAAAATCCGACATAAAGGTCCACGCCTGAATACTCTGAAACTGATGGGTCGCTTTGCATTAGGACTGGAAAATCAGGGAGCACCTTATAATCTTTACGATATGGCAGAAGATGCTTCACTGCTGATTGACCGTTTAGGACTGGAAAAGGTTCAGGTGATCGGTGCATCCATGGGCGGTATGATTGCTCAGATTCTTGCTGCCCGTTATCCTGAAAAAGTCAGTAAACTGGGCTTACTTTTTACCAGCAACAACCAGCCACTGCTACCGCCACCTTTTCCCAAACAGCTGTTCAGCCTGATTGGAAAACCCGAATCGACAACAGAAGACGGTATTGTGAACCACAGTATCAAACTGTTTAAAATTATTGGTTCACCTGGCTACGTCAACCAGCTGGAAGCTATGCAGACCGCTCGTAAATTATATAATCGAAGTTATCATCCAGCGGGTGTACTTCAACAGTTTTTAGCAATATTATGTACAGGTTCATTGCTGCAACTGGACAGACATATTACGCAACCGACTCTCGTAGTTCATGGTTCACGTGACCGTCTGCTCCCACCTGGTCATGGTAAAGCCGTTGCTAAGGCAATTCCTGATGCTAAGTTTGAATTAATTGACGGAATGGGGCATGATATCCCACCGCATTTTATTCCATACCTTAGCGGATTATTTGCTCACCACTTTTCATAAACATTAGGACACTATGGCTGCATTACCATCCCTGAGACAGCTGTCATATCTCGTTACGCTGTCTGAAACGCTGCACTTTACTGAAGCAGCGCGCCGTTCATTTGTGACCCAGTCAACTCTTTCTGGCGGGATCATGGAACTCGAGCGTCTGTTGGGCGGCGTACTGGTTGAACGTGACCGTCAAAATGTACGTTTAACTCCGCTTGGTGAACAGGTCGTAGGTCGAGCCCGTGTTCTGCTTGCAGATGCTCAGGACCTGATGCGCCTGAGCAGGGAAATGAGTGAACCTCTGACGGGTGATCTCCATCTGGGAATTATTCCAACAATTGCTCCGTTCATTCTGGCTCAACTGCTGGATGAAGTGCACAGACAGCTGCCTAAAATTCAGTTGCATCTGCATGAAGCTCAGAGTGAAAAAATTGTTGAAAAACTGGAACACGGTAATCTGGACATGATTGCTCTCGCCCTTCCGTTTGATACCCGTGGTCTGAAAGTTGCAGAAATTGCCAAAGAAAATCTGTATCTGGTTTGCCATCGTAATGATCAGCATGCTGTAAATGCAGTTTCACTGGATGATCTGGATCTGTCACGCCTGATGTTGCTGGAAGAAGGTCATTGCTTACGTGATCACACTTTAAGTGCCTGCCCGATTGGTGAGCGTAAAAATGATCATCGTCTGAAAGCAAGCTCATTGCCAACACTTGTTGAAATGGTGGCTGCTGAACTGGGTTTCACTTTATTGCCTGAAATTGCAATTCATACCAATATGATCAAAGCAAACCCTGAACTGATGATCAAACCAATTGAGTCTGCTCCTAACAGAACACTTGCACTGGTGACCCGAAAAAGCACACCTTTACAAAGTGAGTTTGATGTTCTCCTCCAGATTATGCAGAAGATCACTCAGCATTTGCACTGAATCTGGTTATATTATAAAAAGGAGCTACGGCTCCTTTTCTTTTATGCACAGTAAATTCCTTTATTTTCTGCAAAAAAAAAGCTTACCCGAAGGTAAGCTGATCGAAGTAAGAAATATAACGTCTCAAAACTGAATCGTAATATAGGCACCTCAAGGAGTTGGAATACTTCCCGCTAGCCAGATAAGCAGAAAGTATGTTTATAGTAATCAGTAAATTATCAGCAGAATATCCCTGGTATTTGGTATATTTCATAAAATTTGATCACTTTTAGTGCAATTCATCTGTTTCTATCCTGACAGAAGACAGCCTGTTTGCCTTACAGAACTTAACATTTCCATTTACCATCCAATAAATTTTTAATTTTTTAAAATCATCAATTTAATTCACATGTGAAATAAAACACCACCAGATATTAACAAAAAAACCATTTTTCATAAAAAAACTTAATACAACAAACACTTAAGTTTACTTTAAATACCTGATTCCAGGTATGGCATTCACCCCAAAAATCATTCAAAGTTCAAATTAAGATTCAGCTGCATCTGAGAATGAAAATGTTGAGAGAACTCGTTCTACCTGTACCCGCTATGATCATGCATCATGGTGATGAACCTGACAGTTCACTTAAACATATACTGACTGACATTGGTTATCCTGATGATCTGATTTTTCAGTCAGAACAGGATGATACCGCTTTCAAAATAATGGACAGGCACCTGCCGAACTTACTGCTGGTCGATCTTGATACCCCTCCAGAAGTTATTCAGCAGTTACATCGGATCAATCAGGGGATGCTGATTATCGGTATTTCAGGGCATGACCCAGTGAAAATTTTACGGGCGATTCATGCTGGCATTTCGGGTTATCTGTTTACAGATCAATCTCCTGAACAGCAGAAGAACCAGGTGATTATGACGTTAAGGGGCGGTTCACCGATTGACACTGAAGTTGCTCAGCTGATGCTGAAATGTATAGGCAAGACCGATCTGCCTTTTCGTTTTACCAATACAGAACAGGAAATATTAAACCTGGCAGGTCATGGTATTGAACTGGAACAGATTTCAGATGATCTCCATATTCCTGAATACATGATTCCAGGCTACATCAAAAATATTTACCGGAAAATATCCATGTATCAGTCTGATGAACAGAACTGTTTATGTCATTGATCTGAATGTGTGCAATAAAAAAGGAGTTCTGTTCAGAACTCCTTTTTTATATACATGAATCATCAGAAAAGACATTTACTTAATATATTCAAGCAGGTAACGCTGTGCATTGTGCAGTTTCTCACCTTCAGCCGGATGCGCACGCAGCCATGTACCATCACTCTGCAACAGCCACGCCTGCTGATTATCCTCAAGATACGTTAACAGTCCCTGTTGATAAATCCGTTTTTTCAATGCCGGATCTTCAATCGGGAAGCAGGCTTCAACACGGTTAAACAGGTTTCGGTCCATCCAGTCAGCACTTGAACCATAGATGCGTTGATTACCGTTATTACTGAAATAATATACACGGGTATGTTCAAGGAAACGTCCAACCACTGAACGTACCCGAATGTTTTCTGACAGACCCGGCAGACCTGGACGCAGACAGCAGATTGAACGGATAATCAAGTCAATCTGTACCCCTGCCTGAGATGCTTCATACAGTTTATTAATCAGTTGCTGTTCTGTCAGTGCATTGACTTTCACAATAATCTGAGCTTTTTTCCCTGCTTTAGCATTGGCAATTTCTTCATCAATATAATTGATCAGCTGAGCATGCAGCGTAAATGGAGCATGCAGCAGTTTCTTCAGTTTTGCCATTTTGCCCATTCCAGTCAGTTCCTGGAAAATACGGTGTACATCCTCACATAGCTCTTTGTCTGTGGTTAACAGACCATAGTCCGTATAGATACGGGCATTGCCTGCATGGTAGTTCCCTGTTCCAAGATGGACATAACGGATAAGTTTATTATTTTCACGACGGACAACCAGGATCATTTTGGCATGTGTTTTGTAGCCCACAATGCCATAAACCACAACTGCACCGGCTTCCTGCAAAACATTAGCAACCGCAATATTTGACTCTTCATCAAAACGTGCCCGCAACTCAATGACAGCCGTGACTTCTTTACCATTACGGGCTGCTTCTGCAAGTACCTGTACAATTTCAGAGTCAGCACCACTACGGTACAGCGTCTGTTTAATTGCAAGCACCTGTGGATCACGCGCAGCTTCACGCAGCAGATTAATCACAGGAGCGAAAGATTCAAAGGGATGGTGCAGTAAAATATCCTGCTTCTGCATCGCTGAAAAAATATTTTCAGATTTTTTCAGTACTTTGGGAATAATCGGTGTATGTGAGTCATAACGCAAATGAGGACGCTTAAAATTTGACAGCAAACGGGCAAGATTGACAGGACCATCCACTTTATAAAGCTGTTCTTCGTCTAGATCAAACTCATCCAGCAGATAATCATAAATATGCTTTGGACAGTTTTCAGTCACTTCCAGACGCACAGCACGACCAAAACGTCTTGAGTTCAGCTCACCTTTCAGAGCTATCGCGAGGTCTTCAACATCTTCATTCAAAGCAAGATCAGCATTTCGGGTCACCCTGAACTGATAACAACCCGTTGCTGTCATACCAGGGAACAGATCAGAAACGTGTTCATGAATAATCGCAGAAAGCATGACATGGTGTTCTTTACCTGCTGTCAGCTCATCAGGTAAACGTACAACCCGTGGCAAAGAACGCGGCGCTGGAACAACAGCCAGATCAATCTGACGACCAAATGCATCCTTACCTTCCAGTGTAATGATAAAGTTCAGACTTTTATTGACCAGTCTTGGAAATGGATGGGCTGGATCAAGACTGATCGGTGTCAGTACAGGAGCAACCTGTTCCTGGAAATATTTTTTCACCCAGGAGGACTGCGCAGGTGTCAGTTCACCGCGACGTAAAAAGCAGATATCTTCTTCGCGCAGTTTTGGCAGAATTTCTTCATTTAAAATACGGTACTGTCTTTCTATAGCAGCATGAGCTGTCTGAGAAACCTGATCAAGTACCTGTTTAGGTGTCAGACCGTCAGGGCTTCGGCTTTCATTGCCCAGATCAAGCTGTTCCATCATACCCGCTACACGGATTTCAAAAAATTCATCCAGGTTTCTGGAAAAAATAAGCAGAAAATTCATGCGTTCGAGTAAGGGATGCAATGGATCAACAGCCTGTTCCAGCACCCGCAGATGGAAGTCAAGAATTGACAGCTCACGGTTGATGTAACGGTCGTTATAAGCGTATTCAATTGGTGCAGGAGTTATGTCAGCTGCCGTATTCATATCAAACCTATATTTTTCTAAGTATGTGCCAATGTTCTAAGTATGCTTCAAATTTATGACAATTTCATAAAAAAAAGCCCGACATGCGAGCTTTTTTAAAGTTTTCATTTCAGGGGATATGACTGTAGCGCATATACTTCTGAATCATACGCTTACGATAATTCAGTTTTCTGTCATTGCGGTTGTTCTTATAATATTTAGGGTTTGGTAAAACTGCCGCCAGAAATGCTGCCTGTTCACGGCTCATACTTCTGGAACTTTTGCCAAAATAGTACTGTGAAGCAGCTTCAACACCATAAATATTTTCACCAAACTCTACAGAGTTGAGATAGACCTCAAGAATACGTTCCTTCGACCACATTCTTTCCATCATCCACGTCGCTATGGCTTCCTGCCCTTTGCGGATAAAAGAACGTTTATTATATAAAAACAGGTTCTTTGCCAGCTGCTGAGAAATAGTTGAGCCACCTGCCACGACCTTTCCTTTGTCTTTATTACGCTCCATGGCGAACTTCATTCCATCCCAATCAAAACCTTTGTGCTGCAGGAACTTCCCGTCTTCAGCCGCTACAACTGCATGTTTGAAATATGGACTGATCTGATCATAGTCCCGCCATTCATGTTTAATCGGTTCAGAGGGGTCTGACCAGTAATCCAGACGCATCATCATGGTACTTTCTACCGGATGTGTCCGCCACCAGGCAAGACTTGCAAATATCCACAACTGAACCACTAAAAACAGGCTGAACAGAATCAGCAAAGTGCGAACAATAAATGTCTTCATGTCTGATTACTGCTCCTGGTTTTATAAATTTTCATGCTAAGCTGAGTGCAAAGTTCTTTATATTGATAAAAGAATAACATGTCTGATCTTTCTTCTCCGCCCATACAAAGCAAATCCAGTATTCATTTATGGTGGATCACTGCACTACTGATTGCTGTAAATACAGGTCTGTTTACCTGGCAGGTCATTACAGGAATGGACATCAGTAATCCATCTACAGTCGATGCAATCCGCTGGGGTGCTGATTATGCACCTTTAACCTATCTTGCGGAACCCTGGCGGCTTTTCAGCAGTATGTTTTTCCATTTCGGCATGATTCATCTGATGCTGAACATGTGGGCATTGTATATTTTTGGCAGTGTAGCAGAACAGATGTTTGGTCGCTTTTACTTCAGTATTCTTTATCTGCTGGCGGGTTTAACAGGAAGTCTACTGAGTGGTTATGTCTCCATTCAGGACTCTTATGAGCTGATCAGAACAGGTATACCCACTCAAAGTCTGTTACCGAGTGTGGGTGCGGGTGCATCTGGTGCAGTCATGGGACTGGGTGCTGCGCTGACCGTTCTGTCTTTATTTCCGATGTTACCAGGACAACGTTTTGTACTGGATAAAAAAACATTACTCATGGTGATGGGTATAAACCTTGCCATGGGTTTTATGATCAGTGGCATCAACAATGCAGCGCATATTGGTGGCATGATCATGGGTGCTCTGCTTACACTGATCTGGTATGCCGGTCAGAAATATGGAAAAAATGGTTTGAGCCAGATCGCTGGAGCTGTACTTGGTACTGGACTGTGCATTCTTTTTTATCAGTACTGCATGCAGCAGGTTCAGGCTATCAGCCCTTTGTGGCAAGGACTGATAGAGTGGATAAAATGAATCAGTCTTTACTGATTCATTTCCCTTAAACTCTGTAAGGGTGGAATTTCACTGAGATAACTGAGTCGGTAACGCCCGATCAGTGCACAAAGTAAAGTCATCAATACAGGTAAAACCAGCCAGATTTGCAGATGTGGCTGAATCATCAGATCCATTTTATAACTGGCAACAGCACTGATCATTTCAGCAAAAACGCAGGCAACCACACCTGCCATCAGACCAATAAAACCGATTTCCAGGCTCATCATTCCTTTCAGCTTCTGCTTTGAACTGCCAAATGACCTTAACAGCGCCACTTCTTTTTTACGTTCATCCATCAGCAGATTCAGACAGGCTATCAGCACAAGTAAACCAGAAATACTGACCAGTACAGCAAGAATCGTCACAATCTGAACCAGCACATTCATAATCCGTTTGACTTCATCAAGTATTGCACTGACATCAATAAATACGGTGCTGGAAAACTGCTGTACCAGTGAAATCAGTTTCGGTTTATCTGCATCAGGGATGTAAAAACTGCCCAGATAACTTCCTGCATTTTCATCAAAGGTTGCTGGTGAAAAAATAAAGAAGAAATTAGGACTGAAACTTTCCCATTCGACGTTACGGAAATTGACCACTTTAGCGGTAAAATTTCCTTCAGGAATGCTGAAAGTCAGACGGTCTCCAAGATGAATCCCCAGTTCCTGTGCAATTTTACTTTCTACCGAAACCTCGCCTGTCTGCCCTAAATGAGCATTGCCCTTCATAATCACATTATCAGAAGGATAGACCTCAGACTGTGTCAGATTCAGTTCACGGCGCAGCGCATTATTATTTCCAATGAGCTCATCTGAAAAAGGCAGATCATTTTTAGCATTCAACCGCCCACGGATATTGGGATAAAGCGGAGTACCCTGCCATCCATGCTGTTCCAGCTGCTGCTTAAATTCAGGCATGTCAAAGGGAGGCAAACCATACACAAACTGATTGGGTGTACCGACAGGTAACTGTTGCTGCCAGCGTTCGAGTAAATCTGTTCTTAATACAGCCAGTACAGCGATCAGACTCAGTCCCAGTGCAAGTGCTGTGACCTGGAATGCCGTCATATAAGGTGTACGGACATAAGCAGAAACCGACCATTTCATCTGTCTGATCAGCTTCAGTCCCGCCCACACCACCAGGTACAATACACAGCATAACAGCAGTACAGCGCCACAGATCCATAGACTTAAACTGATATTTTCAGTCAGTAACATACAGAAAAGCACCAGACTGATCAGCCCTGAACTAAGCATGAACAAAACTGAACGGAGTGATTTTTCCTGCTGCCGGATGACCCGGACTGGTGGGGTGTTGAGCAGTTGCCAGAGTGCAGGTAATACAAAGCCCAGCAGAACAACGGTACAGGTAAAAAATGCCACAGGCAAAGGTCCTGCTAGCATACTCAGCACAGAAAAATGAATCTGAAGATGAGGGATTAACTGCAGCATTAACTGTAACAGACCATATCCCAGCGCAACGCCAAGCAATGTACCAATCAGCATGGAAATGACCAGCATAAAGCCCAGCAGTCCCAGATATGCCCATAAAATCTGACGACGGGCAGCACCACAACAGCGTAACAGCGCAATATGGTCCTGATTCTGCTGAACATAACGCTGACTGCTTAAAGCAATCGCAAGACCGCACAGCAGTATGGTCAGAATATTTGCCAGCTGTAAAAATGTATCCAGGTTAGCTATGGGCTTCATCAGGCGGGTATTTCCCTCTCCTGCATTGCGCAGTTTCAACCCACCCTGTTCTTCTGCCTGCTCATTCGGCTTTGTCTTTTGTTGATCTGCCTGCAGGTGCTGCTGTTTTTTAAAATTCTGCTCATAAGTCTGAGTCTGCACAGGTGTTCCTGACATGAGTAAACGATAGTCAATCCGTGACCCGACCTGTACAGCATTGGTCTTTGCAACATCTGAGCGTGAAATAATCACAGTTGGTGAGAACCCTGAAAATCCAAGTTCCTGATTGGAATCACGCTGAATTTCAGCAGAAACCTTAAACTGTCCATCTGCAAGGAAAATCTGCTCCCCAGGCTTTACATGCAGCAGTTGCATTGCTCGTGGACTGAGCCATGCCTCGCCTGGCTTAAGTCTGGTTGCAACTGGCGTGACCTGGATGTCACCACGCAAAGGGAAATGCTGATCCACTGCTTTGACATTGACCATCACAAACTGTTGCGATGTTCGTGCCATCGTACCAAACATGGTTACTTCAGACGTTTTCAGCCCTGCCTGCTGAGCCTGATTTTTCCATTTACTGTCCAGTGGTTTACTGTCGCTGAGTACCAGATCCGCTGCCAGCATTTCTGCCGCCTGTAAAGCAACAGCATTCTGAATCTGTTCATTACTGAATTTGAGTGCTGTGGTCGCGCTGATTGCCAGTGTTAAAGCAATCATCAAGAGGTAAATACCGGTACTTCTTAAACTCTGCGTCAGTAAAGGTTTAAATAAATGATTCATTCTGACCTGCCCTTTACTGCATCTGCTCGGTTAACTGTCCGCCACTCAGTACAAAATGCCGCTGACATTTTTTTGCCAGCTGCTGATCATGTGTCACCAGAATCAATGTTGTCCCCATTTCCTTATTCAGTCTGAACAGCAGTTCTTCAATTTCAAGAGCTGTAGCACTGTCCAGATTACCAGTAGGCTCATCTGCAAAAATAATCTGAGGTTCACTGATCAGTGCCCTGGCAATTGCAACCCGTTGCTGCTCCCCGCCTGACAGGACTTTGGGTGTCTGCCACGCCTGTTGTTCCAGTCCTACTTTCGTCAGTAACTGCAGGGCTTTCTGCTCAGCCTGCCTGAAATTGAAACCCGGTTTAAGGCGCAAAGGTAGCAGTACATTTTCCACAGCACTCAGATGAGGCAACAACTGAAAAGACTGAAATACAAAACCAATATGATTCAGGCGCACCAAAGCCCGCTGTTCCTCATTCAGTTCAGAAACAGACTCACCACAGACCACAAGCTGACCAGAACCAGCCTGATCCAGCGTTGCAAGTATTCCCAGCAATGTTGACTTTCCAGAACCTGAACGCCCCGTAATCGCAACCTGCTCGCCAGAAAATATTTCGAGGTTAATATTTTCAAAAACAATCAGTTCTTTTTGAGGGAGCTTAATCTTCTGGCTAAGTTGCTGTGCAGAAATAATTGCTTGTGGCATCATGAAAACATTACTCAAACTGTTAAAAATGTCGGTATGCAAAAAAAATCTCTGCACTACGTTGTCTTTGTGACTTTCTGCTCAGTACTGTTGATGACTCCCGCAATGGTTTATGCAAAAACCATCATGATTCTGGGGGACAGCCTAAGTGCAAGTTATGGCATTCAGCAAGGTCAGGGTTGGGTCAGTCTGTTACAGAAACGTCTTGACCAACAGTATCCGAAAGCACACAAAGTGGTCAATGCCAGTGTCAGTGGAGAAACCACCAGTGGAGCACTCGCCAGACTGCCAAAACTGTTACAGACACATAAGCCTGATATTGTGGTGATTGAACTGGGGGGAAATGATGGATTACGTGGTCAGCCACCACAGATGATTCAAAAAAATCTGACACAGCTCGTCCTCAGAAGTCAGCAGAGTAAAGCCCATGTTTTATTGTTTGGAATGAAAATTCCACCGAATTATGGCACTGCCTACAGTCAGGCATTTGAAAATAACTACAGAACCGTCAGCCAGCAATACAAAATCAAACTTCTGCCCTTTTTTATGCAGAATGTTGCTGGACACAGCCATCTGATGCAGAAAGATCAGATTCACCCCAATGCAGCTGCTCAGAAAATACTGCTGGATAATGCCTTTCCATACATTAAAGGCGCTTTATAGAGCGCCTTTAATCAAAACAGTCTGTCTCACACTGTCTGTTTAAAAGTCATAGAACAGTACTTCACCTGTTTCCAGGGAATACTCTGCACCGACAACTTTCAGTTTGCCCTGTTCAATCAGGTTTTCCAGTACAGCAGAACCATGACGCAACTGATTCACAGAAGCAAAGACATTGGACTTCACTGCATGCATGGAAAGTTTTTCGAGATCATCTTTCAGCTCAGTCTGCAGCAGAATCTCCACAGATGGACGAACGCGGTTCACAATGGACATCAGATTTGCAGAAGATGGTGTTTCTGGATTTTTCAGAGCCTTGATGGTTGAACTGATTGCACCACAGTGAGTATGCCCAAGTACGACCACAATTGGACAACCAAAGCTTTCAGCAGCAAATTCCACACTGCCGACCTGAGATGGTGCAACAATATTACCTGCAACACGGATCACAAACAGGTCACCAAAGCCCTGGTCAAAAACCATTTCTGCCGGTACACGTGAATCTGAACATCCAAGAATAATCGCAAACGGTTCCTGGCTGCCGACCATCTCATTGCGCTGCTGATGTGTCAGGAACTTTGAAGAATTGGTTTCTTCTTTGGCAAAGCGGAGATTACCCTGTTTCAGACGTTCCAGTGCTTCTTCAGCTGTAAGCATGCTCATTTGTTCCTTATGTGAAGTTGCAATATTTTAATCCTGTATATATTGAATGTCACTTGCAAAAAAGAATAGCTGCACATTTTTTAAAGCAGAAAAAAATCCTGAGTAATTTCACTGGGTATTCTTTACTCACATCACATAAAAATATATTAAATATGAATCAGTTCAAAAAAATAAAAGTGACATTCCCTGGAGAGTATTTAAAATAATCCTATACTTCATATCTGCCTCAGACCCGTTTCAGCCTGATCAGAATTGCTTAATCACATCACGGTTATCAGTCTTCAAGGATGAATGCCTATGCCTCAGTTACGAAAATCCATCTTACGACCTCTGATTGTAGCTCTGGCAGCACTGACATCTTTTACAGGCAGTTTATGTCAGGCGGCTAAAACCGAATCAAAATCATCCTCAAAATATTCCTATGTCACGCTGCAGAATTATCTGACCCAGCAAAGAGCAGCAGCTGGACTGAAATCCAGAACACTTAAAGTTGGAGATGTGACCTGGACATACAGCGAAGGTGGATCGGCACAGAACCCTCCAGTTCTACTGATTCATGGTCTGGCGGGAAACCGTGATAACTGGAACCGTGTCGCACAGTTCCTGACACCTTACTATCATGTCATTATCCCTGACCTGCCTGCCAGTGGCGAAACACATATTCCTGCCAACTTTGATGTTTCCGTACCCAATGTCACCCAGCAGCTGAGACAGTTTGCTGAAGTACTGAACATTACTGAAAAACTGAATCTTGCCGGTCATTCACTGGGCGGTTCTATCGCTACAGTTTATGCAGCGCAGTATCCTTTTGACACACAGAGTCTGTTCCTGCTGAACAGTGCAGGTATTTACAGAAATGCATCGACCAAATACGCAAAGAATCCGGATATTTTAAAAAATCTGATTGTTTCAAGACCCGGTGACCTGGATGACGTACTGAGTACCATTATGCTGAATCCACCATCCGTTCCTTATGCACTCAAAAAGGCTCAGGAAAACATACTGATTTCCCAGGCAGATCAGACCCGTAAAGTGATTGATCAGGTCGTTGCCCTGAATAAAATCTACACCCCTGAATCATTTGCCCGCCTGACCTCTGCTGTTGAAGCACCTACACTGATTTTATGGGGCAAACAGGATAAAATTATCAATGTTGAGGCAGCAGAAGAATTAAAATCACTGTTGAAACGTGCTGAAGCACCTGTCATCCTTAACAATGTAGGTCATGTCCCGATGCTGGAAGCAGACCGGCTGGTTGCTCAGCATTATCTGCCATTTCTTACACGCACACAGCAAATGAAAAACCCTTTGGCAGATAAACTTATTCCTCTTAATTAGGTCAGTCACAGTGTATGCAGAAACATCCTTTAACAGAGCAGCTGATAGAAGCTCAGCTTGAATTTTTAGACGCTGAGTTTGTTCAGCCTGAAAACATTCAGCAGGAGTTTCTGAGTTTTTATCTTTGGTTCAGAAAACAGACGCTGCAGGATATATGGTCTTTTGAACAGATTAACCATCTGCTACAAAAACAGATTCTGGATACTCCTGCAAGCTCATTTCTGATTGAACAGATCGCTGAACATATCCGGTTTGCCCTGGTTCATCCTGTCAATGAAACAACCCGGATCGCTGATGTCATTCCTGTACTGACCATTGATAAAATTGCACAGTATGTTGCAGCTAAAAGTGGTCATCGTCAGCGACTGATTAAAACCGTTGTAAATAATCCTGCTTTTTCAGCAATGATCACACAGCTCATTCAGCACTCTATTCAGGACTACCTGGACAATTCTGTCATGGTCAAACATGTACCTGGTGTCTCCCGTTTTATGAAAATGGGAAAATCCGTACTCGAAAGTGTGACCGACTCCAGCCTGGACAATACCATTGCCCATTATCTTCAGAAAAATATCATTAAACTCAGTCAGATGAGTGAAAATGTGCTGAACCAGCATTTTAATGATGAAAAACTGTATCAGTTTCAGGCAACGCTCTGGCATAAAATTAAAGACATGCCACTTTCAGTTCTGAAAAATTATATTGAAGTTCAGGACCTGCCACAGACGGTTTCAATGGGGCATGAAATATGGGAACACATGCGTCAGTCCGACTATCTGAAAAAACAGCTCCATGACGGTATTCATACCTGGTATGTGCGTAATCAGGCGCGCAGTTTTGACCTGATTTTACGTGATATCAATATTGATGAAGCACTCATACAGAATGAGCTACAGAAACTGCTCCAGCCGGTGATTCAGCAAATGATCAACCAGGGACATTTACGTGATCGAGCGCGTTATTATCTAGAAAAATTTTATTATTCTGAACGTCTGCAGACACTGCTGAACAAACCGACCTGATCTGTTTCTGACAGATAAAAAGCCGCTGAATGCGGCTTTTTATCTGACTGATCAATGCTCAAGTGCTGTAGAAAATTCAGGATGGCAGCGCCACGATAACTCCTGAAGCTCCATCCATTTATTCATCGCTGAATAGTCCGCATCAACCTGAACTTCATTTACAGCACATGGATGTACATACCCTGCCCAGATCAGTACCTGAATCAGTTCTGCCCATTGCTGCTCAGATAAACTGATCTGAATGGCAGCCTTTATCTCTGCCAGGCTCAAAGCCCGTATTTTCAGCACACTCAGTATATTTTCAAAAACGGGAATGGCATCCTGTATATGACCGATTTTTGAATCCAGCTTCAGTGACTGTCCTGCGGGTGCGCCAGGTAAAAGACCAAATTTCTGAAACTGATAAAACTGATCTTTTTCAGATTTGGTCAGTTTTTCCCTGTCCCTGATATAAATATCCTGACGCTGCTGGGTATTTCGGGCAATGTCTCTGACTGTTTCCTGCAATGTGACCAATGGCAGTTGCTGAACAATTTTCACCACATCTGGTGTCAGATTTAAAGTATCTATATTTTCCAGCAGACCTGCACCAGCAGTATAGGCAAGCCTGATTTTACCAAAACGTCGGATCATATCGGCTGAGTGCTGTGGCTGCCAGTGCTCTGACAGAAAATCGTGAGCAATATAGTTGGGCTTATCGCCTGCGAGTTGTTCCAGCTGATGATTTAAAGATGGAATCTGCTGAAAAAGCCCTGTCTGACTCTGACCAATTTTTCTTGCAAGATTCAGCCCCTGCACAGCTTTAGTTGCTGAACTCCCTTTCAGATTGCGTGACATTTCAAACATCAGTTTCTGAACGGAAGTCATGCCTGTAGCACCAGGATGACTCATATAGCTGCAATAAAAAATACCCCCAGGTTTAAGCCAGCGATCTACTATATTGACCATTGCCTGTTGCTGTTTTTCATCAATCCAGGACCAGACACCATGAGTCACAATAAAATCAAAAGGCTCCAAATTATTCAGCTCGAGTGCTTCATCAAAACTCGCCTGTATGAACTGAATATTCTGAATTTCAGTTTCCTGTAAGCCTTCCTCTGCAACCATCAGATGGTGAGGATTAAAATCGACTCCAGTAAACTGACCTTGTGGATATAACGCAGCTGTCAGATGCAGATGGATGCCCATGGCACAGCCAAGCTCAAGATAACGGAACGGTTTCTTAAGATCAGGAACTTTATACCCATGCATCTGTGAAACAGTGTTTAGCCACAACGGCATGGCTTCACGATGTACAAAGGTTGGATAGGGAACATCCACGACATATCCTTTCTGTAAAGAACTCATACCATTACCCTGCTTATGGTCAAATAAAAAAGGCAGCCCATGCTCCATGAACTGCCCATTGCTTACTTCAGTATCAGAAACTTGTTGTAAAGCCTGCATAGTAAACCGCAGGATTACTTGTTCCATAATCACTGCCGGTGTCCACTTTTACACCTGCAACGTTCTGTACACCAGCACGGATACTCAGGTTCTTATTGAACTGGAAGTTTGCACCAACATCAGCTGTGGTATATGCCTTTGCAAATGTTGGCGTAGTGTCACCCACCTGAATCGACTGTTTACCCAGATACTGAACTTTGGCATGCAGATTCAGTCTGTCTGTCACATCCCAGAGCAATGAACCGTTCACCGTCAGTTCAGGTGTTTCAAGCAGCGATGCACCAGTGACTTTATTTTTAGATTCAATCATATATGTTGCATTACCAGTCATGCGTACATAATCAGTAAATGGAACTTTGAATGTCACTTCAATACCGCTGGTACGGGCTTCTTCGACGTTGTTCTGAATGGTATACCACTGACCATTGATCTTGCCATACAGACTGTTCTGCATCAGATCTTTAATGTCGCTGAGGAAATAGGTCATATCAACAGCATAACCATCTTCCTCATAACCAAAACCAATTTCATAGTTCGTACTGGTTTCAGGTTTCAGATCCGGGTTACCCAGCATGACACAGCCACCACCCGTATATCCCAGTCCTGCCAGTGAAGTACAGCCTTTACCCATTGAAGATGTGCCGCTTGAACCTGAACGTTCTTTTAAGTTTGGTGCACGGAAACTGCGTGACACACCACCTTTTACGGTCCATGCATCAACCGGATGATAAACCAGGTAACCACGTGGAGAGAAGTTCAGATCAAAACTTTCATAGTTATCCAGTCGACCACCTAAAGTCAGTTTCAGGTTGTCCTGAAGATGGATCTGATCTTCAGCAAATAATGACCATGAATAACTGTCTGGCTCAAGCTCAGGAGTCTGAACATTGCCATCTTTATCAATAGCCATATTACCGATGTTACTGGCGTTGGACACCTTTTCCTGTTTGTACTGAGCACCGACAGTCAGATCGTTTTCACGATTGAACCATCCAAACGTCTGATTCGCCTTTAAATCCAGTACGGTTTCAGTTGCTTTTGTTTCAACCTTATCATCATTCACAAAGCTTTGGTCATTGTTCTGAATCTGGTTATGGTAAAGGTCTGCACTGGCAACAAGACCATTATCAAACTTACCTTCATAACCAATACCAGCACCGAAACGTTCCATTTCATATCCAAACAGTTCGCCTGCACCTGGAATCGTTTCAGACTTATCATTACCCCATGAACCATCCAGGGTGAATGAGTGAATATCATCTGGTGACCAGTTCAGTCTTGCATTTACAGTGTCATTTTTAGAACCAGATGTACCACCATCCACATCTGTATCTGCATCACGATCGGTACGGTTTACCCCCAGGCGGAAGCCCACAGTATCTGAAACAGGTCCTGCAAGTGTTGCACCCACCTGTACTGTTTCACCACGCTGACTTGAATCAGGCTTGCTGTAGTTTGTTGTGAAAGTACCTGTCAGTTTAGTCGGAATTTTTTTAGTAATAATATTGATTACACCACCCACAGCTTCTGAGCCGTAAAGTGTGGACATAGAACCACGAACCACTTCAATCCGTTCAATCATGTCTGGTGTAATCCAGTTCAGATCCTGATCCACTTTATCAGAACGGTGCCCCAGTAAAGACTGGTTACCGACACGCTTGCCATCCACCAGAATCAGGGTGTATTTATCAGGCATACCACGGAACGTAATTTTTGAACCTGCGCCAGCATTTGAATAACCACCTGTTACACCTGGCAAATCACTCAGAACTTCTGCAATGCTGTTAAACGGAGTCCGTTCAAGGTCTTCTTTAGTCACAATACTGATTGAAGCTGGAGCATCTTTCACATCAACTTCTGAACCACTCGCAGTCGTTACAATTGTTGCAAGCTGTGCAACTTCTTTTTTGTCAGGACTGGATGCAGCAGTTTCAGCATGTGCAATGGATACCATTGCGGTTAAAACAGAAAGAGAGAGAGCAGAACGGAAAATACGCTTGGTCATTTTAATGTCCCCAAGTGGCAATAATGGATAAATTCTGTAAATTTCGTTGCGTAGTGTAACAAAAGATCCGATTAACACAATTGGTATTAATAATAATTCTCATTAATATTAGCGCAATTGATCAAATTTGCAGCTAATTTATTCGGTTTTTTAATTTTTTTAAGATTGATTTAAGATTCACCAGGAAAAATTTAAGGTTAAATTTAATTTTCACCGTTTTTTACTTATTCAGGCTTCGTCTTTTGTTTTAATCAGCAAATTGATTCAGGCATGCTCACAGTACAATTTACAGACACCCAGCTCATGACCATAAAAAAACCTCCCGAAGGAGGTTTAGAACAGCACAGCTGAATTCAGCATTATTTAAAATATGCACCATCAGCCTGTGAGTGGTCAGTCTGATCCACAACACGGGAAAGTTCTGGAACGTGCTGTTTGAGTGTGGTTTCAACACCCTGTTTCAGAGTAACATCAATAGCTGAACAGCCCTGACAGCCACCACCGAATTTAAGAACTGCTGTCAGACCATGCTCTTCATCTTCAAGCACTTCAACCAGCGCACAATTACCGCCATGCCCTGCTAGACCTGGGTTAATTTCCGACTGTAAAACATAAGTGATACGTTCTTCAATGGATGCATCAGGACCTACACGTGGAACTTTTGAGTTCGGCGCACGGAAAGTCAGCTGACCACCAAAACGGTCTTTGTTATAGTCAATAACCGCATCAAGCAGATATGGAATGGATGGTGCATCAATGTGTGCTGCAAAATCTGGATATTCCTGTTTGTAATCTGTAGGAACAACTTCTTCTGGTGCACTGTATGCCATACAACATTCAGCACGCGGAGTTCCAGCATTTTCAACGAATATACGGACTGCAATACCTGGCGTATTCTGCTTTTCCAGCAGATCCTTCAGATATTCCTGAGCGTTCGGTGTAATCAATAAATTCGGAATTTCTTCTGCAACCGCAGTACTGATGTTCTCAGTCGACATAACAATATTTCCTCAAGCTGAAGCCTTTATTCTAACTGAAGATGCGGGGTAATAAAAAAAAATCAACTGAAATTGTCGGATTTATTATTAAAGTTAAACCTTATGATAAATTTAATGGCATTATTTATCTGATCAACTGAAGAACATTATTCATTTATGCTGAATTTACCGTTTAATCATACTGTTACACTGATCATTATTACGGTCATTATTTCCCTGATTGCTTTTCAGAATCAGAAGCTGATGAACAGACTGATCTTCTGGCCTCCAGCCATGCAGCGTGGTCAGTATGATCGTTTTATTACGCATGGTTTCATTCATGCAGACGGAACACATCTCCTGTTCAATATGATTACCCTGTTCTTTTTTGGCAGTGTGATAGAAAACTTTTATAAACAGTATGCATTCAACATGGGTTTTGTCCTGTTTTATTTGGGCGGACTGATTGTTGCCATTTTACCGAGCTATCTGAAAAATAAAAATAATTCTCACTGGGCGAGCCTGGGTGCTTCAGGTGCTGTATCTGCGGTACTGTTTGCTTACATTCTGTTTCAGCCGTGGAAACTGATTTTTGTATTTTTCATTCCAGTCCCTGCCATTATTTTTGCTTTTCTGTATGTCGCTTACAGTATCTGGTCAGGCAAACGCGGCAATACCAATATTAACCACAGTGCTCATTTGTGGGGAGCAGCCTACGGTGTGATCGTGACGATCATTCTGGAACCACGCATGATTCCGCATTTCCTCAATCAGCTGAATCAGTTACCTTTTTAAAAATTCAGGAGCAGAATGCTCTACAACACACTGACTATTGCATGATTTAAGATATCTTCAGCATGAAAATTCATCAGCATTAAATCTGTTTTTTAATGCTGTTTTTTTTATTTTCAGCTTCATTTTCCATGATTTAACATCCCTTTAAATCACGGATAATGATCATATTTATGCATAAGAAATTACTCATCACTTCACTTTCATTGATTTTTTCAGGTCTGATTCTGACGGGCTGTAATGACAGTGATCATAACGATACTGCTCAGAACAATGTTCCCGCTGAGAAAAGTAAGCCCAATGTGCTGTTCATTATGGCTGATGACTTAGGCTATTCTGACATTGGGGCTTTTGGTGGTGAAATACATACCCCTAACCTGGATGCACTTGCCAGCAATGGTCGTCTTCTGACGGACTATCATACTGCTCCAACCTGCTCTCCTACACGTTCACAGTTAATATCGGGTACAGACCATCATCAGGCAGGTATTGGTGCGATGGCTGAACTGACACCATCTCATCTGAAAGGTCAGCCTGGTTATGAGGGCTATCTGAATGAACGTTCACTGTCACTGGCAGAAGTCCTGCATGATCAGGGCTATCGCACCTATATCAGCGGCAAATGGCATCTGGGCTTGACCCCTGAAACCAATGCGCATGTCAAAGGTTTTGATCGTTCATTTACATTGCTGCAAGGCTTTGATCTGCATTATAAACAGGCACCTGTGGGTTATAAACGTAATGCGACCTATACAGAAGATGGTCAGACGGTTGCTGTTGCAGACCTACCGGATGATTATTTTTCAACCAATTACTATACCGATAAACTGCTGCAGTACCTGGAGAGTGGAAAAAATACAAAACAGCCGTTCTTTGCTTACGCTGCCTATACTGCACCGCACTGGCCCATTCAGGCGCCCAAAGAATTCAGTGACAGATATAAGGGAGTCTATGATGCAGGCTATGACGCCATCCGTAATGCCCGCATTGCAAAACAGAAACAGCTTGGCATTTTGCCTGTAAATTTTACACCGGCAAATCCTGTTGATACGCAGAATGCGCCTGCAAAATCAGGAAAATGGCATGAATTAAGTATGGAACAGAAAGCCCGTGAAGCCCGTAATATGGAGGTTTACGCAGGTATGGTTGAAAATCTGGACTATAACATTGGACGGATTATTCAGTACCTCAAAGCCAGTGGGCAATACGAAAATACCTTGATCTTTTTTGTTTCAGACAACGGTGCTGAAGGTTCTTCGGGCAGTGCAAATGCAGGTGCTCAACCAGACAACTCCCTGACCGGACTGGGTACAGCAAATTCCTATACTTTTATTGGTCCACGCTGGGCTGAAGTCAGTGCTGCACCTTTTCACCTGTGGAAAAACACGGCGGGTGAAGGTGGAACCACTGCTCCTGCGATTGTAAAACTGCCTGGGCAGACCAGAACAGAAACCATTCATCATGGTTTTGCTTCAGTCCTCGATGTATTTCCAACGGTTCTGGATTATGCAGGGATTACAGTACCTAAAGATCAATACAAAGGTCGTCAGATCAATAACCCAAGTGGTTACTCATGGAAGTCTGTTCTGGAAAATAAATCTGCATCCATCCGTCCTGTCGATTTTACTTTTGCAGATGAACTGCATGGCAGTAAATATGCCAAACAGGGGGAATGGAAAATTGCTTTGCAGGGTAAAACAGAACTGGGAACAGGAAGCTGGGAACTCTACAATCTTAAAAATGACCGAGGCGAGACCATTAATCTGGCTGACCAGTATCCAGAACAGGTGGCGAAACTGGCAGAAGTTTATCGTCAGTACACCGTCAAAAATGGTGTGCTGGAATATAAACAATGATCCGGAAATATTTTTCAGCTATGGGTTACAGTCTGCTTATTGCAGGCTGTAACAATGCAGCTCAGGACACTGTCAAACACCAGGAGACATCAAAGACACAGACTGAATCAGCCCAGCCTGTTCTTTTAAAACTTGGCAATCTGGAACAGTGTCAGCAGTATAATGGGCTGCCACCAGACTGGTTAAAGAACCCACATGCAGGCATGGTGTGGATTCCTGCGGGCAGTTTTGAGTTGGGCTCTACACTTGCCTATCCTGATGAACAGAACCTGGGAGAAAAAAAGAATCAGGTTCAGGGTTACTGGATGGATCAGACCGAAGTGACCGTCGCTCAGTTCAAAAGTTATGTGGATGCAACTCATTACATTACAGATGCCGAGAAACAGCATGAAGCCGCTGTTTTCACACCGGATATCAGACATCCTCAACAATGGTGGCAGTTAAAATCAGGCTATACCTGGAAAACGCCAAATGGTACAAAAGCAGAAGCTCCAAACCCTGCTGAACCTGTGCGCTATGTTACACAGAATGATGCTGCACATTATGCTGCCTGGCTGAACCGCGACCTTCCGACTGAAACAGAGTGGGAATATGCTGCAAAAGCACATTCTGCCAAAGACACTCCACTGCACGAAGAACCGCGGGATCATCAGCATGCACCGGTTGCCAATTACTGGCAGGGCAAGTTTCCTTTTGAAAATCTGAATCAGGATCATTTTCAGGGCATTGCACCTGTGGGCTGTTATCCTGCCAATGCCTTCAAACTGCACGATATGATTGGCAATGTCTGGGAATGGACCAGTTCATCCTATACAGGTGCTCATCATGAACAGGATGACAACCATATGGGGAACTACCGTCATTTACGTCATCAGCAGATTCAGGCTGTACCTTATGTGATTAAAGGCGGATCTTTTCTGTGTGCCAGCAACTATTGTGCCCGGTACAGAAACAGCAGCCGACATCCACAGGAAACTGATCTGGCAACCACACACACGGGATTCAGAACGGTTGAACGGCATCCTTAAAGATCAGGCAGCATTCACTTTCATCTGTATAAAATTCACCAATATACGACATCAGGTTCTGTATGATTCATTAAAATGACCTTACACCCTCATAAAAAGTGAGTTCATACAATGAAAAAAATACTGCTTCTCATCTGCACCCTTGCCTCAATTACTTTATCAGCCTGTGCAGTACATACCCCTGCCGGCAGTATCGTTGTTGACCCAGACGGTCGTTATCATGACCGTGGTACAGGGGATTTCTGTCCACCAGGGCAAGCTAAAAAAGGTCGCTGCTGATTTTGACATCACAGCTTCAGTCCTTAAAACTGAAGCTGTTTCAATGATCCAACTCAGGCTGTTAAAAACAGATACTGCCCTGCCTCACTGAATTTTCCTCTCAATTTTGGTATCTAATGCCAACCCAAAACCGAATCTGGCATAGATAATGTATACATCTGTATATTAATTTAAAAATTGTTGGGATTTTTCGCATGTCCACATCTTTAGACGGTTTACACTTTCCACTCGATTCAGGCTCTGGCAAGCCAAGCACCTCTGAAACAGGAAAATCCATCATTGCTGAAGCGCTGTCACTGGTTGACCATCAGACTTCACAGGAAGCACTGTCAGAAAAAAACTGGCGTAAACAGTATCCACGCTATTTTAAGGCACTGGTCAGTCAGGGCATTGCAACGACCAGCAATCCCATCACGATTGCAAAACAGGGACTGCATAAAGCACAGCACAGTTTTGAGTTTTATCGTGATGGTCAGAAATACCTGCTCAAAGATGTCATGCAACTGCCTGGTATCAGTAAGCTGCATACTGTAGAAGTCAAAGGTCAGAGCGATCTGGCACCTGAATGGTACATTCCATACCGTGGTCAGAAACTGCAAGGTGATGCCCTGCTGGCTCAGATACAGACCTGGCAGGACACTGGTATTATTGAATCCAGTCATGCAAAAGCACTGAGAGCTGTTCATGCACACCCTGAATGGTTTGATCTGTCTGATCAGACCATGGTGCTGTTTGGTGCTGCATCAGAAGCAGGTCCTTTGACCTGGCTCAGCCGCTGGAAAGCCAATATCATTGCAATTGATCTACCTGACAGTCGTGTATGGGACAAAATTTTATCCACTGTTTTAAAGGGAAATGCCACTTTATATGCACCAGGTCAGGAAAAAATATCTGATTCAGCAGATCCTGATGAACTGAAACAGAAACTCGGTGCTAATTTACTGACACAGATTCCTGAAATTGCCCACTGGCTTGCAGACAATCCTCACCAACTGAACCTGGCTGCCATTGCTTATCTGGATGGTGAAAAACATGTCCGTGTTTCCATGGCAATGGACAGTATTATGCATTATGTCAGCGAACAGAAACCGGACAGCAGCCTGATGTATATGTGTACTCCAACCGATGTTTATGCTGTTCCTGCTGAAGTGATTGATGCCTCAGCACAGAAATTCACCCAGCGCTCCACGTTTGAAAAGGCTCTGAGTAAAGGTATTTCCACCCTGTCTGGACAGCATTTTTTCAAAAGCGGTCAACAGCAGCTGATTCCATCTGACAATGGTGAATCTTATGGCATCGCTGACTGTCTGGTTGTCGAACAGGGACCGAACTACGCCCTGGCAAAACGGATTCAGCAATGGAGAGCAACCCTTGCCCGTCATCAGGGTCAGAAAGTCAGTATCAACATTGCACCATCCACCACCACGCATTCAGTCACTAAAAATCCTTTACTGAAAGCTGCATTTAATGGTGCTGAACTGTTTGATGTTGAAGCATTTGAACCTGCAACCACCAATGCGATTATGGCAGCGCTATGGATACATGACCTGCGTAACCCTGCTTCTGTTGCCAATCCAGAAACACCATTGAAGCATCCCTTACAGCTCATGATGGAAGGTGCGAACCACGGCGGTTTATGGCGTGTGTCCTATCTGGCTAGAACTGCCCTGCCTTTTGCAGCAATCTATGGTTTCGCTGCCGATAAACTGCCCATTAAACAGGTCATGAGTAAACTGAAGTTTTAAATTTCGATGTTTATAAGACAGATCACTACAGCTGTTGAAATGACAGCGATCTGCCTGTGTATTGTGCGGTAATAACTGCCTTTATTTTACCAATAAAAAAACGCTGCCTGAGCAGCGTTTTTTATGAGGAACTTTCAGCTCTGAACTGAAATCCTGACTTATTTATACAAACTGCAGGAATAACCAGAACAGACCACCTGACAGACAGATCGTCGCAGGTAATGTGAAAATCCATGCAGATAAAATTGTTTTAACTGTAGCAAAATTCAGACCTGTTTTATTGGCAACCATGGTACCCGCAACCGCAGAGTTCAGTACATGCGTTGTCGATACAGGCAAGCCAAAACCATCTGCCGCAGCAATTGTGGTCATCGCAACAAGTTCCGCTGACATACCCTGACCATAAGTCATATGGTGCTTACCAATACGCTCACCAACAGTCACTACAATACGCTTCCAGCCGACCATCGTACCCAGCCCCAATGCCAGTGCAACCGCAACTTTTACCCAGTTCGGAATGTACTGCAGGAAAGAATCAAGGTTCTTACGATAATCCTTCACCACTTTTTTCTGAGTCTCAGACATTTTCGGCAGCTGTTCAGCCTTATCCAGACGTTTGAATGCTGTTGTACTCAGGTACATGTCATTACGTAAAGAAGAAACTTCAGCTTCTGGAATATCTTTCAGATCGCCATACTTCGACACACGCTCGCCCAGATGATCTGTCAGGCTTGCAAGGGATGGAATCACCTGTGGATTCATCTCTTTGGTCTGAATAAACTTCGTAATCGTGTCACGCGCCTGCGTATCAGGAATATCTGCATGATTTGCATAAATAGCCGTTGCAGTCTGTGCAGACAACTGTTCAAAAGACTGAATGTGTTTTTCATCCAGGCTCTTATTCAGAGAATAAGCCAAAGGCACGATACCGATCAGAATCAGCATGATTAAGCCCATACCTTTCTGACCATCATTTGAACCGTGTGCAAAACTCACACCTGTACAGGTGAAAATAAGGATGGCACGGATCAGTGGTGGTGGTGGCTTATTGCCTTCTGGTGGCTGGAACAGCTCTACCTGCTTACGGAAAATCTTTTTCACGATCAGGAACACGACAGCTGCAAATGCAAAACCGATCAAAGGTGAAAACAGCAGTGCTTTACCTACTTTGAGAACCTGATCCATATCCACGCCACTCGCTCCACTGGAGGAATGCAGAATATAGTTCATGATCCCCACACCCAGAATCGAACCGATTAAAGTGTGAGAACTTGAAGCAGGAATACCTAAGAACCATGTTCCTAAGTTCCAGAGAATCGCCGCTATCAGCATGGCAAAAACCATGGCAAAACCTGCACCTGAACCGACATTCATGATCAGCTCAACAGGAAGCAGCGCAATAATGCCGTATGCAACAGCACCACTGGCAACCATGACCCCAAGGAAATTACAGAAACCAGCCCACATCACCGCAACAGGTGCAGGTAAGGCATTGGTATAAATTACGGTTGCGACAGCATTGGCCGTATCATGAAAACCATTTACAAATTCAAAGCCAAGCGCAATAAGTAACGCTGTAGCCAGTAAAATCACAGAAAAAAGACTTAAAGCTGGAACATGAGCCAGATCGGCTGAAAGTTGAAAACCGATATAAATCAGTGTTGCAATAATTACCGTCAAAAACACAGGAACAAAAAATTTCGGCGTTGGGACGTGCACATTCGTCGATTTCAGCGGTACCTGTTGTACCTCATGTTCAGCGGGAGGAGTATTTGAATTCATGCAGACGGTTAAAGAGGATATGAATATCCGCTATTGTTCAATTTAATTATGACAATTATATGACAAAAAGCCCCCTGTTGAAGTTAATTTTTATACAAATAAACTCCATCCAGACAGCACTTTTACGCTTTAAAATTATTTTTATCAGATAAATATCAAATAGATAATATAAAACCACTCATATAATATATGTATTACACAGACTTTCTGGAACTGTAATAAAAGTTGTCATATTACAAATATGATCACATTCATCCCTGTATTGCAGACCTATACTGAAGCATCTTTGTGACAGATTGATGAATATTCATACAGCTTAATGATTTTATTCAATCTTTACTCTAACTGACTAAAGTTTCTGCAAATTATGTCCAGTTTGGCAGAGCATCGCTGAATTTGAATTAAATCATGCTGAACTCTGCTAATATATTGCCGATTTTATATTCCATCGGATTGGGTTATTTATGTCCACGCTTGCCACATTAAAAGAGCTTCTCGCCAAACGCATCCTGATTATTGACGGTGCGATGGGTACCATGATTCAACGCCATAAATTAGAAGAAGCCGACTATCGTGGTGAGCGTTTTGCCGACTGGGCATCAGACCTTAAAGGCAACAATGACCTTCTGGTTCTGACACAACCGCAAATCATTCAGGGTATTCATGAAGCCTACCTCGATGCGGGTGCTGACATCATTGAAACCAACTCGTTCAATGGTACAAAAGTTTCGATGTCGGACTATCACATGGAAGAATATGTCCATGAGATCAACTTTGAAGCGGCACGTATTGCCAAAGCGGCTTGTGAAAAATATTCGACCCCTGACAAACCACGTTTTGTCGCAGGTGTACTTGGTCCTACATCACGTACCTGTTCGATTTCTCCAAATGTAAATGACCCTGCATTCCGTAACATTACTTTTGATGAACTCAAAGAAAACTATATTGAAGCTGCACATGCCTTGATCGAAGGTGGTGCAGATATTCTGCTGATCGAAACTGTATTCGATACGCTGAACTGTAAAGCAGCAATTTTTGCAGTGAAAGAAGTGTTTAATCAGATTGGTTATGAATTGCCATTGATGATTTCAGGCACGATTACGGATGCCTCAGGTCGTACATTGACTGGTCAAACTGCGGAAGCATTCTGGAATTCAGTCCGTCATGGTGATTTATTGTCGATTGGTTTTAACTGTGCGCTCGGTGCAGATGCCATGCGTCCGCATGTCAAAACCATTTCTGATGTTGCTGATACTTTTGTTTCAGCGCATCCAAATGCAGGCTTGCCAAATGCTTTCGGTGGTTATGATGAAACCCCTGAAGAAACTGCGGCATTTATCAAAGAATTTGCTGAAAGCGGTTTGATCAATATTACAGGTGGTTGTTGTGGTACAACACCTGATCATATCCGTGCCATTTACAATGCAGTCAAAGACATCAAACCTCGCCAAGTGCCTGAAACCCAGCCTGCATGTCGTTTGAGTGGTTTAGAACCATTTAACATCACTGAAGATTCATTATTTGTGAACGTCGGTGAACGTACTAACGTAACTGGTTCTAAAAAATTCTTACGTTTAATCCGTGAAGAAAACTTTGCCGAAGCTTTAGATGTAGCCTTGCAACAAGTGATTGCAGGCGCACAGGTGATCGACATTAACATGGATGAAGGGATGCTTGATTCGCAAGGTGCGATGGTGCATTTCCTCAATCTTGTGGCTTCTGAACCTGAAATTTCTAAAGTGCCAATCATGATTGACTCATCAAAATGGGAAATCATTGAAGCAGGCTTGAAATGCGTTCAAGGTAAACCTGTAGTGAACTCAATTTCCCTCAAAGAGGGTTATGACGAGTTTGTACAAAAAGCACGTTTATGTCGTCAGTACGGTGCAGCGATCATCGTCATGGCATTTGATGAAACAGGTCAGGCGGATACCGCCGCACGTAAGCGTGAAATCTGTAAGCGTTCTTATGATGTGTTGGTGAATGATGTTGGCTTCCCTGCTGAAGATATTATTTTCGATCCAAACGTATTTGCTGTGGCAACAGGGATTGAAGAACATAACAACTATGCAGTTGATTTCATTGAGGCAACGGGTTGGATTAAACAGAATCTACCGCATGCAATGATTTCAGGCGGTGTGTCTAACGTATCCTTCTCATTCCGTGGCAATGAGCCTGTCCGTGAAGCGATTCACTCTGTGTTCCTTTATCATGCCATCAAACAAGGCATGACTATGGGGATCGTAAATGCCGGTCAGATGGCGATTTACGATGATATTGACCCTGAATTAAAAGCTGCGGTTGAAGATGTGATTCTGAATCAGAATCAGGGTGAAAGCCAACATGATGCAACTGAAAAACTGCTTGAAGTGGCAGAAAAATACCGTGGTCAGGGTGCAGCACAAAAACAGGTCGAAAATCTGGAATGGCGTGAGCTTCCTGTCGAAAAACGTCTTGAACATGCTCTTGTTAAAGGCATCACGACTTTTATTGATGAAGATACTGAAGAAGCTCGTTTAAAATCAGCGCGTCCGCTTGATGTAATCGAAGGACCATTGATGGATGGTATGAACGTGGTCGGTGACCTGTTCGGTTCAGGTAAAATGTTCCTGCCACAGGTAGTTAAATCTGCACGTGTGATGAAACAAGCTGTGGCTTGGTTGAACCCGTTCATTGAAGCTGAAAAATCTGGCGGTCAGTCTAAAGGTAAAGTCCTGATGGCAACCGTAAAAGGTGATGTACATGATATTGGTAAAAATATTGTGGGCGTGGTTTTAGGCTGTAATGGTTATGACATCATTGACCTTGGCGTGATGGTACCTGCTGAGAAAATTTTACAGACTGCAATTGATGAAAATGTCGATATTATCGGCTTGTCTGGTTTGATTACGCCTTCATTGGATGAAATGGTTTTTGTTGCTAAAGAAATGCAACGTAAAGGTTTCCATGTACCATTGTTGATTGGTGGTGCGACAACCTCTAAAGCACACACAGCAGTAAAAATTGACCCGCAATATTCAAATGATGCGGTGATTTATGTTGCCGATGCATCACGTGCTGTAGGTGTTGCAACGACTTTACTTTCTAAAGAAATGAAGCCGAAGTTTGTTGAGGAAACCCGTGCTGAATATGAAAAAGTCCGTGAACGTATTGCCAACAAACAGCCAAAAGCTGCCAAACTCACTTATGCAGAATCCATTGAAAATGGTTTAAAAATTGATTTTGCAACCAATCAACCTGCGAAGCCAAACTTCATTGGTACGCAAACCTTAACCAATTATCCGCTTGAAACTTTGGTGGAGTATTTTGACTGGACACCGTTCTTTATTTCCTGGAGTCTGGCAGGTAAATTCCCGAAAATTCTGACGGATGAAGTGGTGGGTGAAGCTGCGACTGATTTGTACAATCAAGCGCAGGAAATGTTGAAAGACATTATTGAAAATAAACGCTTTGATGCACGTGCGGTATTTGGCATTTATCCTGCCAACCGTTCTGCGGCAGATTCTGTTGAAGTGTATACGGAGGATGGCCAATCGGTGACACATACTTTCCATCATATCCGTCAGCAGTCTGACAAAGTGACTGGTAAACCAAACTTGTCATTGGCTGATTTTGTGGCAACCAAAGAGCAAGCGGAAGACTGGTTAGGTGGTTTCACCGTGTCGATCTTTGGTGCGGAAGAAATGGCGCATGAATATAAAGCCAAAGGCGATGACTACTCTGCAATTCTTGCGCAATCTTTAGGTGACCGTTTTGCTGAAGCTTTTGCGGAGCATTTGCATGAGCGTATCCGTAAAGAGTTCTGGGGCAACCAAGCTTCTGAAAGTTTAAGCAATGAAGAATTGATTAAAGAGAAATATGTCGGTATCCGTCCTGCGCCAGGTTACCCTGCATGTCCTGAGCATTCTGAAAAAGCATCTTTGTTTGATTGGTTAGGTTCTACCGATAAGATTGGTACGCAATTGACCACAAGTTTTGCAATGTGGCCACCGTCATCTGTCAGCGGTTTCTATTATGCTAATCCGCAGTCTGAATATTTTAATGTAGGTAAAATTGCTCAGGATCAGCTTGAGGATTATGCGAAGCGTAAGGGTTGGACAATGGATGAGGCGAAGCGTTGGTTAGCGCCGAATTTGGATGATTCGGTTCAGTAATTTATAAATCCTCCCCACCCCTCCTTTAAAAAGGAGGGAGTAAAAAAGCCCTCAATTTGAGGGCTTTTTATTTTTCAATCTCCCTAAATCCCTCTTTAAAAAAGAGGGACTTTCGTGTATCTAATGAATTACGTGACAGCTCCTCTCTTTTTAAAGGGAGGTTGGGAGGGATTAATGCAATGAAATAAATGACTATTTCTGCTAAATTAAAATCATTAATTTTTATTTAATCTTTTAAAATAATGGCTACTATAAAAGCATTCAAGCTAGCAAGTTTAGAATCTATATCTGATATTTTAGGCGAAACTAGTACAGGTTTAACAGGCACTCAAATTTCCAAATACTTGGCTGAGTGCAATATTTATGATCCTCAATTAAATTCAACTAAACGGAAGCGCTTATACGATGCCTTAGCTTTAAAGCAAAATAATGATAAATGTGCTAATAACATTCTTAATTTTTTGAAGCATGTAATGTGCCCTTCAAGACATATCCAAAATCAGGAATGGTTCTTTACAACCAGAAACCAACTGAATATAGCTCTTTCATTTGAAGGATTAGAACTTACTGAAAGTGGTGACTTTAAACAAACCAATCAAGTAAAAACTTTTTTTGAAGCTGAAGAAAGGGCTCAAAATTTAAGAAAAGTATTATTGGATCGAAAAATACATCCTGATGTTCTTACTTTTTGCAAGGCTGAATTGCTTGTTGATAATTACTTTCATGCTGTATTTGAAGCTACTAAAAGTATTGCAGAGAAAATTAGAATAAAAACCAACTTAACTTCTGATGGAGGTAATTTAGTTGATGAAGCATTTTCCTATAAAGGAAAAATTCCCCATTTGGCATTGAATAACCTAACAACTGAAAGCCATGAAAGTGAACAGAAAGGATTTATGAATTTACTAAAAGGTGTATTTGGAACATTTAGAAATACTACCGCACATGCTCCTAAAATAACCTGGGAAATAAATGAATTAGATGCCCTTGATATTTTATCAATGATTTCTCTAATACATCGAAAACTTGACAAAGCAATTGAAGCTAAAAAAATGTATGAGGGTCAAATATATTCCCCCCTAAATCCCCCTTTTCCAAAGGGGGACTTTTGCGTATCCAATGAATTGCGTGACAGCCCCTCCCTTTTTAAAAGGGAGGTTGGGAGGGATTAATCTGACTGACAATCTAAATTTTGATACACCACTTCAAAAACCTTTTCAACCACCCTATCAATTTCATTCAAAACCTGCCAATTATCAAACCTCAGCACCTTTAAACCTAACTGAGCCAAAGCCTCATCCCTCACCCGATTAGTATCTAAACCTTCCTCTGTATAGTGCTGACTACCATCACACTCAATGACTAAATTTGCAGATGGACAATAAAAATCCACAATGAAATTTAAAAGCGGTTTCTGCCGATAAAACTGTAATCCTAAAATCTGCTTATTTTGAAGTTTTGACCACAACAGTTTTTCTGCCTCAGTCATGTTATTTCGCAAGTCACGAGAGGCTTGTTTTAGATTTTTATTATAAGGTCTCATTACAATACTTATTACCAATCATAATTTTCCTGCCAAAATGCAATCGCGCCATCTTAGTTTGATAAGATAGCGCGATTAAAATTGAAGGTCAGCAGTATTCAACTAGTTTGCTTGCGTCTTCGGCAGGAAGAAGGTTGCCAAACCGAGTAAAGGCAATAACGAACACACGCCAAACACCCATTCAATACCTTTTACGTCAGCTAAATATCCTAAGCCTGCTGCGGCGATGCCACTCACACCAAACATCAGACCAAACATCAAACCTGCAATCATTCCGACCCGTCCAGGAACGGCTTCTTGAGCATAGACCACTATGGCTGCAAAGGCAGAGGACAGAACTAAACCTGTGATAATCGACAGTACAGTTGTCCAGAATAGATTGGCATGCGGCATCATCAACGCAAATGGTGCCATGCCGACAAAAGACACCCAAATCACCGCTTTACGTCCAATTCGGTCTCCAATTGGCCCACCAGCAAATGTACCTAGAGCCACCGCTGCCAAAAAGGCAAAGAGATGCAACTGTGCGCTTTGTAAACTGAGGTGGAACTTGTGCATTAAATAAAAAGTGAAATAGTTACTGATACTGGCGATGTAAGTAAATTTGGCAAACATCAACACGCAGATGGTCAGCAGTGCTATGACGAGTTGACGCCCATGCAGTTTGCTTTGTACTTGATGTGCTTTGGCAGCCAACTGTTTTTTACTGTGGCTGATACTCCAACGGCTGACACCAAACAGCACCCAGATCGCAAGTAAGGCAAATACAATCAACCATGCCACAGCATGCTGTCCAAAGGGCACAATAATCAGCGCTGCCAATAAAGGTCCAATCGCTGTACCTGTATTGCCACCGACCTGAAAAGTCGATTGTGCTGTACCGAAGCGTCCGCCCGAAGCCATTCGTGCCACACGTGATGCTTCAGGGTGAAAGGTCGAAGAACCCACACCAATCAATGCCGAGGCCATGAGCAGTACAATAAAATTCGGAGAAAATGCCAACAGCAAAATGCCGCTAAAAGTCACCACCATACCCAGTGGTAGTAAATATGGTTTCGGATGTTTGTCGGTATACAGTCCAATCCAGGGTTGCAGCAGCGATGCCGTAATTTGATAAACCAATGAAATCAATCCCACTTGTACAAAGCTTAAGGAAAAATTGGTTTTCAGCATCGGGTAAATAGCTGGCAAAACAGCTTGAATCAAGTCATTGAGTAGATGCGCAACCGCCACAGCTCCCACCACTTTTATGATCATGCCTTGTGGTTGCTCATTGATCGCAGCTTCGCCCATATCCTCTTTCATTTGAATTGAAGACGACATACCTCGTAAACTCCATATTTTTTCATCAGGCATTGATTGTAAAATGTCACTCATAAGACTATCTTCCAATAATCATTGTATAACTGACAATTTTAAATCACACATGCCAAATTCTCTGATTCAAACCGAAATGTCCGAATTGGTGATTGGTCTCTCTTCTGAGCATACCTATCGGGAAATTACCCCTTCACATACCCATTCACGGGCACAGTTTCTATATGCCTCGACAGGAATGATTCAGGTGTTCACGCTGAACCATGTCTGGATCGTGCCACCGATGTGCGCGCTGTGGATTCCGCCCAATGTTGAGCATAGTGTGATTTCATTAAGTCGGGTTAAACTTAATACAGCATTGGTTCAAGCTGATGCAGCTGCACTGCTGGGACAACATTGTTTTATTATTCGTGTCAGTAAGTTACTGCATGAACTGCTCATCCGGCTCAATGCGATTGAACACATTCCACCTTCAGAACTGATCAGCTCCGATGAACTGTCCCGATCTTTGCAGATTTTAATTTTTGATGAAATTCATAAAGCCAATCTGTTGCCTATTCAGATTCCGTGGCCACAAGATCGACGCTTAGTGAATATTTGCCAAGCGCTGTTAAGTACACCTGATCAGTTAAAAGATTTAAGCACATGGGCTGATGAAATTGGTACCAGCTCCAGAACCCTGATGCGCATGTTTCAAAAGGAAACGGGGCTTTCTTATCGAGCATGGGTTCAGCAAATGCATATTGCCCATGCCTTAAGTAAAATTGCCAGTGATGAATCTGTTGCACAGATTGCAAGATCTCTCGGTTACAGTAACCCGAGTGCGTTCAGTACCATGTTTAAACGTCATTTGGGACAGACCCCGCAACAGTTTAAATATAAGGATGAATAAAACAATACCCGCGGCTAAACGCCAAAGTGGTCGACAAATAAAATACCGTTTAGGTGATCCACTTCATGCTGCACAATCCGTGCTGGGAAGCCTGAAAACTCAGCAATCACGGGTTCACCCTGAAGGGTAAAATAGCGCACACGGATATGTTCTGCACGGGCAACCTGCCCTCGCTCATTCGGTACACTCAGACAGCCTTCTTCACCTGAGGCGGTCTGTTCTGACATTTCCATAATTTCAGGATTTACCATCACCACGGCGTCCATTTCAGGTGCATCGGGATAACGTGGATTTGGACGTGAAGCCACTATGATCAGTCGTTTGGACACATACACCTGTGGAGCGGCTATGCCGACACCATTTCGCTCAAGCATGGTCTGCTCCAAAGCATGTGCCAGTGCATTCAGCCACTCACTGCCAAACTCACTGTCCGCCACAGGTGCTGATACCAGTGTCAGTACAGCTTCACCCTGTTGTGCAACGGGTAGAACGTTATTCATATATCCTCTCATTTTTATACTGATCTTTCAGATGCTCACAGACGGACACCTGTGATCTGTTTATTTTAACACCGCACAGAATATGCAATATGAACAATTTCTGTATAGTTCTGAATTAAATAATAAAACAGTGAAATTTACAGTTCAGGTCTTAAGCTTTTTTTAATACTCTGTTTATATATTTCATTCAATAAAACATTTCAGTAAAAATATGGACACAACTGCACTTTTACTTGGGGTCATTTTCAGTTCTGTTGGCTTAGGCTATTTTATCTATGGTCGAAAACAGAAAATGAGTATGCCTTTTGTCTGTGGACTGTCATTAATGATTTTCCCTTATTTTATTGAAAACACACTCATTATGGGACTGACAGGATGTCTGCTCTCCATCATTCCCTGGTTGCTTCGGTTTTAAAGTTCATCTGCACCGAACAGCAAAAATTTTTCTTTAAGCGACACTTGATTCCGAGTGAAATCTGTCTGTAGATTCAATACATGCAATAACGGGTGAAGTTACTTATATATTTTTTATATAAAACAACATAATTCATAATTTTTTGTTTTTAATGCCACAATAAAGATTGATTATTCAACTAAAATAGGCTCCTTTAAAATCCATAATTTATCTGGTTATTTACGATTCAGGAAATGCGTATGCAAGCAAAACAGGGTCTCAGTCGTGAAGACAGACGCACTCTCGGGCTGTCCTCACTGGGAGGAGCACTGGAGTTTTACGACTTTGTCATCTATGTCTTTTACGCAAAAATCATTTCCGAGCTGTTTTTCCCAAGCGGTTTAAGCCCTTTCTGGGCAATGCTGAACACTTATGGAATTTTTGCTGCCGGATATTTTTTCAGACCCCTCGGCGGCATGATCATGGCGCATTTTGGTGATCTGTTTGGTCGTAAACGGCTGTTCAGCCTGTCTATTTTACTGATGGCATTGCCTACTCTGCTGATCGGTTTCATGCCAACTTTTGAAAGTATTGGCTATGCTGCCCCTTTACTGCTGTTGCTGATGCGGGTGGTTCAGGGGATTGCGATCGGAGGTGAAATACCTGCCGCATGGACATTTGTTTCTGAGCATGTCCCTGAAAAATGGATTGGTTTTGCCAATGGCTTACTGACCTCCAGTCTGTCATTGGGGATTTTACTGGGCGCATTAATGTCCCTGTGGATTTCACTCCAGTTCACCGAACTTCAGATCCATGACTGGGCATGGCGTATACCGTTTATTGTCGGTGGTGTTTTTGGTCTGATTGCAATGTATCTGCGCAGTTATCTGCATGAAACTCCTGTATTTAAAGCCATGCAGGCTAAAAAACAGCTTGCTGCCGAAATGCCGGTGAAACAGGTACTGGCAAAGCATAAAACTGCGGTTGTGATTGGCATGATTTTCACCTGGTTCCTGACCGGCTGTGTCGTCGTGCTGATTCTGACCATGCCTAATCTGCTGACTGGTGCTTTTGGTTTTGAACGTGCGGACGCGTTTAAAATGCAAAGCCTGGCAATTGTGATGCAAATGGTTGGCTGTATCGTCGCAGGGCTGCTCTGTGACCGCCTGGGGGCAGCCAGAGTCATGCTGGCTGGTGCTGCAAGTGTTGCAGTGGTTGCGACTGTGTTTTATAACAGCCTGGGCGTTGCTTCTGACCACACCATTTTCATGCTCTATATGCTGCTGGGTCTATGTTCAGGAACTGTGGGCATGGTGTCTTTCAGCATGGTGAAAATGTTTCCTGCTCAGATCAGGTTTTCAGGGATTTCTTTTTCCTACAACGTAGCTTATGCCATTGCTGGTGGTCTGACACTGCCTGTGGTGCAATGGCTCAGTCTGTACAGTAAAACCGGTGCGATGTACTACATCTGGCTAGTGTGCGCAGTTTCTATTCTAACTGCATTACTGTATAAAAAGCGTTTTGAACAGACCTGATCCCCTTCTGTCCAACTGATAACTGCATAGTAGAATCAGTCAGATTGAATAACGCGTTCTGCTTATTCAGCGTTTTTATTCAGTCCATAAAAAGCCAGGTTTTACCTGGCTTTTTAGTTGATGATTCTGTTCGTTTATTTACAGATTTTTTCTTAATTCATCTTCAACAATTTCAATTTCCAGATCACTGAATTTACGGATTTCACCTTCCGCATGTTTCTCCAGTAAACCACCGATAAGCGGAACTTTCACCTTGACCTGCCAGTCCAGCTGGATATCAATCTGCTGATCATTTCCACTGACAGAGCGGTCACAATGTGCTTCCAGTGGTAAGTTTGCACCGAGATCCACTGTGGAACTCAGTTCTGTCAGATGAGTGATATCGGTACGCTTTAAACGGAAAGCATCTTTCAGCATTTTCTTTGCAATATCAGGAATATTGACATCCAGGTTATAAGCCCTTTTCATGGTATAGATATCACCACGGACTACGGACTCTAAAATTTCAAGATTTTCTCCTGGAATCCTTTTACAAACGGCTTCATGCATAACTGGATCTGCTGCAAGGCGACGGAAATCATCCACCGAAACGCCCTGAATTGTGGCTTTAATGGTAAATTTATGCGCCATAATCATTCTCAATTTTGTTGTTTTGACATATTTTCAAACTGAAAAATACTTCTTCAGCAGATTTTATTTAAACACAGGTCTTTAAAAAATCATTGACCAATCACGACTGTTCTTTATTTTCGTATGCCATAACTGACCCTCAGTGTTCCCTCTGAGCTGATACTGATATATCGGTCTTTATATTCAATCTTCGCATAAAATTCATCTGCGCCATTGTCCAGTCCTGTTGCCGACCAGATCGTCGCTTTTGGAAAATCATTCAGCCAGGACGCTTTATAAAAATCAGATACTGAGTCAAAAATGCAGTATTTTTCAGGTTCTGCCATTATTTTTTCTGCCAGCTGTTCAAATTTTTGCAGCTGCATTTCTTTCATATTGATCAGCATTCAGATGTCCATTATGCAGAACCAGATTCAGTATTCATTTAGATATTTTTTCAATATGCTTAAATACCTTTAAAGCCCGTACTGGACTGTTTCTTTTTCACCTGTTCCCACTGATACCAGCCAAAAGCCGCCAGCCCAACAAATGCAGCATATAATGCAGCGGTCAGGTATAAATCTTTGTACAGGAACATCCCGACATACACGATATCCACAAACACCCAGAGCACCCAGGTGGCAATGTGCTTACGGCTGGTCCAGTAGGTCGCCAGCAGACTGAATGCTGCAAGCTGTGAATCAAGCATCGGAAGTGCAGCATCAGTAAAGTAATGCAGCGAAAGACCAAAGATTGCACCGCCCACAGCTGCCATAATCATCTGAATCAGCACTGTTTTTCCAGCAATAGGTTCAATCCGGATTTCATGATCCTGCTGTTTGCCCTTCAGCCAGTGATAAAACCCATAAAAATTGACCACTATGAAGAAAAACTGCAGAATGGTTTCACCATACAGCTTATATTCATAAAACAGCCAGGCATACAGAACAAAGGCAATAAAATTAAACAGCCAGCACCACATATTCCGCATAACGGTCAGACTTACGCCAATAAGACTGATAATAACCGAAAAAATTTCCAAAGCTGACATGTGTTGTACTGCCTGTATTTTAGTGGCGCTATTATGAAAAATTTCTGAACGATTGCAAACAGTTTCTCCTTTGCATTACTAAGTTTTAAATCCCGTTGAACACTTCAGACTCTGACCACAGTCGTTATAAAAATAGACTTGACAGTTTTCTAACGATCGTTTAAAAACTTAAAAAACAACCAAAGTGAGAACAAAAAATGTCAGCATCACAAGGAAAAGTCAGTCGTGAAGTCCGAGGTCATGTTTTCTTAATCGGACTGGATCGTGCAGATAAACGCAATGCCTTCGACAGCCATATGATTCATGATCTGGCTCAGGCTCTGACCGAATATGAAAATAATCCTGAACTGCGCTGTGCCGTTGTCTTTGCTCATGGCGACCATTTTACGGCGGGTCTGGATCTGGTGGAGTTACAGCCAAAACTTGCTGACGGCGTATTTAATTTCAGCGATGAAACTGTCAATCCATGGGGAACGGTTGGACGTCAGCGAACCAAACCACTCATTACAGCAGTTCAGGGCTATTGCTACACGGCGGGCATTGAGCTGATGCTGAACTCAGACCTTGTTGTTGCCAGTGCTGACACTCAGTTCACCCAGATTGAAGTCCAACGTGGAATTTTGCCTTTTGGCGGTGCGACCGTCCGCTTTGTTCAGGCTGCGGGCTGGGTTAAAGCCATGAAGTACATCCTGACAGGCGATCTGTTCTATGCCCAGACAGCACTTGAAATGAATCTCGTCACAGAAGTTGTGGATGGCAACAATCAGCTGATCCGAGCAATAGAACTGGCTGAAGGCGTTGCCCGCGCTGCACCTCTTGCTGTACAGGCAGCACTGAAGTCGGCACATCAGGCATTTCTGCAATCGCCCGAAGCTGCTTTTGCCAGTCTGCAAAGTTTACTGACGCCTTTACTGGCTTCTGAAGATGCTCAGGAAGGTGTCAGAGCCATGCTGGAACGTCGTGCCCCTCAGTTTAAAGGGAAATAAATGATCAGTTCAGTTGCCTTGCCTGAAACGTGGTTGTTCATGCAACAGCAAGGCAACTGAACTATTTTCCAACTTCTGACCGCTTGAATATCCCACTATTTTCAGCATATCTTTTTAATATATTCAGGAATAATCACGATGAGTATGCAGCAACAGAAAGCCTTTCTTCAGGAACAGAACGTCCGGGTTGAAACTGTCCACTTTAAAGCGCTGGATGGTTATGCACTGACAGGTATGCTCTACCGTCCGACCTCTGAAATAAAAGCCAGTATTGTTCTGTCCTGCGCAACAGGTGTACCGCAGGCGTTTTACCGCAGATTTGCCGAATACGCGACACAATCTGGTTATCAGGTTCTGACTTTTGATTATCGTGGTGTTGCGCTGTCTGCACCAGAACGTCTGAAAGGTTTTCAGATGTCTTATCTGGACTGGGGAAAATACGATCTGTCGGGTGCCATTGAATATCTGAGCCAGTCTGAACTGCCTGTTTATATGGTGGGGCATTCATATGGTGGACAGGCTTTAGGACTGACTTCCAATCACGACAAAGTCAAAGCTATGTATTGCTTTGGAACAGGTGCAGGTTGGCATGGTTATATGCCTTTCAAAGAAAAAATCAAAGTTCAGGTGATCTGGAACCTGATTTTCCCTCCAATGGTTGCAGTCAAAGGCTATCTGCCGTGGAGTATGTTAAATATGGGCTCAGATTTACCCAAAGATGTGTATAAAGAATGGCGCAGATGGTGTAAAAACCCGACTTATTTCTTTGCTGATCCTGCCCAGGCCGAACTGCACCATCTGTATGAACAGGTTAAGACCCCTATTTATGCGGTTTCTTCACTGGATGATGACTGGGCGCTGCCAAGCTCCCGCTATGCCTTTATGCAGCACTATAAAAATGCTCCCATGAAATTCATTAACATTTCCGCAGATGATTTCGGCTTAAAACAGATTGGTCATATGGGATATTTCCGTAAAGGTGCTGAACCGCTCTGGGACACGATACTCAATACATTTGATGAAATTTCAGCTTAATCTGAAGGCAGATCGCTTATGCGTCCACAGAAACTCAGTTCAGAACAGATGCTTCGTGCCTGTGCCTTACAGTTCAAGGCACATGGATATGCCGGCACCAGTATGGATATGCTGGCAAAAGCATGCGGATTAAGCAAAGCTTCTTTTTACTATTATTTTTCAAGTAAAGAAGCCTTATTACTGGAAGTACTGGAATATACGCAGAATGTTCTGAACAGAACGGTTTTTAACGTTTCAGCAACTCAGTCTGAAACAGTTGTGATGCAGTTTCAGCAGATGCATCAGAAAGCGGTACAGTTTTTCAGTGCTGAAGTGGCAGGATGTCTGATGGGCATTATTTCCCTGGAAGTCTCCACAATTTCAACTGATGTTTCAGAAAAAATCCGTCAGATTTTTCAGGACTGGCAACAGGCATTTTTTAAGATCTTTGTTAAAGTTTTTGACCCAACTGTGGCAGATCAGCTCGCAAAAATGAGTATTGCGGATTATGAAGGTGCAATCCTGATGTACAGGCTTACACAGGATGCAGCATATCTGGATTATCAGGCTGAACGGATTATCCGTCAGTTAGAGTCCGCGTAAATGTCTGTCTGCTGATCCAGGATTTATTCACTGCGTGTAAATTCCTGTTTATGTTCCTGACCAAAGCGGTCTACATGCGTCGAAAAAATGCCATAACGACCGACATAGTACTCCAGAGACTGATCATAAAAACTCCAGTAAACCGACCACTCATTCAGATCCATATTTCTGATACGGGTGACGGTTTTAGCAGGCATTTTTTTCAGCACATTTTCCTGAATCTGTAATGCTTTTGCAGGATTTACAATCTGTACTTGCTGCTCAAAGAACAGTGCTGCAATGTCATCAAACAACTGTGGTTCAAATGCATCCACATCATCCACACGCGAAGTCTCACGCAGTTCATCTGTAGGACTGACCACAGCAGGAACAACCTTAGTGTCCTTGAGCATACGCTTCCGATACTGGGCACTTTTACGTATTTTTTTCCAGATGATTCTGCCCGACACCACCACCAGTACCAGGCAGATCAGCAACAATACATTCAGTAAACTCACATGTTCACCAGTTTCTGATTATTTTTTGATTGATTCTTACTATAACTGTTTTATGCCATAAGTTTCAAAAGAACTGAGCTTTGTATATTCCTTCCGTCCGTCCGACGCTAAATTTCATTTGTCTGCCCTGAACAGACATGCTATAAAAATAATCAGCTTATTTAAATTTATATTCACCCTCATGAATTTTATCACTTCAGCATCAGGCATTTTACTGAACACTGTATCCATCCGGATTGCGGTGCGACGCATCCATGTCAGTTTTCAGGTGCTCAGGAAAAAATTTATGAATAATATTTAAAATATTCACAGTTTCTTCAAAGACCGCCTGATCAGAGCGGTCTTTTTTATTGCCTAAAATCACAGGAAAATCCATCATGAATCATAATGTTAATACAGAAAACAGTCCTCCACCACAGTGCAGTCCGGCTACAGCTCCATCCGCAGTGCGATCTTCCCGCCCAGCTGTAGTCGGACAATTCATCACCGTCATTTTAATCTGGTCACTGACTCCACTTGCTGCGGTATGGACAGTCCATGAGATTCACTGGGTATGGGGACTGTTTTTCAGATTCAGCCTGGCGCTGTTGTTTGCCCTGCCCCTGTTGCTTTATTTCCGCCAGAAATTACCCATTCACCGTCAGGCACTGCTGTGCTATGCATCAGGTGCAATTGGACTGGTGGGCTCGATGGCTTTTTGCTATATGGGTGCTCAGTACGTCAGCTCCGGTCTGATTTCCATCATTTATGGACTGGCACCACTGCTGACCGGTCTGATAGGTTTCTGGTTCATGAAACAGTCACGTCTGAGTTCACTGCAATGGATCGGGCTGATTCTTGGCTTTATGGGGCTGTATTTTTCCCTGGGGCTTCAGCAGAGCAATGGGCAACTTCATGTGGTCGGTGTACTGCTGGAAATCGTTGCAATGCTGCTTTACATTGTGTCAGCACTTGCGGTTAAAGCTACGGGTGATGGGATTCATCCAGTCAGCCAGATGATGGGAACTACGCTCACGTCCTGGCTGGTGTTTCTGCTGATTCTTCCTTTTTTTGCAGATAGCTTTCCCTCAGCACTGCCATCTATGAAAGCACTCACGGCTTTACTCTACAGTGCTCTTTTTTCATCCGTGCTTGCCTTTATCTGCTACTACCAGCTGCTGAAAAATATTCAGACCTCAACCCTCATGCTGACTACGATTCTGACACCGGTCATTGCAACGCTATGGGGTGCTGTGCTCAATGCTGAACCTTTCTGTCTGCATTCAGTACTGGGACTGGCTTTGCTATGTATGGGACTGACGCTTTATGCGAAAAAATCATTCCGAACTTCACCGGTATGAATCTGTACCAACCATCTAGGACGCTATGTTCTCAAACGAAGAAAGCATGATCAGATCAGTGATCATGCTTTCTGCTCTTTATTTCCAGTCATTTCTAGTTCAGTCAATACGGATAATTTTTCCATATTCATCATGATGAACTACACTGATTTTCTGTTCCCGTCCCTGTTCAATCTCCTGAACAGGCAGCTCAAAATGCTTTGCATAGTCGGTTAACTGTTTTCGTGGCAAATCCTGTACCGATCTGCCCGGCATATAATTCGCCCATAACAGCAAAGCTGTTGCTGCTGCAAACAATGCCAGAATCCCATGTTCCACCCCCAGTCCAAAAGCACCAAAAAGCTGCTGAATCACATGATGTTTCTGTAAGCTGACCAGACCTGCCACAATCAGTACCGGACGCCAGAGCAGTAACCATACTGCCCACATCAGAGCTGTTCCTGTGCTTGAAGCATAGCGTCTGTGCCACGGTAACTGCTGTCTTAAATCTATAATCAGATGGTTTGCTTTCATTGTGTTTTCCCCAGTTATTATTGCTGTACCCGAATTCCACGATCCGGACTGACCCATCGGGCACGCTGCCCAGTCCCGCGCAGCAGAACTTTTGGAAAAGCCACAATGCTGGCGGTAATGGTAATCAGCCAGAATACAAAGGGATACCAGATCATCCAGAAATAGTTTTTAGCCAGTGCCGGTTCATAACGACTGTCCATCCACTTACTCAGAGCAAACTGAATCAGACATGTCGCCCCCAGCAACATACCTGTCCCATACGGCAACAGCGGTGAGCTGACCGTAAAAATACCCATCGGGACAATGAAATGCACCAGCCAGATCACCGTCATGATCAGCATAAAATAAGACCATACCAGTGTCAGAATCAGTTCAAGCAGTAAAGGCCATAAATAATTCAGCCCAGATTTAAACAGCACATCCATGTTTTTAATCAGAACCTGTGCGCCACCCATTGCCCATCTCAGACGCTGTTTCCATAAGCCACGGAATGTTTCCGGCATCAGTATCCAGACCAGTGAGTTCGGTTCAAAACGGATATCCCATCCTGCTCTTTGCAGTTTCCAGGTAATATCAATATCTTCCGTCAGCATATCTGGCGACCAGTAACCCACATCATGCACAGCACTTTTACGGAATGCCGTGATGACACCAGAAACGGTAAACAATCTGCCAAAACTCCGCTGAGCACGTTTAATCATGCCCACAATCGAAGAAAACTCTCCAACCTGAATCCGACCAATCAGTGTTGAGCGGGTTCTGATCCGAGGGTTTCCTGTCACCGCAGCAACAGTGGCGTCTTCATTAAAATGACGAACCATCCATGTTGCAGCATGTTTATCCAGCAGCGCATCACCATCAATTCCCAGTAAAATTTCTGCCTTGGTCAGCAGACTGCCTGCCTGTAATGCCATAGCTTTCCCCTGGTTCTGTGCCAGGTGAACAACCCGCAAACGCTCATGTTTTTCTGCAAGTCGGTTCAGTACTTCCGCTGTATTGTCCGAACTGCCATCATTGATAGCGATCACTTCAAAATCCGGATAATCCAGTGCCAGCGCATGACTTAAGGTTTCCTCAGCATTGTCCCCCTCGTTAAAGCAGGGAACGAGAACTGCCACAGCAGGATAATATGCCAGTGCCGGCGGTTGCTGAAAAGGAGCTTCCTTACGTTCTTTCCAGTAAAAAATCAGTGCGCCAATCATCCATAAATACGACATGAATAATGGATAATAAAAAATAAAATGTAAGGCTGAATGCCATAATTGCTGAACAACAGACACTGGACGCCTCCTTAAGGAATAAGTTTGCTGGATTTCAGACTGAATACCTGCTTCATGATCTGCACATCGGGATGATCTTTCACTGGATCATCCGGATAATATGCAACATGCATTACCCCTTGCTGATACAGAGAACGGATTGTTGCCGCCATTTCTTCAGTAGGTATTTTCTGGTTATTACGCCAGTTCACAGACTGAAGTTCAAAAACGGTCTTTTTCACGCCATCAGGATACTGTTTTACCCGACTGAGAATATCGTGATAGAACTTTTGCTGATCGCTGACCTGCTCCATATAAGGCATTGCCATAATGGCTGTAAAATCATAGCGTTTCAGTGACTGCTCCAGAGACTGTGAATACCAGTTTTCGGCATAAGGTTTAAGTGCCACCTGGGCATAAAGATTACGTGCTGTCAGTAAAAATGGCTGATACTGACGTACCCTTCCAGCCAGCTGCATGGCAAAATCATCAATATACTGCGTTTTAAAAGCCGTCCATTTCTGCAGTTCTGTATCATTATTTCTGATCTGTTGCAGATCCGCAGGCAGTCCTACAGCCACATAGGCTTTTATGGCATCTGGACTTGCATCTTCATAATCAGACAGTGTGGTATCGTCATGAAACAGAATCCCGTTGAATGGAACAGACTTTGCAAGATCTGTATAAATGCCTTCAATGGTCTGACGGGCTTCTGCTGAAAATGGGCTGAGACGGTGATAGCCCATATCCAGATGCTCACCTTCTTTGGCAGGCCGTGTCACCACAATGTCTCTGGACACAGGATTGGATGCCGGTAAATCCCATGCCAGCAAAGGCATCCAGGCATACACCCGACTGACCTGTGTCCTGGTCTGAATCTGCCACGCCACCCTGTTGAACAGGTCAGCTCTGACCGGTAAATAACGGTTTGGAAAATACACCATATCTGCTGAACCATTGGCATCAGGATCTGAAAAAGCCTGCAGATACACAGTATTGACCTTCATTGCTACAATACGGTCAAGCAGATGATCCAGGTTTTTTTCCTGCTGTACAGGATCAGGGTCATAAATATAATCCAGGTCCACATGCATAATTTTCTGTGGGCGGTTGTTATCATCCAGATGTTTCTGGCGGTTTTCTATTTCCTGAGCCAGATCTGCCGTCGTCATTCCCCCTTCAATCAGGATACGGTTCAGTTGCCCAAGTAAACTGTGTACCGTGTCTGCACCATCATCCAGACTGACAGCCACCGGCATCCCAAGCTGCTCTGCAATCGAAACGGTCTGCATGTTATAACGACCATAAGGCCAGACGATCACTCTGGGCGAGCGCAGCCCGTGGCTGACCAGCAGCTCATTATTCTTTTTCAGGTCACTCCAGATACGCTGACTGTATGCGGTATCACTTTCATAAGCTGAAGTGGCTGGATTATATAAACGGCTGACCGCTGCCGGTTCTGAATTTCCCTGAGGATTTGCAGTGATTCCTCTGTGCAGGTTGTAACTGTGACTGGCAATTTCGACAAATCCACTGTTCTGCATTTCTTTTAACTGTGCCCAGGAAAGCATTTGATTCCTGTTGATGGCTTCCCCAGCAAAATCAACTTTCTGTCCAGCTGAAGGTTCAAGCCAACTGCCAACCACAGCAAGCACTGCAGGAATTTTCCGCGCTTTTAAAACCGGAAAAACATTCTGATAAAATGATTCATAGCCATCATCCACGGTCAGTAAAACCGGTCTGGAGGGAAGTACTGCTTTTCCCTGATGTGACTGAATCAGCTGATCGACACTGATGAAATGAAAGCCCTGGCGGATCAGCCAGTCCAGATGTTGCTGAAACTGTGCAGTGCTGACTGAATACTGGGGAATTAATGCATTTTTCTGATCGGTGACTTCATGGTATCCAAGAACAGTAACCACATCAGATGCCTGAACATTTTCAGGCGGTCTGCTCCATGCCGCAGTCGTTAATATTGCAGAAAATAAAGCGGTTTTCAGCAACGTGGACAAAAAACAGTTTTTCATACGATGGACTCAGAATGTTCTGTAACATTGCCTTTCCAGTGTCCATACTTCACTGACTTTCTGCTTTTTTCCCTGCATACTGGAAGGTCTTTTTCAGACTCGTATTTTTAATGGATCATTCTGAAATGAATCTTAAAATAACATCAGCTTTTTGATGCAAAAGTGAAACAAAAGCAACAATATTTCAATTTCATTCGTGTGGCTTTTACATTCAAATAGCAGGCAAAGAGGACGAGCCGCATAAGGACAGCATGATCAGACCCGCCCAGATCCAGGATATTTCACAGATTTTACAGGTCATACACAACAGTATCCGTTCCTGCATACAGGATCATCAGCGGCATGAACCCTCTATACAGCAACTGCTTGAAAGCAAAACGCAACACAGCCTACTGATGTCCATGCATTATAACGACAGCTGGGTCTATACCATTCAGGAGCGTGTTGTGGGTTTTATCATGATCAGCGATCAGGGTGAAATCATCATGAACTATGTGGCTTCAGAAGCTCAGAAACAGGGTATCGGGGCTGCACTGATGCAGAATATTATTGAACTGATCAAACCGAAAAAGCTTGCCGGCATTACGATACACAGCACCCATACCGCAAAAGATTTTTATCTGAAACAGGGATTTAAAGTTACAGCCCAGTCCACTGCCACAATTTCAATGCACAAAACACTGAAACATGAAAAACAGCCCTACCCTGATCCGACTTTTTCTGTACTCAGCTGATCTGTCAGAAATAACCGTGGTTTCTGCCATCTGTAAAACCTGCATTTTATGATTTTAAATATCTACAGAAAGGTTATCCCTGCCCGCATTTTTAACCTTGTACAGCTGTACATCTGCTTCTTTCATGAACTCCAGTACATTGCTGTAAGGCTGTGCAGCCGTCATCCATGACAAGCCCATGCTCAGTGTCACCCAGGGTTTGCCATCTTCCCGTGCAATATGTTCATACTTCTCTTTGCGGACTTCTTCGAGCAGATTTTCCATACAGGCAATCACTTCAGTTAATGATCCTGCATTGATGACAATTGCAAACTCCTCACCGCCATAACGCGCAGCAAACGCCCCTTCTGGAAGTACTCGGTGCATCACCCCAACCAGATTGCTGAGAATTTTGTCACCTTTTAAATGTCCGTAGTGATCATTATATTTTTTGAAAAAATCCACATCCATCATGGCAAATGCCAGTAAGCCCTGCTTTGTCTTACAGATCTGCTCAAAACGCTGCTGAATTTCATCATTCAGCGCACGGCGGTTATATGCCCCTGTCAGAACATCCACTTTCGCCTGATACTCAAGCTGATGATTCAGTTCCACCAGCTGGGCCGTCCGCTGTCTGACTTTCTGATCCAGGGAATCATTAAGACTGATCAGCTCATTATTCAGATGTTCAATATGATACGTGTGATGTGCATAATTACGTGACTGCTGGAACATGATCAGCAGTGCATAAAGACTGGTGGAAATAAACACCAGGTTTACAGAATCAATCAGATTCAGCATCAGCAGAAAATCATGAATAAAAGTTGCACACAGCAAAATCACTGCCCAGAGGTTCAGCTTTGAATAATATTCATTATTTTTCAGGGTCAGGTAAAAGCCCCGAATAAAATTGATCAGGACAACCGGACAATAAACCGCACTGTAAAATGCGATTTTTTCAAAAATATGTGGCTGATTGAACAGCGTAATTAAAATATTCAGTCCGAGCAGCACCATGGCTATCCAGTACACCACCGGATGCAGATATCTGCGGTTCAGCAGATACATATAGGTCAGGAACAGAATAATCGCCATGAAAGTAAACAGGTATTCCAGCCGTATCCCCCACGGCCACTGAATATCTGTAAAGGATGTATAGGCATAAGGCGCAGAAAACAGATTGTGCAGTGCCAGAAACACAATAAAAATACCGAATATAAAAATACTCTTGGTATTACGTCCAGTTGCACCGCGGAATATGGAGAACATGAGAGTGAAAATACCCACACCCAGTACTGCACCACAGACCATTGCAATACTCATCATTAACAGCTGGAACTGACGGTTGACAGTTCGGCTCAGTCCAATCCGCATCGGATTTTCAATACCGCCCTGAATATTCTGAAAACTGGACGCCTGGATGGCTAAAGTAAAATACTCACTTTCAGCAATAAAATAAGCGATTCGGGGTGCATTTTCAGTTTGATGCTCATTCTTGTTTTTACCGACTTCCCCAACTCTGACGATCACATCGCCATTTAAATACATGCGGTAAGCACCATACTGATTGGGAATCCAGATGCCGATCCGTCTGCCGACAAATTCTTTCGGGAGCTTGAAGTGCCCGACGAAACTGCCGTAAGTGTCGGTTTTTCCAGTCAGCTTTTTAAAAGAAACGGGCAACTCCACCACTTCTGGAATCAGAACAGTACTGGGCTGTATGACGAGCTGTTCTGGATAAAACAGCCATTCACCACTTAAATAAGTTGTCGATTTTTCAGTAAAGTTGATTTCATTGAGTAATCTTTGATGCTGATAATAAGATGCCGGTGCAGGTTCATACTGCGCCCACACTTTGCCTGTAATAATGCAGAGACAGGACAGAATAAAAGCAACAAAGACTGAATGAAACAGTCTGACCCCGTTCAAAATGAATATATATCCACAGATAAAATAAAAAAGCTAAGGCTTTAATTTATCGTAATTATTTTAAAATGAAAATCTTTTTCTGATGATTTGCACAGCAGGAAAAATCTGACCTGCTGTGCGGTGTATTCTGCTGTTACTCAGTCGCGGGTTTTGACATCAAACAGTTCAATTTCAAAAATCAGGTTAGAGTTCGCAGGAATGATATTGCCCATCTTGCGATCACCATAAGCAAGATGCGATGGAACGATCAGTTTACGCTTACCGCCCACTTTCATTCCCATGATTCCCTGATCCCATCCTTTAATGACACGACCTGTACCAATCACAGTTTCAAAATAATTACCGCGGTCAACCGAAGAATCGAACTTCGTACCGTCTTCAAGCCATCCTGTATAGTGAGTGGTAATCAGAGCACCCTTAACGGCTTCTTTACCTTCACCCACTGTTAAATCAATAATTTCAAGTTCTGCTGTCATGTCTTAGTCCACCTGTACGTGAAAATTAAATTTAAAAAATTCTGTTGCTTACTGCAACTGTGTCCACTCAATCACAGCCTGTGCATTATCACCGATCAGTGTCCATTCACCATCCATGACATTGAGCTGTAACTGCATGGTGCGCTCACATAAAGCCTGAACCGCAGCTGTTGTTGCTTCAGACAACTGCCACACCTGGACATTTTTCAATGTTTTCAGTTTAGAGCTGCGCTTATACCATTCTGCAACAGCTGAACCATACGCAATCACGGCAACTTCACTGCAACGTGCCGATGCTTTTTTGACTTTGTCTTCATCAGGTAAACCGACTTCAATCCATTTCACCAGCTGTCCAGTTAAGTCTTTTTCCCACAACGCCGGTTCATCAGTTTCAAACAGATCTTTGGTAAATTCCAGACGCTCATCAGCAAAACGTGCAAATGCCAGAACACGCACCATCAGACGTTCAATGGTTTCGGATGGGTGTAATGCCATCGTCAGCTGAAAATCGCCATACTGATGTACATCCATATTGGCAATATTTAAATCTGCCTTATAAATCGTCGCTTTTAAAGCCATGAACATTCCAGAAATTAAGTTCTCAGATATGGCGCACAGTCTATAAGATTTTCAGCTCAGATTCAGACTTATTTATACCGAACTGATCCGGCATGCCAGTAATGCAGTTTCAAGCGCTTCCCAGTCATGCACCTGTGCTGGCTGATCCTGCACAATCATTTCCACGCGGTTATCCAGACCTTCTTCACCCAGTTTATAGTTGATCTGCTCAGGGTTGAAGTTAAAAGTCATCCATCCCTGATCTGTATTGAAAATACCTTTTATACGCAACCAGTCCTGCTGCTCACACAAAGTATCAAGCAGATCATAAAAACGGAAAGACCAGCTTTTTGAGAACTTCCATCCTGCCACGGTATAGCCATTGGAATGCTCAACATAATGATATGGCAGCTGCTTAATCACAGGTAAAGGCTCATCTGGTGCCAGCTGCTTCTGTACATGTATTAGAGGCACGATTTTGCGTTCAACAGCACTGTGTGGCAGATCAATCTGATCAATACGGATATTGCCCTGTTCAGATATGATCCATGACTGCACACCGGTCATATATTCCTGCTTCAACTGTGTCAGCTGCAACTGATCTGCATTGGTCATGCTGTCTGCATGAGAAACAACAACAATTTCAGAGGTCTTTAACTGATCCTGATATAAATCCTGCGCTGTCCACTCGGCATCATGCAGCTTTGATCCATCCACCACACAGATCAAAGCCCGCATATTGATCTGACTGTTCCAGTGGGGTTCTGTCAGTTGTTCCAGCAGTTGAGCAGGATGCCCAAGTCCCGTTGGTTCTATAAACAACCGGTCTGGCTGCTTTTCCTGAATCAGACGTGATAATGCAATCTGCATAGGTAACTGACCGACACAGCACAGACAACCGCCTAGTAACTCTTTTACTTCATAGCCACTTTGCTGTGGTAATAACTGCTGATCCACACCAATCTGACCAAATTCATTCATCAGGACTGCCCATACCTCATGTGCAGGCTTCTGGGCAAGCAGGCTCTGCAACAGCGTGGTTTTACCCGCTCCCAGGAAACCTGAAATAATATGCACAGGAACCTGCCTGGTGCTTAGATTAATTTTCAAACTGAGCGCTCTGAATATTGATACATTAATAAAAATCATGCTATTGAAGATACAGACACAGTTCAATGCTGTAAGGGTAATTAAATCTCCCCCTTCACAAAAAATCGTTCCATTTGTAAAAAATGCTTACATTTATTTTGATGATTTTTACTTCTTTTAAATTTCGGACTTTCCACTTTTGTTTAACTTTGATTAAAAAATCCTGTTAATTTCTACTATTTTGAAATATTTCCATACATTTTATAAGGGAGTTTCAGGCTTATATTTACATGAATAATACATTTAAAACTGCTATGTGATTTTCCAGTAAGCCGCACTGTTTCTCTTTGTTTCATTCATTGATCAATCTTAAACTCAGCCGTAGCATGAGTGTCTGTTCATATTTAAGTGATGATGAATATGAATATTTATAAATTAATATTTAAGGATGCCACTATGAAATTAGCTCAGATTCTACTTGCTTCAACTTTCGCTTTAACTGCTGCAACAACTTTTGCTGCAACTGCTGAACAACCTAAAGAAGAGAAAGTGATCGTTTCAACTCAGGAACTTCCTGCTGATGCTGCAACTGATGCAACTTCTGCTCAACCTGCTGCGGAACAACCAGCTTCTGCATCTGCGGCTACTGACGCTCAACCAGCTCAGTAATCCGGTAAAGCGATAAGGTTAGACCCATAACCTTTTAATCCAGAAGACCTGATCTCTCCAGTGATCAGGTCTTTTTTATGTGCAGATGAAAATTCACCCCATAACCATAGAAATAAATGATCAATAAATCAGAATTCAGTATCATCATTTTTATAAATTAATATTAAATATCATATAAATATATCAATAATAAATTTAAGACAGTAAAAAATTCATACTACTTATCCACTATGGCATAGCTAGGCTTAGACCCTCATTTCAGTCATTAATATCAACATATTGTGGTTTGAATGGAATGATCGCTGTGAGTTCAAAGATTGATTACACCACGCAAGTGGCTATTTTAGGTGCGGGTCCTGTAGGTCTGACAATTGCAAATTATTTAAGCAAACAAGGCGTACACGTGACTGTGGTCGAGCAACTGGACAGTTTAATTGATTACCCGCGTGCGATTGGGATTGATGATGAATCTCTTCGTACCATTCAGTCACTGGGTCTGGTGGACAAAGTCCTGCCACATACCACACCAAACCATGCCATGCGTTTTCTGACGCCTAAAGGTCGTTGCTTTGCAGATATTCAGCCTTTAACCCGTGAGTTCGGTTTTTCACGCCGTAATGCCTTTATTCAACCGCAAGTGGATAATGTGTTACTGCAAGGTTTAGAACAGTATGAAAATACGCAGGTTTTATTTTCACGTCATTTAGACGAGTTCACTCAGGATGCCAATGGCGTAACACTGAACATCCAGAATAAAGATGGCAATAAAGAAGTCATCCATGCACAGTACTTAATTGCCTGTGATGGGGGGAACTCTATTGTCCGTCGTACTTTAAATATCGGTTTCGATGGTAAAACAGCACCGAATCAGTGGATCGTGATTGATATTGAAAATGATCCATTGGCCACACCGCACATTTATTTGTGTTGTGATCCAGTACGTCCTTATGTATCTGCTGCCCTTCCTCATGGTATCCGTCGTTTTGAGTTTATGGTGATGCCAGGCGAAACTCAGGAAGAACTGAGCAAACCTGAAAATATTGCCAAACTTTTATCTAAAGTTTTACCAACAACAGATGGTATCGAAGTGATCCGTCAGCGTGTCTACACTCATAATGCACGTATCGCAGATAAATTCCGTGTAGATCGTATTTTACTTGCAGGTGATGCTGCGCACATCATGCCAGTATGGCAAGGTCAGGGTTATAACAGCGGTATGCGGGATGCCTTTAACCTGGCGTGGAAAGTAGCTTTAGTCGTTCAGGGTAAAGCGACACCTGATCTGCTGGATTCTTATCAGGTTGAACGTAAAGACCATGCCAAAGCCATGATTGATCTTTCTGTGATGGCCGGTCATGTCCTTGCACCACCGAAAAAATGGCAAGGTTTTGTCCGTGATGGGATTGCTTATGCATTGAATTACATCAAACCGATCAAGCAGTATTTACTGGAAATGCGCTTTAAACCGATGCCGAAATATAACGATGGGGCTTTGGTTAAAGACAACAATAAAGAATCACCAGTCGGTAAGATGTTTATCCAACCACAAGTACAGCTTGAAAATGGTCAAACAACTCTATTAGATGAAGTGATTGGTAATGACTTTGCCGTGATTGCCTGGGGTGTAGATCCGAAATGGGGCATCAATAATGCCAATATGAAAGTATGGCAATCTTTGGGTGTGAAGTTTATTCAGGTGCTTCCTGCAGTGCAGTTAGGCAATGAAAAACGTAAAATCCATGATGGTGTAATAACGATTGGTGATACAGGTACAGAAATCCGCTCATGGTTTGGTAAAACAGATCAAGCAATGGTGATTTTACGTCCTGACCGTTTCGTGGCGGCATTGGCAATTCCACAAACCATGAACACAGTAAGCCAACAACTGTTCAGTAAGTTACATGCGAAATAAGCTGTAAATACTGCTCAATTTTTTTAAAATCACCATGTTTAAAACATGGTGATTTTAAATACAAATAATTCATGTATCCAGATCTGTTTTTTATTTTTCACATAAATTTTATACCAATATTTTTCATTCAAACATATTTCTGTCAATAAAAAAGCTGTATTGAAGAATAAATTTACGCATAATACCCACATTCAAATTAAACCATTTATTCTTATGAAAAAATTTATTTTACTTGCATGTATTACAGCACTCACTGCGTGCTCAAAACCGACATCTGAACAAAATAATGCATCAACATCCTCAGATCAGATCATTGCCTTACAACCTTCAAAAAATGCGCTGGACAGTACCCGCTTTACCCGCAGTGAGGAAGCTGGTCCTTTGTGTCCAGAAAACTCATTACAATGTTATACCTATGCACAAGAACAAATTCGCGCTAAATATCCTGATTTAATCCAAAAAATTGGCGATGGCATCAGCATTAAACTTTTTAATGGGACAATTAAAAAATATATGCCAAGCAGAGGTAAAGAAGACCATCCAGAATACTGTGAAGTATGCTCCTATACAGTTGTCAATGAATATCCTGCAATTGATTCTTTGCTCTTACATACACAATATTATGAAGGAGCTGGTTATACCTTGCTGAATTTAAAAACGGGAACAGAAACTCATCTGTCAGGCATACCTACATTCAGTCCTGACTATAAATATATGCTCAGTATTAACAGCGACCTGGAAGCAGGCTATACAGACAATGAACTGAATATTTATCAAATTGATGAAAAAAATGACACTAAGCTCATTTTTGAAGCCACAAAAACCATCCCTCAATTTCAAGCAGAAAATAATGTCGGCTTTTCTGCTGCAACATGGCTGGAAAACACGAAATTTATTGTCCAGTCAGACTATCTTTCAGATAATGAAAACTATTCCAGCGAATATCCACATAAATTTTATCAATTCAGTCTCATGAAAAGCGATGCAACACCACACTGGTCTGTCGAAGCACTATCAGAAGAAACCTATAACAAACTTAAAGATCAGCAACATTGATCAACTCTATTTTCAGGCTTTAAACCGGCGGCTATCGACAGCCGCCGTTGTCTGTTCCAACCTTTCCATTGAAAGCCTAAACCGCCTGAAACCACTGTACATCCTTCACTGAATCACGTTGCTGAATCAGCTTTAAGAAGGGTTTAAATTCATCTAAATACGGCACAATTTTAAACGAGATTGCAAAGACCAGCCAATACGCCAGAAACAGATCCGCTGCAGAAATTTTTTCACCTAACAAATATGGATTTGCTTTATTCAAACCTGCTTTAATAAAGTCATAAACCGTTTCTTCAGAGCCAAAACTTAAACTGCCTTTCTTCTGTGCTGCCAGTTCAGGAGAAACATTCAGACTTTTAAAATCCATCATTTCCGTTAAAGGTCCATGACAGAAAAATAGCCATTTTAAATATTCACCACGTTTCGGATCGTTCAATGCAGGTGCGAAACCTTTCTCGATAAACTTATCTGCTAAATAGGCAAAAATTGCAGGTGTTTCTGAAATGACTGAATCACCATCAACAAGAAAAGGAACTTTGCCCATTGGATTAAGCGCTAAATATTCAGCATTGCGGAGATCTTTATAATCCACCTGAATGATTTCGACCTGATTTTCAATGTCTAATTCTTTAAGCAAAGGTAGCAGTGTATTTCCACGGGAGTGTGCATTGGTATAAAGTTTCATTGTTTTGATCCGATTGATACTGTTTTTATGAAATAAGAATAGCGCAAATCAGATGTTTTTATATACAGAAATGATGAAACAATATAACGAGTATTCAAAAGCAAAAATCATCAGGATGCGGAATCTATCCAGATGGATGGATAATACCAATCTGTTAAATTAACTTCATATAATTTAGCCTTTTTTCTTTTCTGTACCAATTGCTTTCAACATGGTGATGCTATCGTGAGGCGACATGGATGTCGCCGTTGGGCGGGGGTATAGGACATACCCCTCGCCCAACAAAGGATTTTTGTAACTTTTGATCCTTCAAAAGTTAGGCATCGACTACGCAAAGCAATTTAAACCGTGCAATGTATATCGCGTCTGTGCAAATCTTTCATTTATATTGTCTAACTTTTAATGAATGGTATAACAACAAATTTAATGAATCGTAATCTCATAATTGAAGTTTTCAGCAAAACCTAAAGACTCACGATATTCAATCGGTTGCCCTTCAATGTTTTTAGCAATACGGCACACCTGTACCAAAGCTTCCGACAGTTGATTGGCTAAATACGGGTCTTGAAGATTTTTCTTAAAAGAAAGCTGTTCAACCGCAGAGGAAACAAATTGCCCGCATTTTTCATAATAAAATGGATAAAGCAGATTCGCGAAATCTTTTAATGCAACCTCTTTGAGAGATGAAAATAACTGTGCTGAGAGCCAGATTTTCTCACTCAGAACCACCACATTTTCATTCAGACGCACACGTTCGATATAAATCAAGGCATCATTTTCGCCGAGCTTCAATTTCTGGTTGATCGTGGGAACTGCTTCAATAATTTCCAGTTTTTTTATTTCGCCAATCGGTTGTACATCTTCACCAAATTGATTACGCATACGAAAAAAACGTATTAAAGACGTCGCAAAGTTAGGCTGTCTTAAAAACGTTCCTCTGCCCTGTGACTTTACCAGTAAACCATCTTCAACTAAGCATTCAACCGCTTTACGCACTGTTCCGACAGAGACGCTATACATGCTCGCCAGTTCCTGTTCAGATGGAATAGGTTCTTCGATTGTCCATTTGGACTGAACTAAAAGCTTTTGAATTTGCCAGCGCACTTGCTCATAGCGAGGTAGCTTAAAATTTTTAAATGCATTTTCATCAAGCATTTGCATAACTATTACAAAATGAGGATTTGACAAGCATAACACAACATACTTTAATACAAACATTCAAACATATATATGTTTATATCTTTAGATGTATTTATGAGTCATATACTGTCAAGGAGAGATGACAAATGACTATGCTTATTCTTGCTGCTTTAGCCATATCCATTGGCTTAGGTTATGTCACGAAAATCAATATCGGATTTTTTACGATTATTTTTGCCTATTTAATTGGGTGTTTCGGCATGGAACTGAAACCCTCTGAAATTATTGAACTTTGGCCTGTAAAAATTTTCTTTATTATTTTCTCTGTGACCCTGTTTTATAACTTTGCTCTTGCCAATGGCGCACTTGAAAAGCTTGCCAGTCATCTCCTGTATAAATGTCGTAAATTCCCACAGTTATTGCCTTTAGCGGTCTTTTTCGCATCCACCATCATTGCGGGATTAGGTGCGGGTTTCTATACCGTCCTTGCATTTATGGCACCGATTACCCTGTTGTTATGTCGTAAAACCAATATGAGCATGATCATTGGCGGTATGGCAGTGAACTATGGTGCGCTTGCAGGTGCAAACTTTATGACCTCGCAAAGTGGCATTATTTTCCGTAGCCTGATGGAAAATGTCGGCATTGATAGTGCAACCAGTTTTAGCTATGCCACGGGTATTTTTGTGGTGACGCTGATTATTCCAATTGTAGTACTGGGCATCTATACCTTATGGAACCGAAACAGTAATTCAATTCATATCGAAGATACAGCACCTGAAGCATTTGACGAAAAACAGAAAAAGTCCATTGCGCTGATTATTGGCATGATGGCGATTGTGCTGATCTTCCCGATTTTAAATTTATTGATGCCTGATCAACAGACCATTGCATTTTTAAACTCAAAAATTGATATCGGTTTTATTGCCATCTTCTTTGCCCTGATCAGTCTGTTCATGAAACTTGCCGATGAGAAAAAAGTCATGGCACTGGTGCCCTGGAATACCTTAATCATGATCTGTGGTGTCGGTATGCTCATTGCACTCGGTGTGAAACTCGGTGTCATTACGCAACTGTCTGACTGGCTGGCAAATAATGTTCCTGTATGGCTGATCCCGATTCTGATTTGTCTGATCAGTGCCATCATGTCTGTTTTTTCAAGCACTTTAGGTGTCGTAACACCGACGCTTTTCCCGATTGTACCTGCAATTGCACTTGCTTCGGGCTTAAATCCTCTTGTCCTTTTCCTTTGCATCGTTGTTGGTGCGCAAGCTTCCGCCATCTCCCCGTTCTCGTCTGGCGGAAGCTTAATTTTAGGATCTGCACCTGCAGATGTGGATAAAAACCAACTCTTTAATCAACTGTTATTCAGAGCTGTACCTGTTGGTTTAATTGCAGCTTTGATTGCAGTCCTGATGCTTAAATTTGTAATGTGAGATGAAAATGTTTGCTGTTGATACGCATGCCCATGTATTTTCAAAAAATGATCCCTGTATCGCAACTGCACGCTATACACCTGATTATGATGCTTCTGTAGCTGAATATATTGCGCATCTGGATCAACATCAATTCACACATGGTGTCTTAATTCAACCGAGCTTTTTAGGTACGGACAATACGGCAATGCTGAATGCTATTGCACAGTATCCTGAGCGCCTGAAAGGCATTGCAGTTGTTGACCATAGCATTCATATCGACGAACTGGTCAAACTCAATCAGCAAGGCATTGTCGGTATTCGTTTAAACTTATTTGGTAAAGACCTGCCTGATTTTACCGATCAGGCATGGAGTACTTTACTGAACCATTTGTCTTTTATGAACTGGCAAATTGAATTGCATGCACCACCTGCATATTTGGTACAGATTTTACCTGCGCTTAGTCCTTATAAACTCAATGTAGTGATTGACCATTTTGGACGTATTGATCCAGTCAAAGGTATTGCAGATCCTGATTATCAAAACTTTTTGAATATGCTGGATGCAAATCAGCACTGGATTAAAGTCTCTGCTTTTTATCGTCTGGGACAGTTTCCTGAAAATATTGCAGTTGCAACTCAAGCTTTTAACTTACTTAAAGAAAAAGGTTTGATGCATAAACTTATCTGGGGCAGTGACTGGCCACATACGCAGCATGAATCTAAAGTATCTTATTCAAATGTTGTGGATGCATTTCAGCAGATTGTTCCTGAGCTAAAAGAACAGCAACAGATTTTGAGTGAAAATACGCAAAAGCTTTTTTATTTTAAGACCATAAAATAATACCAATCTGTTAAATCAACTTCATATAAATTAGCCTCTTTTTCTTTTCTGCACCAATTGCTTTAAACGTGGTGTTGCTATCGTGAGGCGACATGGATGTCGCCGTTGGACAAGGGCGATATGGACATCCCCTTTGTCCAACAAAGGATTTTTGTCACCTTGCGGAATACATTCAGAGGTGGTCCCACTTGTTTGAACAACTAAAAGCGTATTTATAAGTGATATTCCGCTCTAGTTAAGCCACCTTGTTTTGTTGGGGTAGCTGATCATAGTAAAACTCATTTGGTGTCATTTTGTCTAGACTCGAATGAGGTCGTTTCAAATTATAAAACTCAAAATATGCACTTAATTGCTTTTTCGCATCTGTGACACTGCTATAAGCTTTGAGATACACCTCTTCATATTTAACGCTCCGCCATAATCGTTCAACCATCACATTATCTACCCATCGACCTTTACCATCCATACTGATTTGAATGCCATTTGATTTCAATACATCAATAAATGCATCACTGGTAAACTGGCTGCCTTGGTCTGTATTAAATATTTCAGGTCGACCATATTTTTCAATCGCTTCATTTAAAGCCGAAATACAAAAATCCACCTCCATACTAATCGATACCCTATGCGCAAGTACCTTGCGGCTATGCCAATCAATCACAGCACATAAATAAACAAAGCCTTTTGCCATAGGGATATACGTTATATCCGTAGACCACACTTGATTACTGCGCTGAATAGCCAACCCTTTGAGCAGATATGGATATTTACGGTGAGCTTGATTAGCCTGGCTTAAATTTGGTTTGCAATATAACGCCTGAATACCCATTTTCTTCATTAAAGTACGTGTATGACGTCGTCCTATATGATGTCCTTGACGATTCAACAAATCACGCATCATACGACTGCCTGCAAAAGGATATTGCATATGTAATTCATCAATACATCGCATCAGCTTCAGATCTGATGCACTCACAGGTTTTGGGCGATAGTAATAACAACCACGGGAGACTTTCAGCAGCTTAGCTTGCTTAGATACTGAAATCTGAAGTGAGTCGTCGATTAACTTTTGTGGTTGAAGCGGCCCAGTTTCTTCAACACACCTTCTAAAAAATCAATTTCTAATGCCTGCTCACCGATTTTTGCATGTAGTTTTTTTAGATCGATGGGTGGTTCTGTTGGAGCTTTTGATTGATCGAAAGCTTGCGAGGAAGCTGAGATCAATTGATTTTTCCAGTCAATAATTTGGTTTTGATGAACATCAAACTCAGCACTCAATTCAGCAAGTGTTTTTTCTGCTTTAATCGCAGCAAGTGCTACCTTAGCTTTAAAATCATTTGAATGATTTCTTCTTGGTCTACGTGCCATAAAATACTCCATATATTGATGTTTATAACATCATTTGAGGAGCAGAATATCACTTATAGGAGTTGTTCAAATTTACGGATCCATCTCTTTCCTCATCCTTCAAAAGTGAGGCATCGACTACGCAAAGCAATTCAAACTTGTCAATGTAAGTCGAGTCTGTGCAAACCTTTAATTTATATTATCTAACTTTAATAGAATGGTATAACAGCTTTTAAAATTCGATAGACGAAATAAAGTCGGAATAATCTAAGTTATTCCGACTTTATACTTATTAGACATTATTTTTAAATTTCAATGTTTTCTAAAACATCTCCATATAAAACTGTTCTTTTAAAATCTTTAAGATCAAAGTAATCGCTTCATTTTTCTGATCTTTACGATAATTTGCATACAGCCCAATCATTGGTAAAGGCTCAATGGTATTTTTCACCACGATCTTATCGCCCAGTAATGGAATCACATAGGCAGGCACTAAACTCCAACCCACGCCCATGCCAACCAGATTGACATTCAAAAGAATATTGGTCGATTTCTGTACCACACTGACATTCAGCTTCGACTGTTTAAAGAAATCCTGAATAATTTTATGCAATTGAGGTGAAGCATCCTCATCACTGATCACAAAATCCTGATGATTAAACTCCTTGATACTCACGGTACGCTGCTCTGCAAAAGCTGATGCCTTTGGAATAATCAAAGCCAGAGGTTCCTGAAAAATCTGCACATTTTCAAACTCACCCGACTCATCGGGGTAACGGGTAAATGCAATATCAATTTCCCCTCTACGCAAAGCGCCAAACTGCGCCGAGTCTGTCAGACTATGAAAATCAATTTTAATATTAGGAAAATGCGCACGGATATTGGGCATGATATAAGGGAAAATTTTCATTTCAGCTACAGGAACAAAGCCAATTTTCAACTGATCTTTATTTACACTCGCAATCTGGCGTGCATCATAAATCGCTTTTTCAGCATGTTCCAGACTCAATAAAGCTTCTTTTAAAAAAGCCTTTCCTTCCTCTGTCAGTTCAACTTTCCGGTTTGAACGGATCAGCAGCTGCACACCTACTTCCTGCTCCAGGTCTTTAATCTGCTGACTCAGCGAGGGCTGTACCGTACACATCCGCTGTGCCGCTCGGGTAAAGTTCAGCTCTTCAGCAACTGCTACAAAATAGCGTAAATGACGTAACTCCACAGCTCACCTCTTTATTTAAATTGAACAGCTGATGATCTGGACGTGATCAGTCTGATATAAACATACAGCGTTAGCATGACGATCACAGCACACAGCAGATAGGTCTTCTGAAAACCGTACTGAGCGATCACCATACCCAGCAGTACCGAACCGATTGCCATGCCTGCATCAAACAGCGTAAAAAATGTAGATACAGCATGTCCCATTCTCTGCTTTGGTGCTGACTGTATTGCCAGCGTCTGAAAACAGGGAAACAAAGAACCATAACCCATACCAATAAATACAGCAGACAACCATAAAAGCCACTGACCGGATACCATACTCACCATCACAAGCCCTGTTGCGAAACAGACAAATGAAGGGTAAATCACAGCACTTGCTCCCTTTCGGTCGTATATTTTTCCAACCCAGGGACGCACCACAATCATGGAAACTGCAAAGACAATAAAAAACAGACTGATGGAAGCCAGTAAGTGTTTTGATTCCGCATAAGCTGCGATAAAACTCATGATGCTGGAATAGGCAAAAGCCGTCAGCAATGCCACCACACCTATAGGAATGGCACGAACTTCGATGATGTCGTGTATTCCAAGTTTCGTTTTATCTGGCACTCCAGCTTTATCTGAGGTTGCTGCATCTGTATCTGCTACATTCTGCTGAACCGGAATCATTAAACAGAATATAAACCCTAAACAGATGATCGCGGTCAGTAAAGCAAAAAGCATCTGGAAATCGGTAAACTGAATAACACTCAGCGCAATCAGTGGTCCAAAGACAACCGCTAGGTTTGTGGACATGACAAAATAGCCCATCCCCTCACCTTTTCTGTGCGCTGGAATAAAATCATTGGCAACAGGTACTGTGACGGTCGTCAGCACACTGAACCATATACCGTGAATAAACCGGATGAGCAGTAATGACCAAAGACTGTCGGCAAACAGATAGCTGAATGCAAACAGCGTGTACAGCAGTTCAGAACCACGGAAAGACCGCTTTTTACCCAGTTTCTGAATAATCAGACCTGAAAATGGACGTACTGCAATGGATGAAATCAAAAACAGAGTTAAAGCCAGACCGGCTTCTTTGACCGAACCACCCAGTTCTTTCATGATATAAACCGGCAGAACGGTCAGCAGTGCATAATAGTAAATAAACAGAAAAAGGTTATTCAGCACACATAAAATAAAAGATCGGTTCCATAGCCGTTGCTGAGATGCACTGACAATATCCATATAAAAGTACCAGAAAATTACGGAGTACGGGCTGGATGCAGAACCAGCTGCACTAGAGCTTCTATATAAGACTCATCAGGAATACGGTTAAAAAAGATAATCTGATAATGGATAGGGCCATACAGCGTGTCGAGCATCAGTTCAAAAGGATAATCCGCCTGGATTTCCCCCTGCCCAATGGCTTGCTGAATCAGTTTTCGGGTCTGCTCACGGCGTGGTAAAAGATACTGCCTGAAAAACTCGCCTGCCGCTTCTCTATGTTCAGCCATGACCACCAGTAAAGCCCGCCCAACAGGATGGTTCAAAGCGCAGGATAACTTCAGCAGTTGCTGCTTCAGGTTGTAGTCCAGTGAGGCATTAAAATCCAGGTCAAATACTGAAGCAGTCTGTTCACGGAAAGCTTCAAAAACCAGGTCAGACTTGTGCTTCCACCAGCGATAAATCGTGGATTTGCCCACACCGGCTCTGGCAGCAATATCTTCTACGGTTAAACTGCTGTAATCCGATTCTTCCAGCGCCGCAATCACAGCATTTAAAATACACTGCTTACGACGGGAGCTTTTTCCTGTTTCCATGCGGTTTACTGCTTATAATGAAACGATACGTATCGTATCATTATAAGTAAAATAAAACCCTATGGCTATGCATTCTGCTTAAAAATGTAATCTGAGTTCAGTTTCAGAGACTTATTGTGCTATCGGGATTTTCTTCCTGTAAATAAAAAAGACCGGAATCCGGTCTTTTTTATATCAGCACATTAACTCTGCACTGACTTTTTATAAATACTGCATGATGGATGATGGTTTTCCTGCAGACGGGCAACTTTACGGTGCTCCGCAGCTTCAAATCTGCAACGTTTCCAGTCATTGTTCAGATCCAGAGGTGGAATCTGTTTCGGCTTACCGGTTTCATCCACAGCAACCATTGTAAAATAACAGCTGTTGGTATGGCGAACCGTACGTTTCTGAATATTCTGCGCTTCTACACGAATACCGATTTCCATGGAAGTACGGCCAACATGGTTTACACTGGCAAGAAAAGTCACCAGTTCACCCACATGGATAGGTTCTTTAAAATTCACCTTATCTACAGACAGTGTTACCACATAACTGCCAGAATAACGGCTTGCACATGCATAAGCTACCTGATCCAGCAACTTCAGAATTGTTCCACCATGGACATTACCTGAAAAGTTAGCCATATCAGGAGTCATCAGGACGGACATGGTTAATTCAGACTGGTCTTCGGATGCTGGAGCAATTAGGTCTAATGGGGACATCGTTTTCTCTGGACTCTTTATAAGACGAGGGATATGTGAATATTATTATATCGTTTTTAGCTGAAATTAAATGTTCAATTCGGCAACAATTTCATCATTATTATTTATAGTGATTTGAGCATCATTCAGAAAAATATATATTCAGTGCTCAATATACACATCACAACAATGAATACAGAATCTTTCAAATTTCAGTTTATGCTGCTTAAGCACTGATATAAAAAAGATTCTGTTCTGTATATTTACTGACGCTATTATTCAGCATCTACCAGACATAACATTTCAGCTGAAATATTGTCATAACTCAGGTTGTTGTTTGAGTCAATTTCCGCTGAAACCGTGAAACTGCCATCCATATTTTTTTTCTGCACCGTAAAGATCAGCTGTGGACTGATTGTAAGTCTGACCTGCTGCCCAATCTGAATACCCATTGTTGCCGTACCAGACTTCTGTTCTTCAGGCATATTTAAATCCAGCTTTCATTTATATATGTAAATTATATGCAATAAAACCAATCTATCAAACATAAATATATGAATAAAAAAAATATTAAATACGATTTATGTATATAATAATAGATATTAAGTCTTAATAAATTCAAGAAAATGATCTGAATAATAATTTTAAGTCTTTATATTACTCAGATCAGTATTACGTAAAATGCCACTTTTCACAGGAAATGTTATAGAACAGCATCTTGTAAACAGACCTGCGGTATGTTCAATACTGGTCTTTCACAGAAAACTGTACTTCTTTTTCTTTCAGTGGATAATGCCGTTTATTGAAGACAGCTTCAATATCATTCATTTTTAACAACGCCGCATTTATACCAGCCTGAATGGTTGCTTCACGCCCTTTTACATCAAAAATATGTGCTTTTTCCCTTAAATCAGGCTGAATAACGATGTCCGCAGATTTCAGTTCTTCACGTGCCAGACGGTTCTGCATGATGTTGATGTTCTGATTAAATAATCCCCAGACATTGGTGGTTTCGGTATATACCGGCTGTGCCAGAATATCCACTGCAATCACAATATCCGCACCCAGTTCACGCGCGGTATCTACAGGTACAGGACTCACCAGTCCACCATCCACATACTCTGTTTCCCCAATCTGTGCGGGAACAAACATACTCGGAATAGAGACCGACGCACGAACCGCCTGTCCTGTATTACCATAGTTAAAAACCACTTTCCTGCCCTCCCGCAGCTCAGTGGCAACCACATACATCGGTATTTTTAAATGCTCAAGTGAAGTGTCTGCCACCTGATCATTGATATAGTCTTCAACTTTTTTACCATCAAAAAAACCTTTCATGCCCAGTTTAATGTCACGTACATCGCCTGCTTTCATTTTTAAAGCAATATCACGAAGTTCCACTGCATTTTTACCACTGGCATAAATTGAACCGACAATACTGCCTGCACTCGTACCCACAATAAAATCAGGGCGGATACCATATTCCTCAAGTACCTGTATAGCACCGATATGGGCGTAACCACGCGCACCGCCACTTCCGAGTACCAATGCAATGACCGGTCGATGCTGTTCAGTTTTTATCTTATTAAAATCAACTTTATTTATTCTTGCTTCTGCATCCATCTGACGATGAGGAACTTTATTTTCAGAAACCGATGGCTGCACTGTCACAGGTTGAACAGGCATGGCAAAAACCTGACTGCCTGTCAGGCACATTACACCCAGAGCATATTTTAAAAATTTCATATTCACCATCTACAAGCAGTCTGACCATCACCCGAAAACAGGCTATAGTCTAAGAATATTTAATTACATAAACCGTAATTTTTAGTAAAACTGTCATGTATTCCTGATATTTAATGTAAGGTCTTTTTCTAAAAATACAAGAATGAATCCGACACTTTCTTATTTTAAAATTTTTAAAATCTTTTTAAAAACAGGCTGTATTGCTTTTGGTGGACCCGCATCACACCTTGTCCTGTTCCATTTTATTTTTGTTCAGAAAGAAAAATACTTAAGTGCAGAAGAATACTCTCAGCTGGTCGCACTGTGTCAGGTTATTCCCGGTCCAACCAGCAGTCAGGTCGGTATGGCAATTGGATATCACTTCAAAGGCTATCTCGGGGCATTTTATGCATGGCTCGGTTTCAGCTTGCCTTCTGTTGTTCTGATGATCTGCATTGCCCTGTTAGGACAGCAATACTCTGCGCTGATCGGCTCTCAGGGATTTCATATTATTCAGCTGATTGTACTGGCAGTCATCGGATGGGCTTTCTGGCAGATGCTCAGAAGTCTGTGCAGCAGATTATGGCAATATATCCTGGTTGGTCTGTCAGTACTGTTTCTGTCTTTTGCACCGGTGAGTACAGGACAGATCAGTCTGATCATGATATCAGGGCTGATCGGTATTTTACTTTATAAACCCTACAAGAACAGCAACTCAGATACATACGCAGAAAATCCAGCGGATAAAACAGTGCATCGTCCTGTATTCAACAAGCGGAATATACGGTCTTCAGCCTTATGGCTGCTGATGTTTACAGCCCCCTTTTTACTTGCCCCGTGGCTGCATAATTCAGAGTCACGTGGCTTATATCACCTGTATGAAGCCGCTTCACTGGTATTTGGTGGTGGACATGTCGTGCTGCCTTTTCTGTATCAGGACTTCGTTCAGTCCAGCCTGATTCAGGCACAGCAGTTTGACCTGGGCTATGCTTTTGCTCAGTTGATGCCGGGACCTTTATTCAGTTTCTCTGCTTACCTGGGTGCATCCGTTCCTTTAGGTCCAACACCATTGGCAGGTGCTCTGCTGGCAGTGACTGCCATTTTCCTGCCTTCTTTTTTTCTGTTGTTTGCGACTTTGCCTCACTGGCAATGGTTGATGGCACAGCACCGCATTCAGGCTACCCTGATGGGAATCAATGCAGCGGTCTGTGGACTTTTACTTGCCATGATTGCTGAAATGTCCAGGCAACAGATCCACCAGATTTCAGACCTGTTTTTTGTACTGCTGGTGATGATCGCCTTAAGAAGTAAAGCTCCCGTGTGGCTGATTCTGCCAGGCAGTTTTTTCATTTATTTATGGCTGATCAACTTTCTATAGAGCTGAAAAAAGAAAAAAGCCAAATTCGGCTTTTTTCTTTTTCTTCAGGTTTTAAGCAACAAATTTCAGAATCATCTGAATCACTGTTGCGTTGATTAAATCTACAAAGAATGCACCACACAGCGGCACAATCAGAAATGCCTTATGTGATGGTCCATACATGTTGGTGATTGCCTGCATGTTGGCAACCGCTGTTGGCGTTGCACCCATACCGAAACCACAATGACCCGCTGAAAGTACCGCAGCATCGTAGTTTTTACCCATCACCCTGAATGTTACAAATGCAGCATACAGCGCCATTGTAATGGTCTGAGCCCCTAAAATTACAACCAGTGGACCTGCCAGGTCAGCCAGTTGCCATAATTTCAGCGAGAGTAATGCCATTGCCAGGTAAAGCGACAGTGACGCATTACCAAAGACATCGATTGCACGGTCAAAAATACTGACCTTAAATACACCTTCCAGAACATTACGTAAAATAACCCCACCGCCGAGTGTCCAGACAAATGTAGGAAGTTCAAACCAGGTTCCTTTACTGAAACCTGTCATAAACTCAGCAAAAGCAAGACAGGCTGCGAACATACCCAAAGTCGTAATCGCATTATCAGCTGTGATCAGACGAACCTGATGCGGATATTCAAAAGGAACAAATTCCTGCCCTTCCTGTTCAGCTGTATGCTGATTATGATCTTTATCCTGCAGATCAGCACGAGCTGTTGCAAGAGCGTACTTTTTAATCAGCAGACGTGCCAGTGGTCCACCAATCAAACCACCAATGATCAGACCGAATGTTGCACTTGCCATACCCAGTGCCAGTGCACCCTGAATACCATGTTCAACTTCGAGGATTTCACCCCAGGCACCCGCAGTACCATGACCACCGGTCAGTGTGATTGAACCTGCAATAAGACCAATTAATGGATCAATGCCCAGTAAGGTTGCCAGGCTCATCCCCACGAAGTTCTGTACCACAATAAATGAGGCAACACAGACCAGGAAAATAACCAGACCAATACCACCTTCACGCAGTTTAGCAAAATTGGCACTCAGACCAATGGATGCAAAGAAAATCAGCATGAAACTGGTTTGCAGTTCACTGCTGGTGGTAATGCTGTATCCCCATAAATTATGGACAAGCAATGAAATCACCGCTGCAACAAGACCACCGGCAACAGGTTCAGGAATATTGTATTTTTTAAGAAATTCAATATTGTTGACAAGAAAACGTCCAAGTAGAAGGACAATAACCGCTGCTATCAGCGTATAAAACGCGTTAAAAGTGAATTCCATGGGAAAGTCCCTTGTATATCATGAATACTTTTTGTTTCACAGTCTGACCAAATATCATTTCAGATAAGCATCCCTGGACTGTTTTTGATCAGTTCTGTACAGATTCAAATCTAAGTTATTCAGTGCATTCTGCAATTAGAATAATGTAAATCAGATCACATTTTTAAATTTCTGTGAACAGATCAATTATTCCGTCATCAATTGAAAATATTTAATTTTTCCAGCTAAGTACTGACAAAAAAGTAAACGCTTTTACGCATATTGAGGAAGATGCGATACAGCAGTTTCAGCGTATGGGTATTCACTGTTCTTTGCTGTACAGGCTTAAAACTGAGGGATAATCTCATTATAAGCTCCTTACAAGTAAGATCCTTTTCAGTCTTGATTCGACTTAAGCAGGATAAATCTGAGGGTTAAAAAAGGTGTAAAAGGGCGACATTATGCAGTTTTTTTAAAAATTGTCTTCATTTTTTTACATTTTTTATTATAAATCTGACTTATTCATTTTTAATCTTAATATTCCTGCGAAATACTCAGCATTTTCATAAAAGTGACAGCCTGTACGTCCATCACTGTTTTTCAGACATAAAAAAAGAGGTGATCAATCACCTCTTTTTGAACTTTAAGACCGATGCAGCTTAGAAGCTGTATTTAGCCATCAAGCCTACACGGTTATCTTTATAAGATTTACCTGCAAATGTTTCACGCTTACCATTGATATATTCAACACCCAGGTCAATTGGTTTAGCTGGTGAATAAATCACGTTTAGCCATGCCTGTTGAACTTTTTCATTACCTAACTGATTTGCTTTTGCATAACCATTGTCATCATCAGCAAACATACCACCATAAGCCAGTGTTGTACGTAAGTTAGGCAGCACTTTATAAGTTGCGCCAACCTGAGCTGCATTAAACTCATTCTGTTTAATATTATTGTTTGCATCAACTACATAAGCCGAGTTACTGCCATACATATAATTGCTGTTACCTTTTACATGTGTAAAATCAGCAAATACTTTTAATGGATCTGTCAGCTGGTAATTTGCACCAACTGCAATACCCCAACCAGTTTTGTCATCCTTTGCAGTTTCTGACTTATAATTTTCAGCCAGTACGCGTGCAGTTGCTGTACCTTTTCCATCTGCAAAGCCCTGAGTAAGCTTAGCAGTCAGTACAGGTAAACGATATTTCAAATCAGCTGCAGCTCCTTCGACATCAGCAAGAGTTGCCATGCCTGCCTTACTGTTACCTTCTTCGGCAGCAATAAATAACTGAGTTTGTGGCGCAAGATTAAGTCCATAACGAACCTGAGGAATACGCGTAGTACCACCACCAATGTTAGTTGCGAAGTCAATCATTTCAGGTGCATGACCTGCCAGGAAGTTCGACGTTGTCTGACCGAATAACCAGTTGTTTAAAGTTAAATAAGCGTGACGGATACGCAGATTTTCATTCGCTCCGTTACCTGCAAAATCCACTTCAACCTTACCACCAACTTTGTCATCGCCTACTGGAGTGTTAAAATCAAGACCTAAACGGGTCGTTTTTGCTGTTGCACGTAATTTATCTTTTGTTGCACCAGTACTTTTATGAACAGAGCCGAAGTCATCGTCTGCACCTTCAAGGATATAGTTTGCATCACCACGTACAAAACCGTACAGGTTAATTTCTGCACCGCCTTTGGATTTCATTGAAAACGGTGATGCAGGCTTAGTTGAAGGTGCTATAACCTGTGGCTGTGCTTTAACTTCAGCAATCTGAACCTGTTGCTGCTGCTGAACCTGATTCTGCTGTTGAACCATACTTTTCAGAGATTCAATTTCCTTACGCAGTTGCTGAATCTGCTCCTGCTCAGTTTTACCTGCATGAGCACCAGTTACCATCACAGCTGATACAGCAAGCGCAAGACCCTGCGCGATAAATTTACCGTTAAGTAAGTGACCCATTTTTGTCTCCAGAATTATAATCTTCGCATCCGTGCTTGATGACTTTTTGCTCTAAAATCAAATGAAAATTCACGATTAAATAAAAAATCCACCAACAAAAACCATCGCACTTTATGCATAACAGAACAGTGAAAAAGTTTTTAAAATTTGCTAAAAAAACACATCATGTGATCTACACACCCGTCAAATCTAACAACTTCCATTAATAATTAAAATCAGTTTTACCGAACAAAAATAAACAATTAATCCATTTTTCAGATTAATATTATAAAAATATTAATATATTCTGTAACTTATATTTTCTTTACAATTCTCTTAAAGTACATTTATTAGACTATTGTATATATTACAAACAGCTAAAAAACTCATTTTTAAAGGATTTTTTATGAATCTGGATCAGGTTCGTCTTGTTGACAATGCCATTTCAACCCGTCATTCAGTACGTGCTTTTTTAAATACCCCTGTCAGTTCTGAGACCATTAAGGACATTCTGACCGTTGCCAGCCGTGCCCCATCGGGAACAAATACCCAGCCATGGAAAGTCTATGTTGTCACAGGTCAAAAAAGGGCTGAAATGATCGAAAGAGTCTGTGCAGCTCAGATTGAATTATTTAATAACCCTGCCCTGGCATCAGAATATAAAGAGACCTTTTCCTATTATCCTGAGACCTGGATTTCTCCATATATCGACCGTCGTCGTGAAAATGGATGGGGGTTGTATGGGTTGCTGAACATCCAGAAAGGTGAAAAAGAAAAAATGGCTGCACAACAGTTACGTAATTATCAACTGTTTGATGCACCTGTCGCGCTGTATTTTACGGTCAATAAAGCAATGGGAATCGGATCAAAAATGGACATTTCCATGATGATTCAGAATGTCATGACTGCGGCTAAAGCCCGTGGACTGGACACCTGTCCACAAGCTGCATGGAACCATTTTCATCCGATTGTTATGGATGTACTGCAAGCACCTGAAGATGAAGAACTGGTCTGTGCCGTGGCATTGGGCTTTGCAGATCCTGACCATATTGTGAATACTTTTATCACTCCGCGGGTACCTGTTGAAGACTTTGCTGTTTTTCTGGATGAATAGATTCTGAGCCTGTTTTAGAGCTTCATCAAAATCCTCCTGCAGATAAAGGGGGATTTTTACTTTCAGATACAGTCTGATGAACTCATAAAACGGTACCTTGCTGCTGATATCTTAAATTCAGTCTGTATATGGCATACAGTCCCGCTGAAATAAACAGCAGCATCAGCAGTCCCATATTGAACAGCGCACTCCAGACCAGAAAGTTCAGAATAACACCGCCCATTAAACCACAGGCGAACTGAAAACTGCCCATAATGGCACTTGCAGTCCCAGCTCTTGCGCCCTGCTCTGACATTGCAAGTGCCATGGCATTAGGCCCTGTAAATCCAATTCCTGATACAGCCAGAAATAGTCCGCCCATTACAATCCACAAAGGAGCTGCCGGCAATACACCTGCAATGATCAGAGTCACTGCACCACTCATCTGAATCGCACCGCCTGTTTTTAAACGCTGCAATATGCCAAATTTCCCTGCTAATTTTTTATTGAGGGTTGAAAACAGCATGATACCAAAAGCATTGACACCAAATGCGATTGCAAAATGCTGCTGACTCATACCATAACCATCCATCAGTACAGCAGAAGATGAGCTGATATAACAGAACATTGCCCCACCGGTGAAACAGCCTGCCAGCATGGGCCATCTGAATCCTGGATCTTTTAAAATTGCAGCATAAAGCGTCAGTACCTGATTCAGGTTTAAATGCAGGCGACGTTCTGGTACCAGAGTTTCTTTAAAAAAGAAGTGGACACAGAACAGACAGACTGCTCCCATTAAAATCAGAAACACAAAAATGGCATGCCAGCTGAAAAAATTCAGCACCAGTGCGCCCAGACTCGGTGCAATCACAGGGGCTATCCCCATCACAATCATCATACTGGCAAAAGCCTGAGCGGATGCCTGTACATCCAGCCGGTCACGGATCGCAGCACGTGCTATCACCACGCCAACACAGCCCCCAAGAGCCTGAAGAATACGGGCTGCAATCAGACTCCATTCATGACTTGCCATAAGGCACAGCAGACTGGCTGTAATATAGAGTATCAACCCAAAATAGAGCGGTTTCTTCCGCCCGATTCTGTCACTGACCGGACCATAGATCAGCTGTCCCAGTGCAAGCCCCAGGAAATATGCAGGCAGCGTATTTGCCATCATCTGGGTACTGACACCGAAATCTGTTGCCATCTGTGGCAATGCAGGCAGATACATATCAATGGACAATGGTCCAAGTGATGTCAGTAATGCCAGCAACATGATCCATGACGTGGAGTATTGTCTGTTTGGGCGTTGATCTGCTATATCCATATTTCTTTTTTAAATGGCTCTTGTGCAGACAAGATTACATTGTTCAGCGTATTATTTCTGCATGCTCTAAGTGAAGTTTCACATATTCACAGACAAGCGCATAATTTACATACAGCCTAACACGAAGGATCTCTGGTGAAACCCTGGCTAAAAAGACTGAAACAGGCGACCTACAATACCACTTTCATGTATAACATCCGCATGATCATTGCCTTCTCAGGAACTGCTTTTGTCCCTTATTTCATGGGATATCAGCTGGCAACCATCCCACTGACTCTGGGCGTGGTAGCTGCTGGATTAAGTGATATTGATGACCGATTTTCAGTCAGGATCATGAACCTGATTTATACCTATATCGGCTTTTTTGTCACAGCCGCTTCCATTCAGTTTCTGTTTCCTTACCCTGTTCTTTTTGCTTTTGGTCTGATTGTTTCCTGTATTGGATGGATTCTGCTGGGGTCTCTGGGCAGGCGTTATGCCACGATTGCCTATGGCTGCCTGGTCATTTCTGTTTATTCCATGCTGGGTGTGCATCTGTTTGATCAATGGTATGTCCAGCCCACCCTGCTGGTTGCGGGTGCAGCATGGTACGGACTGATCTCCACCATCAGTTTTCTGCTGTTTCCTGTCCGTCAGGTACAGGACAAACTGTCACAGTGTTATTCCTCACTGGGCGATTTTCTGTTTGCAAAATCCAACCTGTTTGATGTTGATATGACACCGGACAGTTACCAGCAAAGCATGATTGAGCTGTCCATGGAAAATGGTCGGCTGATCGGCATTTATAATGAAATGAAAACTGCACTGCTGACCCGACTGAAAGGTGACCGTGGACAGAAAGATACCCGTCGCAGTCTTCAGTATTATTTTGTTGCTCAGGATATTCATGAACGGGCAGACTCTGCTCATATTGATTATCAGAAACTGGCAAAAATCTTTGAGCACAGCGATATTCTGTTCCGCTTTCAGCGCATTCTGTCTATACAGGGGAAAGCCTGTAAAGATTTGAGCGAAAGCATCTTAAACCGAGAGATTTATCAGCATAATCATCGCTTTAAACACGCCTTTGAAAATCTGAAATATTCACTTGAAAGATTAAGAAAAGATCCTCAGTACGATCAGGTCTGGGTTAATGCCCTGTTTTCACTGTACCAGAACCTGAAGTCTGTCGATGCTCAGCTCAGAAACCTGGAAACTGAACGCAATATCAGTGCAGACAAAACCCGACATATTGAACACCAGCTCAAAGACGATGACTTAAAAGGCTGGGATGATATTGTCATCCGTATCAAACAGAATCTGAGTCCAGAATCCGTACTGTTCCGACATGCAATACGGGTGTCCATTGTGCTGTTCATCGGTTATATTTTTGTACAGTTGACCGGTATTGAATATGGTTACTGGATTCTCCTGACTGCCCTGTTTGTCAGTCAGCCAAACTTCAATGCGACAAAACGCAGGTTAAGACTGCGGATTACCGGAACACTGTCCGGCATTATTATTGGTTATGCCATTCTGTATTTTGTACCTTCCATCGAAGGTCAGCTGGTGATTCTGATTTTAAGTGGCGTGCTGTTTTTTGAATTACGCAGTAAACAGTATGCCCAGGCAACAGCATTTATCACCATTCTGGCACTGATCAACTTTAATCTGGATGGACTGGGTTTTGCTGCGGCATTCCCGCGTATGCTCGATACACTGATCGGTTGTGCACTGGCCTGGTTCGGTGTCAGCTTTATCTTTCCTGACTGGAAATTCCGCAGATTGCCACGAACTATCCGTCGTTCACTGACGGCACAGTGCGATTATCTTGCTGAGGTGATTGAACAGTATAAACATGGCAGAAATAACGGTCTGAAATACCGTATTGTCCGTCGTGCAGCACATAACACCGATGCCGAAGTTGCCTCACTGATTTCCACACTGGCGACTGAACCTGATTTTGATCCCGTTCAGAAAACCCATGCTTTTGAATTTCTGTGCCTGAATCACACCCTGATCAGTTATATAGCAGCATTAGGCGCACATCGTGAAAAAATTGAAGACACTGAAGTTCTGCAATTACTCGATCAAGCCTTTGAGGATATCAAAGGAGCACTGCTGAATGATGAAGTCCCTGATCTGAGTGCGCAGAACATGCTGCAGACCATTCGCCAGCAACTCAGCCAGAACCATACAGAAGACCAGAAGTCACTGATTATTCTGCAACAGTTATCGCTGATGCTCGGCATACTGAATCAGCTGAGTCAGCTGAAGCAGAATCTGAGTCATGAACGCGACCTGGATGCAACCGAATTTGCCTCATTGTAATCTGGGTAATTTTGGAACAATATACTCACTGAATTACTGTATTTAATGCTAAACTTTTTAAAGTTATAAATTTGTTAGTTTACTATGACCACCAAGACCCAATACGCCTATACTTTACAGCCTGTTTCTTATGAAGTTTCTGAAGAAGAACAGCGCAATGCCCAGCTGGTACTGTCCCGCAGCAACTACAAAATTGGAAATAAAGCCTGGATGATTATGGGCGCAGTTGTTGCCCTGGCTCTGCTCGGACTGATTTTCATTAAAAACTATTCGACAGTTTTCTGTTGGGTAGCCCTCGTCTGTGTGGCTATTTATTTTCTGGTCCGTAAATTCGGTATCGAATGGTACGTCAAACGCAAAATTAAAGAAGTTCCTGTTCAGGAAATCAAAGGCATCCGCTTAGGCGTTCAACCTCACGGTTTATCCATGCAGCAACAGGTTGGTATGCAGCAAGGCACAATGACTGTGGGCTGGAAAGACATTTACGAATGGTACAACACGCCTGAATTCATCCTGGTCAATTTCAAAGTGAAAGGTCAGCAAGGTGCATATATTCTGCCAAAACGTATGGACTCCAAAAACTTTCCATTCACCACGATCCGCAAACATTTAAAAGAAACTGTAGGCGAACCTAAACAGGCTTAAACCTGCTAGCAGTCTCTTTAAAAAGCCTCCTTCGGGAGGTTTTTTGTTTTCCGGTCAGCCCTGCTTAATAAAAATGATAATGAGAATACATATTACCTACAAAATCCACATTATCTTCTGATTCTTCGTTTATAATTCACCGCATTCCTCATTCTCAGTCATATTGTGTCATCATGCTGAAAAAAATATTCTTCCAGATTCACTGGTTTCTCGGCATTACAGCTGGTCTCATTCTTTCCATTATGGGTGTAACCGGTGCCATTTATTCTTATGAACAACCCATTCAGAAATGGATGAACCCCGCGAGCTATACTGTTCAGGCAGAAAGTCATGCCAAACTGAGCCCTGCACAGATTTATCAGCATTTTCAGACCACACAGCCTGAGATGAAAATCAACAGCATCACCATTGCAAGCAGCCCAACTGAATCTTCCAGTATCAACATTGAAAAAGAAGGTGCACGTAAGGGCTACAATATGATGATCAACCCTTATTCAGCAGAAATTTTACCGGAAATCAAGGGACGTGATTTTTTCCAGTTTATACAGCAGCTGCATCGCAATCTGACTGTAGGACCTGTAGGAAAACAGATTACAGGGGCATGTACCCTGATTCTGATCTTTTTTGTTCTGAGTGGTTTATATCTTCGCTGGCCAAAAAAACATTCCATAAAACAATGGCTCGCAGTCAAACCTAAACTTAAAGGTCGTAACTTCCTATGGGATCTGCATGCTGTTGCAGGCACCTGGGTCATTATTTTTTATCTGATGCTGGCATGTACCGGTCTTTACTGGTCTTATGACTGGTGGCGCAACGGTATGTTTGCTGTGCTGGGGGTTGAGAAACCTCAGGCTGAAATGCAGGCTAAAGGCGGTAAGGAAAATAAAAAAGCGGATCAGCACAAACAGCAGAATCATGAAAAAGACAAAAAAGGACTGCAGCCAGAACAGATCAGCTATGCTCTTACCCAGTCCTGGACAGGATTTAATGCACAGATTCAGCGTCCATACTCAACACTGACCCTGAACATTCCCAAAAAATCGGATGGCAATGTCGAGCTCAGCTTCGTCGATGCTGTTCCACAGCATGAACGTGCCCGTAACAAGGCAACTTATAACTATCAAAGCTCATCTGTTCAGAAAATTGAACTGTACGAAGACAAACAGCTGAATGAAAAAATCATGAGCAGTATGTTACCTGTACACCGTGGCAGCTTCTTCGGTCCTGTCTACCAGTTCCTGGCAGCCGTAGCCGCCCTGATCATGCCTTTGTTCTTTGTCACGGGGTGGATGCTTTATCTGAAACGACGCAAACAGAAAAAACTGACTCTTGCTGCCAGAAACAGCTCTGCTGCCGTTATGGTTGATCCAGATGCCAAGGCATGGCTGATTGCGTATGCCACACAGACCGGTGTTTCTGAACAGCTTGCATGGCGTACCGCAACCAGTCTTCAGGAAGCCCGCCAGCCTGTAACAGTTAAATCTGTCCAGCACCTGACCGCTGATGATCTGAAGAATACTCAGCAGCTGCTGATCATTGCCAGTACTTATGGCACAGGTGAAGCACCGGATCTTGCATCGGGTTTTGTACGAAAAGTAATGAATCAGTCCGTAGATTTAAGCCATCTTCAATATGCAGTACTTGCACTGGGTTCAAAAGAATATGCAGACACTTTCTGCAGTTTTGGACACAGCATCGACCAGTGGTTAAGCCAGCAAGGTGCATCTGCATTCTTCCCTGCTATTGAAGTTGACAATGCCAGTCCTGAAGCCATTCAACAATGGAATCTGGCATTAGCCAAAGTCAGTAAACTGGAACTTCAATCCATGCAGATCAGTAAAACGTTTGATCCATGGATTTTAAAACAGCGTACATTGTTGAATCCTGACAGCCTGGGTGCTCCTGCATTCAACATCGAACTGATGCCACAACACGAAGTCAGCTGGCAGGCTGGTGATATTGCTGAAATTCAACCTGGTAACAGTGCAGAACGTATTCAGCAGTTCATGTTGCGCTATCAGATTTCATCGGGTCAGATGGTTGAGCCACTGAATATCAGCATCGAACAGGCACTCTGGGACAAAGATCTGACAGTAGAGATTGAACCTTTTGCCAATATGGAACACCTGCTGGAGCAATTACCAGCCCTGCCATCACGTGAATATTCCATTGCAAGCATTCCTGCTCAGCAGATTTTACGTCTCGTGGTTCGTCAGCAGCCCGACTCGCAAGGAAACACCGGTTTAGGTTCAGGCTGGTTAACCCAGCATGCAGCCGTCAACCAGCCTGTTGCACTGCGCATCCGCACCAATGAATCTTTCCACCTGATTCATGATAACCGCCCGGTTATTCTGATTGGTAATGGAACAGGCATTGCAGGACTCATGAGTCTGCTCAGTGCCCGTATCAGAGCGGATTACACTGACAACTGGCTGATCTTTGGTGAGCGCCAGCGTGAACATGACTTTTTCTATCAGAGCACTATTGAGGCATGGCAGACTACAGGTATGCTGAAACATCTGGATCTGGCATTTTCACGTGACCAGGATGAAAAAATCTATGTGCACCATAAACTGCGTGAACAGGCTGCTGAACTGAAACAGTGGATTGATCAGGATGCTGTTATCTATGTCTGTGGCAGTATCAACGGTATGGCAAGTGATGTTGATCAGGCACTGATTGATATTCTGGGTGCGCCACTGGTCGATCAGCTCCGTAATGACGGACGATACCGCCGGGATGTGTATTAACACCGATCACTGAACAACAAAATCCAGATAAAAAACCAGGCTTAGACCTGGTTTTTTATTATATGGATTCAGCATATCATCAATGCCAGAGCAGATTGATCAAACAATTAAGGTACAGAATGAAGTTTTTCCATTCACAGCATTCGCGATTCAGACAGATAAGTTGCCTGCTCACAGGTCTTCTCCTGTTTGCAAATGGGACATATATGCTGATGCTGAAAAAAGTCCATCTGGGCACCCTGTTACCTTTATTCATCGGTATTTTACTGATCGGATATGCTGTGTTTTATTCGATTATTCAGAAACAGCTGAACGGAAATAAAAAGCTCCGATCAACAGTTAAATCCTTATGGATACTGTTTTATCTATGGATATTCAGTGTGCTGTGCTTCTTCAGTTATATTGCATTAAATATTGAGAACGCCAGTGAAATACCTCCCTTGAAAGCCATTATCATACTGGGGAGTGGTACTGAAAATGGAAAACCAACACCAACCCTGGCTAAACGGCTGGACAGTGCAGCAGCAGTTGCTCTGAAACAGCCTCGGACGATTTTAATTCCCAGTGGCGGGCAGGATTTCGGAGAGAAATATACAGAAGCTGAAGTCATGCAGAATTATCTGATACAACAGTACCAGGTCAGTCCCACACGAATTTTTCAGGAAAATAAAAGTACCAGTACAGAGCTGAACCTGAAAAACAGTCAATCCATTCTGCAACAGCAACAGATTTCAATGCACAGCCCTATTGGAATAGTCACCAGTGACTTTCACACCTTGCGAGCACGGGCAATTGCCCATAAACAGGGATACAGCAACACCGTGATGATTGCTGCTCCTACTCCCCTGTATAATCGCTATAACGCATGGCTCAGAGAATATTTTGCTTATATCAGTGGGTGGATTCTGAATGAATACTGATGAAATCAGTTAATACGGATTGAGCGTGGTAAAGGTAAGCTGCCATCTTTGAACAGTTCAGGTTTCTGCACATACAGTTCATAAAGATAATTTTTAATATCCAGCAGCAACCGTTCAGGTGCAACTAAAATATTCTGCCCTTCAGGTGTCAGATCCAGAGACAGAACCGTGTTTTCCTGACGCAGATAAGGAATGACTTTTAACAAAAAACTGTTCAGGGCGATTTCCTGAATCTCATAGTTTTCCCAGTTATCGCGGATCAGTAATTTGGCCAGACCTTTATTCTGCCATACTGAAAATGCAGCCTGCCCCGTTGGAGTTGCGCATAATGCCCACCCCTCTTTAAATAAAGCGGTTAAATACCCCTGGGCGACAATGACTTCAATAAATTTTTTATATAATTCCTGGGCACTTAAAGTGTTGGCCTGAGATCTGGTCGCAGCCTTTCGTTGATACGGATTTCTCATAAATCTGCAATATTTTAAAATTATTATAGAAAATGGATTCTATGCAATTGAGAGTGTTTTAGCAAGGAGGATATGGTGGGCGCTGACGGGATCGAACCGCCGACATTCTGCTTGTAAGGCAGACGCTCTACCAACTGAGCTAAGCGCCCTGAACATGGAATAACAAAGCGTGGCTTTGCCCAAATCGTTAAAAATAATTTTTAAGATTTGATTTTCTGAACAGAGATTTGAATTTTTTATATTTGGGATGGCGCAGCGGACGGGACTCGAACCCGCGACCCTCGGCGTGACAGGCCGATATTCTAACCAACTGAACTACCGCTGCATCACAAAATATGGTGGGCGCTGACGGGATCGAACCGCCGACATTCTGCTTGTAAGGCAGACGCTCTACCAACTGAGCTAAGCGCCCTCACTGAGGAACAAAGTAAACTTTGTCTGAAATGGTATCAGAAACACCACACCTCTTTCAGAGGATTGTTCTTTGAAATGGCGCAGCGGACGGGACTCGAACCCGCGACCCTCGGCGTGACAGGCCGATATTCTAACCAACTGAACTACCGCTGCATTTCAAAAAATGGTGGGCGCTGACGGGATCGAACCGCCGACATTCTGCTTGTAAGGCAGACGCTCTACCAACTGAGCTAAGCGCCCTCAAAAGATCTATCATGTAAATGGCGCAGCGGACGGGACTCGAACCCGCGACCCTCGGCGTGACAGGCCGATATTCTAACCAACTGAACTACCGCTGCATTACACAATGTCTCTATTGTGGTACAAACAACTTATTAAGATTTAAAGTGGCGCAGCGGACGGGACTCGAACCCGCGACCCTCGGCGTGACAGGCCGATATTCTAACCAACTGAACTACCGCTGCACTTAAAATCTTAACGTAAAGGCTTGGTGGGCGCTGACGGGATCGAACCGCCGACATTCTGCTTGTAAGGCAGACGCTCTACCAACTGAGCTAAGCGCCCTTAACGTCTTCATCGTTTGTGAGGTGCATTATAGAGAATCTGTACCGCCTGTCAAACGCTTTTATGACTGTTTTCCACTTTTTACGATTGAGTGATTAAAAAATAGTTTATTCGATATAAAAACAAACAAATTCTGTATGTTATTTTATCTGTGAATGTAAAAAATATCTTTTTCAGAGGCTCTCTGAACTGTTTTCATGACCAGCATGACACATTTATTTCACTGAACCATCCATTCAGGCTGTTCAGAATCCTGTTTATGGATTTATTTTATGCTCAGAAATAAAGACCAGCGCATTTTCTGGAATCAGTTCAAATAATTCAACGACATCAAAGTTGCGCATACGGATACAGCCATGTGATTCGGGTATGCCCATCGGTTCTGTATCAGGAGTGCCATGAATATAGATATAACGGTTGAAGGTATCGCAGCCCTCACCCTGATTAAATCCTTCTTCAAGTCCACTGAGCCACAAAATACGCGATAAAATCCAGTCCCGTTCAGGAAACTGATCAGCCAGTTCCTGATCATAGATTTCGCCAGTTTCTTTACGTGCAATAAAAACCGTATTTAAAGGCGCACTTTCACCGAATTTCACTGCAACTTTATGCCAGCCGCGGGGTGTTTTCCCTGAATCTTCTGTTTCACCAATGCCATTCTTTCCAGAAGAAATAATATACAGCTTATGATACTTAGGTAAAAACAGTGTCTGTTCAGACAGGTCAATCAAAATATCGGCCTGATCAATTGAATACTGCATAGATATCCCCTACTGATTTTCAATGGTCTGAGGTTCTGGTCGGAGCCACAGCCAGACTGCAACGACCAGCATGGTCAGATCAGTAAAAACTTTGACTGCCAGTGGCGCGCTTGTAAACAGCATGATGACAGCACTGATCAGCATCATCACACTTGCAATCCATTTGGCTTTGCGTGGGACAGTTCCATTTTCCCGCCATGCACGCAACGTTGCTCCATATTTAGGATGATTCAGCAACCAGGCATCCATTTGAGGCCAGCCTTTGGAAGCAGCCCATGCAGCAAGAATCAGAAATACAGTTGTCGGCATTCCCGGTAAAATTGCACCGATAAAACCCAGGATGACAAAAATCACCACAAGGCTGCGCCAGAACAACGTTTTCATATGAATTTTCCAAACTGCGAAGACTGTAGTATAAAGTGTTTTCAGGATTTATCCGTTGTAATTCTGCACTTTTAGATAAGGATTCAACAATGCCCCTTTCCAGCCAGTCTGCCCACTTTGAAGAACCCTGGCTACAGTTTCAGACTCCATCAGTCAGGCACCTGGCATTCAGCTTATGCAGCCCTGACATTCTGGCTTCCATACCATCAGAACTGAATATTGTTCATGCCTTTGAACTTAAACCTCAGAACCATTGGCTGACCCACTTTCATCATTATTATCAGCGTCTGGTTTACCTGGATAACCATCCTGAAGAACTGGAAAAATTTCTTGCTCAACTGAAAAGTACCCGACTGGGACTGCGCTTTGAAATGCTGATCTGGTTCTGGTTACTGGACGATGCCTATCATCCTTACCGCCTGCTGGGTCACAGCATTCAACAGATTGATGGTGCCGTGACTTTAGGCGAACTGGATTTTCTGGTTTTAAATCAGGAAAGCAATGAAACTGAACACTGGGAAGTGGCTTTAAAATATTACCTGGGTGAAGGATATCTGAGTCTGCCTCAATGGTATGGTCTAAACCGCTCAGACACACTGCTCAGAAAGCTAAATCACTTCACTCAAAAACAGTTCCAGTTTAAACAGGTAGGAAATCATCAGATTGACCGACATTTTGCAGTCATGAAAGGTCAGCTCTATCTGCCTCAGTCCAGTCACGAAAACCTTTCCCTGCCCGCATGGTTAAACCAGAAACGCAGAATGGGTTTTTGGGGAACAGATATTCCCAAGCAGCAGAATCTGCATCGCTTAAAACGCCATGAATGGATCTGCCCTGAAAAAGAAAACTCATCAATGCCCTGTAAATGGTGGACAAATGGACTTTATTATCAGCCTGATAAGGCTTTGTTTTATATGTTCAGAAACAAGCCGCTGATCAGTTCCAGCCGGTACAACAGTTTCCAAACACTCATCGAGCAACAACATTTCATTACCTAAAAATAATGAAAAATACATATTTTTTTAGAATTAAACTTTCTAATCTCTAACGACATCATAATAATTTTATGACATTAAAACGGAGATGAATGATGAAAAAAGTATTAGCAGCGTCATTGATGGTCGCTTTTGTTTTAACTGGCTGTAACACTGTTAAAGGCGTTGGTAAAGATGTATCCAAGGCCGGTGATGCTGTCACAAGCACTGCTGAAAAAACAGAAAATAAACTGTAATTTTCGCTTTACTCCCCCAAAAACCTTATCCTTTGATAAGGTTTTTTTATTTTTTAATTCCCCTCACAGTAGTGATTCGCCTATTATATTGTCACTTTTCAGACAAATTAAACCGCTATGACTCAATCAGAAACTCTGGACCTCAGTTTACAGCTATTACGCCAGCCGTCCGTAACCCCCGTTGACCATAGCTGCCAGGAAATTATGGCAGAACGTCTGAAAAAAATTGGGTTCAACATCGAATCCATGCGCTTTGAAGATGTAGATAACCTCTGGGCACGAAAAGGAAATACCTCACCTGTTTTCTGCTTTGCAGGTCATACTGATGTCGTACCTACAGGTAGTCCTGAATCATGGAATTCTGATCCTTTTGCACCTGAAATCCGTGATGGAAAACTGTATGGCCGTGGCAGTGCTGATATGAAAACAGCCCTGGCTGCCATGGTGGTTGCTTCTGAGCGTTTTGTTCAGAAATACCCTGACCATAAAGGCTCAATTGCTTTTCTGATCACATCGGATGAAGAAGGACCATCCATTAACGGAACAGTGAAAGTTGTGGAAGCACTCGAAGCCCGCAATGAAAAGATGACCTGGTGTCTGGTGGGAGAACCCTCCAGTACAGACCGTCTGGGTGATATTGTCAAAAATGGTCGTCGTGGCTCTTTAAATGCTGTGCTGACGGTTAAAGGCAAACAAGGTCATGTTGCCTATCCGCACCTGGCAATCAATCCGATTCACACTGCATCCAAAGCGATTACAGAACTGTGTGAAACTGTCTGGGACAATGGCAATGAATATTTCCCTGCTACCAGTTTTCAGATTTCCAACATTCAGTCGGGTACAGGAGCGACAAATGTTGTACCTGGTACAATGACTGTCACATTTAATTTCCGTTACTCAACAGAAGTTACAGCAGATGAGCTGAAAGAACGAGTTATTGAACTGCTGGACCGTCATGGTGTTGAGTATGATATTCAATGGACACTGTCTGGTTTACCTTTTTTGACTCCTGTAGGCGAACTTGTCAATGCAGCCCGTACTGCCATTAAAAATGTAACTGGCACTGAAACTGAACTGTCAACAAGCGGCGGCACATCAGATGGGCGTTTTATTGCACCTACAGGCGCACAGGTACTTGAACTGGGTGTATTAAATGCAACCATCCATCAGGTCAATGAACATGTCAATGTTGACGATCTGGAGCCTTTGGCAGAAATTTATGAACAGATCCTGGTCGAATTACTCAGCTGACTGATGACTTGCAGACTGACGCGATATTAAGAATTACTTTTTTAATACTGCAGAGCTAAAAAAAGGAACTCATCAGAGTTCCTTTTTTTAACCTGTCACAATTCAGCTCAACCCAAGTGAAGACTGGATACTGGCAAGATTGGGGATATGAAATGTCTGATCGCCCATGCGGACATACTGAAATACAGCATCATCAGTCACAGGACGGTCTTCATCTACAACTTCCGAAATACGCAAGCGGATTGTTTTCGGCATTTTATTACACATCAATGCAAAACGCTGACTGACATCATCACCCTCAATCACCAAAGCAACACCAAGCTTTGTCTCAGGATCATTCACTGCATAAACAGGTAACTTTAACTCATGCCATTCCACATTCGGAACCTGAGTTGCACTGTCCAGAGCAGAAAGAACAATATTCTGAGGGAGCAGCATGGCTTCGCGTTTATAGCATTCCACAATATAAGCATCAATAAATCCCGTAGAAACGGTAATCAGATGCTGAAGTTCCTGCTGACTGATCTGATCAACAGCAGGTTTTTTTACCTTTTTCTGGCTCATCCATTCACCTCATATTCAGCCGCCAACAGATTTTCAATATTGGTCAGCAATTCTGCTTCCTGGAACGGTTTACCCATATAATGAGTCACACCCAGACTGAATGCACGCTCACGGTGTTTCTCACCTGTACGCGATGTAATCATGATAATTGGCAGTTTCTGATGAATGTCATGGTGTCTTACCAGGTTGGTCACTTCAAAACCATCCATCCGCGGCATTTCAATATCAAGCAGCATCAGATCCGGTTTGACATTTTCCAGCTGCTCCATCGCATCCACACCATCTTTGGCTGTCACAACATCATAACCCTGACGTTCAAGCAGACGTGAAGTTACCTTACGTACTGTTACGGAGTCATCCACAATCATCACCAGACGACGTGCATTGCTGTGTCGTGATGACTCACGGTGTTCAGACGCATGTTTCGTACGCTGTGTCGCCAGAATCTGACGTGCAATACTTTGACCATCAATAATCAGACAGACCTGACCATCACCAAGGATCGTTGCACCTGCAATCGCGGCAATACCGGAGAACTGTTGTCCAATCGGTTTTACAACAATCTGACCACGTGAACCAACCAGCTGATCGACCAGTAATGCAATACTCTGCCCCGTACTGCCTTTAATCAGCAGTACCGGTAATGAATGCGCGATACTGTGCAGTCGCGGTAATGGCTGATTTGCAACAAATTCTGAAATATAGCGTAACTTATAGGATTCGTTGTCAATTTTGAAATAATCGTCATTGCCATCAAAATAAGTTTCAAGCGTAGATGGTGCAATCCGCACAATACGTTCAATCTGAGCCAGTGGAATAGCAAACTGCTGATCACCGGCTTTCACCATCAGCGCATCACTGACCGCAACCGTTGTCGGTACACGGATGGTAAAGGTTGTTCCTTTACCAATCTCAGAATCAACAGTTACCAGACCACCTAAGGCTTTAATTTCGCTTTGCACGACATCAAGTCCGACTCCACGACCCGAAATCTGTGTCACTGCTTTCGCAGTACTTAAACCAGGGTGGAAAATCAGCTGTAAAGTTTCTTCTTTACTGACTTTCTGATCAGGTTTAATCAGCCCCTGGCTCAGTGCTTTTTCAAGAATACGGGTATCATCAATACCCTTACCGTCATCACTGAATGTAACTACAACATCGGTTCCCTGACGGGTAATATTGAGTTCAATTTTACCGACTTCGGGTTTACCGGCTTCAAGACGCTGTGCAGTATCCTCTTCAATACCATGGTCAATCGCATTTCGAAGCATATGCTCAAATGGAGTCACCAGGCGTTCAAGAATAGTACGGTCCAGTTCGCCCTCTGTATTCTGTACCAGCAGTTCCGCAGGACGGTTCAATGTCGATGAGGTCTGACGCACAATACGTTGTAAACGGGGCAACAGTCTTGAGAACGGAACCAGGCGTGTCCGCATCAGACTTTCCTGAATTTCTGCCTGAATACGGGACTGCTGTAATAACAGACCTTCTGCATCACGGATTTTTTCCGCAATCGTGCTCTTAAAGTCCACCAGATCCGATGCAGACTCCGCAAGTGATTTGGATAACTGATTTAAAGATGAATACTGATCCATCTCAAGTGGATCGAAATCTTCATAGCGTGAGTTGTCAGTACCGTGTTTTGCCAGGATCTGTGATTCAAGCTCACCATCCATTCGACGCAGCTGATCCGCCAGTCGCTTAATCGCAAGCTCCATTTCATTCAGCGTATTACCCAACTGCCCCAGATCCATCTCAATACGTGAACGGTTAATTGAGTTTTCACCTGACAGGTCAATCATCTTCTCAACCAGGTCGGCTGAGATACGGATCATTTCATTACTGTCATCACGGCTCGAAGTATCGCCCCACTCACCCATCATTGCAGGTGGTTCAGTACCATCACCCTGAACAAACTCAAAGGTTCTGGACGGTGCAAGAATATCTTTGTGAGTCAGCCTGTCTGGTAACTGAGCCGTTACGTTGACATATTCAATGGACTCAAGATTGGACTTGAGGCTGTCGAAATTGGTGTAATCATGCTCAAATATCGCCTGACGTAACCATGCCAGTGTCGTCTGAAGCAACGGATCATAAGCATTTGAGTTGAACTGGTGTACAGCAAACTGCTCAAAGATCGTTTCCAGCTCATAAGCAATAGACGCGACCGGCTCAATTTCAGCCATACGGGCACCGCCCTTCAAGCTGTGCGCGGCACGCTGTAACTGAAGCAGAATACTACGGTCTGAACGCTGTTCAAACCATTGAGCAAGTAACAGATCCGAAGAATCCAGCAGTTCTTCTGCTTCTTCAAGGAAGGTTTCTTCCACAATTGAACGCACACTTTCAAGATCAGCATGTTTCTGACTTTGTGCAGGTTCAGCGTACTCTGCAGCAGGTTGTTCAATCAATGTTTCAGCAGTGAGAGGCTCAGTCAGCTCAGGTTCAGATAAGGAAGGCTCAACCGCAATAATATCTGACGCAACACTGATGACATCATCCAGTTCTGGCAGCTCATCCTGATCGGATACTGCAAACGCCAGTGCATCATCAATATGCTCAGAAGCAGATTCAACTTTCGGCTCTGTAACTTCAGAAGTGGATGCAATACCACCTTTTGACAGTTCTGAAATATTTTTCAGTATATCCACTGCCTGAGCGGAAGAATAATCAACCTGCTCATCACGAATCGTCTGAATACGGTCGGCGATATCATCCTGAACAAGCCGGATAATACCGATCAATCCAGGAGTAACCGTAATCTGCTGGTTGATAATCCGTTCGTAAATCGTTTCTATTTCATGTGAAATCAGACCTATGTGCGTGGCCTGAACCATATTTGCACCACCTTTCAGTGTATGCAGATAACGCATCAGATTATTCAGTGCAGCAGTATTGGACTGTTCTGCTGTCCATGTATTCAGATCCTGATCCATTCCGGCAAGCAGTTCTTCTGCTTCTTCAAGGAAAATATCAAGCAGATCAGGGTCAAAATCAGTATTTGTGTCAGCTGCACCAGACTGAGACTTAGCTGCCTGTAACTGTCGGGACAGTTTTGCAAGATCCAGACCCGCCGACTCGACAGATGCAGCCTGTACTGGTTGTGGTTCCTGAACTGCAACTGAAATATCTTCAGCTTCAGCAGATTCAGTACTCAGATCTGGCTGAGCAGCTGGCTCGGATTCAAACTGTTCAATATCCTGCTGTACAAATGCTGCCAGCTCATTCAACAGTTTCTGCATATCATCTGTCAGGCTGACACGCTGTCCTGCTGCCAGTGTATCAAACAGATAAATAAATTCCTGATGTGCCTTTGCAAACAACTCATAGGCATAGTCAAGAGTCAGAAGTGCCGGCTTTTCAACCAGACCATCGTAAGCAGACTTCAGCTCCAGTGTAAACTGATGAATACCTTCAGATGCACGGTTATCTGTATTATTAATCAGATGTCCTGCCTGCTCGCTTAACTCCTGAATATATTCAGGGAATTCAACTTTGGCACGTTTATCAAACTCAAACTCAGCATCAAGCAACAGATCAATATTCAGCTCAATCAGCCTGGAAACCAGACCTTGAGGATTTGCTTCATGTTCTCCAGTCTGAACACTGAAACCGTAGTTATCCCACACATCGTTAAATGTCTGATAAATCGTATTCAGTCTTGACTGGTCAGCTCCATTTCGAAGCGTAAGCAGATAATCACCTACAAACTCAGCATACTGAACCAGTAATGCTGTTTCTCTTGAAGTGGATACAATTTCATCCTGCAACAGGTTTTTAAACAGGTTTTCCACATTGGAACTGGCATCAAAAATATGCTCAATCTGTGCCATGGACGAACTGCCGCGAAGCGTATGCAGAGCACGGATCAGCCCGTTATAGTCCTGTTTTGATGACTGCTCTTCTGCAAGAAAAGCTTCAATCGTTGCCAGATGCTCTTCTGCTTCTTCAAGGAAAATAGACATTGTTTCCTGAACAAAGCTGTCATCCTGAACAGCAGGGATTTCTTCAGATACTTCAGTGAGCTCTTCATGAACAGTTTCAGCTTCATCAGCTGCCGTGGCAACAACCACTTGTGCAGTAACCGACTCATCATCTGCAAACTCAAGACCTGTCAGCGTATTCTCAGCAGACAGCGTTTCAGACAACTGAAGTAAATCTTCAAGTGCAGGTTCAGGACTGAGATTCTGCTGAAGCTGCTGTCCTAACAACACCAATGGTCTTAAATCAATTGCAGCTTCCTGAACATTTTTAAAATCAGGATAAAGTCTGAACTGAAAAATTTTATAAACCGTTAAAGCAAATTTCTGAATCGGAAGATTCAGAACCAGTGATCCCCCCATGACACGGTTCAGTATATCTTCTACTGTCCATGCCAGTTCACCGGCAGATTTAGCCCCAACCATACGCCCAGAACCTTTCAAGGTATGAAAGTGGCGACGGATAGTGATCAATGTTTCAGTATCTGAGGCATTTTCAAACCATGCCGGAAACTGCTCATCCAGTTCAGTGAAGATTTCTTCCAGTTCTTCGACAAAAATTTCAAGAATTTCTGCATCCTGATCAAGATAGCTATCTTCGGGAAGAGTTGTATTTTCAACTAAATTTTTTAATATTTCTTTCATAGCTAAGGCTTCTTACGTGTCCAGCACCCTCAGGTACCCAAACTTAATTGTAACCATCACGTTTGACCTGAACTGTGCGGTTCCCTGTCAACACTTTATCTTTGAATACAGTGTGTTTATTCCGGGGAATAAACACACTTATCAAGCCTTATTATTCAGGTAACTTAAAGTCAGTTACAGATTCACGTAAGGATTCCGCCATACTTGCAAGTTCTGATACCGAACGGGCTGTATCGAAAGTCGCAGTTGTAGTCTGAGATGTAATTTCCTGTACAACGTTCATCGTAGTTGCAATATGACCCGCTGATGCAGACTGAAGTTTCGCAGCATCCGAAATGTTTCCGATCAGTTTTGCAAGGTCAGAAGATACGCCCTGAATTTCATCCAGTGCAACACCGGCATCCTTGGATAAGCTGGCACCACGAACAACTTCCGAAGTTGTCTGTTCCATGGAAATTACAGCTTCGTTAGTATCGGTCTGAATCGTTTTAACCAGTGTTTCAATCTGTTTAGTTGCTGAAGCAGAACGTTCCGCAAGACGCTGTACTTCATCTGCTACCACGGCGAAACCACGACCGGCTTCACCCGCCATGGATGCCTGAATTGCAGCATTCAGTGCCAGAATGTTCGTCTGATCGGCAATATCGTTAATCAGGGCAACGATGTTACCAATTTCCTGTGAAGATTCACCCAGACGTTTAATACGTTTAGATGTTTCCTGAATCTGCTCACGAATAACATCCATACCTTCAATTGAACGGTTTACAACGTCAGCACCATTGGATGCAATCTGTACCGAACGCTGTGCTACCACAGCTGATTCTGCTGCGTTTGAAGATACCTGGTCAATGGACATTGCCATTTCGTTAATTGCGGCAGATGCACCGGCAATTTCCTGTGCCTGATGCTCAGAAGCTTCAGCTAGCTGGTTGGTAATGCTTTGCGTATTTGCCGTATATTGTGCAACTTCCTGAGACGTTTCTGTAATTCGGGATACAAGGTCACGTAACTGGTCAATTGCGAAGTTAATGGAGTCAGCAATCGCACCGGTAAAGTCTTCAGATACTGTTGCATATGAACGTAAGTCACCATCTGCAAGATCGGCGATCTCATCCAGTAAACGCAGAATCGCATTCTGGTTACGGTCATATTCTTCCTGTAAACGTGATACACGCTGTTTATCAGACTCACCACGCAAGCCAAGCAGTTTAAATACACAGAACAGGAAGCCAAGCAGTGCAATGATCAGACCCAGTGCAGGAATTGCAGTTGCCCAACCTGTACCACCAGAAAGCTTATTCAGGTTTGTCAGCAGCGAATCCGACTGAGCAAAAATTGAAGAAGAAGCCTGACGTACTTTTACAATCTGGTTTGAGTTCTTAAGTACCGTTGCAGCTGCTGATTTCAGTACGCTGTCATATTCACTCTTGATGCCCTGTAGCGATTCACGCAATGCAGGATCAGCCAGACGTTCCACACCCAGTTCCGCACTACCGTTCAACTGAGCTTCAAGGTATGAACCGAATGTTTCTGTATCGGCACTGAAGTCATCTGCTGACTCACGCGAGTTATCCGAACCCGTCAGTACTGAACTGATGGAACGTAAAATACGTTCTGCAATGAATACCTGGTTTTTCGCAATAACCACCTGGCTACTTGGCAGGTTCTGACGAGCCATCTGGTCAACCATCAGGTTATATTCAGCCTGAATACCCGGAATGGATTCGCCGATTGCGATGTTTGTATCATAAAGTTTGTTAATGATTTTTTGTTGTGATGCAATCAAATCAATATTTTCAGAAACTTTTTTCCATTCTGCATCCACATCTGTCAATGCTTTGGTTCTTGCATGAATATCTGTTACGGTTTCAAAGTTTGTTGCAAAAGCTTTCTGAGACTGCACCAGTTTATCAATAGACTCTTTGGTACCTGATGCTGTTGCTTCTGTCGCCTGACGCGAAATAGTCTGAGACAGCAATCGCAGTTCACCCAGGCTTCGGGTTAATTCGTTGTTCCGGGGAACACTGTAGAACAGATATAACAGTATCAGTGCTGCAACTGCCAGACATGCTACTGCGATCTTAATAAACTTTCTGGACTTGTCACTGTCACCGAAAACACGGGATAACTGATCCGTCTGCGATTGTACTTTTGCCAACAGACCCTGACCGTTTTTGCGATTACCGGCCTCACCTGCATTTTTCTTCTTAAGTTTAAAGCCCATACAGCCTTCTCCCCGAATTTCGCCTGTATAACTTGCGATTGTTAATTTATAAATTTTATAGATGCATTCATGTAGTTCGGATTTTTCAGTAAGCGACTGAACAGAAATACATGCCATTGCTGGTTATGCTGGTGAAAATATCCCTGGCAGTATTCTTCTAATCCTTGATCAAGATCAGGTGCTTTTGAAAAAAAGCTTTTCTTATTGAAATGCTGAATTCCCAGAACCTGATCAACTACAAGACCTACATAATGGTCCTGGTGACTGATGCACAGAACTTTCTGTGCCGGTGAAAACTGTGCAGGCTGACCAGATACATACTGAGCAAGGTCAGACACAGAGAGTAGACGTCCACGGATATTTGCAAGCCCGACAACCCACGGCTGGGCATTGGGAACAAATGTGCATTCTGGTGGGTAAATTACTTCCGCCACTTCACCTAATGGAGCAACAAAGTATTGCCCCATCATTTCAAAAGCGATACCAGACCATCGGCTTACTTCACTCTCGGATGCAGCATAGCTTTTGTTACCACGCTTGGACAGCCGAAGTAATTCGATAAATCCATTTGCAGCCATAGCTTATCCTGCATTCAGATGGTGATTGATCACATCAATAAGTTGTTTTTCATCTACAGGCTTAGTCAGATAGTCACGGGCACCCTGACGCTTACCCCATACTCTGTCTGTTGCCTGATCTTTCGTACTGACAATGACAACCGGGATATGCTTTGTTGTTTCCCCACGGGCAATCTGGCGTGTTGCCTGAAAACCGTTCACACCTGGCATCACAACATCCATCAACACAAGATCTGGTAACTCAGCCTGAGCCACTGTCACACCGTCTGCGCCATTTGCAGCTTCAATGACTTCAAACCCGTGTTTACCCAGAATCTCTCTGAAACGGAAAGTTTCTGTAGGTGAGTCATCAACAATCAGAATACGTGCCATGTTTTTCCCCAATACTTACGGTCTATATACTTTAACTTTATGCCGAAACGTGATTACGAATTGCGTTTAATAATTCATCTTTACTGAAAGGTTTTGTCAGATATTCATCTGAACCGACAACACGACCTTTCGCCTGATCAAATAATCCATCTTTACTGGACAACATGACAACAGGAATATTCTGATAGTTCTGTGAGTTCTTGATTAATGCACAGGTCTGATATCCATCAAGACGCGGCATCATGATGTCCACAAAGACGATGTCAGGATTTGCATCTGCAATTTTGGACAGTGCATCAAAACCATCAACTGCCGTAATCACATCACACCCTTCACGCTGAAGTAGGGTTTCGGCGGTACGACGAATGGTTTTTGAATCATCAATCACCATTACTTTTAGATTCTGGAATTTATTGTCGTCCATTTAGTGACCCTTCCCATTTGTTTGTACAAACATAGATATGAATGAATTTTACAAGTTATTAACATTTTTAACATATCTTTACCGACTGTTTCAATGAGCATTTTCCGCTCATATTTACATTTTAAAACGAAAGCACTAACAGCTTCACACTTTTATTCAATCATTGTTTTTTTTTTGATGAACAGAGGGTTTCAATCCCTTCTTTTAGTTTTAATATAACATTATTATTACTTAAAAATAAGTAATTTAGTCGGCTTAAAACAGAACTCAAAGTTTGAGTTGATTTCAGTTTGGAAACACCATTTATGACCCTGCGAAAAACCGTTACCAGTTTTTTTCTGTTGATCTTTTTCAGTCTGTCCATGATTCAGACTTTTGCAGCTGATCCACAACCAAAAGCTGCCTGGTATCGCTATTATGACAGTCGTGGTGTTGCCAATGTCAGCACCAGTGTCACGCCAGCTCATATCAGTTATGGGTATGAGGCGCTCGACCGCAATATGCAGGTGATCCGCAAGAACCGTCCGTACAATGCTGAGGCTGATGTCAAAAAAGCACCTGAACGTGCTGCTGTAGCCAAAAGTAATGAAGCCGACCTGAAACTGAAAAAAGCGTATACCAACAGTACGATTGCAACACAGAAAAAAACCGCTGCCCTGCTGTACATCAAAAAGCAGATCAATTTTCAGCAGGATCAGCTGAAACAGCTTCAGGATGACCGGATCATGTTCAAACGACAGGAAATGGAACATCTGCGTAAAGGTTCAACCATTCCTGTTCAGCTCAAGAATGTACTGGAATACAATCAAAGCAATATCACGATGAAAAAAGAGCTGATTCATTCGTTACAAACCAACTATCGAAATACGCAGGCGGAATACGACAAAATAATCATAAGACTTAAAGCAATGGAATAACTTGATTTTTGTGATAAATATAAAAAACTTAAGGGTACTGAACCTTTCAGACTGAACACAGGAAATGATGTATGCAAACAGTGATGTACCCGATGAAAGAGCGATCCATAGTGTTTTTTTCAGCTGTGCGGATCACCACGGTCTGCATCACACTTGCACTCAGCGCCTGCCAGAAACCGGAACCTGAAACCGGAAAAAATCAGGTACCACAAAAAATTGAACTGATTCAGCAGGACCTGGTCGCATTTCAGAATGGCAGTTCCGTTCATAAAACAGCATTTACAGGCACCATACGTGCGGTTAACCGCAGCAGCATACAGTCACAGGTCAGCGCAACGGCTTCTCAGGTCAGCGCCGAAGTCGGTCAACGTGTTTCTCAAGGGCAGGTTCTGGTCCGTCTGAACAATCAGGATAATGCAGCACGACTTGCTCAGTCCCGTGCAAATCTGGCAGCAGCTCAGGCACAGGAAAAAATGGCACTGAATATGATGCAGAGGAAACAGCGCCTTTTGAATCAGGGTTTTATTTCCAGAGTTGAATATGAACAAAGTGCTGTAGATTATCAGGCACAAAAAGAAAATACGCATGCGCAACAGGCAAATGTTGATATTGCACTGAAAGCAGACCGTGACGGTATTATTTTAAGCCCAATCAATGGCGTGGTCACAGTACGTCAGGTTGAACCTGGACAGACTGTTGCAACGGGTCAGACGCTGTTTGAAATTATTGACCCTGAACGTACTGAAATACAGGCAAAGCTTCCCTCAGATCTGCAGTCAGCACTTAGACCTGGTCAAAAAATTGAATTCAGCATTCAGGGAAATCCTGCCCTGCTGAGCGCCACACTGAGTCGGGTTTCTCCGGTTGCAGACCTGAACAGCCGACAGATTGAGTTTTTTGCTGTTCCTGACAAAGCTGTCCAGTCTTTGAGTATTGGTGCCTTTGTTGAGGGAAATATTCTCTCGGCAACTCAGGTACAGGGACAGATCATTCCTCTGGATGTTATACAAAATATTGATCAGCAGCCTTTTGTCTGGGTGATCCGCAACAAGCGGATAGAAAAACAGAATATTCAGGTCATCGAACAGCGTTACAGCAATAACAGTGCTGTCGTACAGGGCTTGATTGTAGGAGATCTGATCAGCCGTGTGAAGTTCACCGATCAGGACAACCATAAAGAAGTGGCCATCAGCCCGAAATAAAAATTACAAAGGACTGTCGCCATGTGGTTTACCCGTATCAGTGTCAAATATCCTGTATTCACCATTATGATGATGTTCTGCTTGATGGTGCTTGGTCTGGCTTCGTGGCAGCGCATGGGAGTAGAGGAATTTCCCGATGTGGACTTCCCCTTTGTCGTTATTTATACCAGTTATCCCGGTGCGTCACCCGAATCTGTCGAATCTGAAATTACCAAAAAAATGGAAGATCAGATCAACACCATTTCAGGATTAAAACAGGTTATTTCACAGTCCAGTGAAGGTCTGTCCACGATTATTGCTGAATTTGACCTGGATGTTCCCTCTGCCGTTGCAGCCCAGGATGTCCGTGACAAAATAGCCCCTGTCACGGCCGAATTCCGTGATGAAATTCAGGATCCGGTCGTTGAACGTTATGACCCGACTGCCAGTGCTGTCATGTCCATCGTCTTTGAATCAGACAGTATGCCCCTGCGTGATCTGAGCTCATATCTGGATCAGCGGATTGTTCCTCAGCTTCGGACGGTTGCTGGTGTTGGAACGGTCAACCTGCTTGGAGATGCACAGCGTCAGATCAGAATTGAAATTGAACCTGCAAAACTGAACAGTTACGGTATAGGTATTGATCAGGTACTGAATACTTTAAAATCTGAAAATATAGAAGTTCCAGGCGGAACATTAAAACAGCCTGCATCTGAACTGGTGGTCGAAATCAAGTCGCGGGTCATTCACCCCCAGTCATTTGGTGACATGATTATTGCCACAAAAAATGGCGCGCCCATTTACCTGAAGCAGGTTGCCAGAATTACCGACAGTCAGGCTGAACTTGAGTCCAGTGCCTATCTGGATGGGAAAACTGCAGTCGCAGTGGATATCCTGCGCAGTTCTGACTCCAACGTCATTGAGGTCGTGGACAACACCTACAAAACACTGGATGACATTCAAAAACAGTTGCCTGAAAGTATCACAGCTAAAGTCGTGGTGGATTCATCCAAAGGCATCCGTGGCAGTATTAAAGATGTTGCCCGCACCATTACTGAGGGTGCAATCCTCGCCATACTGATTGTACTGCTATTCCTCGGTTCATTCCGCTCAACCGTTATTACAGGAATGACCCTGCCGATTGCGCTGCTCGGAACACTGACTTTTATCTGGGCATTTGGGTTCTCCATAAACATGATGACCCTGCTGGCACTGTCACTCAGTATTGGTCTGCTGATTGATGATGCAATTGTTGTGCGGGAAAATATTGTCCGTCATGCCAGCATGGGTAAAGACCATGTCACTGCGGCACTGGATGGCACTCAGGAGATTGGACTTGCAGTACTGGCAACAACATTGACCATTGTTGCTGTGTTTCTACCTGTTGCCTTTATGGGCGGTATTATTGGACGGTTCTTCTTTCAGTTTGGTGTGACGGTCAGCACGGCGGTACTGATTTCAATGTTCGTCAGTTTTACACTGGATCCGATGCTTTCAGCGCACTGGGCAGAAAAACATAATCCAGATACAAAACCAGGTAGAGTTAAACGCTTTTTCAATTGGATCTCCACGCGCCTGGACAACTTAAGTCATCATTATGAAAAACTGTTGAAACTGGCACTGCGCTTTCGCCCTGTGACTCTTGCCATTGCTGTTGCATCCCTGCTTGGTGCATTGGCACTGTCAAAACTGATCGGTACAGAGTTTGTTCCTGTACCTGATAAAGGCGAACTGCGGGTTAAATTTGAAACACCAGTCAATGCTTCACTGGAATACACCCAGGCAAAACTGCTCCAGGTTGACAGCATCATTCAGAAACACCCCGAAGTCCGTGCAACTTATGGTGTGATCAACAGTGTGACAGACAGAGGTAAAAACCATGTCAGTATCCGTGTCACGCTGACACCGAGACAGGAACGGAAACAGACTCTGAATGATCTGACCAATGAATTCCGTCTTCGCCTGAAAGATGTTGCAGGAATCACCATTACATCCGTTGCATCGGCGGATGAAACTGTATCTGGTGGACAGAAACCGGTCATGATCTCAATTAAAGGACCTGACCTGGATGAACTCCAGAAAATTTCTGACCGTTTTATGGCTGAAATTACTAAAGTGGATGGCATTGTTGACCTGGAAAGCTCCCTCAAGGAACCAAAACCGACACTGGGAGTTCATATTAACCGGGTACTGGCAAGTGACCTGGGACTGTCAGTCAATCAGATAGCCGGTGTCATACGCCCCTTACTGGCAGGTGATAACATTACCACCTGGAAAGATGAAAAAGGTGAAACCTATGATGTCAATGTCCGCATGGTACAGGACAAACGCAGCCTGCCCGCTGATGTTGAAAACCTCTATCTGAGTTCTCAGAAAACAGATGCCAGTGGACAGGCGGTTCTGATTCCACTTGCCAGTGTTGCCCGTTTTGAACAGACCCTGGGAGCTTCTCAGATTAACCGACGTGATCTGGCTCGTGAGGTACTGGTTGAAGCCAATACCGCAGGACGTCCTGCTGGAGACATCGGTGCTGATATCAAAAAAATTCAGGACAGTTTTAAACTGCCACCCGGCTACAGTTTTGATACTCAGGGTTCAAACAAAGACATGGAAGAATCTGCGGGTTACGCAATGACTGCGATTACCCTGTCTATTGTCTTTATTTACATTGTACTCGGTTCACAGTTCAACAGCTTTATTCATCCTGCTGCCATCATGGCATCCCTCCCCTTGTCACTGATTGGGGTGTTTCTGGCATTATTCCTGTTCAACTCCACCATGAACCTGTTTTCCATTATCGGGATTATTATGCTGATGGGACTGGTGACTAAAAATGCCATTCTCCTGATTGATTTCATTAAGAAAAGTATGGATGCAGGTACAGAACGTTACGACGCGATTATTGCTGCGGGTAAAACCCGTCTCAGACCCATACTGATGACCACCAGTGCAATGGTCATGGGAATGGTTCCTCTCGCACTTGGACTGGGTGAAGGCGGTGAACAGAGCGCGCCGATGGCACATGCGGTGATTGGTGGTGTCATCACCTCCACACTGCTGACACTGGTGGTTGTACCCGTCATCTTTACTTACCTGGATGACTTTAAAAACTTTATGATGCGCCAAATGAAAAAAATCATGTCATAATGAAACAGATTACCCTGGGGTGACATTACTGAATGTTCACCTCATTTTTTTACCGTATAATCTCTGCTTTAATGCTTAATAATTTAGGACAGTTTCCATGCGCGCGAGTCGCTTTTTATTTGCAACGTTAAGAGAAACCCCAAACGATGCTGAAGTCATTTCACACCAGCTGATGTTACGTGCGGGGATGATCCGTAAATTGGCTTCAGGCTTGTACACCTGGTTGCCGATGGGTGTACGTGTGCTGAATAAAGTTGAAGCGATTGTCCGTGAGGAAATGAACCGCTCAGGTTCTCTTGAAGTCTTCATGCCCGTGACTCAACCTGCAGGTCTGTGGGAAGAATCAGGTCGTTATGTACAGTACGGACCGGAGCTTTTACGCTTTAAAGACCGTCACACCAATGACTTTGTGCTTGGACCGACACATGAAGAAGTGATTACAGATCTTGCCCGCAACGAACTGAAAAGCTATAAACAGCTTCCAATCAATTTCTATCAGATTCAGACTAAATTCCGTGATGAAATCCGTCCACGTTTCGGTGTGATGCGTTCCCGTGAATTTATCATGAAAGATGCTTATTCATTCCACGCAGATCAGGCTTCCCTTCAGGAAACCTACGATGTGATGTATGAAACTTACTGTCGTATTTTCAGCCGTCTGGGTCTGAATTTCCGTCCAGTACAGGCAGATACAGGTTCAATTGGTGGTTCTGGTTCACATGAATTCCATGTACTGGCATCCAGCGGTGAAGATGATATCGCTTTTTCTACTGACTCAGATTATGCTGCAAACGTGGAAATGGCTGAAGCTGTACTGGTCGGTGAGCGTGCTGCTCCTGCACAGGAACTCAAAACCGTAGATACGCCTGATCAGAAAACCATTGCTGATGTTTCTGCATTCCTGAACTCTGATCCGGCTCATTCTGTTAAAGCATTACTGGTTCAGGGCATAGCAGATGAAAAAGGTCAGATTCCAGTGGTGGCGCTGTTCCTTCGTGGCGACCATGAACTGAATGAAATTAAAGCTGAAAAACACCCTCTGATTGCAGCACCACTGACGTTTGCAACTGAAGCACAGATCAGTGAATACAATCTTACTCCTGGCTTCTGTGGTCCACAGGGACTGGTTGAAAAAGGTATCGCGGTTATTGTAGACCGTGCTGCATCTGTACTTTCAGACTTCGTTGCTGGTGCAAATGAAACAGATAAACATGCAACAGGCGTGAACTGGGAGCGCGATGCTCAGTTTACAGAAGTGTATGACCTGCGTAATGTCGTTGAAGGCGATCCTTCTCCAGATGGTCAAGGTACAATCTTAATCAAACGCGGTATTGAAGTTGGTCATATCTTCCAGCTGGGCAAGAAATACTCTGAAGCACTGGGCTGTAAAGTACTGGGTGATGACGGCAAACCACTGGTCGTGACTATGGGCTGTTATGGCATTGGGGTAACCCGTGTAGTGGCTTCTGCAATTGAGCAGAACTTTGATGACAAAGGTATCATCTGGCCATCAGCAATTGCACCTTTTGAAGTGGCTATCGTTCCTATGAATGCACAGAAATCACCACGCACACTGGAAGCTGCTGAGGCACTGTATGCAGAACTACAGGCTAAAGGCTACGATGTACTGCTGGATGACCGTAATGAACGTCCTGGCGTGAAATTCTCTGACCTTGAGCTGACTGGTATTCCGCACCGTATTGTGATTGGTGAAAAAGGACTGGACGCAGGTACTTTTGAATATAAAGGTCGCCGTGATGAAGAGTCTGTAAACCTGAGCAAAGATGAATTACTTGCAAAAATTGCAAAATAATTTCCGTTGAATATAAAAATCCCGCTTAATGCGGGATTTTTATATTTTGCATGTTAATCAGCAGAATTTCATACCGCCGTAGCAGTTAGGTATAACGTTCTGGTTGGCAAGAACCTGAGAACTCAATGCCAGTTTTGCATGCGGTGAATTGGATAAATCGATATAACGTAAGTTTGGATCATTTGGATCCTGCAGTCCAACATTCTGTTTAATTGGTAAACCAAATGCAGAGCCCAAAGCCCCTCCAGTTGAAACCGTAATCCGATTTGCCAGGAGCCAGTCAGAAACCTGAGAAGCCACCTGAGGCAATACATCTTCAATAGATGTCGCTTGTATCACATCTAAAGTTCCCAATTGAACAGGTTTTGCAAATGACATCCACCACCCTGGCTGTGCGATATCATCGCTGTTGGCACCTAACCACTTAATGGCAGATTTCTGAAGTGAAAGATAACCCCCATTACCATCCAGCTCAATATTATGGATCATGCTCAATGCCTGAGTAAATTCAACATCAATCTTTAGATTACGGATAGCTGTTTTAGTATCATTGTATTTGCCTGACCAACAAACACCTGCCCACAAATCTTCTTTACAGGTTCCTCCACCATTTTTCCCCATAAAAAATGTAACGTCATTAACCCATAGAACATTATCAGGTTCATTTATATTATTTTCTTTCCTCAGATCAACAACAATACTGCCACTGTCTTCACTCAGAATAATATCCCCAACACTTGCCACTACACTCGGAGGTTTAACTACTGTCTGCCTTTTACCCGTTAATGTGAAAGCCCCTATTTCAAAATTGGCGGTCATTTCAGGCATAGCAAAGCCTTTACCTGCCGTTGCCGCAAGATTTGTCATAATTTTATGATTTCCCCCCAGAACTTTAACGCTTCCCTTTACTTCCTGACCAGCAACAGCACCAAAGTTCGTTGGTACTGTTTTAGTTGAACCACTGGTTCCTGAGACCTGCATATAGCCACTGAATGAGCGGAGACCATCTGATGGATTATCAATATTTTCTGCACCGAGGCTAAGTAAACCTAAAATTGACTCTGCGCCTAAACGAAAACCTTCCACTTCACGTGTTGCTGCAGATTTTCCTTTAATTGCAAACTCTATAAAAGGATTAGTGAGCTGAGCTGAAGTATCAACCCGGGAACCATTAACCGCCTTACCGGAAAGCGAGAGATTGCCAATATCAATATCACAGCCCCCAGAGCCGTTGGAACCACCACACCCAAGTTGTAATGATTTGATATTACTGTTCAGCTCCATTACAGCCCCCAATCCCAACTTAAAAAAATTGAGATTCTGCGATGCATCCGCCGTACTTGTTAAATTGAACAAAGCCTGCCCTTCGACCTGTGACAACTGCTGATCATCCAGCTCTGTCATTGCATTTGCATTTCCAGCTGCACAGGCAATTGCAACCATAGCCCCAAGAATACTTTTTTTCATTTTTATTCCCTTAAAATATTAAAAATTATTAATTTTATTCAGTAACCTCATCGTATTACTGTGAGCACTTCAAAGTGATTCCCCATAAATATACTGATCAGTTCTGAACCCCATGTTTAAAAGAGCACAGCCTGTTCAACATACTGACTTATGTTTCCGTCTGCCCCACAGACGCCCCTTATACTTCAAAACCCCGGATTAAATTCATTTTTTATTAAATCTGTTTTTATCACTCAAATCATCTGTCTGTTCAGCTCACTCAGAACTGAACAGTCCCAGGACATTAACGTGGTGTAATGCCAAAATTACTCCGCATCACTCCTCCAGTAATGGCGATATCCGCAACTTTCTGCATTCCCCCCATTGGAGAGATTGCCATTTCTGCACGGAAAGGTGTTGCTATGCTGTTAGTCGGATTAAAATTAACCTGACTGTCCATACTCACGGTGTCTTTTTTCATACGGATACGCGACTCAAGTGCCAGATTGCCCTGTATCTTATTCAGGTTAACACTTGAACTGCTTTTCAAAGTACTGACATCGCCTGATTTGGTATAATCATCATTGATGATACTCAAATAACTGCCTTTTTCTGCTTCATTGGCTTTCTGCTCTTTGGTCAGTTCATTAAAATTGAACGATGCTTTAACTGTCAGGAAGTTACTGTCAGGATTTGCTACAGTTGCATCCACACCTGGTATAATGAACAGTTCCCCCTTACCATCCAGTTTAAAAGCAATGGAAGACAACACATCATCAGGACGACCAAAATTATCTATCGGTACGACTTTTTTCTCACAGGTGGTCGTGCCCACACAGTTATATAAAGACCCTGGCAACTGTCCAATAGCAATTTCAGCTTTTGCTGCAAGCAACAGGTTACTGGCTTTAACATAGATCCCATCTTTTTCATAGCCAATCACGCCATTTGCCTGAAGATAAGCATCAATATTTCTCAAGCCTGCATAGTAGTTAACTTCTTCTTTCCCAGTTCCTGAGATTTTATTATGTGAGCCATCTCCACCATCAATCAGAAGAACAGAAGTTGTACTTGGTGCATTGGTTTTTTTATCAATCCCATAACCATCTGTAGACATGGTCAGACTGAAACCTAAACCATTTTTGGTTTCAGCCTGGTATGTATAGCTCTGCTGAAACAACCCTAAGTTTGCATTCAGGTTGTAAATCGGTAGACCCAGACCCCAGGTACCCTGTACCGTGTCGTTCTTAGCCATTGAGTTATCAGAAATAAAACGGGCTTTACGGGCAATCGCCTGAAAATCCATACCACGAATGGATACCAATGCAAAATTCTGCGCTGTTTTCGTCGCATTGATATAATTTGTCAGGTTTTGGCTTGTAGCACCCAGTACATTCTGCAACTTTTTACTGATAACAAACTCAAGGCTTGCTGCCTGCATGGTATTTAAATAAACATCACCCAGATCCAGATATGCATTCTGAGTATTTAAGACTGAAGGATCATTACTGGTCCGAATGTTCAATGGAGACAGATTTGAAAATTCAATGGCATAGTTACCGTTTCCAGTTCCACCCAGTTCCAGTGTCGTTGCTTTCTCACCTGCTTTAATCAGTGAGTTCCCATCTTTAGTGAACTCAGCACTTAAACCTGTATGTATACCTGTATTTGCCTTTTCATAGCCTTTCGCTGTAACTGCAACACCATTTGCGTCGGTAACGTTAAAATTACTGATACCGGTCTGGTCAGAATTTACAAATATTTTCCCGTTTGCAAGTGAGCCTGACGCCCCCATACGGATGATATTTTTCTGCTCAGTACCATAACGCAGATCAATATTCACCCCAGGGTTTGTAGCATCATCGCCTGTACGGCTTGCATGAACCGCTGTTGTATCTGAAACACGCCCAAGGTTGATTACATGATCTGAATTGCCATTTTTAGTTGTTAAAACGATTCCTTCTTTTGGGTCTATATACATATAGCCGTCAGCAGCAAAGTTAAAGTTGAAATCTTTCAGAGTTAACTGCTGGTCATTCAGTTTATGTGTAATCGAAGCATTCTGAAGCTGAAAATTCAGATGTGACAAAGAGTTTTTATCAAACAGACCTTTCGTTGTTTCCAGATAAAAACTTAAAGGTGTACTGGTTGCCAGCATTAAAGAACCCAGGCTCTGTCTGTCTGCACCTGTAGCACCAACAGTACAGACCGTACACAACATCACATTCTGTATCGTTGCTTCAAATGGTGAAATGGTTGTTTCTAAGCGTATGCCTGCACCATTTGTCGTTCCTGCCACATCCAGATCAATCTGGCTTTTAATATTGGAATTATTGACGCCTTTTACTTCCACGCCATGCAGACCTAAACGCATACTGGAGTTATCGGAAAAATCCACCCAGTTTGCCTGGTCTATTGTTATTTTAGAGACTTCATGCGTGATGGTAATACCGTCCTGCCCCGTGACAGAACTCAATGTTGAATCAGACAGTTGCTCAAGCGCATAACTGTGCTGCGCAAGTAACATGCACGCCGTCAGCATTTTCAGTTTTGTTATTTTTTTCATTCCAACTTCCTTATTATACTGCTCAGCTTAACAGCGGCTGCCTGCCGCCCCAGTACAGTTATAACTGAACACTTTCAGGTTTCCTGACATCTGAAGGTTTCCATGAACATTCATTCCCATAAAACCTTTTTCTGTACCCGTATCAAATGTTGCAGCATTGGTTGCATATCCACCCTGACCGTAGACTTTATTATTTGCATAACCCTGCTCAGCACCTGCTGCTCCCACTTCAATGGATGCACTTGTAAACCCTAAATTCCTTATTTTTAATGGCTTATCATCTAAGAAAGTCAGTTTCATAGCGGACTGCTGATTGCCGTCCTTATTCAGGATGGTGGTACCGTCCAGCTGAAATTTATCAACCTGCAAAGTTCCCTGAAATTTTTTCAGAACCAGCCACTTCTGTTGAGCATTTCCATTTTTGTCCAGATCAGAAACTTTCTGATTATTAAATGCCACAGCAACACGACACAGAATGTCTGAAACACACTGTGTTGAATAATATGCCTCGGTAACCTTACCATTTGCATCCATTTTTGAAATACTGGACAGGCTCATATCATTGGCATATTTATGGTTCAAAGACAGCGTCCAGCTCAGATCCGCCCCACCCTGACCTGTCACCTGAGTTAATGCATCATTGTCCAGGTCTACCAGTCCTGCATGTGAAAAAGCAGAAACCGCCATGAACAGAGTGAAAATTATGCGTTTATTCATGATCCACTCTCCTACAGTCCAGTTGTTTTAAATTTAAGATGCTGAATAAGGACACCATCAATTGCCGCTGATCCAAGGTTTACATTCCCTGTAGGACCTCTGAATACTACACCGGTAGAATTTGCATCTGTTTTCGCTTTCAACAGGTTTGTAACAGGATCCAGAGCCACACTCCCCACTGAAATACTGCTGTGTGTTGCATTTGTGCCCTGATATTTAGTGGTAACAGTACCTGCTGTAATGGATGCTCCATTGGTTCCACAGGACGCCACGTTACAGGTTGATCCTTCATAAGATTTTTTAAGATTGGTTAAATCTGTTGAGCTGTAAGCCTTGAATGCAGTTCCATTCATTTCCAGCTGGACATAACTGTTACCTACCCGAACATAACTACCAGTCGTACTGGCGGTATATTTTCCATCCGTTCCTTTGTTATAACGGTTAGCATTACTGGTATCCAGACCAGGCGTATACTTTCCATCAATCACTTTATAGTACGTTGTATTTGCTGCTATATTTCCTGTCGATATTTCAGCATCATCGTAAAACGTATAAATTTTCTTATAGATTGCAGGAACATTTGGAATACGGGTCACTTCCAGTGCAATATTGTTCCCTTCAGAAGACAGAATATAAGGCTGATACATATTTCCAAGCACAAGGTTTACATTGGGACTGTATAAATACACTCCTTCAGTTGCATGAAAGAGCGGTGCTTTGCTTCCATCCAGTGCTGGTGTCGAATATGTACCATCAGACTGATCATCCTTAGCAGCAGTACCGATACGGATACCTTTCTGACCCAGCAGTTTACGGTTAGCTTCCGTATCTTCATAAATCAGACCTGAAGGATCATCATTGGTGTTAATTCTTAAAATTGCTGCCATTCCCAGGGTTTTATTATAATCTGCATTATTTGACCCCATAGTCTGGAACAATCTGAGCTGAGTACCGTTCAGACTTAAACCATTGGCTACATACTGAAGACGGATACGCTGATTTTTATCAAGATTTGTATCATTTGTCGGATCACCACTTACAGGTGAAGCAATCGGAGCACCTGTAATCGGATTAAGTGTGTTGGCTGAACCCCATGAGCGGGAGAAAGCATCCAGCCAGAAACCCTGTTTAATAACATTGTCTGCCTCATCCTTAGCCACGGTTGCCAAAGGCGCTTCCAGAGCCAGATAACCGACATTACCTGCTGCTGAGTTGAACTGCTGAGTATTCTGCGTACCTGCACGGAACAGCCAGGGGTTTGCGGTTGTCCCCCAGTTAAACCCTGTATTGCTGTAACGCTGATTCAGATCATCATTACTTTTGGACAATGCCAGACCATAGATAAAAATATCGGCTTTTGTCCGACGTTTATCCAGATCCGCCTTAGTGGCTGAAGTCAGTGCGTCGTAGTTTTCACCTGTAGGAATAATCCGGATAAAACCAGTGTCATAGCTGGATGGGTCTGCCAGACCCAATGCATAGCTCGAGCCTTTGGAAACATCATTTGCGCCCTGAAACACCATTTTAAAATCTTCAGGCAGCAATGCAATACCCTCACCCGTCGTTTCAGACAGTGATTCATCAGACATTGGCTTTAAGGCATGACCCGACTGTGCTACTGCCAGTCCAATCAATGTCGCAAGCACAGACTTTCTTAATCCGTGGCTATTCCAACTTTGAGTCATCTCGACCTTCCTTTTATCAGATGCTCCGCATCATTATTTTATTTTGTCCCTGACCTGGCTTTTACATTTTTCATTTAATACAGATCCGTTGCTGAACCACAGCCACAAAAATGCCAAGTCGATCTAGTTTTTCATTATGCTGAATATTCGCGCAAATGCAAAAAAATCCAGCCGAACTGCGCTGTTTTCCGATGAATGAATTGTAAAAAAAAGCAGACCTGAAGTCTGCTTTAAAATAAATCTTTATTTATTATGCCTTTGGCAGAGTAACACCCGTCTGTCCCTGATATTTACCACCACGGTCTTTATAAGACGTCTCACAGACTTCATCAGATTCAAAAAACAGCATCTGAGCAACACCTTCACCTGCATAAATACGGGCAGGTAAATTGGTTGTGTTAGAGAATTCCAGGGTAACATGACCTTCCCACTCAGGTTCAAGCGGCGTTACGTTGACAATAATACCGCAGCGCGCATAAGTCGATTTACCCAGGCAGACAGTCAGTACATTTCGTGGAATACGGAAGTATTCAACAGTGCGCGCCAGTGCAAATGAGTTTGGCGGAATGATGCAGACATCTGACTCGATATCAATAAAGCTTTTATCATCAAAGTTTTTAGGGTCTACAATTGCAGAATGTACGTTGGTGAATACTTTGAACTCACGGGCACAGCGAACGTCATAACCATAACTGGACACTCCGTATGAGATGAGCTTTTCACCATGTTCATCAAAACGAACCTGATTTTCAGCATACGGTTCAATCATGCCGTGTTTTTCGCTCATTTCACGAATCCAGCGATCTGACTTAATTGCCATTTATCTTCACCTAAAAAACTTGGAATTGATTACTGCCAGTACTTTAACTTAAATCGGTAACAATGAAAACACACGACTTCAAAGCTTATAAAAACCGATGCTTAGCACTCTGATAAAAAGGGTACAGGCTGCTGCTTTTATCTGAATATCCAGCCGCGACCTGTGCCCCTGTCTGAGACTTAGAGATTAAGAATTGCAGAATAACTTAATGGGATAGAGAAACTGACCAGTACCAGCGATGCTGTTTTTTGAAGATTGGACTGATTCAGCCATCTCACTCTGTTTGAAGCCAGCAATGAACCGATAAAAGTCCAGAAAAAAGCGATTGGTATCAGCAGCAGAACAAAGACCAGCATATGTGCCACATAGGCATTTGTGCTTTTCCAGGCAATCACTGGAAAAATAGCTGAAGCAAACAGCAGTGCTTTAGGGTTCAGTAAAGTTGCCGTAAACAGTTCACGTGCTCGAATTGTTGGCTGATCGAAGGATTCTTCTATATCTGCTGTTTTCCATAAACGGATAGCAAGATAAATAATATAACCTGCACTGAACAGCTTCAGAACTGTTGGAACAGCAGGAAACTGGGCGGAAATACTGCCAATCAAACCACCCCATACAGAGATGGAAATCAGATAGCCAAATGCTTCAGCTGGAATAAGTCTGAATGATTTCCTCACACCTACCTGAATACCAGAAGATGCAAGTAAAGTATTTGTTGGACCAGGCGTCAGTAAAATCGTGACAACCAGACCAATAAAAAACAATGAAACCATACTCAGACCTCTCAATAGAGTGAGCGAAGAGTAAATGAGTTCATTAAACTTAGCAAAAAAATATTTGTAAGATGAAATATTTCAAAAAACTGAAAATCAATTCACATTATTGATTTATAAAAAATTTAATCCAGAAATGATTCAATTCTGCACAGATACCGTTCAGTCATTTCCTGGTGATTGTTTTTGAAAATGAATTTCCATACTGAACATGCGAATCTCAGCCCATGCTCAAGATTATAAAAAATTAAATATTTTCAATATATTGAAAAAAATATAGCTGTTTTGATCCATTTTATATCTTTAAGGATTTACATTCCTTAAAAGATGGAACTGTCTCTTTTAAGAATAATCATGCACAATAGATTTTGTCCTGTCTATACACACCCTTTTATGCCAAAACAGTTTTTTCAATCCTGGCTGCCTTCACCCGAGAAAGTGGCAAGTATGAAATTTATGCGTATTTTTGGAAAACGCTCCTTAAATCCACTGCTTTGGTATATCAACCGTAAATCCATTTCTAAAGCTGTCTTTATTGGAACCTTCTGGGGCATTCTCCCCATTCCGTTCCATACCGCTTTAATTGTACTGACTGTTCTGATTATGGAGGTCAATCTTCCTGTCAGCATATTACTTGCCTGGCTGACCAATCCATTGACACTCGCTCCAATTCTGCTGGGGGCATTCTGGATCGGTAGCCAGATATATCAGGTCAATATGATTGATCAGGATATGCTGCTGGGGGTTCTGCATCAGATGACCCATTGGGTGACCAATATGGGACAGGGGCATGTTGATCTGAGTCTGGCTAAGATTCTGCTTTCGGGGCTGATTGTCGAAGCTTTATTTTTTTCCGTACTTTTTTTTCTGATGACCCGACTCTTTTGGCGTTTCAGTATTATCCGTCAGTGGAAAAAAAGAACGATCACTGCTGATAAGTCCCTCGATGACTGAAACAGTATGATTCACTCATAACTGTGCAGATACCCTCTTACATATAAAAACAGGTCAGCTTTCCTGAAGAAAACTGACCTGCTGAACTGAGCCTTAAATAAAAGACTTAAGCGCCGAATACGGCTGATTTCATTTTTTTGAAGAAACCTGTTTTCTGTTTCACTTCAGCTTTCTTTTCAACTTTATCTGCAATTTTTTGCTGTGCCTGAACCTGTTTTTCAACAGCAGCTTTCTGTTCAGCTTCAACCTTGTTCACAGCATCCTGTTTGACAGTTTCAGCTTTCTCTTTCAGCTGTGCAGATGGCTTAACTGCCTGTTGCTGAGTAGCCATAGTTTTTGCTTCCACACCAGTTTTTAACTGAGCTGCTTTCGCTTTGGTATCAGATACTTTTGCATTAGCTGCTGTTTTTGTTTCTGCAACTTTTTGCTCTGAAACTTTTTTAGCATCTACAGCTTTCATCTGAGCCTGCTGGACTTTAGCTTCTGCTTTCATTTTCGCCTGAGCCACCTGCTGTGCTTCATGCGTATTTTCAACTTTTTGCTGAGCAACCTGTACAGCTGCCTGTTTTAAAGTTGCTGGCGCTGCAGTTTCAACAGCAGCCATCGCAGGTACAGCAACAGCTGTAGCCAATGAAACAACCAGTGATTTAGCGATAATTTTCATGAATTTCCCCATGTTTTGAAACAGATTTTTTAAACCTGGAGAATTAAGCCCCTCAAATAAGTACAAGATGTGAATGTTATGTAACCCTATTGTTAACAAGGTGTTCAACTGCCTTCAAATACAGCGTATCACCTGATGATCAGGTATTTTACGATCAATGCAGCATAAAAAAAGCCCAGCAGTCGCTGAGCCTTTTTAAGCCTGTTTGGGTGCAGGATCAGAAAATACGGCTTTTGTCTTTTTCAGCTTTCGGCAGTTTTTCAATCAACTGCTGAGCGATTGTTATATAGCTTTCAGCAGCAGCATCTTCTGCAACCACTGAAGGTTTACCCGCATCTGCATTTTCACGGATCTGCACATTGAGCGGTAAACGCCCAAGTAATGGAATATCATACTGTTCAGAGAGCGTGTCTCCGCCACCTGTACCAAATATCTGTTCTTCATGACCGCAGTTTGAGCAGACATGCGTCGACATATTTTCCACCACACCCATCACAGGAATCTGAACACGGTTAAACAGTTCAATTCCTTTAACTGCATCCATCAGAGCGACATTCTGAGGAGTCGTCACAATGACCGCACCCGTCACAGGTATACGCTGTGCAAGAGTCAGCTGAATGTCGCCTGTACCTGGCGGCATATCAATCACCAGTACATCCAGTTCAGGCCATAAGGTCTGATTGAACAGCTGCATTAAAGCACCCGTTGCTTTTGCACCACGCCAGGCAACCGGTGTATTTTCTTTTCCAATCAGATGCCCAATAGATAATACCGCCATCCCATAAGCTTCAAGCGGAACAAAATTTTCCGCTTCAATCATTGGCGTCTGACCGGCATTTCCCAGCATGGTTGGAATACTTGGACCATAAATATCGGCATCCAGTACGCCTACTTTCAGCCCAAGTTTCTGCATAGCCAAGGCAAGGTTGACAGTCGTGGTTGATTTACCCACACCGCCTTTGCCTGATGAAACCAGAATGACATGCTGAATACGCGGATGCTTTGGAATATCACGCTGCTGCGGTGCAGCTTTGGTAATCGGTGGATTGTTAGGATCAGCTTCTGCAGGTGCTGCCTGAGCCACCTGACCTGATGCATCTGTAACAGGAGGCAGTTCAGTTTTTGCAGCTTTCGGCTGACTTGAACAGCTTTCACCTTTCTGGTGATCATGTCCACAGCCGGCATGACCTGTTTTCTGCTGAATCACGTGCATATTCAGTTCTGTGATGCCACATTTTTCCAGGGCATCTGCCAGATCATCATGAATTTTCTGTAAATGTTCTGCTTCTTCAGGATAGGTATTGACCGTAATCTGTAAGACCTGTCCCTGAACATTAACCTGTTCAATTCTGTCCTTTAACAGATTTTCAGATGCAGGCAGTACATAAGACTGGAGTACATTCTGAACAGCTTCTTCGTTGACCTCTTTCGATGGCGAAAAGACAGATTTTAGTGAAGAAAGCCACGACATATAATTACTCCAGACCAGAACATACGGTTTTGACCGTATAGTTTAACGGTAAACCGCGTCAAGGTTAAGCGCAGTTGCATGAAGCTTTCTGAATGTGAATATCATTCTGAGTGATAAACCTCACATTTACGATCGGTCTGCACATCAGAAATACAGGAACTGCGTCCAGTTTATTCCCTGAAAAATATAACCTGACCGCTGTTAAGGCTTTGAATCATTTGCAAACGGAAACAATTAAATCAGTGCTTTCATGTATTTAGAGCGATATATTAACCGGATTAAATACGCTTTATTCAGAATAAAATACGGGAAACTATATGAAATACATTCTTTCTCTGGCACTGTCACTGTGCGTATCCACTGCTGTATTTGCAGCGACTGAAAGTTCAAGTGTCAGAACACCTACCGGACAGCTTGTCAGCGTAGGCGACACACTGACTGAAATGGAAGAACGTATGGGACAGTCTCCTGAATCCATGAATACCTATGAGCTGAAAGAGAAAGATCACAGCCATATTGCTTCTGCCTATGTCTATGAGATCGACAACTCCATTTACACTCTCACGGTTGTAAACAATCAGGTCAAAAAAATAGAACGGATCAATAAAACCCCTTAACGGAAAATAAATAAAGGCAACCCTGAGATACATGGATTGCCTTTATTCAATTCTACCTAATCATTCAGGCAGATCATCATTTCAAGAACTTCAGATTTTCAGCTTTAAGCCTGATCATCCTTTTTAAATTTGCTTAATGTTTCGGATGCTTTAGCTTTTAAAGCATCAAATTTTTCTGCTGCCTGATCTTTAAGCTCACTGGCTTTCTGTTTTGCTTCATCCAACTTATGACCCGCTTCTGCTTTCAGCTGGTCAAACTTTTCATGTGCCTGATCCTGCAACTCAGCAGCTTTACCTTTGACACTATCCAGATGGCTTTCAAATGCTGCCTTTTCTTCTGAATGTGCTGCACTGACATCATGTTTCAGATCATTCAATGCTTTCTTGCCTTCCAGTTTCGTTTCTTCAGCACTGTGCTTTAAATCATCGAGTGCTTTTTCCCCTTGAAGTTTTGCTTCTTCAGCTTTAAGTTTCAGATTATCCCCAGCTTCAGACGCTTTTTGTTTCAGGTGATCAAGTTGATTATCGGTCATGGTCTTTTCCTCTTAATTCATTGTGAAACTACTGAAAATCACGAGTTCAAGGCTGAACTTATGTTTTATTTATAGCCGATTTACTTTGAGTTTGAATGTAAAACTGCAATTTGCAATAAATGCCATACGCAATGTTACTTTTGATATTTTTGATCAGTTCTAATTATGTATAACCTGATTTCAGAGCTGATGCGAATTGTAAATAATGCTGTATATTTCACAATTTGTGATATTCAATCAGAACCCAGACGGAATGAGATAACGACGCAATGACACCTGACCTTAAAACTAGAATCATCCAGATCTGTGATACTAAAATTGCAAAAAAGGGAGAGGATGTCGGTATTTCTTTTTATGCTTTTTTTGCCAACAAAAATACTGATCCTGAAAGTCTGATGCAGGTTGCCACCTGGTGGATTCAGACCCATCAGCTCGATCATTTTGAAAAAGCCGTGAAAATTAAACAGCTTATTCTTTCAGAACATGAGCATTAAGCCTCGTCTGCTGAAAACTTTCAAAAGTCTGCAAATGGGTAAATACAGGATTTTTACAGATATACTGATCAATCAAAGGAACCAGCCGCTGGAAGTGCTCTGACTGAACGTGCGCATCCAGAGCTGCACGATCAATCCATTCCTCAATAAAAACAAAATGTCCTGGTTCTTTCAGATCATGAAAAAGCACATAGGAAATACAACCTGGTTCCTGTCTGGTTTTATCAATCAGTTCCTGATACAGCGGTAGAACTTCATCAATTTGATCGACCTGAATAAAGTCTTCTGCTATCAGTTTCAACATTGGTCATACCTTCAGAATCATGTCTTTACATTATTTCCAGCTGTCTTACGCTTTCAGACCGTTACTGATCTGAGTTTAATCAACCAGCTAAATTCAGCTTCTCACTGTACTCATAAAATTCACTGCACTGAACAACCAGACCCACAGCACAAAACAACGTCCCTGATTAAAATGATTTAACTCTGTGCCATGTAGAATATTATGGCGAGTTGCGGTCACCGTAGAGCTGTTATCCATTTTGTAGGCCGCCAGTTCTGAAAAGTATGGATTCAGTTCATGCGCAATTTTGGCTTTATGCCACAGGCTTTTAATTTCATTGCCTTTTAAACCAGGTACTATTTTATAGACATCGACAAACTTGGTATCCTGTTGTTTTAAATAACCATGTTGAATTAAAACATCCGTTAATACCCCTTCCAGTTGCGCATACAAAACTGGCGTACAACCTGCATATAAACCCAGTTCATACAGCTTAAACGCTTCTTCAATCACGCTCTTACGCAAAGCTTTATTTTCACCCACTTCAAGTGCTTCAAATGCCTCAAAAAAATCAGCCTGAAAGCGTTGTTCATTAATCACATTTAAAAGACTGAATTTTTTTAAATCTTCAACCTCATGAACATCCTGCCAGAAATACAATAGATTCAAAGCATCATTGGCTACTTTTGCACCGAGCTCCTGATTTAATTCATCGGCAAGTACACCAAAGTAAGACTCCTGCTCTGCCAGCTGATGCAGGGTTTTCTGTAGATACGCATGCTCATCTTCTGCAATGTCTTCAAGATAGCGTTCAGCCTGTTTGAGAATATTATTTTCCAGCTGCTTTTTTGCATTTTTATTTTGAGGAATACGGGTGACTTCACGACCGAATTCATCTTCGAAATCATCATCAAGAGTGTCATTATTAAAGGTATTTTCATGAATCATGTTTAGATCACTCTCTACAATTACAAATCTGGAAACAGGCAACGACATTCTATATGAATGAACCACTGAAAATGTGAAATTGTATAAAAATCTACATTTGAATAGATTTCACCTATTCTATTGTGCATCTTCACAGCAATTACGTTAAAATCAATGCCCTTGCATTAACTTGAGAAAGAGAGTTATATCCGTGCGAAATATTTTAGTCACTAACGCCCTTCCCTACGCAAATGGTCCTATCCATATGGGTCACCTACTCGGCTATATCCAGGCAGATATCTGGGTTCGTGCCATGCGTGCAATGGGTCATAACGTGACTTATGTCTGCGCGGATGATGCACACGGTACAGCGATCATGCTACGTGCAGAAGCGAATGGGATTAGCCCTGAAGCGCAGATTGCCAATGTTCAGAAAGAACATATCCGTGATTTTGATGGTTTTAATGTCACTTTTGATCATTATGACTCTACGCATAGCGAAGAAAATAAAAATCGCTCATCTGAGATTTATGTCAAAAACCGTGAAGCAGGCAATATTGCGATTCGCCCTGTGACACAGTTATTTGACCCTGAAAAACAAATGTTCCTGTCTGACCGTTTCATCAAAGGCACATGCCCTAAATGTAAAGCGGAAGATCAGTATGGCGACTCATGTGAAGTCTGCGGTACAACTTATAATGCAACTGAATTACTCAATCCAAAATCGACTTTGAGTGGTTCAACGCCTGTTGAAAAATCATCAGATCATTACTTCTTTAAACTGCCAAACTTTACAGAATATTTGCAGAAATGGACACGTGACGAAGGTCGTCTACCTGTTTCTATCGCAAATAAACTGGATGAATGGTTTGAAAATGGCTTGAATGACTGGGATATCTCACGTGATGCACCTTATTTCGGTTTTGAAATTCCAGATGCACCAAATAAATATTTCTACGTTTGGGTAGATGCACCGATTGGTTATATGTCAAGTTTTGAAAACTATGTCAAAACCAAACGCCCTGACCTAAGTTTTGATGATTACTGGAAAAAAGATTCTAAAAATGAAGTTTATCACTTCATTGGTAAAGACATCGTGTATTTCCATGCACTGTTTTGGCCTGCAATGCTTGAAGGTGCAAACTACCGTACACCAACAGGTTTATTCGTAAATGGCTTCCTGACTGTAAATGGTCAGAAAATGTCTAAATCACGTGGTACATTCATCAAAGCAGAAACGTATCTCAACCACTTAAATCCTGAATATTTACGTTATTACTTTGCGTCTAAGCTGTCTGATAAAGTTGAAGATTCAGACTTGAATCTTGATGATTTCGTTCAAAAAGTGAATTCTGATTTAGTCGGTAAAGTGGTGAATATTGCCAGCCGTTGTGCAAAATTTATTAACACCAAATTTGACAATAAATTATCTGCAACATGTGCAGAACCTGAACTGGTTCAAAGCTTTATTGATGCAGGCGAATCTATTGCAACTCAATATGAAGCACGTGAGTTTTCTGCTGCAATCCGTGAAATCATGGCGCTTGCAGACAAAGCCAATCAATATATTGATGAGAAAAAGCCTTGGGCTTTAGCTAAAATTGAAGGCGAAGAACAACAGGTTCATGACGTGTGTTCTGTAGGGATTAACCTATTCCGTCAATTGGCGGTTTACCTTGCACCTGTATTGCCTACACTTGCTGGGCAAGTTCAAGATTTCTTAAAACTTGAATCTTTCGACTTTGTATCAAGTAAAACTGTATTGGTTGATCATGAAATTGTGTTATTCCAACCTTTAATGCAACGTGTTGATCCTAAAGCTGTTGCGGCAATGGTGGATGCATCTAAAGACTCTTTGGCTGCTGCTGCGGAAGCACCAAAAGCTGAGAAGAAAAAAGAAAAAGCCAAAGAGAAAAAACCTGAGCCTAAAGTAGGTGAGGCAGAAATTATCGGTATCGAAGATTTTATGAAAATTGATCTTCGTGTGGCAGAAGTTTTAGAAGCGGCAACTGTTGAAGGTTCTGACAAGCTTCTTCAATTGACTTTGAATGTCGGTGAAGCTGAACCACGTAATGTGTTTAGTGGTATTCGTGAGTTCTACCAACCTGAGGACTTAAAAGGTAAACTGGTGGTGATGGTGGCGAACCTTGCACCACGTAAAATGCGTTTTGGTATTTCTAACGGTATGGTTTTAGCTGCTGGAAACGGCGAAGGTGTTTGGGTGATTTCACCTGAATCTGGTGCTAAACCGGGTGATAAAGTATCTTAAGATTTAAAATTCCAAGATAGAAGCCTCTACTGATGTAGGGGCTTTTTATTCGTATAAATCAAAAAAATATTTATATATCAATTATTTAATGCTAAAATTTACAGAATTTAGCTACTATTTTTGAAATCAATGAAAACTCCTTTATTAAGAAAAGGCAAAATAAAATCCCTATTAGAAAGCTCAATTGATTGTGCATTACTAGCAGTAGAGATTTACAATAAGCCACGTGCTCCTTTCAGGGTGGAGTCTTTTATTACTCATATGATTATGGCATGGACACGTTTATTTCAAGCACATTTTAATTTTACAATAGGTGAAACATATTTTTATAAAGAAAATAACGGTCGTTATAAAATTATAGATGGAGAAAAAAAAGCTTGGGAATTAAAAACTTGTATAAAAGAGTATAGTCAATTATCAAATCCAATAAAAACAAATTTAGAATTTTTTATAAAATTACGAAATAAAATTGAGCATAGAACGGTAGATAAAGATGAGATTGGATTAAATATTTTTGGAGAATGCCAAGCACTTCTATATAATTTTGAAAATGAGCTAACAAAGTTATTTGGTGAAGAGTATGCAATAAATGAAAGTTTGGCATATTCTTTACAATTTTCTAAATTGCGGACGTCTCAACAAAAAGAAGCAAGCAAACAATTACTATCTAACGAATATAAAGATTTATTCGATTTCATAAAAAAATATCGAGAAAGTTTGCAAGATGATATTTATAATTCGCAAGAATATAGTATCAAATTGATACAGGTTCCTAAAATTGCGAATACAAACAGGAATGACTTAGCTGTTGAATTTGTTAATTGGAATTTACTATCTGAGGAAGATAGAGAAAAGTACGATCAACTAATAGCAATCGTAAAAGATAAAGTTATAAAACTTGAAGGTGCTAATATTGGAAAACTAAAACCAAGCAAGGTATTAGAAGAAGTTAATAAATCTATTAGTTCCAAGTTAACACATAATGATCATAAGCAGTTATTAAGTATCTTCAAAATCAGACCCTATACTGAATTTACCCTTAGTAGCGATGCTTTTGACACAAATCCTAATTATTGTCATTACGATGAAGCTCATAATGATTATTTGTATCAAGATGAATGGGTAGCATTTTTAATTCAGCTCATAAATGAAAATAAACTTTCTAAAGAGCAATGGAAAAAAAACTTTAAACAAAAGAAAACTTTAAAAATTGATGATTACAAATAGTTCCCTATTTTCAGAAATTTTTATTTTTTTAAAATAACTCCTAACTACTTGATGTAACATGTTTAGATATTCCACCTCGTAATCATGAGCAACTCATAAAAATCCGCTTACCCAAGCGGATTTTTTCATGAAGAAATAACACAACGCAAGAGAAATCCATGCTAAAAAATAATCAACAATAATTTTATCCAAATGATTATGAAAACTTCAATCTTAGTAATAACAGCCTCTATCGCACTTTTCAGCTCATTTTCAACTGTGGCAGAAACTACAAAGACTCTACCCATCATTGAACAACAAGCCCAAGTCGCAGGCTTCTATCAACATCAGGTGGGCAATACACAAATCACCGCCCTCCTCGATGGCACAAACTTCATGTCACCGACTTTATTTCAAGACATTTCCCAGAATCAGGTGCATGAAATTTTAAAGAAATATCATGCAGATCAAGCCAAAGGCGTACAAACATCCATTAATGCCTTTTTGGTTAATACAGGCAATTCACTCATTTTAGTCGACAGTGGAACAACTGATTGCTTTGGTGCACATTTAGGTTCTGTCCTGAAGAATCTGAAAGCAACAGGCTATCAACCTGAACAAGTCGATACGATTTTACTTACCCATTTACACCCTGATCATTCCTGTGGTGTAAGTAAAAATGGTGTGGCAAATTATCCGAATGCTACGATTTATGTATCAGAGGATGAAGCGAATTATTGGTTAGATCCAAAACAGGTCAATAAAGTTCCTAAAAAAAAGCAAGCTGGCTATGTAGGTACAGTAGAAAAAATTAAGGCAGCACTTGCACCTTATCAAGCGAGTAAGCAGTTTAAAACCTTTAAACTGGGTGACAACATCAAAGGTTTTGAAGTGATTTCAACCGCAGGACATACCCCTGGACATTTCAGTTATAAACTCAAAACGACTGATGAAGATGTTGTGTTCATTGGCGACATTGTGCACTCACATACTGTACAGTTTGATCGTCCTGAAACAGCGATTGATTATGATATTGATCCGAAAAAAGCAGTACAGACCCGTCTAAAACAATTCCCTGTACTTGCCAAAAGTGGTGTAACTGTTGCTGCGCCACATTTGCCATTTCCAGGAATTGGGCATATTTACAGTGCTGATGGAAAGAGTTATCAATGGATTCCTGTGCATTTTAAGGATTGATACGCTCCTTTTTTTCACAAATTGCAGACAAAGACTTCAATTGAAGTCTTTTATGCTGTCTAAAATAAAACATGACTAAAAAAATGAATTTCTCCAATGCTTATACCCGATACGGACCCTTAATTGCGACTTTTCTTATTGTATTGGCAGGACACAGTCCTATTATTATTTTAGATACATTAAGATTTCTTCAAGGCTTAATTACACCCTCTATCATCTTTCCCATGCTTGCACTAATGGTAATTGCATCAGTTGTTGGTTACGCCATTGGAATTATTCCCGTTTATATAACCTGATTGGTATTTGAAAAGAAATTTGCGATGAAACTTCCATCAGCTACTGCTTTTCAGGCACTGTTGTATGGTGTTTATGCAGGATTAATCTGGACACCCTTTCTGTTACTTTCTTTTATTGATATAAAAATATTCTATTTTGGACTGGCTTTTTGCGGTCTGATTATTTTACCCACTTCAGCAATTTGTGGATGGCTGGAATGGCGAAAGTTACAGAAACAGGAAAATACCCTTCCATCTATCAGGTAAACACCTTGCACGTCACTTTCCAGGTTCTATAAGTCAGACCTTATTTCATCCCAAAAATTAACTTTAACCCAAGCAAAGTCATCACCCCACCTGCAATACGGTCAAACACTTTCTTAGACTTCAGATACACACGGCGTGGACCTTCCGCAGACAGAGCAACAGCGACCAGTGAATACCATCCTGCATCAATAAAAAAGCACAGCACAGGCAAAACCACATAAAAATAAGAAGGAATTTCTTTAGGTAAAAGTGCAGTAAAAATACTCGCCAGAACAATCGCAATTTTAGGATTACTCATTTGAGTGATAAAGCCCAGACGGTATGCCTGAGCATAGCTCATCTGTTGAGCCCCACCATCTACAGCCTGCATCGGTTCTTTGGCATGTTTTATAATTTTATAAGCCAGCCACAGTAAATACAGACCACCGCAGATTTTTAAAGCCAGGTAGGCAGAGGGTACAGCCAGTAAAATTGCCTGTAAGCCCATCACTGCAAGCAGACCAAACAGCGCAGCACCTGTGCCTGTTCCCAGTGCAGTAAACAGACCGTGTTTACGTGAAATTGCTATCGAATTTTTTGCTACATAAATAAAGGTTGGACCAGGACTGATCGCACCCAGCATCAATGCCAGAGCAATTGAGCCTATAATCAATAACGATTCCAAAGTGCCACCTGAACAAAAAATTATGCTGCCGATTTTACGCCTGAATGCGTTATTTTTCTTTAAAAATTTACACTAATAAGCTTAAAAATAATTTTACTGATCAAAAGACTTCTGCCCAAAACAAATATACAGAAAAACACAGTCTCACTGTTCAGGTCATTCAGCACCGAACTTAGAGATCGGTTATGGTGTCTCACCGACAGGCAGGTTTTCACGAACACGCAGTTCTGCAACCTGATAATCCTGATCATGCACAGGAACACCACCAATAATCATGGTTCGAGCTGTGGTTCTGGGTTTGTTCAGATCATCTTTGACATCACACGCCATCAATAGAAATATGCTGCTGAACAAAACAGGGAACAGTTTTTTCATGATCTGCCCTCTTATCATTATCTGTATGTCAACATAGCACACTGAGTGTTTTTTCACCATTATTTAATCCTTAGCCGGTGAAGTGGATAAAAGTGCTTAGATTTACTCAAGTATTTTTAACCTGAAATCATTCACTTAATGACTGTTAACAATTCAGCACAGACATAAATATTTACAACGGACAAAAATGTCCGTTAAATACACTCTATTCCCTGAACTGTTTAAAGCCGTTTTTCATGCAGCCTGTTATCCCGAAAAGACAATTACAAGCCAGCCAGAACCGTGAAGATTTACTTGAAGCAGCATTAAAAATTTTCCGTCTGCATGGTATCCGTGCGCCCCTGCAACTCATTATTGAAGAAGCCGGTGTAGGCAGAGCCACTTTTTACCGTAATTTTCAGGACAGACGCGCGTTGGTCATCGCTTTGATGGAGCAGGCACTCGACCGTCTGGAAATTCGGGCAGCCAGATATGCGCCCTATCCTGATGGTTTTTTACGTCTGATCAAAAACCATGTCGACAATCTTCCCTATCTGACTGCACTGATGGAATACTGGCGTGTGATCAGTTATGACGACCCTGTTCTGGTTGAGATTTATCAACGACGGGATCAGTTATTACAGCCCCTGATTGATCAGGCTATTGCGCACGGCGTGTGTCGAGCAGACTTCAGCTCTAAAGATTACGCCATGATTACTGCTATTTTGCGTTCATCATTCCAGGGAATGGATGATGAGGCACAGCGTGCGCTGGCAAAACGGGCACTGGATCTACTCATTCACGGCATTCGACCGTAAACGGGGGCACAATGGACAAAATGCCACGGCTGCTTGAACCTGCCCCCGATTGGACAGCTGAAGAAAAACCCACACTGCCAGGCTCACCTGCAGCAATTGCACATCCTGCACATAAGCGCTATCTGTATTTTATCATTGGGCTGTTCGTTGCCATCTGCGGGAGTCTGAGTAACGGTTTTATTACCGCCAATCTCCCTGTTATTCAGGGTGAATATGCACTGACACCGAGCCAGACGGCCTGGATTCCAGCCGTCTATGTCATGGCAAATATCAGTTCAAACCTCATTCTGTTTAAAGCCCGTCAGCAATATGGTCTAAGACTTTTTTCAGAAGTCGGACTGGTGCTTTTTATTGTTGTGCTGGTTTTACATATTTTTGTGCATACCTATGAAATGGCTCTGTTTGTCCGTTTCATCAGTGGTCTGGTTTCAGCTCCACTGAGTTCCCTGGGGATGTATTACATTATGCAGGCATTTCAGCGGGCGCATTTCGGGCGGGCGATTTATCTGGCGCTGGGTTTTCAGCAGCTGGGGATTCCTCTTGCCTGGATCATTTCTCCGTACATTGTCGATGTAAATGACTGGAGTGTGCTGTATACATTTGAACTGGGACTGGCGCTGTGCTGTCTGGCAATGGTAGTGTCCTTAAAACTGCCACGCAGTCTGAGAATTGCAGTGTTTGAAAAGCAGGATTTCTTCACCTTTGCCCTGCTCGCACCTGGTTTTGCCATGCTCTGTATTGTTCTGACTCAGGGACCTGTGCTGTGGTGGTTTGAAGCGCAATGGCTGGGGTATGTGCTGATCGCTGGTTTCTGTCTGGTCTGTATTGGGCTTACTTATGAACATTTTCGGGTTAATCCACTGATCATTACCCGATGGCTGGGTACATCTTCAACCCTGAAGTTTATTTTTGGTGCATTAGCCATCCGCTTTTTAATGTCTGAACAGACTTATGCTGCTGTCAGTTTTCTGAAAACCATGGGAATGGGACCTGATCAGTTTGTATCGTTGTATATGGTGATTTTCCTGGGGATTGTCTCTGGTACTGTTTTCAGCGCCATGACATTCAAGCGTGAACGTATGATCATTCATCTGATTGCCGCAGAGGTGCTGATTTTACTTGCCTGTGCGCTGGATTATCATCTGACCAGTGACGTCCGTCCTGCCAGTTTTTACCGCAGCCAGTTCCTCGTCGGTTTTGCCAGTGGCATGTTTATTGGTCCATTACTGCTGACAGGCATTGTCCGTGCGCTGCAGAAAGGCCCCTCACATATGGTCACTTTTGTGGTGCTGTTTTCTGCGACACAAAGCTTCGGTGGCTTACTTGGAAATTGTTTTTTTTCAACCTATCAACAGATCCGGACGCAGAACTACCGTACAGAACTGGTCAGTAATCTGTCTGATACCAATCCTGTTGTTGCTCAGCGAGTCTTAAGCTATCAGCAGGCTGCAGCCAGATACACCCTCGACCCGTCACTTGAGCAGAATCAGGCAGTACGTGATCTGAATCAGGTGATTTTACGTGAGGCACAGGTTCGTGCTTATAATGATGTGATCGCCCTGAATGGCATATTTGCAGTTCTGCTGCTGCTCTGGGGTACCTATAATATTGCAGTCAGTAAATATCAGCTCAGAAAACAACAAAGGTCTGAACAACAACAGTCCACACAGACGGTAAACAGCTCCTGATAAGTTTCAACCGAACATTATTGAAGTAAATATATTTTGCCCTGACCTAAAACTGATTTTGAGAATGACCATGCCACAAGATGAAAATAAACCTGCTGCCCCAGAAAATACACAACAGACAGATACAGCACCAGCACTGACGCCACCACCGTCCAGCAAACTGATTCCAACAGCGAAACGGACATTGATTCTGATGTTCTTTGTTCTGCTGGCCGGGATTTTAATCATTATGTGGGCATGGAAAATCGGACCATTCAACACCAGTCTTGAGTCAACCGAAAACAGTTATATCAAAGGCAAAACCACTGTGCTCTCCTCTCAGATCAACGGCTATGTGAAAGATGTACTGGTGACAGACTTTGATCATGTCAGGCAGGGACAGGTACTCATGCACATTGACACCACCACCTATGATCAGAAAGTCACTCAGGCGGAAGCAGGTGTGGATCAGGCAAATACCACACTGGCAAATCAGACTCAGGCAATTGAACAGCGTAAAGCAGATATTGTGGCAGCACAGGCAAAAGTGGAACAGTCTCAGGCAAGCTATGATTTATCGGTTGCTCAGTTGAACCGTTATCGTCAGCTGGGAAACAGTGGTGCAGCTTCCAGAACAGAACAGGACAATGCAGCAGCAGATGTGAAAAATAATCTGGCTCTGCTGAAACAGGCAAAAGCAAATGTTCTGGTCGCACAGGCAGCATTAAAAACAGCGGAAGTCGCGCAGTCGGGTCTTCAGGCACAGGTCACCAACGCAAAAGCACAGCTGGATCAGGCCACCACTACCAAAGACTACAGTGTGATCACAGCACCCATGGATGGTCAGCTGAGTGAGGTCAGCCCACGCGTCGGGCAGTATGTTGCTGCCGGTACACAGCTAATGTACCTGATTCCCCGACAGACCTGGGTCACAGCAAACTTTAAGGAAACCCAGATCAGTCAGATGAAACTGGGGCAAAAAGCAACTTTCAAGGTCGATGCATTAGGACATAAGGAATTTACAGGTCATGTCGAAGAAATTTCTCCAGCTGCCGGTTCTGAGTTCAGTGTCCTAAAACCTGATAACACGACGGGGAACTTTACCAAAGTGGTGCAGCGCATCTCTGTACGCATCGCAATTGATCCCAATCAGCCAGGCATGGAAAACTTACGTCCAGGTATGTCGGTGGTGACTTCTGTAGATACATCCTCCAGATAGCACTGTTTCAGGTGTCTGTTTCCGCTAAAATAGCGTTATGTTTTTCATGCAAAAGCCTGAACGATGTTCGACCAGATTGCACAACGTATTCCAACCCAGACCATATACTTTGAAGATGCCCCAACGGTTCAGATCGCCATTAAACGACTGGATATGGTTCATCCGCGTATTTCGGGCAATAAATTTTTTAAACTGAAATACAACTTTGCAGAAGCACTCCGGCTCGGGAAAAAATGCATCATCAGCTTTGGTGGTGCTTATTCCAATCATATTGCCGCCACAGCATACGCAGCTCACCTGCACGGTTTTCAAAGCATCGGTATTATCCGTGGGGAAGAACTTGCCCATAGAGCTCTCAACTCAACCCTGCAAACCGCGCAGCAATATGGCATGCAGTTTCAGTTTGTTTCACGTGAACAATACCGATCAAAAGACACAGCAGACTTTTTACATTCTTTAAATCTGCAATATCCAGATGCATATATTATTCCCGAAGGTGGTACCAATGCACTCGCCATCCAGGGCTGCTCAGAAATCCTGACTGACTTTGATCGACAGCATTATGATGTGATCTGCTGTGCGGTGGGCACTGGCGGCACCATTTCAGGACTGATTGAAGCCAGTGCATCGCATCAGCGCATTCTAGGGTTCTCTGCATTGAAAGGTGATTTTCTGCAGAACGATGTTGCTCAGTGGACTGAAAAGAAAAACTGGAAAATTATGGATGATTACTGCTGTGGGGGCTATGCCAGAACTTCTACGGAACTGTTGCAGTTTATGCATTTTTTTGAAATGCAGTATCAGATTCCACTGGAACAGGTCTATACCGCAAAAATGCTGATGGGACTGTCCGACTTACTTAAAAAAGATTATTTCCCGGCAGAAACCCGTATACTGGTGATTCATACCGGTGGTTTACAGGGACGCAATATACCTGAAAATACCTGACAGACCTGTATCTGTTCAGAATTGAGGGCTGATGATTTTTCAAAACCTCCATATCAGCCTGTCGATGCGAATAGTCCTGAAAATTACATTAAAAATGACTATAATGCCCTGCTTTCCATCTCCCCCTAAGAGTTTAAGATGTCCTCACCTTATTACGATGTCGTTGTCCTTGGCGCAGGCGCTTCTGGCTTAATGCTGGCTGCAAAGGCAGGTGCCCGTGGCCGTAAAGTACTGGTGCTGGAAAAAGCCAACAAAATCGGCAAAAAAATTCTGATGTCGGGTGGAGGGAAATGTAATTTCACCAATTTATATGTAGAGCCTGAAAACTTTATTTCCCATAATCCCCATTTTGTCATTTCAGCACTGAGCCGTTATACCAACTGGGATTTTATTGGTATGGTCTGTGAATACGGCATTGAATATGAAGAACGTAAACACGGTCAGCTGTTTACTCTAAACGGTGCCAAAGAAATTTTAGCCATGTTGCTGAACGAGTGCGACAAAACAGGCAATGTACAGATTAAAACCAGCTGTGAAGTTAAAGCAGTCACTGCACAGAATGACTCCGGCTTTCAGGTGGCAACCTCCACTGGCAATTTCCAGGCCGCCTCTGTGGTCGTGGCTTCAGGGGGATTATCCATTCCTACACTGGGTGGTTCAGGTATTGGTTATGATATTGCCCGCAGTTTCGGACACTCCATTTATCCGACCCGTGCAGGTCTGGTGCCTTTTACATTTACAGATGGCTTTAAGGAAGTCACCACACGTTTAAGTGGAAATGCTGTCGAAGCCACACTGTCCAATGAATTAAACAGTTTTACCGAAGCTTTACTGTTTACACACCGTGGTTTAAGTGGTCCAAGCTCGCTGCAGCTTTCCAATTACTGGGATGCAGGACAACGCTTCAATATCGACTTTTTACCTTCAGTCGATCTGACTGAATTCTTTAAAGCCAAAAAACAGTCACAGCCCAAAGTATTGTTACGTACTTTGCTGGCTGAACATTTTCCTAAAAGCGTAGTCGTTGAATTACAGAATCTGATCTGGGCTGATCAGGCTGAATTACAGATTGGTAATTTCAGTGATGAAAAACTGGAAAATATTGCTCGAAAAATTCATTGTTTTGAAGTCAAACCATCAGGAACTGAAGGCTATCGCACAGCAGAGGTCACACTGGGTGGTGTGGATACAGCAGAAGTTTCTTCCAAAACCATGGAAAGTAAAAAACAGAAAGGTTTATATTTTATTGGTGAAGTTCTGGATGTTTCGGGTCATTTAGGTGGATTTAATTTCCAATGGGCATGGGCATCAGCACATGCCGCATCAGAATTTGTATAGCAGCGTTTTTTATCGCTTATTCAAGATAGTCGGTACGGAATAACATCAGATGATGTTTTTGCTGAACTCTTGAAATTGCAGAACTCATTGCACAGTTCTTCTCCTGGCTGAATGTAGAAGAACGCTGCTGAAAACGGCTGAAAATTAATTTAAACATTATATATCCCCTCTTATTATGCCTATATACATCCTTATATGTATACGCAATTTATATGCCATATTTATGACATTAAGTTAGTGTCTATCCCTTAGACACTTTATTTTTAACATAAAAAATATCATAACACGAATAATATTTTAAGGATTTTCAGAAACTTGATGGGACTTTTCCTCAGTCTTTTCAGCAACCTGTGACTTCTGTTCCACTTTTGGCTTGGAAAATACAAATTTGTAGGCACTCGCAAGGAAACCAACAGTAATTCCGGCGATAACAATGGGAGCAATAAATTTATTTGGTGCCTTTCTGGACATGATCATAACCTCTTTACATAATATTGAAGACCAAGCACACCTCAATGTGATTGATCTTCGAAACAAATTACAGGTTAATTCGGGTCAAATTCAAAATTACTCTGCACTGCTATGACCATTATTGTCCTGAGCAGCAGGTGTAGCCGGGCTGACAGCAGGTGCAGCAGCATTTTTCGGATGTAATGGATTTGGCTGATTACCTTCTTTTTTTGCCTTGTCCACCAGATCAGACAGCAGACGCTCTGCCGGCTGACGGCCACCCAGACCAAATGCCAGCGCAAATGCAACTGCTACAGCGCCCAGCGTCAGACCGAATGCAAGATTGACAATCGAATCAGCTATACCCATTGCCCGCAGTCCCATTGCCACAACCAGTCCCATGATCAGTACACGGACCAGACCGGCAAGCCAGCGTGAACTGTTGTATTCACCTCGCTGTACGACATTTGCCACCACATTTGCCAGCCAGAAACCGATGACCAGAATCACCGCACCAAGCAGAATATTTGCACCAAAATGGATAAACATTGCGATCAGACTGCTGATCTGTTCAAAACCAAGTCGGTTCGCTGCTTCAGATACGGCAAACAGCATGGTAAAAAACACTACCAGATAACCGACTGCACCCGATACTTTGGTTGTCCCTAAAAAGCGCTGAATATCCAGTTTAGCTGGAACTTCATCAACACCCGTACCCGCAATAATTTCAGACAGCAGATTTGCCACAAAGCGTGAAACCACATAGGCAATAATCAGAATCAGACCTGCCGCGATAATGTGCGGTACTGCATTCATGATTTCATTCAGCATGGCAGTTGCAGGCTGAGAAATAGCCTCTACACCAAGCGCTTCAAATGCGATAATCAACGACGTGATAATCACAATGGCAAATACAAATGAGCCCAGCACTTTAGGTAAATCAGAGCTTTTGAACAGACCAATTTTCTGTGCCTGCTGCTGAAGTCCCAGACTGCGTGTCAGGCCTTCCACAATTCCCCGTACAATTTTTGCCAGAATATATCCAGCAAAAACAATCACGCCTGCAATAAAGATATTCGGCAGGAACAGAACAGCTTCATTCACCATATTCTGTACAGGGAACAGCAGACCATTCAGTCCCAGTATTGAAAGTACGATTGGCAGGAATAACAGCAGAACAAGCCAGTAAACAATCTCGCTGATATTTTCACTGATCGGGCTTACACCAACCTCAGCACTGAGTTTTTCATCCAGCTGAGTTTTACTCAACAGTTTCTGAAGTCCGACTTTAACCAGATTTGCAAAGATCCATCCAACGAAACCAATCGCAATCGCAGCAAGCAACTGTGGTACAAAGAGCAGGAACTGCTGAATCATATTACTGAATGGACCACTGACACTGGTCAGATTCAGCACATTAAGCGCGCCAATCACAGCAATAATCATGACCAGCCAGAAAATCACTCTGCCGACAATGCTTTCAATATTTGAACGGTGACCTGTGGCTTTGGACAGATGCTGATCCGTGCCTAATTTTTCAAGTAATTTTTTAGCACCTGCTGCAATAATCAGTGCAAGAATCCACCCCACCAGCAGGATTGCAACAGCTGCCAGGACCGGATGAAACTGCTCCCAGTAATACTGAGCATCAAGCCGTGCGCCTGGTCCTCCAGAAAAATAATCATTCATTTCTATTATCCTCTTGTTATTTAAATATATATTATTTGACTTAAACCACGTTCTGCATGACCTTTTTAAAGCTGAAAGCTTATGTTTCAACCTTAAGTTTTGATCATTTTATATTCAACAATATTTCGCATAACTACTACAAAACAGGCACAAACTCACATTAAAAAGGCTCTATCAATAGAGCCTTTTTTCAGTATTTTTCAAATAATTTAAATCAGATGAGAACAGAAAACCCTGTCAGAGCTCATGAATACACTGCCCCTCTTAGACGACAGTCAGGTCACAGCACTATGGTTTGCAGCCATATAAACAATCACTGCCAGTAGAAATAAACCTGTCAGCAGAAGCATATAAACAGGTAACCTTTTTTTCTGTTGTATTTCCTCAGTACTCGTAACATGAGGAGGTTTATTGAAATCATGGATCATGACTTTATCCCCCGTATGGTGACTTATTGTACATTTTTTATACTATCAGAGTTTTTCAGAGCACATGTTTTAAAGTTGTAGCAATCTGTGAATATCAGTAAAACACACCTGGTTTTTCTTTAGAAATTTAAAGCTCTGCATGATCTGAAACAGACTGAATTTCAGTACAGATAATGTAATGCCATCCGATGGCTAAAATGGGCTATAATCACGCACCCGAATTTTCCAGCTGAGCGTTATGGCGTATCGTCAACAAAATGTATCACTTGATATTGACACTGACGTCACACATCAATGTTCCCTGCACTACACCCGTGATCTGCATCTGATTGGTGTTCTTGAATTTACTAAACCCAGCTATGTACTGAAATGGGGGGATCTGGAATATTTCAGACGTCGGACTGAAGAATTTTCAGTGATGCCATTTCCCGAATGTATCAATGCCATGATTATAGATATCCGCAATGTCACTGCATTTTTGGACAATGAAGTACCGATTCTGCCGTGGCGGATGCTGGAAGAAGAATGCCCTGTCCGTCTGATTGTTCCTCAGGAAAGACTGGATCACTATTGTGGTTTTTTTGAACCGACCTGGTTAAATACAGATATTGAAACAGCCATCCATGAATTACGTGAATCCATGGATATGTTTGTCCATTAAAATCTCTCTGGTTGCTGATCAGGCTTACCAGTAATTTTCCACGGCAATATTTCCTTCACCACGACGGTTCATCGTCAACCCACGCGCTTTTAAAGCATCCTTCGTATCATCCACCATCTGTGGATTACCGCACAGCATGACATGAGTCGTGGCAGGATTAAACTCAAGTCCTGCTGCCTTTTCCAGTTCACCATTTTCAATCAGAACCGGCAGACGGTCATGCAGCTGAGCTTCAGGATTCCTTGTCACGACCGGTATGAAACGAAAACCTGTATGCCCTTCACCAAATGTTTCAGCAATTTCCTGAATACGTTCCACATAAGCCATTTCAGCTTCAGTCCGGACGCTGTAGACCAGGTGAATGTGCTGATATTTAGACCAGGTTTCAAAATCCTGCAGCATGGAAATAAACGGTGCAAGCCCTGTACCTGTAGCAAGCAACCATAAGTCCTGTGGCAATGGCAACTGATAACGTGCCAGCGTCAGAAAGCCATAAGGTACTTTTTCCAGATACAGCTCATCCCCGACCTGAAGATGCTGCAGATTTGAAGTAAAAGCACCATCTGGAACAACAATGGAGAAGAACTCCAGTGTCTCATCAAAAGGAGATGAAACCACCGAATATGCACGAACAACAAGCTCATCACCGACTTTAAGACCAATTCGGGCAAACTGCCCTGCTGTAAATTTAAAATGCGCGGGTCTGGTCATGGTGAAGCTGAATAAGGTACTGGTCCAGCGGTGTACAGACAAAACTTTTTCTACGCTAAATTTTTCAATTGACATGATTTCTACGTGGCATCAGAGACTGTGCTCATGGTAGCATGACAATATATTTTATGAATATCCTATATACGTTAAGGCTATATACATGCGCATGACTTTACGCCAGCTGGCTGTTTTTGTAGCAGTTGCTCAGGAAGGCACCGTGACCAAAGCGAGCGATGCTGTAAAACTGACTCAAAGTGCCGCAAGTATGGCTCTGGCTGACCTGGAAGATGGTCTGGGTGCTCCGCTTTTTGACCGTCTTGGAAAACGTTTACAGCTGAATGACCTCGGACGCTATCTTCTGCCTCAGGCACTTGAGATTCTGGGTCGCTGTGAAGCATTTGAACAGGCAGCTAAAGGCGAGTTACAGACTGTAGACTTACGTTTAGGCGCAACACTGACCATCAGTGATTATCTGATTCCTGATCTGATGGCAGACTTTCTCCAGATTCAACCTAATGCTCATTTGCAGCTACAGGTCGGAAACACCCGCCAGATGATCGAGGCAGTCAATCAGTTCCAGCTGGATCTTGCACTGATTGAAGGTTCATGCCATTTGCCTCAGTTGCAGTGTATTCACTGGCGTAACGATGAACTGGCAGTATGCTGTTCACCTGACCATCCTTTAGCGCAACTGAACCGCCCTCTGACGATTCAGGATTTTGAGCATGTCGAATGGATTCTGCGTGAAGAAGGATCAGGAACACGTGAGGTCTTTGATAATGCAATCCTTCAGGATGTTCCGGATGCCAGTATCCGTCTGACTTTAGGACATAACGAAGCCATTCTTAAAATTGTTGCCGGTGGTCTGGGAATGTCCTGTATTTCCCGCCTGGCGATTGAACCTTTACGTGAAAAAGGTCAGCTGGTTGTCCTGGATACACCTTTCTGGCAACTGACCCGCCCACTCTTTATGCTGGTACACCGCCAGAAATACCAGGGACCTGGCATTAAAGCATTTATGAAATTCTGTGAAAAATAAAATCATAAAAAAAGCGCCTGTTTCTGGCGCTTTTTTTATACCCTGATCATGAAATCCAAACTGAAAGTTCCGATCTGATCCTGGTTTTATCATTTACGTAAATTTGACAGTAAAGCAGAAGTAATGGACTGATTATTTGTCACAACTTTGGTTTTTTTAGCTTTGGCTGAATTGTCTTCGACGCGCTCAATTTTAACTGCTTTATATTTATCGCCATTTTCAACTGCTACAAATTTCACACGCTCATTACGTTTCGGTTCGCCATCAGCCGCTGGGAAATCTGAAATATGAAAGAAGATATCCCCTTCAGCTGAACCAATAAAGCCAAATCCTTTTTCAGGATCATATTTCTTGATTTTACCTAAATGTACTTCGTCTTTCATTTTGCTACCCTATTCTAAAAATGCCATACATACATTATATAAAAAAGAGGCATCTATCGCCTCTTTTTTATATCCGTGGACTTAAGCTTAATCTTTCTGAACTGAACCAAAAATCTTGTCGCCTGCATCGCCCAGACCAGGAACGATATAACCCTGTTCATTCAAGCCCTGATCAACAGAAGCAGTATAAATGGTCACATCAGGATGAGCATCATTCACACGTTTGATCCCTTCAGGTGCTGCAACCAGTACCATGACACGGATGTCTTTACAGCCACTTGCTTTAAGCACGTCAATGGCTGCAACTAAAGATGAACCGGTTGCCAGCATTGGGTCAATAATCATTGCCAGACGGTTCTGTACATCTGGAACCAGTTTTTTATAGTAAGTACGCGCTTCTAAAGTTTCTTCATCACGTTCAAGTCCCAGTACAGAGACTTTCGCACTTGGAATCAGATTCAAAAAACCTTCCAGCATACCAATACCGGCACGCAGAATCGGCACAACAGTTATTTTTTTACCAGCAATACGGTCTACGACAACTTTACCGTTCCAGCCATCAATTTCATGATCAACCATTGGTAAATCTTTAGTGGCTTCATAAGTCAAAAGCATAGTCACTTCCTGAGCAAGCTCACGGAAGTTTTTAGTGCTGATGTCTGAACGACGGAGTAAGCCGAGTTTATGTCGAATTAATGGATGACGGATTTCATGGATAGCCACGGGAGAACACCTAAAAAAGGAGAAATAAAATTGCTTCCATTATAATCTGTTTTAACAGGTGATAAAAATAAAAAAGCCCCCAATATATGGAGGCTTTCTTTCAGAACTTATAGTTTTTTTAGATTACTGCTGCTGGGAAAGCATGAAATGCAATGGTGAAAGAATTTCAGATTGCAGTGCCAGTTTGATCACAGGATCTGGATAGATACCAATAATCAGTACAGCCAGTGCTGCAAGCAGAACCATAATCCCACCAACTTTCTGTCCCCAGTGATCCACAGCATCAATACGTGGAGTGTCTGGTGGAGTCATGTACATCACCACCATAACACGCAGGTAGTAATACAGACCAATACCAGAACCGACAACAATCATTGCAGCCAGGAACCAGTGCTGAGTCGTTACTGCCGCCATTACAACAAGGAACTTACCAATGAAGCCTGCTGTTAATGGAATACCTGCCAGTGACAGCATCATTACCGTTAAGGTTGCAGTCAGAACCGGACGACGCCAGAACAGACCACGGTAATCTGCAAGACTTTCAGCTTCATCCAGGTTGTTATAAGGGCTCGACATCAGCGCAACAGCACCAAACGCACCAATTGTAGTCAGTACATAAGTGATGACGTATACAGATACGTTCCCTAAGCTTGCATAAGTCATGCTGATTAAACCAATCAGCAGATAACCAAAGTGAGCAATGGATGAATAACCCAGAATACGTTTCAGGTTAACCTGACGTACTGCAAGGAAGTTACCGATCAGAATTGAAAGTACAGCAATGATCGTCAGCAGTGTCACAATCGAATCAATCAGGATTGCACCTGAAGACAGCAGATAGCGGACAAACAGACCAATCGTTGCAACTTTCGCAGCAGTCGCAAGGAAAGTTGCAATCGGTGCTGGAGCGCCGGCATAAACGTCAGGTGTCCATTTATGGAATGGAGCCAGAGAAAGTTTAAAGCCGACAGCAAAGATAATCAGTGCAAGACCCAGTACAACCATAGGCTGATGGATATTCTGCATCAGTGCCTGAACAGAGTCATAGAATGATAATGATCCGGTATAAGCATAAATATATGCCATACCCATCAGTAACATTGCAGAAGCTGTTGCAGAAAGCACCAGGTATTTCACACCTGCTTCCAGTGATTTAGAACGCTGATGCGTATACGCCAGCAAGCCATACACAGGAATCGACATCAGCTCGAGACTGATGAAGAACGATGCATAGTGAGAACTTGCAACCATTAACATTGCACCGGTTACAGATGCAAGTAACAGAATATACAGTTCTTCACGGTTATCCTTATAGGTTTCAATATAAGCATGAGACAAAGTACAGCATGCCAGTGCAGCAATCAGAATCACGACCTGATACAGCATCGTGAATGGGTCAATCATAAACAGACCCATCACGTTCGCCGGTGCAGAAGCACCGCTGAACATTGAGAAAATAATATACGCAGCTGCCAGGTTAAGCCCGACAACAGACGCAGTTGCTATTAAATTATGATTACGTTTAATCGCTGTAAGAATCATCACAACAATTGTGGTCAAAGCCACAATCATTACGGGAGCCAGTGGCATAAGCTCAGAAAATGACATCGTGAAGTTCATGGCTTATTGGATCTCCACATTTTCAAGTTGGGTAGTCGCCTGTTGCACAACCTCAACTGTTTCCTGTACTGGAATATAGCTGTTTGCAATCCACGCCATACTTGAATTTGAAATATCAAGGAAGCTTTGTGGGAACAGACCTAACCATACCAGACCAAGCGCACAGACAAGCAGAATCACAACTTCACGGGCATTTAAGTCTTTCAGTGGATTTGTGTAATGCTGTTTCTGTTCTTCATTCGGAGTACCGAACAGTGCTTTGTGAATCAGGATCAGACCATACAGACCTGCAAATACAAGGCTCACAGCAGCAAGGATGGTATAGACTGGGAATTTGGCAAAAGAACCCATCAGAATCAGGAATTCACCAATAAAGTTACCCAGACCTGGAATACCGACCAGTGCAGCAACAAAGAACATCAGGAAGAAAGACAGGTACTGGAACTGTCCACGGATACCGCCCATCAGACGCAAATCACGTGTATGAAGACGCTCATATACCTGACCACACATAATGAACAGTGCCGCAGAAGACAGACCGTGTGCAAGCATCATGATCATCAGACCCTGGAAGGTCAGGATGTTACCTGCATAAAGTGCCAGCAATACAAAGCCCATGTGTGAAATGGATGTATACGCAAGCAGACGTTTCATATCTGTCTGCTGGAATGCACACCATGCACCGTAGAAAATACCGATCAGACCCAGAATGATTGCAATATCAGCAAACTGAGCAGAAGCAGCCGGGAAGAACGGAATCACGAAACGCAATAAACCGTATGCAGCTGTTTTGATCAGAATACCTGCAAGGTCAACCGAACCCGCAGTTGGTGCCTGAGCATGTGCATCAGGTAACCAGCCGTGTAATGGGAAAACCGGAAGTTTTACCGCAAAACCAATGAACATACAGATCATGAGTGCATAAGCAACTGCAGGAGCCTGAGCATCCAGAGTATTTGCAACACCCAGCAGGTAGTTATAATCAAAACCGATCATACCTGTCATCATGTATCCATAGACAACAAGTCCAAGGATACCGATCAGCATGATCAGACCCGCTACCTGGGTATAGATGAAGAATTTGGTCGCAGCATAAACACGTGATTTACCATCCGCACCACGGTGTCCCCATAATGCAATCAGGAAGTAAATCGGTACCAGCATCATCTCCCAGAAGAAGAAGAACAGGAACATGTCGATTGCAAGGAATACACCGATAACTCCACCCAGTGACCATAAAAGGTTTAAGTGGAAGAAACCGACATTCTTCTGAATTTCACCCCATGAACAGCCAACTGCAAGTACACCCAGTAATGCAGTCAGACCAACCATCAGTAAGGACAGACCATCCACCGCAAGGTGAATGTTGATGCCCAGTGTTGAAATCCATGGAACAATGAACTCAGCGGACCAGCTTGGAACTTTTGCGCCCAGTTCATAATTATATGTTCCTGACTGCCATAAAATAACAGTCAGAATCAGTGTAACCACCATACCAATCAGAGCGATATAGCGTGGCAGATGGTCGTCGAGCTTATCGACCAACCAGCAAATAAAACCTGCAATGAACGGAACAAGGATCAGTGCGGGTAAAATAAGATTGTTTGGAGTTTCCATTTTATTTCCCCACTACCTGAATCACAATCAGGACCATCAGCAATACCACTACGCCAAATGACATGCTTGAAGCATATTCGCGTAATGAACCTGTCTGACGTTTACTTGTAAAGCTGTTACCACTTTTCACAATCGCTGGCAGCACAAGCCACAGGTTATCAATCGGATCACGACCCAGAATTTTAGCAATCAGCAGATATGGTTTTACAAACACAAGGTCATACAGCGCATCAAAACCAAGCGCATTACGGCAGATATTCACCAGACCTGCACCAAAACTGCTTTGTGCAAAAGACTTCACAGCACCGTATGCAAATGCGAACAGACCAACACCGATTGCAAGTCCTGCAAGTGCAATACCTACAGCTGTATATTCTGCACCATGCATACCTGCTTCAAGCGCTTCAGGAATGTTGAATGCTGGAATTTTTGCAGCATTCAGAATGGACTCAACCGGTGCTTTCAGCGCTGCACCCACAAATGTGGACAGAACAGCCAGAATTGCCAGAGGACCCCAGTACGTCACGCCTTTGATTTCGTGATATGGCGTTTTTTCTTCACCGAAGAATACAACCCAGATCAGACGGAATGTATAGATTGAAGTCAGGAACGCACCTGCGACACCTACCCAGTAAAGCGAGGTATAAACAGCAACAGACTGACCCTGTACCCATACCGCACCAAGAATCGCATCTTTCGAGAAGAAACCGACGGTAATGAATGGAATCGCTGCCAGTGCACCGCCACCGATTGCAAAACATGCAAACAGGAACTTGTTACGCTTAAACAGACCACCCATTTTGAAAATGTTCTGTTCATGGTGATACGCAAGAATTACAGCACCTGAAGAGAGGAACAGTAACGCTTTGAAGAATGCGTGAGTCAGCATGTGGAACAGACCAGCCTGATACGCTTCTGCACCAACAGCCATAAACATATAACCCAGCTGACTCATGGTTGAGTAAGCAAGAATACGTTTGATGTCTGTCTGAACCAGTGCAGCAAAACCGGCAACCAGCAATGTTACTGCACCCGTGATGGAAATGAACATCATCACTTCTGGCGCAAGTTCAAATACTGCAAACATACGGCAGCATAAGTAAACACCGGCAGTTACCATTGTTGCAGCGTGGATCAGTGCAGAAACAGGTGTTGGACCTGCCATTGCATCAGCTAACCATGTCTGTAACGGAATCTGAGCAGATTTACCCGCAGCACCCAGGAACAGCATCAATGCAGTCCAGATGGTGATTGAAGAACTCTGAACCATAACTTCTGGAGCACGAGCCACAATTTCAGCGATGTTCAGTGTTCCAAACTGCTGGAAAATCAGGAACAGTGCGATCAGTAGGAATACGTCACCCACACGGGTAACTGTAAATGCTTTGATTGCAGCCTTACCATTTTCAGGATTTGAATAGTAATAACCAATCAGCAGGTAAGAACACAGACCTACACCTTCCCAACCCAGGAACAGCAGTGCAAGGTTATCACCCAGCACAAGCAACAGCATGCTTGTTACGAACAGGTTGAAGTAAGAGAAGAAACGTGCAAAGTCTTCTTCACCGCGCATGTACCATGATGCAAAAATGTGGATCAGGAAACCCACACCTGTAATCATGCCCATCATCAGTAAAGACAGACCATCCAGATGCAGACTGAATCCTGGTGCAAAACCACCTACATTGAACCATGTCCACAAATGCTGTGTCGTTGCAACTGAGCCATTATTGACAAAGTCAAAACCTGCAATCAGTGCAAATAAAGCGGAAAGACCCACTGAACCTACACCGATAATTGCTGCAACATTTTCAGGAAGCTTGTTGCGCCCTGCTGCCAACAGGATAAAACCAATCAGCGGAAATAATACGGTTAAAAATAAATAGCTCATCCGCGCATCTCACTAGCAGCATCCACATCCAGGTGATGGAAGCGATGATAGAACTGAAGGACGATCGCAAGACCGATACAAGCCTCTGCTGCTGCAAGAGTCAGGATCAGAATGAACATGATCTGTCCATCTGGCTGAACCCAGGCGCTGCCTGCCATAACAAACGCAAATGCAGCTGCGTTCATCATGATCTCAAGGCTCATTAAAATAAATAACAGGTTACGTCGAACCATTACACCGTAAAAACCCAGTGCAAAAAGAATGGTTGCAACGATCAAACCATGTTCTAAAGGAATGTTGCCCATTATTCTTGTTCCTCTTTTTCACCTGGTTCACGCTTCCCTAAGTGGAATGCTGCAACAAGTGCTGCCAGCAGCAACATTGCAGCAACTTCAACCAGTAACAGGTATTGAGTAAAGAGTGACTGACCAACTTCCTTAGGACCAACAATTTCGGTTCCCATCAGATGGCCTGAAGCTGTGGTGTAATCTGACCCCAGCATCCATACCAGCAGAAGCCCCATCAGAAAGCTCATCAGCGCAGGATATGCCCATGCTGAAGATGTCAGCCACTGACGCTCCTGCTCTTCTGTATGCTGTCCAAGGTTCAGCATCATCACAACGAATACGAACAGCACCATAATTGCACCGGCATATACAATGATTTCCAGTGCGCCGGCAAACGGTGCACCCACAATCATAAACATACCCGCCACTGCAAGCAGTGAAACAATCAGGCTAAGCAATGCATGTACAGGGTTCGTGTTGGTCACAACACGAACTGTAGAAATAATGGCCACGAGTGCCATCAGATAAAATGGCCACATCATGGTAATAAGCTCCGTACATCAACTGGCGTGCTTTCACGCTGCGCCTGACCTTTATCCTTCCCGTTGATTGCCATACCGGTCACACGGTAGAAGTTATAGTCTGGATATTTACCAGGTCCTGAAATGAGTAAGTTTTCTTTCTCATAAACCAGATCCTGACGCACGTATTCACCCAGCTCAAAGTCTGGTGTCATCTGAATTGCAGTTGTTGGACATGCTTCTTCACACATACCGCAGAAAATGCAGCGTGAGAAGTTGATACGGAAAAATTCCGGGTACCAGCGACCATCTTCTTTTTCAGCTTTCTGAAGTGAAATACAGCCAACCGGACATGCAACAGCACACAGGTTACAGGCTACACAACGCTCTTCGCCATCAGGGTCACGCGTCAGCACAATACGACCACGGAAACGCGGCGGTACGATATCTTCGGCTTTCACTTCTGGATATAAAATGGTGTCACGTTTACGTGTCACGTGTGAGAAAACCATCCACAGTGAACGTACAATTGACCCAAATCCAGCTAGAAATTTAAACATTATATTCTCCTGCTGTCTTAGGCCTGATTCATCAGAATCACAGCACCAGTTACCAGAAGGTTAACCAACGCCAATGGCAAGCAAATTTTCCAGCCGAAGTTCATTACCTGGTCATAACGTGGACGCATTAAAGAACCACGGGCCAGGACAAACATCATTACAAAGAATGCTGTTTTGATAATGAACCAGAACGCTGCTGGAAGGAACGGAATTTCAATATTGAAAGGTGCTAACCAGCCACCAAAGAATAAGGTCACAATCAATGCAGAGATCAGAACAACGTTGACATATTCAGCAACGAAGAACATACCCCATTTCATACCGCCATATTCCACATGGTAACCTTCTGCCAGCTCCTGTTCTGCTTCAGGCTGGTCAAATGGATGACGGTGAGTCACCGCAACACCTGCAACCACGAAGATCAGGAAACCTAAGAACTGAGGGATAACAAACCATACGTCTTTTTGTGCTTCCACGATTTCACGCATGTTGAATGAGCCTGCAATTGCAACCACACCCATCAGGGAAATACCCAGGAACACTTCATAAGAAATGGTTTGTGCTGCTGAACGCAGACCACCGAGCAAAGCATATTTGTTGTTTGAAGACCAGCCACCAAACAGTACCGCATACACTGCTATACCTGCCATTGCCATAAAGAACAGCAGACCGATACTCATGTCTGCCACACCCAGGTAAGGTGATACAGGAATAACCATGAATGACAGTACCGCAGTTGCCATTGCAACTGCAGGTGCCAGACGGAAAGTCAGTTTGTCAGCAAATTTTGGTGTCCAGTCTTCCTTGAACATGATTTTCAGCATGTCGGCAACGATCTGGAACATACCACCTGGACCTACACGGTTAGGACCGTAACGGTCCTGCCATAAGCCCAGTAAACGGCGTTCAATAAAAGACATCAGTGCTGCAATCAATACAACGACGAGCAGAATCACAATCGCCTGAATGACTGAATAGGCAATCGGCCAGTTCTCAGCCCACAGCGGCGTTTGACGGATTAATTCCTGATTCATGAATTACACTCCTACCGCGACTGAAACAGGCTCAGCAAGAGATACCGTTGGTGCAAGACCAACCGGATAACCGATATAACCTGTAGGTAAATATTCAATCACCTGAACTGGAAGTACGACAGAAGTTTCACCAGCTTTCACTGTGATTTTCTGACCATCCTGTACATTCAGACGAGCTGCATCCTGTTCACCCACTGCAAATGCAGCAGTCGGAATACGTGATTCCATTGCTGGCGTTTTCACCGTGAATTCACCAGATGCAAAGATATGGTGCATCGGAACCAGACGGAAACTTTCAGCATTTACAGCAACAACCGATGGTGCAACATAGCTGCGTACCGGACGTTTAGGCAAACGGTCAAACAGACGGATACCTGAGTCGCCACCTTTTAAGTGACCACCGACATTGTCCTGGAATTTGTTCCATGCCTGTGGTGAGTTCCATCCAGCAGACCATGCAAATGGTACAAGTGGAGATGGAGTCTGATTACCGACATAACCTTCCATAGAGAATGTTAATGCAGAATCCACGTCAACCGGCTGTTTAGGTTCATGAATGGACAATGGCGCACGCATTGATGTACGACCTGAGTAACGACGTGGTTCACGTGCCACTTTCAGACCATGTACACGGAAGCCTGCATCTGGTGCAACATCCTGGATTGCCTGAAGTGCAGGTACATTTTTCACAACTGACTCAATGACATCATCAAGCAGTGTCCATGAAATTGCTTTACCTGCAAGACCTGTTTCCAGTGCATGCAGCCAGCGCCATGATTCTTTGATCGCCAGTTCCGGTTTGTAATACGACGGATCATAAACCTGGTAGAAACGCTGAGCACGTCCTTCCTGGCTGACCACAGTACCGTCACCTTCAGCAAAGCTTGCAGCAGAAAGAACCACTGATGCTTTTTTCACAGTTTCAGTTTCAGAGTGATCCAGTACGATAACATCTTTCGCTTTGGCAAACGCAGCATTGACCTGAGCAGCAGGTAAACGGCGGTACAGATCATTTTCAACCACAACAATGGCATCATAATCCTGAGCAAAAACCTGCTCCAGGCTTTGACCGCCAAAGATTGCCAGACCCATAGAGTTCACTTCTGGAACAGTCAGTGTCAGACCTGCATTCCCAAGATTCTGTGCAACCTGTGCAGCAGCTTCCATGATGGATGCATCCTGTAAACTTGTTCCTGAAATGATCAGTGGTTTTTTCGCAGCTTTTAAAGTATCGGCAATGGTTTGTGCAAATGCTTTCGCATCATCATCCAGACCAAGAATCGCTTCACCTTTCACACCAGCGGCAACCGCAAAACCTAAACGCGCGATGTCGTTTGGAGAAGCAACAACTTCACCCTCAGCAACATCAGCTAAACGTGTCTGCGTAGCTGCCAAAATGTAAATCGGTGATTTTGCATCCTGAGCAATACGCTGTAACGGTTCAGCAAGCCAGTCCTGAGTACGGCGTTCCGCAGCCATTTCTTTGGCTTTGTTTTTCGCAGCCTGACGGACGGACAGTGCCATACGTGGAGCAGTCTGAGTTAAGTCTTCACCTAAAATCAGTACAGCATCGTAGCTTTCGATTTCACGCATTGTTGGGTTATAAACACCCTCTGTCTGCATGATCGACGCTGCAAGCTCAACCAGGTTCTGCTCTTTCTGAGACATACCTGTTGAGAAGTTTTCCTGACCCACTAATTCACGAAGCGCGAAGTTGGATTCAAGTGATGCACGTGGAGAGCCGATACCTAAGACTTTTTTGCCCTGGATATTTGCAATCACAGTATCTAAAGCTGTATCTACAGAAACTGTTTCAACGTTTGCACCTGTACGGAACTGTGGCTGACGCGGACGGTCTGCACGGTTCACATAACCTGTACCAAAACGGCCTTTATCACACAGGAAGTACTGGTTTACATCGCCATTGAAACGGTTTTCAACACGGCGTAATTCACCATAACGCTCGCCCGGAGAGATGTTACAGCCTGAAGAACAGCCCTGGCATACGCTTGGCGCATACTGCATGTCCCACTTACGGTTATAACGCTCTGAGTGAGTTTTGTCGGTAAATACACCCGTTGGGCATACTTCTGTCAGGTTACCGGAGAATTCAGACTCTAAAGTACCTGATTCAGGACGACCGAAGTAAACACGTGATGCGTTTGCATAAACACCAAAGTCTGTACCACCGGCATAGTCTTTGTAATAACGCACACAACGGTAGCAGGCAATACAGCGGTTCATTTCATGAGAAATAAATGAGCCCAGCTCCTGGTTATAGTGCGTACGTTTGGTAAAACGGTAGCGACGACGGTCATGCTGAGTCATGACAGTCATATCCTGTAAATGACAGTGACCACCCTCTTCACAGACTGGACAGTCGTGTGGGTGATTCGTCATCAGGAATTCAACAATCGAAGCACGAAAATCTTTTGCTTCTTTGTCTTCAATAGAAATGTAGGTATTGTCCGCAGCTGGCGTCATACATGACATTACTAAGCGACCACGCGTATCTTCTGGATTTGCGTACTGAGTAACGGCACATTGACGGCAAGAGCCGACAGAACCTAAGGATGGATGCCAACAAAAGTACGGAATATCAATACCCAGACTTAAACATGCTTGCAGCAGGTTTTCCGAGCCATTGACTTCGTACGATTTGCCATCGACATGAATTGTAGCCATAGTCGAATTCCTTAAGCTTGTTCTGTGTTGCTGGCTTGAGCAAGCGGGCTTTTCGCCACTTTTGCTTCAAACTCGCCACGGAAATGTTTGAGTGCGCCCATAAGCGGTTCCATTGCACCAGGTGCGTGGGCACAGAAAGTCTTACCGATCCATAATTTACGGGTCAATTCCTGTAAATGATCAATATCTTCCTGCTTACCTTCGCCATTTTCCAGTGCTTTCAATGCTTTAACCGCCCACGGCAAACCATCACGGCAAGGCGTACAGAAACCACATGACTCACGTGCAAAGAATTCTTCCAGGTTACGTGTCGCAGACACCATACACTGAGTTTCATCCACAACCATCAACAGACATGTGCCCAGACGTGAACCTGCTTTCATGATGCTTTCCGCATCCATTGGCAGATCAATATGTTCAGCAGCCAGGAAGTCTGTAGATGCTCCACCCGGTAACCATGCTTTGAGCTTCAGACCATCACGCATACCGCCTGCATGGTCTTCAATCACTTCACGTGCAGTCGTACCAAATGGAAGTTCCCATAAACCAGGGAATTTCACTTTACCTGAAGCACCATAAATTTTTGTGCCTGGATCTTTCGATTTACCCGCAGATAAATTGATATACCACTCAGGACCACGCAACATGATTGCTGGCAGGTTGTTGTACGTCTCTACGTTGTTGACAATCGTAGGACGACCCCATGCACCGGCAACCTGTGGAAATGGCGGCTTTGTACGAGGGTTCGCACGGCGACCTTCAAGCGAGTTAATCAATGCGGTTTCTTCACCACAGATATAACGGCCTGCACCCGTGTGTACATGCATCTCGAAGTTCCAGCCAGTTCCCAGGATGTTTTCACCCAGATAACCTTTGGCACGGATCTGCTCAAGTGCTTCATTTAAGTAGCCAGCAGCTTCTACATACTCACCACGGATAAAGATATAACCATGTGTTGCTTCAAGGGTATAACCTGCAATCAGCATCCCTTCGATCAGCTGATGAGGAAGTTTTTCCATCAACAGACGGTCTTTGAAAGTTCCTGGTTCCATCTCATCGGCATTACAGATCAGGTAACGTGGACCACCATCATTCGGTGCCATCAGTGACCATTTAATCCCTGCCGGGAAACCTGCACCACCACGACCTTTTACAGTCGCAGCCTTAATGACTTCAAGCACATCTTTAGGTGGCATAGTCAGTGCTTTTTTAAAGCCTTCATAGCCCTCAAGTGCTTCATAATCATCAGCAAGACGAACATGTTCCTGCTTACTCAGACGCCATGTCAGCGGATGAGTTTCCGGATTACCATCGCCATAAATCGGTTTTGGTTCAGTATTCATACATACTTCTCCAATAACTGTTTAACCGAAGTCACTTCAACCAGTCCGTGAGTGTCTTCATCAATCATTAACGTTGGACCTTTGTCACAGTTACCCAGACAGCAGATTGGCAACAGTGTGAAACGCCCATCAGCAGTCGTCTGACCGAACTGGATACCCAGTTCACGCTGGAACGCTTCAGCTAATGTTTCCGCACCCATCAGGAAGCAGGCAATCGAATCACATAATAAAATTACATGACGACCTACCGGCTGACGGTAAATACGGTTATAGAATGTCGCAACGCCTTCAAGATCAGCAACACTCATACTTAAAAGCTGAGCAATTGCATTCATCTGAGCATCATCCACCCAACCATTACGGCGTTGTACGCATTTCAGCGCATCCAGACATGCTGCACGTGGGTACGGATAGTGCTCAATGTGATGTTCGATATCGTGAATTTCGTCCGCAGTCAAAATTCCTTCAACGTTCACACGTGGCTTTTTATCAGTCAAAATCATCATAATGCGTACCCCTTAGCGATCCACGTCAGCCATAACGACGTCAATTGTCGCTAAATAAATGATCAAGTCAGACATTAAGCTGCCATTAATCACAGCAGGCATTTGCTGTAAATGCGTGAATGTCGGTGTACGGATACGGGTACGGTAACTCATGGTTGACTTATCAGAAGTCAGATAGTAGTTCGACGCACCTTTCACCACTTCTGCCATCACAGACGCTTCACCCGCAGGCATGACAGGACCCCATGACACGCTCAGGAAGTGCGTGATCAGAGTTTCAATATCCTGCAGAGTTTTGTCTTTAGGTGGTGGAACAGCCAGTGGATGATCCGCTTTGTAAGCACCAGACGGCATGTTGTCCAGACACTGTTTAATGATCTTTAAGGATTCATTAATTTCATGGAAATGCACCATCACACGTGCATAAGCATCGCCTTCATACTCAAGCGGCACTTCGAAATCATAGTTTTCGTAGCCACTGTATGGACGGTATTTACGTACGTCGAAGTCAATACCAGTTGCACGCAGACCTGTACCTGTCACACCCCATGCGAGTGCCGACTTGGCATCATACTGAGCAACATTACGGGTACGACCAACAAACACTGAGTTTTTCAGTGCCGCAGTGTAGTACTCGTTCATACGCTTCGGCATCCACTCAAGGATTTCACGAATCAGATGCTGCCAGTTATTCGGCAGGTCATGCGCAGTACCACCGATACGGAACCATGCTGGGTGCATACGGTAGCCTGTGATCGCTTCAATCGCGTCATAGATTTTCTGACGGTCAGCGAACATATAGAATACAGGCGTCATACCGCCGGCATCCTGAATCGCAGTACCAATAAACAGCAGGTGGTTATTGATACGGAACAGTTCAGACATCATTACACGGATACATTGTGCGCGGTCAGGAACAGTGATTCCCGCCATTTGCTCCACACCCAGTACATAAGGCATGTTCTGTGCACAACCACCTAAGTAGTCAACACGGTCTGTATACGGAATGAATGAATGCCATGTCTGACGTTCAGCCATCTTTTCCACACCACGGTGGTGATAACCGATATCAGGTACACAGTCTTTCACTTCTTCACCGTCCAGCTGCAGGATGACACGGAAAGCCCCGTGCGCAGATGGATGGTTAGGACCTAAGTTCAGGAACATGAAGTCTTCGTCATCATTCCCACGCGACATCCCCCAGTCTTCAGGTACAAAACGCAGGTGTTCCTGCTCGTAGTCCTGTTTTGCCTGGTTCTGCATATACGGCGTATATTCGGTCGCACGTGCAGAATATTCTTTACGCAGTGGATGACCTTCCCAGTATGTCGGCAGCAAAATACGACGGAGCATTGGATGCCCTTCGAAATTAATCCCGAACATATCGTAGGCTTCACGCTCGTACCAGTTGGCATTTGGCCAGATATTGGTTGCTGTTGGAATGTTGAGATCGCTCTCACTCAATGCAACCTTGATACGGATATCACAGTTGCGTTCCAGGGAAAGCAAGTGATAGAACACAGTAAAATCAGACGCAGGCAGACCATCACGGTGGGTACGTAAACGCTCATCCACCGCAGACAGGTCAAACAGCATCACGTAAGGACGTGACACTGTACGTAGGAACATTAAAACTTCCTGTACGCGTGCGCGCTCTACCCAGACTGTTGGAAAGTCTTCAAAAGTCTTTTGCACATAGAAGTTCTCACCAAATCTGGTTTTGAGATCCTCTACGATCGCAAATGCTGGGCGTGAATCAACAGGCGTTGATTCTGGCATAGCAATGTCAGTTTCAGCCATTGGCTTGGCTTCCTATTTAATACAAATTTATTCAACCTAAACGACAATTACACCCAACCGGGTGCATCAAACATTTATCGTCTAAATTATTTAATTTCATCCATAGAGCGCAGATTTTTCACAGCAATACGCTGTGCATTCTTACGGTCACGTTCTGGCTGCATCTTTGGCTTATACACTGGCTTAAGATCATCACCAATTACCGCTGAAAGTGGGCGGCGCTCAAGTTGAATCTGGTCCTGCAACAGCATCAATGCCTGGATCAATGCTTCTGGACGTGGTGGGCAGCCTGGGATGTACACATCGACAGGAATAATTTTATCCACACCCTGTACCACAGAATAAATATCGTACATACCGCCAGAGTTTGCACATGCACCCATGGAAATAACCCATTTAGGCTCAAGCATCTGCTCATAAAGGCGTTGAATTACAGGTGCCATTTTTACAAAGCAGGTTCCTGCAACAATCATTAAGTCTGCCTGACGCGGTGAAGCACGGATAACCTCGGCACCAAAACGTGAAAGGTCATGCACGCCTGTCAGTGTCGTTGCATACTCTACGTAACAGCAGGAAGTACCAAAGTTGAACGGCCATACTGAGTTCTTACGACCCCAGTTTACTGCTGTATGTGCCAGATCCTCAAGACGGGTCATGAACACATTTTTATTCACTTCTTCTTCAAGCGGATCTGTAACGATCTGACGCTCCTGAAGTGGATATTGATCAGCATCCGGATTCGCACGGGTCAATGTATATTTCATTCCCGGGTTACTCCTTTACAGATGATGCAGTCGGTGAAGATTTCACACGACCAGATGATTGAGCCGGAATCTGCCCTGTAGGGTCAGTCACCAGTTCTTCAATTGAGTTAAAGCGGGTAATTTCTGCAAGGTCCATACCTGGTGAACCTACTTTAGGTTTAATCCCTGCTGCTTTACGCTTATCTGAAGGCGCCCAGTTCAGTGCACCAGTAGAAAGTTCGTAAATCAAACCAACGAGTAAAACTAAAATAAACACAGCCGCAGTTGCAAAGCCCACCCAGCCTACTTCACGGACAGAAGCTGCCCATGCGTACAGATAAAGTGCTTCTAAGTCAAAAACCACAAAGAAGATTGCGACAAGATAGAACTTGGCAGACAGGCGGATACGTGCCCCACCGGCACCTACCACACCTGACTCGAATTGCTCCTGCTTCGCACGTCCCCATGACTTACCCCCAAGGAGTAAAGGAACAGTGAGCATAAAGACGCAAAGAAATGTAACGCCGATCACGAAGGCAATAATTGCCCATTCGTATGGAGTAATGGCACTCATGCGGGGATAACTCCTGGCAGGCCTAATTTATAACAAAGAATGTATGTATTGGCCTTCAAATACACCAAACACAAAATTAATCCCGCCAATTGTACCCGATTGATGACGTCTCTTGCTAGCTTATAGACCTTAGTCTTTTGGATGATTTTTTAAACATTTGTGCCGCTTTTAGCCGTGAAATCCCCTGATATGTGCAATGATCGTTTTAACAAATTAAAAACCTTTTTATAATTATTTTTTAATTTTTTCTCACATTGCTCAAAAATAAATAAAAATAAAACACATTCAGACTAAAAATACACACCTAGTAACTCATTATGAAAATTTAATTAATAATGATTTTTTATTGTATCTTCCACTCAGAATTTCTCTTTTACCCGCCATTCAGGAAAAAATCATCCTTGCAACTGCAATGTATTTATTTTGCAACACATGCAATTCTGTTCATTAACATTACTCAAGGGATATGATATTTCTATAAGCAACTTACAACGATAACAAGGCTGACTGACATGGACTACACTCACAAACCCAACTATTTTTTATTTGCTCAGCTGCTGGTTCGTCATGTGGAAACCTATATAGAAAAACATCCAGATGCTAGCAATGCGATATTTGATTTAAGGGATATCTATGAACTGTTCCGCCAGGACAAAGCCTCTGCAACCACCAACCTGGACGGTATTTTAAATATTGCAGATGAATATAAAGTGGAAACACTGAATGGGGATCAGCCACTGATCAGCAGATACAGCATTGATTCTCAGAACAATTCCCTGCTGATTGACTTCAATGCTGATGCACTTGAAGGACTGAAGAACGGAAAATCCATTATTGCGCCCGATGCAACCCTGCATGGTTAAAACAGACAATAAAAAAAGGTGGAATATGTTCCACCTTTTTTATTTCTGATAACCGAAAAAGAATCAGTTTTTACGTGAAAGCAGAAAAACAGCAATACTGTTCAGCATCCATGCAGAATCACCAAAAGACACCAGTGAAGCAAATGCCTGATCATGCAGTTCTTTTGCATAAGCTTTTGCCTGCTCCAGCCCCATCAAGGCTGGATAGGTTGATTTATCAGCCTGCTGATCCTTACCCGCAGTTTTACCCAGCACTTCAGTTTCAGCCACAATATCCAGAATATCATCCTGCACCTGAAAAGCCAGACCAATGCTCTGCCCAAATTTTCTCAGCTCAGGTATTGCCTGATCAGTGCCTTCAAATACCGCAACAGCTGCCATCATGATAGCAGCAGAAATCAATGCACCTGTTTTATTTCTATGAATATTTTCAAGCACTTCCTGGCTGACATGCTGCCCTTCCGCCTGAAGATCCATAACCTGCCCACACACCATTTTTGATGTTGCAGTTGCCAGTATCTGGACCTGTTTTAAAACAATGGATGCATCTACAGCTGCACTCTGATCAAACAGACGGCTTCCCAGAATTTCGAACGCCATAGACTGTAAAATATCGCCCGCCAGCAATGCTGTACTTTCACCAAATGCCACATGACAGGTCGGCTGCCCACGGCGTAGCAGATCATTATCCATACATGGCAAATCATCATGCGCCAGTGAATAACAGTGAATCAGCTCAACAGCCACAGCTGCACGGCGTACTGCTGCCGCATTCACCCCAGGTCTGATATCTGCCACGGCATAACACAGCGCAGGTCTTACCCGCTTCCCACCCAGCATGACTGCATGATACACAGCACCTTTCAGTGGTTCAGGCAAGGAAAATGCATCCAGTGCAGTCAGTAAATCCTGCTGAATACGCTCCTGCGCTTCAGCCAGTACATTTGAGGGTGCGTCAGTAAAAGATGACATGATGCCTCTGATCTTTCAGTCGATATTTGCAGGTAATCTTCCGATTCTTTTTTCCTGGCTGTTTTATAAAAATAAAAACAGTGACCTCAGAAAATAAAGAATCACACAGAATTCAGATGTAAATCTTTTCAGCACAGCTAAAAACACAGCATTACATCCAGAGTCTGCTCTTTAAAACTCTCATGCATCATACTTCAGAACACCTTGTTTCTCTATGCTCAGCATCATAATTTTCACAAAAACCAACCCTGTGAAAAAACTGAACCCTGCCAGAGCAGGGTTCAGTTATCAAAATCAGCACATTCTGAAAATATTATTTTAAGGCATCACCAGGTATTCTGACCCAGCCTTCCATCAACACTCTTGCACTTCGGCTCATAATGGCTTTTTTCACAGCCCACTGACCATTTTCCATAACAGCCTGCGCACCAACACGCAAAGTCCCTGATGGATGACCAAAACGCACTGCCTCACGCTCACCACCACCCGCTGCCAGATTGACCAGTGTGCCTGGAACGGCTGCTGCTGTACCAATCGCCACAGCTGCTGTCCCCATCATGGCATGGTGCAGCTTACCCATAGATAATGCACGGACCAGAAGATCCACATCAGTGTCACTGACCTGCTTACCACTTGATGCTTTATAGCTTTTAGGCTGAGCAACAAATGCAACTTTTGGCGTATGCTGACGGGTAGCTGCTTCCGCAACATCTTTAATCAGACCCATTTTCAGAGCACCATAAGCGCGAATAGTCTCAAATTTTTTCAGTGCTTCATTATCACTGTTAATGTCTTCCTGAAGTTCAGCACCTGTATAACCAATATCTTCTGCGTTCAGGAAAACCGTAGGAATACCTGCATTGATCAGCGTGACCTGAAACTCGCCAATCCCTGGAACTTCCAGTGTATCCACAACATTTCCTGTCGGGAACATTGCACCACCATCTTCGCCATCGTCCGCAGGATCAAGAAACTCAATCTGCACTTCTGCCGCAGGAAAAGTCACACCATCCAGTTCAAAATCACCGGTTTCCTGAACCTGACCATTACTGACAGGCACATGAGCGATAATGGTTTTCTGGATATTTTTCTGCCAAATCCGAACCGTGCAGATTCCATTTTCAGGAATGCGGGATGCATCCACCAGACCATTACTGATGGCAAACGAACCCACCGCAGCTGTCAGGTTGCCGCAGTTTCCACTCCAGTCCACAAATGGACGGTCTATTGAGACCTGCCCAAACAGATAATCCACATCATGATCTGCCTGTTCACTTTTAGACAGAATCACCGTTTTACTTGTACTTGATGTCGCCCCACCCATTCCATCAATCTGCTTAGCATAAGGATCAGGACTGCCGATCACACGCAATAAAAGCTGATCGCGCACCTGACCAGGCTGCTGCGCAAGCACAGGCAGATCATCCAGTTTAAAGAACACACCCTTACTCGTACCACCACGCATATAAGTCGCTGGAATTTTTATCTGTGGAGCAAAACTCATTTATTCGCCAATCCTTTAATTTTTCATTGTTTTTGCCATATTCACTGGAATATGAACGTTTTAATCATAATACTTTTTCAGTAAAAATCATTCTGTACATGACTTAAGTATAAAAAACAAACGCTCAAAACAGAATGACTCAAAGGAACATTTTAATCGCAGGAATATACAAATAAAATTAATATATTGATTCATATATTATTTATTAAAATTCTACATTTCATACATATAATCAATAATCCCTGCTTATCGCTTGTGCTCTAGGCTTCGGGACATTGATACATTACAATCATTTTACTCTTCATTCACGGGCTAATAACATTGAACAACGAGCCTTCTTCACTTCAGCGTGGGCTGAAAAACCGGCACATCCAGCTCATTGCAATGGGTGGTGCGATTGGTACGGGTTTATTTCTGGGGTCTGCACATGTTATTCAACAGGCAGGACCTTCGATCATTCTGGGCTATGCCATTGGCGGCTTAATTGTTTTTCTGATCATGCGTCAGCTGGGCGAAATGATTGTGCATGAACCTGTCGCAGGTTCTTTCAGCCATTTTGCCAACAAATACTGGGGGAAATTTCCAGGATTTCTGACTGGCTGGAACTACTGGATGCTGTATATCCTGGTTGCCATGACTGAACTGACTGCTGTCGGAAAATACATCAATTACTGGTGGCCTGAAATTCCAAACTGGGTCTCAGTGCTGTTCTTCTTTATTGTCATTACCCTGATTAACATTGCCAACGTCAAATTTTATGGTGAATCTGAATTCTGGCTTTCGATTGTTAAAGTGACCGCTATTATTTCCATGATTGTCTTTGGTGTTTATTTGATTATGACTGCTGATGCAGCCTCAGGTATCGCCTTCTCCAACCTGTGGACACATGGTGGCTTCTTTCCAAATGGTTTTGATGGTCTGTTCTATATGCTTGCCTTCCTGATGTTTGGATTTGGCGGTATTGAACTGGTCGGTATGGCAGCTGCGGAAGCTAAAGATCCAGGAAAAACCATTCCAAAAGCAATCAATCAGGTTGTACCCCGTATTTTAATTTTTTACGTGGGTTCAATGATTATCCTGCTTTCACTGGTTCCATGGAATCAGCTGAACTTTGGCGGACTGGACAAAAGCCCATTCGTGATGGTCTTCAGCATGATCGGGATTGCCTGGGCTGCACACCTTGTGAACTTTATTATCCTGACTGCAGCACTTTCTGTTTATAATAGTGGCATGTATGCCAACAGCCGTATGTTGTACGGTCTGGCGATGCAAGGCAATGCTCCGAAAATCTTTACTAGAACCAACAAACACGGTGTACCGATCCCTGCTGTACTGATGTCTGCATTTCTGATCCTGGGCTGTGTACCTCTGAACTACTACCTACCAGAAGATGCACTGAGCCATCTGATGTATATCGTAGTTGGAGCACTGGTTCTGAACTGGTTAATGATTACGCTGACGCATCTTAAATTTAAACGTGCGCTGAGACTGACCGGTCAAACCAGTAAATATCCGGCTTTATGGGCTCCAGTCAGTAACTTCCTTGTGATTATTTTCATTGGTATTGTGCTGTACATCATGTGGGATCAAGGCTTTAAAGAATCCGTCCTGATGATTCCAGTATGGATCACTTTCATGCTGGTGCTGTTTGATATTCTCAATCCAAATGAGATAAAACCAGAAGATAAATAACAGACAGAAAAAAGCTATTATTTCGATAATAGCTTTTTTTTCAGATGTATATGCAGTAAATTACTGCAAAGTTTACGCCTTTAGCTTAACTGGATAGAGCAGTTGCCTCCTAAGCGACCGACGTGGGTTCGAGTCCCGCAGGGCGTACCAAATTCATAAACCCATACAACCGAACATACAATTCAAATCATAAATATCAATAACTTAAATAAATCTCATGATCGTATATCATCTTATATAGCTTGATACAGCATTAAATAATGAGTACCTTAATGAGTACCTAGCCCGATTCTATCAATTTTCAGGTACTCATTTTCATGGCAAAATTGGTGAAACCCCTTACAGATCCTCAATGTGCATCTGCAAAACCAAAAGAAAAAGATTACTCCATGTTTGATGGTGATGGTCTAATTTTGCTTATTCGTACATCAGGCACCAAAACCTGGCGATATAGATACAAAAACTCATTGGGTACTCAAATTATTACTATAGGTACTTATCCTGCTATCAAATTAGCAAAGGCAAGAGAGTACCGGGCAAAATATCAAACCATGATTGCCAATGAATTAGATCCAAAAGAACAAATAGCCATAGAGCAATCCAAACAGGATAATAAATACCACTTTGAACCCATTGCCCGAGCCTGGCATGTCGCATATAAGGCGAGTGGTAAATGGAGTGAAGAAACTGCAGACAGAGCTTTGAAAAACCTTATTCAGTATGTATTCCCTGTAATTGGAACTCGCTCAATCGACAGCATCAAACCCAAAGACCTGAATCTTGTATTAAGTCAGATAGAAGATATGGGCTTTCTTGAAGTGGTTAAAAAAACCAGACAGCGTTTTGTCAGTATCTTTGCTTATGCCATTTCAAAGGGACTGATTGAGCTTAACCCAGCATCAAGTCTTAAGGATGCTATTACAGTCACCCGTAAAACGAAACATCATCCTAAGTTACACCCCACCCGGCTGACTGAATTTCTACAGAAAATTGATGCTGATAAAGGCTACCCAATTACCAAGTTATGTTTGATTTTTACCCTGCATACTTTTACCCGATCCAGTGAGGTGCGCTTTGCTCGCTGGTCAGAGTTTGATTTAGAAAAGGGACAATGGCTCATACCACCTGAACGCCAAAGCATAAAAGGCAGTAAATACGCTCACCGTGGGGCGAAGATGAAGACTGAGCATTTAATTATCCTCTCCCCTCAGGTGCTGACCATCTTAAAAGAGATTCAGACTTACAGTGGCATGTATGAGAATGTATTTCCTAAACACGGCGACCCCTACGGCTTTATCAGTGAATCCACCATTAACAACACATTAAGGCGTATGGGCTATGACACCAATGAAGATGTATGCCTGCATGGTTTTAGGGGTATGGCATGTGGCGCACTTGTGGAAAGCATGTTATTCACCGAGGAAGCTGTTGAGAAACAAATGAGCCACCAGGAGCGTGACCAGGTCCGCTTAGCATATACCCATCATGTTGAATTTTTGGATGAGCGTAAAAAGATGATGTACTGGTGGAGTGACTACCTGGACAAAAACAGGGATGGATATATCAGTGCTTATGAATATGCTCAGCAAATAAAACTGATTGAACAAGACAATCTAATTCAATTTAAGAAAGTATAACGCCGTGATATGTCGCACCACATAGGCTTATACGTTCATATTTAACCTTTTATCTCTTATATTCAGTTTGCCAGGTATAGGAGGCATCCGAAAGCACATACCCAATGTGTTTACCTGGTTAATTTTTTGGGGATGCTGTGGGAGGCTTGAACTGTGGACATATGCTTAAAAGAAGACGTCAGTGAGGTTTTAGATTTAACAGATGAGGTCAATATTGACAATCTATCCCATTTACAGAGCGTTTACGATCGTGATGGATATTTGTTTGCCAGTTATCTTAATATTTTTAAATTACTAGGGATAACAGATGAGCCTTTTATTTTCAGTTCGATGAATCATATTATGCGAAATCCATTCCCTTATAACTCTGAAGAAGATTGTATTAATGATGATTCAAATTTAAAAAAACTGCATAAACGTTCAAAAATAAAAATGAACAAGCATGACTACTCTACTCTTTCCCGTATTCATGCATATATTCTCATCAGTGATTACACTCTTTTTAAAAAAGACAATATAACGCATGAAGATATGGATTTTTTAATTAATTCTATTGAAGATATATATGCCGACCTTGGACGTCTATATACAAGTATTATGCTAAACCCTAAACAAAAAAATCATATTGAATCAGTTAATATTCCATCGCTAGGGGGACAAGGTAGAGCAAACAAATATAATCAATATAAAAAAGAAATATTTGAAAAATGGCTAAATAATAATTATCACTCTTATGCTTTATTTGCCAGAGAGTATGCCGGTAAATATAACTTAAGTACGAAAACAATTGAAAACTGGTTATCCAGTGAGTTCAGTATCCAACAAAAATAAGTCGTATCTGCAAGCATAATACCCTCTATGCTTGCACGTTACCCCTTATGCTAGATCAAAGGTTTTTCACTAAAATAATCATAAACATACTAGCTCCATCATAAACAGTTAAGAGGTGGTCCCACTTGTTTGAACAACTAAAAGCGTATTTATAAGTGATATTCCGCTCTAGTTAAGCCACCTTGTTTTGTTGGGGTAGCTGATCATAGTAAAACTCATTTGGTGTCATTTTGTCTAGACTCGAATGAGGTCGTTTCAAATTATAAAACTCAAAATATGCACTTAATTGCTTTTTCGCATCTGTGACACTGCTATAAGCTTTGAGATACACCTCTTCATATTTAACGCTCCGCCATAATCGTTCAACCATCACATTATCTACCCATCGACCTTTACCATCCATACTGATTTGAATGCCATTTGATTTCAATACATCAATAAATGCATCACTGGTAAACTGGCTGCCTTGGTCTGTATTAAATATTTCAGGTCGACCATATTTTTCAATCGCTTCATTTAAAGCCGAAATACAAAAATCCACCTCCATACTAATCGATACCCTATGCGCAAGTACCTTGCGGCTATGCCAATCAATCACAGCACATAAATAAACAAAGCCTTTTGCCATAGGGATATACGTTATATCCGTAGACCACACTTGATTACTGCGCTGAATAGCCAACCCTTTGAGCAGATATGGATATTTACGGTGAGCTTGATTAGCCTGGCTTAAATTTGGTTTGCAATATAACGCCTGAATACCCATTTTCTTCATTAAAGTACGTGTATGACGTCGTCCTATATGATGTCCTTGACGATTCAACAAATCACGCATCATACGACTGCCTGCAAAAGGATATTGCATATGTAATTCATCAATACATCGCATCAGCTTCAGATCTGATGCACTCACAGGTTTTGGGCGATAGTAATAACAACCACGGGAGACTTTCAGCAGCTTAGCTTGCTTAGATACTGAAATCTGAAGTGAGTCGTCGATTAACTTTTGTGGTTGAAGCGGCCCAGTTTCTTCAACACACCTTCTAAAAAATCAATTTCTAATGCCTGCTCACCGATTTTTGCATGTAGTTTTTTTAGATCGATGGGTGGTTCTGTTGGAGCTTTTGATTGATCGAAAGCTTGCGAGGAAGCTGAGATCAATTGATTTTTCCAGTCAATAATTTGGTTTTGATGAACATCAAACTCAGCACTCAATTCAGCAAGTGTTTTTTCTGCTTTAATCGCAGCAAGTGCTACCTTAGCTTTAAAATCATTTGAATGATTTCTTCTTGGTCTACGTGCCATAAAATACTCCATATATTGATGTTTATAACATCATTTGAGGAGCAGAATATCACTTATAGGAGTTGTTCAAATTTACGGATCCATCTCTGTTATGTGGAGCTAAACACATGCAACCTATCCGAGTTACTTATAATCAGGCATGTGAGTTATTGAGCATAAAGCGCAATGCCTTACGTGAACTGACACTGAATGACCCAACGTTTCCAAAGCCATATAAAGCCGGCTCCACACGCCAAGCCCCTGTCTATTTCGACTATGCCCAGCTGATTGAATGGCATAATACTCAAATGCAAAGCCTTGCAGTATTGGAGGCTTAATCTATGACTAAAACTCAAATTAAGTCCATTGCTCTGAATGCATGTCGTCAACTCAACGCCTTAGCTAAAGATGTCTATAACCGTGATTTAGTGACCAATATTAATCATGACCAATTAAAAGAAACGTCAGCCACTTTAAATGACCTATATGACGTACTGGATGCCAATTATCAGCGCAGTATGAAAGCTGGCATTGATGAATCAATGGAGTATACAGAGCTTGTTAAAAAGCGCATTGATGCCCTTGCCGAATATATCCGACCTACACGCCTTAAGAGCGTCCATATTTCGCCTAAGCAGATCGTGCAGATGCTCGATACAGAACAACAGGCAATGCATCACCTCTCAACACTCCTGGACACTATTAAAATTGGGAGTGAATCGAAATGACTATGACCCATCAGACCCAAATCCTAAGACATCTAAAACAAGGAAAATCCATCACTCAAGCTGAAGCAATCAACCTGTTTAACTGTTATCGCCTGAGTGCGGTAATCAATCGCCTGCGCAATTTAGGGCATGAAATTGTGACGCATCAGGAACCCAACCATAACAGCAATGGTAATCATGCTCGTTATAAATATCGGGAGTTCAAAGCATGAAAGAACTTTCAATCAACCTTTTAAAATTGTGCTTAGTCTGGGCGTTCACTGTTTTTCTGGTTGCAAGCTGTACTAAACCATCTTATGCTAATGGTGTTCACCCACATGGTGAATTAGCCTTGGCCGGCTATAAATTTTCAAACGGCGCACAGTCCGCAAGGGCTTTTTTTGTGCGTGAAATCTCTATGCGTTCGCATTTTATGGTGAAGCTGGAGAGGGACACTTTCGAGTGTGCAGGTAACCGTTTGAACCTGTCGGCCAACCCTTTTCAGCTTTGCCACCCTCATCACTTGGCCGTGATTGGCAAAGCTCCTTTAATTCAAACGGAGCGCATTAATCATGCCTAATCATATCAATTCTAAAAATACGCTCGAAACTTATGGTGCAGATGACCTGCATTTCGCCTATGCCGTGGCTCACGAGTCTACTGAATGGCTGTCTATTCTTATTTCTCAAGCACGTATGGAGTCAAAGGAGTTACAGGTTAGGCTTAAAGAACAGGGTGTTCACGCCTCTAATTTTTATAAATTACAGAAGCTTCTGGATTTAACAGAATTTTTTGCAGAAGAAAGAGTAAGTCATTTTGAGCATGTTCAAAATGGTTATAAAGAAGAACTGGAATCAAATAAAAAGGCGGTGACACTATGAATATCACCACCTCCATCAAACCCAATGAAATCATAGCTCAATGTACTGTTCTAAGTCCATCAGATAACGAATATATCAATCATCCGGTTATTCAGCGTTTTGGCAGTCCTGAACAGCCGATTTATGTCGATCAGTGTACTGTGAACATAAGTGGCACCACCTATGAACAGCCTTTGATTTTACCTGTCGTAAATGGTCAGCTGAAGCAGATCCAGTGCGCCGTATTACAGGATGGCCAGCGTGTGCAGATCATGCCTAACGGACTGGCAAAGGGTTTTGCTTACTATGGTCAGTTGAAAAAAGTTGAGCCTGTCATCATCACCTACAGCCTGGAGGCATTCTTTAAGATTACCCAGACAGGTTACGCCGTGGCTTTGGTATTGTTACCCTCCCTATGCAACAGCAGACAGACAGAGCTGAAACCTTTTGATTTCGAGCAGATCCAGTTTGTGATTAACCAACTGTCAGAGAGTGACCATAAGCGACTTTATATGCCGGTACGTCCTGAGCATATTCAGCTTGAGGCATTTCAGATGCTGGAGCAGAACACGGCGGTTCAGTTGCTGAATCAGCATATCGTGATTGATGAGCAGGGAATTAAAAACGAATTCCTTATTGAGCTTTATAAGGATGATGATGCAGAGAATGTATCCATATTTCTTGATGAATCTATCAGGCTCTTATCACCCTCTGATCAATGGGGTGAATTACTGCCACTGGCACAGCCTGAAACCCATCTGAATACCCCCTATCCTATTCATGCTTTACCACCACTGGCAAGGGAGGCAGTCATGGCGATTGCTGAGTATGTACAGGCTCCTGTTGCTATGTCTGCTCAGTGCGTCATTGGTGCTATGTCCCATATTGCCCAGGCTCATGTAAATGCACCGCATCCGTTCAATGCTCAGGGTGAGCCCTGCAGTCTGTATTTACTCACAGAGGGGCAAAGTGGAAGCCGTAAAAGTACGAGCCGGAATATGGCAGACAAAGCCATTATTCAGCATGAGCGTAAACAGTATGAACAGTACCGCCGTGACCTTGAACAATGGAAAAGTGGTCAGGCATCATTGAATAAAAAGGATCGTGAAGCCTATTGTGCTGAAAACCCACCACCGCATGACCCCAGTACGCTTTACAGTGATATTACTCTTGAATCTATTGCTGGGCTTTATGTGGATGGTGTACTCAATAACGCTTCCATTGCCAGTGATGAAGCAGGACAGTTCTTTGGTGGGTACACTATGAAAGGTGATACACGTACTCAGGCTATCGGAGGTTATGCCAAACTGTTTGATGATGGTTTTGTGGAACGTACCCGGTCTAAATCCAATTTAAATGGTAGTGGCCGTGCTTATGACGTTCGTCTGACATTCAACCTGCAGGGACAACATGAAGTTTTAGCCGATGCACTCAGAGACCCTGTATTAAGAGGACAGGGATTTTTACCCAGGTTTATTCTGACTATCCCTGAGAACTTAGCCGGCACACGTCTGCAGGATGCCATTTACCGATCTAAGAATGCCAGTCATGACCATAGGCTTATCGCTTACTGGACACGGTGCGAATATTTATTAGATGACTGCCCTAGACCGCAAGGAGGGCAAGAACTCAATAATGGTCGCTATGTCATTCCTATGAATGATGAAGCAAGGGATATAGATGCATCGTTTTACAATATGTTTGAGGAGTTACAGGGTAAAGGTAAACGCTATGAATACCTGCAGGCATTTGCCAGTCGTGCCAGTCAGTTAGCACGGCGTCTGGCAACCGTATTCGCTTATTTTCAGGGTTTACAGTGGATTGACGCCAGTACCTTAAAGGGAGCGTGTGAAGTTGTTAAGCACTCCCTGAATGAATGGGCTATGTATGCAGATATTGAGGTTAAAGCCGAAAGTGACGCAGAGAAGTTGATTAAGTGGTTCGCTAAATATTGTTCTAACAAAAATATAGAACGAATGACTTATTCAAGTTTTATGAATAGCTGTCCTCGTCCAATGAGAGGTAGCAAACAAAAACTAGAGCCTGTATTGGATGAACTTATTGATTGTCATTACCTGAGAGTGGAGGAAATCTCTAAGGTTCGATATGTTTTAATCAACCCTATTTTATTGGTAGGAGTGGCTTAATGGCTTAATACCCCTGAAAGCCTTGCTATAAAAGGCTTTTTATTAAGCAAGATAGTGTTTTGTGTAGTGGCATAGTGGCTTAATGAGTGAATAAGTCATCTTGATTAAGCCACTATGCCAATGGCTTTTTAGGGTATTGGCTAAGTGAAATCCCTTACTATATAAGGGGTAGATACCAATTAAGCCATTAAGCCACGCTTCTATAGAAAAATATAAATTTTGATAAGTGACAAATGCCAAACCTAAATAGAGTAATTGTCATGATTGTATTGGGTCGAAGCCCCAAAACTAAGAACTTCCCCAATGGTGGAGGCATTACCACATTTAGCATGGCTACATTGGAACACTAAAAAGACAATAAGACCAGGGGGAGTATTTATTTTCTTTTTTTTATTAGTGGGTTATCCTGATTTATCATTCTGATATCTAATATATTTTAGGAGAGATTATGTTTGAAAATCATACCAAAAATCAACATTTCATTTCTCAGGTTGAGCAAAAGCAAAACTCAATTAACCCTTTAGCGGAAAGAGAGAAAAGGAAAATTTATGAATTTGAAATCTTAGATAGAGAGCAACATTTTTTTAAATTAACAAATAAAACAGGGGTCAAAATTGAAAAAAATTTGAGTATAAATGATTTATACACGTTTAACATATTAAGTGATTCAACTAGAATTAACTTTGAGTTTTTTTTTAATAAGTTTGAAAGAAAAATTGAAGCTTTAACTAGCAACTTACAAAGAAAAGTTAAATCTAAAGAGGATATAGATGAACAAGAAATTATAGACTTAGTTAGCGCGAAATTTCTTAATTTTTTAAGAAATCCATTTAGTATTAAAAAAGTTTTGAATTCTTTTCATCCTCTACAAAACCTAATTCCTACAGATGAGAGCTTATTAAGAGAGTTTAGAAAAATAAACTCCAATAACATTCATATAAGCCCTGAATATCTTGATAGATTAGATGTCTCTATCGAGCAATACTTAAATTGGCTCAGAACAATTTTTATTGCACTTACAGTTCAAATGTATGGTAAATCAATTGCTGAATATCTGGTTGATGGCCTATTTGACCCTAAGTCAAAGGTTATCGTTCTCGTTCTAAATATTTACGATAGTCAGACTTGCTTACTCTCAGATAGAGGGTATGTTGATTATGGTGCTTTATATGATAATAAGCCATTTGCTATGGGATTCAACTTAAATAAAAATATGTTTTTAAGTGTGGTAATAAAAAATAATTCATTAGATGAATTTATTAAAGAGTATCCATTCTTAAAACAAAAATTGGATTATTTAAAAGAAAAGGGGCAATCAAGATTCCATCAAACAGGAATTGACCTTACTGTTTTTAATAATAACATTGAATTATTAAAAGCTTACAATTCAAATGTTATGTTTCAATGTAAAAATAATTTTTACAGTGCTACTTGTGATTTTGAATATTAAGTCCGTTCCACGCTTAGGATAAATTATTTTTGAGGTACAAAATAATTAAGAAAATATAAAAATATTACCAAGTAAAATTACGATGAGTAATTATTAATTTTTTTGGGAAAACTAAGCAACTTGTGTTTTTATACCAATATCAATCAAGGTACCACCACAAAGGATATGTCTAAGAGGTGCAGATCTAGAAGTGGTAGAAGTTCGGATAGATGTGTTGCAGTTGTTGCGATGTTGGTAAGACCTTCGATGAGGCTTATGACTTTTCTATTTTATTACTAATTGCTTTAGATGCCAAAGCAGCCAAGATTATAACTTTAATCTTATCTAGTTGTTCAGTATTCAACCATTGCCAACTAGCAGGAGTTATCCAATGCCATATTAATGATATACACATCACTATGAATAACAGCCAAAGGATCCAAAAAGCACAAATGAATGCAAAGGCAAAATGATCTTTCCATTTTTGATCTCTGGTATGATCATTTTGTGTGGCTTTAATTTTTAATTGCTTATCAAGCTCTTCACTTTCACTATTTAATTGCTTATTTAAATTTTCATTAGATGGCTCTGGTTTATTATTTGTAGAGCCATCTTCAACTTGAAGAATTTTGTCATTACTAACCGTTTTTAACTTGGCCGGATCAATTACAGACAATTTTAATTACCGCCTAGCTAAAGTACTTATGGTATAAGCTTTGGTAATGGTTTTGGATAACATTATTTGGAATCAACTCAGCCCACCCAGCTCCTTTTCCATATGTTTCTGACCATGGTGTATCTGGAGCATGAGTGATGTCAGAAAGTTGATATGCACTAAAATCACCATAACTTGCATAAGTAAAATGAATGATTTGATTCTCTCTATCATTAAATTGAGTAGGGAATTGGAGGATAGAGTTCATGATTGGGGCTGAGCCATAAATCTTTAATTCTTGATAAAGATTTGGTATGACTGGTCCAAACTTCCACGCTTGAACTTCATCATAAATCAATGGTTCATTAAAAACGGCAAGCATCCAACCATGTGCAATATAAACCAATTTTAATAGTTGCATCTGAGTAAAATATTTACCATCTTGATTACCAAGTCTTGTAAACTCATCAGCAACTTGAAGTGCAGTATGAGCCATGCTGTACCTCCTATAAATATATGCGGAAAAACAGTCCACACTGAGCCTAAAATGGCTATCGAGCTTTCTAATTGTTGTCCAACAGTTACAACAACTATCACCGAAAGGCAAGGCATTATACATACCCTTACATTTCATATATATGGCTTTATATGCATATTTAAAGATAAGACGGCATATTTTGACGTCATAATGTAAGCTTTTTACCGACAAATATATCGTGAGTTTAGCTATACAAGGTATCGGTAATTTAGGTTGACGGCACGTACTTAAATTAAGCATTAAATCCCATTCAAACCCATGCACAGAAAGGCTTTAAGCTATTTTTTTAAATGACATTCTGTCAACGTACGTCAACGTAAATAAATTGATTCTGTCTAAGAAGAATCCATATTGCTTGCAGGACAAAGCCTATTCTTTTTTACTTGATGAGTGACCAACCCAATACTATGAAAATCACCTTCTAATCTATATGCAGTAAGGCTTACCGTTTTTTGATGGTTGCTTGATTCCATCAAGAATCATCAAGTAAAACTCTTTATTTTGCCCTGCAAGAATTCGCTATACAGCTCCTAGCAATAAAACACACTTAATAGCTGTACTGGTAGGCCATTCACTCACAATAAAAAATGCTGTTTTGTACAGCTACGTACAGCAAAAAATAGTACCCCCTTGCAGAAAGTACCGTATATTTTGTCATACAAGACACAAGCAATTCACTTTGACAGCCCCATGTATAAAACAGCATGTATATGCTATTGAAAGCCTTATCAGTGGTGTATTACAGCCGTTTTAAGTGAGTTTTTAAAAATGGTGTTTCATCAAGGTAAATCCGTATGACTACGTATGACAAATTCAGGATTTAGTATCCGAAATACCCCTATTGGATTTCAAATCTATGAGGGTTAAAACATACTAGTATATGTGCCGATCTGTGTTGCAAAATGGCCTTAAAGCTTGCATGACAAGGTGTGTGTAAAATCCGCTGTAATAGTACCTCAAAGCCAAGATATACAAGGGCTTTAGCATTTTTATAAAAAGTGCGTTTTGTCAAACTACGTCAAACAAGATGGTCACGATTTTAGAGATAGAAGGACGGCTAATTTTTTGCAATACAGCTCACTTATTAAAATTTGTATGTATGTCATGATCTATAAGGGACACGGTGATTTTTGATCTTTAATTCCGTATCACAAGATTATTGTAAATCAATTGGATGAATGGGTATTGGCTACACCATAATTACTCTTACGCCATTCAAGTTTAAATGGCACAAAAGAAGGTCTAAACCTACACGGCGAAAGCTTTACGTCTTTTTTGACGATAAGGTGTTTCGTAAGACTACGTAAGGGTAAATTTACGTTGACGACACGGCTACATATACAGGCTAAAACACCTATCAATGCTATATAGGAAAGGGATTTAGCTCATTTATATGAAATACCAATCTGTCAACGTACGTCAACGTAAAAAGTGACTTTGTATAACCAGGTATGGAAGAAAGATAAGCATCATGGGGTTGTTTTGCAGATTCGTAGAAACAACCCTAATTCACGGTGAACCAACCAGGGCATTTCCTTAAATGAGTACCTGAGTGAGTACCTGAAGCCAATTTAAATAATATATAATTATTATATATCAATATATTAAACCTAAAGTTCTAGGCTCGCAGGGCGTACCATTTCCCTGGATCAGATTTTTATCAGAACTTAGACACCCCCAGAACAATACCCTCCTTTAACAGTGCGATTAAAACATCACTGAGTTACACAAAAACCTGATTATCCATAAACAGAACTGTTCTCTACCGATCAATCAGAGCTCATAGATCCTACGGGTTCAAAAAGCAAACACGGATCATCAAACCAGATATCCTGCCCCACTCATAAAAGTCCATCTTTAAATTAAATACGCTCAGACCTGATCAACACTCACACTTTCAACGATCTTAACTCATGATAAATATCAATAAACATAAAAATGCAGACATGTAAATGCCTCCTTTCCCTATAGTAAAGTCATAAATGTCAACAGCATGCATTTCAGGCCAGTTCAGGGCTATTAAAGACATGCACTGGCATACTTATACAATCGTACTGTGACTGAATTAACACTCAAAGCATTTCACTCAGTAAAAAAAATGAATATTTTCCATACAAACAAAACAATTAAAAACAGACCCAACACCCCATACAAATTATTTAAATTCAATAATTTATAAATTTTATTATTTTAACATTTAGAATATTAGCTCTAATCAATGCTTTTTTTAAACTCAATAGTTTTTGTAGAGCATTTACTCTTATTTTAATTGTGCTATTTTTGTCACATGGAGTAACAGATAGCCTCGGTGTATTTACCCGATCCCTCCAGAGTCAATCAAAATCAATAAATGTAAAAACGACGTTAAACCTCAAGGGAAGATGAAGAATGAAATTAAAAGCTCTCAGCACAGCGATCATACTTGCAGCACTGCCAACTGCCGGAGCATTCGCCGCTGCACTTGACCGCTCAGGACAATCCATTGCGGCATTTTTACAGCCAGGCAACTATTTCGAAGCGGGTATTTCTGTACTTGATCCAAATGTATCGGGTAAAGTAAAAAATGGTTGGACTCCAAACCCTGCACTTCCTGCAGGCACATTAGGACTTGAGAATAGCAATGTCGGGGAAATGGCAGGCGACTACTATTTTCCACAGGCAGCATTAAAGTTTCAATTGACCGACAATTTGTCTTTTGGCGTTTTATATGACCAACCATTTGGTGCTGAAGCTGAATATTCAACTGATACTAAAAAATCTCCTGCCGCTCTTGCTGCAACAGGTTTCGGAAATATGGGCGCATTTCACAATGGTACCGAAGGTACTAAGGTTGAAGTAAAAACTCAAAATATTTCCATGATTGTTGGTTTTCAACCAACTGAAAACTTCAATTTCTATGGTGGTGGTGTTTACCAGACTGTAAAAGGAAATGTACAGTTACGTGGAGCAGCATACGGTGGTTTAGCGGCGTTTGGTGATTACAATGCCTCAATCAAAGAAGACTCAGCAGTTGGTTGGTTAGCAGGTGCTGCATTCCAGATCCCAGATATCGCATTGAAAGCATCTGTTACTTATCGCTCAGAAATTGAGCATGAAGTACAAATGGAAGAAAGCTTGGGCTCAAGTGCTTTAGCCGCCACAATTAACCCTGCTGCTGGTTACAAACCCGGTAAAACTGAAATTACAACTCCTCAGTCTGTTAACGTAGACTTCCAGACTGGAGTTATGGCAAATACAGTAGCTTTTGCAAACTTACGTTGGGTTAACTGGAAAGATTTTGCTATCCGCCCAAATGATTTTGGTCATGCATCTAAATTCATCCCTGGTAAAGCAGCTGGATTCGATTTAGTCGGCTATACAGATGATCAAATTTCTGCAACTGTTGGTGTAGGTCGTAAACTTAATGAACAATGGGCTGGTAACGTCTCTGTTGGCTGGGACTCTGGTGCCGGCAACCCTGTATCAACATTGGGTCCAACTGAAGGCTATTGGAACGTCGGTTTAGGCTTACAGTTCAGCCCTGCACCGAACTACTTCATTGCTGGTGGTGTAAAATATTTTATGTTGGGTGATGCAAAAGCTCAGGCAGCATCTGACTTCAATACAAGTAACTATGTTGCAGATTTTGAAGATAATGATGCATGGGGTTATGGTCTGAAAATTGGTTATAAATTCTAATTTTCAAGATTTGATTAAAAAGACCATCTGAACAGATGGTCTTTTTGTCACTTTTTATACACTCAACAATCAACAGCTTTAAAATCAACCATTCAGACAAAACCCTCTATTCAAAAAAAATTAAAATAAATACTCTATTTTTTACTTTTAAATTCAGTTAGATATAAGAATAACATTAGAACAGTTACTCTATTTCAAAAAAACTTTGCATTCATCAGTTCAAATCTTCAACGCCACTGAGCATTTACTCTTTTTAAATTTATGTTACTTTTTCCCAACTTTTTAGCTACAGACAGCATCAGGGAAAAGAACCATGAAGCTTAATAAAATTCAATCCGCTATTCTGATCAGCATGCTTCCTGCTACAACTTTTGCAGCAGGACTGGACCGCTCAGGTCAATCCATCTCTGCTTTTCTTCAGCCTGGCAACTATGCTGAAGCATCTTTCAGCGTACTGGATCCTGAAGTCAAAGGTAAAGACATTGCTGGAAATAAAGTCAGTGATATGGCAGAAGATTATTACTTCCCTGCTGCTGCAGTCAAAGTTCAGGCAACCGATAAAATTTCTGTAGGTTTAATTTACGATCAGCCTTTTGGTGCTGACTCTCAGTATGCTGTAGAAAAAAGCGTATTTTCTGAGACCAACCTTGCTGAACGGACAAATGAAAGTACATCTGTTAAAGTCCGTACAAATAACGTGACTGCTCTGATTGGCTACCAGCCAACAGAAAACTGGAATTTTTATGCAGGTCCTGTTTATCAGACTGTAAAAGGTGACGTACAACTCCGTGGTGCGGCTTATGGTGGTTATACAAAACTCGGTGGTTACAACATTCATTTAAAAGAAGATGATGCTTTTGGATGGTTAGCGGGTTTTGCTTATCAGATTCCAGAAATTGCTCTGAAAGCTGCTGTAACTTATCGCTCTGAAATTACACATGATCTGGATACAACCGAATCTTTTGCGTTCGGTTTAAACCCTGCGCTGAAGAACCTGAAAAGTGAAACCGAAGTTGTCACTCCTCAGTCTGTAAATCTGGATCTACAGTCAGGTATTGCTAAAAACACTATCGCATTTGCCAATATCCGCTGGGTTCACTGGGACACTTTTGCTGTAACACCAAAATATCTGAACAGCCTGTCAGGTGGTAACAATCTGATTGACTATACAGATGATCAATGGTCTGCAAGTCTTGGTCTGGGGCATAAGTTCAGCAATAAATGGTCTGGCTCTGCATCAGTAGGCTGGGACTCTGGCGCTGGCAACCCTGTTACCACACTTGGACCAACTGAAGGTTACTGGAGTGTAGGCTTGGGTGGTCAATACAGCCCTGCTGAAAACTATTTTATCCAGGCAGGTGTAAAATACTTCTGGTTGGGCGATGCTCAGGCGCAGACTGGTGGCAACGTAGTAGGCGACTTTGAAGATAACAATGCCATTGCCTATGGTATGAAAATTGGCTACAAATTCTAAGTAAAGAAAGCCCTCAAAAAGAGGGCTTTTTAATGCCCACACACTTTAATCATCACTCAAAAAACCAAACCATATCCAATAACAAACAGAATCACTCTATCAAAATTAATTATAAAATTTAATTAAAATATTTTTTAATCAAATTTAACTCAATATTTTCATAATCATAATTTATTCAATTTTTTACCAAAAATTATAAATAGAGTATTTACTCTTTTTTAAAATATGTTATTTTTCACTCAAGATATGCTTTAAAAATAAATTACATATCTTGTATTTTTTGAAACATAAAGATTGTGTTTCTTCACATTTAGAGTCAAGGACAGAAAATGAAATTAAAAGCCCTCAGTTCTGCTGTGCTGTTTGCATGTTTACCAACATCAACCGTTTTTGCAGCCGCTCTTGATCGCTCAGGTCAGTCAATCTCAGCATTTTTACAGCCAGGAAATTATTTTGAAGCAGGCATTTCAGTACTGGATGCAGATGTATCAGGTAAATTAAAATCAGACTTTACACCAACTGGTGGTGAAAAAAGTACCGTAACAGATTTGGCAGGCACCCAACTGGGAGATATGGCAAACAGCTATCAATTCTATAATGCTGCATTAAAAGTACAAATGACTGAGCATCTTTCGTTTGGTTTGATTTACGATCAACCCTATGGTGCTGATGCAGAATATTCTAAAGCTGACCAACGCCATAAAGTATTAAATGATAAGCTTTCAGGTGATTTAGGTGTTAGCCAAGTGGGTGCTTTTACTGCTGGTGATGAAGCTACAAATGTAAGTGTTGATACCCAGACACTCTCTTTCATATTTGGTTTCCAACCAACAGAAAACTGGAATATTTATGCAGGCCCAGTATACCAGACAGTGAAAGGGGATGTTTCCCTGCATGGTTCTGCTTACGGTCCTTTGGGTGGGGTTACCTGCCTACCTTTGGGCAGTAAAGTAACATGTTCTCAAGGGGCAAATGTTCAAGGAGCCAGCACACTGACCCGTTTTACCGGTTATAAAGCATCCATATCTGAAAACTCATCCGTTGGTTGGTTAGCAGGCCTTTCCTACCAGATTCCAGAAATTGCGCTTAAAGCATCTGTAACCTATCGTTCTGAAATTGATCATGAGGTTATGGTCGATGAAACAATGCCATACAGCATTCTGATGGGTAGTAAAATTCCCCAGATGAAAAAAGACTATAAGTTTAATGAAGCCAAAACAGATATAACGACACCGCAATCTATCAATCTGGATTTCCAGACAGGCATCATGGCAAACACTGTTGCTTTCGCTCAATTACGCTGGGTTGACTGGTCTGAGTTTAAAATCCGCCCCAATAAATTTGGACAATTAGCCGAAGGTTTAACAGCTTATCACGCCAAAGAAAACGGCATTAATGACCGTAAAGGCTTCGATTTAGTTGCTTATGAAAAAGACCAGATTTCTGCGAATGTCGGTATAGGTCGTAAATTTAATGACCAATGGGCTGGAACTGTAATGGTTGGCTGGGACTCTGGTGCAGGCAATCCGGTTTCCACTTTAGGTCCGACCGATGGTTACTGGAGTGTTGGTCTGGGTGGACAGTTCTCACCAACACCTCAATCTTTCATTCAGGCGGGGGTGAAATATTTCATGCTGGGTGATGCTAAATCACAGGTTGCAAGTCATTTTGGAACTGATGTCTATGCAGCTGAATTCAAAGACAATGATGCTATCGGTTACAGCATGAAAATCGGTTACCGCTTCTGATTTTCATCGTGTAAATCTGGATTAAACAAAAAAGGGCGCTATATGCGCCCTTTCCTTTTCCAGCCATTTTAAAAATTAAGCAGGAATATCACGAACAGAAGCATTACGGATTGCTTCTTTAAGTGCTTCATAACCATGAATTGGTGGGAACTGCGGGAATTCAGCAATTACATTTGCAGGTGCATCAAACAGGAAGCCCTTGTCTGCTTCACCCAGCATTGTTGTATCGTTATAAGAGTCACCAGCAGCAATCACACGGTAATTCAGACCATGTAATGCCTGAACTGCCTTGCGCTTCTGATCCGGCTGACGCAGTTTATACGCTGTAATCATGCCATTTTCATCTGTCTCAAGTTTATGACAGAAAATCGTTGGCCATCCCAGCTGTTTCATCAAAGGATGAGCAAATTCATAGAATGTATCTGAAAGAATAATCAGCTGAAAATGAGTACGCACCCATTCAACAAACTCTTTCGCACCTGGGAAAGGCCCCATATCTGCAATCACTTCCTGAATGTCATTCAGCCCCAGTCCATGCTGTTTCAGAATGTTCAGACGCTGAGTCATCAGAACATCGTAGTCCGGAATATCACGGGTTGTTGCTTCCAGCTCTTTAATACCTGTTTTTTTTGCGAAGTTAATCCAGATTTCAGGAACCAGAACACCTTCAAGATCAAGACATACGATTTCCATGGGCTCTCCCAAATGTCAGTGAAAAATTTGCACTATCATAGCATTAACCTCTGCGTTTATAACTGTGCTTGTTTAAATCTATTTTATTCATAAGCATCTATTTTTTAGTGATAAGATGTTTATTTCATTTCAATTAAAATAATACCGGATCAAATTTATATAGGTGTTGAAGTATCCAAGCCTATTTTGCCAGGAACGCTTATGACGACTATACCAAGCATAGATATTGTGGATGCACTTGCATCTGAATATGCCGATAAATCCCCTTCAGAAATTCTTGATCTTGCTTTGAATCAGCAGGGTGAAATTGCGATTTCGTTTTCAGGCGCTGAAGATGTGGTGCTGATTGATATGGCTTCACACCTGGGCAAACCATTCCGTGTTTTCAGCCTGGATACCGGTCGCCTTCACGCTGAAACCTATCAGTTCCTTGAAACTGTGCGTAAGCATTATGGCATCGAGATCGAAATCTGTTTTCCGGAGTCAGATGCTGTACAGAAACTGGTGACTGAAAAAGGCTTATTCAGTTTTTACCAGGATGACCATAAAGAATGCTGCGGTATCCGCAAAGTTCAGCCACTGCGTAAAAAACTGGCGACACTGGATGGATGGATTACCGGACAGCGCAAAGACCAGAGCCCTGGTACACGAAATGAAATCCCTGTTGTACAGGCAGATGCAGGCTTTTCAGGTCCAGGAAAACAGTTGATCAAATACAATCCGCTGGCGAACTGGAGCAGCGCAGATGTATGGAACTATATCCGTATGATGGAAATTCCATACAATCCTTTGCATGAGCGCGGTTTTATCTCGATTGGCTGTGAGCCATGTACCCGCGCCGTACTACCCAATCAGCATGAACGTGAAGGTCGCTGGTGGTGGGAAGAAGCCACTCATAAAGAATGCGGTTTACATGCAGGCAATCTGAAATAAGCCTGGGTATTTTTTACGGTATAAATGGGTGGTCTTATGACTGCCCTTTTTTCTATCATTTTTCTGTACAGAATTATGCAGGGGTTATTTATCGCAGAGCGTGAGCCTTAAAAAAGAACTTTTGTGACTGAACATAAATGGTAATATTTTTTTAAACGAACAATTCACAGAAAGCGATTTTTTTGAACATAAAACACGATATACTGAATTTGCTCATTTTATAATTCTAACAAGACTGTTCACGCAGGAACAGTACCGAAATTGCAGTGAGGCAATCATACCATGCGCCCATTACACCCAATTGATTTCATCTTTTTAACCCTGGAAAAACGCCAGCAGCCAATGCATGTCGGGGGATTATTTCTGTTCCAGATTCCTGATAATGCACCTGAAACATTCATTCAGGATCTGGTAACGGACATCCGCAATTCAAAATCAGTGCCAATTCCACCCTTCAACAACAAACTGAATGGACTGTTCTGGGATGAAGATGAAGAGTTTGACCTTGACCATCATTTCCGCCACATCGCTTTGCCTCATCCTGGACGTATCCGTGAATTACTGACCTATATTTCACAGGAACACAGTGCTCTGATTGACCGCGCAAAACCATTATGGACCTGTCACATCATTGAAGGAATTGAGGGCAACCGTTTTGGTATGTATTTTAAAATCCATCACGCTATGGTTGATGGGATAGCAGGAATGCGTCTGGTTGAAAAATCACTTTCACATGATCCTGACACCAAAAGTATTGTGCCACCGTGGTGTGTTGAAGGAAACCGTGCAAAACGCCTGAAACAGCCGAAAGCCAGCAAAATTAAAGGAATTCTGGCAACACTGAAAGACCAGCTTGAAGCCACACCTATTGTGACACAGGAACTGTTCAACACCGTATTTAAAGATATGGGGAAAAATCCAGATTATGTGTCCAGCTTCCAGGCACCACAAAGTATTCTGAACCAGCGTGTCAGTTCATCACGCCGTTTTGCAGCACAGTCATTTGAGTTTTCACGCTTACACCGTATTGCAAAAGCACTCGGTGTAACCATCAATGACGTTGTTCTTGCGATCTGTTCAGGTGCGTTACGTGAATATCTGCTTAAACAGAATGCCCTGCCTAAAAAACCACTGATTGCAATGGTTCCAGCATCCATCCGTGATGATGATTCTGCTGTCAGCAACCGAATCACCATGATTCTGGCAAACCTTGGAACACACAAGGAAGATCCACTGGAACGCCTGCAGATTGTCCGTCGCAGCGTCATGAATGCCAAAGAACGCTTTAAACGCATGAACTCAAGTCAGATCATGAACTACAGTGCTTTTGTTTATGGTGTTGCGGGGATGAATATTGCTTCAGGGATTCTGCCTAAACGTCAGGCTTTCAACCTTGTGATTTCCAATGTACCAGGGCCACGTGAACCGCTGTACTGGAATGGTGCAAGACTGGATGCGCTGTACCCTGCTTCGATTGTGCTGGATGGTCAGGCACTGAATATCACCATGACCAGTTACATGGATAAACTGGAAGTAGGCTTGACCGCCTGCCGTAATGCCTTACCCAAAATGCAGAATCTTCTGACTCACCTGGAAGATGAGATCCAGCTGTTTGAACAGATCACTGGTACTGCTGACCCAAAGTTACAGGCGGTGAGTTAACCGCAGATCAATAGACAAAATTAAGGGGCTTTGATCAGCCCCTTAATTTTTAATGTTTCTGCACTGCTTCAGTAACTGATGACAGACTGTACGAACCATTGCTGTAGTGATCGGGACTTCTTTGCCCTGCTCATCCACAATATAACCGTTGTGCAGACTTTTGTTTGCATCCAGAACTTTCAGACTTTGCTTAATAATTGTATCGCTCATACCCATGTCACACCTCTTTGCTAAGACCGGGGGAGAATTCCGGCTATGGCTATCAGATACGACTAGTATTAAAAATTCACAAATAAAAGTAAAATTCCAGATGTAACAAGTGTTTAACGATATCCTGTTACAATTTTAAGATAAAATGATATCGTATTGCTCTTGCGTATACAGATTTTCCACCTGAAATTTTATGACACGGCTCACAAAATGCTCCAGATCCGCGACAGCAGGGGCTTCTACGGTAAGCAGCCGATCAATGACCGATGGATGGGCAACAACAGTAAAGCCACTCTGTGACTCAAATGCCCGGGCATAGCGCATGATCTCCCGAAAGATTTCGTAACATACTGACTCTGCTGTTTTAATAAATCCACGACCCTGACAGACAGGACAGGATTCACACAACAGATGTTCCAGCGATTCACGGGTACGCTTACGGGTCATCTCAACTAAACCAAGTTCTGAGACTTGAGTAATCTTAGTTTTTGCATGATCCCGTTCAAGCATTTTTTCAAACTGGCTCATGACCTCCTCTCTATGCTGAAGTTCCTGCATATCAATGAAGTCAATAATAATAATACCGCCCAGATTACGTAAACGCAGCTGACGTACAATGACCTGTGTCGCTTCCATATTGGTTTTAAACACAGTATCTTCAAGCGATCTTCCACCCACATAAGAACCGGTATTGACATCAATGGTGGTCATGGCTTCGGTCTGATCAATCATCAGATAACCACCCGATTTGAGTGCTACACGGGTCTGCAAGGCTTTCTGAATATCTTCTTCAACATTGTAAAGATCAAAAATCGGTCTTTCGCCAGGATAATGAATCAAAGATTCAGTCATACTCGGAACAAATTCTTCAACAAATTCCTGCAGCTTTCCGTAAATCTCACGTGAATCCACATAGATTTTTGAAGTTTCTTCATTTGCCAGGTCACGTATGACGCGCTGTGGTAAAGGCAGTTCCTCAAAAAGAAGCGATGGAACAACGATACTTTTCTGCTTGCGCTGAATATATTCCCAGAGTTTTGCCAGATAACACATGTCCTGAACAATGGAAGCCTCATCTATGCCTTCCGCTGCTGTACGTACAATCACTGAGCCTGGCAGTTTATGTTCCGCCTGAATCCGCTCAATCATGGAGCGCAAACGGTCACGTTCTTCTTCTGATTCTATACGCTGAGATACGCCGATATGATTGCCATACGGCATCAGTACCAGATAACGTGATGGGATGGATAAATCTGTACTTAATCGCGCCCCTTTGGTTCCAAGCATATCTTTCATGACCTGAACAGTCAGAACCTGTCCTGGGTGAAGAAGCTCAAAAACATTGGGGGTTGCCTGATTTCGGGGCCAGACCATATCATTGATATGAAGAAATGCCGTTCTGGAAAGACCAATATCTACAAAAGCCGCCTGCATACCTGGAAGTACACGAACCACCTTACCTTTATAAATATTACCAACAAGACCCCTTTTTGCCGCACGCTCAACAAACAGCTCGTTGACTGTGCCGTTCTGGATTAACGCAACACGACATTCCATAGGCGTGACGTTAATCAACAACTCGTCAGACATAATTAAACTCAAAACATTATAAAAATTCTTTTCAGCAGTTAATTTAGTACCTTAACTGTCTGTAATAACTGTACCGTTTCATGCAAAGGCAAGCCAACCACATTGCTGTAACTGCCGTCTATACGCGGGATAAAACGGGCAGCGATACCCTGTATGGCATATCCTCCTGCTTTACCCTGCGGTTCGCCGGTCGCCCAGTAGTTTTCCATATCTGCTGAACTTAAAGACTGAAACTCGACCTGCGTCCGTACCACTATACTGTAATTTTCTTTTAATGTACGAACACATACGCCTGTATAAACATCATGCCACCGACCTGAGAGAGCTGTCCACATGTTTAATGCATGTTCTCTGGATTCAGGCTTACCCAGAATCTGCCCATCCAGTCCAAGACTGGTATCTGCCGCAATCACAATGGCATCAGGAAACCGATCCAATACAGCCTGTGCTTTTTCACAGGCTAAACGTTCAACATATTCTGCAACAGGTTCATTGATTCCAGCTGTTTCATCAATATCGGGGCTGAACACATCAAAGTCCAGCCCGAGCTGTTCCAGTAAAGCTTTACGTCGGGGTGACCCCGAAGCTAGAATTAAACGCGCCATCTTCTTAACAGGAAATAAATCACAGGCCATACCATGGCACTGGTCAACATCGGTTGCCAGTAACGGGTAATGGATACCTGTATTCCGCCCATGGTCTGCATCATCCACACAAGCATCAGATGTGCAATTAATGCAAGCGTCGTAATAATCCATAAGTTTGAAAAGGTCAAGATTCGACGTTCACGGGTCAGAAAGCGTGAAACGAAGGTAATAATCACAAAACTCAGTGCGTTCATGCCCAGCGGAGCATCAAACAGCAGATCGGTAAAAAGTCCGACTCCAAATGCAAACCACACACCGCACCATGTCGGCTGACACAGTACCCAGAACAGCATAATCATTAACATGAATGATGGACGCCAGCCCGATACCGCATAGGACAGTGGATAAACCATGAGGATGGAAGCAATCAGAACCGATACAACGATTGCGATTAAAGGATCACGTTTCTGATGAGAGCGGATTTTAGCGATCAGCATGAGGTTGCTCCATCGCCAGTGAGTCTGAGAACAGCACCACAACATGATGCCCACCCGCCAGCTGTGCAGCAGGAACAACATCTATTTTGGCAAATTCACCAGAGTTGTGTCGATTGACTGCTGAAACTGTACCGACCAGGTAACCTGCAGGAAAATGCTCGCCCAGTCCTGAACTGTAGACTTTTTCACCTACTTTGATATTGGCACTGGTCGGTACATATTCCATTTTCAGATGTCCAAGATCACCCGTTCCAGAGACAATTGCCCGCATCCCTGTACGTTCCAGGCGAACAGACAGTGAGTGCTCTTTATCAGACAACAGCATAATCCGGCTACTGTGAGGATAGACAGCAATAATCTGTCCCATGATCCCTTTATCATCCAGAACAGTCTGTCCAGCTTTCAGACTACTGCTGGAACCCCGGTTAATGACAATAATATGCCGTAAAGGATCTGCATCCGTCCCGATCACTTCAGCAATTTCCATACGACCATCAATAATCAATGGCGTATCAAGCAAGCCTCTTAAGCGGGTATTTTCAGCAGAAAGTTCAGACAGCTTCTGCAGACGCACCTGAGCCTGAAGCAATTCAGCATTCATCGCGGTATTTTCACGACGCAACTGATCTTCAGACTTGGTCTGCTGGTTAAGCCATTCTCTCGACAAAACTGGATAACTGGCCAGGGCATATATTGGATTATATGCCGCGTACAGTACATCTCTGGCAGGTTGAATCACATGTGGCATACGCCAGTTAAAAAACAACACGGCCAGACAGGTGATCACTGCAATAATAAATGAACGAAAAGATGGCGGCTGTCTTGAAAACAGATTTGTTTGCACCCGCCCTGTCCTTTATTTAACCTACAAACAACATGTCATGGTTTGGATTGTCAAAGAATTCCAATACCTTACCACCACCACGGGTGACACAGGTCAGAGGCTCTTCAGCAACCACAACAGGCAAGCCTGTTTCTTTTGCCAGCAGTTTATCCAGGTTACGCAGCAGCGCACCACCGCCAGTCAGGACAATACCACGTTCTGCAATGTCAGAAGACAGTTCAGGTGGGGTCTGCTCAAGCGCAGATTTAACTGCAGAAACAATGCTTTGTAATGGATCTGAAATTGCCTGGCTAATCTCATCCGACGTTACAGTAATTGCACGCGGTACACCTTCAGCAAGGTTACGGCCACGCACTTCAATTTCAAGTGGTTTTACGCCTTCATCAGGTAAAGCCATACCGACTTCTTTCTTGATGATTTCTGCTGTGGTTTCACCGATCACACAACCATGTGCCTTACGCACGTAGTTGATAATATGTTCGTCAAACACATCGCCACCGATACGCAGTGAATCTGCATATACACAACCCTGCAGGGAAATAATGGCAATTTCAGTCGTACCGCCACCTACATCCACCACCATCGAACCACAAGCCTGTTCAACTGGCATACCTGCACCAATTGCAGCTGCCATTGGTTCTTCAATCAGACGTACATCACGTGCGCCTGCATTGAACACCGCTTCACGGATTGCACGGCGCTCCACAAGCGTGGATTTACATGGAACACAAACCACGACACGTGGTGCTGGTGGAAACAGACGCTTTTCATGAACTTTGGTGATGAACTGATGAAGCATGGTTTCAGTCACTTCAAAATCGGCAATCACACCATCTTTCATTGGGCGGATTGCAGAAATATTTGCAGGTGTACGACCCAGCATTTGTTTTGCATCAAGACCAACCGCGGCAACGATTTTTTGTGAACCACTGTGACGAATTGCCACAACCGTCGGTTCATTTAATATAATGCCTCGTCCTGGCGCATAAATAAGTGTATTAGCTGTACCTAAATCAATGGCTAGATCTGGTGAAAACAAGCCTATTAGTCGTTTTAGAATCACGGAGACGTTCTCGATTAAACTTTATGTGGACGCAAGGTGGCAACTTTAACTAAATGTGATGATTTGAACAAGTCAATCGCTTATTATAACGCACGATATCCAGAAATTTTTTAATACTGATCAGGTGATGTTATGTCTACATCGGATGCACAGCATTCTGCAGATTTAAATGCACAAACAGTTTCAGCAATCGCCAATCTTGCCCGATTGTCGCTCAATGATACGCAATCTGCTGAATATGCTCAAAGTCTAAATAAAATTTTAGGCATGATGGAAACCCTAAAGGGCATCGATACCGATGGTGTTGAACCACTGAAAAGTCCTTTTGACAATCCTCAGCCCTTACGTGAAGACGTTGTCACTGAAGAGAATCATCGTGATGAATATCAAGCAGTTGCACCTGCTGTACAGGATGGTCTGTACCTTGTTCCTCGCGTAATTGAATAATTTTTTATTCAGTTTCATCATTTACACAAATCAAACGTAAAGAATTATTTCTTATGACAGATTTACACCGCTTATCCATTCGTGAACTCTCTCAGGGTCTGACGAATGCAGAATTTTCATCCCGTGAACTGACTGAACATTATTTAAAACGCATTGGAAAAATCGATGCACAGGTTCAGTCCTTTATTACGGTTGCTGAAGAGCAGGCTATTGCTCAGGCAAATGCCGCTGATGCACTGCTTAAATCAGGTGGCGCAGGCGCACTGACAGGTATCCCAGTTGCACACAAGGACATTTTCTGTACAAACGGCATTAAAACCACAGCCGGTTCAAAAATACTGGATAACTTTATCTCTCCTTACGATGCAACTGTGGTCGCAAAAGGTAAAGCTGCCGGACTTGTGACGCTGGGTAAAGTGAACATGGATGAATTTGCCATGGGTTCCACTTCTGAGTCATCTTATTTTGGTGCAACCAGAAACCCATGGGCGCTGGATCGTGTTCCTGGTGGTTCTTCAGGTGGTTCTGCTGCCGCTGTTGCTGCTGACCTTGCTCCTTTTGCCACAGGTACAGACACGGGTGGTTCAATCCGTCAGCCTGCATCATTCTGTGGTCTGACCGGTCTTAAACCAACCTATGGACGTGTTTCCCGTTTCGGTATGATTGCCTATGCATCATCACTGGATCAGGGTGGTCCGATGGCCCGCTCTGCTGAAGACTGTGCTTATCTCATGAATGTCATGGCAGGTCATGATGCCAAAGATTCAACTTCTGTACAGAAAGAAGCTGATGACTACGTGGCAAACCTGAACACTACAGCTGTTAAAGGTTTACGTATCGGTATTCCTAAACAGTACTTCAATGTTCAGGGTCTGGATGCTGACGTTAAAGCACGTGTTGAAGAATCACTGAAAAAACTCGAAGACATGGGCGCAACACTGGTTGAGATTGATCTCAACATGACGGATGCTTATGTACCGACTTATTATCTGATCGCACCTGCTGAAGCTTCTTCAAACTTACAGCGTTACGATGGTGTGCGTTACGGTTATCGTGCTGAAAACCCAACTGACATTTTAGATCTTTATAAACGTTCACGTTCAGAAGGTTTTGGTGCAGAAGTACAGCGTCGTATCCTGATTGGTACTTATGCCCTTTCTGCGGGTTATTACGATGCTTACTATGTCAAAGCACAGAAAGTACGCCGTCTGATCCAGCTGGACTTCCTGAAAGCCTTTGAAAATGTCGATGTGATTGCTGCACCCTCTGCACCAACCACTGCCTACAAAATCGGTGCAAACCTCAGCCCGACTGAAATGTACTTAGGCGACATTTACACACTGGCTGTGAACCTGGCAGGTCTGCCTGCAATCAATGCTCCTGTTGGTTTTGATGTAGATAATCTACCTGTTGGCTTACAGCTGATTGGTAACTACTGGTCAGAATCTCAACTGCTGTCCGTTGTACATCAGTATCAGCAAGCAACCGACTGGCATACCAAACGTGCGGCAATTGCTGAGGAGAATGCATAATGGCTCAGGCTCAAAAACAATCCGCTAAATCATTATTGATTGATGGCTGGGAAGTCGTTATTGGTATCGAAATCCATACGCAACTTGCAACCAATTCTAAAATCTTCTCAGGTTCTTCCACCACATTTGGTCAGGACCCGAATACACAAGCCAGCCTTGTTGATTTGGCAATGCCGGGCGTACTTCCTGTACTGAACAAAGAAGTGGTTGATCTTGCAATCCGCTTTGGTCTGGGAATTGATGCGTACATCGACCAGGCATCTGTATTTGCACGTAAAAACTATTTCTACCCTGACTCTCCAAAAGGCTACCAGATCAGCCAGATGGACAATCCAATCGTTGGCTTAGGTCATATCGACATCCAGCTTGAAGATGGCACTGTAAAACGCATTGGCGTAACCCGTGCTCACCTTGAGGAAGATGCAGGTAAATCAATCCATGACCAGTTTGAAGGTCAGTCTGGTATTGACTTAAACCGTGCAGGTACGCCGCTGCTTGAAATCGTATCTGAACCCGATATGCGTTCAGTTGAAGAAGCTGTTGCCTACATCAAAGCGATTCACACGCTTGTACGCTGGTTAGGTATTTCTGACGGTAACATGGCAGAAGGTTCATTCCGTGCGGACTGTAACGTGTCTTTACGCCGTCCGGGTCAGCCTTTCGGTACACGCTGTGAACTGAAAAACCTCAACTCATTCCGTTTCATTGAACAGGCGATCAATGTTGAAATTGAACGTCAGATGGAAATTCTGGAATGGGATGGCACCATTGATCAGGAAACACGTCTGTTTGATCCTGTGAAAATGGAAACACGTTCAATGCGTTCAAAAGAAGAAGCAAACGATTACCGCTACTTCCCAGACCCAGACCTGTTACCTGTGATCATTTCTGATACTCAGATTGAAGCCGCTCGTGCTGCTTTACCTGAGCTTCCAGCTGCACGTCGTGCCCGTTTTGTCGCTGACTTTGGCGTAACTGAGTACGATGCTCACGTTCTGACTTTAACCCGTGAAATGTCTGAGTTTTACGAAGATGTGGTGAAAGCTGCTGGCGGTGCTGCTCAGGGTAAAGTTTCTGCAAACTGGGTGATGGGTGAATTCTCTGGTGCCTTAAACAAAGCAAGCCTGGAACTGACTGATTCTCCTGTATCTGCGGAAAAACTTGGTAGCATGATCGCACGTATTGTGGACAACACAATTAACGGTAAGATCGCGAAGCAAGTATTCGGCTTTATGTGGGACGAAGGCAAATCTGCGGATGAAATTATTGCGGAAAAAGGCTTAAAACAGGAAACTGATACAGGCGCAATTGAAGCGATTATTAAAGACGTACTTGCTGCCAATGAGAAAATGGTTGAAGAGTATAAATCTGGTAAAGAAAAAGCCTTTAACGGTCTTGTTGGTCAAGTGATGAAAGCAGCGAAAGGTAAAGCTAACCCTGCACAAGTAAATGAACTGATGAAGAAGTTGATTGGTTAAGCTGATCTTTCTTTAAAAGAAGACCCGCTTTAAAGCGGGTCTTCTTATTTCCAGTCGATATCTTCTGCCTGTTCAAATACTTTATTTTTTTCCCTTGTAATAAAAATATGTTCAATTCCAGAGAAATATAAGGTCAGATCAGCATCAACATAACAATTAAAACCAATATTAGAAAAACGAATATAGTTAAATTTTATTTTTCTCCTATTCCTTAATTCACCTACAATAGCTTGATCTTTTTGATTAAATATCCCAAAACTCACAGTTAAATCATTTTCATTTTTTTTAATTAATATTACTTCATAGAATTCCTCCTCATTCAATTCAGATTCAACATCAGGCTTAAAATAACAAACAATTTCATTAAAGTTTAAAAATTTATTTTCAACAAACTCCCACGAACCAAAAAACAACTCATTTGATTCAAGAAATTCTGAATAACAAGGCGAATTCAAACATGAGGTGCGACAGTTTGAAAAGTCTTATGATAATCAACAAGCTGAGCAAATTTCTCTAATGGTGTAAGCCAATCTAACGCTTTTCTAGGACGAGTATTCAGTGACATGGCAACTTGATTTAAATAATGCTGATCTGCCTGATTTAAATCAATCCCTTTAGGTAAATATTGCCTAATTAAACCATTCATATTTTCGCATGTGCCTTTTTGCCAGGGTGAATGTGGGTCACAGAAATATACATCTATGCCTAAATCTTCTTCAAGTATTTTATGTTCTGCCATCTCGCGTCCACGGTCATAGGTCAACGTTTTACGCAGTTCTGCAGGTAAATATTTCAGAGCTTCAGTTAAAGCCTTGCGCACTGATTCTGCCTTTGCATCAGGTAATGTTGCCAAGATACAGAGCCGTGTATTTCGTTCAATAAGTGTTGCTATCGAACTTTTATTGTCTTTACCTTTAATTAAATCAGCTTCCCAATGACCCGGTATTTTTCTTTCTTGAACTTCGGCTGGGCGCTCATGAATAGTTTTAATATCCTGTAATATAGAATCTTTTTTAGGTTCACCGTTAGCTTTTCGCTTTTTATTTTCATGACGCAGACAGGATAATAAGTCTTTTTTCAACTCACCCTTTGGTAATGCTCGTATCGTTGAATAAATCGTTGTATGGCTTACATTCATTGTTTGATCCAAATCAGGAAATGTCTTTAAACGTTTTGCTATTTGCTGAGGAGACCATAAACAACGGATCGCTTCAACAATAAATTTCCAGAGGATTGAATCGATTTTGAGTTTTCTGTGACCACGTCTACGTCTAGCGAAGGTGTTATCAGAAGCATATTGAGCTTGATAAACGTCATTGATGCTATTTCTTTTAAGCTCACGATAGATCGTACTAGGATGTCTTTTAATGAGTTCAGCAAATTTTCTGGCTGAAAAGCCTTCTTTTCTTGACTCAAGCATTAATGCAGTACGATCTTCAAAGTTAAGATGATGGTATGACAATTTTATATACTCCATAAACCCTTTAAATTAATTAGGTGGTTTATGTCGCACTTCAAGTTTTACTCTGCCCAACTTTTATTTAAAAGATTATTAAAATAGATGGATTTTCCAAAAATTTGAAATTCCTTATTAAGCAAAAAACCATCTAATTCGTAAAATTTTGAAATTACCAATAAATCAATACACAATTCATCACCACGCTCTAAATTTTTAAATGGCATGTGTTTTAAAAAAGAATAATAAGATAAATACCACCTATATTCATCAAACTCTGTATAAGTATTCAAAAAAAGAAGCTGTTGGAGTTTAGGTGGAATTATAGATCTTAGAATATTTATATATTGTTTCTCTAAAGTGTAATCTCCCCATTCTTTTATTTCATCAGTCTCATTTGGTGATCTATTAATTTTTGTATTAATTAACTTGAATAATTGAAATAAGCAAATGAAATATTGATTGAACTCTTGCTTTTGCATAAGTTTGTATCTTTTATCTTCCAACTCTATCTCATAATCGTTTACAAAAACATCTCTATAAACTATATCTACTTTGCTTTTATCATTTTCATTTAACTCAAGCAATTTATCTTGCTGATGCTTAAATTGGTTTAATAAGCTAAAAAATAGACTATCAAATTGTTGTAAATTTTGAGTTTTCTGAATTAAGTTTTGTGACTTTGAAGAATCTTGCTGTGCTTTACGACTTAAAGAAAGTTCTTCCGAGTTAAAATCTAATGCTTTCTTATTTTGATATACTGTATATAATATCAAACAAATACTTATAAAAGTTAATATAGGGTTTAATGTACCGCCAATAAAATCTCCAAAAGTTCCCCAGTTTGCTATTAGACTAGTGTCGCTCTTCTCATCCGACTTCAACGAGATATTATCACTTTTAAGATCCAATACACTCTCAAAATATGGAAAATATAGTTTATCTAATAAAAAATAACTTAGAGCTACAACCAAACCAATAACAATAAATAAAGGCAAAATTCGGCAAATATCAATGTTTAATCGAGTTTGTTTTTTAATCCACTCACAGCTTTTGTTCATCGTTTCTAAAATTGCATACAAGTAATTAAATTTAACTTCAGCCCACCAAAAAACTATACTTAGCAACAACACACATGACAAAATAAAATGAAGCATATAAATTTTCAATATTTTTTAAATTCCGTGCATTATCACAGAATCAATGATTTAAAAAAATGATATAAATACTAAAAATACATACTTTTTTATAAAATTTAGATACTTATGACAGATTCAACTCTCAAAGTCTTACTTTATGCGTGGTTAGCACCCTCACCCCCTTGCGCAACAATGTTGCTCATCCCATAGGGAGAGGGAGTATCACGTAAATAATTTGATACGCGGTGTTCCCTCTCCTTTGAGGAGAGGGTTAGGGAGAGGTTCTTCTCTTTTCAGGAGAAGCAACTCAAAAAACCACACAAAAATTAAACCACTTCCTACCCTAAAATAATGTATAAATCTATTGTCAAAACAAACAACTACAAAAATGAAAAAGCTACTTATACTCGCAATCTTAATGAATATAGTGTTTATTCCTGTTAGCTTTGCACAGAATGACCCTCTACTTGAAAGCACAATCAAATCAGTGTTGAAAGGCTTCAAAAATCAGGACAACCAATTACTACAAGTATATACATCCTAAATATGGTGTGATCTATTGGAATAAGATAGGAGTCCCGATTAATCAAAAAATCTTTCAAAAATCAGAATTTAAATTTCCTGACCAACATTCGCCAGAATCAACACGATGGTTCTATGAAACACCCAATGCCCAGGAAAAATTAATCAAAACGAATCAATTACCTGAAATGGATTGTCAAAACTGGAATAAATCAGGACTTTACTATAAGACCTTAACAACAAAGCCATTTTCAGATTTAACTAAATTCAATCAATCCATCATTGAGCAAACTGATAAGCAGATTGCACATGAATTGAAGCAACTAAAACCATTTGAAAAACAAATCGTTGAACTTCAATATGTCGGTAAAAGTCGTAGTATTGGTGATGATTTACATTTGTATTTCAGTAAAATCGACAAACAATGGTATTTAAGTGCTTTCGACAATTCAGGAAACTGTGATGCTTGATTGCTAACACCCTTGCACAACAGTGTTGCTCATCCCCACGGGAGAAGGAGCTTTCATTGTGTATCACATACCATCATATATTTTGTAATATTTGTAATAGGGGATTCCCTCTCCTGAACGAGTTTTAAAGCACTGCTTTTAAAACGAAGTGCAAGTGAGGGCTAGGGAGAGGTGAGTTTCAAGAATCCCTCTCCTTGCGAAGCTCCTCACCTTTAAAAAGTAAGACTTTCTCATGTGATGTTTGATCCGCTGTATCCCCTCTCCCAAGCATACTTTAAGCATTACTTTAAAACTCAGCACAAGAGACGGTTAAGGAAAGGTTCTTCTTTAACAGGTAATTATCCATTCAATGCATCACTGCTTTAAACCAAAGCCAGGATGAAATGGCTGATCCGTTATTTACTGAATACCAGCCTTTCTTAAGAAATCCTGCGCCTCTTTAAATTTATGCTTTTCTGCCAGTTCCTTAACTATACGATACGACAAGCGTGAAGGTTCATCATATCTGCGGGCAAATGCAGGAACTGTCCCTAAACAGCGTGCAAACAGAAATGCTGACTCTGTATAAGCATTGCTACCGCCTTTTGGATAAAAGTTACCAAACTGATAGGCTTTTTCAACTTTATTGCATGCAGCCAGATGATCACCATTTACATACTGTTTATTGGCTTCAAAATAGAGTTTCACTTGCTGTAAATTTGGTGAATTAAGCATTTTTTCCATGTCAGCAGCACTCACTTTATTATCCGTGACATCTCTGACTATCGCTTTAAAGCTTTCTTCATCTTTATATTTCTTTTTCAGCTCCTGCTCTGGCATTATCTCAGTCAATAATTTGACATAACGGATATCATACTGCCGTGAATCCATGAAACGGTGTCCAACTGGTTCTATCGAAGCAAACCATTTCTGACCGTTTGCCTGTGTGCACTTAAAACCACCAATACCCTGAGTCACATTCTTATGCTTTTGCCAGAAATCACCATAAGAACGCCCGGTTAAGTCCTGCTCACTCTTATATAACCGCTCGAATTTTCCTGATTTACTTTCACAGTAACGGGTTAAATAACGGTGAGGATAGAGGGACTGTGGATCATCCGTATCATCCGTTCCACTCCCCCAGTAATACACATAATCCTCACCCTTACCATTTCTTCCGTTCACTTTTTTCGCTGCCAGCAATTCCTGTGGTGAGCTGAAACCCTGAACTGCTGCTGTATCAATTTTATCAATACTCATACAGCCATGAAAAAACACGCTCGACAGCCCCAGTACTGACAGTAATTTAAAATTCACATCACCCTCGACATAATTAATGTATTTTGTATACATTATAAGTCGGGAGTTTAATGAACGCATTATTGCTAAGGTCTAATATTCCCATGAATTTTATAGTTATTTAATCTTCTGGATAATGATCACCATCTTTAAAAAAGTGAGATCATTTACGAATCACACCCAGTTTATTCCAGATATCAGGGGTTAAAAAAGTCGTGACCAGTTTATTTAAATCTATATAGCGAACCACACCTTTGAGCTGATCTTTAACTTCAGGGGTTTTTAAAATTTCTTCACCCGTAATACTGCCCAGCTCCTGAAAACTGTCACCTACTGCCTGTATACCTTCTGCCTGTATGACAGCTTTGGTCTGCGCAGAACACTGCTCTGTCAGAATACGCTGTAAAACCAGTGCCAGATTTTTATCCAGCTGTGTTTTCTGCTCTTCGGTCACGTTACTGAATTTTTTCAGCTCTGGGTGGGCTGACAGTGCAACAAAAGTCCATTGCAGTACCGCGGTTTTATCTGCCGCTGTGGTCGATTTTACCAGGCATTCACTCAGCTGATCCACCGCAGGACCAGCAGCTGCAAACTGAGTGATTCCCATCAGTGCAGAAGCCAGACATAAAGTGCGGATATGACGAAAAGTCTGCTGACCTGGTTTAAAAAATGGATGTGACATACTTTAAACGTCCAATAAATCTTAAGGCTCTTTGTATCATAAAGTGAAGACATTCACCTGTTATGACTCTGTAAGCATGCCTCAAAAATCTGATCATGACTGCTCTGTCAGCAGTTTGAGTACATGTGACAACCTCATATTTTCCATGTCCTGTTTAAATACGGCATAAACAGGGGCAATACACGGCGTATCTGCTTTCAGTTCTTTATACACAATCTGTTTATTCCAGAAGTCTTTAATGGATGCAGGGACAATCGACAGACCAATACCTGCGGCAATCAGATTCAGACTGGACGTCAGCCGTGGTGCTTCCTGTATGATTTTCGGGCTGAATCCTGCCTGGTAACAGCTCGCTAAAATATTATCAAATAAGTCCTGCCCAGCCAGGCGACGGTACAACACAAAATCATAAGGTTCCAGGTCCAGCAGGTGAATCTGCTTCTGTTGCAACGCCAGAGAATGGTTCGTTGGCAATGCCACAATCAGCGGTTCATCCAGTACATGCAGACTGGCCAGCCCCAGTCCAATAGGTGCAGGCTTCCGTAAAAATACGATATCATTTTTTTGATTAATCACTGAATCAATCAATGAACTGCTGCCATCTTCTTCCAGATGAATGGACACTGCTGAAAAGGTTTCACGAAAACTTCGCAACAGTGCAGGTAAAAAAGAATGCAAACCGACAGAGTTTGTAAAACCTATACTGATCTGCCCTTCCAGACCCTGTGAAATATTCTGGACACGTCTGGGGATCGCTTGCGCATGCGCCAGAATGGTCAGTGCTTCCTGATACAGTGCCTTTCCTGCTTCAGTAACCTCAACCCCACGTGGCAACCGGTGCAGCAGTTTAGCACCCAGTTCATCTTCCAGACTTTTTACGATCCGTGTCAGCGGGGGCTGCTGCATGTTCAGACGTACAGCAGCACGGGAAATATTACTTTCCTCAACCACAGCCACAAAAGCCTTCAGCTTATGAATATCAATCATGTTTTTTCCTAGAATATTAACCATACTATTTAGGTATATATAACATCAAAAATAGCATTTTTCATCATAACTCAACAAGCGCATACTTGCCCCTATACAGTAAAGAGGTCAACATATGAACACTGAAGTGATTCCACTGGAGCAGGAAATTTATCCGAGTAATAAACAATTATTCACGGGATTTATGAAGCTTGGTCTAATGGGTTTTGGTGGAGTATTACCTCTTGCACACCGCATGATTGTTGAAGATCAAAAATGGCTGTCCACAGAAGATTTTACCCATCTGCTCGGGATCTGCCAGATTCTACCCGGTGGAAATATCATAAATATGGCTGTGGCTATCGGTTATGAATTTCAGGGACTTAAAGGAGCTTTCAATGCTGTGATCGGGTTAATTTCTGCACCTACAGCCATCGTGGTTCTGCTGTATCAGTTATATGCACATTTCCAGTCTGTGCCTGTGATTCAGCACATGATCCAGGGGCTGGCAGCAGCGGCAGCAGGACTCTTGTTTGCGATGGCACTGAAAATGCTCCGACCTATTTTTAAAAGCTATCTGACTGTTTTCAGTATCTGTATGACCCTCACTTTTATGTTGCTGTTCAAACTGCCTTTAGCACTGACCCTGATCCTTCTGGTCACCATAAATATGACTGTACTGAGCCTGAAACGAGGAGAAAAAACAGCATGATCTTACTGAGTTTAGCGATTGTTTTTACTCAACTGTCCCTGCTTGCCTTTGGCGGAGGTAATGCCATTCTGCCTGAAATGCAGCATCAGGTGGTTGAAATCCATCACTGGCTGACGGCAGCTGAATTCAGTGCAATGTTTGCAATAGCACAGGCAGCACCTGGACCCAATATGATGATTGTGCCCCTGGTGGGCTGGCATGTGGCAGGACCTGCAGGCTTGCTGATCACCTCTCTGGCAAAGTTTGGCCCCTCATCTGTACTGGCTGTCTTTGCACTGAAATTCTGGAATCATTTTAAAGACCATCCTCTGCGTGAGCGTTTTGAACAGGCCTTAAAACCTGTTACGGTTGGACTGGTTCTGACCAGTGCCTGGATTATTGCGGATGCATCAGCGCAGAATGGGTTACTGGCAGGCATTATTGGAATAGCGACTGTCATGAGCCTGTTTAAAAAGATACATCCGCTCTGGGTGATGGTGTTCGGAGCAGCGGCAGGAGCCTGCCTGCTCTGAAACAGATCTGAACATCAATAAATCCAGCAGGTCTGGGTTTATTTTTATCAATACCCGAAATGAAGCAACAGAATCTGCCTGATCAGCAGTTCTGAATTACTGAAAATTTCAAAGCAACAGATACTCTTTATTCTTCGCCATTCTGAACTGAATACTTCTGTTTATACAGCCAGTTATTGTGGTGATGGTATGGCTCAATGTATTTCAACATAAATTGTTTTGATACAGACTAATCCCTCGATAACACTGAATATCTTCCATCTTTTATATTTATGATTTTCGCTTACGACTAAAGACAGTCAGGCTCTGCTTAAAGCTGTCATCTGGCTATGTTATGGTGAAACAGAGTGATTCCATACATAACAACGCTGAGAGAAAAATCATGTCCAAACAAATACTGATGCTGGTCGGCGACTATGCCGAAGACTACGAAACCATGGTGCCTTTTCAGTTTTTAACTGGGCTGGGCTATACCGTTCATACTGTCTGCCCTGACAAAAAAGCGGGTGACAGCATTGCAACCGCGATTCACGATTTTGAAGGTGAACAGACCTATAGTGAAAAACGTGGTCATAACTTTGCCATTAACTATGATTTCAGTGCTGTAAATACGCAGGACTATGTCGGTCTTGTGATTCCTGGTGGTCGCGCACCTGAATATTTACGTATGAATGCACGTATCATTGAAATTGTACGTGAGTTTGATACTGCCCAGAAACCGATTGCTGCGGTCTGTCACGGTGCTCAGATCCTTGCTGCCGCTGATGTTCTGAAAGGTCGTACCTGCTCGGCTTATCCTGCCTGTGCAGCTGAAGTTAAACTGGCTGGCGGTCTGTACGCAGATATTGCGGTTACTGAAGCCGTGACTGATGGTCATCTTGTGACTGCCCCTGCATGGCCTGCACATCCTGCATGGATGGCACAGTTCATCAAAGCACTGGGCGCAACCGTTACGCTTTAAGTTCTGCCCTGTAACTGTATCAAAAAAAAAGCCGTGTTTCTGCCTGGAAGCACGGCTTTTTTAGTTGGGCGGTCTGTCGAGCTATTTGAGCTGTCTCAGCATATTTTTAGCCCCTGCATGGTTATAGTTATTTGCAAGGTTCTCTAAAATGCGGGTCGCCTGAGCTTTCGAATTTGGGAACCGGTTGCTGTAAGCAGAAACACTGGTCAGACATTTTGCCACCAGCATACCTGAATCGACATAAACATTGGCACTGGTTCCTGGCAATTTACCAAAATTATATGCCCGCTGTGCATTATTACAGGCATTGTTCTGGTTCTGACCTTTACTCAGGTCACGGCGAGCTGCTACATACGCTTTTAACTGCTGTTGCTGTGGCGTTTCAGCTACACGTACAGCTGTTTTTTCCTGAACATCCGGTGCAGGCTTCTGCTCTTTTTTATCTTCAGCATCTTTCTGTACTGCGGTTTTTGCGGTCACAGCTTTTGTAACCTGTGTACTGCTCTTACGACTGTCAGTGGTATTTGCGGTCTGCCCTGCATTTTTATAAAACTGACGGGCTTCATTGAGTGACATTACTTTGGTCAGCAGGCTGACTTCTCTTGCACCACTGCTCTGTCTGGACTCAGCATAAGGCTCGATGGAAACAATCCAGCTGTCTTCGGGCAGATTACATTTATATGCCCCTATTCCTTGCTTTACATGACTGTTTGCCATCAGGCGCTTTTTCTGAGCACTGTCTCTGACCTGACTGAATGTACTTCTGTGCAGTAAAACCAGCTTGCCCCCTTGCAGCTGACAGTAACTTCCAGTGTATTTTCTTGGATACATTGCCTGTGGTTCCAGGTCTGATTTTGTGCCCCAGTCATAGACATAGGAGCGGGCTCCGCCATTTGCTGCATTCAGATTTTTTTGCGCAATCATCTCCTGTACAGATGAATAGTTTTTCATTGGATCTGAACCAAGATTACTGATTCCGGCACAACCACTCAGTACCAGCCCCGCACTGCCCATCAGGATATATGTTCTGAAATTCACGTATTACTGCTCTACTGTTCCCCACCACTGAAAATATAGGAGAAAAGTATCAAAATAACAAATCTATGATTTTGATTTTATTCACTATTATATATGACACAGCCATTGCTTTACCCACACAAACACCAATTCAAGTCACTTTAAGCATAAAAGCGTGAACCACAATACAGTTAAAAAGACGGTGTTTTTAAATCCATTGAGCCCAACAGACTGTAAACGGCATGAACAATCCAATAAAAAAACCCGCCAAAGCGGGTTTTCAGTACAGCATTCTTTTTTAATCATCGTCCAGTACAGATTCAAAAGCTTTCAGACGTTTATAAATAGATAACAGTTCAATAATCGTCGGCCAGGAAGCGATCAGATACTGAAATGATTCACGTACTTTTCCAAAAACATTACTGATCTGCATCATCAGACCCAGTGTAATCGCACCTGCCGCAATACTTGGAAACAGCACAAATAAGCCATACAGATTATCCAGCTGCATGTACCAGATGCGTACCATATTGAAATAAGCATAATGAAAATACAGACGGAAATAATTAAAACGGACTTTACTGAACAGCTCTTTTAAGGTGGCAGGGTCTGCCCGATCCTGTCGATCTTCTCCATAGACCAGTTCCTTACGGTAAGCCGCTTCAACTTTCTGATTATTAAACTCAAGCCCGGGCAGCTTATACCCAACCAGCATCAGAATCACTGTACCCGCTATAGACCATGTTACCGCTGCCCACATCAAGGCATGTGAAATTTCCCCGATAACAGGCAAAGCCTTCACATGGGAGGACAGTGCAAACAGCACAGGTAGAAATGCCAATAGAGTCATCAGTGCTTCAACCAGACTGACACCCAATCCTTCCATAGTTTTGGCAAAGCGCATGGTGTCTTCCTGAATACGCTGCGATGCCCCTTCAATATGACGCAGTTTTTCCCAGTTTGAGGTGTAGTAATCATTCATCGCTGTACGCCAGCGGAATACATAATGGCTGACAAAAAATAAGTTAAATACTGCTGTTGTGACATAAACCATCGCGACATACAGGAAAGTCATCACACCACTGTAGAGCAGGCTGACATCCCCTCCGCCACTGCTGAGCATTTTCTGGATCAGATCATAAAATGGGTTATACCAGGCATTTACAACAACACTGACCTGAACGCCAAACCAGATATTGAACAGAATAAATGCGGAGCCCCAGACCGACCAACGCTGCCATGGATTATCTGATTTCCATTTCCAGAACAGTGCAAATATTGCAGTCGATATAAAGAACCACAGATAGAACCAGAGAAAAGACGGTGCCCAGAAACGGCTGACGCCAATCGGTAATTCAGCTGTTGCATAGCCCTGTGACATTCCTAAGAAAGTTCCCCAGCCACTGCCGCCGCTGTACCAAAGTGCAATATTGATGGAAAACCACAACACCAATGAACCAAAAAACCATTTTGGATTGGGAAAAAAAGACTTAAACATTCAGACCTGCTGTTCCTTTATATTATTTGATTTAAAGCATTTACCGAGCCTAGAGTGTAATCCTTAAAATTTCCTGATTAAAAGTATTTTCAGTAATTTTTTTCTGCAATGTACATTTATCCAATTTATTATACGTTCTGTCTGACAGATGGCATCAAAGACAATGACACCTCAACAAAATTAGTATATTTTCCGTTCAAACAAAAAAAATGCCCTTTCATTTGCCCAGCTTGCAGGTGTGTGGCACAGCATGTCGTTTCGTATAAAGAATCGGCAATAATACGAACCAGAATATAAATGACTGGATTCACAAATAATGCATAAATACTCGATTAATCTGCATATTATGCTAATATCGATGTATAAATATTTTAATGTTGTATTGGGGAATGACACATGGATACTTTGGCAATTGAACTGATAAGACAGGTAGAGCTCAACAAGGAAAACTGTGAGCCGCTGATTTATGAACAAGGCACTATTCTTAAAGTTCTGATGAAAACTCCCACTTCTTATTTAGTCAGTGATGATGCCGATTTTAATTTTACGGTACTGCTGTCAGATGAAGACAAAGTATGGCGTAAACTCTGAGCCTTCCCTGTCAATGCTACGCCAGTAATTTAAGCATTCTGAAATATTAAAAGCATCGTTCCTACGGTGCTTTTTTATATTCGCCTCAGATGAAACAGGGACAACTCAAATAAAACAGCCTATAGTGGGTTCATCAGGCTGAACATTTTATCTATGGAAAAGAACAAAGTCATAAAACCTGATTTCAGCAAAGTCAGTGCAACCCGTTCACGTAATATGGCTGCCATACGGGCGAACAACACACGCCCTGAAATGAAAATCCGTCAGGCACTGCATGCCTCCGGTTTACGTTATCGCCTGTATGATAAACAGTTGGCAGGTAAACCTGATCTGGTACTGAAAAAATATAAAACGGTTATTTTTGTACAGGGCTGTTTCTGGCATAAACATGACTGTAAATATTTTAAATGGCCTAAAACCAATGCCGAATTCTGGCAACAGAAAATCCTGAACAATGCCGAACGTGATGCCATCAATATTCAGAAATTATTAAAAGACCAATGGCGGGTCTGTGTATGGTGGGAATGCTCTGTCCGTCATGAAGATGATTTTCTCTGGTCTGTACAGCGTTTTCAGGAATGGCTGAATGATCCCAGAAGTCAGTATCTTGAGCTTTGATTGATCAGTCTCAGACCTGCGTCCTTTTTATTTTTCAGCCTTTTTTCCCTGAGTCCACTGTTCAGCCATTGCCCGAGCCATTCCTTTAAAGGTTTTACTTCTCAGATTACGGCGCTCCGCAGCAGTCTTTGCTTTTGCAAGTGCATCCGCATACCATTTTGGCATGGATTTTCCGCTGCCAAACTGCACCCGCTCCCCTTTGCTCACCATATTTGTCGGTTCAAGCAAAGGCAGATTTTTTATCCAGAGGCAGGTGGTTTTTGTTGCTTCATCGCCAAACATATAGGGCTGAACAATCTGATGTGGCTTACCGATAATGGTACTCATGATACCAACCGGATTTTCAATCACAATCCGTTTGATCGGTGCTTTCCACAGCGCCTTAAAGAACTTAACCGCTTCAGCACGATCCTGTGCCCGTGTCGGAAAACGCGGGTGTGGTCGGCGCTTTTTTATGGGTAAATGTTTATCTTCAGGGTGATAATACCATCTTGCACCACTGACTGCCAGAAATGTACAGGGAGGGTGGGCGATCATCATATCCCATTCTTTTACAAAGGCATGTTCGCCATTCTGCAACTCTCCACCCTTATTTTTGATAATTTCAAAAACATCACAGTTAAAATGCCATTCAGGATGTTCACCACTGCAAGGCAGCAGATCACAGCTGTATGCCTCATGCCCCAGCGCACGTAACTCTTTCGTCACAGCCTGACTTTCTTCACAGGCGACCAGTACTTTCATATGGATGTACCCAAAAACTTAGAAATACCTGTGGCAATTTTTTCTGCCATGAGCGGTGGAACAGCATTACCAATCATTTTGTAGCAATATCCTGAACTGCCACAGAATGTGTAATCCTGAGGGAAAGACTGCAACAGTGCCGCCTCACGGACAGTAATGGAGCGTGCCTGTTCTGCATCGGGATGAATGAACATCAAGCCATCTTTGTACAGATGAGCCACAATGGTCGGAGAAGGCAGATCCCAGTCCAGACTGCGGTATTTCGCATGACGGGATGTTTTTCCCTTTAACTGATTATAAAAGCTGATTTTTTCTTCATTGGGCAGTCGGTTCATATTTTTTCCGACCCATTGCTGAAAAATCTGAATGTCATCTGCATTGTGATAACGTGGCTGATGCAAAGGTACGGCTGTATCTGTTCCCTGATGTGACACCTTACGTCCCGTTGCACGGGAAACTTCCTTTAATGGATAAAATGCAGGAAGTCCTGCAATTGCATCACGGACTGTTTTGATCTCATGTGTTTTCTCTGCATCCACTGCTTGATAAACCGTTTCCAGATCAATCCCTGTATCTTTTCTCACTCCAATAATGATGATGCGGTTACGCTTCTGCGGTACGCCAAAATCGGATGCTGTATACTGGGCTTCTTTTAATTTTTCAGGTGCTTTAATTTCATAACCAATTTCACTGAACGCTTCAAAAATCCGTTCAATCACCGGTTTATCGCCCGGTTTTGCACTTAAAATACCTGGGACATTTTCGAACACAAATAATTTAGGTTGAAAGGCATCCACCACTTTGACAAAGCTTTCAAACAGATAATTACGGTAATCATCTTTCATGGAGTTTTTGTCCTGCGCCCGCCCTGCAATGGAGTATGCCTGGCATGGTGGACCACCAATCACCACATCCACAGATCTGCCCTGAACAAGTCCATGTAAGCCCTGTGCCATCACATCTTCATGGTTACTCTGACCAAATATGGCTCGGGATTCCTCGCTCCATTTACCATTCAGCAGTTCATCTGATTTCTGGATATCAAAATGAATAACACTTTTTTTAGCATTTTCAGCAGCATAACCCCACTTTTCAACAAGACGGTTGCGCAGGGTGTTTACCATGGGTAATTCCCACTCCACATGGGCAATGCCGTCAAAAAGCCCAGACTGGGCAAACCCTTCTGAAAGCCCCCCACATCCAGCAAAAAGATCAATATAGCTAAGTTTCTGCATTCCAAATTTTATATCTTTAATCAGTGGCATGATTATACAGTTCATTTCAGTAAAAATAAGAGGCTTTTGGGATTACATACTCAGGAGTTTTTATGTGCTTATTTTCACCGGCTCAGGATGTATTCTGACTGTTCTGATGCTTTAGAACTGAAGCCCAGAACCTGCTCAGAAGAATACTGCTGACTGTTCATCATGTTTTTAAACTGTTTTCTGATTCTGTTACTGACAACTCATGAAAATACTGAAACATAAATTTTATTAATATACAAATACATAGAGCAACTCTGTCATTTTCAAGATGGCATTTTTCAGGATACATAATCAAACTGGTATAAATCAGTGCTGTAAATCTTAATAGCCTTTTCAGACCGTTCATCCAAGAATGACTCCAGAATTAAGGGAGTATAAAAAGATGAAAGGAAATAAAGGATTAATTTTTCTGTCTCTGATGCCATGGCTGTGCATGGAGGCTGATGCAGCACAACACTGGGCAGATACCAGTGCAGGGGTTCGCTGGAGCAGCTCTTTCCGGGAGCCTTACAATCCAGAAAAGGTGTCAAAAACCATTTTAAATGTCACTCACGTCAGTCAGGATGACTACGGGCGAAACTTCCTGTTCATGGACTATTACATTTCAGGGATGGAAGACCCCTCGAAGGACAATGCCACTGGTGCCGAAGAGTTTTACGGACTGTACCGCAGAACACTTTCCTATAACGCACTGGCAAAAGATCCGATCGACAGTTCATGGGTGAAAGATGTTCATCTTTCAGGACGTATGGATGTCGGTTATGAAAATACTCAGCTATCCCCTCGCCCTTTCAAAGTGCGTATGGGTGGACTGGTTGATTTTAAAATTCCGAAAGGCAGTCTTGAATGGGGACTCGAGGGTGTTTATCAGAAATCCTATAACGGCATTACGCATCGGCACTTTGAGTTTGATCCATCATTTGTGACCTGGATGTCATGGAATTATCCCGTCACCAAAAAATCTCAGTTCAGCGGCATTCTTGAATATCTTGAAGCCATCGGTGAAGACGGTTTTGGAAATGACACCAAGCCTCTGACCATATTCAGAGCAAATTATATTTATGACATTGGTCAGCCGAAAGGTTTCAAAGTCGGTGTGGGCTATGAACAGTTCAACAATAAATACAGTTCCAACAATGCAGCAGATCCCACAAATGGTTCTGACCAGAAAACTTTTGTTCTGCTGGGCAGCTATCATTTTTAAACAACAAGGAGTGGTTATATGAAAATCCGGAATTTATTATTGAGCATGATGCTTACTACAGGGCTGACAGCTGTTCATGCTGACAGCAAAACAGTACAGCTGAAGACAGCGGCTGCAACTCAGAGTGCAGGTACCAGAGTGGTTATGCTGGGCACTGGACACCCGGGTTTTGACAGCAAACGTGCAGGTCAGGCAATTCTGATTGTTGTGGACAAACAGCTGTATCTGTTTGATTCAGGTCCCGGCTATATGAAAAACTTTAACAGCCTGTCCAATTTACCCTGGATGCCTAAAGATACGCTGTTCAGCAATGACTCACTGTATGGCTCCATCAATAAACTGTTTCTGACTCACCTGGATTCAGATCATACCCTGGGAATGGATGAATTTTTACTGCGCCCATGGGTTCAGGGACGCTCCACTCAACCTGTCGTTTATGGTCCTAAAGGAACTAAAAGCCTGGTGGATGAAAGCCTGAAATCATTCAAGTCCGACATAGACCACCGTACACTGGGTTCACAGCCTTCCAACAACACTGGCTACAAAGCAATTGTCCATGAAATTGATCATGAAGGTGTGGTCTATAAAGATGACAAAGTAACGGTCAGCGCATTTAAGGTTCCGCATGGCAGCTGGCCTGATGGTATGGCTTATGGTTATCGCATACAGACACCCGATAAGGTTATCGTTTTAAGTGGCGATACCCGTTATGAGGAGCGGAATTTTCAGTTCTATAAAGACGCAGATATTCTGGTGCATGAAGTCCTGAGTGATGCAGGCAATCAGAAACTGTCTCCTGACTGGCAGAAATATATGCTGGAAGCTCATACCACGACTAAGCAGTTAGCAAAAATTGCCAATGTCATTAAACCCAAAAAACTGGTGCTGAATCATGCCATTTTCTTTGGGCAGCCTGAACAGGCACTGGTCAAAGAAGTGACTGATGATTATAAAGGCACTGTTATTCTTGCCGAAGATAATATGATTATCGAATAATAAACAAAGGTGTGATTTATATTTTAAATCACACCTTTTTCAATTTAAAACCTTCATTTTTATTATTTCAAATTATTAAGATAAACAGTTTCCTCAAGCATGGAAATAATATTTAACTGAGATGGCGTCAGATTTCTTTCCGCATACCATACCAGACCGATATCAATATAAATATTTTTCATGGTCAACGGTAAAATATCCACAAGATTCACTTTTTTAAAATACTCAGCAACCTGACTGGATAAAAAACCAATGGATTCGGTTTCCTGAAGCACTCCGATATTTGTCAGTGTAGATAAAGATTCCACATAGCGGCGGGATAAATTAACCTGATTGAACAACAGAAATTCTTCAATGACATTTCGGGTTGTTGCAAATTCTGGAGGCAGCACCATTGGGAATTCTGACAGATCCGTCCAGGTCAGTTCCGGTTTATTAACCAATGGGTGTCCTTTTTTAACCACCACCACAATTGGGTCCTTATACAGATGCCTGGTCCGAAACTCAATGCCTAATGGCTTTGCCGTCAGATTGCCGATCATGACATCCAGCTCACCGGTACGAAGCAGTGACAGCAGTACATCTGAGCTTCCTTCACGTGCACTGATACTCGTGGAAATCATCTCGTTTTCCACCCGTGCAACAAAATTAGGAAGAATGGACAGAGACACCGCAGGTAACAGTCCAATCGCAATCCGGGTTGCTCTCCCCTCACTGATCGCAACCAGTTCATCTCTTGCAGAAGCAATCTCATTCAGAATTTTTTTGGCATATTTGACAAGGCAGACACCGGCTTCTGTAGGCAGCATCCCTCGTGTTGTACGATCAAACAGTCTGACATTCAACCCTTCTTCAAAATCAGCAAGTGTTTTGGAAATAGCGGGTTGAGTTACATTCAGATAATTCGCCGCTTTTCCGATATGCCGCATTTCATCCAGAGTAACCAGTAACTGTAAATGTCTTAACTTCAGGTTGGATCGTAAATACTGATCTATTTTTGCCATTTTAACACCTAATATAAATTCCGTTTATTTTAGATTAATAATACTATATACAATTTTACTTAATAATCCAATTAAAACCTATAACCTTTTTATTATAAATCAAACTTTAAATATAAATAGACGGATTATATTGTTCAGGCAAAATTAAAACTCAAAGATAAAGATCAAGGAAGTATCTATGAGCTTAAAAAAGCTGAATCATCATTTTTCCACGAGTATTTTATGGGGTATAACGCTGGGCTGTTTCAGCATGGCAGGTCATGCTGCTTTCTGGCAAAGCAATCAGGCAGGTGTATCATGGAGTAACCAGTACCAGGAACCTGCCAACCCGGATGATGTTTCAAAAACCATTCTGAATTTTACCCATTTAAGTGGTGATGACCTGGGACGTAATGTACTGGTTGCCAATCTTTATCTGTCCAGTGATGAAGACCCGAAAGCAGATGGTGATGGTGGCGCAACTGAGTATTATGTATTTTACCGTCGCTACTTTTCTTATAATTCAATTTTTGATCATAAAATTGAAAATAAACTGATCCGTGATGTCAATCTGACATTCAGGGTTGATAAAGGTCTGAAAAACTCAGCACTGGAACCTAACCCAACCAAAGGTCGTGCTGGTCTGAGCATGGATTTCAATGTTCCGAAAGGCTACTTTGAAGCAGGTGCAGACTGGTATTATGAAAGTGCCAATAATAATTTTACAGGTGGAAGATTTAACTTCGATCCAACCTATGCACTGTGGGCAAACTTTGGTTTTCCTGTTCATGACAAAGGCTTCATCGATGGTTTTGTAGACTATGTTGGTGCAACAGGACCTGGTTATTTCAACGTCGATGCCAAACCATCCACCCTGTTTCAGATCAACTATATGTATGACGTGGGTGCAAAAGAGGGATTAAAAGTTGGTGTCGGTTATGAATATTTCCGTAACAAGTACCTGAATGACAACCAGAAAGACCCTTATGGTCATGCCACTCACAGTGCACCTTTTGTTGCAGCCCGCTATTCATTCTGATCAGTCCATCAGACCATTACACTGTTGATGGTCTGATTCTTTATAAATTACGGACAAAAAAAATCCAGAACTGAAACCGGTTCTGGATTTTTTTCAGCTTAACGGATCTGCAGTTTTACTTCTGCAATGCCTTCAACCGAACCTTCAAGAATATCCCCAGCGACAACAGGACCTACGCCTTCTGGTGTCCCTGTAAAAATCAGATCGCCAGGCTGTAACTCATAATAAGTCGATAAATCTTCAATAATTTCTGCAATATTCCAGATGAAATGCTGCGTGTTTGATGACTGGGTTGTCTTTCCATTCACTCTTAATTCAATATTGACTGCATTGACATCTGCCTGAACATCAGCAGCGGATACAATATCTGACATCACAGCCGACTGATCAAAGTTTTTCCCCAGGTCCCAGGGTTTGCCCTGATCACGTGCTGCAAGCTGTACATCACGGCGGGTCATATCCAGACCGCAGGCATAACCATAGATATATTCAGCAGCCTGGCTGGCTGGGATATTCACACCCTGTTTACCCACTGCAATCACCAGTTCAATTTCATGATGATAGTTCTGAGTTTTTAATGGGTAGGGAATTTCGCTGCCAGATGGAATATAAGTCGCTGCATCTTTCAGAAAATAAAAGGGTGACTGCGTCGATTTATCCACGCTGACCCCCATTTCAGCAGCATGAGCCATATAATTACGTCCCACACAAAAAATACGGTTCACAGGAAATTTTCTGGATTCATTGACAACAGGTACAAGTACGGGCGGTTTAACGGGGAAAAGTGCTTCTGTGGACATACGGATCTTCCTTGTTTTCAATTCATAAAAAAGAACAGGGGCAGCCGCTACTGCCCCTGTTAAGGGATTAACCAAGAATTGCAGTTGCCTCGATCTCAAGCAGAATTTCAGGTTTTGCAAGAGACTTCACTTCCACCAGTGTACAGGCAGGGAAATCACCCTCAAAAAACTCCTGACGTGCCTTCCATACTGCTGAGTTATTGGCAATATTGGTGACGAAGATCGTCATTTTGATGATGTTGTTCATGCTGCCACCAGCAGCTTCCACCAGATCCTTGATCTTCTGAAAAATGACCTGTGACTGTTCGTATTCAGCCCCTAAAACTGTTTCACCATCTGGCTGACGGGCAGTCATACCTGAAATAAACACCTGATTGCCCACTTTTAAACAGTTCGACCACATACCTGGTGCAGGCTCTTTAACTGATGGCGAAATAATGCGTTCTTTTAACATACCGTTTTCCTTTTATTTAAACTTCCTGATCATTCATATTTTCAGTTACAGGCTGATGCGTGAATCCCATGCGCTTTCACCACCCCAGTTAATGCACACGCTCTGGCGACGTACATAACCTTTCCATGCATCTGAACCCGCGGTACGACCACCACCTGTTTCTTTTTCACCACCGAAGGCAGCACCGACATCTGCGCCTGTTGTACCCATATTGACCCGGACAATACCGCAGTCACTGCCTGCGGCAGAAAGGAACAGTTCAATATTGCTTAAATTTGAGCTGTGAATACCTGAAGCCAGACCCTGTGCAACACCGTTATGAATTGCGATGGCTTCTTCAAGATCGTCATAAGGCATAATAAATACGATCGGAGCAAAAGTTTCGTGCTGTACACAGTCCCATTCAGGCTGTACATCGGTAATCAGGCACGCTTCCACATACAGACCTGGTCGGTCAATACGCTGGCCACCATAAACAACCTTACCGCCAAGTTCCTGCGCACGCTGAACAGTTGCCTGATATTCCTCTACAGCTCCTGCATCAATCAGAGGACCAACCACTGTATCTTTTTCACGCGGATCACCAATACGGATCTGATCAAAAGACTGTTTAAGCAGTTCAATCAGTTCAGCCATAACACTGCGATGAACAATCAGACGACGGGTACTGGTACAACGCTGCCCTGTGGTTCCTACTGCACCAAAAGTGATGGCACGGGCAGCCAGTTTTAAATCCGCAGTTTCATCAACAATACAGCCGTTATTTCCAGAACATTCGAGCATGTATTTACGACCCAGCGTAGAACCCACGACATTGGCTACTTTTTTGCCCACACCCGTAGAGCCTGTAAATGACACCATGCTGACACGCTCATCACGGATCATCAGTTCTGCAACATCATTCTGCGCAGGGAGGAACAGCGTAAATACGCCTTCAAACTGCATTTCCTGCATTGCCTGATTTGCCAGTTTCTGCATCGCAATTGCTGTCAATGGCACTTTTGGACTTGGTTTCCATACCACAGTGTTACCACCGATCGCTGCAAGAAAACCATTTTGCGCCCATACCGCTGCCGGGAAGTTATATGCACTGATGACCCCAACCACACCTAAAGGCAACCACTGGTCATACATACGGTGCTTAACACGCTGAGACTGCTGGGTAAAGCCATACATCATGCGGGACTGACCTGCTGCAAGCGTTGCCATATCGACCACTTCTTTTAGCTCGCCTTTAGCCTCCATCAGAGACTTACCTGTATCCAGGGCAACAATTCCTGCCAGTGCGTCCATATTCTGCTGAACCAGCTGACCAATTCGGTTAATCAGCTCACCACGGCGAGGCGCTGGAACCATGCGCCATTTTTTCTGATAGGCCACAGAAGTCTGCATAATTTCTTCGTAGTCTTCTGCGGTGGATGCAGCAATCTGCCCCACTGTTTCATTGTCTGCCGGACATACAGCCTGAATCACTTCACGCCCTTCCACGCCAGACCAACCCTGTTTTACACCATAAGAACCAGCGTGCAGCTGATCCAGGTCAAATGTTTTTAAAACCTGTTCTGTATCAAACAATGCATCTTCTGCATAATTTTTCTGTGCAATATTCATATCTGTTTCAACCTGTTCTCTTAATCTTCTTTCTTTACAAAATCGCCAATCGTTTCATCTGTGTGATACACAGGTTTTTCGTAATAATGCGGGCCATCATAAATTTCGATCAGACGGCTGAACTGGTGAGCCAGTGTCGGACCATGCGGGTTGTCTTTTGGATTCATATAAAATGAACCGGCTTTGAGCGTCAGTGCCACATCGGTATATTCATATTCACCTTCCAGGCAGAACATGAACTGATTTGATGCATGTGTATGCCTGACCGGAATACATCCACCTTTCTGATATTCAAGCAACGCAATGGTTGCGCCTGTTTCAGTATTCTTCCAGAGAAAATACTGACGGAATCCATATTCTGGAAAATCAATCCACTCGTCTTCATTCAGTTCAGTGGTATTGAGCAATACTTCCAGGCTTTTAAATGTTTCTGCATTGATATCCATAGTTATCCTTCCTGCTGCTGTGCACATTTCCATATGCTGTATTCTTTACGGCTGTCTTCTGTAGCGGGGAACAATCCAAAAATGGAATGCCCCTGCTGAATCTGAAGTGCTGCAAATGATTCATATTCAAAAGCATCCAGGGCTTCATCTGCCACCTGATCCACCAGTGCCTGTGGAATCACCACTACACCATCACCATCACCCACAATAATGTCGCCTGGATAAACTGCGACACCGCCACAACCCACGGGTTCATTCAGCGCAATAGGATGCAGTGCAATCGGCGTTGCCGGTGGTGCGTTGTGCTTCTGAAAACATGGCAGACCAACCGCATGAATGGCAGGAGAATCACGGTATCCACCATCGGTCACCACGCCTGAAACACCACGGTATTTCAGGCGTGCAGCCATCATGTCGCCCATACTTGAGGCTTTTGTATTTCCAAAAGCATCAATCACCAGCACAGCACCTTCAGGGCATTCTTCAATAGCACGGCGGTGCATATTGTCGTTGCGGCTGTAATTGGTCATGTTGTCCAGATCTTCACGCGACGGCATAAACCTTAGGGTATAAGCCGGACCAACCAGCTGTGGCTGAGATGCATCTATCGGGAAAATACCGTGCATCATGACGTTCTTAAATCCGTGTTTCAGTAAAACGTTGGCAATATTCGCCGTGCCAACCCGCATCAGTTTTTCACGGGTCGGAGCTTTTAACGCGTATGTCATGAGATCTCCTACTGGAAGAATTCCAGTCCTGGTGCCATTCCCCACTGGGTGGTTTCGGTTGCTGTACCATTAAATTTCACAGGCTGTGCATGCTGATCAAGCATGTCACCATCGGTATAATGCTCAACCCTGAAACCGAAAGGGTCTTTCCAGTAATCAAAGATCTGACTGCCCAGCATATGTCTGCCAACACCACATTCCAGCTGATAGCCCTTTTCAACAAGGTAATCATGCGCTGTCATCACAGCATCCAGATCAATCACTTCAAAGGAACAGTGATGAACTCCCACCCAGTCGGACTGTAAAATCAGAATGGCATGATGATCCACTTTTTCAGCCCCATGGTTAAAACGTAAGAATGTTCCAACAACAGGTCCTTCTTCACCAGGAGGAACAAAATAATCTGAATGCAGCAGATCAAAACGTTCTTCCAGCCACTTCACTGATGCATCATGATTACTGACGTGCAGTACAAAATGTCCCAGTTTGATTGCCTGACATGGCTTCCGTTTCACCCGGATGCATTCATTCAGCCGTGGCTTACTGTCTGCATTATTAAAATGAAATGCCTTGCGCTCAGTGGTTTCACTGTGTTTCTCACGCCCCCAGATGGCTTTGATTTCAAAACCGTCCGGCATGGTCATCACGACCTGATAACCACCGCCTGGCTCACCGGTTTCCTGCACCGCAGAAGAACCGTCCATTTCAGCAAGCTGTTCCAGGTCTTCACGACTTGAAACCTCAATGGATGCTCCAATAAAACGCTGTTTTTCCTCGCGATGTGTGACATGGATATGATGCTGTTCACCACTGCCACGCATATACAGCACATCGTCATTTTTACTGACACAAGTCAGACCAAAATCGGTCATGAACGTTTCCATTAACCCAAGATCTGGCACTGCATAAGTGACCTGTGCAATTTCAATCGGTTTAGCCATAATTCAAATCCTTTTGCTGCCTGCCCATTCAGCCTGCAAGCTGTCCATACTGACCACAATGAAACACCAGTGGACGTGTATCTTCCTGCTGTTTCAGATTAGTCACCAGTCCTACAAAAAGCGTATGGTCACCACATGGGTACGCAAACTGCAACTTGGTCACCACCTGAACTGAAGCATTCTGGATCACAGGAAAACCATCAATATATTCAAATTCAGGGTTGAAATTTTCATCCCGCTTTCCGGCAAAATGATTACTGATCTGCTTCTGGTTTTCGTTCAGAATACTGATACCGAAACGCTCCCCCAGGCTGATTTTTTCATGTGAGGCTGCTTTATTGTCCACCGAAACCAGCACCAGTGCCGGCTCAAGTGAACCTGACATGAAAGCATTTGCAGTCATTGCATGAGGCTGACCATCATGGCATGAGGAAATCACAACAACGCCTGTCGCAAATTTACCCATCGCATTACGGAATTCTCGAGTAGTAAAATCCACTTCAGTCTGATTTGCTTTCATGATGTTCACCATTTCACCCAGGGTTGTTACCTGTAAATTTGCAACTGTCATTGTTCAATATCCTTATATAGACAAATGGTTCAGAATTATTTTCTGTTCAGAATGCTGACATCATCCGGATTTACCAGATCAGGGACTGTCCATCCATTAATGTCATATTCATCCATTGCTTTCTGAGCAAAGTCCTTACAGTAGTCGAGTAAGCCTGTTCCCTGAGCGGCAAACAGGTTGGTCTGACGGGTTACATCATTACTGCCGATGTAGTTAATTTCATACAGCTCATGACGTGCGCCAAACTCTGTACCAATGGCATCCCATAACATTTTCATGACTTTGACGCGCTCAATCGCATCTTTACCGTTCGAGCCACGAACATAGGTGTCCAGATAGCCACGAATCTGCGGATTCTTGAAATCATCTGCATGAGAGTTCAGATAAATCAGACCGCTTGCAACAATCTGTTCAATAATATTTTTAATCTTTGGCATCGCCAGCTGATTCATCACACGGTAAGCACCTGCATGATGTGGATCTGGACGGATCATGCCATTCCATGGTTTTGCACTCTTTGCCATTGCATCAGATAACGCCCAGAAAGTATTGCGCCATGCAATCACTTCACCCATCTGAGACATCACACCGTGGAATTTTTCTGCGCCTGTAATTTCCAGTGCTTTTGCCAGTGTACCTACCAGGAAATCCAGTTTTACTGCAAAGCGTGTGCAGCCATGTAAAGATGCACGCTCCAGATAACCTGAACCGATGTTGTATGCATTTGCCTGTTTTAAATCGTTATGAATAAAAACGTCTTCCCATGGAATAAAGACATTATCCATCACCAGAATCGCATCGTTCTCATCCAGACGGCTGGAAAGTGGATAGTCAAATGGACTGCCCAGCACAGCTGCACGATATTCGTTGGACATACGGCAAAGCAGTTTCACACCTGGTGCATTGGTTGGCATGATAAAGACCGGAGAGAAGGCAGGATCCTGTATCGCCACCTGCCCCACATGACCGATGAAGGTATAATGTGTAAGAGCTGAACCTGTTGCCACAACCTTGGCACCCGAAACATAAATCCCTTTGTCATCTTCTTTGACAACACGGACAAAAACATCTTTACCTGCATCTGCACCCATTCCACGGTCAACAGGTGGATTCATAATGGCATGGTTGATAAACCATGTTTTTTCCTGTGCCTTGCGGTACCAGCGACGGGCATTGTCTTCATAACCTTTATAAAACTCTGCATTTGCGCCAAGTGTTCCCAGGAAGCAGCCTTTATAATCAGGAGAACGTCCCATCCAGCCCCATGAAATACGCTGCCATTCTGCAATCGCATCACGTGAAGCCACCTGCTCTTCAACATTGTTGGCGGCGCGGAAGAAGCGATGAGTAAAACCACCCCACTCTGTTGGTACCGTTAAAATATCCTTTGTTTCCGGTGCATGCAGTGCGTCATACATCCGTGCAATCATACGTGCTGAATTACGGAATGCAGGGTGATCAGCAATGTTTTCTACACGCTCACCATAAATCCATACTTCACGACCATCATTCAGACTTTCCAGATACTCTTTCCCTGTAAATGGAATATAATCCTTATTCACTGCAACGCTTTCAGCATCTACTTTACTGTTCATTTTCCATATCCTTATTTACGTTATTTATAGCGCAATCTTTTACGCTTTCCCTTTGTCTTGAAATGAGATTAACAAGCTTATTTATATGCGTCCAATCATGAATTAAGCCCCTATATATAACTTTTTAGTTATAAATAAAACACCCTTAAAATAAAAAAAGACACGTTGATACTAACGTGTCTTTTATATGAAAAGTAAAGTGTTTTTGCGCTTTATTCAGCAGCATCCAATGCTCGATCAGCCTGAGCATAGCCTGTCGCAGTTCCTTCTGGCAGCAGTTTTCTCAACACCGGATAAAACACTAAGGAAGTTGCCAGTGTGACAAAGAAGCCCAGCTCAAAGGTTTTTGTTGCAATCAGTGCAATACCGATTCCAGAGGTGATCACCAGCGTCAGTACACCGGCCCAGTTACAATTTTCAACCTTTGCTGTCTGCAGTGAAAACTGTCCTTTTCGTACAAAGTAATAATCGGCCAGCATCACGCCACATAAACTCATGGTCATACATCCCAGATAGGAAAGCCATGCAACAAACTGCCCCAGAATTCCACCTGCAATCATGAACAGTGCAAAGATATTGCCCAGTACCACCATAAAGGCTCTGCCCGGTTTTTTGCCTGTCAGTGCATCCAGCAGATTGACCAGTGCCAGTGACCCTGAATATGCATTGACTGCCTGAGCTTTTGCCTGAGCCGCGTAAATGGTAATAAAACCCACCCAGCCTGCCAGTACCACAAAGAATGCACCGGTGTTGCTCATGGCAAATCCACCTGCTGCTTCGGCTGCCTGCTGAGGAGACATACCTGCATTACGCTGCATCAGATATTCAGCAACTTCAGGCACACCACCAATAATGACCAGTCCACCCAGTACGATCATCAGAAGATTCTGAGTCAGTGGTCCCGCCAGTGCCAGTACTTTTACATCCTGAGTGTTGCGGCAGTATCTTGCAAAATCCGTAGTGACCAGTGAAATCGTCCCAGCAGTCGCTCCCATCAGTACAAGTGCTGTACTCAATTTGGTCCAGAAACCACCAGGAATGACTCCTGTTGAATTAAAGACCTGCATCGGATCCATTCCACGGACACCATAAATCTGATAAATCATATAGAACGTGACCACCAGTGTAATCACAATCATGAATTTTGATGCTTTCAGTGCAATCTGCAGACCAAAAATTGCCAGCAGAATCCACGCCAGTGTCAGCAATCCATATAATCCAATCCGGACAGGCACCGTGTCCTGCAGATTAAACATCAACAAAGTCCCTTCATAGAGCAAAGCACTTTCCAGTGCCAGAAACCCCAGAATCATAAATGCAAAAATAGCAGCACCCAGTGAAGAACCTTTCACCCCAAATCCAAAAAAACGCGATGTTACTGTGCTGGACATGCCCGTCTGATAGGTCATTTTCCCCAGGAAATAACTGAGGGTAAAACCCACAATTGCTGCAATCAATCCGGCCAGCAGACCGATCCAAAACCCTGAAAGCAATACGGTAAAGCCACCGATTGCAAAAATAACCAATGCTGTGGCAACCCCGACAGGGCTCATTGCCAGTTTAAATCCACTCTGACGTTCTTCCATTGGAACACTGACCAGTGCATGATCTTCCACTGCCTGAGCAATGCCTGAACCTGCCTGATTTATTCCTTGTGAACTGATTTCTTTTGTATTCATCATCATCCCTTTTATGCAGTTATAGAGGCACCAGTCCACTGGTGATTCCTCTTAATAAACAGATGTATTACGCTGTTTTCTTTGACTGCTATTTTTCGGATGAACAGGTAAATATGTCTAATCATGTTTCGGTCAGCATTGATAACCTAAATGATATAAATGTATTTTAAATTCTATAATTTTATATTTATTAATTATTTAAATTAAACTCATCAGCCTGATTCAATTCACAACCAATAAAAAAGTGACGGTAAAAACCGTCACTTTGAGATCACGAACCAGAAAAACTGTTTATTTCAGCTGAGCTTTCCAGCCGTCTTCTGCAAGTGCTGCAACAACCGCTGCTGTATCCTGCTGAGTTTCAATGTCCACGAGTTTATTCGGAATATCAATATTGACTGTCGCATTTTCATCCAGCTCTTTTAAGGATGCTGTTACGCCACGTGCACAGCCACCACAGGTCATATTTTCAACATAAAGTTTCATCATTGACTCCTTTTTCAGCGCATTGTGCTGAGTTTCTTTGTTTGATGATTTACTGTAAACCTTGACATGATGGCAAGGTCAAGCTTATTGCATCACTTTTTTGAACTGTTTTCTGAACTGCTTCCCAGTTCAATCTGCTCAAGGATGGAACACTCAGGGCGGGTATCACCTGCACAGCAGGACACCGATGCCTGCAGGCTGTTGACCATTTCCTGCATGACCTGAATTTTCTGATTCAGCTGTTCGATATGTTTGGTCGCCAGCTGTTTAACTTCTGCACTGGTTCTGCCCGTGTTTTTCCATAAAGAAATCAGTTCTTTCATCTGTTCAGATGAAAATCCCAGCTCACGTGCATGACGGATAAAGTTCAGGGTTTTCAGGTCACGCTCGGTATAAATCCGATATCCTGAATCTGTACGTTTTGCTGCATCAATCAGACCTATTTCTTCATAGTAACGGATCATTTTTGAAGAAATACCGGTCTGTTTTGAAATCTGTCCTATATTCATGAATCACCTCAAACAGCTCATTCACCCGTTCACACAGGCGAATGAAGTCTGACTTATGTTCTCAGCTCATGATTCTGCTGCAATCACAGGTCTGAATTTTTTTAACCGTAATGCATTTCCGAGTACAAAAACAGAGGACAATGCCATCGCCCCTGCGGCAAACACCGGTGAAAGTAAAATACCATACAGCGGATATAACAGCCCTGCTGCAACAGGAATCAGTGCAATATTATAAACAAATGCCCAGAACAGATTCTGACGGATGTTATCAATGGTTGCTTTACTCAGTGCAATGGCATTGGGTACACCGATCAGACTGCCTGACATCAGAACAACATCAGCAGCTTCAATGGCAACATCTGTCCCAGTTCCAATCGCAAGACCGACATCTGCTTCTGCCAGTGCAGGAGCATCATTGATCCCGTCACCGACGTAGGCAACACGCCCATATTGCTGTTTTAGCTTTTTGACTGCTTCAACTTTACCATCAGGCAGTACTTCTGCAACCACGTCATCAATATGCAGCTGTTTTGCAATGGCTTCTGCGGTATGTCGGTTATCACCTGTGATCATCGCAACGCTGATGCCCAGCTCATGTAATGCACGTATAGCCGCAAAAGTTGTTTTCTTAATCGGGTCGGCAACCGCAATAATACATGCCAGCTGCTGATCAATGGCAACATAAAGCGGTGTTTTACCCTCACGTCCCATACGTTTTGCATCATCTGCAAACTGATCCAGGTTGAGTCCCAGTTTGTGCATGAAACGGTCTGCACCAATATGAATTTCAGCATTATCCACTGTTGCCTGAATACCAAAACCGGTTACAGAGCTGAAGTTACTGACTTCTCTGAGTGTCAGTCCACGATCTTTTGCCGCAGTCACAATTGCCTGTGCAATCGGATGCTCAGATTTATTTTCAATGGATGCTACTTTTGCCAGTACATCATGCTCATCAAATCCATTCACGACTGAAAAATCGGTCAGGGATGGTTTTCCTTCGGTCAGGGTTCCTGTTTTGTCTACAGCCACCACCTGAGCTTCTTTGAGCAACTGCAGTGCTTCGCCTTTACGGAACAGTACGCCCATTTCCGCACCACGCCCCGTTCCAACCATAATGGAAGTCGGTGTTGCAAGTCCCATCGCACATGGGCAGGCAATAATCAGCACTGCAACAGCATTGACCAGTGCAAAAGTCAGCGCAGGTTCTGGACCGAAAATAAGCCAGACCACAAATGTCAGTACAGCCAGCAGCATCACCGCAGGAACAAACCACATGGTGACTTTATCCACCAGTGCCTGAATAGGCAGTTTTGAACCCTGCGCCTGCTCCACCATCTGAATAATCTGTGCCAGTACAGAATCACCACCCACCGCAGTTGCCTGGATACGCAGGCTGCCGGTCTGGTTAATGGTTCCACCAACAACCTGATCATCCAGCTTTTTTTCTACAGGTACAGGCTCACCGGTAATCATGGATTCATCAATAAAACTTTGCCCTGAAATCACCATTCCATCTACAGGAACACGCTCACCAGGACGGATTTCGATGATCATGCCGGCCTGTACATCCTGAACAGCCATTTCTGAAAACTGTCCATTCTGTTCCACACGTGCATGCTTAGGCTGCATACCCACCAGGTGCTGAATCGCCTGTGAAGTACGTCCTTTGGCTTTAGCCTCAAAATAACGTCCGAGCAGAATCAGTGCGACAATGACCGCAGCCGCCTCAAAGTAAACGTTGACCGTTCCCTTTGGCAGTAGTTCTGCAAAAAATGTTGCAACCACTGAATAACAGTAAGCGGAGAACGTCCCGACTGCGACCAGGGAATTCATATCCGGTGCCAGTCTAAACAGCGCAGGAAAACCTTTCTGGTAAAAACGGCGACCTGGGAAAATCAGAATCAGCGTGGTCAGTACAAACTGAATATACCAACTGTTCTGCACCCCAATCGTTCCTGCAACAAAATGATGGAAAGCCGGAATTAAATGTGAACCCATTTCCAGAATAAAAACTGGCAATGCCAGTGCTGCCGCAATCAGCAGATCACGTTTCAGCTCAACCAGCTCGTTCGCTTTTTTATCCTGTTGCTGAGCATGATCTAGCACAGCAACTTTCGCGTCATAACCAGCTTTGGCTACCGCCTGAATCAGCTGATCAGCAGTAACAGAAGCATCTGCCACAATGACTGCTTTTTCTGTTGCAAGATTGACACTTGCAGACCGGACGCCTTCAACTGCTTTCAGTGCTTTTTCCACACGCCCAACACATGAAGCACAGGTCATACCATCGATCTGTAATTCCACAGGTGTCTGAGCAACACTGTATCCTGCTTTTTCAATGGTTCTGATAATTTCTGAATAGTTTAAGGGCTGGCTGCTGCTGATCGAGGCTTTTTCAGTTGCAAGATTCACACTGACTGAATCAATATTTTCAAGCTTCTGTAATGCTTTTTCGACACGCCCTACACACGAAGCACAGGTCATACCCTCAATCTGTACTGACCCCTGATAGAGTTGCGGTGATCTGTTCTGATCGTTCATCACAATACCTCTGATTCATTTATATTCTTTGATGCTTACAGCATAAAGATTGCCATAATGGTAAGGTCAAGCTTTATTTCTGGTATAACAGCAACATTGAAATAAACAGGAGATATTTTGCAGATTCAGGGGAATCATCTCTCCATGCAGATGGGTTTCATCTGTTGAAATGACCTGTAAAAAAGAAGCTCAGAATACTACAAAGCAGAACAGCTGACTTACTGGATGGTGTATCCACCATCAATGACATACTGAGCACCTGTGATAAATGAAGCCTGCTCGGATAATAGAAAACAGATCAGTTCAGCCACTTCCTGTGGAGTACCCAGGCGACCTATGGGGTGTTTCTGTATCAGCATCTGCTGATCAATATGCGAAATCAGCGGTGTTTCGATATAACCCGGATGAACTGAATTGACCCGGATATTCTGCTGTGCATAATCCAGTGCCGCAGCTTTGGTCAAACCTGTCACTGCATGTTTACTGGTCACATAGGCTGCACGGTTCTGTGTTGCCACAAGCCCCAGCATGGAAGATGTGTTGACCACTGCCCCCCCTCCACTTTTCAGCATCAGCGGAATCTGCGCTTTCAGTCCATAAAACACGCTGTTCAGATTTACCCCAAGCACGCTGTTCCAGGTCTCCAAAGTCAGTTCATGCAACGGTTGTGCAGGAGATGTCACACCTGCATTATTCAACGCATAATCGAGCCTGCCAAACTGCTGTTCAATCTGAACAACGACATTTTCAACAAAATCAGCCTGACTTAAATCACCTGTAAATGTAATGACTTTGACCTGCTTTCCTAAGATTTCTGCCAGTGCCTCTAATGCATCGGCATTCTGATCAACCAGGCAAAGCTGACACTGCTGAGCTGCCAGCTGTTCCGCAACAGCAAGACCAATGCCAGAAGCTGCACCTGTAATCATGGCAACTTTATTTTTCATGGTCATGACTCTGCTCCTCCATATACTGACTCAAATGATTTTCCAGATGACTGCGCATGCTCAATGGAATACTCTGCTTCCTAAATGTCTCCTGATCCACCAGCACAATAATGCTGTTTGCCTGAGCGACCAGACATTGCTGCTGCTCACTCCAGACATCGTACTGCATGGAGAAACTGCTCTGTCCGACATGGGTGATATGACAGGTTGTTTTCAGAGTGTCGGGATAGACGACTGGACGCCGATATTCACATTCATTTTTTAGAATCACACTGTATAAAGAGCTACTGAAAAAATTCAGGCTGTCCAGAAAAGCGATTCGGGCATCCTCGACATAACGGAAATAATGCACATTGTTCAGATGCCCAAAAGTGTCCATTTCGCCCCAGGACACAGGTCTTGAAACCTGAACCGGATGAAGTGCTGTCATCGGTACAGTCCTCCATTTACATGAATATTTTCACCCGTAATATACGAAGAAGCCTGACTGCACAGAAACAGTATGACCTGTGCAATTTCCTCTGGCTGTCCCAGTCGTTTCAGTGGTGTTGAGCTGACCATGGATGCCCGCTTTTCATCACTCATGCCTCTGAGCATAGCGGTGTCAATTAAGCCAGGTGATACCGCATTGACCCGTGTCCGTGGTGCAAGTTCAATGGCAAGGCTCTTGGTCAGCGCCAACACACCGCCTTTGGCTGTGGCATAAGCCGTATGTGCAATACTGCCCTGATGACCTGCAATGGATGCAATATTGACAATACTGCTCTGCTCAGCCAGTGCACGCAGAAAACTTTTAATCAGATAATAATTGGCACTCAGGTTAATACTGATCTGTCTGTTCCATTCCTCATAACTCAGTTCAGCCAGTTCGATATGCTGATACAGACCTGCCGCATGAATAATGCAGTCAATCTGTGCATGTGTTTTGAGTACCTGATCACGCATCTGAACCACAGCGGAAGCGGATGAACTGTCCAGCTGAAAATACTGCCATGAACTGTTCAGGGACTGTAAAAAAGCTGTGTCCTCTGCCACACAGTCCACCAGTACAAAATGGACATCATGCTGATCCATCAGCTGAATGGTTGCTCTGGCAATGCCCCCGAGTGCCCCCGTAATCAGGATCACTTTCTGATTTAAACTGTTCATTATTTTTTATCCTGTAAAAAAGCCGAAGGACATTCATCCTTCGGCTATAACCTTAAAATTTATACATGGTGACAAAATTCAGGCGGGATACATCGAACTCACTGCCATCAAAACTTTCACGTTTGCCGTGATGGTATTCCATCCCAATGTCGATATTTTTCAGAGGGGTGTAGAACACGTTTGCAGCAAGATCAGTCAGTTTTTTGTTCAGTGTCGGATTATTTCGGGCATAGGCCGTTGAATCATCATAATCAAACAGTGAACCCACAACGTTCATCCGCCATTGCTCTGAGAGTTTGTGAGAATAGCCCAGTACATAAGTGTTGAATTTATTCAGATCAAGATCGTTCTTAGCGTCGTTGACACTGAAATCACCACCCGCTGCAAAACCATTGACCTGATCACCACTTTGCTGAGCATAGGACACAAATTTCTGATCCCCTTCTACATGGTACGCATGTCCCTGAAGCGTACTGACAGGTGTCAGCTGATATTTCAGCCCAAGTCCTGCTCCCCAGGACAGCTTATCAATATCGTCACCATTTACTGTTGCACGTTTTTCATGAACAAAACCCTGTGCCAATGCTGTCAGACTGTCCTGTTTAAACGTATATTTTGCCGTCAGTGCCGGAATTTCCGAAGATCGGGAATCGACATATTCGGCTGCCAGTTTCAGATTATGCTGCGGTGAAAAATCAAAGTTATAGCGAACCTGTGGATTACGTGTCCAGCTGTATCCCATAAACAGCGTGTAATCCACACTTTCTGTCAGGGTTTCCAGGTTGGACATCCCTGAAACGGTCTGACCGATCAGCCAGTTATTAAAATCCACATAAGCATGGCGGATACGCAGTTTACCGTTACCTTCCAGTCCGTCCCAGAAGTCCATCTCAATTTTACCTTTGACACTGGTGTCATTGACGTTTTTACTCAGATCCATGCCCAGTCGGGTTGCTGTCAAGGTGAATGCACTGCGATGCCCCGCAGGTGTCTGGTTCACCGATGGCAGCTGATTACTGACAAAAGGAGAGCCTGCGGTATCTTTCAGATCCAGACTGCCATCCATACGCACAATCCCGTAAACCTTGATATCAGTATCACTGAAAAGACTGCTTCCACTGCCGGCAGAGGTGGTCTGCTGCACTTCATTCTGCTGCTGTATTTTCAGTTCATTCAGCTGCTGCTCAAGGGTGGAAATACGCTGTTCCACTGACTCGGCAAATACCGCAGTTGACCCCAGTATGGAAATACCACACGCTAAAACTTTTAATTGAAATTTCATTCATTTTCATCCTAAAAATGAGTTGCAGAAGTCCGACCTACCTGATGAAACAGGCAGGCGGTATAAGTGTAAAAATTAAGAAAGGTTAAATTATGAGAACTTTTTCATATCTTCGTGGTCAACGTCATGCAGTGAACGTCCACGGGTTTCTTTCAGCATCAGAATCGCCACAATGGAAATGACAATCACGAACAGAATGTAGAAAGTGATCGGTAATGTGCTGTCATACTTTTTCCATAACAGCGTTGCGATCATTGGTGCAATTGAACCTGCAAGGATTGAGGAAATCTGATAGCAGAATGATGAACCTGAATAACGCATACGGGTTGGGAAAATCTCAGCCAGTACTGCGCCCTGACCTGCATAACACATCCCCTGGAAAAACAACCCTGTACACATGGACAGCAGTACAATCAGGAACTCTCCGGTATTCAGTCCATAGAAATAAAATGGAATCCATGCCACCAGACCTGCATATCCAATATACATCGTGCGTTTACGACCAATCTGATCAGACAGGTAGCCACAGAAAATCATGGAAAAGAACTGGAATGCATTGGCACACAAAAGCAGAGCTAAAATGGTGCTGTAAGTGAACTGCATCTGAATCGACAGATACGCAATCGAGAACACCACAATGATGTAATACGCTGAGTTTTCACCCACACGCATCAACATTCCACACAGAGCCTGACGTGGATAATGAAGCAGCACTTCCTTTAAACCAGCCGATGCTTTCTGCTGTTCTTCCTGACGCTTCATGGACTCTTTAAATACATCCGATTCTTCGACATTTTTACGGATGTAATAGCCAATAAATACAATGATCGCTGACAGCCAGAATGCGATACGCCATCCCCACGCAAGGAAATCTTCAGCAACCAGTGCTGTTGACAGACCCAGCAGTACCAGACTTGCCAGTACATTACCCGCACAGGCAGCTGCCTGAGGGAAACTGGTCCAGAATCCACGCTGATGTTCCGGGCTGTGCTCACCAACGAGCAGCATCGCTCCACCCCATTCACCACCGACTGCAAAGCCCTGAATAAAACGTAAAGTCACGAGCATGACCGGTGCCCAGAAACCGACACTGGCATAAGATGGAATACATCCCATCATGAATGTGGCAAAACCGACCATAATCAGACTGATCTGCAACAGCTTTTTACGCCCGTATTTATCGCCAAAATGCCCAAACACCAGTCCACCCAGCGGGCGGGCAAGAAAGCCGACAGCATAAGTTGCAAATGCAGCAATAATTCCCATCAGGACACTGCCATCTCCCATTGCCGGGAAAAACAGTTTTGAAAAGACCAGTGTACTGGCGATCCCGTAGATAAAGAATTCATACCATTCAGCAATGGTTCCCGCCATTGCAGCACCCACTACTTTTTTAATAGGTGATTTTTCTACCACCGCGTCCTGGACACGCTCCGTTCCATTTACTATTTCCATATAAAAGTCCTTTTATATTCACTTGTTGCTTTAATTAATATTTCCAACGCATACGTATTTCATTTCCAGATAGTCATCCAGACCATATCTGGAACCTTCTCTCCCGATCCCTGATGATTTCACCCCTCCAAATGGTGCAGCAGCATTGGATATCAGTCCTGTATTCACACCAACCATGCCGTATTCCAGTGCTCTGGATACCCGCAGGAACTGGTTCAGATTCTGTGTAAACAGATAGGATGCCAGACCAAATTCTGTGTCATTTGCCATCTCTATCACTTCTGCCTCATGTTCAAATCTGAACACCGGTGCAAAAGGTCCAAAGGTTTCTTCAGTCGCGCAGAGCATCTCCTGAGTGACATCTCTGACTACTGTTGGCTGACACCACTGACTGTCATTGCTTTCCTGACCGCAGACCAGTGTTGCTCCCTTGCTCAGCGCATCCTGAATATATTCTTCAACTTTCTGAATCGCTTTACGGTTGATCAGAGGTCCTATATCAGTGCCATCCTCCAGACCATTGCCCAGCTTAAGTGCTTCCACTTTTGCCTTTAAGCGCACAATAAATTCGTCGTAAATACTGCTTTGCACATAAATACGGTTCGCGCAGACACAGGTCTGACCTGCATTACGGAACTTGGTATCCATAACACCCTGAACAGCCTGTTCCAGGTCGCATTCATTGAACACAATCACCGGTGCATTGCCCCCGAGTTCCAGAGACAGTTTTTTAATGGTCGGTGCGCACTGAGCCATCAGCTGCGCACCCACTTCTGTTGAACCTGTAAAACTTAATTTTTTAACCACAGAACTTGCCGTCAGAATCTGTCCGATTTTGGTGGATGAGCCTGTGACCACATTTAAAACACCCGCAGGAACGCCCGCCTGTACTGCCAGTTTTGCCAGAGCAAGTGCGGTCAGTGGCGTTTCAGATGCTGGCTTTACGATGATTGAACAGCCAGCGGCCAGTGCAGGTGCAACCTTTCGGGTAATCATGGCGGCTGGAAAATTCCACGGCGTAATGGCTGCACAGACGCCTATGGCTTCTTTGAAGACCAGAATTTCACTGCTGGATGCAGCAGGGATAATATCGCCATAAGCACGTTTGGCTTCTTCGCTGAACCATTCGATATAACTGGCCGCATAGGTAATTTCACCTTTTGCTTCTTTTAAAGGCTTGCCCTGCTCCAGCGTCATAATGGTTGCCAGTTCTTCCTGATGCTGCATCACAAGATGAAACCACTGTTTTAAAACCTGACTGCGTTCAGCCGGTGCAACCTGTTTCCATGCTTTCTGGGCACGGTCTGCATCCTGAATGACACGATGAATGACGACATCATCCAGCACTGGAACCTGAGTCAGTACTGTGTCATCGACAGGATTTTTAACATCCAGTAAGGTCGCCGCTGTCAGCCATTCTCCATTGATCAGACATCTGTTTTCAAAAACAGATATATTTTTAATATCCATATTCTTCTTTCCTGAAATAATATTTACTGTTTAAAACGTGCGATTTTCTTGACCAATGTTGACTGTTCCACCCCTAAAGCCTCAGCTGTTGCACGGGTCGAACCATGCTCACTCAGCGCCTGCATGATCAGTTCCATTTCAAAAGCCTGTACCCTTTCTTTTAAGCCTTTCGGCTGTGCGGATGCAGCATCACTGCGCAAATATGCCGGCAGGTTATGCAGGGTGATTTCAGTACTGTGATCACTGACCATCAGGCGTTCCACGACATTGACCAGCTGACGGATATTTCCAGGCCAGCTGTAGTGGCTCATGGCTTCAATCGCTTCCAGACTGAACACCGTGTTCATTTGATATTTTTCGTTGAACTGTTTCTGATACTGCTGAACCAGCGGCATAATTTCAGAACGTCTTGAACGAAGCGGTGGAAGTTCAATATCCACAACATTGATCCGGTAAAACAGATCTTCCCTGAACTCGCCCTGTGCCACCATGTCTTCCAGGTTGCGGTGTGTCGCACAGATAACCCGTATATCCACATCCTTAAACTCTGTTGCACCCACAGGTAAAAACCGGCTTTCCTCAATCACTTTGAGCAGTTTGACCTGCATATTCAGCGGCAGATCCCCAATTTCATCCAGGAACAGCGTTCCCTGATGTGCAATCTCAAGCAGACCTTTTTTACCTTTGGCAGAAGCACCTGTAAAAGCACCTGCGACATATCCAAACAGTTCCATTTCCAGCAGACTGTCCGGTATCCCTGAACAGTTCAGCTCCAGAAAAGCATGCTCTGCCCTTGAACTGATACTGTGGATATAACGTGCCATTTTACTTTTGCCCGTACCCGTCTCTCCTCGCAGCAGTACTTTGCTGTCAAAGCGAGCCACATTGGTCGCAAGATCAAACACCCGCTGTGTTTCTCTTGAAATGATCAAATCATTGGCAGAACAGGAAATTTTGTGCTGAGACTGACTGCGGAACAGGTTTTCAAGCTGCTCCTGTGCATGCTTTGCACGTAAAAGTTCGGTAATGTCACGGACACTCGTCACAATACAGATCAGTTGTTTTTTCTCATCAAAAACAGGACTGCCCGTCACCAGTATCTTCTGATTACCATTGATACTCTGAACCAGGGTAACCACTTCACGGCGTTTGACCACTTCCAGTGAGGCAGAGTTGGACAGATAACCCAGTTTGACCAGATCCCCCATATGACGACCGATCAGGATATTTCTGTGCAGTCCTGTAATCCGTTCATAAGCCGAATTTACAGCAATGGTATTGGCATTTTCATCAGTGATGTAAATACCGTCCTGAATGGCATCAATAATGGAGCGGAATGGCTCTACATCAAATATAGAGCGTCCGTCCTGACCTTTTATGGCGTAAAGATCACTTCGGGATTTCACCGCAGAGACCAGATAATCAATAGACATGGCATCCCCTTTCACGATCAGTACGCTTCCTGATAAATCGCTTCAATATCCTGTACCGTCAGACGGCGTGGATTATTTTTCAGTAACCGCTCCACCTTGATGGCTTCCATGGCAAGTGCTGGAATATCCGTTTCAGCAATCCCAAAAGCCCGCAGTCCCGATGGGATATTCAGTTTTCGGCAGAAATCATGCAGCCATTCAATGACCCTTGCAGCATTGCTGTTGTGGTCAGCGCCTGTTTCAATGTTCATTGCCTGTGCGATGCGGGTAAACCGTTCAGCACAGCCCATCACATTCCATTTCAGAACATAGGGCAGCATCAGTGCATTACTGACACCATGTGCCATTTTGTATTTTCCACCCAGGGGATACGCGAGTGCATGTACTGCGCCCACGCCTGCATTACCAAAAGCCAGCCCTGCCATTAAACTGGCCGTTGCCATTTTTTCACGTGCTTCCAGATGGTCTGGCAAGGCATAAGCCTTCGGCAGATTTTCAGCAATCAGTCGGATGGCATCCAGGGCAAGTGCATCGGTGATATCACTCCGATTGACAGAAATATAGGCTTCCACAGCATGGACAAGTGCATCCACACCACTGGCAGCCGTCACAGATGCCGGACAGCTGACAGACATCAGAGGTGAAACGATGGCAACGTCCGGCAGCAGAAAATCACTGACCATGCCCTGTTTCATCTGGTTGGCTGTATCGGACAGGATGGCAATATTGGTCACTTCAGAACCCGTACCTGCTGTGGTCGGAATCACAATCAGACGGATATCCCGCTGACGGATTTTATCTGTACCGAGAAAATCCTGTACCGATCCACTCTGTCCAGCCAGTGCTGCCACACACTTGGCAATATCCAGTGCACTGCCGCCACCGACACCAATCACTGCATCATTACCGTTTTGCTTAAACACATGGATACAGTCCTGAACCTGTTCAATTTCAGGTTCAGCTTTGACCGTGTCATAAACTGAATATTCAACCTGAAGCAAATCAAGAACATGATTGATCGTGCCCGATTTCACCACCCCCTGATCTGTCACGATCAGCGGTTTCTGAATTTTAAAAAGCTCCACGGCCTGAGACAGGTACTGCAAAGCAGTCTGCCCTGTCACCAGTTTATTGGCACTTTTGAATGTGGAAAAATTCATTCAACTATCCTTATTCTTTAAATTTTCCGGCAATAAACTGAGCTGCTCTTTCCAGATACTGCTCAGCAACCGGCAACTTCCCTGCGATTGTAAAAATGCCGTGCATCAGCCCACCCAAATGGTGATATTCCACATTCAGCCCGTGCTGCAGTGCCTTTTCCAGATACAGCAATGCCTCATCCCTTAAAGGATCATGCTCAAGGGTTAACAGGAAAATATCGCCATTGGCTTTCAGAAAAGGCTGATTCAGCAATGAAATCTGCGCATATTCTTCCGGCTGGCTGAACAGCGCATCGAAAAACCACAGCATCGTGCTCTGTACCAGAGGAAAGCCCGACTGGTACTGCGCATAACTCTGCGTCTGAGTGCAGACACCCACAACCGGATAAAGCAACACCTGAGCTTTCAGTGCAAATCCATACTGCTGACTGAAATTCTGCCCAAGTAAAGCCGCCATATTTGCACCCGCACTGTCTCCGGCAAAGACCATCTGATGGACATTTAGCCCCAGCTGTTCTGCATGCTGAATGATGTAATCCAGTGCAACCTTACAGTCATTGAACGGGACTGGAAATTTATGCTCTGGCGCCAGTCGGTAGTTGACTGCAATCACTCTGCAAGCCGCATGCGCTGCAATTTTCCGGCAAATGGAGTCATGCGTGTTCAGATTACCGATCACCCAGCCACCACCATGTAAAAACACCACGACAGGACGTGCGTCAGCATCCGGTATTTCGTCATACAGTCTTAAGTGAACAGGCTCACTCTGCCATTCAGCAGTAATGTCTCTGGACTGAATATGCTCAAGCCCCTGCATGGCCGCCAAACCACAGTTAGTTTCGTACCCGCTTCTTAAAGTACTGATATCTCCAACCTGCTCAAAAGACTTTCCCCCATTGGCAAGAAAAGCATCAATGACAGGCTGTGCATCAGGATGCAGTTCAGGCTTCATAAGCACACTCACCCTTTGCTGCGGTGTTGCCCAGGCTGAAATCATCTGCATTGAAAACGGTATAATGACGGTATGTTTCGACGTTTAAAGGCCAGTTGTTGATGACCTTGCCAGCGGCATTTTTATACCAGCTGGAGCAGTCTGAAGAAAATGCCGAGCCTGCCATACGAGCCTGAATATCTTCGTTATATTCTTCAAAGACCTGCTGTTTTACATCCAGTGAAGCATTATTTTCCAGAATATATTCAACGGAGTCCGCAATATACTGATGCTGAATCTCAAGCATGGATACAATGGAGTTATGGTTCAGGTTGGTATTTGGACCATACACCAGGAACATATTGCAGAATGAAGGAACAGTTAGACCGATATATGCCGCAGCGCCATCCTGCCATGCTTCAGACAGTGTGGTGTCTTCCGCACCGACAATATCCAGTTCACCATTAAAGTTCTGACTGGCAAAACCTGTACCAAAAATAATGACATCTGCTTCGATGAGCTCACCCGCAGCGGTCTGAATGCCCTGCGCTGTTATTTCAGCAATGGCATCGGTCACCAGTGAAACATTTTCACGGGCAAGCGCAGGATAATAATCATCAGTACGTAAAATACGCTTACAGCCAAACTCATAATCCGGTGTCAGTTTCTGGCGAAGTTCAGAGATGGATCCGTAAATTTGAACAACTCCTATAAGTGATATTCTGCTCCTCAAATGATGTTATAAACATCAATATATGGAGTATTTTATGGCACGTAGACCAAGAAGAAATCATTCAAATGATTTTAAAGCTAAGGTAGCACTTGCTGCGATTAAAGCAGAAAAAACACTTGCTGAATTGAGTGCTGAGTTTGATGTTCATCAAAACCAAATTATTGACTGGAAAAATCAATTGATCTCAGCTTCCTCGCAAGCTTTCGATCAATCAAAAGCTCCAACAGAACCACCCATCGATCTAAAAAAACTACATGCAAAAATCGGTGAGCAGGCATTAGAAATTGATTTTTTAGAAGGTGTGTTGAAGAAACTGGGCCGCTTCAACCACAAAAGTTAATCGACGACTCACTTCAGATTTCAGTATCTAAGCAAGCTAAGCTGCTGAAAGTCTCCCGTGGTTGTTATTACTATCGCCCAAAACCTGTGAGTGCATCAGATCTGAAGCTGATGCGATGTATTGATGAATTACATATGCAATATCCTTTTGCAGGCAGTCGTATGATGCGTGATTTGTTGAATCGTCAAGGACATCATATAGGACGACGTCATACACGTACTTTAATGAAGAAAATGGGTATTCAGGCGTTATATTGCAAACCAAATTTAAGCCAGGCTAATCAAGCTCACCGTAAATATCCATATCTGCTCAAAGGGTTGGCTATTCAGCGCAGTAATCAAGTGTGGTCTACGGATATAACGTATATCCCTATGGCAAAAGGCTTTGTTTATTTATGTGCTGTGATTGATTGGCATAGCCGCAAGGTACTTGCGCATAGGGTATCGATTAGTATGGAGGTGGATTTTTGTATTTCGGCTTTAAATGAAGCGATTGAAAAATATGGTCGACCTGAAATATTTAATACAGACCAAGGCAGCCAGTTTACCAGTGATGCATTTATTGATGTATTGAAATCAAATGGCATTCAAATCAGTATGGATGGTAAAGGTCGATGGGTAGATAATGTGATGGTTGAACGATTATGGCGGAGCGTTAAATATGAAGAGGTGTATCTCAAAGCTTATAGCAGTGTCACAGATGCGAAAAAGCAATTAAGTGCATATTTTGAGTTTTATAATTTGAAACGACCTCATTCGAGTCTAGACAAAATGACACCAAATGAGTTTTACTATGATCAGCTACCCCAACAAAACAAGGTGGCTTAACTAGAGCGGAATATCACTTATAAATACGCTTTTAGTTGTTCAAACAAGTGGGACCACCTCTCTGACCACTTTCTTCCCTTTTAGATCAACTGCTGTATCCCATTCTGCTGAATGGAAATACTGCCCTTTAAAATTTTCCAGTCCTTTAAACTGAGGAATGACTGCTTTATTCAGCTGACCCCATGCCGGTACAAATACCTTTGCTTTGATCAGCCCTTTGTCTTTGATCTGCAGATCCCAGAGCTGTTCAGCGTTGTTCCAGGCTGCATGAATAATTTCTGAACTGAACTGAATTTTTTCTCTGAGATGAAAATGGTCAGCAAAACGGTTTAAGTAATCCAGCAGTTCCTGCTGTCCTGCGTACATCCGGCTGACCCGTAAATTTGGAAAATAACTGAAACAGTAGAGATGTGCTTCCGTATCACAGGCAGCACCAGGATAAATATTGTCACGCCATACGCCGCCCAGTTCAGCCGACTTTTCAAAGATCTGAAAGTTTTCAATTCCTTTGTCTTTCAGGCGGGTTGCCATCCCCAGACCGCCAAAACCCGAACCTAAAATAGCCACATCCAAAATTTTATTATTCATACAAAAAGTCCTTTGCAAAAAATTCCATAAAGACGAAAAAAATCATCACCCTTATGCTTTACAAGAACTATGCCAACAGCAAGAATAAAACCAAGACATTGATATTTAATAAAATAGTTAAAACTTAAAATCACATGGATTTTGAATTTTTTCCTTAAATATCAATTTTGCGATGAATATTTTCATGATTAGTATTTTAATTTAACAAAAGCCTGTTGAATAAAAAGGCAATGCTCTGCTTTTTTTCTACAACTTTAGTCACTGATCGGGAGCAAAATTGCTGTTCATATCTCTGTTTTGAGCAGTATCCTGCTTCGTTTATTTTTTTAAATCAGTCATTTTCAGAGATCAATAAAAAAACCAGGTGTCTGCACACCTGGTCAAAACCTTTGTATAGAATTAATTCATCACGGCTCGTCATGGGTCATGATTTCATCCATCTATCCGTTTTATGCAGGGCAGAGTAAAACTTGAAGTGCGACATAAACCACCTAATTAATTTAAAGGGTTTATGGAGTATATAAAATTGTCATACCATCATCTTAACTTTGAAGATCGTACTGCATTAATGCTTGAGTCAAGAAAAGAAGGCTTTTCAGCCAGAAAATTTGCTGAACTCATTAAAAGACATCCTAGTACGATCTATCGTGAGCTTAAAAGAAATAGCATCAATGACGTTTATCAAGCTCAATATGCTTCTGATAACACCTTCGCTAGACGTAGACGTGGTCACAGAAAACTCAAAATCGATTCAATCCTCTGGAAATTTATTGTTGAAGCGATCCGTTGTTTATGGTCTCCTCAGCAAATAGCAAAACGTTTAAAGACATTTCCTGATTTGGATCAAACAATGAATGTAAGCCATACAACGATTTATTCAACGATACGAGCATTACCAAAGGGTGAGTTGAAAAAAGACTTATTATCCTGTCTGCGTCATGAAAATAAAAAGCGAAAAGCTAACGGTGAACCTAAAAAAGATTCTATATTACAGGATATTAAAACTATTCATGAGCGCCCAGCCGAAGTTCAAGAAAGAAAAATACCGGGTCATTGGGAAGCTGATTTAATTAAAGGTAAAGACAATAAAAGTTCGATAGCAACACTTATTGAACGAAATACACGGCTCTGTATCTTGGCAACATTACCTGATGCAAAGGCAGAATCAGTGCGCAAGGCTTTAACTGAAGCTCTGAAATATTTACCTGCAGAACTGCGTAAAACGTTGACCTATGACCGTGGACGCGAGATGGCAGAACATAAAATACTTGAAGAAGATTTAGGCATAGATGTATATTTCTGTGACCCACATTCACCCTGGCAAAAAGGCACATGCGAAAATATGAATGGTTTAATTAGGCAATATTTACCTAAAGGGATTGATTTAAATCAGGCAGATCAGCATTATTTAAATCAAGTTGCCATGTCACTGAATACTCGTCCTAGAAAAGCGTTAGATTGGCTTACACCATTAGAGAAATTTGCTCAGCTTGTTGATTATCATAAGACTTTTCAAACTGTCGCACCTCATGTTTGAATTCGCCCAGCTTTCTCCTTTTCTTTGACTGATGGACTGTTTCCAATCTGCCAGACATAGGGCAAGGCATGACCGTTCACCACAAAATCACCAATCACTTTCTGTTTGTAAATCACCGGATTGTGCGAAGACACCACGCGGGCGTTACGCCAGAACCGATCCAGCTGCTTCGCTGTTGTACTTGCTGATGCACTTAAAGCATTAAACAGTTCTGTGGTCAGATTCTGCACCAGTTCTGCCAGTACCACCTGCCCCTGAGAAGACTCAAGTTCTGCCTGATCATTGGCTTTGAGTTCCACTGACTCATCATTCTGAAAATGACTGAGAAATGCCTCATCGAGTGTCTTAGCGACATTCAGCGCAACCGATTTTGCTGCATAAGCCTGTGCCGATGCTTTACCGATCACCTGTAAAATCTGAGGGTCATTCCGTACAAGTTCTGCATTTCCATGACTGAAAATACGGGTGCGCTGGCGTACTTCTTCACTGAAAGTCTCCACCGCTGCCTGTGCAATTCCTGCCAGAGTCACCAGATGCACCTCTTGGTAAAATGCAGTCTGATATCTGAAACGCTGATCAAAAGGCAAAATATGGTCACGGCTGATACTGACATTGTCTATTTTTAAAGTACCGCTGCCTGTTGTCTTCTGCCCAAATCCATCCCAGTCATCTGCAACATTGACCCCTTTGTGCTCGGTTGAAATGGCTGCAATCGCATGTTCACCTGTCGTTTCATCCAGTACAAAAAGATCAACCCAGTCCGCAAAGATTGTCCCCGTTGAATAAAACTTCTCACCATTGACCACCAGTTCACCACGGGTATTCTGAGTGATTCGGGTACCAACCTGCCCAATTTCAATTTTTCCTGTTTCTGTCCAGGCATTGCCCACCAGATCACCTTTGACAAAGCGTTTGAACCAGTGCTCCTGAGACTGATCCCGATGTGCATTCAGACGGTCTTCAACAAAGGCAAAGTGCCCACGCAGTGCCTGAACGACATTTGAATCTGCCGTTGCAAGCTCTATAAGCAACTGAAACAACTGCTGCTGTGACAGACCTGCTCCGCCGTATTGCACAGGGACACGGACAGCCCCCAGTCCCGCCTGTTTCAGCCACTGAATCGCTTCAAACGGTAAACTTCGGTTTTTTTCCCGATCCAGTGCTCCCTCAGCAATTTTCTGAAAAACAGGACGGAATTTCTGAGCGACCTCTTCATAATTTACAGCAATCACGAGTTGCTCCAGATGCTTATTATTTTGAACTGTCATGATCAATCTCCTGTTCAGCTCCAAGGATGACGTGGTGGAGGCACATCATTCAGATAATAGTTCCCCACAATATTCAGTTTCCAGCGCACAGGATCATGCAAAGTGTGGGTTCGGGCATTTCGCCAGTGACGGTCAAGATTCAGCTCAGACAGTGTCGAGCGTGTTCCAGACAGTTCAAACAGTTTATTTGCTGCCAGTAGCGCAATTTCAGTCGTCAGGACTTTGGCTTCTGCCGTCAGCAGTGTTGCTTCAGACACACTCTCTTCAGATGGATTGTCCAGTGCACGGTCAATTGCTTCCCCTGCCAGATCAAGTACCGCTTCTGCTGCTCTTAATTTAATTTTTAATTCACCAATACTGGCAATGGTATACGGATCTTCTGTTGCCTTATTCAGTCCTGAATCAATCCAGGGACGGGCAAACTCACGAACATAACCAATCGTTTCCTGAATGGCACCACGGGCAATACCTGCATCCACCGCTGCCTGAATGAACTGGGAAATAGCACCTGCTGCCGTTGGACGCTGAAATGCTTTAAAAATAGGAACAACATACTGCGAATCTACCTGAACATGATCCAGCAATACGGTTCCACTCGTGGTGGTTCTCTGTCCAAAACCACTCCAGTCATTGATGATGCTTAAGCCAGGACTGTGCTGTGGTAAAAGTGCAGCATACGGTTTACCTTCGTGATCTACCGCCACAACAGGAATCCAGTGAGCAAGCAAAGCACCGGTTGCAAAAAACTTCTGACCATTAATCACAGCATGCCCATCTTTAAACTCAATCTGAGTCGTCAGATCTGCAACGGTCTTTGAACCTTTTTCAGAAAATGCATTTCCGAAACGCTGACCGCTCAACACTTTTTCAAAAAAGAATGCCTGCTGTTCCTGAGTTGCATCCAGACGGATATGTTCAATAAACGCCCAGTGATTCTGAGCAATCTGCCCCAGCGAGGAGTCTGCACTGGAAATAATTTTGACCACTTCCGCCAGTGTCTTATAACTGACACCCGCACCACCAAAAGCCTTTGGAATGGTAATTCCCCATAATCCTGAAGCTGAATAACTGTGAATTTCCTTTAAAGGCAAACGACGTTCATGATCACGTATGGATGCTTCTTTGGAAAACTCCTCAGCCAGACGATGTGCTGCTTCGATCGCTTCTGCATCTGACTGAATAATATGAGCTGCCTGCTCCTGAAGATAAAAATCTTTAGGGATGCTTTCTGCATCTGCCAGTTGAATTTCAATTTTTGCTGTCATTTATACTTACCGTTTTTCGTTATTTGATTTACGCTACCACCACTTACTAAAAATTATTAATAAAATAATCAGAAAAGCTTTTCACCAGAATAAAAATTATTATCCTCAGATTTAAAATAAAATTCTTAAAATCTGCATAAAAGAAAAACTGCATAAAACATTTGATTTAATTATTAAGAAAAACACTGTTTTAATTTTATGTTGGTATTTAAAAGTTAATTCAATTTTATGGTTTATTATGACAAAACAAATTCGGTTCAATGCTTTTGAAATGAACTGTATTGCTCATCAATCCCCTGGTCTATGGCGGCATCCTGAGGATCGTTCCACAGAATATAAAAACCTCGACTACTGGACTGATTTAGCAAAAATACTGGAACGTGGAAAATTTGACGGTATTTTTATAGCGGATGTACTGGGCATTTATGATGTCTATCATCAGTCCGCTCAACATGCGTTAAATGGTGCAGTACAGGTTCCTGTCAATGATCCTTTACAGATTGTTCCAGCCATGGCAGCGGTCACAGAACATCTTGGATTTGGGGTCACGACATCCATTTCATTTGAACATCCTTATCCATTTGCCCGCCGCATGAGTACGCTGGATCATTTAACTAAGGGTCGTGCGGGATGGAATATTGTGACCTCTTACCTTGAAAGCGGTTCAAAAAACCTGGGGCTGAAAACACAGGTCAGCCATGACAACCGTTACGATATAGCGGATGAATACCTTGAAGTTCTGTATAAACTCTGGGAAGGCTCATGGGAGCAGGATGCTGTGCTGAATGATAAAGCACGTGGTATCTATACCGATCACAACAAAGTTCATCCGATACAGCATGAAGGAAAATACTTTAGTGTTCCTGGGATTCACATCTGTGAACCATCCCCACAACGAACGCCGGTTCTCTATCAGGCTGGAGCGTCTTCACGTGGGCAAAGCTTTGCCAGTCAGAATGCTGAATGCGTCTTTATTTCAGCTCCGACCAAAGCAGCGGTAAAAAAACTGGTTCAGAGTTTACGCACTAAGCTGACTGAAGAAGGGCGTGATCCGTCTTCCGTACTGATTTATACACTGATTTCCATTGTTACCGATGAAACGGATGAACTGGCACATAAAAAATTTGCAGAGTATCAGCAATATGGAAGTTACCACGGCGGGCTGACACTGGCTTCGGGCTGGTCAGGTGTGGATTTTTCAAAGTTCAATGCAATAGATAAAGTCGAATATATCCAGACGGAAGCGATTCAGTCCATGCTGAATTCTTATGTAAAAGCAGATCCTGATAAAGTCTGGACTATCGAAGAAATCGCTCAGTTTATCAGTGTAGGTGGCAATGGTCCTGTTATTGTGGGTTCCCCTGCAACGGTTGCAGACCGACTTCAGGAATGGTCAGCAGAAACAGGAGTCGATGGTTTCAATCTGGCTTATATACTTGCGCACCAGACTTTTGAAGATGTCGTGGATTATATTGTGCCTGAACTGCAGAACCGTGGTGTTTACCAGAAGGAATATCAACCTGGAACCTTACGTGAAAAACTGTTTGGTCAGGGAGACCTGCTGAATAATCAGCACAGGGGAGCCAGTTTCCGTTATGGTGCGGAAAATTTCCAAACAGATATCAATAAAAAAGCGGGTTGAAATATCCTCTTTATACTTTTCAGTTTAAAAGAGCACTTTAGGGGTGCTCTTTTTATAGGTATGATTTATTCTAAAAATAATTACTATAAATAAAAAATCATTAAAAACTTAGACGAACATTTAAAAAATAACACTTTAATGATGAATCAATATTAAAAACATCACTTTATTAAAAATATATCCTTTCTATTTTAAGACTGTATTAAATAAATTTACAGAGTCAGGTCAACCACATATCTAAGTTATCTGTTAGATTTAAATACCTTGGGGAAAATTCGGCTTTTAAATGTTTATATATCAAAGCTGATTGAAATTAAAATTTCAGTTTCGCTGAGCATCCATCATTTTCTTTAACCTATACTCTAAAGTTGCTCGACTGATGCCCATCATTCGGGCAGCTTCAGATACATTTTCGCGACTTTTAAGCATTGCAGTACGAATAATTTTTTGTTCAAGTTGTTCTAAAGAAAAGTCTTCAGTGAATAAATCTTCGACATTGGTAAAACTATTTACTGGCTGGGCCACAACATCCTGTTCTTTAAGCTGCGGAAATAAACTGTCTAATTTGATTTCCTGTTGATGATCTGTCAGTAAAGTCGCCCTTTCCAGTAAGTTTTCCAGCTCTCGAATATTGCCTGGCCACTCATATTTCATCACAAAATTTTTAGCTTTATCACTCAAACCTTTTAAGGTTTTATCATACATATTTTCAAAACGTGCTAAAAAATGGCTGATTAATAAAGGAATATCCTCACGGCGCTCACGCAATGGCGGAATCATTACCGGGAAAATATTTAAACGATAATATAAGTCAGCACGGAATTTACCATTCTTAACCGCTTGCTCTAAATCTTCATTGGTTGCAGCAACGATCCGGACATCAACTTTCCGTGTCTGTTGATCACCGACACGTTCAAATTCCCCTTCCTGCAACATTCGCAATAATGCTGCCTGTGCCCGTGGAGACAGTTCTATCACTTCATCAAGGAAAATCGTACCGCGATGCGCACGCTCAAACTTACCAATACGAGTCTGGGATGCACCTGTAAAAGCCCCTTTTTCCACCCCAAATAATTCGGCTTCAATCAAATCTGGCGGAATACAGGCACAGTTTACAGCAACAAATGGTTCTGCCTTTCGTTGACTTCCTTCATGTACACCACGTGCGAAAGCTTCTTTACCAACGCCAGTTTCACCCTGCAAAAGTACAGCAACTTTACTGCCTGCAGCTTTTTTGAGTAAATCACAAACCTTTCGATATGCCACTGATTCCCCAATAGCAGCAAACATGGTGTAGTCACTTTCAGCTTCGGTATAAATATTTTTCTTTAATTCATTTAACTCAGCCTGCAAGGCAATAATTTCATCTGACACAGGATCTGGCGACATAAAGCGGATTAATTCATCTGAATTTTCCCATTCACTTAAAGGCTTGCCAATAATTCGGCAATGCTCATCTCCTTTAGCAACACAGTGGGTCTCCTGATAAATAATGGTCTGTCCCATCACAAAGCTGCTATACCCACAGGCATAGCCTAAAAGCATCCAACAGGCTGGTTCCTCCGATGCACCAAATTCACTTAAATGCACTTCGGCTTCAAAAGAATTCAGCCAGTTGAAATCTGCATAGAACTCTTTTTGATCATGACTTAAATGCAGTTCATTCACATCCACTTGCACCATACCTCGAATGCCATGCATCTGAGGACCTGCCATAAAGGCTTCTGCTTCATTGAGATTTGGACGTAGTTTTGAAGTGACCTCGGCATCTCGCATCCCAGCCTGGTAACCACAACGGATAAAAAAGTGTTTGGTACGTTCTAAGCCAAGCATATTAAAAAGATCTTTTCTTAAATAACCCAGAATACTGGTGTGCATCAGCAACATACGGTTTTCATCGAACCAGATCTGTCCATGCTCAGTATCAAAAATAATTTTATCGAGTAAATCCTGAATATCTTTATTCTGTTCCAGTATCTGCTTATAGACCTTCACATCTTTGGCTTTGGGCATACTGTCCGTCCTTGGCTATATGTCTTTGTGAATGCAATATTGATCTTACCTAATTCACAAACCCTGGGTAGACTACCTTATTCTTATATTTACATACCTTTTAAGTATATTAAAATTATACCTTTATAAATCAATTCATTATAAATATACATTTTTAAGTAAAAATTAAAAAAACTCCATGCTTTTAAACAGCACTACTCAAAGTTTATTCATTTATTTTCATCAAAACATGAAAATCTCAAATATATCTATTCATCAAATGATGAAATTTGCCTGATCAAATTAATCAGGATTTTATTTAAAAACAATAAGCATTTGAAAAATATATAAATTAAAAAGATGGCACGCTTTTTGGAATATGTATAACAAACGCAAGGTTGCGTCACTGACAAGAAGTCAGTGCTGAGATAGAGGATGATCGTTATGCATCAGACACAACAGAACCAGCTCACCAAATACATTCGTATTACAGGTGATCGTGATGCCAGATTTGTTGAATTCGATTTTGCGATTCACGACCCAACTTTATTTGTCGAACTGATTTTACCTCGGGAAGCTTTTCAGCATTTTTGTGAAATAAACCAGGTCGTAGAAATGACAGAAGAACAGCAAGCATGGAATGACGCACAGGAAGACAAATGGCGTTATGGCGTTGAACCTACTGTCCTCAACCCAGCCCAACCTCATATAGATCAAGACGATCACGCTTAAGTCCATACGGAGATCAAGATGACTTTAGAAATTAAAACATCGAGCCTAGCCCCAATTCGCCAAACTTACGCGTACATTGAACGCCGTTTTGGCAATAAGCCAGCAACACGTTACCAGGAAGTCAGTTTTGATGTACAGGCAACCACCAACTTTCATTATCGTCCTTTATGGAAGCCTGATAAGACTTTGAATGATAAAACTCATACCGCCTTGCAGATGCAGGACTGGTATGTGTTTAAAGACCCTCGTCAGTTCTACTACGGCGCTTATGTACAACATCGTGCACGTTTACAGGATACCGCTGAAAGTAATTATGCATTCTTTGAAAAGCGTTTTCTGGTTGAGAATATCAGCGAAGAAGTGAAGCAAAAAATCATCACCTGCTTACTGCCATTTCGCTATGTGGAACAAACGGCAAATTTACACATGATGTCAGGCAGTGCCTATGGTTATGGCACAGTCATTACCCAAGCCTGTATTTTTGCTGCGATGGATCGTCTCGGCATGGCGCAATACATTTCACGTATTGGCTTGGCACTGGATGGCAATACAGGTGAGTGTTTACAACAAGCCAAAGACGCTTGGATGAATGACGCAGCTTGGCAACCGCTTCGTAAACTCTGTGAACAAAGTCTGACTGAACAGGACTGGTTCAAACTCTATGTACTGCAAAACCTGTTGATTGATAGCTGTATCCAGAGCCTTGTCTATGGACAGTTTGATCAATACTTAGTTGAAAATGGCGCACGTGATGTAGCGATGCTGACTGAATTTATGCAGGAATGTTTAAGCGATTTACGTAAATGGTCTGACCCAGTTTTTAAACTTGCCGTTGCTGAATCTGAGGAAAATAAAGTCCTGATTCAAGGCTGGATTGCTGAACTGTTACCACAAGTTCAGGAGGCGTTTAGCGCATGGGCAGGTCTTGCATTGGGTGATAGCAATATCGAACAAGCCGTTGCACTGATCGCAGAGCGCAGCAAAAAAGCAGGTTTAGCTGACATTTAATATTGCATAAGGAATTGCACCATGACTTCAAAAGTTTATTTAGCGCTACAGGACAATGACACCTCTCGCTACATCATCGAAGCGATTGAACAGGATAATCCCGATGCCACGATTCAGTATTTACCAGCCATGATCCGTGTAGAAAGCACAACTGGCCTGGTGATCCGTGCAGAAACGGTATCTGAAAAACTCGGACAGGACTGGGACATTCAAGAGTTACAACTGAATATGATCACACTGGGTGGCAACGTCGATGAAGACGATGACACCTTTACCCTGAAATGGAATTAAGTCATTGCACAACTGCATTTAAAGATTGAACAGGATGATCAAAAATGAATACTGATGTTAAAAATACAAAAACAGCGACTAAAACCGCAACCAAAAAGCTGAATGCCAAAGACCGCTACCGCATGCTGACCCGTGATCTGGATTGGGACTTTTCCTATGCAGATCGTAAAGATGCCTTTCCTTATGAAGAGTTTGAAGGCATTAAAATCACCGATTGGTCAAAATGGGAAGATCCTTTCCGTTTAACCATGGATTCATACTGGAAATATCAGGCTGAGAAAGAGAAAAAACTCTATGCCATTTTCGATGCTTTTGCACAAAACAATGGGCAAATGAATGTTTCCAATGAGCGTTATTTAAATGCCATTAAACTGTTCTTAACAGCAGTTACACCTTTGGAATATCAGGCTTATCAAGGCTATGCCCATGTAGGTCGTCAGTTCAGCGGCATCGGTGCACGTATCGCTTCACAGATGCAATCGATTGATGAATTGCGTCATGTGCAAACCCAGATTCATGCCATGAGCCATTACAACAAGTTCTTTGATGGCTTCCAGGACTGGTCGCACATGCATGATCGTGTGTGGTATTTGTCTGTACCAAAATCATTCTTTGAAGATGCACGTTCAGCAGGTCCATTCGAGTTTTTATTGGCAATCAGCTTTGCGTTTGAATATGTATTGACTAACTTATTGTTCGTTCCTTTCATGTCAGGCGCAGCTTACAACGGTGATATGGCAACGGTGACTTTTGGTTTCTCAGCACAATCTGATGAAGCTCGTCATATGACGCTTGGTTTGGAAATTGTCAAATTCCTACTTGAGCAACATGAAGACAACGTGCCAATCGTTCAGGAATGGATTGATAAATGGTTCTGGCGTGGCACTCGCCTACTCTCTATCGTCGGCATGATGATGGATTACATGCTGCCAAATAAAGTGATGTCCTGGAAAGAAGCTTGGGAAACTTATTTTGAAGAAGCAGGCGGTGCATTATTCAAAGACTTGAGCCGTTACGGTATCCGTATGCCGAAATACTCAGAAGTGATTGAAAAAGAGAAAGAACATGTTTCGCATCAAGCATGGTGGATCTTCTATAACTTCGGTCATGCAGCTGGCTTCCACACGTGGATTCCAACGGATGAAGAAATGGATTGGTTATCTGCGAAATACCCTGACACCTTCGATAAATACTATCGTCCAAAATGGGAATTGGCACGTAAATTAGAAGCTGAAGGCAAACGTTTCTATAGCAACGGCTTACCACAATTGTGTCAGATCTGTCAGATTCCGATGACCTTTACGGAAATGGATGGCGACCCAACCATGTTCAGTTACCGTGACAGCATTTATAAAGACGAACGTTATCACACCTGTTCAGATGGTTGTCATGACATTTTCGAACGTGAACCTGAGAAATACATCCAGGCATGGTTACCTGTGAACCAGATCCTGCAAGGCAACTGTGGTGGTCCAGATTTAGAAACGATTTTACGTGACTATTACAACTTTAATGTCGGTGCGGACAATTTGGATATTGAAGGTTCGCCAGACCAGGAACGCTGGAAAAAATGGAAAGGTGCATAAGCATCATAAGGAATCAAAGATGAAGTTCATTGCTGTGTCAGCCATTCAAAAGTGAATACACAGCATAGCTTCGCTCAAGGAATTTAGGAGTATTCTCATGCCAGTACAAGCAATCCAGGACAATTATCAATTTGAAGCTCTTGATCAACAAAAAAATTATGGCGATAACATGCTGTTATTTATTGGTTGGGATCATCACACACTTTTTTGTTCAGCACATGCTTTTGTGGTGTCACCACAACAAACTTTACAGGAATTGATTGATCAGCAAATCGCAGGTGGATTCAGCCAGCATCCTGAATTTGCAGAAATTGACTGGTCAACTGTGCAATTTACTTTAAACCGCGAAGCGCTGAATGCTGATTTCTCTAAAACACTGGCAGAACAAGGCTTCGACCATAAATCTCTTTTACGCTTTGTCACGCCAAATTTAACGGGCTACAAAGGCAGTCATGTTTAAGGGAGTACGCGGATGAGTTATCAAGTTACCATTGAACCAATCGGTACCACGATTGAAGTCGAAGAAGATCAGACCATCCTTGATGCTGCTTTGCGTCAAGGGGTCTGGCTCCCTTTCGCTTGCGGGCATGGCACATGCGGTACATGTAAAGTACAAGTAACTGATGGTTTTTATGATGTTGGTGAAGCCTCTCCTTTTGCGCTGATGGATATTGAGCGTGAGGAAAATAAGGTTCTGGCATGTTGCTGTAAACCTGAATCTGACATGGTCATTGAAGCGGATGTCGATGAAGACGAGGACTTCTTAGGCTATCTGGTTGAAGATTACCAGGCAAAAGTGATTGAAGTTAAAGACCTGTCACCAACCATCAAAGGCATCCGCCTGCAGATTGATCGTGCGATGCAATTCCAGGCAGGTCAATATGTAAATATCCAATTACCAGATATTGAAGGTACACGTGCATTTTCAATCGCCAATTCACCAAATGAAGAAGGCATTGTCGAACTGCATATCCGTAAAGTTGAAGGTGGTGCAGCCACAACTTATGTACATGAAAATCTGAAACAAGGCGATGAACTGGATATTTCAGGACCTTATGGACAATTCTTTGTCCGTAAATCTGATGATCGTGGCGTGATTTTCATTGCAGGTGGTTCTGGTTTATCAAGCCCACAATCGATGATTCTGGATTTACTCGAAGCTGGTGAAACAAGGAATATTTACTTATTCCAGGGCGCACGTGATGTTTCAGAACTGTATAACCGTGAAATTTTCGAAAATCTTGTCAAAGAGTATGCAAACTTTCACTACATTCCTGCATTGAATGCACCAAAGACAGAAGATGCCTGGACAGGTTTTACAGGTTTTGTGCATGAAGCGGTTGCCAGTCATTTTGAGAATAAATGCAGTGGGCATAAAGCTTATTTGTGTGGTCCTCCACCGATGATTGATGCCGCAATTTCAACACTGATGCAAAGCCGTTTATTTGAAAAAGATATTCATACTGAACGCTTCTTAAGTGCGGCAGATGGCGCAAACGGACAGTCACGTTCGGCATTGTTTAAACATATCTAATCGTATCTTAGATATTAAAAACTTCACTCAAAACTTGTGTAATCTGTATGCATTACAGATCACATGAACGACACATACCTGCCTTTTCAACCTCAGGATGAAGATTGCACATCAGGCAAAGCGAATTCATGGCTTAAAGACATGATTCATTAACCAGAAACTGGACGACAACAGTAATAAAAGGATTTCACATGAAAAAAATCGTAAGTTTAACGCTTCCTTTCATCATCGGTTTTCTGACCACATCCGCACACGCCACAGAAAATGGCGGTGATTCTTTTGCACTTGGTGCAGAAGGCATGATGGCAGGTGCATTACCACCACCCGGTGTCTATTTACTCAACTACTATCAGAATTACCATGCAGGCAGTTTTGATAATGGTCCACCGAATTTTCATGCCGACGTAAATGCCCTGATTCCACGTTTGGTTTGGATGACCAAGCAAAATTATCTGGGTGGGCAACTCGGTTTCTATGCTGCTCAACCATTTGTGGATTTACGACTTTCGGCAGCAGGAATGTCAGACAGTAACAGTGGCTTAGGTGATTTAATTATCGGCTCAATGCTGGGTTGGCATCATGGAAGCCATCACTGGATCGGTGCTGTCGAAGGTGTTTTAGATACTGGGAAATATGACTCAGCAACACCAGCACAGCCTTTGGTTGCCAATATCGGTAAAAATTACAATACCGTGCGCCCGATCATTGCCTACACCTATGCACCTCAGAATGGTTTAGATATTTCGACCAAACTGTCTTATAGCTTCAACACTGAAAATAATGACACCGAGTATAAGTCTGGAGAATATTTTGCAGGTGATTACAGCGTGGGCTATAAACTCAATGACCATGTCAAAGTTGCTGTCGAAGGCTACGCCTTTAAGCAAACCGAATCAGATGAAGTGAATGGAAATAAAATTGGCATGCGTGGACAGGTTTTAGCCGTTGGTCCTGCAATTCAATATCAGGATAAAAACTGGTCTATCGAAGCAAAATATTTAAAAGAAACCAATGTTGAAAATCGCCCTGAAGGTCATACCAGTTATTTAAAAATGGTTTGGGCTTTTTAATACAGGATTTTTCTACAAGTATTTATTTTTTAACAGCCGTCTTAAATAACATACCTTTTTAGTATTTAAAGATACCGGAATTAGACTAGATTAACGGTATTACATTAAATTAAGGTATATAGATCAAATATTCACAAAGCAATATCAGGATTAATGCTGACACAGCGCATCAGATGATTTTAAGAACGATGACGTGTATCAGCATTCTGGCAAGATTAAGGAGATAGCCATGACAGCCAACAATGTTAAAATTTTCGAGACAGAAGAAGTACAAAACTTCATCAATTTGCTCAGTGGACTGGAGCAGGAAGGTGGAAACCCACGCACTAAGCAAATCATTCATCGTGTAGTTTCCGACCTGTTTAAAACTATTGAAGATTTAAACATTACATCTGATGAATACTGGGCTGCGATTGCATATCTAAACCAGCTGGGTACAAGTCATGAAGCCGGCTTACTTTCTCCTGGTTTAGGTTTTGACCATTTCCTTGATATGCGTATGGATGCAGCCGATGCAGCCTTAGGCATTGAGAACCCAACACCCCGCACAATCGAAGGTCCTCTTTATGTCGCGGGTGCACCTGTTTCACAAGGCTTTGCCCGTATGGATGACGGCAGTGATCCAAATGGTCATACCCTCATTCTGCACGGTACAATTTACAACGCAGATGGTCAGCCTGTTCCAGATGCACAAGTTGAAATCTGGCATGCCAATACTAAAGGCTTCTATTCACACTTTGACCCAACTGGCGAACAGACACCGTTCAATATGCGCCGTACCATTATGACAGATGCACAAGGTCATTATCGCGTACAGACGATTCTGCCAGCAGGTTATGGTTGCCCTCCTGATGGTCCAACACAACAGTTGCTCAATCAGTTAGGTCGTCATGGTAATCGCCCAGCACATATTCACTTCTTCGTATCAGCAGATGGTCATCGTAAACTTACCACGCAGATTAATGTTGCTGGCGACCCGTACACTTATGATGACTTTGCTTATGCAACGCGTGAAGGTCTTGTTGTAGATGCGATTGAACATACTGATGCGGCAGTAAGCCAAGCGAATGGTGTTGAAGGTCCTTTTGCTGAAATGGTATTTGACCTTAAGCTGAGCCGTCTGGTTGATGGTGTAGACAACCAAGTAGTAGACCGCCCTCGCCTGGAAGTTTGATATTCTCAAACTTGATCTGTTGAATATTAAAATCAGGCTGGCTGTAACAGTTTAGCCTGATTTTATTTTATGGAAAGATAGAAAATAATATGGATATTCATACTTTCGATACTGCAACCCACGATATTTTAGCCATTCTCCCAGAATACGATATGCCATTGGCTCGGTTGCGTGCCATATTACAGGCAGGTCAGATTCCAACGGTTACCGTTATTGGCAAGTATAATCATGGTAAAAGCCGACTGTTAAATGAACTGATTGGTAACGATATTTTCTCTGTGGCAGATAAAAGAGAAACTGTAAATCTCTCTGAACATTTGCAACATAATATTCGTTGGTTAGATGCACCTGGCTTAGATGCCGATGTTGCAGCTATTGATGATCAATATGCTCAAGATGCCATGTGGAATAAAGCAGATATTCGCCTGATGATCCATTCTGTGCGTGAAGGTGAATTTGATCCTTTTGAATTACAATTATTTCAACAATTCGAGCAAGATACAGAGCAAACACAACGCCAAAGTATTTTGGTACTAACACAAATTGACCAAATCCCAAATCAAACTGTCTTAGCTCACATCATTGACAGTATTCAAAAACAAGCCCCTGCTGCAACTATTTTACCTGTATCTGCGACACGCCATCGTCAAGGTGTAGAAAACTCAAAACAGCTTTTAGTAGAGCGTAGTGGTATCCCTGAGTTACAACAAAAACTCAGCAATATGGTTGATAAAGTTCCAACCGTACGCCAATTCGAAAAAAGTAAGATTTTTGCAGATCTCAAAAAACAACTGTCACATCAACAAGCAACTACCGAAACGAATATTCAGCAACTTGACAATACACTACAACACCAACGCCAAGCCTTTGAACATGATTTAAATCAAATCTTGGATAAAGTACGTCAAGACTTACAACCCATTCTGCATATTTCTGGACTAGATGATTCATTAGAACCAGATTCATTTGCCAATATGTATAAGTTAACTGCTGGCAAACGTGATCGTAACCGCATTCAAGTGGCTTACTCCCGTGCATGTATTGAAATTAACAGTCATCTGGTGCGTTATGGTGTGGTGGGTTTACCTGATGCACAAAAAAGTAATGTGCGTAGCTTAGACACAGTCATGGTTGCAGTATTGGGTGTCTCCGTCAAACTTCGTAAAGATTTAAAGCTCATTTTTGAAGATGAATCAGGACGTGAACGTTTACGCCGTGAATTTGCCCATTATTTTGAATTATCCACTGATCGAATGCATCTGAAACAGCAATTACAGGATTTACAGCAACAGCTTCAGCGCATTACGCAAGCTCAACAGGCATCAAAGACTTTGGAGCAAGCATCATGATCCATAACTCAATTCAAACTTTCATTCATGCCACCGAAACCCTTGATCAGCCTAAAAAAGATATTGTTGCACATTTAGATAAAATGCATACCTGGCATCAACAGCTGGCGCGCAATCTCAATGATCAGCGTTTAAACAGTCATGGGCTAACTTCAGAAAGTTTAATAGCACTGGATATTGCGACACTCAATGCCCAACTTGACCATTACCTCAACCATTGGGAAACCCAGTCAGATACCTTGCATGCTGCGCAATCCGTCGCAGATCACTTTGACGACAAAATTATTTTGCTGATTTTTGGAAAATTCAATGCCGGTAAAAGCTCTTTATGTAATGTATTGGCAGAATGTTTTCACAGACATCAGCAAAGTGTTGAGTATTTTTATCTTGAAGATGGAAAAATTGTTGAAAGTCAGGATCGTTTTAAAGAAGGTGCAACAGAAACCACCACACGTTTACAAGGTGTCTGTTTAGGTAAGAATTTAATCCTGCTGGATACCCCAGGATTGCATTCAGTAACACCTGAAAATGCAGACTTAACTCAACGCTTTCTGGACAGTGCCGATGGCGTACTGTGGTTAAGCAGTTCATCTTCACCAGGTCAAGTCAAAGAATTAGCCGCTTTGGGACAAGAATTACGTCGACATAAACCTTTGTTGCCTGTGATCACCCGTAGTGATTATTTTGAAGAAGATGAGGTGGATGGTGATATTTGTCAGGTCTTATGTAATAAAAGCCCTGAGCAACGCAATTTACAGGAAAAAGATGTACATACCCGTGCGATGGATCAACTCATTGAAATGCACGTTGATCCGAGCCTGCTGCAATCCCCGATTTCCACATCCTCACAGATGCTGAAAAATGCTGATTTCAATAATCAGGAAATGCTAAGTGCCGGTTTTAATCGTTTATTTAATGCATTACTGCATTTGATCCAACCTGCTTTGGCGTATAAACAGCGCAAACCTGCAGAAGCCTTACTACACCATTTGCAGGAACAGATCTTAATGCCGTTACAGATGGAGCTTGTCCCTCAATTAAATCAATTACAGCAGGATCTGAATCATGCACGTGATACATTGATGCAAAGCAAGGAACAGATCATTACCCAAACCTGGCGCGGTATAATTTCAACACTGCCAGGTCTGCTGGAACAATTTGCTGAACAACAGGCAGTGGATGAGCTTTACAGCACTTTGACACAACAGACGGAGCAGCTTCTGTCACAACAGATCTCAGATATCCTGGTTGATTATCAACTGCAGAGTCTTCCGTTTGAAACTCTAAAATTCGCTGAGCATCTCACCTATGAAGTCATTTATGCTGATGATGCAAAAGAAATCTTAGCCATTGGACATGATCGTCTGTATGCTGAAATTTCACAAACCTTATGGCAAAAACTCGATGTTTATACCGATAAAATCATTACCCAATCCCAGTCAGTACTGAGCCATATCCAGGACCAGATTGAAACTGTTCAGCAGGATTTAATCAACGATGAACAGGAGCTGCAATATATTGCACAGCATTTAAGAATGAAGGATTTAGAGCAGGCATAATGACTACGGGCTGATTTCTGAAACAGCAGCATGCAATAAGATGGTGAGACCTACATGTGCCAGATTAATCTTCATTCAGTTGAATCGGCTTTCCTTCTTCCTCAAACACTTCTTTAATGCATTCTAAAATATAAGGAATATACGCGCTCTGATCCATATTCCGCACTGATAAGGAAATAGGACTGTAGGCTTCCAGATCTAAAACCGGGATATAAATTAAATTTTTCATCCCAATATCACTGGCACTTTCTGGAATCAGGCAAATCCCTTCTCCTGAGGAAACCAGACCAAGAGCTAAATGAATTTCACGGACTTCGCTCAGTTTTTTCGGCACCAGCCCCAGTTCAGTAAAAATCGACTGAATCAATGTTGAAAAATTAGGTTTGGGTGTAAGAGGATAGGAAAAAATCGACTCATCAAGTATTTGTGATAAATACACGCCTGTGTTGATAAACTCCGCCAGATGATGATTTTTATGCACAGCCAGTTTAAGGCGTTCTTTGCGCAATAATAAGCGCTTAATGGATGGATCAGTTAATCTCAGACGTCCAAAACCGATATCAATTTTACCTACTTTCAAGGCTTCAATCTGATCCCGCGTTCCGCACTCAATTAATTCCACGTGAATATCAGGATGACGCTGCCGGAATAAATAAATAATCTGTGGTAATAATGCGTACAGCAGTGAACCCACATAACCGATTCGCACCGTCTTATCCACTGCATTAATACGTCGAGCCATTGAAGTCGCTTGCGCTGTATGGGTCAATATCTGTACTGCATGCTCATAAAAGAACATCCCTGCCTCAGTGGTTTTAACAGGACGGGAACCACGTTCAAACAAGGTAATGCCTAACTCTTCTTCTAATTTCTGAATTTGCCGGCTCAAAGGTGGTTGAGCAATACACAATTTCTCAGCAGCTTTGGTAATACTTTGCTCTTCAACAACAGTTACAAAATAACGTAAATGTCGTAACTCCATGACAGCAACTCCTTTATATACCTTTTAAGTATCTAAAAATACCATTATCAGCCTAGTTAAAGATATTACATTAAATTAAGGTATATAAGTAGATTAACACTGAAGAAAGATTTGCAATGTATAAATCCATAGAAACATTGCTTGTTGATATTCCAACCATCCGTCCGCATAAGATGGCGGTTGCAACAATGCAAACCCAAACCTTAGTACTGGTCAAAGTAAGTACGGAAGACGGCTTTATCGGCTGGGGCGAAGCGACCACAATCGGTGGCTTAGGCTATGGTGAAGAAAGTCCTGAAAGTGTTAAAACCAATATTGAAACTTATTTTGCGCCCTTATTAAAAACTTTAAACAATTTAAACGTCGCACAAACGATGCAAACGATTAACCGTAATATCAATGGTAACCGTTTTGCTAAATGCGCAATTCAGACTGCATTACTGGATATCCAGGCACAGCGTTTAGGCTTACCTTTAAGTGAAGTCTTAGGCGGACGTTTACGTGACAGCATTTCAGTCCTTTGGGTTCTTGCATCTGGCAATACTGAAAAAGATATTGCCGAAGCGCAAAAAATGATTGAAAGCAAACGTCATAATGTCTTCAAACTGAAAATCGGTTCACGCCCTGTGGAACAGGATGTTGAACATGTCTTAACCATAAAGAAAGCCTTAGGTGATGACATTTCCATTCGTGTTGATGTCAATCGTGCCTGGTCTGAACTGACTGCAATTAAAGGCATTCAGATGCTGCAGGATGGTGGCATTGATCTGATCGAACAACCTTGTGCCATCAACAATATTGATGCTATGGAACGCTTAACCCGTAAGTTTGATATTGCCATCATGGCTGATGAATCTTTGATGGGACCACAAAGCGCTTATGAACTGGCTAAACGTAATGCTGCTTCTGTTTTTGCAGTTAAAGTCGCACAGTCTGGCGGTTTAATCGAAGGCTGCGAAGTAGGGAAAATTGCCAGTTTAGCAGGGATCGACCTTTATGGTGGCACCATGCTTGAAGGTCCTGTGGGCACAGTGGCATCAGCACATGTATTCTCTACATTCAGTAACTTAGCTTATGGCACTGAACTTTTTGGTCCATTACTGCTGACTGAACAGATTTTAAAAACACCACTTCAATACGAAAACTTTGAGCTAAAAATTCCAGCGGGTCATGGCTTAGGGATTGAACTGGATGAAGACAAAATCGACAACCTGCGTCGTCAATAATTGAAGGAGTCACCATGCTTTTCCAGGTCAAAATGGACGTTCATATCCCACTCGATATGCCAAGCGATAAAGCCAGTGAAATTAAAGCCATTGAAAAAGCATATTCTCAGGATCTGCAACGACAAGGGAAATGGCGTCACATCTGGCGCATAACGGGTCAGTATTCCAATATCAGTATTTTTGATGTTGAAAGTAATGAAGAATTACACAATATCCTACAAGGATTACCCCTCTACCCTTATATGGATATTCAGGTGACTGCTTTAAACCGTCACCCGTCTTCTATTCGTGAAGATGATACCTGATCAGAAATCAAGCCACTCTAACATCTTAGGGGGGCTTGAACCCACTTTAGAACGTAATGTCAGTTGAGTGATTCAATAACAATGCTTCCGATTTAAGGCTTAATTTCTAAAGTTATCGCAACACCACAATTTCTACGCATAACTATTCAGAAGCGATATTTATGCATAGAAATTCATGAAAATGCAGATAAGGTTAATCACATGATTGATAAAAGCTCAGCTTCACTGAAAGAAGCACTTTCCCAGATCAAAGATGGTGCGACCATCATGATTGGTGGATTTGGCACAGCAGGACAACCCGCTGAACTGATTGATGGCTTGATCGAACTGGGTGTGAAAGACCTTGTCATTATCAATAACAACGCAGGCAATGGCGATTACGGCTTAGCTAAACTTCTAAAAGCAGGTGCTGTGCGTAAAATCATTTGTTCATTCCCACGTCAGTCAGACTCCTGGGTCTTTGATGAACTGTATCGCGCCGGAAAAATTGAACTCGAACTTGTTCCACAAGGCAACTTAGCTTGTCGTATCCAGGCTGCAGGCATGGGCTTAGGACCAATCTACACCCCAACAGGTTTTGGAACGATGCTTGCTGAAGGCAAACCGACCTTACATTATGAAGGCAAAGACTTCGTTTTAGAAAATCCAATCAAAGCTGATTTTGCTTTAATCAAAGCACATCAAGGCGACCGTTGGGGCAATTTAGTCTATAACAAATCTGCACGTAACTTTGGTCCAATCATGGCGATGGCTGCCGATGTGACGATTGCACAAGTCTCGGAAGTAGTTGAGTTGGGTGTGCTTGATCCTGAACATATTGTGACTGCAGGAATTTTCGTTCAACACGTTGTTGCTGTCGGCTCTACTGACAATAACGCACAGTAATAAGATACGGAGAAATTAAAATGAGTTATAGCAAATTAAGCCGTGATCAAATTGCTGAACGTGTTGCCCAGGACATTCCAGATGGTGCTTATGTGAATCTGGGTATTGGCTTACCGACCAAGATTTCAAATTACCTACCATCAGACAAAGACGTATTTTTACACTCTGAAAATGGTTTATTGGCTTTTGGTCCCCCACCTGAAGCTGGACAGGAAGACCCAGAACTGATCAATGCAGGTAAAGAATTCGTCACTATGCTGACGGGTGGTTGCTTCTTCCATCATGGTGATTCATTTGCAATGATGCGTGGAGGTCACTTAGACATCGCTGTTCTGGGTGCTTTCCAAGTGGCTGAAAATGGTGACTTAGCCAACTGGCATACAGGCGCACCAGATGCGATTCCTGCAGTTGGTGGTGCAATGGATTTAGCGGTTGGCGCAAAGAAAGTCTTTATCACCACAGACCATGTCACTAAAAAAGGCGAACCAAAAATCGTCGCTGAACTGTCTTATCCTGCTACAGGTTTGAAATGTGTAGACCGTATTTATACAGACCTTTGTGTGATTGATGTGACTACTGAGGGCATGAAAGTCATAGAAAAAGTGGATGGTCTTTCATTTGACGAATTACAGTCAATGACGGGTGCTAAGTTGATTGATGCAACAAACTAATTACACAGCCTTTTCAAAATAATCTCCCTAAATCCCCCTTTTTCAAAGGGGGACTTCAAAGCACAAACATTAGCTTTTGAGTCTCCCTCCTTTCAGGAGGGATTAAGGGAGGTGAAGATTTAAAAGAGAATAAACAATGAAAAACGCATACATCATTGACGCCATCCGTACCCCATTCGGACGTTATGCAGGTGGTTTAGCACCTATCCGTGCAGATGACTTAGGCGCATTACCAATCAAAGCTCTAATGGAACGTAATCCATCTGTGGACTGGGAATTGATTGATGACGTGATCTATGGCTGTGCCAACCAGGCAGGTGAAGATAACCGTAATGTCGGACGTATGTCTGCACTTTTAGCAGGTGTTCCCTACCAAGTACCTGCAACCACAGTCAACCGTTTATGTGGCTCATCTTTAGATGCAGTGGCAATGGCAGCCCGTGCAATCAAAGCAGGTGAAGCGGATTTGATCATTGCAGGTGGTGTAGAAAGCATGAGCCGTGCGCCATTGGTAATGGGTAAATCTGACAGTGCATACGGTCGTAGTCAAAAACTCGAAGACACCACCATGGGTTGGCGTTTTATCAATCCAAAGCTGAAAGAAATGTATGGTGTTGAGACCATGCCACAAACGGCTGAAAATGTGGCTGAACAATTCAATATCAATCGAGCTGATCAAGACAAATTTGCCTTAGAAAGCCAGCAACGTACTGCTGCTGCACAAGCCAAAGGCTTCTTTGCTAAAGAAATCATTGCTGTCACCATTCCACAGCGTAAAGGTGATGCCATTGTCGTCGATACCGATGAACATCCACGTGCGTCAACTACACTTGAAGGATTAAACAAACTTAAACCCGTGGTCAAAGCCGATGGTACTGTCACTGCGGGAAATGCTTCAGGGATTAATGATGGTGCTGCTGCATTATTGATTGCTTCCGATGAAGCCATTGAAAAGTACAATTTAAAAGCCCGCGCTAAAATTATTGGTGCGACTACTGTAGGCGTTGAACCTCGCATCATGGGTTTTGGTCCTGCGCCTGCAATTAAAAAGTTACTTGCACAAACAGGTCTAGGTTTAGAGCAAATAGATGTGATTGAACTGAATGAAGCGTTTGCAGCACAAGCTTTGGCTGTCACTCGCGATTTAGGTTTAGAAGATGGTGCAACACACGTTAATCCGAATGGTGGAGCAATTGCAATTGGTCATCCGCTCGGTGCATCTGGTGCACGTCTAGTCACCACAGCACTAAATCAACTTGAAGCCATTGGTGGCAAATATGCCCTATGTTCAATGTGTATTGGTGTAGGTCAAGGCATCGCTTTGATTATTGAACGGGTTTAACTAATCATAACTAGTTTCTAAAATATTTCCCCTCCCTTTTTAAAGGGAGGTCGGGAGGGATTTCATGCCAAAATTTACATCCAACGATGCCGAAATCAATTACCAAACATTTGGTGATGAGAATAACCCTGCGATTGTATTTTCAAATTCGCTGGGCACAAAATTTACGATGTGGCAGCCACAAATTGATACCCTACAAAATGATTTCTATGTCATTTGCTATGACACACGTGGTCATGGGCAGTCTTCTGCTCCTCAAGGTCCATATACCATTGACCAACTCGGACAAGATGTAATCAACCTACTTGATCATCTAAATATTAAAAAAGCCAGTTTCTGCGGAATTTCCATGGGTGGTTTAACAGGTCAATGGCTTGCTATTCATAAGCCTGAATATTTTAACCATGTCATTGTATGCAATACCGCAGCAAAAATCGGTCAGGAACAAGCATGGAATGAGCGTGCCTCACTGGTACGCGAACAAGGTTTACAGCCCATTGCAGCAACGGCTGCATCACGCTGGTTTACAGAACGCTTTATCCAAAGCCAAATAGCAGTTGTAGAATCTTTAAGTAACGACTTAGCAGCTGGCAGCGCAGAAGGTTATGCAAATTGTTGTGAGGCTTTGGCTAAGGCTGATTTACGTGAAAAATTAAAGAATATCAGCGTACCTGTTTTAGTAATTGCAGGTCTGCAAGACCCTATAACCACAGTTGCAGATGGTCAGTTTATGGTGGATCGTATTCCAGATAGCCAGCTGGCTGAAATTAATGCCTCACATATTTCAAATATCGAGCAGCCTGAAGCATTTAATGACATTCTGAAAACATTTTTAAATCACTGAATCTGTAGTATTTTGACCTAGATAGACAGGTTAAAGATGGTCAGTACCTGGCCATTTTTAATTGTCTATTTCATGAAAATTAAGCCAAAAATATAAGAAAGCATCAATATAATAATTACCCCCAATCCTTATTGATTCAATAAAGCACGCTGATAAAATCCATAAAACTATTGATACAATTGATAATATTCAGGATAGTGACCTTACCCGACTTGAATAAATTATCCGAACATACTAAAGCAGGTAGCCTGCAGATTTATTACTGTATTAAAAGAGGTGAACTCATTAATAGATGACTTTCGCCCAGGTAAATTAAATTTTTAAATGAATTCAATATTTGTTTGTCCCAATACCTGCTTTAAGCACTGTCCTTGATTCATTCCAATCCTTCTGATCTTTAATTGTAATAACCAACAATAAACCATATGGGTCTAACAGACGGTATTCTTTTAATTCAGGCTCAAGGTTAGCAAGTACGGTATCTGACAAAGGACGACGTTTGATATCTATTCTTTTCATGAGCTTGTACACCGGCGAGTTCAATAAATATTGCAATGTACATGACAGTGTACACGGCGTATGTACACTATAGCTAGTTATGTTTGGGTAAGTTCAGGCAAGAAAAAAGCTTGATCCCTTTAGAATCAAGCCTTTCATCTACTATTTAAAACATATTTGGGTATGTTTTGTTAGGAATTTGGTGGAGGTGGCGTCAATTGAACTCAAACCTCAACTCATTCATTTCAAAGCTATTTTATTAATTAAAAAAAATTCATTGACCCAATTTTGACCCAAATTAGATTTAGTGCATTGAATCGCTAAACTTGTTCAATATCCTGTCATAGGATTTGAATTGATGTACCAATATTACCACTTTTACAATCAATACAAAATGTAATAATATATCGTTACATTTTTTGATATTTCTTTTTCATGTATTATCAACTAAGACAAATTCAGGGATAAGGTAATGTTTGAAACTATCGATGATTTAAAGAAAAAATTAGATCAACATCGCCCCCTCTCTCATTCAATTGTAAAAAATTTACAAGAAGACCTTATTCTTCGCTGGACTTATCATTCAAATGCAATTGAAGGTAATACACTTACTCTACTAGAAACAAAAGTAGTACTGGAGGGTATTACTGTTGGTGGAAAGGCATTAAGAGAACACTTCGAAGCGATCAACCATAGAAATGCAATTTACTATGTTGAAGATATCATTCGGAAAGAGGAGCCTTTTTCTGAATGGCAAATTCGTAATATCCATCAACTCATTTTAAAGAATATTGATGAGGATAATGCTGGACGTTATCGTCAACAAAACGTCCTGATATCAGGTGCTACCACTACCCCACCTGACTATACTTTGTTAAATGATAAGATGGCTCAATTGGTAGATTGGTATAACAGTGAAGCACATAAGCTTCATCCTATTGAGCGTGCAGCTAAAGTACATGCCGATTTTGTTGGCATTCACCCATTTATTGATGGCAATGGTCGCACATCACGTCTTTTGATGAATCTAGAATTACTTAAAGCTGGTTATCCACCTTGTGTGATTACTGTAGAAAATCGATTAGCTTATTATGAAGCTCTTGATCAATGGATGGCTTATGGAAAGACTGAGCCTTTTATTCAATTGGTCGCAGATGCTGTCCTAGAAGGATTTAAGCCTTATCAAGTAGTTTTAAGTATTGAACCTCATATAAGCTAGAGAGGCTGCACTGTAATTTATTATTTTCTTTCTAAATGAATTTTAGGCCTATCACACAAAGTAATGTTCGAAATTTTAGCAATTTTTTTAAAATAAACTTAATTCTTATATTCAGAAAAACCAAGTCAGATTAGAATTCTACCGTACAAAGCAAAGTGAGCTGTGCCTTCATTTTTTAGTATTTTAGATGTAAAAACAGTTTCTACCTAATTTAAATCAATATATTTAAAACTAATATTACTAAATTAATTTAGTAAACTGATATATCAGATTATTATATTTCATGAATTGTAATTTTTTGTTAAATTTATAAAGTTTTCAAAATGACACACCCTGTCAAAATATTATTGAAAATAAAAGACCATAGTTATAACTGAAAAATTAGGTTGGGAATGGCAAAAAGTTCTGTAGCTTCGCAATTGGCTGAACGCTTAACAAAAATTATTGTAATGCTAAATAATGGGGTTCATTTAGATCTAAAAAGTCTGGCAGATGAATTTGGAGTTAGCAAACGTACATTAGATCGGGATATTGAACGGTTATCAAGCTGTTTACCTTTGCAACAGAATAATCGAACAAAAAAATTCTATTTAGAGCAGCATTATTTGGGGCAATTAAAACCACAAGATATTAAAAATTTTGCTCAACTTTCTGGAATTGCACAACTTTATCCAAGTTTAGATATCTCATTTTTACGTGAAATTTTAGATAGCCGTGCCAGTTCTATCTATAGTGCTAAAGGTTCTTCCTCCGAAGATGCCACACTATTAACAGTATTTTTTGAAATGTTTTCAACTGCAATTGAAAAAAATCAACAGGTGGCATTTTTATATAACAATGAGATACGTATTGTTGAACCATATAGATTGATCCATCATCATGGAAGTTGGTATTTAGCAGCTGTAAAAGAAGGATTAATCCGTGTATATCGGATAAGTCGAATGGCGATATCTTATCAACAACATGAACTTCAAAGTTTTATACCTGATCCTCAAATCATACAGCAGCTAAATAATGAAAATAGTATTTGGTTTGGCAGAGAAAAGACCAAAGTAGTTTTAATTGTTTCTCAAGAAATCGCTTTACATTTTAAACAACGTTTACTTTTTCCAGAACAAGAAATTATTGAAGAGTTAAAAGATGGTAGTTTACTAGTGTCAAGCAGAATTAGCCATACCATGCAGCTTTTACCTTTAGTTAGATATTGGATCCCACATGTAAGAATTACTGATCCTATAAATTTACAAGATGAGTTGGAAAGTGAATTGAAAGAATATTTGGGAAATTAGGAAAAAATTATGGAACGAAATCGTAAAAATACTTTAAAAACATCTATAGATGTATGCCCTATTTGGTCTATGGAAGCGGCCGATAAAGTAGGGAAAATGATAGAACAGATTGAACAAAGTAATGAGTTACTAAGAGCAGTATCTGAAAAGTGGCAGGGGCACGAAAATAGAGCGGCTATAAGTGGTGGATTTGCAGCAGAAACATGGCATGCAGAATCTTTTAATTTGGATGCAATTCTAAAAGATAAAAATGTAAGAGCATTTACAGATAATTTTAAAGGCAATCATGGTTTATCAAAAAATAATACTGTTCACGACATAGTAGTTATGGATGGAAATAAACAAGTTTTGACAGCTCAATCAAAATATTGTGGAACTGCTGAAAAAACAGCAAATGCTTTTCGTGAGAAAAAAGATGGAAACTTTAAATATGCTGAAAATGATGTTTTTTTAGGTCCATCAGACCAGTTAAATGACATTAAGCAAGCTGCTCAACAGAAAATTAACAAATCACAGCACCGTAAACCTGCAGTTATTGAAGGTGCAACGCATGTTAAAAATAAAGCGGCTGATAAGTTAGCAATTGATGGTGTAGAGTCTACAGCACTAAGTAAAAAAGAGGCTGAACATCTTGGGCAAGGTGGTAAAACTGGCCAAGAAATGCATAAAAAGATGCAACAGGGTTATCTAAATAAATCTACGCTTCAACAAAGCGTAAAAGCAGCAAAAAATGCAGCTGTTATTACAACAGTTATAGCAGGAACAATTAATAGTATTGAATATATTCAGAAAGCCCAAAATGGTCAGATATCTAGTGAAGAAGCTGTACAAGCCATTCTAAAAAATACTGTAATTGCAGCTGGAGACAGTGCTTTAAAAGCTGGTGTAGCTACAGCAAGCGTAAGCACGGCAGCACAATATTTACCAAGTTTATTTACAGGTACAGTATTTCAGCAAAGTTTAGCCGCAGGTAGTGTGGGGGGAGCAGCAGTTTGTGCTGTGGACCTGGTTCAATGCACTGTGATGTTTGCTTTAGGAAAAATGTCAGGAAAAGAGTTAGAAGAACGCACAGGAAAAAATATTTTTCAAACTGGCTCTGGCGTAGTTGGATCTGCAATAGGCACAAGTATTGGAGCTATTGGCGGCCCTCCTGGAATGATTATTGGAAGTATTTTGGGTGGGATGATTACTTCTATCGCAACAACAATTGCTATAGATAATGGTATAGAAAAACCTTTTAAAGAATCTCTAGTACAAACTCAAAATCTAGTTTCTCTTGGGAACGTAATGAATGATTCTTTAATGTATTTATCAATATCACAAGATTTTTATGCTGATTTCCAAAAAGGATTGTTTTTGTCAGAAAAACATTTTAATACCCAAGTTAATGAAATGAGAAAGCAAAGTTCAAGATTAAAAGCAAAGTTAGGAAAATTTTAGGAATTCATCATGACAGTTTTAGACCACAGCACCCTTGACCAAATCTTCCATCAACCTCTTTCTCACGAAGAAAATTTAAAATTAAGTTCTCTGATAGAAAGATCGAAAAGAAAAAAAGCTTTTTCGCAACAGTTAGCACTAGATGCCTCCAAATTACTGACTACATCAGAAAATAGACTAAATAAGATCAAAGATGCTGGTTTTGTTAAACGCTGCTGGTATTCTTTTACAGGTAAAAATCAGGAAGCGATTAATCAAAACAGTTCAGATTTAATAGCAATGCAGCATCTTGCATGGCACTATTTAAAAGAGCTACAAGAACAAAATCTAATAAAAGCCCAAAGTATTGCCACTATTAGGAACAACCTTAGTGCTACCAATGAACTCCTTTATGAAACTAGGGGATTTTTAGAACAAGCTGTTGATAAAATAGAAAATATTGATGGTCGTTTAGGCTTAAGCGAATGGTCTTTAAATATTAAAGCTAATAAAAGAAAATTTAAGTCTTATCCAAAAACAATACTTGTTTTATATTTAATATATGATTTTGTTAAGACTCATAGAGAATTTGATTTTGGTCGTAAAGATGTCAATCATCTGATCGTTTTATTAGAAGAAATGAATATAAACTGTGATGAAGAAATACGGTTTATTGATTTTATCATAGAGCTATTACATGACATTGAAGTTATTAAACTAGATGATTATCTAAATTTAATAAATCTATCGTCAGATGAATACTATATTGATAATAAATTTATTAATGAAAATATTTCTAGTCAGTTTTTTAATGCATTATATTTCTTATCCAATGACTACAATAAAATTTATGATCTTGTTTCAGATGAAACTATTTGTGATTCAGATGAAAAATTTGAAAGAATTGTCTCTAAATTTTTCGGAGAAGAATTTGATTATCTAGACTCAATTTATACATTTAAGCAAATTATTGAAGAAATTGTTGGTAATAGTGTACTAGCGGTAAATATATTTAGAGAACAGAATGGATTAGATGAAGAAGTTGAAAAGAATGAAGATGAAGAGCAACAGCACACCATAGAGAACTTAGAGCAAAATACTAGTTTTGATGAGCTTATTCGTAAACTAAATCTTTCATATTTGGAAAGTACAAAATTTATTTCTAAAAATTTTGATATAGCAATGAAGTCAAATGAATATTCATACTATTTTGATGATTCGGATTTTGATACAGGTTTTTTGAGTAAATTACGTTCTTCCGTTAGTGGTTCTGCAACTTCCATAGGGAGAGCATCTTGTACATCTGATTTAAATAGTTATAAGAAAGAGGTTAGAGACTTTATATCTAATAATAGAGGAAATCTATCTGAAGCTAATAACATTATAAGAAATTATAAACTTGAGGAAATAGAATTTGAAGATGGTATTGACTATTCAGATATTGACCTAGATACATCAGCTAGAAATGAAAACTGGCATGACCAATTTAGCTATGTTAGTGAGCAAATTGAAAAAACACTTGATTCTTTTTTGAATGCTTGTGAAATTGCAGTGCAACAATTAGAGCTATTTGAAAACAATGAATATGATAAGTCTATTGTAGTACTCAAAAAGCAAGCAAAAAAAGATGCAGATGAGCAAAAAGAATTAGAAAAGCAGAATAAGAAGGTAGTGGTACTCGATGATGGTAAAAAAGTTTCTATTAACTGGAAAAAGTTAGATAACTTACCATGCCATTTGGAGGATATAAGATTTATTGAAATCCTTAACAAAAAATGGCTAATTATAGATAGTAATAATAAATTCTATATTAGTAATAATGAAAGTACATGGGAATCTTTAAATATAACCTGTATTGAAGACCATTCTTATATTGATGAAATTAAAATTATAGATAACACTTGTATTATCTTTAGCAGTGGTTTTGAAGAAAATGGCTTTATTTATACATCTGACTATATAAGCTGGAAAAAAGGAACTATTCCTGATGGTGTTAATTATTCCAATGGGATTTACCCAACTAAAAATATAACTAAATTTAAAAATATATGGTTATGGATATGTACAAAAAAAACAGAGTATTCCTATAAAGAAAAAGGATTTTTCTCTGAGTCTACTAAAATTTCAGATTATAAAAAACCTATCATAATGTACTCATCTAATTTGAATAGTGACTGGAAAGAGTGGGAACATACACCTTATTTAGATGAGGGATTAGAAATAAAGAACTTGGCTGTATTACCTGTATTAAATATCCCTATATTATTAACTAAATATGATTGGATATATGCATCCAATAAAAAGAAGATTGATGCAAAACCCAAAGCCATTTATTTGACTGATAACCAAAAGTGGCGCGAATGCAGTTGGATTATAGATGATATACAAGATAATGCATTCTTTGATCAGATAAACAGTTTATATTTCTGCCAAACAGCTTATAGGGAATCTTTTATATCCAAGAATGGTTTTGAATGGACTAAATCTGACATAGATTTCTCCATAGATAAAATATTCAAATTACAAGATTTTAATATTTTTATATCTTCTAGCACTTTATACCTTTCCAAAGATATGAATGAGTTTAAAGAGATGATTCTGGAAGATGGTAACTGGCAAAAATTCTCATCAAATGGTGAAAAAATATTAGCTATACATGCACCATCTAGGCATGAAGAATATTTGATGCTGGGAAATATCATCGTAAGCGAGTGATCTTTTTTAGTTGTAATCTTTAAAAGTTTTCTTACACGAGTCTACTTAAGACTTATTCAGCAATATAATTTGCTAATGAATAAGTCTTTGGTGGTAATCCTACTTAATCCCAATCCTGTTTAAGCCAATAACTCTATAATCTGAATTGTTGGCTTATTTCGATGGTTTAATTAATATACACACAAAGTATTCTACTCACAGATCTTTCGCTCGTGCAATAGCCCATATCGGGCATGTCATGAACCAAAGATGATTGTAATGGCAGAACACCATTTGAAACATTACCTGACGGAAAATATATTTGAACTGAAAAGAATTTAGCTCAAATTTAACCTGACAATCTTAATCAAATATCGGTAACTGTCAGATCAGGTTTGAGCTAGTACATCTAAATAACGTTAGAGGTGGTCCCACTTGTTTGAACAACTAAAAGCGTATTTATAAGTGATATTCCGCTCTAGTTAAGCCACCTTGTTTTGTTGGGGTAGCTGATCATAGTAAAACTCATTTGGTGTCATTTTGTCTAGACTCGAATGAGGTCGTTTCAAATTATAAAACTCAAAATATGCACTTAATTGCTTTTTCGCATCTGTGACACTGCTATAAGCTTTGAGATACACCTCTTCATATTTAACGCTCCGCCATAATCGTTCAACCATCACATTATCTACCCATCGACCTTTACCATCCATACTGATTTGAATGCCATTTGATTTCAATACATCAATAAATGCATCACTGGTAAACTGGCTGCCTTGGTCTGTATTAAATATTTCAGGTCGACCATATTTTTCAATCGCTTCATTTAAAGCCGAAATACAAAAATCCACCTCCATACTAATCGATACCCTATGCGCAAGTACCTTGCGGCTATGCCAATCAATCACAGCACATAAATAAACAAAGCCTTTTGCCATAGGGATATACGTTATATCCGTAGACCACACTTGATTACTGCGCTGAATAGCCAACCCTTTGAGCAGATATGGATATTTACGGTGAGCTTGATTAGCCTGGCTTAAATTTGGTTTGCAATATAACGCCTGAATACCCATTTTCTTCATTAAAGTACGTGTATGACGTCGTCCTATATGATGTCCTTGACGATTCAACAAATCACGCATCATACGACTGCCTGCAAAAGGATATTGCATATGTAATTCATCAATACATCGCATCAGCTTCAGATCTGATGCACTCACAGGTTTTGGGCGATAGTAATAACAACCACGGGAGACTTTCAGCAGCTTAGCTTGCTTAGATACTGAAATCTGAAGTGAGTCGTCGATTAACTTTTGTGGTTGAAGCGGCCCAGTTTCTTCAACACACCTTCTAAAAAATCAATTTCTAATGCCTGCTCACCGATTTTTGCATGTAGTTTTTTTAGATCGATGGGTGGTTCTGTTGGAGCTTTTGATTGATCGAAAGCTTGCGAGGAAGCTGAGATCAATTGATTTTTCCAGTCAATAATTTGGTTTTGATGAACATCAAACTCAGCACTCAATTCAGCAAGTGTTTTTTCTGCTTTAATCGCAGCAAGTGCTACCTTAGCTTTAAAATCATTTGAATGATTTCTTCTTGGTCTACGTGCCATAAAATACTCCATATATTGATGTTTATAACATCATTTGAGGAGCAGAATATCACTTATAGGAGTTGTTCAAATTTACGGATCCATCTCTGTTCTAAATGCAACATTGCTAAATAGAACTTCTTTAATTCAACCCACTCTATTTTCCCAAGTATCAATGCTCTAATAATACGCTTTAAAGCCAACTTCTTATGCTTATTGGTAAACGGTTCAGGTCTTATTGTCATGCTAATGTCCTTTCAATTTACCTTTTAAATTTAAACTTTTGATCAGGCTGACTAATCAATTGAATAAAGTGAAGATAAGCTACAAAATTGACAGGGCATGTCATAAGTCGTAAAAATTATTTTTATTTCTTAAATTTCAAATTTTCCAGGAAAACTACGAAAACAGATGGGAGGGCGTCAATTGAACTCAAACCTCAACTCGTTCATTTCAAAGCTATTTTATTGAATAAAAAAATTCATTGACCCAATTTTGACCCAAATTAGATTTAGTGCATTGAATCGCTAAACTTGTTCAATATCCTGTCTTAAGATTAGAACTTGCGCATGCATTTTAACATATCTAATAAAAATAAATTTTCAAAATCATCCTATTTGTAAGCTTTCTAACCATGCCTGTAATCCAGACCAACTTTTAAAATCATCCACCGCCCGTACGATACAATTTGGATTACGTTCCAAGAGCATTTTACTTAAAGCGCTGCCCGGTCCAATTTCTAAGACGATATCAGGCTGATTTTCTTGTATTGCACTTAAACAGGCATCCCAATTAACCGTATGATTCATTTGGTGAATCAGTGCATTAACTGCATCTGTGGTCTTAAAAAACTTATGCCCACCCGAACCGCTAATCATGGCCGTGCATAAACGAGCAAAGTCTTGCTGCTGTAAAACTTGCCGATACGGCTGAACCGCAGCATCCATGCATGCAGTATGCGATGCAATGGTGACATTCAAACGTTTAATAAAACGTGTTCCTCGTAATTCGAGTTGCTGAGCCAGCTGCTGTAAATTGGCATCAGACCCACCCACGACAAAACTACTATCACTCAATTTGATGGAAAGTGCGGTTGACGTTTCAGTCAACAACGCTTCAAGTGTATTGAGATTGATGCCCTGAATGGCCATTAAGCCACATTCATACTCAGTGGCTGAAGACATTAACGAAGCACGCTGCTGGGCTAAATATAGTCCTTGCTCCAAACCTATCTGCGTTGCACAAATAAGTGCACTTAACTCTCCGAGTGAATAACCTGAGAAACTCATAAGGTCTTCAATCTCAGGTCTTAATTTTTGCCAACGACACCATTGCAAAGCAACAATACAAGGCTGTGCAAATTCATTTGCATACAAATCTGCTTCAGTTAAATCGGAACAAAATAGTCGCGGCAAATGTTGCTTTAAACTATCTGATACATGAAGCTCATCCGCCAAAGTGAGTAGCTCTTGAACATGCCCTAAGCTTTGGAGCCCTTGCCCACTAAATATGATTGCGAAATTCATGTTCCACCTTCAGCATGAATAAAGTCACCCCCAATAAATCTGCACTGCCTCCCGGACTTAAGCGATGCTGAATGAAATAATCTTCCACTCCAGCCACATCTTGCATCCAATTGTGTTGTAACACACCGCCACGGGCCAAAAACTGCCTGGCTAGATCCTGCACAATATATAAGGCTGATAAACCACCACGCCAAACAATATTGGTATCCTGTACATAGGCCATCAGACTAAATAAAGTCTGAATTGCAGCCTGCTGTGCATTGACCGTTTTGCTATAAATCTCGATATACGTTGGTAAGGCAACATCCATCACCGTTTTAAAACCTGAAGCCACTTCTTCAATCGCTCCTGTGATGCCATATTGACTACGCATGCGTTGCCCGTGACTATTGGGATTACGCTCTAAATGATGTAACAGTTCATGCTGCCAGGTACTTTGAATTTTTTGACTGATCGAACCTGCATTCAAGGGACTATCCGCTGCTAAACATTGCCCTACTGCAGCGCTGGCAAAGCCTAAATTAAAAATCGCCCCTTTATGGGTATTGATCTGCTGAGTTGCAGTCATCATCTTCTGTTCAGCTAAAATGCCACATTGTCGAATCTCTTCAAAATCAGCATCACGATAACCATTCAAACATTGCGCCTGAAAATAGCCCTGTAAAGCATCCACACTACACTGGAACAAGCTAAAGTCCATGTCGCGATGACTGCCCTGCGAACCTGGACAAACCAACCCAGGCTTATGTTCTAAACTGGCTTCATCCAATAACGCCATACATGCCAAACGGTCTAATCTTTCAGCTGTAGTGATAATGCTTGGGCATAAAACTTCATACGGTTGTAGCATTTGCATATTCAAGCTTCCCTTCGAATAATTGTTCTAATCTCAGCATCTCCACACGCTGAATTCCTTTTACGATCACTTGCTGGTTCATTTTAGGAAAAACCGTAATTAACTCATTAAATGACACATGCCAGTCTGGATGGATTTGAATCTCTCCATCCAAGCGAATAGAACTCTGGGCTTGGACTTGTTGAATGAGCTGTAAAATTTTTGGTACATCATGTTGATGTTGTGGATACAACAACAGATCTAAATCGGAAGTTGGCCTTACATAAGCCTCCTGCGTAAGAGACTGATACGCATAGGAACCATAGACATACACTTTGCAGCCCAATTGTTCCAAACTGTCTGCAAAATCTCTCAGCACTTTAAGTTGCAGGAGCTGCGCATCAGTTTCGAACAGCGTCTGTAGAGAAAGTGGACTAGTGATCTGCTCAATCGCGTGTTTATCGACTAAACATGCCACCCGATATTTATAACCTTCAACCAAGCAATTGATCGCCAGCTTCACTTGTCCCGCATCCATATCGTCCTGCCGACAAACGGTCATTGGAATATGTTGGCTCAACAGCTGATACACCTTTTGTTTCACTGCTTCTGGTAAAGAAACATCTAAAAAATGTAGGTGTGCTGAATCACAAAGATAAGCTAAGTCATGACGATCCATATCTGCTTCCTTAACTGCGAACAACTTTCTCAATAATGGTATTACACAACACACGCCCTTGACGCTGCTGCCCTGCCACACGGCGTTGATCTGTCAGATAAGTTTCAAGATGTTGTTGTTGATTTAACAGTGCTTGGCTGACCCAATCAGTCTCCAAATCTGGCCAAATGGCATTGATTGCGCCCATTTTGTAAAAGTTTTCTGCCCCTGGAGCAAAAATAGCTGAGCTTTGTGACAACTCTTTTAACTTTTCGACTGGAATTTTAGTGACCCGTGCCATCGCATTTAAGTCCATGACTTTCACTTGCGAATCACTGAGCGCATAAACTTCGTTTGCCATGAGACCATAGGACAAAAACCCACCACTAACGGCCTGACCAAAAATAATCGCGAAGTTGGCATGTCCACTTCTACGCAGCAGGTCAACACAAGATGCCAAATGCGCGAAGGTACGGTTTAAGCACAGTAACTCATCCGCACGGGAAAGATCCTGGCCTTGCGTATCCACAATAAACACCACAGGCGTTTGTTGGTTCTGCTGTACCAGCTCTAAGATTTCACCTGCCAGTTCCATGGCAATCTGTTGATTAATGGGCGCTGCATTGACTGTACCGAGAATGCGCACGGGACCTGCATCCGTCTGTGCATTACCCTTAATCACATAACCTTCGATCTGATAATTCAGTTGACTCGGAAACAACTGTTGTAAAAGTAATTCTGTATTCATGAGCTCATCCTTGCTTTAACAACACAACTTCATGGGCAGACAACATCGGAATTTTTTCTGGCTGTGAAATTCCCATGTCATGCCAAATCTGTAAACCATCATTTTTACCAAACCAGCGTTGGTACTGCTGCTCAAGCTGTTGCTGCTGTTGCAATAATTGTTCTAAGTCTAAAGGAGCAGCTTTAGCGTCCAGCTGCGTTAAAATCGCATCACGAATATCTGCAATATCATCCTCGACCAAAGCCTGTACATGATTGAGTAAATAACGATGTTTACCGCCTGTAACGCGCCAAACCAGAGCACGGTCTTTCGAGTCAAACTCTTCTACGCCTTTAACTGTTTCAATCACTTCTGGCCCAGACAGTGCCAAACGTCCTTCTTCTGTCATAATGATGGCACTGCTCAAACACGCACTGATGCCCATACCACCAAAAGCGCCACAAGTGCCACCAATCACAGCAATAATAGGAATGCCTGCATTTCGTACCTGTAACATGGCACGCATAATTTCGGAAATAGCAATAAGACCTGCATTGGCTTCATGCAGACGCACGCCACCTGAGTCGACAAAAAACAGCACTGCCTGTGCCTGATCCTGAATGGCTTTATGCAAGAGACCGACAATTTTTGCCCCGTGGATTTCCCCCACAGCACCGCCCATAAACTGGCCTTCCTGCGCAACGATATGCACTGGTGTTCCATTTAAACGCGCTGTACCAATAATCACGCCATCATCAAAACTACCCGGAATATCCAAAGCGGATAGATGCGGGCTAACCTCAATCTCAGTCGGCTTTAAGATTTCATTAAAACTCTGAGCATCGACGACTGCTTGAATACGCGCACGTGCTGTTTTTTCATAAAAACTGTTTTTGAGCATCATTTGATCCATGTTCTATACTCCCTTAAACATAGATATTGCTTGGCTTAAGCGCAGGTTTACCACTGCCGGTGTTGCCCCCATATCATTTAACTGAAATTTAAGCCCTGCCACCGCATGACGTTGGGCAAATTCATTCAGTACAGACTGCCAAACATGTTGAAAACCGACCGCTGATGTAGTGACTTCAATCTGACAAATATCTGCCTGATCATGCTGTGAAACCAAGACTTCTAAATTTCCAGAACCGACCACACCACAAATGACCGCCGCCTGTTCAGCGCTCAGTGGCGTTGATTGCAATTCAAATTTTAACTTTTCCATGTCGATCACCAGTTTCTAAAGCGACTTGGGGGACTATATAAACCACCCGACCATTTAACTAAATCTTTCACCGATTTTGCTGCCAACAAATCACGACTGACCTGTGTTGGATCAATTCCTAAATCTTCTGGACGTTGAATAATGCCGCGCTTGCGTAGCTCACCCACTTTGGCCTCATCACGCTGCATCCCCACAGGGGTATAACCTGCTACACCACGGATGGCTTGTTCACGTTCTTCAGATGTGCGACATAACAGTAAGTTAGCAATACCTTCTTCCGTCACGATATGGGTTACGTCTTCGCCATAAATCATGATAGGCGGGAGCTCGCTCTCCATTTTGTCCTGCAACTGCCACGCATCTAACTCTTCAACAAAGACGGGATGCATATGTTCACGGTATGTTTCGACCAATTGCACCACCAGCTTACGGCCTTTAATGAGTTTACCATCGACTGCTTCACGGCCTGCTTTGGTATAGGCATAACTGGCATGACGGCGTCCATGCGGGTCAGAGCCCATATTCGGCGCACCACCAAAACCAGAAATACGGTCTACTGTTGCAGTTGAACTATTACCCTGTAAGTCAATTTGCAAGGTTGAACCTATAAAGAGATCACAGGCATATAAACCCGCAGTTTGGCTAAAAGCACGATTGGAACGCATGCTGCCATCACTGCCTGTAAAGAACACATCTGGACGTTCTTTAATATAGTCTTCCATCCCCACTTCAGAACCAAAGCTATGGATCGAATCGACAAATCCACTTTCAATCGCAGGAATTAAAGTCGGATGCGGATTCAAAGCCCAATTGGTACAAATCTGTCCCTTTAGTCCTAAGGATGCCCCATACGTAGGCAGCAATAATTCAATTGCCGCAGTATCAAAGCCAATACCATGGTTTAAACGTTGAATTTGATACGGCGCATAGATCCCTTTAATGACCATCATCGCCATTAAAATCTGTACTTCGGTAATTTGTGCAGGATCTCGGGTAAACAATGGTTCTATATAGTTGTACTTGGGACTTTCAATATAAAAATCGACCCAATCCGCAGGTACATCGACACGTGGTAACTTATCGACAATTTCATTAACCTGCGCAATCACGATCCCGCTTTTAAATGCGGTGGCTTCAATAATCGCGGGCGTATCTTCGGTATTCGCACCTGTATAAAGGTTACCCTCACGATCAGCCGCATGTGCCGTAATCAGACAGACATTTGGCGTCAGATCAATAAAGTAACGCCCATACAACTCCAGGTAAGTATGGATCGAACCAATACTGATTTTTTGCTGCTGAACTAATTGTGCCAGACGTAAACTTTGTGGTCCTGCAAAGGAAAAATCAACCTTAGAGGCAATGCCTTTTTCAAAGACATCAATATGACTGGGTAAAGCCAATACCGACTGTACAATATGTAAGTCATGAACCACCTCAGGATTACACTGACTTAAGCTCTTTGACAGAAAATCGGCCTGCTTTTGGTTATTACCTTCCAGACAAACGCGATCGCCACTGGAAATCACGGTTTCCAGGAGTTCAATCACCCGAGCATGCTCAACCTGTTTTGCAAAGCCTTTTTCTTTGGCAAGAGTCAGTTTTTCTTGTCTACGGGTGCGCTGCTTATCCCATAAGCGCGTCTTAACCATTTGGTTCATGGAGTCACCTTTATGCTGTGCTTAGCCGAAGATGGCATTGATTGTGAGAAAAAATACAGATGGTCCAAGTAAACAACCAAGACCGGTATAGAAGGTTGCGACCAATGCACCATAGGGCACTAAACGCACATCCGTTCCTGCTAAACCTGCTGCTGTGCCACTGGTTGTCCCCGCCATTCCACCAAAAACCATGGCAGAGCGTGGACTTTTGAGATACATAAATTTTGCAAAGATTGGCGTACCTACCATGAAGAACACTGACTTAATTAAGCCAATTGCAATCGATAATGCGATTACTTCTGAGCTTGCACCTATGGCTGAACCAGTCACAGGTCCAACGATATAAGTCATCGCACCTGCCCCAATCGTGGTCATCGAAACGGGATCTTTATAACCCATCAACCAGGACACCGTTGCACCAATCACAAATGGAATCACGCAGCCAAGTCCGAGCGCGATCAAACCCACCTTTCCTGCTTTTTTCACTTCCTTGACATCGACTTCAAACGCCGTTGATGCAATGGCTAAGTCACGAATCATGGCGCCACCAAGTAAAGCAAAGCCTGAAAAAATGGCGATATCTGAAATGCCCTTTTCTCCTTGAGTATAAATCCCAGCAAAATAAGCTAAAACTAAGCCCATAGTGATGGCGATGGCTGAGCTTTGTAACTTCCCTTTGGTGAGGTATTTCGACAAAAGATGCGATACATACATCATCAGACCAGTCACTGCGAGCGCCGCGACGAGGGCATTTTTGGTAAAAACCGTAATTATTTCTTCCATTGCGTTTCTTCCTTGTAACCTTATAACTGATTGTTATTTCGTGTTAGGACAACACCCTTGTCCTTAAGCGGCTTTTTCAGTCGGCTCTACAGCCCATTCATAGCTTTCGTAGTCACCACTGGATTTATTCAACCAACGAATCACCAGGACGGTGCCAATCAAAGACGCAATTGAAACAATCAGACCCAACATCCCGCCAGACATAGCAGCAACTACGTTCTGACCTGCCGACATGGCAACAACAATCGGGATATACATACCTGACCAGTACAACACACCAAATTGAGTCACTTGAGGTAAATGCCCGCGTTTAGCTAACAGCTCCTTCGATAGAATTAATAAAATCATGGCTATAGCCACGCCACCTACATTGGCTTGGACACCAAGGGCTATCCCGAGGACATTGCCCAGATAAACACCAAGTAAATGGCAGACCGCCAATATAGCTGTTCCGTAAATAATCATTGCTGAATCCTCCCTGGATCATGCAGTGCTTCTAATAATCTGACTTATAATTTGCTATAGTTATAGCTTATCTGTATCCAGTGTACAATGATTTGTACTCAAATAAACATAAATTGTATACAATTTTGGTGATGTATGACTTCAATAGCAGAACTTCCTCTTTCTATTCAAATCAGTAAAAAGCTGGAGGATGATATTATTTATGGCTTTTTCCTGCCCGGGACCAAGCTGGATGAACAAGAGCTTTGCGAACGCTATGGTGCTTCACGCACCCCAATTCGTGAGGCACTAAAGTTATTGGCCGCTGAAGGTTTAGTTGAAATTCGCCCACGTCGTGGTGCAATTATTCCAACCATTAACTCATTTACCCTTTGTGAAATGTTCGAGGTTATGGCTGAATTAGAAGCCATGTGTGGGCGATTGGCAGCACGGCGCATTCAACCAGAAGAAAAACAGGAATTACAGCGCTTACATCATTTATGTCAGGACTATTTAAATCAGAATGACTCAGAAAATTATTATGAAGCTAACCGTTTATTTCACTTTGCCATTTATCAAGCCAGTCATAATTCCTTTTTAATTGAACAGGCATGTGCTCTGCACAAGCGCCTACATCCTTATCGACGCTTACAGTTACGTGTAAATCACCGCATGAATCATTCTTTTTCAGAACATAGCGAGATTCTGGATGCCATCTTTTCAGGTAATGAACAAGAGGCTGAGGCCTTGCTTAAAGCACATGTGGTGATTCAGGGTGAAAAATTTACAGACTTTATGGCAACTTTAGATCATTTAAAAATTTAAAGACCTACATATCTGCTCTTTGCAGAAGATTGAAGCATTTGAGACAGCTTTAAAGTGGGACTGTCTTACGTTTAGGATACTGAGAGCAGTCCACATTTTGAGTACATCCAACCAGGTAAATCTGAACTTTTGGGTATTTCTACAACAAAGTCCATTTCACCTAAATTATTAGATTTTGCAATTTCAGCTATAAGCCGGTCCAGTAAAGTTTTAGCCAGATCATTAAATGTGGATTTTAAAATAAGGTCTGGATTTTTCCCATTAAGAAGGGCTGGAACCAGACAGAGATTGCGCAAGTTTTTTAATATTTGCTTGAATTTCATCAGGAGTATGTGCTGCATAACCAAACAGTACGGCTGGCCTTTGTGATGCGGTTTGACAATATCTTGATAAAGGCTGTACAGCTAAACCCACTTTTTCACATTCAATAAGAAATTCTTTTTCAGCCCAACCGTTCTTAAGCCAACATACCAAATGAATTCCTGAATCGGTAGGCTGTACACTTAGTACATCTAAAAGATAAGTTTCAATTGCTGCAATTAAAGCCTGTTGACGTTCGTAGCAGGATTTACGTACTTTACGCACATGACGTGCATAATGACCATCTTTAATAAATGCAGCCAGCGCTACCTGTTCCAGATAGGAACTGCGGGTGTCGGTATAATATTTTGCCAGACTAAAAACCTCAATTAAGGCTTCAGGAACGACCATAAACCCAAGTCGAAATTCAGGAAACATCATCTTAGAAAATGTGCCTGCATAAATCACACGATGCTGTCCATCTAAACCCTGTAATGCTTGTATTGGATGTGTTCCATAACGAAATTCACTATTGTAATCGTCTTCAAATATCCATTTTTGATGTTGGGAAGCCCAATCCAATAAAGTAAATCGACGTGCAAGACTCAGAGTGTCACCAAGTGGAAATTGATGCGAGGGAGCTGTATAAATGAGTTTGCTTTCAGCATGGTTATGAATGATTTCGTCAACTCTCATACCCTCCTCATCACTAGTAACAGGATTTACTATGGCTCCAAAACTACGGAATATATTTAAGGCTGCGTCATAACCAGGCTCATCTAAACACACCTGGTCATCTGGCTGTAACAGTGCATATGCAGCCAAATGAATCGCCTGTTGTGTTCCATTCACAATCAGAATTTGTTCTTCCTTACAGTTTAATCCTCTTGTTGATTTAACATAATGACAAATTGCCTGACGTAAAGGCAAATAGCCTCGCGGATCATGAAACTGGCCTAATTGATAATAAGATTGCCGCCATGCACGCCCTAATAATTTACCCCAGCGTTCATGTGGAAATATATCTACACAGCCTACACCGACATGAAATATTTTCTTTTCCTGACTTGATAATGTCTGCTTATTCGAATGAAGCAACAAATTGGTGAAATGCGGATTAATGTTGATGCTTTGCACAGGCTGTGATTTTATCTGGGTTATATCATTTTGAATTTGAATTAATTGGTCTGGTATGACAGCTGCAACATAAGTTCCTGAACTTGGCTTAGTGACTAAATAACCTTCATCGAGCAAGCGTTCTAATCCCGCCAATACAGAATTACGGGAAATGGACATCATCTCTGCCAAATTACGACTTGAGGGCAGCTTTGTTCCTCCAGATAGACGGCCTTCTAAAATGGCATCTCGTAAAACACAATATAAACCATCTTTTATGGGTTGCCCTTTAGGCAAAATTAAATGTGGAAAATAAGCAGAAGATAACGTTGTCATAGTTAACTGGTACTTCTAAAAACACCCAAACTGTATCTTATGACAATACCATGATTAAAAATACACTCAACGCTTTCATGGTTAAAGTTTTCAGAGGTTGGGGTTATGTCGGTTCGACTCACAGTTTTTCACCGTTATTCCAAGGATTTACTCCCTCCTATATTGGCTGGATTAATTTCGGTAATTGTCAATTATGGGAGTACATTCATTTTAATCTTCCAGGCAGCACACATAGCAGGACTTAGCCCTGAGCTTACAGCTTCATGGGTATGGTCTATTTCTATTGGTGTTGGTATTACTGGAATATTATTAAGTTGGTACACCCGAGAACCCATCATTACAGCATGGTCTACTCCTGCGGCAGCATTTCTCGTGACTGCTCTTGCGACCATTCCTTATGCTGAAGCGATTGGTGCATATTTACTTTCTGCCTTAGCCTTCATAATTTTAGGAGTTACCGGTTATTTTGAAAAACTGATTCGCCTAATTCCAGTAAGCATTGCATCAGGTTTGTTGGCAGGGATTTTATTACAATTTGGTATTACAGCATTTACCAACACGATAATCGACCCACTTCTGACCCTATCATTATTTCTGATTTATCTGGTTGTTAAACATTTTTCTGCACGATACGCCATCGTCAGTGTTTTAGTTTTTGGTTTTATTTTTTTAGTCTTTCAGACTCGAATTGATTTTTCAGGATTTGAATTAAAATTAGCCTCACCGATTCTTACTGCTCCTGATTTTTCCATCAATTCTACATTAAGTATTGCCGTACCTTTATTTTTAATCACGTTAACAGGGCAATATATGCCTGGTTTACTGGTCTTAAAAAATGATGGATTTACAACCAATGCCAAACCCATTCTTATTGTCACAGGTTTGGGCTCTTTCATCATGGCACCCTTTGGCGCTCACGCATTTAATCTTGCAGCAATTACCGCTGCAATCTGTACAGGTAAGGAATCTCATGAAGATCCTTCTAAACGCTGGATAGCAGGAATTGCCGCAGGGATATTTTATATTTTGGTTGGGATTTTTGGCGTCACACTTGCTGCAATATTTACAGCGTTTCCAATAACTTTTATTAGTACATTGGCAGGTCTTGCCTTGTTAGGTACCATTACTGGAAGTCTAACCACTGCTATGAGCGATGGGGAAAACCGTGAAGCAGCTTTAATCACCTTTCTTGCCAGTGCCGCCAATATTACAATATTTGGTATTGGTGGAGCATTTTGGGGATTGGTTTTAGGCTTAATCGCTTATTTTGTCTTGAATGGAAAATTTAAACGATTTATTTCCGGATAATTTTATAAAAAGCGGTGAATGATTAGAACTCTCCAATATTCTATTAAAAGTATTTTTTCACTGCGACTTGTATAAAAATCTTAAACCGGTACTGTTAAAAATACAAAAACTGTATCTTAAAACAGTACCATATCAAGATTATGCTTTACCCATCTATTTTTAAACACCAAAAATGATGGGATCATCACTATGCAAAAGCAAAATATTCAAGTAACACCAGCACAGTATCAGGACTACCAACAATGGTTGCCGTATTGGCTTGCCTATCAGGAGTTTTACAAAGTTAATTTATCGAAGGAAGTCACAGAAACCTCATGGCACCGCTTTTTTGATGACGCTGAACCTGTGTACTGTGCTGTTGCCAAAGAAGGCGACAAAGTTTTAGGCTTTGTCCATTATGTGATTCACCGCTCAACCTGGGCAGTAGCAAACTATTGTTATTTAGAGGACTTATATGTATCGCCTGAAGCACGTGGACAACACATCGGGAAACATTTAATAGAATATGTCCAAAAGCAAGCGCGTACTCAGAAATGTGATCGTTTATATTGGCATACCCAAGAGACAAATCTAACTGCCCAGAAACTGTATGACTGGATCGCTGAAAAACCAGGAGTTATTGAGTATCGTATGCCGTTATAATCAGGTCATATATCAAAGCCAAAGTCCACAAGATTCCGGCTTTGATATTTTTCAACTTAAAATTCATTCATGAAAATTTGATGTAATGTTTGAATAGTCTTGGTTATTTCAGTTTCATTCAGTGCAGCAAAGCCAAAACGTATGTGAAAATATTCTAAGTCGGTATTTTCTGCATGAGAACCAAAGCAATATTCAGAATCAATCTGTAAGTGCCTTAAAGCTTCAGTATAGTGAGCTTGATAAGCCAGATTAAACCGTACCCATAATGCCATTCCCCCTGCAGGTGCAGTAATCTCAACATTGTCCTGAAAAAATTGCTGAAAAGTCATCACGGCAAAATCTCGACGGTTTTGATAAATTTTACGCATCTTCCGTGTATGCCGTTTGATTTCACCTTGTTGCATCAACTCTGCAATCGCTAGTTCTGTAATAGCATTACCCTGCTTATCAATAAGTAAAATATCCTGTTTCATTGCCTGGATAATTTCCAAATCAGCAACCACATAGCCGACCCTTAAACTTGGTGCAAATACTTTGGACAATGAACCAATATGAATCACTTTTTCAGCCGCAGGTAAACTGATCAGAGGAGGGACTGGACGGCTGTCATAATGAAATTCGTGATCATAATCATCTTCAATAATATAAAAATCAAAAGTTTTAGATAGTTCCAAAAGCTTTAGTCGCCGATCCATCGACATGGTAACTGTAGTTGGATATTGATGATGTGGCGTAGTGTATACTGCTGCAACTGAATAATTTTTTAGTATTTTTTCTAAGTGTTCGGTATCTAAACCATGTTGATCCAATCCAACCCGCACAATTTGAAAATGGTTAGATAAGTAAGTTTCCACTGCTGGTGGATAAGACCACTGCTCCACGACAATGACCTGACCTTGTACTTGCGGCTTAGCAAGCACTCGAGCTGCAAGGAATATTCCCATCTGGCTTCCGCGAACCACACAAATATGCTGAATTGTGGTCTGAATAAATCGCTCCATTGACAGCATATTTAATAAGGCTTGGCGTAATTCCAGTGCCCCTTGCGGGTCACCATACCCCATAATCTGCTGCCTCGTCACCTTAATCAAGGCATGACGATAAGCACGCGAAAATAACTCATATGGAATCAACCGAGTATCGGGAATTCCATCATTTTTAATCGCCACTTCCTGGGGAGCAGATAATTCAGTGGAAGGTTCGACTGAAGTCATCAGGGTTAATGTTGAGTCAAGTTTGAGATCGGGCAAGTGTTCAGAAATAAACGTCCCTTGTCTTGGCTTTGAGACTAACCAACCCTGAGCTTCTAAATCTTCATAAACAGATTGTACTGTTTTCCGATTGATCCCCAACTCATCCGCCAAGGTCCGCGAACCTTGCAAACGCGTTCCCTGCTTTAATCGCCCAGACAAAATTTCCTGAATAATCTGGTTGGTCAGTTTAAGAAAAATGGTTTTTTCTTTACGTTCAGCAAGATGTAGTCGCATTTCCCACGATTGTTGCATGACTATCTGGACCATATAAGATTTAAAATCTGGATATTTTCAACCATCCACAGGTCTCTTATTCTGCCTATGTCCAAATGACAAATCAACCAAATAGGAGGTCTCATGGAAACTGCATTACTTGATAAGCAGCAATTGATGCTCAGCGCTCAACAAAGCATGCAACAACATTTTCAAGATGAAGACTATACTGATCAACAAAAACTGGCCTTAACCTGCCGTATCTTATTTGATCATGGTCATGATGCTGGGCTTGCGGGGCAAATCACAAGCCGTACACATAAGGGTAATACATTTATCACTCAACGTTTTGGTTTAGGCTTTGATGAAATTACTGCTGCTAACTTATTAGAAGTAGATCAAGACCTGAAACCTTTGAATGGTGAAGGCATGGCAAACCCAGCCAATCGTTTCCATACCTGGATTTATAAAGAACACCCAGAAGTAAATTGTATTATTCACACCCATCCAACTCATGTCGCTGCGTTGTCTATGCTTCGCGTGCCACTCACTATCTCACATATGGATACCTGTGCTTTGTATGAAGATTGCTCTTTCGTTGGCAACTGGCCTGGTGTTCCTGTTGGTAATGAAGAAGGAATCTTAATTTCTGCGGCGCTGGGTGAAAATCGTGCTGTTCTGTTATCTCATCATGGACAATTAGTTACGGGTAGAACCATCGAGGAAGCTTGTAATTTAGCCATTTTGATTGAACGTGCGGCACGCTTACAACTTTTGGCAATGGCTGCAGGTCAAATACAGCAGATTCCACATGAACTCGCTAAAGAAGCGCATGATTGGGTGTCTACAGATAAACGTAACAAAATCAATTTCGCTTATTACGCCCGTAAAGCTTTAAAAAATCACTCTGATTGCATTAAAGGAGAATAACCATGAAATTAGAAGGCATTATTGCTTACCCAATTACTCCTTTTAAAGCAGAGACTCAGGAAGTCGATTTTGATGCGTTGACGATTACGCTAAATGCTCTGCTTGAACATCAATGTGATGCCATTGCACCACTTGGCAGTGCTGGAGAAAGTGCTTATTTATCCTGGCAGGAATGGCAACAAGTCGCTCAAAAAAGTATTGAAGTGGTAAATCATCGTGTACCTGTCATTCTGGGAATTTCTGAACTCACAACTTCGATGGCAATTCAAAAAGCTCAAAAGGCTGAAGAGTTAGGTGCAGATGTAATTATGGTCATTCCTGTCTCTTACTGGAAACTGACGGATCAGGAAGTTTATGAGTATTACCAGCAAATTGCAGCAGCGACTAAACTCCCTATTATGGTTTATAACAACCCGGCAACAAGTGGTTTGGATATGTCACCTGAGCTAATTGTCAAAATGTTTGAAGGAATTGAAAACATTTGCATGGTCAAAGACAGTACAGGAGATATTCAACGTATGCATAAATTCCATGAACTCACACAGGGGAAATTACCATTTTATAATGGCTGTAACCCTTTGGCACTTGAGGCATTTTGTGCTGGTGCAAGTGGCTGGTGTACCGTTGCCCCAAACCTGTTGGGTAAACTGCCAAACTTACTCTACCAAGCAATAAAAGATGGTGATTTAGCTCAGGCACAAAATCTTTTTTATAAGCAACTTCCTTTATTGCGTTTCATCGTTCAAGGTGGTTTACCGAAAACAGTGAAAGCTGGCCTGAATGAACTTGGGTTCAATGTCGGCGCCCCTAGAAAACCTTTACAAAATGCTAGCCTAGCAGAGACTAATCAACTAATGGGTTTTATCAGAGATGGATCCGTAAATTTGAACAACTCCTATAAGTGATATTCTGCTCCTCAAATGATGTTATAAACATCAATATATGGAGTATTTTATGGCACGTAGACCAAGAAGAAATCATTCAAATGATTTTAAAGCTAAGGTAGCACTTGCTGCGATTAAAGCAGAAAAAACACTTGCTGAATTGAGTGCTGAGTTTGATGTTCATCAAAACCAAATTATTGACTGGAAAAATCAATTGATCTCAGCTTCCTCGCAAGCTTTCGATCAATCAAAAGCTCCAACAGAACCACCCATCGATCTAAAAAAACTACATGCAAAAATCGGTGAGCAGGCATTAGAAATTGATTTTTTAGAAGGTGTGTTGAAGAAACTGGGCCGCTTCAACCACAAAAGTTAATCGACGACTCACTTCAGATTTCAGTATCTAAGCAAGCTAAGCTGCTGAAAGTCTCCCGTGGTTGTTATTACTATCGCCCAAAACCTGTGAGTGCATCAGATCTGAAGCTGATGCGATGTATTGATGAATTACATATGCAATATCCTTTTGCAGGCAGTCGTATGATGCGTGATTTGTTGAATCGTCAAGGACATCATATAGGACGACGTCATACACGTACTTTAATGAAGAAAATGGGTATTCAGGCGTTATATTGCAAACCAAATTTAAGCCAGGCTAATCAAGCTCACCGTAAATATCCATATCTGCTCAAAGGGTTGGCTATTCAGCGCAGTAATCAAGTGTGGTCTACGGATATAACGTATATCCCTATGGCAAAAGGCTTTGTTTATTTATGTGCTGTGATTGATTGGCATAGCCGCAAGGTACTTGCGCATAGGGTATCGATTAGTATGGAGGTGGATTTTTGTATTTCGGCTTTAAATGAAGCGATTGAAAAATATGGTCGACCTGAAATATTTAATACAGACCAAGGCAGCCAGTTTACCAGTGATGCATTTATTGATGTATTGAAATCAAATGGCATTCAAATCAGTATGGATGGTAAAGGTCGATGGGTAGATAATGTGATGGTTGAACGATTATGGCGGAGCGTTAAATATGAAGAGGTGTATCTCAAAGCTTATAGCAGTGTCACAGATGCGAAAAAGCAATTAAGTGCATATTTTGAGTTTTATAATTTGAAACGACCTCATTCGAGTCTAGACAAAATGACACCAAATGAGTTTTACTATGATCAGCTACCCCAACAAAACAAGGTGGCTTAACTAGAGCGGAATATCACTTATAAATACGCTTTTAGTTGTTCAAACAAGTGGGACCACCTCTTATCAGGCAAGCAACTCAAATTTAACTTTATAGGTTTCTTAGTGCTGTATTTGACTCTTTAAAGTTAAGTTTTGGTGGACTTTTTTCGCCTTATCTAAACACTGAAGATCGAATCGTAGAATGCAAATTCATATTATTTTGATCTTCATCTAAATTAAAAAATGGATATTAGAGTAATATCCATTTTTTAATTTAATTTAAGCAATTAAGGCTTTTCACCTTGTACTAAGCTTTTCTCAATAACGTTCAAGACACGTCAGTTTATGTATATCTTTAAATGAAGATATATCCAACTGATTAGCACATCCTACTAAATAATGAAAAGATCCATCAAGAGATAGTTATGTGTGTCTAGAGTTTTTGTGGCTATTTACCAGTCATTTCTCAAGCATCATAATCTGGAAAGCCGTATGGGGCTGCACAGAAACTACCATGATAATGCTATTGCAGAAAGCTTTTTCAACCCAATTGCTTCTTGGATTTTCCCCAGTCTGACATGACATGAATCATTAACTAATAAAATGTGCTCACTTTTGTTATTCTCAGCTAAGGGTATTTTACATATATACCTGTTACAGAGATGGTGACTGTTTAACTGCTAAATTAAAAATTTAATAAATATAATAGATAAAATTTATCCAAATTACCCAATAATAAGAAGCCCTAACAATAAGTCAGAGCTTTTTTTAAGTCTTAATCTTTAAATTGATATCTTAGATAATCATCCAACCTTTTACTTTCGACCACTTCATTGTGAGGAATCAATAAATAATGCCAAGGTTTAGTCGACACTGTCGAGGCATTCTTACACCACTCACTTCCAGCTTGAGCCTTTATAATTACCTCTTCCGAAGTCATTTCATTTTCTGCTTTTGTTTCAGCGAGCAAAAAATACTTTTCCGTCTCAACTACAAAGTCTGGAATATATTCTGGCTGTGCTCCTTGAAAATTATAATAAATTTGGAATTGCCCTTTAGCTGGCTTAAACCATTTATTACTATCTCTTTCCAAAATAATTGCAAAACGTCTTTCTGTATCTGAATCAAACTTTTGAAAGATCATAAGACATTTTGAGAAACCCGTAAAAAGCAATTTCTTAATTGGTATTCCTCTAGCGGGTGTTACACGTATGGATTGAGGAGGAATTTCTTTTATTGCTGTAAAACTTGGCTGTTTCAGCTCAACAAAACTACGGTTAATTACAACATTATAATTTGATGCCTTTTCCCAATGATGGTCCTGCATTTGACCATGGATATTATTGGCGATCGTTTGATAATTCTGTTCAACAACCTGTACTACCTCATCATTAGTTAAGTAGGTTCTAAAATAATCTACTATTTGATTCGACAGGTCATACAACAAGTCTGCTTGAGTAAAGTAATCGATATCATCGAAATCGATCAGCGCATAAACAATACGATCTTGAGGACTCTTTTCATTTAAAGCTTCATCAGCCTTAATACTGAAAATCTGATTATTACTCAAGTTTTGGCCAATTAACTCACGCTCTTGTGGTTGTAGATGTAGCCCTTGTGTATTGAGATTAAATGAATGAAATCCTGTTGCCACATCATCAGATGGTGTCACGGAAATACGTGGAATATCAATCGTATTCTGGATATGTACTTCAGTAACCTGCTGAACAATTTTTAATACTTCTTCTTTAGATGGAGTTTTTTTGATACTTTGCTCTTCACCAAAATCCAACTCTTGCACCATGCTTGAGGCATTTTCCTGAATTGCCTTGAGTACATTTGCTGTCATTTGTGCTTGAACTTCGTGATGAGTTAAATCTTCACTATGTTTCACTGTTTCAGTATTTTTAGCTTGTGCTTGAATCTCTTTCTTCACTTGCTGAATTGTCTGAATTACAGTTGGATCTGCTAAATCTAAATCAACTTTCAGGTTTGTCTCATTAGTCTTTTGATCATTCAACTCAACCTGATCTTGAATAGTGACTGTTTCTTGGGTATCTGTTTGCTGACTATGCCCAGTACCTAACAGCACATCTAAACGAGATGTACTTGTTACACTGATGACTTCTTGCTCTTCATTTTCAGGTTCAAGAATATAGGTTTTTAATTTAAGAATAGAATCTTCTCGATTGGCCTCATCTACAATATCTTGGAATCGATCATGCGCCACAATACTCAGGCGATCTACCTCTTCTACTCCTGTACGCTTCCCATAGGGCAAACGCAAACCACGACCAATAGATTGTTCTACCAAAGTACGAGCATTTGCAGCACGTAACGGGATGATCGTATAAAGGTTCGTTACGTCCCAACCTTCTTTTAGCATGTTGACATGAATGACGATTTCTGTAGGTTCATTTGGATCTTCGACTGACAGTAATCGTTGAGTGATTTCTTCTTCTTTCGTACTACTATCAACCTGAATGACTTTATCCTTGTATTGACCTTTAAAGAATTCATCAGATTCAATACGCTCTTTTAATTGAGCTGCATGTGTCGTGTCACGTGCAATAATGAGAACAAATGGTTTAACTTTTGGCTGACCTGTATTTTGGGCATAGTTAATTAAATGCACCTTAGTCATTTCATGTAAGCGAATACCGTCTTTAAGCTTAATCTCTTCTATCTGTTCTGTGCTTAAACCTTTAGGATCAAAATTACGCTGAGTCACTACGGCAGGCTCTTTCACAAAGCCATCTTCCATTGCTCGTGCCAATGGATAATCCATCACCACATTTTTAAATGCAACTGGACCTTTAGCCGTTTCCACAAATGGTGTTGCTGTTACTTCCAATCCCATCAATGGATTAAGCTCATTAATCGCTTTAATCCCTGCACTTGCACGGTAACGATGTGACTCATCCATTAAAAGCACTAGATCATCTAATCCAGCGAGATGATTAAAATAACTTTCTCCTAATACTTCACGCATACGCTTAATTCGGGGTTCTTTACCGCCACGAACTTCGCTATTAATTTTTGAAATATTAAATACATTTATGCGTATTTGACCTAATAAACTGGCGGTTGCGGTATCACGACTATCGTAATTATCACCTGTGATAATCATGGGTGACTGAAAGTTAAACTGTGCCAAATTTGCAAAAACATACTTAGGTGTATTTGGAGTAAAATCTGTGATTAATTTTTCGTAAATCGTTAAGTTTGGTGCTAAAACAAAAAAGTTATTAATATCGTAAGCCAAATGTAAATAGGCAATAAAAGCACCCATCAGGCGTGTTTTACCCACACCTGTCGCTAAGCTAAAGCAAATACTTGGAAAATCTCGTTCAAAGTCAGCTAACGTTGGGAATACTGTTTGTAACTTTGCTAATGTTTGCTCATTAACTTCAGTATCTCGTCCTCGCTTTGTCAGTAATTCTTTGGCATTTTGAATTGCTAGATCGAGTTTCTCTAAGCTTTCTGCTTGAGGTGCACGTAAAGACAAGCGTGCTTTCAAACCTTTAACAACTTGGGCAACAGGGTTTCGTTGTGAATATTGAATTGATGCTGTCATGTTTGATCCCCAAATAAGTCACCCGTTACCTGAACTTGTTCTTGCGTATTTTTAACTTTCTTCACTTTTGGCTTTTCTTCAATATCAGGTTCTGATATCGGCAGATTTTGAACATTCAAACTGTAATCATCATGTCCCCATTCACATGCCTTAATGATACTGTTTGGAATTTTCTTTAACGTTAGATTGGTAAAACGATCGATATTTTTAGAACGCCAAGCACTCGCAATAATCAGCAAAGTACGTCCTTCACCGACTTCTTCAGAAATTGCTTGTAACTGTTGATCTGTCAATGTCTGTGTCGTGACATAAATAAAATCAGTTTCACTGCCTTTACCGTGATTCCAGTACTCAGTTTCTGATGGCGTATAGGTATAGCCTTCTAGCTTACACATTGCTTCAACTAGCATTTCCTGATTGTATTCAGGATTAATAACCCAGTTATCCCATTGATCTTTTTTCATCAAACTTGGTGCGAGTTTGTAATAACGGAAACCACCGCCACCTTGCCAGCTAGTAGATTCAGTAACACCGCCTTTGTCTTCACCATCAATCACTTTTTGCAGACGAGGAATAACATGAGTATGACAATGCTCGCCAAGTTCAACCATAATCCAGCGACGACCCATTTTATGAGCAACTGCACCAGTCGTGCCTGAACCAGCAAATGAATCTAGAACCAAATCACCTTCATTTGAAGAAATATGGATAATTCGTTCCAATAAACGTTCAGGTTTTGGCGTGGAAAAAACATCCGTTCCATTAAAAAATTTTGCCTCATTTTTAGCTTCATGATTATTCCCCACCTCTTCATTCAACCAAACAGTTGAAGGTGGACGTGTTGGACTTTCCTCAGCAAATTGCTTTACAAAGACCTCCCAACCTCTCGAAGTTTTTGAAAACTCCACCAATCCATTAGCTAAATTCTTTTGAAAAGTATCTTTAGACCATCTCCAGTTACCTTCACTATTATCAGAAGGCCTAATCGGATATATATCTGTATTATCAGGAGACTTTATCGCATACCATAAGTTAGGACGATCTTCACGTCTCGAATTTGAACCTTCTTTCCTTAAAGATCTTTTTCGGTAGTACTTTCCAGTTTTTTCATCAAAACTATTAAATTGCTTTAAATTTTGTTCAACATGTAGTTTATTTGGCTCAAACTTTTCAGATTTTCTATAAATTATCAAATGGTCATGATCAACACTGAATAACTTTGCATCCATTCTTTGACTATATACTTTTTGCCAAATAGAATTTGCTACAAAGTTTGCTCGACCAAATATTTCGTCTAACAACACCTTCAAGTAATGTGCTTCATTATCATCAATTGTTATCCATAAACTGCCATCCTCAGATAATAAGTTTCGGATAATTTCTAAGCGATCACGCATCAACCCTAACCAAATGGAATGCTCTAAACCATCATCATAATGAGTAAATGCACTGCCTGTATTGTATGGTGGATCGATAAAAATACATTTTACTTTACCTGCATATTCACGTTCTAACGCTTTAAGAGCAAGTAAGTTATCACCAAATATGAGTTTATTATCAAAGATATCATTTTCAGAAACTTTGTTTTGTGCATGGTATGATTTTAAAGGATCTTCAAGTAAAATTCGTGGCTCTAGGCGTGGTCGCTTGTCTTTTCCAATCCAAGTTAGTTCAAGTTTTGTTTTAGACATTTACACACCTTCTGAAGCAATTTGAGGCGCTGCTAATGCAGCCATCATTGAACCCTTAATTCTACGGCAATCACTGATATTAGTAAAAATACTCGATGCCTGTTTGTTCCAAGTTTCCGCATTAACCACCTGGATTAACTTTTCTGATATTGAATCAATTTGTTGAGAAATGATGGTCCGTTCATCAGTGGGTAAGTAGGGTGTAGCTAAATTAAGCTGAGATTTAATTTTAATGTACACAAGATGCAAAATCATGAAAGCACCTTCTTCTAAGATGGATCTAGAAGATAGTGCTTGGTTAGCAACAAAGTCAGGTTCAGTTAAAGCCCTATCTTTTACAGTTTTCAAAGTAATTCGTCCGACTTGACCCAACTTCCACAACTCACTTGAGTTCAAGCTATCATGGAATAAGTCATCATAAGCATTTTTTAATGGGTCATCTTCTCGTTTACGCTTCTTGGATAACGGACTTTTCAATAACTTATCAACGCTACTGTTTGCGGCAACGATAAAGTTCGGGGAATTTCTACCTGAATAAGAACACGCCAAATAACGAGCTACTTCCTTTAACGTTAAAAGTGTATCTGTTAATGCTACATTCCCTGAAGAGCTCTTAATGATATAATTCAGGTTTGAAATCTTTAAAATTTCTGACCATCTTTGTTGTCTTTCATCCAATGATGAAAAGTCCTTTAAATCCACATTGTTCTGTAAATTACGATACTCTGTAATTTTTTGCGAAACAGATGAATTTAAATCGTCTAATTTAATAAATGTAGCTAAGACTTTTATGTTCTTATCTTGATAGAAAGACTCTTGCTTTGACGCTATTGTACCAACAGTTTGAGCACCATTAATTACAGAAAGCCCTTTAACATCAAATTTTCCTTCTGTCTTATTTCTACTAATTGGGGGTTTTTCTCTAATGTCAGTACATAAAAAAGTTATACCATTATTAAAGTAAAAGAAATTATTTATATCATTTGCTAGCGTATGCTCAATTTCTTTATTTACTTTCGTTGATCCTTTATACACACGAATGTTTCGATCAACTAATTGCTCTCCATATCTACGGCCTAATGCACATAAATCTTTTGCATCCATAACTCCATAATAGGCAATATAGGGTTGTGTCTTTTTCCCAAAATTTTCTAACACAATATTTGGTTCATTAATTTCAGTTTGATTTCGCTGCTGCAAAAATAAATTGATCATTTTTTGCAGTCCAAAATCATGGAATTTTATATACTCAGGTCGACTATCATCATTGTAATCTTTTTCAATATCTGCAAATTGTCTCGTTCTATCCTCGTGTAACACGTTCCCTGTATGTACAAGCACGCCTTTAACTTGCACATTTGGTTGATCTAAAGCATGTTCAATTTGGCCTCTTAACTGAGGTGGAATTGTAGCAAAACGCTCAAATTTCATACCAATTAAGTCAATCACGCCATTTTTTGTAAATTTAGTGACGTCGCCTAAATCTGGTTCTTGATTACCATTTTTTATATATTTCGATTGTAACAACCAAATTATGTTATCTGAATCGACATATATTGCATCAATACCATTATCTTCACGACCATCTACTATGCTTGCGACTGCTTGATTAATATCAACATCAGCATATGCATGTAAAAAATATGCACATAATGCTTTAGTAAAAAAATTACTTTTTATAGCGTCTGCGGAAGAACCTTCACCAACAATTACACCTTGAAACTTTAACTCTAACTCATTACATAACAATTCAAGTTCATGTGGCTGGCTCATTTAAATAATTTCCCATTCAATTTCAAATAACTTCTTCACTTGAACTTGCTGTTCAAGTTGTCCCTCTAAATGACCAATCAACTCATTACGCTGCATGTCAATTTCATCTTGTCGATCAAATAACTCACGTCGTAGCTTCGTACGCTTCATTTCTAATTCACGCTGAGTTTTTTGCCAATTCAACTTATCTTGTAATGAAGCTGCAATTGTCGCTGACTTTCTTGCTTCTTTAATTGCCTTATCAATTTCCTTAATCTCAACCTCAAGGCCATTTTTTAAATCATCTGCCCAGCCATCAAGTTTGATAATTTCCTGATCAAAAAATCCAAGGTTTCGAACATTTACTTCCTCAAGAATTCTATTCTTACGATTTTCTTGCTCTAAACATATCTTCTCAGGCAACACTATTTGAGCAATATCAGCTTGAGATTTTATTGGTAATTTTAAGAGTTTCTCAGGATCATCATCCGCCAAAATTTCACCTAATTTGGTCATCGCACTCAAAACAAGATATTGCTCAAGACGACCTAGACTGGAAACTTCTAATAACTCAGCAATTAAAAAACCTGAATTATCAATGAACGGCTTTAAACTGGATACCTGTAAGCCATATGCATCATAATCAAATACCAATTTTTCAGGCTTTAGCATTTGTGCCTTAAATCGATCTAATAAAGATTGAACAAAAGGATGATTTAAACGTATGACATGTTCATGTGTATTTGTTTTGGCTAAATCATAACGACCTATCTTGAATGCAGTTCCATCAATTGTGATTTCGTCATGTAACTGGAAGCCATTTTCATCAAATACAACATTTGCCGCATGACTACTAAATTCATCATTGAGCAATGCCAATAAATATTGTTCATAGGTCTGTCTAATCTGAATAGCATCAGACTTAATACGATAAAGAACATTTTCATCAAAATGATTCATCAGCAAATTACGAGTATTCAGCATTGCTTCATTAATTTCGGCTGAAAGCTCATTCTGTAAATTTTCAAAGCTTTGTGCTATTTCTTCAGGATTACGACACGCCTGATAAATTTCTGCAATTCTTTTTTCAAAGTCCACACCTGAACCTATCGTGCCTAGAATTTCATCACTCGCACCAAATACCCCATCAAAAAGCTGGAACTTTTCAGAGAGTAAATCATAAACACGAGAATCGGCTTCATTACTACGATCAACAAAATTTACAACTACAACATCATGCTTTTGACCATAACGATGACAACGTCCAATACGTTGCTCAATGCGCTGCGGATTCCAAGGCAAATCATAGTTAATAATCAGAGAACAAAATTGCAAGTTAATCCCTTCCGCACCAGCTTCCGTCGCAATCATGACAGAACCTTGCTCTTTAAAGTAATCAACTATTGCTGCACGTGTATCTGCTGACTTCGCACCTGTAACACGATCCGTCCCTTTATATCGCTCAATCCATTCCTTATAGATCTTCTTCGCTTTATCATCATTATTAGTGCCATTAAATAAAACTAAACCATCAAAATAAGATGTGCCTCTCAGCAATTCAGTGAGATATTCTTGAGTCCGTTTCGACTCAGTAAAAATAATGGCTTTTTTTTCTGCACCTAACTCTTGCAAAGCCTCAAAAGCAGTTTCTAATGCTGTAAGTAAAGCTTGCCCTTTGGACTGCTGTTTAATGTTTATAGCTAAAGATTGAAATTCTTTAAGCTCAGCAATTTCCAACTCAATGGCTTGCTTTTCTTGCGCTGATAAAATTTCATCTTCTTCAAGAAGCTCTTCATAGTCATCTCCAGACTCTGTTAAAGCTTCGTAGTCATCATCTAACTCATCCAAAATATTAGAATCTTGATCAAGCAATTTCTTTTCTAGACGAGTAGTCATTGTGGCTAAAGCACCAGCAATCGCCTGAGTTGATGAAGCCAGTAACTTCCACAACACAAGAGAAATCAACTGTCTTTGTCCAACTGGTAATGCTTGCAAATTAGGGCGACGTAAATAGTCAGCAACTAAATCTCTTAATTGTTGTTCTTCTTTAGATGGCGTAAAGTCCTGAACAATTGCACGTCGTGCTGTATACGAAACAAAAGGCTGTACCTGTTGTCTTAAAGTTCGCTTACATACCGTAGCTAATCTTGCTTGAAGCTGAGGAAGTGTTACTTCCTTCTCACCTGTAATAAATTGACTTTTAAAACTTTCTAAATCCCCAAAGACTCGTTCATCTAAAATACTCACCAAGCCATAGAGTTCTAATAAAGAATTTTGTAATGGGGTTGCAGTTAGTAGTACTTTGTTGTGAACATGCTTTAGAGATTGCTTGATCACATTTGCTGTTATATTTTGTTTTTTATAAACATTTCTTAGGCGATGTGCTTCATCTATTACAACCAAATCCCACGCAATATTTTTAATATCATTTGCTTTAGATTTCACAAACTGATACGAGCAAATAATAATGTCTTCTTGAATAAAAGGATTTGTATAACCTTCTTTTTTTAGTTGATTATAAATTTTTGCTTCAAAAATAACAGATTTCAAACCAAATTTATCATACAGTTCCTGATACCACTGCTTTCTTAGATTAGCTGGAGTAATGATTAAAATACGTTTTTTTCTCTCCGCCCAAGTCTGAGCAATTACCAAACCAGCTTCAATGGTTTTACCCAAACCAACTTCATCAGCCAGTAGAACACCTTGAGATAGTGGATTTTTGAATGCAAATAAAGCCGCATCCACTTGATGTGGATTCAAATCAACTTGTGAATCAATCAGTGTTGAGGCAAGTGAATCAATAGAGTTATCAACAGATTTTTTAGTCAGCAACCATGATAAATATTGTTTTTGTTGATTAGAAAGCATGACTGACATAACTCAATGTTTTATAAATAAGATATGATAAATATCATATCATTATTAAAAACAACTTTTGCGTTTTATACTTATCCCATCAAGCTACTTATTCGATCTTTTATAAATTAACCATCCCACATTAAATAATTATTTTCTTTCCCCTGCGCATAAGCCCACTCCGCCACTTTATGCGACCGCTCTTTATCTGTCAGAAAGCCAAGTACAGAAATCCGATCTACAATGATAATATCTTGTTCATCATTTCGCTCTCGCCACTTATACAAGAATTCATCTGAGGCAAGTAAGTTGCTTTTCTTAGAATTACAGCCTGAATCCGCAAGCACAAAGTTATGCCCTGTGTCTGATGGATACATCGACCACGGAATAAAATGATCGACTGCATAATTTCCTTTTCGCATCGGTTTATTGCAGTAGAAACACTTATAATCCTGTAACTCTACCAAAACATTTGCCACTACATTGAGTTGATTACGGCTCGGCTCAAACATGAATTTTTCAAGGTTCGGGAGCTTATTTAAGATAGGTGCATTGCTACTGTTCTTTCGAATGTAATCAATCCAGCGCTTTTGACATAGCTCTTCAATAACCTCACTAAACTGCCGTAAGCAAAACATGACTTTTGGCAATAACGTCAGCTGCTGTTTGGCTTGTGCTAACTGATAGAGAAACTCAAAATTTTGACCATTAATGTTTTGTAGATAACTTACAGGCATATCTTTAACGGTGCGAGCCACATCTTTGACCAGCTTAGACCAAATAATGACATCTCGTCTTAATAATCCAAGCGATGAGTAAATCTGCCTTAGTTCAATTACTCTATTAACGATTGCTGCTTGCTTACCATTATTCTGATTTAAGATCAGTTGGCCTGTATCATTGAAGTTATATGGCATAGCCTGCTTCCAATAGAGTTCAATAAACTTTTCAGCTATGTCACTGTACTCAAGTGCCAATTCATCACCACAATCTTCACCTTTTTCAATGGCTAATCGACTCAGACTAATGAGCAAAGCAAACTTATAGGTGCTGCTAAAGCTACCTGACTGCAAAATCAGTTGGATATTTTTCAGGAATTTAAGTTGCTCTTGGGCTGTTGGAATGCAATTAATCATTTTTCTCCCACAAAATATTGAGCCACTGCTCTTCTCGGTCAGGTCTGTTATCCACTGTAATCCACTGTTGAACCAGACTGACCTGATCAAACTGTGCTAAAAGTTCTTGTGCTTGCTGTTCATTTAAATCTGTAAACTCTCGACCATCTTTTTCTCGATCTGAGTCTCCATATTTAAACGACATGTAAATCACACCATTGGGCTTTAATGCTTGAAGCATTTTTTCAAGGGCTTCAGCTAATCTACTACGTTCACAATGAAGTAGGGATGCGCATGCCCAAACCCCATCGTAAACAGCGACTTCATCAACCTCATAGAAACTCTGATGCTTCACTTGAATGCCTGTCAATTCAGTTGCCTTTTTAACAAGCTGTTCTGAGTAATCAATTGCATCAACCCGATACCCTTTTTTCTTAAAAACCAAAATATCACGCCCTGACCCACAGCCGACATCCAGGATATGGGCATTTATAGGCAACAAATTTAGAAAAGGCTGATAGAGGCTTTCCATATCCACATAAAGAGTCAAGTTCGTAAATTCTTCTGCATGGTAATTGTAGTAATCTATTGTTTTCATTCAGAACACTTAGGCTAAAAGACATACATAGTCTATAAGAAAACAAAAAAATAAGGGAGCCGTAGCTCCCACCTTATTCACGGCTCGCTAACTTATTTTCAATCCACTGATGAATTTCATAAGCTGACCAGCCAATACGGTTTTGTGTGATTTTTACTTTCTTCGGAAAAGTTGGATCATAGTAAGGCGAGTATTCATCCATCATTTCATAAATTGTTGATCTACCTACACCTACAAATTTGATCACTTCTTTAATATTGATAATCTGATTCATCTGAAAAGTCTGACCTGTGAACGCATTCATGATGTTTACTCCTGATCACTGATGCGAGCGGGTATTCGCTCAAATGATCGGCCTCCTGTGTAAAGTTTCACTTTCAGGAGTTCACAGCATGAACTGATTTCTGCAATCCCTGCTGAAGATCCCGTACTTGGCTTAATCCCTTATCCTGCTTCTGATCCCACTGTTCTTCACCAGAATAAAACTCTTCAACCGCTTCCACACCATCTTCACTGTTCATTTCAAACCTCACATTGTCATAGCCATGCCTCGCTGTGCGATCCAGTGCCTCCTGATTAAAACCACTTTGCTTACCCTGCTGATCAATATCCTTCGCCATCTGAATGGCCTGCTGCAGGTCTGTCCCATCTCTGAGCGTCAGATCCACGTAATACACAGGCGTTCGATAGCTTTGTGTGGTGGACTTACCCCGAAGTGTCAGTTGCAGTGGAAGGCATGACAACAGACCATTCGATGCAGCATGGTAATAACTCAACCGTGCTGCCAACGTCCGAATACTGTTAAAACCCGTGGTTCTAAAAATAAATGTCCCAAGTTCATCAGATTCGTCCAGATTGACATAAAGACGTCCATAAAGCTTACAGAGTCCACTCTGTCCCAGTGGACATAAGTCAGGAGACGGACATGGATGCTGCTCTACGCCCTGACTGGTCAGCCGCTGGCAGATTTCTCCATTGCCGACACATATGAGACGTCCTGTCTGATGGTCAAATAAGGTATATTCCGCTCTCAGGTTGAGATCAGGATCATTGAAAATCATCCGTACCGGAATACTTCTTAGCTTTTGGTTCTGTACTTTGGCACGCAGCTGCTCATCTAAAGGATGTTTCACCCATCCATCTTTATTCTGAATCTGACTGGTGATGGTGAACTGATCATCCTTTTCAGGGATACGTTTGCCGTTCTTTTCAACCATCCTGCCTATACTGATTCGTCCCAGTACAGGTGGTGTAATTGCTAAACCTTTGATCATGATCATTACCTCTTCTGTTTAAATATTCTGATTTGCCTGATCAGAATGAAATCTGCATAAAAAAATCCCATGCGGCCTGGCATGGGATGTCTGGGTCATTGCTGAATGTTCTGCTTAGGCTAATCGGTATAGATACTGAAACGTCTTGAACCCTGTTTAGCCTGTGGAAACTGATTCAGATATTCAGGATGCAGTTTCAGTAAAGCCTTACTGTTTAAACTGACCGAGTCCTTCGCCTTTTTCCACGTCACTGAACCTGTTTTAAAGGTTGCCCGTTCAGTGTTCTGCATTCTGGACTGCAACTGATGTTTCAGCAGATCAAACTGCTCTTGGTACTTTTCTATGTGATTGCGTGCCTGAATCAGCTGTTCAAACTGTTGACTGGCCTGCTCATCCTCAGATAAGTCAGTTGTACTCAGCGGCACATGCTCAGGATACAGCTGCTGCAATGCTCTGGCTGCCGACGCGCTGGCATCGGCTTCAGGTGGCGTATCCTTTTCCACACACTCCCAGAAGTAACGCTCTGCCTGGATGATGTGCTGAATCACTGATTCTGAGCGGGTCACTTTAAAGATACGGGTTTCATGTCCACAGATCAGCACACAGATATGTGCCGCCTTCCTGCCGGTAACGGCTAACTGATGCTGTACCTGACACAGCACATACAGCGGCACACCATCGCGCCATAGTCTGGCACCGTATTCTCCGGCTGTTTTACATTCAAGTATCTGTACATCGGCATCCCCTGTGACGGCATAATCCAGGTTGGCCAGCATGAAATGCCTGTCAGGATCGGGATGCTGCAGAACAGCATTGACCCTGCGGACTTTATAGCCGGTATGCATGCTGTAGTATTCAGCCACTAAAGGCTCCAGGCGTTTTCCCCAGTACAGTGGTGCATGCCCTTCGCTTTCATCTTCAATGGATTGTTGAATCCGTCCTGTTTTAATCATCCACAGTTCAAGCATCGACATATAGGGGTTCAGTCCGCACGCTGCGGCACAGTCACTGCTGCCGATGCCTTGCCGACGTACTTCCAGCCATTCGGCCTGAGTGAGTTTTCGGGTATCCACAAAGCGTTTTGCGGTAAACAGTTTAGGACGGCCGGCATAGCTGTTGACTGCGGGATTCGGTGTTACATTCAGAGAGCTGTTCAGAGCTGTATTCATCATTATTTCCTGTTTTATAAATTTAGGGCATAAAAAAGCCGTGCCCGAAGACACAGCTTTGAATGCCGTCAATCAGATATTTCTGAGATGGAGACTGGAGAACCTGTACACAGACCCAGGGCGCTGCTCACAGTACAGGTCAGCGGTCAGGCTTAAGCAATCATGCTTAAAGCCTGTTCCAGTCCACGCTGCTTAAGTCCGGCACCTGCACCGAACCATGCTGAATCAAGCCGGTGATCCTGACTCATTGCCCGACGTTCATGATCAGCAAACTCAGTAATACTGCACAGCAGACCATAGGCTGTACCTTTTGCTGAGCTGAGTTCTGCCCCGCGCCCCTGACCATTGAACATTTCCATGGTTTTTGTCATGGCTCTTGCATTCGGTTCAGGTTTTTCCTTCTTAACCGATTGCGCTGCCTGAGCTGCCACCCCCCGGTAGAACTGAATGATACTGTCCTCCTGATCGGTCACATTCATGCCGGTGCTGTTGAACACCGCATCAAAATAGGCTGCTGCCTCAGTCTGAGTAACCTTACGCTGTGTCAGCTGTTTCATTTCATACATATGTTCATCCCATGCACGCACTGAAATCCCCAATTGCTGTTTAATCTTTTGTGCATCAAACCGGGTACTATGAGGAACCTTGACTACACCTGCACTGCTGTTCTGCCCTTTGAGGGCAATCGCCAGGGTGTTGTTGCAGACCACTCTGATACTGGTGAACTGTGCTGTGGTCGCCAGGGTACCGTCACATCCTGTTGCCAGTAAAATATAACCATTGCTGACATCCTTCGCCTTCAGTGCTGTACTCTGCCCAGTCCTTGCCAGCGCCCAGAATTTCCTGCCACCTTTCAGCACACCTGCAGTTTCCAGTTCAAAGCCGGACTGTTCAGTCAGGTCACGGTAAAACTCCAGTATTTCCCGGGGCTGGACTTCCTGATAACGCTGACTGACCACAGACAACGGAGCATGAGTATCTGAACGGTATAACACCCGCTGTTCCTCATAGGGCATGATGATGCTCTGTCCCCGTTCATTCTGTGCCATATAACTGACATTTGAGGATTCAATCTGCCAGTCCATGCCGGCCTGCTGAGCCCAGACGTCAACGGGCTGGTTCTGACTGAGCTGACTGCCAAGACCATGCCATGGGGTCTGCCCCACATAAGCCATATTTTCAATTTGATGTGCCATGATAATTTCCTTAAAAAAATTGCTGTTTTTAAAATGATCCAGTTCAGATTCCGGGCATAAAAAAGACCTGCTGAAAAAAGCAGGCCAAAGGGGGTAAATCATGCAGTGTTCAATCTGCGTGAAGATTCATGTAAATGTTATATATCTGAAATATATTGAAATCGGGAACGGTCGGTAAGCGTACAGCTTTTCAGCTGAACCTGCCGGCTGCGATTGACCTTGTACAGCTCTGCGATTATGATTTGGATGCTGGCCTACATTGCCAGCCGGTTTTGACAGACCGCTTACCCAAAGCACACTAAAAAGTTCATCTTTTTGGTGGGCGACCCTGCGTGTCCCCCTCTGCGGCGGAACGGGAGGGGGACACCTCCGGGTGTGCTGATCTTTTTGGGTATCAGTCTGTCAACCCTCTTTCGTTTCGCCACCATTATTTGACAGTGATGTGGTGAAACTTCTTTATACCCAAAGGAGTCATCATCATGACCAAGCATTATCCCGTACTGCTGTTTTCTCTTCAGCCTGCCTGGGCTGCAGCACTGCCCTGACTTAAATTTACAGATTTTATTTCTGCCTGAAGACGGTCATGTCCTGTGGACGGCTTACGCCTGTCTTTTATGCCGATTCAGACGGATAAAAAATTCCTGTTCCAGAATAACCAGAACAATAAATTTTAAGGGGGCGAATGAAAACTTCATTCTTCATGACATCCATCGCTTTGACTGTGCTTCTGCTTACAGGCTGTGCCGGTAAGTCCGAACGTCAGTTTATCAGTGGATGCAGATCCGGCGGTGGTGACACTGCCACGTGCAGCTGTATCTACAGCAAGCTTGAAAAGAAATTCGGTGCTGATGCACTGGAGCATGAAATCCGCACCATCCAGCAGACCGAAGCTTTTCACCGGGAAATGATCAACAGTACTTATCAGTGTCTGAAGGAGTAAGGCATGAGGATTATTGCCGGTATTATCTGCATCACCGCAGTCATCCTTTTCCTGGGATTGCCCTTCATCGGAATGATGATTCTGTTCGGGCTTTTCTGCTTACTTGCTCAATTCGCATTTGGGGGAAATAAATGAATCCATCCATTAAATCATGGCTGATCAGCGGCTATTTTATCATCGGCCTGCTGTATACGCTCTATCAGAGCTTCTGGGGACAGTACAGCTACAAGTCCTTTGCCTATCATCTCGGCCAGGGTGTGATCTGGCCTGCAGTGATGTTCCCATCCGTGGGAAAATTTATCGGGGGCATGATCATCCTGATCATCATCGGCATTATTGCCCTGCGTTCAAAATAATCTGAAAAAACACATAACATATTAAGGAACTAAAATGAAAAAACTGATCACCGCATTATTACTGTCCGCCTCTGCCACTTCTGCTTTTGCAGCAGATCAGATGACGGTCAGTGGTAAAAAAGTAACCATGAGTGATACACGTTCAACACTGATTCAGAAGTTTGGCAAACCTGAATCCGGTACAGCACAGTTCAGCAACTGGACGCTGGGGAATCTGAGCATTTATGCCAGCCACCCTTCAAAGGGACTGAGTCAGTTCAGTGTGACACAGACCGGCAGAAAATCCGGCAGCCCTGTCATCACAACAGGAGGTAAAACCCTTCAGCTGGGTAAGGATACTATCCGTACCGCCACAGACAAACTGAAACATGGCTGTTTCAGTTTTGACGAGGGTCGTCAGGGATCAACCTATTCCATGGCGCTTCAGCCTGCCGGTCAGAAGTACTACATCATTCTTGAAACAACAGGAGATGCTTATGATGTCAGAACCATGGCCGGCATGCCGATTACAGGCTTTACATTTACAAAGGAAAATCCTGAGTCCAGTGAAGGCTGTCGCTGATTCCCCTCTGTCATAAGAATGTATTCTCCTGACAGCATTCAGTACAGGCTGACCCTTATCAGTCAGCCTGTTTCTTTCACTGCTGTTCAGTCCTGCCGGCCGTAAAAGCTCCGCTGACAGATCTTACAGCAGTATCCGGTGGAGATCCCTGCACCGGTATCATTCCGGTGTGTTTCCATCAGATGCGCACAGGCTGCCCTGAGCAGCACCTCTGCCAGTCCTGCAACCCAGGGTGACAGGCGTAACCCTCCTGAAAGCGTTTTAAAGAGTATTCTCCCGGCTCCGAGCTGAGAGATCAGACTGACCGGACTCTGCTCAGGTCTGTGTCCATGTGGATGAGAAACAAAAACCGGATAAACCTGGTCAGAATGACAATATGGGCAATGTATAAACATGGCAGTACAACTCCTGTGAAAAATAATGGGCTTTATGTATAAGCCCCTGATCATTCAGATCATGATCTTCACGTGGATGATGTATGCCTGTCTTATTTTCTGTTATCCAAAGGTATGCATCCGCTTTCTGGTTTTCACTCGCAGATGCTGTGATTCCTTTTCCGGGCGCACCAGGTATGTCACCGTATTCAGCATATTATCCACTTCATCCAGGCTATTACGGTGAATCATCCCAATGCCCAGACGGTTACGGTCTGTGAACTGTTTAAGGTAGGCTGCTGTATGGCAGTTGAAATGACAGCCCTGTTCCTCTGTAATATTTTTCCAGAGCTTTCCGACACGGTCTGCCACTGAATATGCATTACGGCGTTCACGTCCCTTATAAACCAAGAGTAAATGACAGTGATAGCCCTTGTCCTCTCCTTGCTCTAATGCCCAGGCGTATTCAATCAGACCTTTAAACACTTTATCCTGATCACGTAACCGGGTACGAAGCACATCCATATCATCACTGAACTGCTGAATACCGATCTGATTCTGGTACTTAAGCGGATAAGCTAAATCGACGCGTACCACTAAAATTCGTGAATATTTATCACTGACTTCTTGCATACGACCAACAAGCGTCCTGGTATTTTCTGACTCACTATGACGATGATCGCGTAATTGACGTTTATGTCCACGATAGTGTCGTTTAAAATTTCGTTGAATTTCTTCAAATGAAATTTCAGTTAAACGCTTATATAAATATTGGGGATCATCCAAATACTCATTTAAATCCAACAGCAGCTCAATCATGGCATCTATAGCTGGCACATAATGAAAATCAGGATTATAGATTTGGTCTAATTTAATAAGCAGATCCATTAATCTTTTGTAGAACTTATAAGGCTTACTTTTTCTATTTGAAATATCTTCAACAAACAACTCGACATTGATTAAGATTTTTGATTCATTTGCAATATTACTCATGTGAGTTCCTTTTAACAGTTTAAACTATACAAAGAACTCTTCTGTAATTATTTACCTTTAGAAAAACAGACTAAAAGGATGAATATAAATAATATTAATAACCACCCAAAAAAACAACCAAAAAACCTAAGGCCATCATATAAAAAAATTTAAAAAAACCAATTAAATTGAAGCAATTCTTATCCACACAAAATCAAAAATACATGACTTAAATTTTATTAGATTATATAGTTCTTGAATTTTAAAGACCATTTTTTCCGTTCAACACATTTAATTCTTTCTAAAAATAAGCATTCAAGAATATTTACTGTAATTCATGAATTTTGTAGTTTCACCCTACCCTCCAAAACTGAGTAGTTCCGTTATCACGCCCTCAAGCACTTCAAAGAGTACAAGAAATTGACTATTAATTAGGAATAACGAAGAAATTTTAATAAAAAAAGATCAATTTTATCAATAAACCACTATTTAATATGAACTCATTCAAACTTTAAAACGCTTAAAACACTATGAAAATTTATGTATAATTACTCTACAAATACTACTAGATTTACTACATAAGGAGATATAAATGCCAGGTTTTGAGTTAGATATTCCCAAAGTTAAGGATCTAGATATTCAGGATGAGGATGTTGCAAAAACTATTGATGAAATACCAGACGAAGAGTTGATGAAATCGATTAAGGCAACCCTAGGAAAATATCGTGATGAAGATCTTATTTGGATTTCTATAGAATTTCTTCGCTTTAAAGAAGACATTAAACAGGGCCCAAAAAAAAACCACACTAAGCTTAATGATTTAAAACACTTTTCTAGTTTCGATGAAATTAAAAATAATTTAATTAACTTAATAAAAAACTTAAAATCAAAAGAAAATATCGATAATTTTCTAGAGAAAATAAACAATAAGAACAATACATTCTCAAAAATACTCACTGACATCAAAAAAAATCAAAGATTATGTATATTCGTATTCAATTATGTAGAAAATGATAAGAAAGATTTTTTTAATTTTAAATATGAGAAACCAATATATCTCCATCTCGCACACTGGTATTTTACAAACGATCTCAACACATATAGGAAAGATCGAAAATTCGAAAATGCTATTGAGTATTTTAATAATAAGATTTTAATAAAAGAAAAAAACTGCTCAAAAAAATTCCAAGATGAAACCTTCCTCAGTTGGGCATACTTATATTTAAAAAGAGTTGATTGTTTTTTTAAAAATATAAATTACATACCGACAAATAAAAACCATTACCAACTGTTAATAACAGCATATCTTGATTATTTATGCTTCTATGATTATATCCTCCATGAAAATACAATCAATAAACTTAATAAGGCATGGAGTCAAAAAAAGTTTAGAGACAGAGATAAAGTAAGAAAACCTCACCATCTACCTCTAACAAAGAAAGCCAAGGCAGAACTTGAAAAACTATCAGCTTTCAAAAAGCTGTCAGAATCTGAGATATTAGAGCAACTCATCCACCAAATGTTTCTTAAGGAAATGTGTGACGAGAAAGAGAATAGTAAATATTAAGTGTATATTTAATTTGGTAAAATTTTCAAAATATGTAGAGACTTTTATGTTCAAAGGGAGTCTCTACATGCATTTCATCCTTATTAAAAACACCACTTTCTTACTTGTTCACCATACCACTCCATAATTTTTATACGCTCATCCCAATATTGTGCGCGGTTATAGGCTGATCGAATTCTATTTTGAGGGACATGGGCAAGCTGACGCTCAATTGCATCGGGATTAAACAGATTTGATTCATTTACAACTGTACTGAATAGCGATCTAAAACCGTGTGTTGTCATTCGACCTGCATAGCCTGAACGCTTAATGACTGCCAAAATGGATTCACTACGCATCGGTTCTTTATTACTTAGACGATGTGGGAAAAGCAATTCTTGATTATGGGTAAGTCTTAAAGCTTGCAGTTCCTCGATCATCATGTCCGTCAATGGCACACGATGTGGCAATCGGTTCTTCATGCGGTCTTCAGGAATATCCCACTTACGCCCTTCCAAATCAAATTCATCCCAACGTGCTTGTAGTAACTCACTGACTCGAACACCAGTCAGCATAATTAAAATGATGGCATGATGTGTCTGAGCATCACTTGGATAAGCTCTAACTTTTCTTAGAAATTCAGGCATATCTGAAGCAGGTAATGATGCTAAATTTTTCACACGCTTATTTTTTAGCGCATAGACCAAATCACCTGCAGGATTATCGTAGCGATAGCCGTGTGCAATAGCGTACTTCATAACCATGCCACAGCGAGATAAGGTACGTTTGGCTACTTCAAGTGAGCCTCTTGCCTCAATCTTTTTTATGATCTGTAAAATTTCAGGTGCTTGAATCTGATTAATATGCTTATTTTCTAATGAAAGATACAATTCATCTAGAGATGCTCTGACATTGCTAATGTGCTTCGGGGACCACGTTTCTTTCTGATTCTCAAACCAATCTTCAGCTACTTCTTTAAAGAAAGGCTTTATGTCCTCATGAAGTACTGATTTTGAATGTTTATACTTAAGTTCATAAGCCATTTCTCTAGCTTTTTTCAAACTAAGTTCTGGGTATGGTCCTAGTGACTCAGATTGACGCTGCCCATGAACGGTATAGCGGACATTCCAATACTTCTGACCTTTAGTCGTAATAATCAGCGATAAACCATGTGAATCTGATAGACGATATTGCTTATCTTTCGGTTGAGCTTTTCTACATTCTGCATCTGTGAGTGACATATTTTCAACCAGAATTTGTTGTGTTAATTTCTGGGTAAATTTTGCCAATTTTTACCCACACAAAGCAAAAATAGGGTCAAATCGCTTAGGATAGCATCGGACAATACAACCAATAAAAAAGCCCTTAAACATTGAGTTTAAAGGCTTTTTTATACTCCGACGGATTACTTCGGAAAGAATTTTGGTGGAGGTGGCGGGAGTTGAACCCGCGTCCGCCAGCACTACGCTCGAGAATACTACATGCTTAGATATCGTCTATTGTTTTAACTCTTTGTGACCCGACGAACAGGGTACAAATCGCGATCCTCTTAATTTAGTACAAAACCCCGAGGCCTGGTTTTATACGGACTTGTGTGCGTGCGCTTCAGTCGGGCTCTCTAACCACAAGTATTCGGAGAGACGGACAAGCTGCCCTTAGGCAGCTAGAGCGTATGATTCGTCGTTTGCGACTAAAAAATGCAAATTTGATTTACGAGAGAAAATGCGCTCTCGACATGCATCTATGAGTTTCATCACCAGCGTCGAAGCCAGAAACACCCCCAAATTACCACGCAATTATAGCATAACTGTTGCAAACTATGTGGATAATTCACTACATTTACAGAACTTCATGCGCTTAATGACATCATTGCGTTACCATCTGTTTTTTTCAAGGGTTAATTATAAAAAATATGAGCTATTTACTCGCACTTGATCAAGGAACGACCTCCAGTCGGGCAATTATCTTCGATGAACACGGAAAAGTTCATGCAACAGCTCAAAGAGAGATCCAGATTAAAACTCCACATTCAGGCTGGGTGGAGCAGGATGCTCAGGAAATCTGGTCCACCCAAATTGCGGTTGTTCAGCAAGCCCTCGCTTCCGCTCATATTCTTGCCAGAGACATCAAAGCACTTGGACTGACCAATCAAAGAGAAACCACTGTTGTCTGGGACAGACGTACAGGGCATCCGCTTGCACCGGCTATTGTCTGGCAGGACCGTCGGGCGGCAGAATGGTGTAACAGTCTGATTGAACAGCATCATTTTGAACAGATTCATCAGATTACAGGTCTGCGTATTGACCCTTATTTCAGCGCAGGAAAACTGGTCTGGTTACTGGATCACACAGAGGGTTTAAGAGAACTGTCCGAACAGGGGCATGTCGCATTTGGCACTATAGACAGCTGGCTGATCTGGAATCTGACCCAGGGGGCTGAGCATGTCATTGAGGCAAGTAATGCTTCGCGCACGATGCTCATGAATCTGAAAACTCAGCAATGGGATGAGTCCCTGCTTGACCTGTTCAACATCCCTGCTTCAGTCTTACCAAAAATCCAGCCCTCTGATACGCATATTGCCAATACAGCACCAGGTTTACTTGGTGCTGAGATTCCTATTGCGGGGGTTATGGGAGACCAGCAATCTGCCCTGTTTGGTCAGTCCTGTTTTGAGCCAGGAACAGCAAAAAACACCTATGGTACAGGTTGTTTTATGTTGTTCAATACAGGATCAGACCTGCAATACAGTCATAACCAGCTGTTAAGTACCCTGGCATGGAACTGTCAGCAACAATCCTGTTTTGCCCTTGAGGGCAGTGTTTTTATGGCAGGTGCGATTGTCCAATGGCTCAGAGATGGTCTGGGCATTATTAAAAACAGCGCTGAAGTCGAAAAACTGGCGTGTCAGGTCAATGATACAGATGGTGTGGTTTTAGTCCCAGCATTTACAGGACTGGGTGCGCCTCACTGGGACAGTGATGCCCGTGCCCTGCTCTGCGGTATGTCACGTGGGACAAATAAATCACACATTGCCCGCGCAGCACTTGAATCCATTGCTTTTCAGGTCTCTGATGTACTGACAGCCATGCAGTCAGATATCAATAAGCCTTTGAAACAGCTTCGGGTTGATGGCGGTGCCAGTCAGAACGACATGCTGATGCAGTTCCAGGCCGACATTCTGAATGTTCCTGTTCTTCGTCCTGAACTGCTTGAATCCACTGCATGGGGAGCTGCTGCCATGGCAGGGCTTAAAATGGGTGTATTCAACAATCTTCATGAAATTTCAGAATCCTGGCAACTGGATAGAGCTTTTGAACCTAATATGAGTGAAGACCAGCGACAGATGCATTTACAGCAATGGAACAGTGCTCTCAATCGGGCAAAATCCAGCTACTAAACAGGTATCAGGCATATCAAAATAAAAAGCAGGAAGCACCGTTGAGTACTTCCTGCTTTTTTTACCGACAAATAAATACCGGATTGTTAAACCGTTCATTTCATTCTATCAGTGTGCATGTCCCGCCCCGACACTGCCTTTGGGTTTTGGACATAGCCAGATAATCAGTCCTGCAAATATAAACACCATCGCAAAAATCAGGAAAACATGATTGACCGATAAGGTCAGTGCTTCTTTATCCACCAAATTTGAGATGGTTCCCAAAGCCATTTCCGGACTGAAACCGCTGTTTACCAGATTCCGCTGTGTTTCTTCCACATGCATGGTCGAAACAATTTCACTGCGTGCCAGTTTGGTATGGTCATCCCATATGGTCACCGCAATGGATGCACCAATTGCCCCTGCCATCGTCCGCATAAAGTTCATCAGACCTGCGGCTGAAGCCACTTCATCGGGACGTACCACACCCAGTGCAATATTGGACAATGGAATAAAGAAAAAAGGAACAGCAAACCCCTGAATAATCTGCGGCCAGGCCAGTGCCATAAAGTCGGCATCACTGGTCCAGAATGAGCGCATCAGCGTGACGCATCCCAGTATCATCAGACCAAAACTGGAGAGTGCTCTAGGGTCATATTTAGTTGCCATTTTTGCCACTATGGGTGACATTAACAGACTGCCAAAGCCCATGGTTGCAGTCAGGTAACCTGCCCACGAAGCGGTATATCCTAAATTGATCTGTAACCACTGCGGAATCAGTACAATACTGCCAAAGAACGCTGCAAAGGCAAAAGCCAGGGAAATGGTCGCAATGGTAAAACCACGGTATCTGAAAATCTGAATATTGACGATAGGATGCTTTTCATAATATTCCCAGATGAAAAAGGCAATAAATCCAACCACCAGAACAACAGCCAGCACGCAGATCACAGCACTGTTGAACCAGTCCCGTTCATGCCCTAAATCCAGCATCAGCTGTAATGCGCCAATCCATACAATCAGAAGTGTTAAACCAACAGTATCAATAGGCAGTCTGGCAATCGGTGTTTCTGCCGGTTTCATCAGACGCATTACACCCACGGCGCAGATCACACCCACAGGAATGTTAATAAAGAAAATCCAGTGCCACGACCAGTTATCACTGATGGTACCCCCTAAAATGGGTCCCAGAATCGGTCCAACAACGGTGGTCATTGCCCACATGCCCATTGCCTGAGAATGTTTTTCAGATGGGAAAATCCGCATGAGTAAAGTCTGACTGAGCGGCATGATTGGACCACCAAACAGACCCTGACCAATACGGCAGATCACCAGCATAGCGAGGCTGTTGGACAGACCACACAAAATGGAAAATGTAGTAAAACCAATCAGGCAGACACTGAAGACCCGAACCGCACCAAAACGCCCAGCCAGCCAGCCGGTCAATGGTACACAGATCGCTTCGGCAACCGCATACGATGTAATGACCCAGGTTCCCTGAGAACTGGAAACCGCAAGGCTACCAGTTATATGAGGTACAGAAACATTGGCAATGGTCATATCCAGGACGACCATAAAGTTGGCAAGGGCTAAAAAGAAAGCCGCCAGCAGTAAACGCCCGCCTTTCAGTTCGCCATGAAAACTTGCTGTATTCATAAGCGATTACTTCGCAGATGAGGTATCAACCTCGGCAGTCATGGATAAACCAACACGTAACGGGTGCTCTGCCAGCTCCTTAGGATCAAGTTTGATTCTTACAGGCAAACGCTGAACCACTTTAATCCAGTTTCCTGTTGCATTCTGGGCTGGAATCAAAGCAAATGCTGAACCTGTTCCCCCTGAAAAACCGATCACAGTCCCGTGATATTTCACTTTTTTGCCGTATAAATCTGAAGTCAGTGTAGCCTTCTGTCCAACTTTGACATTCTGCAACTGACTTTCTTTAAAGTTTGCATCGACATAAAGCGCTGAAACAGGGACAATTTTCATTAAAGATGTTCCAGGTGCAATACGCTGCCCCACCTGAATACTGCGACGTGCAACCACACCATCCAGCGGTGCTTTGATTTCTGTACGCTGTAAGTCCAGTAATGCCTGTTCAACTTTTGCCTGAGCCACCTGTACATCCGGTGTTGAATCCTGCGAAGTTCCTTTGATCAATGCTTCATTTGCATCCAGGTTACTTTGTGCAGCTTTTCGTTTTGACTCTGCCTGCGCCAGTGCTGCCTTTGCCACATCCACACTTGCTTTAGCATTGTTTAAAGCGCTTTGTGCTTTGCTGAATTCCTCTTTGGAAATTGCACCTGTTGCACTCAGCTGCTGACGACGTGCAAACTCCTGCTGAGTCTGCGTATAGGCAACTTCTGCCTGCGCAACCTGAGCTTTGGCACTGTTGATGTCATCTGCACTGACCAGAATCTGGGATGACAGTGAACTGCTGTTCGCAGAACTCTGAGAGTACTGACGTCTGGCTTTTGCCAGTTCTGCCTGCGCCTGCGCCAGTGCAATTTTTGCATCACTGTTGTCAATGACCGCCAGTATGTCGCCTTTTTTAACCTGCTGAGTATCACTGACTTTGACTTCAGCCACCTGCCCACTGACCATGGATGTAATTTCCGCAGTCTCCGCTCCCACGTAAGCATTGTCCGTTTCAACGGTATTTCCGAAGATCAGCGTCCAGATGGCATAGAGAATTGCGGCTGCAATCACAATGAGGGCAAAAATTTTCAGCAATTTTTTACGTTTCTGCTTTGCCTCCAGATCCATTGGAGTTTCCTCAGAGGAGGTATTCGCGGTTTGCGCTTCAGTCATCGCATATTCCTGGTTTTCTGGACCTGCTCAAAACATCAGTAAACAGCACAGCAATTGAACATAAATTTAATATGCTTTCTGCTTTGGTTTGATGACAATGACCCAGGTCTGCTTCTTAAAATTCTGATAAGTGATTTTACAGGTAAAAATCACATTATGAGAATAAAAATATTACTACGCAGTACATCTGTACTTTTCCACACAATACTCTTGATTATAAAAAATATTCAGACAAAAAAACCGCCATTGAAATACATATTTCAGTGGCGGTTATTGACAGAAACAGTACATTCTGTACTGTTCAGTACACTTTAAAACTCAGTAGGCATAGGATGCAATTGCTGTTGCAATCGGCTTATCTTCATCATTGACCATAGTCATACGCATGGTACAACCCTTACGCCCCATACGCAGTGTTTCTGCACGGGCAATAAAATATTTCCCACGACCCGGTGCAAGATAGTCCACCCGCATATCCACCGTGGCAAGTCGGCTGACTTTCTTCATTGTATCTGCCAGTTCTTCTGGATTTGAACGCTTATACAGTTCACCCATAGCGGTAATGCCACCAATACTGTCCAGCACTGTGGCAGCCACACCACCATGCAGAATCTGAAATGCGACATTGCCAATCATTTCTGCTTTCATTTCCACATATGTTTCAATCTGTCCATCCACCACCCGCATGGTCATACTGTTGTGACCAAAAAATGGAGAACTGTTGAATGCTTTACATAACTGCTTGAATACAACTTCAAGATCCACCTTCGAGCCTAAATGGATATTTCCCGTCCAACTCTTTTCTGATTCATTCGTCATGTGCCCGAATTCCCTTGCTGAAATAAAAATTGCATTTTCACTTAACCCTTTGCCTGTTCCAGGGCTACAATAAGTCAAGTTTAATACTGATCAATGAGATTGTTATGACCTATACGTTCAATCGTCCAGCTTTTCCAGCCACCCGCATGCGCCGTATCCGTAAAAATGACAGATTACGTGCCATGGTTCGTGAAACCCAGCTGACGGCAGACCATCTCATTTACCCTGTATTTGTACTGCCTGGTCAAAACCAGACCCAGGATATTCCAAGTATGCCCAATGTTCAGCGTCTGTCTGCTGACTTATTGTTGAAAAAAGCTGAAACCCTGCTTGAACTTGGCGTATCAAAACTTGCGCTGTTCCCTGTAACGCCACAGGAAGACAAGAGTTTAACAGCAGAAGCGGCATGGCATGAAGACGGACTGGTTCAGAATACCCTGCGCCTGCTGAAAAAAGAACTGCCAGAAATGGTGTTGATCACTGATGGTGCGCTTGATCCTTATACCACACACGGTCAGGACGGTATTATTGATGATACCGGCTATGTACTGAATGATGAAACGGTGCAATGTCTGATCAAACAGGCTTTAAGCCATGCTGAAGCCGGAGCAGATGTTGTTGCACCGAGTGACATGATGGATGGGCGTATCGGTGCGATCCGTCAGGCACTGGAAAGTAATGGACATATTTACACCAGCATCATGGCGTATTCTGCAAAATATGCATCCAGCTTCTACGGTCCATTCCGTGATGCTGTGGGCTCATCTTCCAACTTAAAAGGTGGCAACAAATACAATTACCAGATGGATGTCGGTAACCGTGCTGAAGCCCTGCATGAAATTGCCCTTGATATTCAGGAAGGCGCTGACATGGTGATTGTCAAACCGGGGATGCCTTACCTGGATGTTGTTCGTGAAGTCAAAGACACTTTTGGCGTACCCACATTTGTTTATCAGGTCAGTGGTGAATATGCCATGCTTTCAGCAGCCATTCAGAACGGCTGGTTATCTGACAGCGTCATCATGGAATCACTGATGTGCTTCCGTCGTGCTGGTGCTGATGGCATCTGGACTTACTTTGCTGAAGAAGCTGCACGTAAATTAAAAGAGATGAAGTAAAGATTTACCCCTTGTCCATTCAGTATAAGAGTCTCAACACTGCTGACTCTATATTTGTCACTTCAGCACCATGTCAGGTTCAGTGACGAGGAGCAACGGCTCCAGAATCCGATAAGGGATTTTACTGTTCAGTACCTCTCCCCAGCCCTCTCCTTAAAGGAGAGGGAGTTTTCATAATGACACTGTTCTTCGGACTGTTCATATATGAGCTCCGGTCAGCTAAAAATGGCTGACTGAATTACATTATAAAATCCTGTACGGGCACATCACACCATGCACATCGCCATTATCGGAGCAGGAGTCAGTGGCTTACTCACTGCACTTGAACTTGTGGAACAAGGCTGTCAGGTCAGTATCTTTGACCAGCAGCAACCAGGGAAAGCTGCCTCATGGGCAGGCGGAGGTATTCTTTCACCCATGTATCCGTGGCGCTATCCCCGCCCTGTCAACGAGATTGCCCAGCACGGTAAAACACTCTATACCCAGTGGAATGAAAAACTGCTCCCTGTAACAGGTACAGACTTTCAGATTCATGAAACAGGTATGCTGATTTTTGATGAAGATGACTTTGAAACCGGTCTGAATTATAAAGACCGCTATCAGGAACCCATGCAGCAGTGTGAATACCTGCAACGTGAACAGCTGAAACAGGTCAATCCACATATTTCCGAACAGTTTCAGCATGCCATTTATTTTCCACAGCTTGCCAATGTGCGCAATCCCCGCTTACTGCAATCACTGCTTGCCTACCTGAAACAGCATCCAGCGGCAGAAATTTATGAAAACTGCTGGATCGAACAGTTTTCCATTCAGCATAGAAAAATCCAATCCATTCAGTCGCAAAGTGGACAGACATTCACAGCTGATGAATACGTCATCGCTACAGGTGCATGGTCTGCTCACTGGTCAGAACAGTTACAGCTCAGTATTCCTGTCGCGCCTGTCCAGGGTCAGATGCTGCTGTTTAAAACACCCGAGAACTGGTTACCCACCATGTGTATGAATCAGGTCATGTATCTGATTCCACGTATGGACGGACATATTGTCTGTGGTTCAAGTATGGATAATATCGGTTTTGATAAACGGCCATCCGTACAGACCCAGCAGAATATTTTTAAAGCCTGTACAGAAATGGTTCCTGAACTTGCAAACTTTCCTGTTGTAAAACAGTGGGCGGGATTGCGTCCAGGCTCTCCGACGGGTGTTCCCTATATTGGAAAACTGCCTGAACTGCACAATGCATGGGCAAATTTCGGACATCACCGTAACGGCTTATGCATGGGTCCTGGTTCAGCCCGACTGCTCAGACAGCTCATACTGAAACAGCCAACACTGGTCAGCCCAGATGCCTATAATCCTGAGCGTTTAAAAAGCTCAGTCCATGGATAAAATCTGTTTCAGGGCAGATTTTAAAACAGGATACTGAAACTTAAAGCCTGCCTGCTCGAGAGCTACCGGCTTGACATACTGACCATTCAGCACCAGCTGAGCCTGTTCACCCATGAGCAGGCGCATGCACCATGCAGGCATACTGAACCAGGGTTTGCGGTTCAGTAAAAGTGATGCCGTACTGACAAATGCTTTCTGAGAACTGCGCTCAGGTGCAACAACATTATAAATCTGTGTTGCAGAATCATCTTTAAACAGAAAGTGAATCGCCTGAATCACATCCTGCATGTGTACCCAGCACATCGGTTGTTTTCCTGAACCGATTTTACCTGCAAGATTCAGTTTAATGGGAAGCAGCATCTGAGGGAGAATTCCACCACCTTTGCCAAAGACCACACCCAGACGGATAATTTTGGTCTTTTGCGCTGTATCACTCAATGCTGCCTGCTCCCAGCGCTGACACAGTTCAGACATAAAAATGTTCTGTGGTGCTGACTGTTCATCACAGACCGCTGTCCATTGTTCTGCTGCATCTATACCGTAAAACCCAACAGCAGAACCTGAAATAACCCGTTTTGGCTGAATATTCTGTTTTTTCAGATACTGATAAATTTCTTCTGTCGTCTGTACCCTGCTCTGAATCAGAGTCTGCTTTCTGGCATCTGTCCAGCGTCCCTGACCAATACTTTCACCGGCCAGATTCACCACATAATCAATCTTAGGATTACGGATTTCACCCAACTGCTGAACCCATTGCAGGCTGGGATGATTCGCCACCTGTTTTTTTCGGGAAAGCGCAATCACCTGATAATCCTGCTCCAGCAGAAACTTCACCAGTTGCTGACCGATAAACCCAGATGCACCTGTCACCAATACCGTGTCCTTGATCATAAGCCCCTCTTTATTCTGTCTGTTATTTTTACTGTTCTTTAAAAGCCTGTCTGTTCCTGACCAACATACAAAAAAACAGGCAGGTTTCTTATGAAAACTTATGAATATTTACAACAAAACATCAGGATATTCCAGGAAATAAATAAGATCTGACAGCAGCTACAACCTGAACAGCGGATTCAGACTCAGGAAAACATTTTTTCGGCCATGCGCTCTGCCTGTTTGCCATAAAACCACCAGGTCAGCAGATACAGCGGTATAGCCAGTAACAGAAACATGATAAACATGACAACCAGAAACTGCGACTGGCTCAGATACATCATAAAATCCTGCCAGACATCAGGACTGTTCCGTGAAAATATCACCAGTCCCAGAAGCAGAAAGACAATATTATAGCCCCAGAAAATCAGGCTGAAACCGAGGGTGATTTTTTTACGTTCTGCCTGTGTTGGCGCGCGTTTCTGCTGTTTTAAAAACTTATACAGCACCAGTATCATGGCAACCAGATAAGGAACTGCTGTTAAAATACCACCGACTCCCTGAGGTAATATCGCTGCCAGTACTCCACAGATACAGGTGAAAATTATACAGAACAGAAAAAACCATAAAAAATATCGAGTTAGGGAGATCATAGAGCCGAACCATTCAGTACTGAAAAAGAATTATAAAAAAAATTGAATTTTTTTTCATTTTTATGTCAACCAATCCACATCCCCCTGCGTTATATAGGGTACAAGGTCTGAATAATCCGATGATTTGTATCGGCATCCACAATATTTTCGGTGACCTTTCTAAAGCAATAAGTTTAGCTCGCTCTGAACAATTTGAACAGCAGCCATACTGTTCAGGGCAAATGCTTTTTTGACCGACGATTTCATCATCACTCGAATCGTCGGTCTTTTATTTTCATCATCTGAAATATTTTTAGCTCATCATCTGTTCACAACAGTGCATTATAAAAAGACAGCGGTATCTACTGCTCAATCCATATTGGTGAAATAATCACTGACCCGTTATCCAGTCATACAGATCATTTCATATTGCCAAAACAGCCTGAAACCCATTGTTTTAATCTCAAAACCTTTCAGGCATTTGAACTCTGAATACTGCTTTCCTGACGTTTTTTACGTACCCAGCGGATCACGATCACCATCAGAATAATACCAACCACAACCACCAGCGCAGGGACTACAAAAGACAATACGGATACAACCAATGCACTGATCCATTCGGTGGTCGAAACCACTGGATTTGCAATTCCTCCAGTCGTGGCAGTTGAAACACCACGGACAGCTACTGTACTTAACTGTACAGCACCAGCTGTTCCACCACCCACAATAATCGCTGCTGCCCAGCTGACAAACTGAGACATTTCACCAGTGCTTGCAGCCATAGTGGTCAGAGTTCCTGCCATCATCGCTGCGGGAGTTGCAACGGTATCAAGTGCATTATCCACCCAGGGAATATAGTACGCACCAATTTCACAGACCGTTGCCACAGCCAGTCCTATACAGACCGATGGCATCGCCAGCCATTCAAAGCCTTTCATGGGTTCAAACCAGCCTATCAGGGAAGCGACACTCATGACCAGTAAAGGGACAAAGACACGAAAACCACAGGCTGCACTTAAGCCTATACCAATACAGAGTCCTAATATTGTTTCAATCATCTGTGCCCACCCTTTCTCTTTTATTATTTTTAACTGTATATACGTTAGCAAAAAGCCCTATTGAGTAATAGGGCTTTTATTTTAAAACAGGGAGTATCCGTTTTAATTATTGTGCTTATGCAATCTTATTTGTTGAAATGATTGCCAAGACATTTGGTACACGGTGGTAGTCGATCTGTACCAATTTCTAAGTAGGTGCGTTGACCGCATTGAACACAAAAATAGAAGCCTGTTCCAGGTTTAGAGCCAGCAGTAACCATTTTTGTTCTCCATAGGTTTTTAGAAATGGTGAAATCAGTATACCGCTATCGAGATGAATGTCTATTGGCTATTTTTAAAAATGATGGTGTCATTTTTGCAAGAAATGGATTGGCGAAATTATTGTCAGATTTATTTATCTTTGAGATAAAAATCTTCACATATTGGTTTTTTCTTTGCTTAAATTTTCCAGAATGTGGATAAATTTTTATTTATTCTATTTGTTTCAATTTATTTCTGCATATCGAGTGGCATGCCGTTAGCTCCAAATACTACTCCTCGTTCTTTGAGTTTTTCACAGGCTGCATGATGGACAACGCCTCGTTTGCTGACTTTGGGTTCTAGTAATCTACGTAGGGTCGTTTCACTGACATTGGGATGCCCCACCACTTCTATGCGTACACCCCAGAATTTGTCGTTTGCAAAGCGGTCGAGAATTTCGGCATCTGCATCGGGATTCATGGCGGCAGTCGCTCGAATCGCTTGATTTGGGTCTGTTAAAAAGGGTTCGAGTTCGGCTGTATTGGCTGCACCACTTGCCAAAATATAACGACGTTCTTCTTCGGCTTTTTGTTCAGGGAATTTTTTGGGCATGGGGTTCTCTTTATATTTTATTGAAAGTTCTTATGTGCAAATAAATATAGATCAACTTTCATTAAATCTCTAAATCGCTTTTGTTACCCAATTTTCTATTTTTAATTGATCAACTCGTAAAAATTCTTTTTCATTATTGGTCACCATAACCCAATCATTTGCTCTTGCATGCGCTGCAAGCCACAAATCATTGTTTCCTATAATCTGACCTTTTAAAGTTAAGTCTTTTCGTATTTGTGCATAGTGTTCAGCGACTGTTTCATCCAGTTCAACAACAGGAATGATTGAAGTTAATTCATCTATGACTTTTAAAGCTTTTTCTTTGTTTTGACTCTTTTCAGCACCAAAACGTAACTCGCCTAAAGTAATCACTGACATTAAAATGTTACGGTTTGGCAAATGCTTTTCAAAATGCTGACGGACAATTTCAGGTTGATGCTTAGTGATAGAGATACAAATATTAGTATCCAATAAGTATTGTGTCGGCATTAGAACTCTTCTCGTTCCTGTGGTGGTTCATCCACTCTTTCTTCTGCATAGAAGTCATCAGGCATCTGTGCCAATACTTTAAACAAATAGTCTGCTGTCACAGGTTTTTCACGCAATATGACCTCATCGCCACGTCGAAAGATTTCGACTTCTTTTCCTTCAAAGCGAAATTCTTTCGGTAAACGAATGGCTTGACTGCGTCCTGTCATAAAAACTTTTGCTGTAGTCATGACCTACTCCAATAGTCTTGATACATATCTTATGATAGGTATTTATTGATTGTTTTTCAACCGCTCATTAACATCCGAAATTAAATGTACAACTTTATTCAGTTCAGCAAGCCAGTTTAACTTTTAACTTAATATTTCATCAATATACGTCTTTAAACTTTGCCGATATGTTGTTTCTACCGATGCAGAAAAATGATAAATCACTAAAAGTTGGTTACTTTTTATTTTTACACTATCGCCCACTTTACTTATATTCGGCTCAAGCCAATCAAAAACCTTATACTTTTTCTTTAATAAATGCATAAACTGGATTACATTTTTCGAAACAAAAATGAGCTGACCTGCATCACTCTGAAATACTTTATCTATTTTCTTTAAATGATCAGGATTTATTAGATTAAGAAACAGTTTTTTATCTTTAGACATACTCCCAATTGTCGGTATATCCAATAGCTCCAAAAAACATACTTCTTTCGCGTACTCAGATGTCAATCCAACTGATTTAAATCGTTTATGAAATGGGACGCCACCCTGATTTTTTTTGAATGGGTATTCATCAAGTAAGAATGGGTGATGTACCTGATATTTCTGCCAGAATTTAATTCCATCCTCATGATATTCGATTATTCTATTAAAAAAATGATGAGTTGAAATTTCTTCTGAATAATTTGCATCTGAACTTAAAAAAATGATTTTTGCTTTCTCAGGCTGTTGTCCCTGATAAGGTTTTGAGTTAAATAACTTTTCTAATTGTTCTGAAGGGTGTTTGTTAAATACCATAATTTTTTTCTCTATGAGTAAAACCCATGTATAAAGACCCTACATAAATGTAGGGTCTTTATACAACAATTACAATAAATTTTAGCTCAAAATTTAAGCCACATTCCCTTCCAAGAAATCCTGTGCAAAGCGTTGTAACACACCACCCGCTTCATACACATGCACTTCTTCTTCAGTATCCAAACGACAAGTTACAGGCACTTTCACGATCTCATTTTGACCATCAGCAGTCGAACGCTCGATCACCAAAGTTAAAGTCGAACGCGGTGCAATATTACCAATCACGCTATACAACTCAGTACCATCAAGCTTTAACGTCTTACGGTCAGTACCTGCTTTAAACTCAAGCGGTAATACACCCATACCGACCAAGTTAGTACGGTGAATACGCTCAAAACCTTCCGCAACGATCACTTCAACACCTGCAAGACGCACACCTTTGGCAGCCCAGTCACGGCTTGAACCCTGACCATAATCTTTACCTGCGATGATAATCAATGGTTGCTTACGATTCATATAAGTTTCAATCGCTTCCCACATACGCATCACTTCGCCTTCAGGCTCAACACGCGCCTTAGAACCCTGCTTGATCGTACCGTCAGAGCGAACCACCATTTCATTGAACAGTTTAGGGTTGGCAAATGTTGCACGTTGCGTGGTCAAATGGTCACCACGGTGTGTTGCATACGAGTTAAAGTCTTCCTCAGGCACACCCATTTTCTTCAAGTATTCACCTGAAGCACTGTCTAGTACGATTGCATTCGATGGTGATAAATGATCTGTGGTGATGTTGTCACCCAAGATTGCAAGCGGACGCATATTCGCCAAAGTACGCGGAGCTGCCAAAGCACCTTCCCAGTACGGCGGACGACGGATATAGGTACTTTGCGGACGCCAGTCATACAACGGGCTTTCAGATTTAGCATTTACACCCAAATCAAACATTGGAATGTAGATCTTTTTGAATTGCTCAGGTTTAACCGCAACTTTTACCAATGCATCAATTTCTTCATCCGATGGCCAGATGTCTTTTAGGTAAATTGGATTACCATCTTTATCATTGCCCAAAGAATCTGTTTCGATGTCAAAACGGATTGTTCCTGCAATCGCATACGCCACAACCAAAGGTGGAGAAGCCAAGAATGCTTGTTTTGCATACGGATGGATACGACCATCGAAGTTACGGTTACCTGAAAGTACCGCAGTTGCGTACAAGTCACGCTCAATAATTTCCTGTTGAATCACAGGATCAAGCGCACCTGACATACCGTTACAGGTCGTACATGCATACGCCACGATCCCGAAACCAAGCTTTTCAAGATCACCCAACACACCTGCTTCTTCAAGATACAACGCTGCTGCTTTAGAACCTGGTGCAAAAGATGATTTCACCCAAGGTTTACGTACTAAGCCTAACTCATTTGCCTTACGCGCCAACAAGCCTGCTGCAACGGTATTACGAGGGTTTGAAGTATTGGTACAAGACGTAATCGCTGCAATGATCACCGCACCATCTGGCATCAAACCTTCAGCTTCTTGCGCACGAGCAGCTTCTAAGTTGCCTGCAATACCTTTGGCTTTTAAGTCAGCTGTCGATACACGTGCATGTGGGTTTGATGGACCTGCAATATTACGAGTTACAGTTGAAAGATCGAAACGTAAAACACGTGGATATTCCGCTTGTGTCATATCAGATGCCCAAAGACCGATTTCTTTGGCATAAGTTTCGACAAGTTTAACCTGATCTGCTTCACGACCTGTCAGTGTTAAATAATCAATGGTGTTCTGGTCAATATAGAACATTGCCGCAGTAGCGCCATATTCAGGAGTCATGTTGGAAATCGTCGCACGATCACCCACTGACATGCTGTCTGCGCCTTCACCGAAGAATTCTAAATATGCACCCACCACACGCTCTTTACGCAAGAATTCTGTCAATGCCAATACGATATCTGTTGCAGTAATGCCTGCCTGACGCTGACCCACAAATTCCACACCGATAATGTCTGGCAGACGCATCCACGATGCACGACCCAACATTACGTTTTCAGCTTCGAGTCCCCCGACACCAATTGAAATTACGCCAAGCGCATCAGTATGTGGTGTATGAGAATCTGTACCTACACATGTATCTGGATATGCGATACCGCCACGGTTTTGCACTACTGGAGACATTTTCTCCAAGTTGATCTGGTGCATGATGCCGTTACCCGCAGGGATCACGTCGACATTTTCAAATGCAGTTTTTGTCCATTCGATGAAGTGGAAACGGTCTTCGTTACGACGGTCTTCAATCGCACGGTTTTTCTCAAATGCATCAGGGTCAAAACCACCAAATTCCACAGCAAGTGAATGGTCAACGATCAACTGAGTCGGTACAACAGGATTTACTTTTGATGGGTCGCCACCTTGATCTGCAATTGCATCACGCAGACCTGCAAGGTCAACTAGTGCAGTTTGTCCGAGAATGTCATGGCACACCACACGCGCTGGATACCAAGGGAAATCGTGGTCCTGTTTACGATTAATCAGTTCTTTTAAAGACTGTTCGAGAATGGCTGGGTCACAGCGACGGACTAACTGTTCAGCCAATACTTTTGAAGTGTATGGAAGTTTCGCATATGCGCCTTGCTGGATGTCTTCAACGGCTTGACGCACATCGAAGTATTCGAGCTGGGTACCTTGCAGTGGTTTGCGGTAGTTGTTATTCATTGAATTGTGCCTCTTGCATCATTTTGTACTGCGTGTCTGATGTTTGAATAGTACACTGCCGAAAACCCATTTCCCAAATTGTTTATATTTCATAAACTTAGATATAAAAACAGGGGTTTTTGAAATATTTAGTAACAACTTGAGTTGAATATTTGCTCTAAATCAGTTTTTTATTAAAAAATAGTGGAAAATTAATCTTATTCTTTAGTCGTAATTGAATGGAAGTCTCACATTTCGAAATATATTATTTTAAACATCAAATATTTAAAAATTTAATCTTATAAAACAACTGGGGCATTCATGATTTTACCTTCCAACCAGATCAACTCACAAACCATCGCCAATGCTTTAAAGAATGCGTTTATTGACGTTATAGATGTTGAGGACAGAGGTTTCAGTGTCAAAATTGAAGATATTTATTTTGATGTAAGAGTTGATGCTGAAAACGAAAGAATTAATTTACAGCTGATTCATAATATTGCTGAATTCAGCAATGAAAATATGTTCAAACTCGTCATCGCAAGTAATGAGACCAACAAAGAAAAGACCTTCATTAAATCAAGCATTCTTGAATATGAAGACCGCATTTTCCTACAGATTGAATACACCATCAGATACGACAAAGGCCTAAATATGCCGCAGTTTGTGAGTGATTTACGATTCTTTGACCGTGTTGCTCTGGCTTCTATCCGTGACCATTTCCGTGGTGTGGTTTAATTAATTGAATTGACTTGTCTATTGTTGTAGACCTGACTTAAACTTCTATAAATTAAGTCGGGTTTTATTATGACCATTTCAGCATTCTCCTCATTTACTTTAGCCGGTGCAGATGCCCAGAAGTTCCTTCAGGGACAAGTCACGTTAAACACAGAAGCACTGGCTGAAAATACCACTCGCTATACTGCCATCTGTGATCTGAAAGGGCGTATCCACTTTGGTTTATGGCTCACAAAGATCAATCCTGAACTTTTTGAAATCGTCACTACGGCTGACCAGGCAGATGAGTTTTCAAAACACATCAAAAAATACGGTGCGTTCTCTAAAATGAAACTTGAACCAATGGGTACAGTTTTTCCGACACTGACGGCAGATACGACTGTTTTTTCATCTGAAGCAACTGATATTGCTGCATGGGAAGTCTCTGCAATCCAGCATGGTCAGGCGTTCATTGTTCAACAGACTGAAGGACTTTTTCAGCCACAGGAACTCCGTTTGCACCAGCGTGAAGGTGTTCACTATGACAAAGGTTGTTACCTGGGTCAGGAAGTGATTGCGCGTTTATGGTTTAAAGCGAAACCTAAGGCATGGCTGCATGTGATTCAGGGTTCAGGCGATGTTCCTGCTTTGGGGGAGCAGTTAAGTAAAGGTGTTCAGGTGGTGAACAGTACTGCTTATGAAGGTGGTTTTATTGCACTGGTCGTCGCCCGTCCCGATGCTTTACCAGAACTGGATGTGACTGTGTTAGAGCTGCCTGAATATTTAAATGGTGATGTGGCGAGACCGCAGTAATTCTATAATTTTTAAAATGTTGTGATAAATTAGCCTCTAAGTTTAGGGGCTTTTTTAATGACTGAAAAATTATACTATTGGGCTGAAAATTTAAATGGTTATAGTTCTGACAATAAACAGGAGTATGACCAAATTATAGAAATAAAAAGGCTAAACTTTTTTATCGGTAAAAATAATGCAGGGAAAAGTAGATTCCTGAGAGAGCTTTTTTTATCAAAATATCGCATCCATGATTATAATAATTTAGATGTTAAACAATTTTACACTAAAATATATCCTATTGTTAACTCTATTAATCCTACCTCAATAGGTAAAAAAAGTACATTCGGAGGAACTTACAAATCTGATTTACTGATAAAACTTGACCAACTAAATAATCTACCAACGAAATGTAGTGTTGAAAAAAGATATACTTTAAAAGACGAAATTTCTCATTATACGGTTGGCAATAATGCTGATGGTGCTCAATTCTCAGGTGTTAAAGATAAATATTTACAATCATACACAAAATTATATGTCCCTATTCTTCGTGGAATGCGCCCTGTCACAGAAGATCAAAATAAACAACCGTATATTGAGCGCGCTCAAAAAGATTATTTCTATGACAAAGAAAAATATAACTCAACAAATATTATTACAGGTGAATGCTTATATCATGAACTGAAAATTCATTTATTAGGAGAACCTGAACAGCGTGAAATTATCAAACAATATGAAGAAAAATTAAGTCAATTTTTTTTCGATAATGAAAAAATTACACTTATTCCAAAACATAACCAAGATGTAGTCAATATTAAAATTGGAAATGATAAACAATTTCCAATTTCAGAACTGGGTGATGGTTTACAACAAGTCATTATTCTGACCTATGAAGCTTTTATCAGAAATGATGCAACTCATGCCTTTTTTATCGAAGAGCCTGAACTTCATATGCATGCAGGTATGGTTCGCCAACTTATGAACTTTTATCTGAATGAAACCAATCATTATTATTTCTTTACTACACATTCCAACCATCTTTTAGATATGGCAGATGAATCTGATCAAGTCATTATTCAAAAATTTGTCAAAGATCCTAATAAAGAAGATTCGAATAAGTTTGATTTTAAGATTTATCGTTGTGACCGAGATCGTGACCAACTCGCTTCATTAGGTGTAAAACCATCTTCTGTTTATTTAGCCAATTGCACCATTTGGGTCGAAGGTATTACAGACCGCTTATATATCACTAAATATATGGAAAAATATTTAGCTGGATTAAAAAATTCTGATGAAAGACTTTATAAAAAATATCGTCGTTTTATGCCGAATTATCACTACACATTTGTTGAATATGCCGGAAGTAATTTAGTTCATTGGGAATTCAGTGATGAATTTACTGATCACTTAAATGATCAAGGTATGAATGCTTTACTTACAACAAGCAGTGTTCTTCTTATTGCTGATGGTGATATTCAAGGGAAAGGCAATCGTGTCGAACAATTGACGGAATCATTAGGCGATCAATTTCACCTTCTAACATGTAAAGAAACAGAAAATACTCTACCCTCCAATATTATTCATTATGCCTGTAATATTAAATATTCAGGTTTGGAATCTGCTTTAAGTCATGAGATTGAATTACGGAATACTTTGACAAACTATTTATCAGTTGGAGGAATGCAATCTGATACAAAAGATGGCTTTGACATAACACAACTATTAAATGATCAAAACTATTTTCACACAAAAGATGGTATCGGAAAAATCATCGACGCTAAAATTAAAGTTGGAACTCCCAGAACAGCTGAGAATAAACCTAAAAAGTGCTTTGCCGATTCATCAGGAACAATTAAAGATAAATTAAAATTTTGTCGTCTAATATTAACTCTGATGGATCATATCGAATGGGAGCTTACCGATTCAGCTAAGGATCTTTGCGAAACAATTTTTAAACATATTAATACAGCCAATTCAAAATAAATTATCCTCCAAATCTGGAGGATAATTTTATCAAAACCCATGAAACAGTTTATTCATATCTTTACAGACATAGTCTTTAAAGTGAAATGCACGGGCATGTTTGGCATCAAACTTTGAAGTTAAATCACCTTTCTGGAAAATATAGACACGATCATCTTTACTGACCAGAAATCCCCCCCCAGTTTCATCAGTAAAGCATCAATTTTATCTTCATCTGCAATACTGTCGTCCTGAAAGACTTTGTCATAATTCCGTCGGATGCCTTTTATAAACACTGTTTTCTCACTGCTAAAAATAAGATGAAATTTAAAATACAGCCTGAATATTCAGATCAGTCTGAAATTTTAACCTTTTTATTCCAGATTTTCAGACTTTTCCAGTCAAATACACAGACCTGCTATAAAAGACAAAGAAAACTATCCCATCCATAATTTCTCCCAGTTTTCAGTGATTTTCATCAAAGATGCTACAAATTTCACAAATGCAATATTTACTTTTCAAAAGGCATAACTTATATACTGAAGTACAGTAATCAAAAGGACTTATGTTGCTGAAACAACATGGTTAACATTGTTATATGAAAATGAAAAAAATTATCTTCGCAAGTCTGATCGCTCTTTCATCCCACATGGCTTTTGCAGCGGAGGCAGCACCGGCTGCTATCGACCCTGCTTTTGCAAAAATTGAAGAGATGGTCAAAGCTAAAAATATGACCGGTGCTTACCAGGAACTGGATAAGCTTGCAAAAACGGGCAATGCTCAGGCTATTTACAATCTGGGTTATCTGACTCAGACGGGTCAGGGGACTGCCAAAGATGAGAAAAAAGCAGTCAAACTGTATGAACAGGCTGCGAGCAAAGGCTATCCAGTTGCAAACTATGTGCTGGGTAAAAACTATGCCACAGGTACACTGGGCTTAAAAACAGACATTACAAAAGCGAAGCAGTACTTAAGTAAAGCATCTGCTCAGGGTTTTGATGATGCAACCCTGGACCTGGCAGTATTACTGTTTTCTGAAAACAAGCCTGCTTCCGATAAGGAAGGCTTACAGAAACTGGAACCTTTAATTAAAAAAGGAAACTATCAGGCCATTCATGCAAAAGCCCTGTATAACATCAGCCTAGGCTTCAAAAATAAAACTGAAGCACCAATCAAGGAAGGTCTGCAAAGTATTCAGGAACTGGCTCAGAAAGGCTATATTCCTGCACTGCTCGCAGTTGGCAATATGCTGACCAATGGCAATATCATTCCTCAGAATTTACCTGAAGCGAAAAAGATTTTTGCTGCCCTGGCAAAGGACAATGTCCCTCAGGCAAAAGAGTCCCTGGCAATCGTGGATAAAATGATTGCTGAACAGGCTAAAGCTCCTGCCAAAACAGCGAAAAAAAGCTGATTTATGATGAATCAAAAAAAGCCCCTGTATTCAGGGGCTTTTTTCAGTTCAGCTGTTTTCATTCAAACGGATGAAACAGATCTCTGAAACCATGTGGCTGACAGCGCAGATACTGTGGCGCAATCTGAATCGTTTCACCCAGTTCCGCTGCTGCATGCCACGGCCAGCGAGGGTCATACAGCATGGCACGTGCCAGTCCAACGGCATCTGCCTGTTCATATTCCAGAATTCCTTCTGCCTGCATGGACTCTGTCACCAGACCCACTGCAATCACAGGGATACTGACATTTTCTTTAACCTGAGCCGCAAATGGAACCTGATAACTGGCATGTACATCAATTTTCTGCTGAGGATGTAAACCTCCACTGGAAACATGAATATACACCGCTCCTGCCTGTTCCAGCTGTTTCGATAATGCCACGGTTTCTTCCAGTGTCCATCCACCTTCAACCCAGTCCTGTGCTGAAAGTCTGATCCCGACAGGGAAATTATCAGGCACAGCTTTTTTGATGGACTCAAATGTTTCCATAACCATGCGGATACGGTTTTCAAAACTTCCACCGTATCCATCTGTACGGGTATTTGCGAGCGGTGACATAAACTGATGCATCAGATAACCATGTGCAGCATGCAATTCAATCAGATCAAATCCCGCTTCAACTGCCCGCTTAGCTGCCTGAGCAAAGTCCTGCTGGATGGTTTTCAGCTCTGCAACCGTGAGTGCATGCGGTTTTTCATCGGACTCCTGAAATGCAAGTTCGGTTGGCGCAACTGTCTGCCAGCCATGCTCATCTGCTGAAGAAATCTGTGCTTTCCCATGACTGACATTCCACGGCTTTTCTGTTGAAGCTTTACGACCTGCATGTGCAAGCTGAATGGCAAAAGGCACTGGTGATACTGTTTTTATTTTTTTCAGCAATACCGCGATGCGTTCTCCCTGCTCATCATTCCATAGCCCTAAATCTGCATAACTGATCCGACCTTCAGGCTGAACAGCGGTCGCCTCCACGATACATAAGCCTGCGCCTGACAGCGCATAGGTTCCCCATTGCTGCTCATGCCAGTAACTGATCTGCCCCTGCTCTGTTGCAGAATACTGACACATCGGGGCAATGATAATTCTGTTACTCAGTTTCAGCGTTCCCAGCTGCAAAGGTTGAAATAGTCGTGCCATTATTTTCTTTCCTGAAAGATCAGTTTATTTTCGCAGTATGGATATATAGCAGAATTTGACACTATTCACTTTAAAACTTTTTGCCAGTTTTTGTAGAATTTTCGCTTTTGTCTCAGTGAATGTATTTAAGATCACATTTCTGAATTTTTATAAACACACTCATTCATTTGAGTTTATTGAACCTGAAACATAAAAAGACAGATGTTATCTGCCTGTCTTTTCAAACAATCCTATAAAAGCATATCGCTTAGAAAATAACTTTGCTGCCCAGTCCAACCACCAGTGCATTATCCACGGCTGTCGTCGCCCCAGGGTAAACCACATACTGAACCAGTGGGCGCAACATGAACCATCTGACCGGATAATATGAATAATTCAGCTCCACATTATATTCAGCATCTTTATTTAACAGGGTTTTATCCGTACCTGCACGACTGCTGTTGATGTAATCACGGTAGCGGTCATTGATATGAATACGGTTAACCGCCAGTCCCAGTATGTCATCCGGATGTCCATCAAACAGACCAATATATTTCAGTCCCAGCTGCTGAGAATCCTCAACAGCCGTCGTGGTACGGTCATGAGCAGTAAAATTACCAAAACTGTGTAAACCACGGCGACCTTCACCTGTAGATGTCAGCTGCTGCTCAAAGCTGATCCATCCACCAAAAGTGCGGTCTTCGCCTATGGTCGCTTTGGCATAGCCGATATTGTACTGATTTGCAGCATCATCCGCAGTGTTATACAGAGCACCAAAACGATAACTGCCTGGCAGATCATTCAGCCCCTGTTTTGGTGACCATACAACTTCTGACAGTACATTTACACCATCAGCATTTTTGGTATCCAGGTTCCATCCGTGACGTTCCAGGGCATTTTCAGGGTTATATTCAAATACACCTGCCTGTGCAAACAGTTCAGGACTGATCTGATATTTCACACGTCCACCCCATTGTGAAACAGGTGTGTTGTACCAGAGCTTACCTTGCCATTTTCCCATCTGTGCGGCACAGAATGCATTGCCCTGAAAGTCACATGCCATGGTATTGAACTCAGTTCCCAGTCCCATACGTCCCAGTCGGACACTGATCCCCTGATCCTTAAAGTTCTTTTCGACATACAGCTCACTCAGGCGGCTGCCTGAATTACCCCGTCCCCAGTTCGCCTGAGAGTTTGCCCACTGTGGTGCAGCAGGGTCCTGTATAGCGTCAATGGAGGTGCTTTGCCCCTGACGTGCAGTCACCAGTGCCCGAAAAGTCACGCCTTCCCAGCCTGCCAGTTTTTCCAGATCAAGCGTTGTACCCAGTCCAAACTGAGTACCAAATGTCGGAGCCTGATGTGCATCATAACCACCATCTGCCAGATAGGAACCATCTGTCGCAATGGTTCCATCAAACTTCACGCCTTTTTCAGCAAGTTCAGTCCGTGTACCGTTCCAGTCGCCAGTTAAGGTTTTTCCATCCTTAGAAAAAGCCTGTTCAGCATGTGAATAGGACATCAGAGTGGCAATGGAAACTGCCATGATGGAAAGAGCTGTTTTTTTCATGAGGAAGCCTGATCGGGAGAAGTATTTCAAATAGATTTACAGCGTTGTGTATCGGACAGAGACTGAAATGAACCAGCCAGAACGGTCTAAACACAAATTAAGAGGCATCGACCAGGTTTAGAGCATACACTGCACTGACAGATAAAAAATCATACATACCCGCAGTGATCAGATCAGCTATAAACTTTATCTTTACCCTTAATTTATGAGAAATTTACATCGTTTTTAAATCAGGACTATCAGCTTATTTTTATCAGTTTCAAAACTTATTTTTATCAGTCAATATAAATATTAAAAAAACAGCAGATTACATCTTCACCCACATTTTCCAACCATAAATCAGGCTTATATATGTTTACTATTCACACAATATATAACACAAGTTCAATCCATTCAGCATGCTTTATTGACACACATGGAACAGCTACAATAACCAGCAAGATTTCCGAATATATGTGATCCATGCCTGAATTACCTGAAGTTGAAACCACCAAAGTCAGTCTTCTACTGTTGATTGATCAGAAAGTCATCTCTGTTCAGGTTCACCAGTCCAGTCTGCGCTGGGAAATTCCCGCTGACATTCAGAAACTTCAGGGACAGAAACTGCTAAGGCTGACACGGCGTTCCAAGTATATTCTTGCTGAATTTGAACAGGACACCATGCTCTGGCATCTGGGAATGTCAGGCAGTTTCAGGTTATGTGACACAGGGACAGAACTGCGTAAGCATGATCACCTGATCATTCAATTTGAAGATACTGAACTGCGCTACCATGACCCACGCCGTTTTGGCTGTATTTTATGGCTGGATGAATACAGCCAGACCAGACTGATTGATACCCTGGGACCAGAGCCACTCAGTGATGCATTCCATGCAGAATATTTAGCGTCTAAATTTAAAAATAAAAATGTCGGCACAAAAGTTGCCATTATGGACAATCATATTGTGGTAGGTGTCGGCAACATCTATGCGACTGAAAGCCTGTTTAACCTGGGAATCCATCCTGCGCAGCCTGCATCCAGTTTAAGCCATGATCAGATTGAAAAACTGGTGATCGAGATTAAACGTATTTTAAAACAGGCAATCGACTTGGGTGGTTCAACTTTAAGAGACTATAGTAATGCCATGGGTGAAAATGGTTATTTTCAGCAGACCCTGCTCGCTTACGGTCGCACAGGTGAAATGTGCGTGAACTGTGAAACCACTTTGGAAAATTTAAAACTTGGGCAAAGAGCCAGTGTGTTCTGCCCGCAATGTCAGCCACTGAAAAAAGTGAAAACTGCCGTCAAGAAAGTCACCAAAGGAAGCAAAGCATGAAGTCTGCTATCGTTCGACACATTCTGGTTAAAGATAAAGACCAATGTGAACAGCTGAAAAAGAAAATAAAAGCAGGCGCTGATTTTGCCAAAATTGCGAAACAGCACTCGACCTGCCCATCAGGTAAAAAAGGTGGCGAGCTGGGTGATATTAAAAAAGGGCAACTCGTCGCACCGATTGATAAGGCTGTTTTTACCCTTCCTGAACGTGAGTTACATGGTCCAATCAAAAGTCAGTTTGGCTGGCATCTGCTGGAAATCAAGTTCCGGATGGATTAAAGCCTATCTTCAGCATGACATAAGACTGGATACAATCATCAACCTTATGTCATGCCTGTCACTCATACACTGCAGTGTGTTCAAATAATTCAGTTCCCTATGAACCCGTTATTTGATTACTTTTTAAATGACTGAATAACTTCAGCGTACTGATTGATATACCCTCTGAACATTTCTGCACGGGTGGTCAGGTAAAACAGCTGCGTTCCATTCTGTACAAGTTTATCGGGTGCTTTACCATTACAGAATCCGCCACCCGAAACAAGGGCTGAAGAAATTTCCCCGAAATACCTGTCTGCCTGTGCCGAATCACTGAATGTAAAAACGTACATCAAAAAGTCAGGATAATAATCTTTCCGGCTCCCAATCCCGATACGACTTTCTGCATAAAAACTGCTGACACCCTGCCCTGCCATCTTCAGAATTTTATTTTTCCTGCAGTCGTTTACAGCCCATGATTCAGCTGCCCTGGATGCTGACAGACTGAAACCATTCTTTTTCAGCTTCTGTTGCAATGCGTTAATCAGTGCCTGACTGTCCGAACCTGAATTCAACTCAACAGTTTCAATCACCGTTTCTGCATTGGGCATGTTTTCAATATATCCTGATTCCCGATCTTCGCCCTGTGCTTCTGCTGCATCGGGAAGCCGAATTTCTTTATATTGTTCTGTTTCAGTGCTGTCATTTTTCTGATCTGTACATCCAGACAGACTCAAAATGATAAAAAAGAATAACCACTTTTTCATATGGCATCGCCTGTATTTATAAACTGAGTACAATCATCGGTTGATCTCAAACACGCCATAAAAAACGGCACTGTAAAGTGCCGTCAGTTATTCAGAAGCATGAATTAATCACGTTTCTTCAGCTCATCACGGATTTCACGTAACAATTCGATATCTTCAGGAGTAGCTGCTGCAGCTTCTTCAACCGGTTTACGGATTTTATTTAAGAATTTAACCAGCAGGAAAACCACCCATGCCAGGATCAGGAAGTTAAGGAAAATGGTAATAAAGTTACCATAGGTCAATACGTTCACACCCGCTTTAGTCAGTTCATCCAAAGAGGTCAGATTGTCTGGATTATCACCTAATACGAAAAACTTTTGCGTAAAGTCTACGCCACCGCCTGTGATTACCGTAATTAACGGCATAATGATATCTTTAACTAAAGAATCAATAATTTTACCAAAAGCACCACCGATGATCACACCGATTGCCATGTCCATCATGTTGCCTTTTACAGCAAATTCTCTGAATTCTGAAAGAATACTCATATTTTACTCCACGCTATTTATGCGTCATTTTTATGTGATGAAGTATACATTAATGTTCTATATACATTTCTGCATAATCTACCTGGTTTTCTGAAAATTCCAATATTTTTTACACTTTACACAAAAAACATACTTTTATTCTCACATGAATACGCATAACTATTATTCATTTTTTGACCAAAGCTCACTGACACAGAAATTTTCATCATATTTTGCTTTCACTAACCCTTCCATCTGAGGAGATAATAAGATTCCACGCCCTACATACTGACGGATATCATCACTGGATCTCGATGGATTTAAAATAAATCTGAGCGCATACGCATCTTTGATCAGATAAACCGCCTGATCAAAACCCTGCCCCTGACCAAATTCATCAAAATAATAATATTGCGCACCATTTTTCCATATCGTTGCAGCACGCCACCTACCATCACCATATTTCACTTCAGCAATTTTCTGCCAACGATTTACAGGTGCGTTCTTCAACCGATAAAGCACAGTTGAACGGTAGCAGAGTTTCGTCCCCCGCCCACTGCGGATGTATTTATCATAAAGACCTAGATAATAAGTATCCTGTCCATTATGAAAAACATCGGGTGCGAGTTGTGTCAGCTTTTGATTGAATGGATTATCACCTACACGCTGTATTTTTTGTTCTTTTCGATGATAAAAATAAATGCCCTGCTGACTGAGAAATAAGGGATCATGCGCATGTTCATCATCTTTATTGAGCAGATAATAAGGTGAATATTTTTGTGAAAATGGCGATGTCTGATAATAAAAATTCTGTGTTTTAGGATCATGTAAAAATTCAGACTCAATCCCGCCACCAAAATCAAACACCATTAACTGTGATTGATCCTGAACAGGCACACGCTTGTTCTTATAATAAACATGTGTTCCATCTGCGGTGTAATAACTACTTTCCCGTAATCGGTCTGACCTACCTGAATAAGATGGCAAATATCGCATAGTATGACCATTTGCCTGTTCAACCAGTTTTCCTCTGAAATAGGTGTACTCTCCATTACTGACCGTTCCCTGAACAGTCAATTGATACGGAGACTGACTCGTTTCCAGCTGATAATGTGGATACCAGTAGCTTTGTGGTTTTGAACCTGTTCCTGTGTGATGAAGCAAAATCTGCCAGACTTCCTTCACAACATTCAACTCAGTATTACGCTCCGTGATCTGCGAACAATAATAACTGACCTGACCATCGCTGATATAACCATCACCAATCGAGCGTACAGTCTGCGGATTTAAATTTTTCAGAATCATATTGCCACAATAGACATGCTTTTGATCCACAGCTATCTGTCTGGTCGCGATATCATCCGAAAGCATACGGATCGTCTTTAAATCAGCCTCAGGAATGACATAATGACCATTACTCGGTACAGCGACATAGACCTGCTGATTATAAATTCTAAACTCTGTCGGACCTGAGCCCACTTTCTGACCCTGCTGATCAAGTTCAAAACTACTCAGTTCCTGAGTGGGTTCAGCGATTAAAAAAGTAAATGCAAATAAAAGGGTGATCAGTAAAATACAGAATATCACTATGAGCTGTTTCAGTTTTTGCTGTTTTTCTGTGGGTAAATGACTGTTCAAACGCCATACCTATATCGTCATATTTATTATAAAAACCACTATAGCAAAATATTCAGCCATAAAAAAACCGCCAATGAGTGGCGGTTTTTCTTCAACTTAACAGTATAGCTTAGCCGTTACGGTTACGTTTACGTTCGTTTTCAGTCAACCAGCGTTTACGGATACGGATTGACTTAGGTGTTACTTCAACTAATTCATCATCTTCAATGAATTCAAGCGCTTGTTCAAGCGTGTATTCAATTGCAGGAACAAGAGTCAACGCATCATCAGTACCAGAAGCACGTACGTTTGTTAACTGTTTCGCTTTAGTTGGGTTAACAGTCATGTCGTCTGAACGTGAGTTAATACCGACGATCATACCTTCATAAACTTCCAGCTGTGGTTTAGCAAACAGACGACCACGATCCTGCAGTGTAAACAGTGCATAGCCCAGGCAAGTACCCTGAACCATAGAAATCAGTACACCATTCTGACGCTTCGCAACAGTACCCTGTTTCATAGGACCGTAGTGAGAGAAGCTTGACGTCATGATACCAGTACCTGAAGTCATAGTCAGGAATTCAGAACGGAAACCAATCAGACCACGTGAAGGAACAGTTGCTTCAATACGGATACGACCTTTGCCGTCAACTTCCATATTGGTCATTTCGCCTTTACGGTGACCCATCTGTTCCATTACAGAACCCTGGTGCTGCTCTTCAACGTCAAATGTTACGTTTTCGTAAGGTTCCTGTTTTTCACCATCAACTTCTTTCAGGATTACCTGTGGACGGGAAACACCCATCTCGAAGCCTTCACGACGCATGTTTTCAATCAGAACTGAAAGGTGAAGTTCACCACGACCAGAAACTTTGAAACGGTCTGGACTATCAGTATCTTCAACACGAAGTGCTACGTTATGAATCAATTCGCGGTCAAGACGTTCACGGATATTACGTGAAGTTACGAATTTACCTTCTTTGCCGGCAAACGGTGAGTTGTTTACCTGGAAAGTCATAGATACTGTAGGTTCATCTACAGAAAGTGGTGGTAAAGCTTCAACATTTTTCTGATCACAGATGGTGTCAGAAATATGAAGTTCATCAATACCTGTTACACAAACGATATCGCCTGCTTGAGCAGATTCAACGTCGATACGCTCTAAACCGTGGTAACCCATGATTTTTAAGATACGACCGTTACGTGTTTTACCGTCTTTGTCGATCACTGTTACAGGTGTGTTCAGTTTCACTGAACCACGCTGAATACGACCAACACCGATAACACCTACGAAGCTGTTATAGTCAAGTGAAGATACCTGCATCTGGAATGGACCATCAACATCAACTGCTGGTGGTTCAACGATGTCAACGATTGTCTGGAACAATGGAGTCATGTCTTCAGCAAGTTCTTCTGGAGATGGACCAGCCACACCACGAAGACCTGAAGCATATACAACCGGGAAGTCCAGCTGTTCATCAGTACCACCAAGGTTATCAAACAGATCAAATACCTGGTCGATTACCCAGTCTGGACGCGCACTTGGCTTGTCGACTTTGTTGATAATCACGATTGGTTTCAAACCACGTGCGAACGCTTTTTGCGTTACGAAACGGGTCTGTGGCATTGGACCTTCCTGTGAATCCACAAGAAGCAGTACGCAGTCAACCATCGACATTACACGTTCAACTTCACCACCGAAGTCGGCGTGTCCCGGGGTATCCACGATGTTGATACGGTATTCAGTATCAGTACGTTTATCTAACCATTTGATTGCAGTGTTTTTTGCAAGAATGGTAATACCACGTTCACTTTCAATAGCGCCTGAATCCATGACACGCTCGATTTCACCCGCGCGATCACCTAATGCACCTGATTGTTGTAAAAGTTTGTCGACAAGAGTCGTTTTACCATGATCGACGTGCGCAATGATGGCAATGTTCCGGAGTGTTTTAATATCTGACATGTAAATTCGATACGCCTAAAGTTTGAGGGCAAATTATACAGAAAAATATTAACTTTTAGTAGTGACAGTTTATTGACACTGACGTTTTTTTTGGATAATCGGTATTCTTTTGGTTTTGTAATGTCATGTAACTCGATTAGAATAGCGCCACCTTGCTAAACTTTGCTGACTTATGTCTGATCTGAATACATCCCCCGAGCAAAAAGATCGCCTTGATCTTGTCTATGGTCTGAACGACCGTCCAAAACCGTTTATCGCTTTTCTGGCTGCCCTCCAGCATTTACTGGCGATTATTGTCCCGATTGTCACACCTGGGCTTTTAATCTGTCTGGCACTGGGGGTTTCCAAAGAAGACACCAATATGATTCTGTCCATGTCCCTGGTGATTTCAGGGGTGGCAACTTTTCTGCAATGTAAAAAAGTGGGACCTTTTGGTGCAGGTTTACTGATTGTTCAGGGAACCAGTTTTAACTTTATTGGTCCAATGATCGGCATCGGTTCTGCCATGGTTGCCGCAGGTACACCGGTAGAAGCGGTCATGGCATCTATTTTTGGTGTAGTGATTGCAGGCTCATTTATTGAAATGGGTGTATCACGCATTTTGCCATGGGTGAAAAAGCTGATCACGCCTCTGGTCACCGGTATTGTTGTTCTTCTGATTGGTCTGACACTGATTAAAGAAGGTCTGATCAGTATGGGTGGTGGTTATCAGGCGATGGGCGATAAAACTTTTGCCAATGCTGACAACCTGATCATGTCCTGTAGCGTGCTGGCAATCATTATTATCCTGAACCGTGTCCGCATTACCTGGGTGAAAAGCTCAGCTATTCTGATCGCCCTGGTGATTGGCTATATTCTTGCGGGCTTCATGGGCTATTTAAACTTTGATGGCTTAAATGATGCACCTTTAATTCAAATTCCAACACCTATGCATTTCGGCATCGGCTTTTCATGGAGTCTGTTTATTCCAATGGCATTTATTTACCTGGTGACCTCCCTGGAAGCCATTGGTGATGTCACTGCAACCTCTAAAATTTCCAATGAGCCTGTCGATGGTCCAGTATGGATGCAGCGCATTAAAGGTGGTGTTCTGGTCAATGGTGCGAACTCATTCCTGGCAGGTATCTTCAACACATTCCCAAGTTCTGTTTTTGCACAGAATAACGGTGTGATTCAGCTGACCGGTGTTGCAAGCCGTTATGTCGGGATCTGGATTGCCGTGATGCTGATCATTCTGGGACTGTTCCCTGCTGTTGCAGGCGTTATTCAGGCTGTACCACAAGCCGTACTGGGTGGTGCTGTAATGGTGATGTTTGGTGCAGTTGCTGCATCAGGGATCAACATTCTGTCAGGTATTCAGCTTGACCGTCGTGCACTGCTGATTATTGCCATTTCCCTGGCACTGGGTCTTGGCGTTGCACAGGTTCCTCAGATTCTGGAACATCTGCCAGAACTGGTGCGTAATATTTTCAGCTCAGGCGTTGCAACAGGTGGTATTGCCGCACTGATTCTGAACATTCTATTACCTGCAACTAAAAATTAATTCAGCTATTCTTTATAATGCCCAGCATCGTCTGGGCATTTGGGTTTATTGACAGCCTTTAAAACTGTTGATGCCTGTGTTCAAAATTTTATGATGGATGGGATCTATGGAGCCAAAAAGTGAAGTCGTCATTCGACAACACGATTATTTAAGCGGGAAAGTATTGTTCGCCAATGCCCCGACTGATGATTTGCTGTCGAACCTGGCGCAGGACATTGAACCTGTATTGTGGACATGGAATTACAATGAATTTCTGTATTTCCAGCAGCGCAATGCCAATGTTCATTTTGGCATTGAACTTCCTGAATCTGAGTTTGATCAGGCTGTGGTCTTTGTACCCAAATCAAAAGAACTGCTGAATTATATTCTGCACAACCTTGCCAGCCGCCTGTCTGAAGGTGCTTCCATCTTCCTGGTCGGAGAGAAAAAAGGTGGTGTGGAACGCGCAGCAAAACAGTTACAACCCTATGGTGAAGCAACCAAACTGGACAGTGCCCGTCACTGTCAGATGTGGCAAATGACCCTGAAAAAACAGGTGCAGGCTAAACCCGTTGCCGACTGGGTACAGCAATACACTGTGGCAACCCCACAGGGTGACCTGACCATCTGTGCCCTGCCGGGCGTCTTCAGTCAGAACCGCCTGGATGTGGGAACTGCCGTTTTACTGCCGTACCTGACTCAGGTAACTTCGGGTAAAATTGCCGATTTCGGCTGTGGTGCAGGTGTGATCAGTGCATTTTTATCAAAATTAAATCCAAAAAACCGGATTTTTGCACTCGATGTCGATGCTTTTGCACTGGCTTCCACACAACTGACTTTTGAAAAAAATCATCTTCCATTAGAACAACTTGAAGTAAAAGCAGTCCGTGGAATCGAAGATGCCCCTTTGTTTTTACACGCAATCGTCAGCAATCCCCCATTCCACCAGGGCATTCAAACCGATTACAATGCCAGTGAAAATCTGTGTAAGACGTCACGGCGTCATTTAAAATCCGGTGGTGAATTGTGGATTGTGGCAAACCGCTTCCTGAATTATCCATTGCTGATTGAGCAGAATTATGGTCAATGTACGACCAAAGCAGATCAACAAGGCTTTAAAGTGCTGTTCGCCAACACCCAGAAAAAATCTTAAGGAATAACGATGAGCGAAACAGATCATCCACAGCTCCAGCGTAAGCTTGGTGCCCGACATTTAAATATGATCGCCATTGGTGGTTCCATTGGTACAGGTCTGTTCCTGGCTTCTGGTCAGACGATTGCAACGGCAGGTCCTGGCGGTGCATTACTTGCCTACATGCTGATTGGTATCATGATTTACTTTCTCATGACAAGCCTCGGTGAACTTGCAACCCACAACCCGACTTCAGGTGCATTTTTTACTTATGGTAATAAATACGTCGAAGAAGGCTTTGGTTTTGCACTGGGCTGGAACTACTGGTACAACTGGGCAATTACAGTCGCTTTTGAACTGGTTGCCGTTCAGTTCATCATGAAATTCTGGTTTCCAGATATTCCTGGCTTCTGGTGGAGTGCGGTATTCCTGGCGATTATTTTCTGTATCAATGCTCTGACAGTGAAAGGTTTTGGTGAAAGTGAATTCTTATTTTCACTGGTCAAAGTCATTGCGATTATCTTCTTTATCGCAATCGGTCTGTTCATGATCGGTAAAATCATGCTCGATCCTGCTGACTCCATTACCAAAAACTGGACCATTGGCGAAGCACCTTTTGTGGGTGGTTTAAATGCACTGATCGGGGTTGCCATGATTGCTGGATTCTCTTTCCAGGGAACAGAGATGGTTGGGGTCGCTGCAGGTGAATCCAAAGATCCAAAGAAAACCATTCCTCTGGCAATCAAACAGATTTTCTGGCGTATTCTGTTGTTTTATATTCTGTGTATTTTCATTATTGGTACACTGGTGGCATATACCGACCCGAACCTCGCACTCGCTGCTGAAGGTGACGGTAACATTATGCTGTCACCATTTACCCTGCTCTATGAAAAAGCCGGTCTGGCTTTTGCCGCAGGTTTAATGAATGCCGTTATTCTGACTGCGATTTTATCTGCCGGTAACTCGGGCATGTATTCTTCCACCCGTATGCTGTTTGATATGGCACGTCATGGCCGTGCGCCTAAATGGTTTGCAACACTGGATATGCGTGGCGTTCCAATGAATGCACTCTATGCAACAACAGCAATCGCTGCACTGTGTTTCCTGACCACATTTATCGGTGAACAGCAGGTCTTTACATGGCTGCTGAATATGTCGGGAATGTGTGGATTCATTGTCTGGTTAGGGATTGCCATTTCACATTACCGTTTCCGTAAGGGCTATCTGGCACAGGGTCATAAACTTGAAGACCTCGCCTATAAAGCGAAATTCTTCCCGTTTGCGCCATGGTTTGCTTTCATCCTGTGTACCATTGTGGTACTGGGTCAGAACTATCAGGCAGTGCTTGCCGGCGAATGGATGAGTGTTGTATCGACTTACATCAGCTTACCGTTGTTCCTTGCCATCTGGTTAGGCTATAAGTGGAAACACAAAACTAAACTGATTCCTTACGACAAAATGGACGTAAGACCGATTGAAGTTGAAAAAGAATAATATCTGGATTCGACATTAAGATCAGCAGCTTTCGGGCTGCTTTTTTTATATGAAATGGATTTATTTACTATCTGAACCAGCAGGAACTGGCAATGCACCTGATCCAGAAAGTCATCATGGTGAACTGTTCTTCAAATAAAAAAAACCGTCTTTTTCATCACAATATTCAAAAAGAACAGCGTTTTAATTTGCTTACCCAAATACAGTCAGAATGCAAAAGATTAAGGTTCAAATAAAGCTCAATAACTGAAGAAATAGTCTGATCCCAACAAATCATAATGTACTGAGAGACGCCAGTACCTTAAGCGAATACATTTTCATGATCAACTGAATCGTGTTTCTGTTGGAGCATAAGCCACGATCACCTGCGCACAGATACCATCAGCATGTCTTTGTTGCTCAAAAACACCTGCGGGCATGGCATCAAAACTGTCAAAAAAACAGATTTCCTCTGTATCCATGCTGTATACCAGCGAGTGATTTCCGACACCTTCCAGCGTATCGTAATACACAATGACAAAAGCCCCCTGTTCGTAGGCTTGCTGTATCTGTGCATAACTCAGTGTATCCCGTACAGGCATGTTCAGCAGTTCAGCTTCCTTAAAAGCAAACCGCTCTTTTTCATGCTGATGCAGATCTTCTGAGGTATAAAAACCTACTTCAAAACCAAGCTGCTTTAAAGCAAGTGCAAGCTGAACCGTAAAAGTACCATCTTCAGCATCATATCTGCACAGCCTGATCAGTTGTGATATGTCCATCTGAATATCACAATGTTCCAGTACCATCCATACTGCATAAACACCACCATTCGCTTCAAGCTGTATCAACTCTTCTGGAATACTGCTTTCCATTTCTGGCACCATTTTCAATTCATCCTGCAAACAATACTCCTCCTGAAACAGATCCAGATGAAGCCATCTGACATATCTGCTGTCCAAGGTTCTAACATGTCAGCATTATAAACATCCTCTGATACAGCCTCCATCCATACAACACTTTTGATGAAGAAAATTCAGCTGAGTCAAATTTCATAGAATAAAAAACTGATCCGGAACCACAGCTTTCCACTGTTACCCATAAAACATCCCGACAATATTTATTTCTGCCCCAGGCACCATGACCTCTTTCCAGTAACAGATCAACAGTGATCACACAGTTAATACCCCTGAAGTCTTCCTCATCACCAGACACAGCATGAACTGAAAACACAGGCATAAAAAAAGACCTCATCAGAGGTCTTTTTTTAGTGAAATATTATGGTTTTACCTGACCTGACTGATAACAGCTGGAAACCTCAATCGCACCAATCGTACCACCTGTATTTTTTGCCAGCTCTTTATCGGCATCCGATGGGTTATTGTCAGTCTGTCCAGTATAAATCAGCATCATGGAATTATAAATATTAGTCCATGCCACTGTTCCACCACTGAAATCAGTCATTGAAATAAAGCGTCCTGCACCGCTTAACAACTGCTCCAGGTTAACACGTGCTCCACCAATCACCAGTGCATCTGCTGAACTGGAAGTACTGGTCTGAATTTGAGTATTCATTCCAATCACTGCACCATCTATCTCTTTAAAGACAGGGTTTGCCAGAATCAGACGCGTTGTTACAGCTTTGTTGTCAGTATCCGTTGCACCCAGTACACCTATTCGATACTGACTGCTTTGCTCTGTCACAGGTGAACATGCTGGCGTCCAGTCTGTATCAGAAGTAAAATCTGTACGCACATTACCAAACTGATCCAATACAACAGGCAATTTCACATTAGCTTTACTGGTGTCCGAAAATTTAAACTCAATAGTTGCATAAATCGGGAATACATATTTTTCACCAGAAGCAACGTTTTTAACAGATTTAAAGACCCGGTTGTCCAGATGACCTACAGGGAAATACTTATACGCATCGAATGAGCCATGATACTGATCCGTGCCGAGTGTCTGCTTCCACAAGCCATATTCTTCAGGCTTACCTTTGTCATATTTAGTCAGCAGTTTGTAGAAACCTTCTGTCCCTGCAATCATATAGTCATTATAGACTTTACCTTGAGTGATCATAAAATCCTCAGAAGGTATATCACTTACAGCAAACCGGAACGGCCCTGTAATACTCCTGGTCAGCGGATTCACCCAGTTGGTCTGCTCAGCTGCAACCATACGAGCCGGACGGGTTTTTTTGATCAATTCAGAAGAAACACCCAGAATCTGACTGGCAGTATTTGAAGCAACTTTACCTTTCCACTGCACGCCATAACCAAAAGTATAACCCTGACGATCCGTCAGGATCAGATACTGACCGATCATATGACTTAAGTCAGCATCGGTAGATTTACAGTCACTCTTATTACAACCATATAAGCCTTGCGGAAGAATTGAATCCTCTTTGGCAAGCACAGGATAACCTGCCTGATAAGTTGCAGAATTGCTCATATTCACCAGCATTTTTAATGCTTCAAGTGCTTCTGCATCTGTAATGGAACCGGCATCAGTCCACGGCTTGATTTTATTGATATAAGCCCCAGACTGATAATCTGCCACTGTAATTGAACTGAGTATTTCTTCCAGCTTGTCCATTTTTGGTGGTAACAGATAGATAGGCTGAACATCGCCAGCCACACGCTGGTTAGCTTCCATGCCTACTGCCTGGAAAATTTTGACCAGTGCCATAGCAACCTGAATGGTTGGATCAGATGCATCCAGTGACTGTGCCGCTTTACCCGTCAAGCCTTTTGCCATATCGAGTATGCTTAAACGTGGCAGGCTGGCACTGACTGTACTTACCACACCAATATCAGATAGTGCCACCGTACCAAAATCTACAGTTTTGACCCCTTTATCACCGCGCAGGAAGAAATGAATCTGATCACCTTCCGTACATTTTCCTGTGGCTGCATTACTCTTAGCTTCAATTAAAGTAATAAAAACGTTATCACGATCACTGCTACAGGTAAAATTCAGACCATCAACAGGATAGTCCAGAGCAAATTCAACACAGTTCTGACCTGAAACACAGCTACCATTCTGATAAACCACAGATTTTGGTTCTGGTATAACATTCGCACTTTCGCCACCACAGCCACTCAGGGCAGCAAAACCTGCTGTGAGTGCAAAGGGTAATAAATATTGTTTTTTCATTTCTGATTCCCTTTTTCCTTAGCGGATTGCCACTAATTTGAGCTGACCATGATTAGCCAGTGCCTGATTTTCCATATCAAGTGCTGATGCCAATGGAGTTAATAAAATATATCGGGTCTGCTCTGGCAGCTGAACAACCCCCTGTACAACCTCATGGCTGAACATATTACTTGCCGTATTCTGGCTCTTGAAACCACCTGCACCTTCAAGCACACATGCTTTTTCATCCAGAAAAACAACAAATGGCCAGTAAAACTCAGGCTTTTGCTGACTGGCTGCATAGGAGTTAATCTGAATATTCTTTAAAGCTCCCTCAAGATGAATCACTTCATAATCAAAATGATCTTTCAAAGGTGCTCTGGGCCAGACATTCACATCCGAATCGAGCTTCAGTGATTTTGCCTTTTTGACTTTTTTATCCGTAAAACACTGCTGACCCAGGCTGTCTACCGCTTCCTGCTGTGGAACACGATAATATGTTGTAGCCAGCACAACGGGCGTATTGTCTTTAACATTGCGGTTGAACATACTGTTCAGCAGTGATCGGCTCACCCCTTTTTCACGCTCAACAATCTGCAGTCTCGCACCACCACCATTTTTTGTATCAATCACACCTTCAGGCATGGCATAAAATCTTTTTTTACCTTCAAGATTAAACTCACGATCTTCCAGCAGTTCATTGGTGACATATTTTTCACCATCCAGCTCAGCAAAACCATCCTGAACCTGAGCAGGTGGAATAACTTTTCCAGGATTTTCCACGCGCTCATTTTTCACGACAAACTGAGACGGTGCTGCTTTTTGAACAGCTGTCTGCGTTTCAACAGGCTTTGAAACAGAGCTTACTGCAGGCTTAACAGAGTTTTTTTGAGCTGCAGCCTGAACCCGAGCAGCCTGAGGTTTTTCCTGAGCAACAGGCTCAGGCAGAACTTTGTTCACAGTCACTTTGGTATTGCTGTTCGCAGATTCAGGCGCTGGTTCTGTCTTTACAGGCTGTTCTGTTTTTTGAATCATAGGTTTCTGAGGTTGTTCAGCTGACTTTCTCTGAACAACCATCGGGCGACCATCGGGCCCAATAATCGTATAAAATTCTGCGGCATTTGCAGCAGAAAATATACCTGCACTTAACAGTACAACTGATCCTGAAAATAAAATCCTGTTCATTTTCCTGTTCTGACTCACCATTTCGTTCTGTAGCTGATCCCAAGAACAGTTGCCTTAGTATCCGTTTTAACATTCAACCCCGCATAAGGGTTCAATAATAAATTGTTAACACCTGTCTGGTTTGCAAGACTACTGCTATTTGCTGGAATTTTGTCATTGCTTCGTAAAAAGCCAACAGAAAGATCGATATCAGTATCTGCATCAAAGCGGTAGCCCAGTCCCAGACCAAATAACTGCGCATTATTGATTGGTACCATCGTGTTACGCTTATCATCTGGGATCGCGCTGGCACGGGGTTCATACCCTGCACGAAGCTTCAACCGGTCTGTTGCTGAATACTCAACACCAATACCCCAGCTCCACGGTGACTCAAATCCAAGAGGCAATGCCAGCGAAGTATCTCCGACATAAGCTGATAAAAGTTTTGCAATTTTCAGTGCAGAAATCTGTCGGTCAAATTCAAACTTGAACTTATCCCATGCTTTAAAGTCAGTCCAGCCAACATCAAAATTCACCTGAAGATCAGGCATGACCTTATATTTAATCCCCGCCTGGAAATGTGCCGGATATTCAAAATCCATGGAAACCAGACCTGCTTCTGTCGCAGGTACATTGCCAGGAAAACCTAAAATAGCAGCCAGAATCTGCCCCGTTGGAGAAGACATCAGACCTTTGATCAGTTCTCTCGGCGCATTGGCATTATCAATATTGTATTTACCTTTCAGACGCATTTTAGCTGAGCTTTGATAAACCATGCCAAAGCTAAACTCTTCTGTAGGTTCCCACAATACCCCTAAGTTATAGCTCGGACTCAGGGACTGCTCCATGGAAACATCCATGCGACCAAAACGGCCAAATGGGTTCATCCCTTCCTGAGTGTTACACATCCCAAGTAAAAGAATGTCCGTAATAATGTCCTGATTTTCTTTAAATGGTGTACAGATGACTTCATCAATCATCCGGAGCATACCAATCAGCTCATTCGGAAATCTTAAATCCGTTTTTAAGGCAATTGCCTGATAGGACATACCAAAAGATGCACCGATAGACAGCTCATCATTGACCTGATAACCAAACGAAGGTGACAGATAAGTAATACGTTCCAGTGCAACCTGCTGTCCCATATAGTTACCAGGGTTTCCGTCTTCAGCACCAAAACCCGCAACCAGCGGGGCATACATCGCTGTTGCAAATGTTGCTTTGGAACCTGGTGGCTTATAGGCGATCGCTGCCGTTGGCGCAGCCATCGGAATACCTTCCCCCAGATCAACAATCTTTTTCAGCACAGGAACATAAAGGCTGACGTACTCTACGTCACCATTGACTGTTCCCTTGTAATCAGTACAAAAATCCGTTGCAACTTCAGGACCATCATTACAGACCATTGGGTCATCTGAGTAACCAAAAACGTTATAGCCCGGTGGAACTGAAAACTGACGTTTGATGTCAAAATTTGCAAGAATCCCCTGAACGTCTGTCTGCAACCCGTCTATTTTAGCCAGTGCAGCAGGGTTAAAGTGAATGGCACTGATCCCTGGAGGATCTGCTGTTACTGCATTCCCCATACTCAAAGAGCGAATATCAACAGACAGGTTTTGTCCCAGCTGTGCAAAAGCCGTACCTGAACAACCTGTTAATAAAATTGCCGCTGCTAAAGGACGAAGCTGAATTATTTTCATACTACAGCCCTCTTAGCGTAACTTTTTACCAAAACCTACGATATCAAGCGGGAATGATAATCCCAATGATACGTCTGGTGCATCCTCGGTTAGACCTATCCCAACTGTACCATTTACAATGGTTTCTGGATTTACCCGAACACCAAGCGAAATCGCAAGCGTTGAACTGGTCTGATCTGCTGGCGTATAAGTTTCACCAGTTGTATATGTAAACTTGGACTCTGTATTAAAGCTCTGCTGATACGACATGGTCATGGATACATCGTAGTTAAACGAATATGCGAAACCAAAAGCAAAACCACCGCTGATACCCGGTTCAAACTCTTCAACTGTTCTTGTACCACGGCGCTGATTCAAGCCTGATTCTTTAAAGCCATAGTTAGCAGAAACAGAAGCAAACAGAACAACCGGGTCAATATATTTACGCGTACTCGCACCTGCACCAACCGAATAATAACCTTTACCGGTCGACAGATCTGTCGCACTGTTGATTTCGTATGGACTGTCACCTGTTTTTGTAGAAACATTACCAAACAGAATCAGGGGTAAACGACCTGCTTTGAGTGGGAACGGTTCCCAGCGGGCACCAAAAGAAATATCACCCAGACCTGCCGTCGTGGCATCTTTGAGCTTATCTGCCTTTGCTACAAGAGGCAGCGATGCTGTAAAAGTCAGGTTATCAAGCACACCATACTGCGCTGTAAATGTATTGGTTAAAGTATGATTCGCATCTTCTTCCACCCTTAACTGATTGACCGCATTGTTTTCGATGGATAAATCCAGTCGGGTATCCCGATAATAGGTATAGTCAACATCATAGAACCCTGAGATTTCTCCTTTTTTAATCAGAGAATACTGGCGCTCATTTGATGTAAAAACTTCCTGAAGGTTGGTTTCTTTAGTTGCATCCCCTTCCTTTTGCTGGAGAGCACTGGATGCCTGCTGCTGAACGGTTTCAGGCTTGGCAACCTGCTCAGCAGACTCAGTGGCCTTACTTACTGCTTCCTTCTCAGCATCCTGCTGATCTACAGCTTCATAACCTCCAAGTGCAGGTTCTTCAGCCGCATAAACAATACCTGTGATCATCTGAATACTGACGACAAGTAAGGTTTTTTTCATCCATTTAATGTCCATGACACATCCCTTCCAGTTTTTATTTTTTTAGTTCCAACTCACAAGAAATTACTTACTTTTATAGTAAAGTCTCAAGAATTTAAAAGTATCCTGCCCATAACTTTCAGAATTTTTATTCAAATCCCGCTCAAGACGAATAGTTGAAGCTTTGTCCGCAATACGATCCATATAGGTCTGCGGATACTGAATGTCAACAAAGGCATATCTGTTTACAGTTGAATCATCAACATGCCGCATATCTGAATCCTGCAATGCCAACATGCCCTTTCTGTTCTGTGGTGCAACATTCACCAGAAACAGGGTGTTATTCTCCCAGATCTGCTTAAAGCGTTCCTCATCAAAACTGATATTCCCCAAAGCTGGATCTGCAACATAAACACGGCCATTTTTATAAGCCTTAAACACAACAAAGTGTTTAAATCCCGCATAAGAAATTGGAACAATGGCAGGTTGCCCCTGCTTCACAAGATCAGCTAACTCACCTTTATAACCACCACTTTCCATTCCAAGTGCAGAAACAAAGCGTTTCATATCCAGCAATGAAAAACTGCGCCGCTCAATAATCCGGTCATATTCGCCATAGTTTAAAAGACCATTCATGGTCTGCTGTTCAGAAAGCTGGGTTCCGACATATCCATTCAGCAATGTTGTTAAAGCTGCCGAACCACAACTGTAATCATATGCCTGACGGACAATTCCCCTGAACTGATCTTCAAGCGCCGGCTTGATCAGGACTTGCTCACGATGCATACGTGTAAACGATGGATTTCTTGAATCCAGGGTTTCTGTATAATAAACAGCCTCTGGTGGCTTTTCTTTTATATCAAAGGCTTGTGTGGCAAAGTAATACATCAATGCCGAGCCTAAAGCGATCTCCAACATATTCTTAACTTTTTCTGGTTATCGGCAATGATGTGCCTGAGTTCATTATTCTTTATAGAGCATTTGCTCTATACTTCCTTGTACATTGGAAGATACCTTTTTTTTTAGAAAAAAACATCCTTTTCTTTTTAATTTTGACATTTTTCACATTTTTTTTGTAAAAAAAAGCGCGTGGATTCACGCGCTTTTTCTTTCATTCAGATTAACGACCTGAAATCGTAATCACAGAACCGTTAGCATATGTTCCAGCTGTTGGGCTATAGAAAGTCTTAAGCCCCTGGATTTCCACATCACCAATTGAACCTACTGTCGCTGTACCGCGAGCACCTAATGCAGCTGTTGGTTTAGCACCTAAAGCAATCGCCTGAACATAAGTATCAATACCAGCATCACCCTGTCTAGCAAGGATCTTCAGACCATTCGTAGTAACAGAAACATCTGCATCTACAGCAAGATTCGTAGAAGCACCATCAGCAACCTGGATTTTACCTAACCAAATTTCACCCTTACCTGCAGCATCAGCAATACCCAGGTCAGAGATAGTCAGACCACCGGTCATCGTTGTGTTCAGTTTGATCATTGCACCTTGAGGTGTAGCACCCAACTGTACGTTAGCAGTCATTACACCTGTTTTAATGCTCAGACCAGAAAGAATTTTGTTGTAATTGGCATCCACACCACCACGCTGAATACCAACTGTCGGAGTTGCATTACCAGAAGCAGTAACACCTACTTCACCAATCGAGATATTCAGACCAGAAACATCTGCGGCAATATTCAGGAAGGCACCATTAGTACCAGTACCTGCATCTGAATCAATGCGGATATCAGCAAGGTTATGTGACTTAAGTAAAGTTGCACCAGCTTTGGTTGTATCAGGCTGATCTGTATTTGCAGTGATTACAATACCTGCAGTTTCATTTACATGACCTGCTGTACCGTTTCCTTTGATGGAAATCGCACCAGCAACTTCAGTACCACCAAAGCCCGCTTTACCAGTAGCAATCTCAGTCGTACCATTACCTTTTTTGCTGTAACCATCATTATCGTGAATAAAGATTTTACCGATCTCAATTTTAGAAATACCGATACCGATATTAATACCGTCTTGACCAGTAGTTGCGCTCAATGCAGCATCATCCATTGCTTGCATTGCCATCGCATTTGCGCTGATTGCCATTGAAGAAACTAAAGCCAGTTTAGTAAGTTTTTTCATCTTCTTACTCTCCCAAGAGTATTATTTTTTTGATTGTCTACCGCTCTGCACCGGTTAGTTGGCAATTTTATTTTTAGCAACTAAACAATACTTCTTCCTTGAGCGGACTGATTGCACTGTCTAAGTTATCTCTGTGTTATCTTTTGTTCAACTGTTGTTTATCGTAAATCGCATCTTGCCGACAAACGGTATATACGCATATTTACTGCCAGAATGCTGTAAAATAGCTGTCTACACCATTATCTTCTGATAAAACAGCATTATGAATGATGTGAATACAATGCAAAAACTGCTTTGTGATAATTCCACGACCCCTTTTTATATTTTAAAAAAAATGTGCTTTGCGTCACATATTTTTTATTTTTCTGAAAATGGCATCCCTGTCATCGCATTTATGGCTGATGAATACTTTGTCATGCGGAATAATCAGCTTCAACATTTCACTCATTCTGATGAACAAGGGTATTTTCTTTCAGACTGTTCGATAGAGACAGCACAACTGCCAGAGTTACTTTCCGCCTGCTCGCTTACAGATTTAACAATTACCGCGGGCTTTATCAGTTACGATGCTTCAAAAAATTTAACTTCAGGTTCTCAAAAAAACAATCAACCATCGGTGTTTATAGGTATTTTCAACACTTACTTAAAGCAGACTGAAAATGGATGGCTGTTTATCAGCCATGCTCCTGATGCTGAAAAAAAATATGCTGAACTGACAGCCTTACTCCAGTCTTCATCTGATTTATCTGAAAATCACTTCCAGATGAAAAATCCATGTATTCCGAGGTGGAATAAAGCAGAGTATGTCTCCGCCTTTGATAAAGTTCAGAAATATATTAAAGCCGGCGATTGTTATCAGATTAATCTGACTCAGGAATTTACCGCTAAAACCGAAGGACTCCTGCTCAATACAGCCGAACAGCTATGGCAACTGACTGATGCTCCCTACGAAGGGTATATCAGATTTGATGATTTTGAACTGCTGAGCTGTTCACCAGAACTGTTTATTGAATTTCAGCAGGACCGTAAGCTGATTACAAAACCAATTAAAGGGACGACTCCCCGTTATGATGATCCTGAGGCAGATGAACAGTCAAAATTACGGCTGATCAACTCCATTAAAGATCAGGCTGAAAATGTCATGATTGTAGATTTACTGCGTAATGATCTGAGTGTTTATGCAGAAACAGGATCAGTTAAAACACCAAAACTGTTTAATATTGAAAGTTTTAATCAGGTTCATCATATGGTCAGTGAAGTGACCGCCACACTGAAACCGACAGTCAGCCCATGGCAGGTTTTAATGACGGCTTTGCCGGGTGGTTCAATTACCGGTGCCCCTAAAATTCGGGCAATGGAAATTATTGAGGAACTTGAAGGTGCGCCACGAGGCGCGTATTGTGGTTCAATGGGTTATTTTAATGCTGATGGGACAGGCAGCTGGAATATTCTGATCCGATCAGTTCAGCAATCACAGAATGAGCTTTCTGTATGGGCAGGTGGAGGCATCACCATTGCATCAGAAGCAGATGCTGAATATCAGGAATGTTTTGATAAAGTTTCAGCAATACTAGATTTACTCAATACCTGGTATCAACCTGAAAACCCTCAAGAAAAAAGCGAATCCTAAGATTCACCTTTAAGCCCCTCTTTTTAAAAGAGGGGTTGGGGAGATTCTAAATCAATCCAGAATATTATTTCTCAAAGTATCAACCAGGCGTTGATTTTGCTCATCTGTACCAATGGTAATACGAAGGAACTGGTTAATACGTGGCTTATTGAAATAACGCACAATAACACCTTTTTCACGCAAAGCAGTTGCCAATTCACCTGCATCCCGATCTGGCAATGTCGCAAAAATAAAGTTCGCACTTGAAGGTAAAACCTTAAAGCCAAGTTCAGCTAATTGAGCGACCAGTTTTTGACGATTGGCAATGACTTTTTGACATTGCGCTTCGAAATAGTCTTGATCTTCAAATGACGCCACCGCTGCTGCTATGGCAAATCGGTCAATTGGGTATGAGTTAAAACTGTTTTTCACCGCTTCAAGTGCCGCAATCAAATGTGGCTGTGCTATGGCAAAGCCGACACGTAAACCTGCCAGTGAGCGAGATTTAGAGGTTGTTTGACATACAACCAGATTGTCATATTTCTCAACCAGTGACACTGCTGATTCAGCACCAAAATCTACATAGGCTTCATCAACCAACACCACTGAATCAGGATTGGCTTGCAACACTTCCTCAATGGCTGACAAACCCAATGCAATACTGGTTGGTGCATTTGGATTGGTGATGATAATTCCACCATTGGGTTGCTTATAGTCATCCACCACAATTTCAAAATCATCATTCAACGGAATAATTTTTGATTGTGCTGAAATTCCAAAAAACTGACTATAAACAGGATAAAAACTGTAGGTAATATCAGGATATAGGATCGGTTTATCTTGCACAAAGAATGCTTTGAAAATGTGTGCTAGGACTTCATCCGAACCATTCCCAACAAAAACTTGCTCTACTGGAACGTTTTGTTGTGCGGCAATGGCTTGTTTCAACTCAGTTGCATCAGGGTCTGGATATAAACGCAATGCATCGGCTGAGTTTTCCAATACTTTTTGTACCGCAGCAACCACTTTTGGCGATGGTGGATACGGGTTTTCATTGGTATTTAACTTTAATAAATTTTGAATTTTCGGTTGTTCGCCTGGTACGTAAGGTTCTAACTCACGTACCGATGGACTCCAGAAACGCATTTGTTCAGGTGTGATGTTTGGCATTTTATTTTCTCATTTATGTACTCAACTTACGATCACGTAAGCCCTCTCCTCCCAGGAGAGGGTTTGGGAGAGGTCATCTTCCAAACCAGATTCAATATTTTCACCATCCCCTTACGTAGCCTCGCTACTCATCCCTGAGCCATATATGGCTCAAGAGAGGGACATTTAATACTTAATTATTTAGTGAATAACTTATTGATAACGATATCTCGCAGATCTCGCATGTGCATCCAAGTTTTCTTCTTGCGCTAAAATATCAGCGGTTTTGGCAAGTGGTTTTACACCCTGCTCAGAACACATGATCAAACTTGAACGCTTTTGGAAATCATAGACACCGAGTGGTGATGAGAATCGTGCTGTACCCGAAGTCGGTAAGACATGGTTTGGCCCTGCACAATAGTCACCAATCGCTTCTGGCGTATATCGCCCCATAAAAATTGCACCCGCATGGCGGATATCTTCTGACATTTCCTGTGCTTCATCTAAACACAACATCAGATGTTCAGGTGCAACTTGGTTAATGAGTGCAGCACCTTCGGTACGATCTCTGACTAAGACCAATGCACCACGGTTGGCAATCGAAGTACGTGCAATTTCAGCTTTTGGTAAAGCTTCTAAATGTTCTTCAATGGCTTGTGCAACATCATTCAATAGTTGTTCATCAGGCGTAATAAATACCGCTTGCGCAACTGTGTCATGTTCAGCTTGTGACAATAAATCCATCGCCAGCCATTTGGCATTGTTCTGACCTTCAGCATAGACCAGAATTTCAGATGGCCCTGCAATCATGTCGATACCGACCTGACCAAATACCGCACGTTTTGCCGCAGCTACGAAACGGTTTCCTGGTCCTGTAATTTTATCAACTTGCGGAATGGTTTCAGTACCGTATGCCAATGCCGCAACGGCTTGCGCACCACCAATGGTGAATACACGATGTACACCTGCAAGATAAGCAGCAGCTAAAACCAGTGGATTTAAATCACCATTTGGCGCAGGAACAACCATGATAATTTCCTGCACACCCGCAACATGCGCAGGTACGGCATTCATCAGTACAGAAGATGGATAAGATGCCAAGCCACCTGGTACATAAATCCCAACACGGTCTAATGGTGTTACTTTTTGACCGAGTGTATTGCCCAAAGCATCAACATAAGTCCAGCCATCCTGCTTTTGTGCCTGGTGGAACTCACGCACACGATTAGCTGCCATTTCAAGTGCTTCACGCACTTCGGGGGTTAAGCTTTCAAATGCTGCTTTCAATTGCTCTTGTGACAGTTCCAGATCTGAAAATTGATGCGCTGGATGTCGATCGAACTGTTGAGTGAGTTTAAGTACATGTGCATCACCATGCTGGCGTACATCTGCAATAATCTGGTCTACTGTTTTTAAAAGCTCAGGATCACTCACTGTTTCAAAAGCAAGCAGATCTGCAAAGACCTGTTTAAAATTCTGCTCTTGAGTCGATAAACGTCGCATCAATTTATCCACAAAAATAATAAAGGGAAACTTTAGTTTACCTTGTTTTGAGTGACTTGTGGGCAAGATCACATGGTCAATTTTATTAAGTTTAATAGGAAAGTCGGATCAAAAAAGCACACCAGTCACTTAATCTCAACTTAAGTACTCACATCAGGATGATCCCAGTCACTATCCGACTGAATCAGCCAGTTCAATGCACCATGTCTTTCCACAACAACTGCCGAATTTAATTGTGCAGGTGCCTGTTCCTGATTCAGTCGTGCACTGACACATGCCCAATCATAGCGATAGATTAAATCTGCCTGATCTAAAATTTCTTCAATGTCTCTCAGCTTTACTTTTGCCATAAATTCTTCAAATGTTTTAGTAGATACAACGGCTTGAATTGCAAAAACACAATCCACAATATTTTCAGGATAATTCAGTTCCTCAACAATTCCTAAAGCCCACAATAAAACCCAGTAAGCCTCATATTTCCACACCATGTTTATGACATCCTGCTGAGATACGTCCTCATGTAAAATTGCCGTCTCCTGCTCAGTTAAAGCATCCATGACCTGCATTTTTGTCAGAATATTTAAGATCAAACCTTTAATTTCATCATCATATTTCCCATTATCAATATCACAAGCGACCTGTATGATCCATAAACAGGCAATCGCCCGTTGAGCAATACTTTCAGCACTTCGGACCTGTATTTCTTCGACAGACTCAATTACAGGTAACCAATCAATATATGGAATATTTCTTTGCTTCAAAATTTCTATGGATTGTTCTTTTCGTTGTTGTGGCGTTTTCATTTTCAGCCATGATGCAGGTTGTTATTCATGACTTATTTTTAACATTCTCATCAAAAACTGACTTTATCAATTCTGTGAATAAATCGTGAATGATATTTCCCCGATAAAAAAACCGCCCTTACGGACGGTCATTTATTTCAAAATCATTCTATTACAAATTACTTTTTCGCTTCACGTTCTTCCACGGCTTTTTCAAGCTGAGCAAGAATTGGATTGAGCAAAGTCTGCTTACGTTTAAAGCTGGCTTTATTGACAATCAAACGTGAAGACACTTTACAGATTTCTTCCAAAGGCTCTAAACCATTGGCACGCAAAGTATTTCCTGTATCCACTACATCGACAATGTAATCACCCAAACCGACCAATGGTGCAAGCTCCATTGAACCGTAAAGTTTAATCACATCGACTTGTTCGCCTAAGCTTGCATAGTATTGACGGGTTAAATTGACATATTTAGTGGCAATTTTTAAACGCCCTTTGGGACGTTCCATGCCCACTTTGCCTGCTGTCATTAACTTACAGTTGGCAATTTTTAAGTCCAATGGCTCATAAACGTTTTGCGCGCCATGCTCCATCAATACATCTTTACCTGCCACACCAATATCCGCTGCACCATTTTCAACATAAGTCGGTACATCAGAAGCACGTAAAATCAGGATACGCACCTGTTTATGTGTGGTTGGGAAAATTAACTTACGGGATTTATCAGGATCTTCCAATAAGTTAATTCCAGCAGTTTCAAGCAAAGGCAATGTTTCTTTTAAAATACGACCTTTACTCAATGCCAAAGTTAAACCATGATCAAAATTGCCCATTACGTCAAAGTTTGGATCATCGTTTCTCATATCGCTCATTAACTTGTCTCGCTCACTCGCTTAATCTGGACACCCAGACCCTGCAGTTTTGCTTCAATATCTTCATAACCACGATCGATGTGATAAATACGATCAATTGTGGTTTCACCTTCAGCAACCAAAGCTGCCAGAACCAAAGAAAATGAAGCACGCAGGTCAGTTGCCATCACTGGGGCTGCGGATAATTTTTCCACACCAGTGACTATAGCATCATTACCTTCGACCTGAATATTTGCACCCATACGCGCTAATTCAGGCACATGCATAAAACGATTTTCAAAAATCGTTTCTGAAATTGTTGCAAAACCACGACCAATGGCATTGACCGCCATCAACTGTGCCTGCATATCTGTTGGAAACTCTGGATGTGGTAAAGTCTGAAAGCTAACTGCTTTCGGACGTTTACCCATCATATCCAGTTCGATCCAGTCATCACCACGGGTCACTTCTGCACCCATTTCTTCAAACTTATCCAGTACTGCTTCAAGCAGGTTTGGATCAGTATGTGTGGTCTTGACTTTACCGCCTGTAATCGCAGCCGCAGCAAGATATGAACCTGTTTCAATACGGTCAGCAACCACTGAGTATTCACAACCATGCAGACTTTCAACACCAGTCACCACTAGTGTATCTGTGTCTAAACCTTCAATTTTTGCACCCATTTTAATGAGCATTTGCGCAAGATCGGTGATTTCAGGTTCACGTGCTGCATTACGGATTGTGGTTACACCATCTGCAAGTACCGCAGCAGTCAGAATATTTTCTGTACCGCCTACAGTCACCATATCAAAGACCACTTCACCGCCTTTTAAGCGGCCATCGACACTGGCAATCACATAGCCATTTTCGACCTCAATGTGTGCACCCAAAGCTTCCAATGCTTTTAAATGCTGATCTACAGGGCGTGAGCCAATGGCACAGCCACCTGGCAATGATACTTTTGCACTGCCATAACGCGCCAGTAATGGACCAAGCACCAAAATAGATGCACGCATGGTTTTCACCAGTTCATACGGTGCAAACTGATTGTCCAATGTAGACGTATCTGCAGTAACAGTTTCACCTTCATAAGTCATGGTAATACCAAGACCACTGATCAGTTTAACCAATGTTCTGACATCTTTCAGATTTGGGACATTTTTTAGAGTAATTGGTGAGTCTGCAAGAATCATTGCTGCCAGTAAAGGTAAAGCTGCATTTTTCGCACCCGAAATTCGCACTTCACCTTCGATTTTTGCACCGCCTTGAATGACAAATTTATCCATTGACGCTTAAGCTCCAAACATGCTGGCTTTGCGCCATTCTTCTTTAGTCATTGCACGAATAGTCACAGCATGTACTTCACCGCTGGCAATATATGAATTCAGCGGCGCATAAACAGCCTGTTGACGGGGAACAGGGCGTTTACCCTCGAACTGATCATCGACAATACGGAGGTCAAATTTCCCTGCCTGTCCACTGACAGCAACTTCTGCATCAGGAAAAGCCGCTTTTAAAATTTCAGTGAGCTGTTCACTATTCATTGCTTAGACCTCTTCGTAGGGCTGACAGTGTAAAAACCTGTCATTCTACTATAAATAGAAAAAATAATTCATTAGTCACGTACATTATACGTATAAAAAAAAGAGGTCTAAAAAACCTCTTTTTACAAATTTTTCAACTATACCGCCAGCGGCTGATATACCAGCTGCATTTTACGATGCTTATGCAGTTGCCGTTTTAATTTTTCTGTCAGACGCTTAATTGAAGTATACATATCGTCTGCCGAAGCCTGAGCAAAGAGTTCCGCTCCAGGCAACCGGATAATTGCTTCAGCAATATGATTCGCACTTCCTTTTTTAGATCGCTTATCCAGCTGATGATCTTTGGTCAGCTTCACCTGCATGCTGTTGACCTGATCAAGATGCTTTGTCATATCTGCAAATTTATATCTGATATTTTCTTCAATTGCAGGGGTGATAGTTAAATGATGACCACGAATTGTTATTTGCATAGTTCAATCCCTCACCTTCTTTTAGGATATGAAAAGAAAGCAGCTGAAAGATTCATCTCAGATTTACCAAACCGTTACATCACTGAAATTCAACCATTTCTGCTGTTCCTTAAAATAAATAGAGATTCATTATTTTGTCATAATGAACCCCTAGAATAGCCACACAATAAAAATCAGATCAAGACTTTTCTATCAGAAGATGAAGGAATATGTAACGATTCGCGATACTTCGCGACTGTCCGTCTTGCAACATCAATCCCTTCCTCCTTTAACATTCCGGCAATAGTATTATCTGACAATGGCTTACGGATATTCTCCTCAGCAATCAGTTTTTTAATTTTTGCACGGATTGCTGTTGAGGAGGCTTCACCACCCGAAGTTGTCCCTACATGACTCGAAAAGAAATATTTCAGTTCAAACAGTCCGCGTGGAGTCAGCATATATTTATTGGTTGTGACCCTCGAAACAGTTGATTCATGAAGTTCCACTTCTTCAGCAATATCTCTTAATACCAGCGGCTTCATCCCCTCAGGTCCAGTTTCAAGAAACCCTTTCTGATGCTCGACAATACAGGTTGCTACTTTTAACAGCGTCTTATGTCGCTCATCTATGCTTTTTATAAAGTTTTTAGCTTCAAGCATCTGATTTCTTAAATACTGATTATCATCACTTTGATCTGCCCGTCGGATCATTCCAGCATAGAAAGCATTCACTCTCAGCTTTGGAACAACATCAGGATTCAACTGTACAAACCAGTGCTCATTTTTTTTCATAACCACTACATCAGGAATCTGATAATCAGACTCACGGTCTTCAAATTCAATTCCTGGATGTGCTTTCAATGTTTTGAGCAGTTCAACTGCGCTTTTCAACTGATCAGCATTTAAACCAGTCTGTTTCATCAACTTCTGAATATCATTTGAAACCAGCAGTTCATAATGTTTCATCAAAAGTACAGCTTCATACCTATATGGAAGTTGCGCAGGCAATCCTTCCAGCTGAACCAGCAGACATTCTGCAAGATTACGGGAGCCTACCCCGACAGGTTCCAGCCGCTGTATATGTTTGAGGACCACCTGAACTTCATCATCTTCTATTTCTTCTTCATACCCCATAGTATTCAGCAGGTGCTGAACCGATGAGGTTATTTCTGAAATCTCACAATCAAGAAAGCCTTTATTATCCAGTGAATCCACTATACAGCGGGCAATCAATTGCTCGACCAGTGAAAAATGCAGCAAATTAATCTGCTCAAGCATATGCGCCTGTAAACTCTGATGCCCCTGACGGTTATCTTCACGCTCCTCGTATTCAGCAGCCCCTAAACTTGTTGGCTGATGGGTATACACATCATCCCAGTCTGTATCTACAGGTAAATCATCAGGTAAATGATCTGCATTTAATTCATTTGTCAGATCTTTCTGTTCTGCTTCGCTTTCTTTTAATGAGGATAAACTTTCAATAGTGGATAAATCCTCAACCTTCTCCAGTAATGGATTACTGTCCAGCTGAATCTGAATTTCCTGTTCCAGCTCAAGGCTGGAAAGTTGAAGCAAACGAATGGCCTGTTGTAACTGCGGTGTCAGTGACAAAGAGTTTGCAACTTTTAACCCAACCGATAACTTCATCTTCAACCGCTCTCCATTTTATACAGCGCTTAAGGCAAAGGTGATAAGCAAAAAATATGCCGTTTTAATTTTTTATAACATAATTTTATTAAAAAACATACAGAAGAATTTTAAAATTAACAAGACAGCAGATAATTTCGGATTCATTTTCACTGAATGCATCTCAGAAATATCATTCTTCATCATGGAAACAGAGAGCAACCAGCTTGAAGTACTCGAAGGCAGTGTCCATACCCTAAAAAACTGTGGTTTTCCTCCTCTGTTCTTTGAAGTATGGGGAGACTACATGAAGGAGCTGATTCCTAAACGGACTGAACTGATGAATTTTGTGCAGCAGCGCTTAGGCTATAAAACTGTAATGTACGGGGAACTCTGTATTGCTCAGCACCCGGACAATCAGATTTTTGAAATCAGCTACAGCAAAGCAGCAGGTTTAAGCATGACCCGACTGAAATAGCTTTTACTTTTCCTTTCACTGGACAATAAAAAACACCCTCAATCAAATGATTGAGGGTGTTTAGGAATAATGAGCTGGCGATGACTTACTCTCACATGGGTAACCCCACACTACCATCAGCGCAAAGAGGTTTCACTTCTGAGTTCGGGAAGGGATCAGGTGGTTCACTCTTGCTATTGTCGCCAGCACAACTGTTTATGGATACTTGCTTTGGTCTTATTTAGATGCCAATGCTTTTTCCAAATGAGTTATTAACAGCTCTATCTGAGTTGGAACATTGTCATACTGTTGCGATTCTGAATCAAGTCATTCTGATGAATATCGAATCAACTGAGCTTTATACAACAACTGTTTGGGTGTTGTATAGTCAAGCCTCACGAGCAATTAGTACTGGTCAGCTTCACACGTCACCGTGCTTCCACATCCAGCCTATCAACGTCGTAGTCTTCAACGGCTCTTTAGAGGACATAAAGTCCTAGGGAAATCTTATCTTGAGGTAGGCTTCCCGCTTAGATGCTTTCAGCGGTTATCCCTTCCGAACATAGCTACCCGGCGATGCGACTGGCGTCACAACCGGTACACCAGAGGTTCGTCCACTCTGGTCCTCTCGTACTAGGAGCAGATCCTCTCAAATTTCCAGCGCCCACGGTAGATAGGGACCGAACTGTCTCACGACGTTCTAAACCCAGCTCGCGTACCTCTTTAAATGGCGAACAGCCATACCCTTGGGACCTGCTTCAGCCCCAGGATGAGATGAGCCGACATCGAGGTGCCAAACACCGCCGTCGATATGAACTCTTGGGCGGTATCAGCCTGTTATCCCCAGAGTACCTTTTATCCGTTGAGCGATGGCCCTTCCATACAGAACCACCGGATCACTAAGACCTACTTTCGTACCTGCTCGACTTGTGGGTCTCGCAGTTAAGCGCGCTTTTGCCTTTATACTCTACGCGTGATTTCCGACCACGCTGAGCGCACCTTCGTACTCCTCCGTTACTCTTTAGGAGGAGACCGCCCCAGTCAAACTACCCACCAGACATGGTCCTCGTCCCGGATAACGGGACAGAGTTAGAACCTCAATATTACCAGGGTGGTATTTCAAGGATGGCTCCATAGCAACTGGCGTCACTACTTCAAAGCCTCCCACCTATCCTACACAGGTAAGATCAAAGTTCAATGTCAAGCTGCAGTAAAGGTTCACGGGGTCTTTCCGTCTAGCCGCGGGTACACCGCATCTTCACGGCGAATTCGATTTCACTGAGCCTCTGCTGGAGACAGCGCCCCCATCATTATGCCATTCGTGCAGGTCGGAACTTACCCGACAAGGAATTTCGCTACCTTAGGACCGTTATAGTTACGGCCGCCGTTTACTGGGGCTTCGATCAAGAGCTTCGCTTACGCTAACCCCATCAATTAACCTTCCAGCACCGGGCAGGCATCACACCCTATACGTCCACTTTCGTGTTTGCAGAGTGCTATGTTTTTAATAAACAGTTGCAGGGGCCTGGTTTCTGTGGCTGCTGGCCGCTCATTCCGCAAGGGAAATCACCGCCGGCAGCGTACCTTCTCCCGAAGTTACGGTACCATTTTGCCTAGTTCCTTCAGCAGAGTTCTCTCAAGCGCTTTGGTCTACTCGACCTGACCACCTGTGTCGGTTTCGGGTACGATTCCTGTGTAACTGAAGCTTAGAGACTTTTCCTGGAAGTATGGTATCAGCCACTTCACTGTACAAGTACAGCTTGCTATCAGATCTCAGCATAGAGTACCCCGGATTTGCCTAAGATACATGCCTACATCCTTCCACCTGGACAACCAACGCCAGGCTGACTTAACCTTCTCCGTCCTCTCATCGCATTACACACAAGTACTGGAATATTAACCAGTTTCCCATCGACTACGCCTCTCGGCCTCGCCTTAGGGGTCGACTCACCCAGCCCCGATTAACGTTGGACTGGAACCCTTGGTCTTTCAGCGAACGGGTTTTTCACCCGTTTTGTCGTTACTCACGTCAGCATTCGCACTTCTGATACCTCCAGCAGACTTCTCAATCCACCTTCATCGGCTTACAGAACGCTCCCCTACCACTTGCAATAAATTGCAAATCCGCAGCTTCGGCATATAGTTTTAGCCCCGTTACATCTTCCGCGCAGGCCGACTCGACTAGTGAGCTATTACGCTTTCTTTAAAGGGTGGCTGCTTCTAAGCCAACCTCCTAGCTGTCTATGCCTTCCCACATCGTTTCCCACTTAACTATAATTTTGGGGCCTTAGCTGGCGGTCTGGATTGTTTTCCTCTTGACTACGGACGTTAGCACCCGCAGTCTGTCTCCCGGATAGTACTCATTGGTATTCGGAGTTTGCATCGGTTTGGTAAGTCGGGATGACCCCCTAGCCGAAACAGTGCTCTACCCCCAATGGTATTCGTCCGAGGCGCTACCTAAATAGCTTTCGGGGAGAACCAGCTATCACCGAGTTTGATTAGCCTTTCACCCCTATCCACAAGTCATCCCCTGGCTTTTCAACGACAGTGGGTTCGGTCCTCCAGTTAGTGTTACCCAACCTTCAACCTGCTCATGGATAGATCACCCGGTTTCGGGTCTATACCCAGCAACTGAACGCCCTATTAAGACTCGGTTTCCCTACGGCTCCCCTATACGGTTAACCTTGCTACTGAATATAAGTCGCTGACCCATTATACAAAAGGTACGCAGTCACCGAACAAGTCGGCTCCCACTGCTTGTATGCATGCGGTTTCAGGATCTGTTTCACTCCCCTCACAGGGGTTCTTTTCGCCTTTCCCTCACGGTACTGGTTCACTATCGGTCAGTCAGGAGTATTTAGCCTTGGAGGATGGTCCCCCCATATTCAGACAAGGTTTCACGTGCCTCGCCCTACTCGACATCATCATATAAGCCCTTTCGCGTACAGGACTATCACCTACTATGGTTGCACTTCCCAGAGCATTCCACTAAAGCTTATATGACTTAATGGGCTGTTCCCCGTTCGCTCGCCGCTACTGAGGGAATCTCAATTGATTTCTTTTCCTAAGGGTACTGAGATGTTTCACTTCCCCTCGTTCGCCTCGTAACACTATGTATTCATGTTACGATACCTGCCTTATAGCAGGTGGGTTTCCCCATTCAGAAATCTCCGGATCAAAGGATATTTGCCGCCTCCCCGGAGCTTATCGCAGGCTATTACGTCTTTCATCGCCTCTGACTGCCAAGGCATCCACCACATGCACTTAATTACTTGACTATACAACCCCAAACAGTCGTTCATCCCTACAAGTAGGATGAGCAACAGATCGCGACGATTTCTCATCACTCTCATACAGTTGGCGTCTGTGAAATTAATCACTGTACAGCTTCAATTAGATTCATATACCAAAACGCTTGATTCAGTTTAATCGCTAGTTTCTCATTTCCTTCATTTTCACATCACAGTAATAAATTACTGTCAGTGTTAATGTCGGTCATGAGTATGAACAATTTATTTCAACTCAAATATATGCTGTTAATGATTAACTACCGCCTCGTCAGCAGGTAGCAAACTGTGATAAATCACAGAACTTAATAAACTGAGATCAGATGATCGTCATATTCACTAAATTCTATAATTCAGAACTTCACTTAATGTGATGGTGGAGACTAGGAGAGTCGAACTCCTGACCTCCTGCGTGCAAAGCAGGCGCTCTACCAACTAAGCTAAGTCCCCAGTTAAGATCCCGATATATCTGTTTCTGTGCTGATTCGTCAGAATGGTGGGTCTGACAAGACTTGAACTTGTGACCCCACGCTTATCAAGCGTGTGCTCTAACCAACTGAGCTACAGACCCTCAGATACATCAATGAAGAACAACTTGTTGTGGATTCTTACCAATCGTCAATCTTTCGTTAAGGAGGTGATCCAGCCGCAGGTTCCCCTACGGCTACCTTGTTACGACTTCACCCCAGTCGTCGGCCACACCGTGGTAAGCGTCCTCCTTACGGTTAGACTACCTACTTCTGGTGCAACAAACTCCCATGGTGTGACGGGCGGTGTGTACAAGGCCCGGGAACGTATTCACCGCGGCATTCTGATCCGCGATTACTAGCGATTCCGACTTCATGGAGTCGAGTTGCAGACTCCAATCCGGACTACGATCGGCTTTTTGAGATTAGCATCCTATCGCTAGGTAGCAACCCTTTGTACCGACCATTGTAGCACGTGTGTAGCCCTGGTCGTAAGGGCCATGATGACTTGACGTCGTCCCCGCCTTCCTCCAGTTTGTCACTGGCAGTATCCTTAAAGTTCCCACCCGAAGTGCTGGCAAATAAGGAAAAGGGTTGCGCTCGTTGCGGGACTTAACCCAACATCTCACGACACGAGCTGACGACAGCCATGCAGCACCTGTATGTAAGTTCCCGAAGGCACCAATCCATCTCTGGAAAGTTCTTACTATGTCAAGACCAGGTAAGGTTCTTCGCGTTGCATCGAATTAAACCACATGCTCCACCGCTTGTGCGGGCCCCCGTCAATTCATTTGAGTTTTAGTCTTGCGACCGTACTCCCCAGGCGGTCTACTTATCGCGTTAGCTGCGCCACTAAAGCCTCAAAGGCCCCAACGGCTAGTAGACATCGTTTACGGCATGGACTACCAGGGTATCTAATCCTGTTTGCTCCCCATGCTTTCGTACCTCAGCGTCAGTATTAGGCCAGATGGCTGCCTTCGCCATCGGTATTCCTCCAGATCTCTACGCATTTCACCGCTACACCTGGAATTCTACCATCCTCTCCCATACTCTAGCTTCCCAGTATCGAATGCAATTCCTAAGTTAAGCTCAGGGATTTCACATCCGACTTAAAAAGCCGCCTACGTACGCTTTACGCCCAGTAAATCCGATTAACGCTCGCACCCTCTGTATTACCGCGGCTGCTGGCACAGAGTTAGCCGGTGCTTATTCTGCGAGTAACGTCCACTATCTCCAGGTATTAACCAGAGTAGCCTCCTCCTCGCTTAAAGTGCTTTACAACCAAAAGGCCTTCTTCACACACGCGGCATGGCTGGATCAGGGTTCCCCCCATTGTCCAATATTCCCCACTGCTGCCTCCCGTAGGAGTCTGGGCCGTGTCTCAGTCCCAGTGTGGCGGATCATCCTCTCAGACCCGCTACAGATCGTCGCCTTGGTAGGCCTTTACCCCACCAACTAGCTAATCCGACTTAGGCTCATCTATTAGCGCAAGGTCTAATGATCCCCTGCTTTCCCCCGTAGGGCGTATGCGGTATTAGCATTCCTTTCGGAATGTTGTCCCCCACTAATAGGCAGATTCCTAAGCATTACTCACCCGTCCGCCGCTAAGATCAGTAGCAAGCTACCTCTCTCCGCTCGACTTGCATGTGTTAAGCCTGCCGCCAGCGTTCAATCTGAGCCATGATCAAACTCTTCAGTTTAATACTTGCTAGCACCTTAAAGGGTGCCAATCTTGGCTCATCAATTTTCTGACAAATTCTCTCAAATAAACTTCGAGTAATTTAAACCATTCAATCAATGAAAATAATTTCGATCGATCAATCAGTAAAAATCCACACAAGTTGTTCTTCATATTCTCTTAATGATCTTCTCAATGCTTCGTCAGCATCAAGCTAGGTCGGCTATATTACTCTGAATCTCTTCAAAGTCAACATGTAATGTAAATTATTTTAAACTTTCTTTCTAAAACCCAACTTAACCATTCTATGCTAAGCTACTGTTTTATCAGAAGTTTTAATCTTCATCACCGCCGATGGATGTGCATTCTACAGCATTTCACATCCAACACAACCCCCTCAGACATCTTTTTTTTGTTTTTCTTCTTGTTTGGTGGGTTTTTACACAATTTATCTTATTTATCTACATTTTTTAAGCAAATTTGTTTTAATACGCATCATTCATATGCTTTAAGATGAATTCATAACGACTTTAATCCATGATTAATTTTTTCTGAATTCAGGACTCAGGATTTTATATATGCAATATTCTCAATATTTATGGGTAAGTTTACTCAGCATTGGGCTTGTCTCCCCTGTTTTTGCCGATTCAACCGATACAAATGCAGTTGAAGAAGGAACCGTCAGAGAAGCTGCGCCTAAATACCCTCGCCTTGAATCACTGAAAGAATTAAAGAATATTAAGGCTAAAGATTTAAAAGTGGATGCAAATGCAGCACAGCCTGATGAAATCAAAGATCCATTACAGCCTTTGAACCGTCAGATTTATGCATTGAATGACAGTGTTGACCGTCATGTCATCCGTCCTGTTTCAGTTCAATATAAAGCTAAAGTTCCTGAAAATGTCCGTGGCTCTTATCGTCTGTTCCGCAAAAATATGGGAGAACCATGGAATGCTGTAAACCAGGTTGCACAGGGTCGCTTCACCCGTGCAGCAAAAACACTGGCTCGCGTAACCATCAATACAGTGACCACACTGGGACTTGCTGATCCTGCCCGTAGACTTGGACTGTCCACAGAAGAAGAAAGCCTCGGAGATACACTGGGCTATTATGGCGTACCAAGTGGTCCGTATATTATGTTGCCAGTCCTTGGACCAAGCACTTTCCGTAATGCACTTGACTATCCTGCTGAGTCTTATGCAAAACCACTGACTTATATTTTCGACAATAATAATCAGGATGGTTTAGCCTGGGGAAATACCATCTGGGGCGGTATTGATACCCGTGCCAATCTGCTCGATGCTGAAAGCGTACTTCAGGGCGACCGCTATGCTGCGATCCGAGACATCTATCTACAGCATAAAAAGTTCGAAATCGCACAGAAAAAAGGGGATGATGGAGCTGTTTCCTTTATAGATGATGGCGATGACTTCTCTGATGAAGACTCAGAGTCCTCTCAGAATCCATCTGAATAATTTGTAAAAATTCATACCAAAGGTGGCATCATCTTCCTTTGGTACTCAATTGATTGTTATAGTAGTCCTTTCAGGTACGCATTGGATCAATCACAGACCTTATGTATTTCATTCAGCCAACACGCGATATTCCCTTTCTGAATCAGGTAATTAATACATTACCCGGTGTTCAGATGATACATATTGAAGATATTGACCTGTATGATCCAACGATTATTGCTATTGCAGATGTTCAGGACTTTCTGACGTATCAATGGTCATTACCGACAGTTGTGATTGCTTTTGATAATGAAGGTACTGCCCTTTCCCAGGCCTGGGAACTGGGTGCGCTTGCTGGTTGGACTTGGAGCCGTCTGCCTGCAAATCCTGAACATGCGCTACAGAAAATTGATGCGCAATATAAAAGAAATCAGGACAGTCGTGATCTGCCTTCCGCAGCAGATCTTCAGAAATGTCTGTTACCCAATCCCATCGAACTGATCAACTATAAAGTTGAAACGCTGTTTCAGCCATCGGCTTATCTGTCCGGAGACTGGTATGACTACTGGAAAATCAGCGATAAAGAGCTGATGTTCTATCTGGCGGATGTTTCTGGGCATGGTGTCACAAGCAGTCTGCTAACCTCTTGGATGGCTGCCTTTCACGGTCGCTCCAAAACCCCACGCGAACTGATCAAGAAACTCAACGGCATGCTGGTTCAGGAAAATATTGAAAAGCACATCACCATGATTGCTGGTGTTCTGAACCTGGAGACTCATCAGCTGCGCTGGTCCAGTGCCGGACATTATCCTCCTGCCATTATTTTTGAACCCAATCAGACACCCCGTATTCTGAATACCAGCAGCTTTCCTTTAGGACTGACTGAAGACCTGGAAGTTGAAGAATTTGAATGTATCCTGAACCGCCATGCACGGTTCATTATCTGTTCAGATGGCGCACTGGAACCTTTCGACGGCGGTCTCAACGAACAGTTTGAAAAACTGGTCTACCATTTGCAGAATCAATCATTCCAGGCCCCTGATCATGTTGCAGATGACATTGCCATACTAAGTTTACGTCGAATCAATTAATTTAATTTTCAAACAGTTAAGTTTTTTTAACATGCAATACGACTCCAGGCTACTTGAGTCTGAAGTGTCCCTATGTGATAATTTTCACATCCTTCTCTGCAAATGGCATTTTTATGTCAACAGGTCATGTTGAATATGCAAGCTTGAATGGAACGCATATTTTTAAGCTTATTGGCGAAGTGCGTGCCCAATCCTGCATCAGTCTAGACAAACTTTTAAACAGAATTGAACAGCAGCAAAATGTAGTCGGCGCTATCGTTGATTTAACAGAAACTACGTTCATTGACAGTACTGTTCTGGGAATCCTGGCGAAACTCGGTTTAAAACTGAAACAGGTTCACCATATTCAGGCAGTTATGCTGTCTACTAACCCTGATATTACAACTCTTGCAAACAGCATGGGGCTGGGTCAGGTTTTTGTGATTTTAAATTACTGCGGTGATCCAAATGTCTGCACACAGGCTTTACTGGATGACAACATCACTCACGGTACAATGCTGGGTACAGTTCTTGACGCCCACAAAACACTGATGAAGCTCAATGAAAACAACCAGAATATGTTTGAGCCATTGGTAAAACAGCTTGAAAAGGAACAGGTTAACCTGGATTCAGCATCTGCCAAGCAAAACGCTTAATTTCCAGATCTGCAGGGACAGCACATGACTTTACTTTCCATTGTTCAGATGAACTCTCAGAATAACATTGAAGCAAACTTCAGTGTGATTGAGTCATTGATTCTGCAAAGTAAAGCTCAGGGTGCTTCTCTGATTGTTTTTCCGGAAAATTTTGTCTGCTTTGCCGCAGGTAAACAACGTGAAACAGCTGCCCGTTTTGAAGAAATTCAGCAACGGCTTGAGCAGCTGGCACATCAGCATCAGATCTGGATTGTAGCAGGCACACTCCCATGCCCTTTCCGTCCAGATGGTTCTGTGATTGAAGATGGACGTGTCCGCACGGTCAGCCTGTGCATCAGTCCTGAACGGACAGAAGCCCGTTATGACAAAATCCATCTGTTTGATGTGCAGGTGGGTGATGCCGTCGGTGGTTATCAGGAATCCATGTTTTTTGAACCTGGTACAGATGTGGTTGTAGCAAAAACACCTTTTGGCAATATTGGCTTAATGGTCTGTTATGACCTGCGTTTTCCTGAACTGGCTTTAACACTTCGTGCCCGAGGTGCAAATATACTGACTGCACCAGCAGCGTTTACCTATACAACCGGTCAGATGCACTGGCAGTTACTGTTACAGGCTCGGGCTATGGACAGTCAGTGTGAAATACTTGGTGCAGCTCAGCAGGGATGGCACGGTGAAAAACGTCAGACCTGGGGACATGCAGGTGCAGCAAACAGTCGTGGTCAGCTTCTGGACATTGTTCATGCCGAAGGTGCTCAACTGATTACCGTACCATTTGACCTGGCTGAACAGAATGCTGTCCGTGCTTCCATGCCCTTGATGCAACATCGTGTCCTGCTGAACTACTGATCCATTCACGACTGTTTAAAAATTTCTGTTATTTCCATAATATTATTAAAACATTTCACATATAATAATGATTCTCATTTTATTTTATAAATTTCCATGCTTAAATTTTCCCTTATCGCAACCCTGCTTCTTTCAACCTCCATGATCAGTTTCGCAGATACAGCCATTTCCAAAGACCTGCACCCTTCTGCACAGCTGAACACTTCAATTGAACGACTGCCGTTACCTCCTACACCTGGCAATATGAAACTGCCTGAATTTAGTCAGGGAATTATTGGCTGGGGAACGGGACCTGATGGTGCTGAAAAACGACTGAACAATATCACTGCCCAGGATGTGAATGGTTTTAAGCATCAGGGAGTCAGCCTGGAAATGGTTCAGACCTGGCAAAAGTTTTATGAAAATGAAACACTGCGGAATCCTGGAAACCCTGCTGCACCACTTCGTGCAAAACTCATGAAAAAAATTGCAGAGTTATGGTAAAACAGGTCTGACTGATCTATCCATTGGTGATGCCTTTTCATCAATGGATAAGCGATATCTGTATACCTGCTCAGATCAAACCACTGTTTTCTTTTATTTTGACCATAAAACTCAGCTGCTCAGGCTAGAACTCAAACACATCCTGTAAACATTACCCTCCCGTTTTTTACAAAATAACTGCGCACACTCTGGATATTTTCATTCAGGATATGTTTTCAGACTCGGATAACAGGGAACAGAGATGTCTTTAGAAAAAGTTGTTTATACCGCACATGCCAAAGCAACAGGTGGTCGTGATGGTCGTGCGACCTCTTCCGATAATATTTTAGATGTAAAGTTAGCTGTGCCAAAGGAAATGGGCGGTGCAGGTGGTGGAACCAATCCTGAACAGCTTTTTGCTGCGGGCTATTCTGCATGTTTCCTGGGTGCAATGAAGTTTGTTGCCAACCGCGATCAGTTAAAAATTACGCCTGATGCATATATTGAAGGTGAAGTCGGTATTGGTCCGATTCCAACGGGTTTTGGGATTGAAGTGAAGTTAAATATTCACCTGGAAGGTCTGGAGCAGGCAGAAGCACAAAAACTAGTGGATGCTGCGCATATCGTTTGCCCGTACTCCAATGCAACCCGTGGCAATATTGATGTGACGCTCAATGTAATTGTTTGATGTATTAAAGAATTCAGATGATTGCTCAGGAGCCGATTTTTATAATCGGCTTTTTTAAACAAGAGACCAATATCTAATTAATTATTTGATTTTAAATAAAAATAGAGAAATTATTTCACATAACACCCATTATATTAAATGGAGCTAATATCCGACATATACTTTAATGTTCCCAGAATTTATCACCCTGAGATTCATAAAATTTATTAATGAACTCTTCAAAAGTATTGGCAACAATATACCAATCTTGTCGTTGATCTATAGGTAAGACAACCAAAATAGAGCCGTAATCATCACTATCAGGATCACATCGAACTAACAATAAGTCTGAATCTCCATAAAATTCCCCAATAATTAAGTCACTTTGAAGAGCATCAGCCTTTCGACTACTTTTATAAATTTTTGAAGCAAAAGTTATCTCCTCAAAAGGATATAATTTTAATCCCCATTGTCCATATTCTTGATCTATAAATAGATCTGCACCATTAGATATTGTATAAAAATCCTCTAATGCTTTTGGCAAAAGTGTTTGAAGTATTAGTGGGTAAATTTTGTTTTTTGGATTTAATGAACATCGTAAAGGAAAGGGACATTCAATACCTTTATGAATAGCTTTCTTAGGTTCGATCTCCCATTCATTTTGTATTTTTTCTATAATTTCATGAATACTATTCATTTATTACGCTCTCAAATACTTTTAACTTTTTCTAAAATTAACATAATACACCTTATGCGAAATAGATTTAATTTCCTATTTTAAATCATAACCTTATCATGCAATAAAAAACCCAGCTTTTCCAAGTTGGGCTTTTTATGGATTTTTCACGTTTCACGCCAGGTATTTAACTATTGTTCCACGAATTTAAATAGATATCTTAAATAATACTCAGTCTACAATAGTTAAAAATTCAAAACCTAATATGAATATTCCTTTCTTCACTCAGCCGCTTCATTGGTCACACGTAAAACTTCTTCCATCGTGGTTTTACCTGCCAGCACTTTACGTAAACCATCATCACGGATTGAACCTGCCTCACGGCGCGCATATTCCTCAAGCTCATATTCAGCAGCATTGCCATGAATCAAACGTCTCATCTGCTCATCCACAGGTACAATTTCATAAATTGCAGTACGCCCTGTAAAACCCGTATGGGAACAATGATCACAACCTTTCGGCACTGGAAGTTTTAAAGTCAGCTCAGAGCTGACAGGTTTAAAAATATCTTTTTCAAAGCTGTCAGCTTCACGCCAGGTATGACAATGTGAACATAAAGTCCGAACCAGACGCTGTGCAATCACACCAATAAGTGAACTCGCCAGCAAGAACGGCTCAATCCCCATGTCCTTTAAACGGGTCACAGCACCAATGGCTGTATTGGTATGCAGTGTTGATAATACCAGGTGACCTGTCAGTGATGCCTGAACTGCAATTTCTGCCGTTTCAAGATCACGGATCTCACCGACCATGACCACATCCGGATCCTGACGGAGCATGGCTTTTAAAGCACGAGCAAAGGTCATATCGACTTTGCTGTTGACCTGAGTCTGACCAATCCCTTCCAACTGATATTCAATAGGGTCTTCGGCAGTGAGGATATTTTTAGAACCATCATTGAGATCTGAAAGTGCGGCATACAGCGTCGTGGTTTTACCCGAACCTGTAGGACCTGTCACGAGGATAATGCCATGCGGACGGTGAACCAGTGTTGTTAAACGATCATAGTCACTTTGCATTAACCCAAGGTGGGTCATATTCAGACGTCCTGCCTGTTTATCCAGCAGACGCATCACCACCCGCTCCCCATGTGACGATGGCAGGGTTGATACACGGACATCCACTTCACGACCTGCGAGACGCAAGGAAATACGTCCATCCTGAGGGATACGTTTTTCAGCAATATCCAGTTTTGCCATGACTTTAATACGTGAAACCAGCAAAGGTGCAAGTTCACGGCGTGGCTGAACAATCTCGCGCAACTGACCATCAACCCGTAAACGGACGGACAGTTTCTTTTCAAATGCTTCAATGTGAATATCGGATGCACCGACACGGATTGCTTCTGAGAGCAAGGCATTGATTAAACGGACAATAGGAGCATCATCTTCCTGATCCATCAGATCTTCAGTTTCGGGTACCTGATCTGCCAGACTGAGTAAATCAGGATGGTCTTCAAGCCCTGCTGCCACCTGCTGAGACTCCCCTGTGTCTCCTGCAAAACTTGAACTCAGAATTTTATTGAATTCCTGATCTGTATACAGCTGATGCTGTGCCACATAGCCAAGAAATCTGCGGGCTTCCTGAATCGCAGACAAAGGCGTGTTTTCACGGCGGACAATATAAGCCTGATCGCCTTCGTAACGGATCAGCACGCCATGTCTTTTTGCAAAACTATATGGTATTTGTAATTGTTTAAGCGCTTGCATTACAACTTATATTAATGATTAAACTTGTTTTGAGTGTACTCTAAGCGCATGACAGCGTGAAGTCTGTTTTTAAGATTTAAAGATATAGGGAAAGTAGAGTTGTCAAAAAATACTGAACACCTGGAACCCGAACTTCCAAATCTGAAATGGTGGGGCGAACAGCAGTTTGAGCTGTATCAGTCCAAGGCCTGGCAGTTTGGCTCGATGATGATGCGTCTGACCCGTGGCTTACAGGAATGGCGGCTTGAATATTATCGTCCACAGTTCCAGTATGACTATGAACAGCAATGGAGCTGCATCAATGATGTCAGTTTTGGTTTTCCACAGCCTGTGCATGTTGAACGCTATATGTTCCGTGAAACACACAATACATTTCAGCTCATGCCAAGACTTGCTGACCGCTCGGTGGTGATCCGTCCCGTAGACCCTATTTACATTCCTGCTGGACAGCGTGGGACGCTCTATATCAGTACGCCTCTCTGGGTGGCAGGTTTTGTGCAGGCGCAGAAAGAACCTCTGTTTGATATTCCCGTTATTCAGCCTAAAGACACCTGGTTTGGACCTGACCACCGTTCAGGAGAAATGTGTTATGCCACAGCGGTCGATGGACGTACCGAACTGAAGTCCTTAAAACCCCGTGCTTTTCGTGCTGTCACTCCCATTGATTTTCATAATGTCAGTAGTCATCAGCTGCGTTTTGACCGTATGAATGTGCCTGTCCCAGCCTTGCCTTTATTTCACAGTGAAAGCACAGGACGTCTGTGGACCTCACAGATTAAAGTGCTGTATGAAGGCAATGACCGCCCTGCCCGTGTCCGTATTGAAAACAGGACACCGCCACTGGCTGGTGAAGTGGTTTATGTACATCCACCACGTTCACCGGGTGGTGCGCTGTTCAATATGTTTGATTCTTTCTTTTAGGAGTACATGATGGCTGAAACAAGTATTCCCAAAGATATTGCCGACAGTTTTAAAGGCGTATTTACCAATATCAACACAGACCGACTCAGTGAGTTACTGGTTGCACTGGTGCTCTGTGTCATTGGATTTTTTCTCGCCCGACTGATTTCCAATGCATTTATCCGAACCATTGGCGCACGGTTTAATGCACATCAGCGACTGGTCTGGCGTCGTGGTATTTTTTATTTTATTTTCATGCTGTTTGTGATCACCAGTTTAAAGGAAGCCGGTTTCAAGCTGAGTGTTTTCCTAGGTGCCGCGGGTATTCTGACGGTCGCTCTGGGTTTCGCCTCACAAACTTCAGCCTCCAACTTAATCAGTGGTCTGTTTCTGATTGGTGAAGGGTCTTTCGAGGTTGGGGATACCATTCAGCTGACCTTAATCCGTGGTCATGTGATCGAGGGTGAAGTGATTTCGATTGATCTGCTGTCGGTAAAACTGCTGACCATTGATAACATTTATATCCGTCTGCCCAATGAACAGCTGATCCGCGCACCCGTTCATAACCTGTCCAAGTTTCCCATACGGCGGATTCCTATCAGCCTGTCCATCAATTTCAATGAAGACATCAACAAAGTCCGTGAAGTTTTACTGGATGTTGCCAGTGACTATCCACGTGTACTGGCCGACCCAAAACCTCAGGTGACAGTCACTGCTTTTGGTGAGTCATCCATTGAACTGCTGTTTGCACTGTGGTGTAAGCAGGACAATTATTTAAGAGCCAAAGATGAAATCCATGAAATGATCCGTAACCGTTTTGTGGAAAATCAGATCGAAATTCCTGTGCCAAAAATTGGTTTTGTAGACCGTCCTCTACACTCGCAAAGTCCTCTGAGTAATGCTGACCTGGATCAGTATGCAAATACACAGAATATTAAGCGTGAACCTGACCTGAAATAAAATCCGGACAAGCCTTCTTCCATGAAGGCTTTTTTTATTGCTGTATAAAAAGTGGGATGTTCTGCCTGTTCAGAAAGCATTATACAGATTCATTTTTCTGTCCTGGCATCGGTGCTATATACGCAATGATCAGCATGACAAAGCCTGCACCCAGAAAAGAAATAACCCTGGTTAATGTTCCGATATGTGATAAATCAAACAGCACCAGTTTCAGTGTCACGATCACGAGCAGACTGCCTCCCAGCAACCACACAGGTTTCAGCTGTTTACGGCTTGCGGTGCTCATCGCAACAAATGCCAGCCCTACCCATAACAGTGTCAGACTTAACTGAACCAGTCCATTTTTCCACAGTGACATATCGTTATACGGTGTCGCAGCATAGATATGCAGTGCTCTGAGTAAAACATAACTACTTAACCATAAAACACCGAGCACCACGAGCACTGCAGCCAGACTGCGGTCCAGTCCCGAATGAATCTGTAGCGTCAGCATCCAGATAAAACCGATCAGTACCATAATACTGACCACATCAAACGGATTCAGTACAGGGACAAAATAAGCATGAAACGCCTGTTGGGAATAGAGCTGAGAACAGATCATCCAGAGCATAAGTAAACACAGACTGCTTCTGCTCTGCCAGCATAACCGCCATGTACTGTCAGACGGTTGTTTAAAACACCACACAGCAAACAGTAAAGGAAGAATCACCACACTGATGAATGGTATGCCAGGAAACAGTGTCAGACTGACCGCACTTAAACTGGATAAAGCCCCCAGGCTGACCCATTCTTTTGCCATTTTTAGTCCTGACAATGGTCTTAACCAGATCAGGGTTAATACAGTTGCAGCGACTGCAAATCCTGTACGGGTATAAAGATCTGACCAGACCAGCATGCCGTCATGCATATTTCGCATGAGTAACCAGGCAGCCACAGCACTCAGTGGCAACAGTCCTGCCCATTCAGGAATCTGCCAGGTCCAGCTAGCTTTACAGTATTTCAGATATTCATTGATCAGCAGCAGAAGTCCTGAGCAGATCAGCAATGTATGCAATAACTGATCAGGTCCATGTAACAGATCGAGCAAGACTGCCAGGAGCATAATCATGGCTGAAAACATCAGCATACCGAAAAAAATCACACTGAAGGTATTCTGCTGCTGGCGGAACGAGGCTCTCCTGTTAGCCATCAGAACAACCGACAGATAACTCAGGCTTAACCCCCACCCCATGATGAAAGGAAAACTGTCTGAATTTACCAGACTATATAACCCATTCAGTCCTGCAACACTGAGCAGCCCCATCGCCAGATACTGACTCAGCATGGACTTCCGGTACAGTGCAAAAATAAAAACCACTGCTCCTTCCACAGCCCAGCCGATTACACTCCATTGTTCAGGCAGTAAAATGGGGAGAATCAGTGCCAGGAAAATCAGCATCAGACTGAAATAACTCTGTGCAATCAGCTCAATAATCTGTCGGTTACGACACCACAAATACAGCAACAGATAAACGCCAGCAAACAACAGGCTGAAAGCTGCCTGCTGATATGGCAACTCAAAGTACATCAGATACAGGAAAAAATATGCCGTCAGAGGTGTTCCATAAATCACAGCCAAATCAAGCACAGGTTTCAGCTTGAAGCTGTTGAAATCATGCTTTGCCAGCAACTGACTGAAACGGAAACCGATCCATATAAATACAGCGGCATGTGCAAGAACCAGCAGACTCAGGGCTGGACGTTCAATCAGCGCGGCATGAGCAAAAGCATAACCACCACCGACCACAGCCGTCATCAGCAAGGCGATCTGGTTCAGATATTTCCAGGGTCTGAGTGTGCTTAACAGCGCTATGCTCAGATTGATGACCAGATAATAGCTCAGCAGTTCAGGTGCTGTTGCATCCCGCACAGGCAATGTAAAAGGTGCGGCATAAGCGACTAGCATCGCCATCAGAGACAGCTCAACTGACTGCTGTTTCAGACTGAGCCAGACTGTGACTGCCATAATGACCGCAAAACACAGACTGGCTGACAATAATGATGCTATGACTGAATTGTAATAGGCAAAAAACAGCGTCAGAAACAGCCCAGCGATACCCAGACCTTCCAGCGCCAGTGCAAAACTTCTGTTTCTGGAAAACAGTGTATATCCGCCCCCAGCAATCATCGCACTGAAACCTGCAACAATAACCAGCTTGAGCGCCAGACTCAGCTGCCAGTGCTCGGTAGCAAATCTGAGCAGCAAAATAAGACCTGCGATCAGAACTGATATCGCCACCTTTAACACTGGATTACCTGTAAATATCCACTGTCTGATCTGCCCACTCAGACTGAGCTCTGTTTCAGCATTATGTGACTGACGCTGTTCTTCACTCACACTTTGAAAGGGCTCAGCGATATGATCTGCCGTTTTTCTATGTCGGATCTGAAACTGCAACCTGTTTAGTGCAAGCTCAAGACGCTGTAACCATCTGAGAAAGAAAAAAATCCACGCTGTAACACCCAGTGCGGTCAGCCACTGCAGATCCGTAAATCCACCTGCAAAAGCAAGTACGGAAGCAATGTAGAGTGGCGTTTTAGAGGTCGGTTCCGATGTGTACTGATACTGAACAGACAGCTCATCCAGCGGTTTCTGCACAGCGTCAACATACTGCATCACGCTGATCACCAGGGCAACCACACAGATATAAGTCACGACCGGTGTTTTCAGAAACCATGCACTGACTGCCACAATGATCAGCACCATCAGCCAGATCATGCGAATTTCATTTTGCCCTTTCAGCGAGCCATTCAGCATCTTATCCTGTTCTCTTTCCCTGTTTTCATGATCATACAACAATAAAAACCCAGGCTATTCAGTATTCATCAGATATTCGGTAACGTGCTTATACAATCATGTGTCTGCGCCCTGCCGAAAAATCACGTACAATAACGCAGTTATCAGAATTGGAAAGTTGCAATGCCACCATTTGTCCTGGTCGATGGGTCTTATTTTTTATTCCGTGCATTTCATGCACTACCACCTTTAACCACTTCAACTGGTTTACAGACCAATGCCATCCGTGGGGCAATTTCAGCAATTCAGAAATTAATGCGTCGTGTACAACCAACACACATGGCGGTGATTTTCGATACACCAGAACCTACGTTCCGTCATGAACTGTCCCCTATTTATAAAGGTGACCGTCCAACCATGCCAGAGGAACTGTCTCAGCAGATTCCTTATCTGCATGCGCTGATCCGTGCACTGGGTATTCCACTGCATATGCTGCCGGGTGCAGAAGCAGATGACATCATCGGCACACTGGCAAAACGTGCTGAAGCTGCAGGGCATCAAGTGCTCATTTCCACTGGCGATAAAGACATGGCACAGTTGGTGACAGAGAAAGTCACACTTGAAGACAGCTTTAAAGACAAGCCCATGGATATTGATGGGGTTATTGAAAAATTTGGAGTAAGACCTGACCAGATTATTGACTATTTAACGCTCATGGGTGATGCATCGGACGGTATCCGTGGCGTACCTGGCGTCGGTGCAAAAACAGCGGCTAAACTGCTGAATGAATATGGCTCAATTGGCGGTATCCTGGAAAATGTCGACAACATTAAAGGTAAAGTCGGTCAGAACATCAAAGATAACGTTGAAGGGATTACTCTCGATCATCAGCTGGCGAGCATCGTGATTGATCTGGATCTGAACATCACTTATGACGACTTAAAACTGTGCGATCCAGATGTAGAGACTCTGCGTAATCTTTATACAGAACTTGAATTCCGTAATCAGTTACAGTCTCTTGATCACCCGAACAATCCAAACAATGTCACCTATAAGCAGACCACTAAAGAGATTGTTAAAACAGAACAGCAAAGTGATACTGAACCCTCTGTAGATCAGGCAAGCAGCACCAGTATTGATGACTTACTCGGTGATGCAAAATATCACACCGTACTGACCCAGGCGGACTGGGATGTGCTGTTTAAACGTCTGAGCACAGAAAAACGTTTTGCCATAGATACTGAAACCACCAGCCTGGACTATCGTGTTGCTGAAATGGTCGGTTTTTCTGTTGCATTCGATGCGAATGATGCTTATTACATTCCCCTTGCACACGATTATGAAGGTGCGCCTGAACAGCTGAACCGTGAATTCATCATTCAGCAGATCAAACCGATCCTGGAGGATGCCAGTGTTGAAAAAATCGGACATCACCTGAAATACGATGCGCATATTTTTGAAAATCACGGTATTCATCTGCAAGGCTGGTATTTTGACACCATGCTGGCATCTTATGTACTGAATGCAGTCGCAACCCGTCATGGTATGGATGATGTTGCCCGTGTTTATCTCAGTCATCTGACCACGACTTTTGAGCAGATTGCAGGTAAAGGCGCAAAGCAGAAAACCTTTAACCAGATTGAACTGGAAACAGCAGCCCACTATGCGGCTGAAGATGCTCATGTCACTTACCGACTGTACGAAGTACTGGATCGCAAACTGAAAGAAATCCCACCTTTAAGCGGTATTCTGCATAATATTGAAATGCCGACAGCTGCTGTTCTGACAACGATGGAAGAAAACGGCATTGAACTGGATCTGAATTTCCTGGATCAGCTCGGTGTCGAATTTTCTGAAACCATTCAGCAGCTGGAAAATCAGATCATCGAAATTGCGGGAGAACCCTTTAATGTGTCCTCGCCAAAACAGGTCGGCGAAGTCCTGTTTGAAAAACTCGGACTGAAAGGCGGTAAAAAAACATCTACCGGGCAGTACAGTACTTCAGAAAGTATCCTGGAAAAAATTGATCACCCGATTACCGCACTGATTATTGAATACCGTGGTCTGACCAAACTCAAAAGCACCTATACCGACGGTCTGCTGAAACAGGCGAATAACGCCACTCATCGTGTGCATACCAGTTATCATCAGGCACTGACTGCAACAGGTCGTCTGTCTTCCACTGACCCGAACTTACAGAATATTCCTGTCCGTGAAGATATCGGTCGTCAGATCCGTAAAGCCTTTGTTGCACCGAAAGGACGTATCCTGCTGGCTGCCGATTATTCACAGATTGAACTGCGTCTGATGGCACACTTCTGCCAGGATGAGGCACTGGTACATGCCTTTAATCATGGGCAGGATGTACACCGCCGTACAGCTTCAGAAGTATTGGGCGTTCCGCTGGATGAAGTCACCAGTGATCAGCGCCGTCAGGCGAAAGCTGTCAACTTCGGTCTGCTTTATGGCATGTCAGAATTTGGGCTGATCCGTCAGCTTGGCTTTACCCGTCAGGAATCTCAGGACTATATCAAACAGTATTTCCACCGTTATCCTGGCATTTATGAATATATGCAGCGCACCCGACAGGTCGCATTAGAACAGGGTTTTGTGGAAACCATTACGGGGCGTCGCCTGTATACACCTGATATTGATGCGCGAAACATGATGGTGCGTAAAGGTGCTGAGCGTGCGGCAATCAATGCACCACTGCAAGGTTCTGCGGCTGAAATCATTAAAATGGCAATGATTGAGGTGAATAAAATCCTGCCGAAAGATCAGGCAAAACTCCTGTTACAGGTTCACGATGAACTGGTCTTTGAAGTCGATGAAGCCGTTGCAGACCAGCTGGCTGAACAGATTAAAGATGTAATGCAGAAAGTTGTGACTTTATCTGTCCCTCTTGTTGTTGAAGTCGGTAAAGGCAACAACTGGGATGAGGCGCATTAAGTCTGAAATAAGTTCCCTCTCCTTTTAGGAGAGGGGGTTATTATTCAGTTTCATGTGTGAAAATCCAATGTTCACACATGTCTTCCCCAATCCATTCAGGGCAGCTTAGTCTATAAACTCAGATACACCAACGTGCTGATCAAATTCGATTTTCTGACTGCCTGGCAACGGTGATCTTTGATAACGTAAAGAATAACCACCTTGCATATTTCCATTCTCAGATAAAATATACCAATCCAGCAAATCTGTTTCATCAAACCTCAACCATTGCCCAACCTGAATCCAGTCAAATTCTTCTGGTCATACAAATGGCTGTGCATAGCAAAGTCCATCTTTAAAAAAAGGATTCATCAGCCAGATATTTGCTCCACTGGAAGCTTCCCGTTTCACAGGAATATAAAATTTCACACATGCAAAATCCCCTTTTGACAACTGTTCCAGTTGCTTTTTTAAATATGGGGTATCTCTCCTGAGCCAGATGAATCGTCAACTGATATTCATCCTTCGCCTCATCTAAATTCATAAAGACAGGATCATTTTTATTATTCATTATTTTCATACTTCATTTATTTTGAATAGCTAAGCAGTAAAAAAGGACTCAATTGAGTCCTTTTTTACTGCTTGTTATTACAGATATTACAGACCGGTCAACAATACGATTGCCACCTGATTCATAATAATTTCAGCCATATACAGTGCAAGGAATGCAATAATTGGAGACAGATCAATCATTCCCATATTTGGCAGCAGACGGCGGAATGGCGCAAGCAGAGGCTCTGCCAGTTCCTGAATCACCTCAATATAAGGTGAACGGGACTGAGTCAGCATGACCACCCAGCTCAGAATAATCGTCGCAAAAATCAGGTAACGACAGAAACGGATCAGATCCTGAATCATGGTGACAAAGGTCAGAATCAACAAGTGAATCGGACTGTTTGGCATCGCACCTGACAGATACATCACACCAAAAATTTTCAACAGATACAGCACGATCACTAAAATCAGTGCAGCCAGATTGACGCGACCTTTACCTACAGTCGGGAAAATGCGACCAAATATATCTACAATTTTTGTTGCTTTCACAGTGGACAGGACAACGGGATTGTAAGGACTCACCGACGCCAGCTGCATGAGAAAACGAAAAAATACGAGCAAAATCGCTACGTTAATAATAATGCCAAAAATCAGCGCAGAATTTGCACCCATACCTGAACTTTCCTGAAATCTAATGTTTTACTGAATACTGTCGCTCAGTTCCTGTGCCAGCTGCTGACTGCGGGTTTTAGCAGCAGCCAGAGCAGCCTGAATACTCTGCGAAATCTGTGCATGATCAAAAACTTCAATTGCAGCCTGAGTCGTACCATTTGGTGACGTTACATTTTTACGTAATTCTGCAGGTGTATTTGAGCTGGTGATTGCCATCTGAGCTGCCCCCAATGCTGTCTGTAAAGTCAGAGCCGTTGCCACCTTTTCATCCAGTCCCAGGTTTTTACCTGCACGGATCATACTTTCCATCAGATAAAAGAAATAAGCAGGACCTGAACCTGAAACTGCGGTAACCGCATCAATCTGTGCTTCGGTGTTCACCCACAGAGTCAGACCTGTTGCAGCGAGCACCTGGCTTGCCAGTTCACGGTCTTTCTGATCAACAGCTTCAGTCGCAAATAAACCATGAGCACCGGTCTGCACCAGCGCAGGTGTGTTTGGCATAACACGGACAATCCGCTCTGTGCCGAGTAATTCAGAAATGGTCGCCACTTCTGCTCCAGCAACAATCGAAATGACCAGTTTACCATCAAACAGACCGTTCAACGGCTTCAGCACATTAGCAAGAACCTGTGGTTTCACCGCAAATACAACAATATCCGCATCACGAATGGCAGCAGTATTATCATCTGTAACGTGTACATCTTTTTCTTCAAGGAAAAAACGTACTTTTTCAACAGGATCAGAAACTGTAATACGGGTTGGAGGCAGTCCACGTGCAATCAGGCCACCAATCAGTGCCTGTGCCATATTACCACCGCCAATAAAGCTGATATTACAATTTAAAACTGCGCTCATGATTCACGTCCGTCGTTACGTTCTTTATATTGAGAGACTAAATATGGCTGCCATCCACCTTTTTCGCAGTAAGCAGAATGTGCCAGCCAGAAACCTTTCGGTGTAAAGACACCTAGCATAACATTATCCACGCTTAATATTTGAATTGTATGACGCATCCACGGAAAAATTTGTGCCTCCTGCACTGCCTTCTTTAATGGCCAGCTCCCCACTCTGCCATGCAGATGAATCTTCTCCCCACCCTGCCTACCCATCAGTTTCAGTGGCTGATTCAAAAGACTATGTGACAGTCCGGTCTCAGCAGTTCCAGTCACAAAACTGCCCGCCAAAGTCTGTACAGACTGGTTTAATACCCCGATGTATAAAACATCTTCAGATGTATCTGGATTTTTTCCAGCTGTATATTCCTGCTCGGTCAGACGGTAAAGCATCTGCTGATATCGCACATAATAAAAACCGTTCCAGTGCAATGCAGCCTGAGCATCTTTTTTTGAATACAGCACCTCACGGATCACCCGTTCCACCATATCCATAGAGGGTCGGTACTGTTCTGTCCCTTTCATCCAGGCAGACAGCAACTGTCTCTGTCTTGCGATGGATAAAGCACTAAGCTCAGCAATCTTCAGTTCCGATGAGTTTCCGCATTGATGCAGATCCTGTTCCAGTACTTCTGTCAGAATTTCTGCTGCATCCTGCATTAACAGAGCAGTCCGTCCAAGTGCCTGCTGCATCCGTGGAAAACGTGTATTCAGCAAAGGCCATAAAATTTCACGGGACCAGGCTCTGTCATAATGCGTATCCTGATTGGTCGGATCCTCAATATTCTGCACATTCAGCTGCTGTGCCCATTGGCAAATCTGCTCACGACTCAGATTCAGCAAAGGTCGCCAGATACTGAAGTCTGCACGGATATCCAGCTGTTGCATGGCGGACAGTCCAAATACACCACTGCCTGACAGTAAACGCAACATCAGCGTTTCCGCCTGATCCTGTTCATGATGCGCCAGCACCAGCAGATCCGTCGGTTTTAAATGTTTCAGATAAGCCTGATAGCGTGCTTCACGAGCCTGATTTTCCAGGTTGCCCGCACTGACCGTCACCTGTTCAACCACACAGGAGATGTTCAGTGCCTGACACTGTTGCGCAACAAAATGCCCCCAATCTGTACTGGATGACTGAAGCTGATGATCAACGTAAATTGCACGGATTTTTTCGGAAGGGAAATAAGACATCAAATGCAGCAGCAACATGGAATCTATGCCACCACTGCATCCAATCAGAAAAGTTGTATTTTCAGAAAAGCTTTCGGTCTGTTTTAAGATGCCAGCCCAGGATTGTCGCTGCCAAACTTCATTAAGCGCTGGTAACGTGCTTCGCATCGTTCATCTGCATCCATCGTTTGCAATTCTTCCAAAGACTCCTGCAGAACTATTTTTAAACTCTGCATCACCTGTTCAGGATGAAGATGAGCACCAGCTCCTTCATCCACCACATATTCCACAATGCCAATCTTCTTCAGACGGTCTGCTGTCAGTGCAAGTGCTTCACTTGCCTGTTCTGCTTTTTCAGCAGTTTTCCATAAAATGGAAGCACAACCTTCTGGAGAGATAACGGAGTAAATACTGTGTGACAGCATGATAACACGATCAGCAACACCAATACCTAAAGCACCACCTGAACCACCTTCACCCAGAACGGTCGCAATAACAGGAACTTTCAGAGCAGACAGACGTGCAAGGTTACTTGCAATAGCTTCTGCCTGACCACGTTCTTCTGCGCCTACACCAGGATATGCGCCCATGGTATCAATGAAGGTAAATACCGGCAGTTTAAAACGCTCTGCCATGTCCATCAGTCGCTGAGACTTTCTGTATCCTTCAGGGTTACACATCCCGAAGTTATGCTGAAGTTTTTCACGGGTACTGCGACCACGGTGCTGACCAATCACCATAACAGGCTGTCCGTTAAAACGGGCAAGACCACCGATCATTGCACCATCATCACCAAATACACGATCACCGTGCAAGGCATCAAATTCAGTAAAAATTTCACCCACATAATCCAGAAACTGAGGACGTTCAGGATGACGCGCAATCTGGACAGTAGCCCATGCTTTGGACTGAGCAGCTTTATTTCTCATAGGTCGACCATTATCCCTAAATTAACCAACGTGTTAATCGATAAACTGTTCCGACTGAATATTCAACTCAACGTCCCAGTGCTTAAACTGAACCTGCTCATCATGCAGATCAGCGACAAGCAAAGGCCATTGTTTGGCATCACCAGAAACACTCAGGTGCCATTGTTGCTCATTGTCCACGGTCAGTTCAATGGCAGGAAGCATCTGATCGCTGCGACTGTGATTTAATAAAACTGCTAAACGAAGCAATAGACACAGGTAAACTAATTTGCTACCACCCACTTTCATAACATCGACACGGGCATCGCTTCTGAGCTTACGTCGATGGTGTGCCACAAGGTGAGAAAGGTGATTCTGATCAATCTGAGAAAAGCCGGCAATGTCTGAATGCTGCAGCAGATATGCCCCATGACGGTGATAACCGCTGTGACTGATCGCAAGTCCTATTTCATGCAGATAAGCTGCGCGGCGCAGTAAATCACTGTCTTCACTGCTTAAATCCAGGTCTGCAGCAACCGAATTGAACAGGTCCTGGGCTGTGTTGACCACACGTTCTGCCTGTTTTGGATCTGCATTATAACGCCCCATTAAAGCATGCACACTGCGGTCCCGGATATCTTCATGCTGGAACCGCCCAAGCAGGTCATACATCACCCCTTCACGCAAGGCACCATCCGAATACACCAGCGTTTCGAGTCCCAGTACATCAAAAACTGCATACAAAATGGCAACACCAGCTGGCAAAACTGCTCTGCGGTCTTCTTTTAATCCCTCAAACTCCATTTCAGAAACATGTCTGTATTTCAGCAGTTTCTCTTTGAGTTTTTCCAGACCTTCACGGGTCAGATTTTCCTGATCATCCCCCCAGCCCATGTTCACTGTAATCTGACGGCAGGCTTTGATCGTACCACTGGACCCAACAACTGTATCCCATCCAGCCGCTTTATAAGTATTGGCAAGACCTGACAACTCTTTACGGGCTGAAACTACAGCGCGTTCAAATGCTTTCGGGCTGATTTCACCGTCTTCAAAATAAGCTTTGGTAAAAGCAACACATCCCATCTGTAATGATTCAGTATGAATCGGTTCAAATTCTTCGCCAATAATCAGTTCTGTTGAACCGCCACCAATATCAATCACCAGACGACGACCGCTGTTGACCATCGTGTGCGATACCCCCAGATAGATCAGACGCGCCTCTTCACGACCTGCAATAATCTCAATCGGTTTTGGCAGAATTTCGGCTGCTTTCTGAATAAATTCGTGACCATTTTTTGCCTGACGCAACGCATTGGTCGCAACAATCCGCATTCTGTTGGGCTGTACTGAACCTAAACGACCGACAAAACGTGCCAGACAGGCCAGACCTCTTTGCTGGGCAGCTTCTGTCAGGTTTTTATTTTCATCCAGCCCTGCTGCAAGTTGTACTTTTTCTGACATTGAGGCTACTTTTTTTACTTCGCCATGATCAACCCGTGCAATTGCCAGGTGGAAACTGTTTGATCCCATATCAATGGCTGCCAGCAGCTCTTCATCAATCAAAAAATCAGACATTATTCAAATGAACCCAGATGGAATTTTGCTTAGAGTAATTCACATGCACCCAATTTAAAAGCCATTTATGCAGTCGTACAGACGAGTAATTATTTTTTCCGCATATATGACAAAAGTGTTACACAATACTCAGAACCGATTGTCGGTATCGTCAGCTTCAATTGGACAAATCCATCCGAACAACTGAAAATTTACATATACCCCTACATTGTTAAAGACGGCTATGTAATACTTATAGAAAGCTATCTTTAAAATTAAACTGGAGCAGTTCCCATGTCTGGTAATATTGTAAATACTACTGATGAAAACTTTGAAGCTGATGTTCTACAGTCAGATGTCCCTGTACTGGTAGACTTCTGGGCTGGTTGGTGTGCGCCATGTAAAGCAATTGCACCGGTACTTGAAGTACTTTCAACTGAATTTGACGGTAAAGTTAAAATTGTAAAAGTTGATGTTACTGCATGTGAAGCGACAGCTGTGAACTACAATATCCGTAACATCCCTGCACTGTTAATGTTCAAAAACGGTGAAGTGGTTGCTCAACAGATCGGTGCTGCACCAAAATCAAAACTGACTGCTTTTATTGAAGACAACATCTGATTTATACAGCATGTATTTCTGAAAAAATACGCTATACCTATAGCGTATTTTTTTCACATCAAATTGACAAATGACTCATTTGCTCTTATATTGCTTAATCAAGAAATAAAGGATCTTAAATCCTCATCGTTTCTTACGAGACACAACACAAAAGACTGCCGCTCGGCATAGAAATTGTTTTCATACATTTTTCTTCGTAACAATGAATCAGACCTCTGAGTTGTTAATGTGCAAAATTTCTTTCGTTTTTTTTGCATAACTGCGGCCTAATGTTGCTCCTCCTTTCCACCTCTATTTCAGAATTTTTGATTCTATCTGACCTTATATGAATTTAACCGAACTCAAGAAAAAACCGATTGGCGAGCTCATCAAAATAGCTGAGTTTATGGGCCTTGAAGGGATGGCACGTAACCGGAAGCAGGATATTATTTTTGCCATCTTAAAACGCCATGCAATGAATGGTGAAGAGATTTTTGGTGATGGCGTACTTGAAATTCTGTCAGATGGTTTCGGCTTTTTACGTTCAGCAGCAGGTTCTTACCTGGCTGGACCAGATGACATCTATGTCAGTCCATCTCAGATCCGCCGCTTCAACCTTCGTACAGGTGATACAATTACAGGCACGATCCGTCCACCGAAAGAAGGTGAACGCTATTTTGCACTGCTCAAAGTAAACCAGATCAACTACGACACACCTGAAAACTCCCGCAATAAAATCCTGTTTGAAAACCTGACACCACTTTTCCCAACTGAACAGCTGGTGATGGAACTCGGTAATGGTTCATCAGAAGATTTAACTGCGCGTGTTGTTGACTTAATTGCACCAATTGGTAAAGGTCAGCGTTCAATCATTGTTGCACCGCCTAAAGCCGGTAAAACCATGCTGTTACAGAACATCGCTCAGTCGATTGTCCGTAACAACCCTGAGTGTTTCCTGATTGTGCTGCTGATTGACGAACGTCCTGAAGAAGTCACCGAAATGGAACGTACTGTCCGTGGTGAAGTGGTTGCATCAACCTTTGATGAATCCCCTGCCCGTCACGTCCAGGTTGCTGAAATGGTCATCGAAAAAGCCAAACGCCTGGTTGAGCACAAAAAAGATGTTGTGATTCTACTCGATTCAATCACACGTTTAGCACGTGCTTATAACACTGTCGTACCATCATCAGGCAAAGTCTTAACCGGTGGTGTCGATGCACATGCCCTTGAACGTCCTAAGCGTTTCTTTGGTGCTGCACGTAATATTGAAGAAGGCGGCTCACTGACCATCATCTCTACTGCACTGATCGAAACAGGCAGTAAGATGGATGAAGTGATTTACGAAGAATTCAAAGGTACGGGGAACCAGGAAATCACGCTTGATCGCCGTATTGCAGAAAAACGTGTATTCCCTGCCATGAATATCAAAAAATCAGGCACACGCCGTGAAGAACGCCTGATGAGTGAAGATAATCTGCGTAAAGTATGGATTCTGCGTAAACTTCTCCACCCAATGGATGAACTGGCAGCAGTGGAATTCCTGCTTGACCGCATGAAAGAAACTAAAACCAATGATGATTTCTTTGATCAGATGAAGCGAAAAGCAACAAGCTGAATCAGATCAAATTTAAAAAAGCTGCCTTTAGAGGCAGCTTTTTTATTTGGTTGACATTACTTACATAAATACACAATCCTGACTTCTGTTTGTAATTTAATTTTCAAGTTAATGATTATAAAAAAAATACTTCAAAAAACCCTATAACTTTTAGGGGCTTAATAAGCATTTATCCAATATAAACCGACTTATTAATTGTTATTTTCTGTTAAAAACAGCCTCAAAAACCACCATTTACTGCCTTTTTTTTATGCAACCCAGTGGAATTTAAAAATATACAGTGATAGCATAGCCGCAGACCAGTTAGACTGCCCTGCATTGTTAATGCCTAATATAATTTAGGAATAATAAAAGCACTTAACAGGCTAACGTAGGTTTTTTTTAATCTCATTATTTAGAGAGTGATGCCATGTTATTCAAAAAAATCGCTATTGCTGCTGCAGTTGCTACTACTTTAGCTTTCGTTGGTTGTGCTAAAAAAACTGAAGAAGCTCCTGCTGCTGAAGCTGCTGCTTCTCAAGCTGTAGCTGCTGCTTCTGAAGCTGAAGCTGCTACTGAAGTTGCTGCTTCTGCTGCTGACGTTGCTGCTTCTGCTGCTGACGTTGCTGCTTCTGCTGCTGCTCCAGCTGCTGCTTCTGCTGCTCAATAATCTGACAGTTTCAGATTATTAAAAAAAGAGAGCCTTTGGCTCTCTTTTTTATTGCTTAAATTTTATTTTCCATTCTGATACCTTAATTCATCATCCATACTTTCAGACTGTCTATTTTTTAATTAAAAAAAGTACATATCATAAGAATTATCAAAGTTGTGCTGAAAATCTTAGTCCTGTAGTTCATCAGATTAAAAATAAAAAAAGCAGATCAATCGATCTGCTCATTTCCAACACGCTGTCTGAATTTCTGACCTGCACGGAAGGTTACAACCCGACGGGCAGAAATTGGAATTTCTTCACCTGTCTTAGGATTACGCCCAGGGCGCTCCCGCTTGTCACGCAATTCAAAATTACCAAATCCTGATAATTTGACCTGCTCTCCTGAGATCAGCGCCTGGCTGATCTCATCAAAAAACAACTCGACCATTTGTTTCGCTTCACGACGGTTTAAACTCGTGAGCTCACTTAAATGATCAGCCATTTCTGCTTTTGTTAATGCTGTCATGAAGCCCTCAATGTCGCCTGGTAGGTATTTTCCAATACCTGGATAATGTTATCCATTCCGGATTTAATTTCAGCATCTTCAAGTGTACGTGCAGCGTGTTGCCAAAGGAGTGCAAATGCCAGTGAGCGCTTGCCTTCTTCAACGCCTTGCCCAGTGTACACATCAAACAGCCAGGTCGAATTTAAAAGCTCTCCACCTGTCTTTTCGATAAGTTGCTGAATTTCGCTGACATTAATCTTATCATTAATTAAAAGCGCAATATCACGTCTAACCGATGGGAAACGTGATAATTCTGTAAAATTAGATACATAAGTTTGCAAAACAGCCTGTTGATCGACTTCAGCAACCCAGGTTGTACCCAGATCAAGTTCATTTTCAAGTGAAGGGTGCAGACGTCCCAGGTAACCTATTGATTTACCATCGACAATAATTTCAGCAGATTGCCCAGGATGTAACCACTCACGTTCAGAACGAGTGAACTCAGCCTGAACTCGACCTGCCGCAAGAATCTCTTCAACCTCACCCTTTAGATCAAAGAAATCCATTGCCTGTGGTTTACCATGCCAAGATTCAGCTTGCTTAGCACCGACAGCAATCATCGCCAAAGTTGGAATTTGTTTAAGATCATCAATATTCTGTGCATTTTGATAATCAAAACGTAAACCAAGCTCAAAGAAACGTACACGGCTTTGTTGACGATTAATATTGTATTGCACACAAGGGATTAAGCTTGAAAGTAAAGTTGAACGCATCACAGCCAGATCGCTTGAAATTGGATTTGCCAATGCCAAAGGATTCACTTGTGAATTCAATTGTTTTTCAAGTTTTAAATCTGCAAAGCTGAAGCTGATCGCTTCCTGATAACCCAAAGTCACCAAAGTCTGGCGCAACTGCGGCAATTCAAACTGATCTTGATGTTTTGCTAATTTCACATCAATAACAGGTAGACTGATTTGAATATTGTCATAGCCATGAATACGTGCAACTTCTTCAATAAGATCCTGATAAATTGCCATATCGTAGCGATGTGATGGTGGAACAACAGTCCATTCACCTTGCGCTTTGACAGCTACTGTACAACCTAAACGTTGCAAAGCATCTGTAATAAAGTCCGATTCAACTTTATAACCTAACAATTGATCTACTTGCGCCTGGTTTAATTCAATCGCTTCGCGTTTTGGCAATAATGCAGCTTGTTCAGCCACTGTAATTGGACCAAATTCACCACCCGCCAAGTCTTGAATCAATTGTGATGCACGGTGCATTGCCATCATTGGCAATTCAAAATCCACACCACGCTCATAGCGCTGTGAAGCATCTGTATGTAAGCCATAGCGACGCGCACGACCTGCAATTGCAAGTTGAGCAAAGAATGCTGATTCCAGGAAAATTTCAGTGGTTTCATCAGTCACAGATGAAGATAGCCCACCCATGATACCCGCTATTGCCAATGCTTTTGCATCATCAGCAATCACCATCATATCTTCAGTTAATTCTACTTCCTGGTCATTAAGTAGAACCAGTTTCTCATTTGCAGTTGCCTGACGAACCTGTACTGAATCTTGAACCTTAGCACCATCAAAGGCATGTAAAGGTTGACCGAGTTCAATTAACACATAGTTGGTAATATCCACCAGAATACTGTGCTGACGAATCCCTGAACGTGCTAAAGCCTGTTCCATCCACTCTGGCGTTGGTGCTTTAGTATTGACGTTTTTGATGACACGACCTAAATAACGCGGGCAACCTTCAGTTGTGACCACAACTTGCTTTTGATCTGCAATTGTTGCAACAACTTCTTTGATCTCTGGTGCAGTCACAGGAAGCTGGTTAATCACACCAATTTCACGGGCAATACCACGGATACTGAAACAGTCACCACGGTTTGGAGTGATACTAATATCAATCACATGATCATCAAGGTTTAAATATTCACGGATATTCACACCAACAGGTGCATCAGCAGGTAATTCTAAAAGACCATCAATTTTATCTTCAAGATCAATTTCAGAAGCACCGCACAACATCCCTTGTGATTCAACACCACGAAGTTTGCCTTTTTTGATTTTAAAATCACCAGGTAATACCGCACCGATCGTTGCAACTGGCGCTTTCATCCCTGCACGTACGTTTGGCGCACCACACACGATTTGCAATGGTTCACCCGAACCAATATTAACTGTGGTCACACGTAAACGGTCAGCATCTGGATGCTGTTCTACTGTCAGAACCTCACCAACCACTACACCTGTAAACGGTTTTGCTGCTGGTGTTAAATCATCGACTTCCAGACCAAGCATAGTCAGCTGGTCAGATAAAGCTTCGCTATCAATTGCAGGATTTACCCACGTGCGTAGCCAATTTTCGCTAATTTTCATTTCGTAAAAACCTATAATTTCTAAATTTCTAATCCCCCTCTAACTCCCCCTTTAAAAAAGGGGGAGAACTTCTCAAGTATCTGCTTCGAGAAGTCCCTCTCCTTTTATAAAGGAGAGGTTAGAAGAGGATTTATAAAAAATCTGTTTAAGCAAACTGGCGCAAGAAACGCACATCATTCTGGTAGAACATACGCAAGTCATTGATGCCATAACGCAACATCGCAAAACGTTCTACACCTAAACCAAAGGCAAAACCTTTATATTTTTCAGGATCAATACCCGCAGCCTGGAGGACGTTCGGATGAACCATACCGCAACCTAAAACTTCCAGCCATTTACCACGCTCATCCATAATGTCCACTTCCGCACTTGGCTCTGTGAATGGGAAATAAGATGGACGGAAACGGACTTTCAAATCTTTTTCAAAGAACTCATTGAGCAGATTCACCAGTAAACCTTTCAGTTCTGCAAAGCTGGTATTTTCAGCAACGTATAAGCCTTCGATTTGATGGAACATCGGTGAATGCGTCTGGTCAGAATCGCAACGGTATACACGACCAGGACACACGATACGAATCGGTGGCTGAGTAGTTTCCATGGTACGGACCTGCACACCAGAAGTATGCGTACGCAGTAAATGATTCGCATCAAAATAGAAAGTGTCATGCATTGCACGCGCAGGATGGTGTCCTGGAATATTCAATGCTTCAAAGTTGTGATAGTCATCTTCAACTTCTGGACCTGTCGCAACTGTAAATCCAGCCTTAGTAAAGAACTGACAGATGCGCTCCTGAACCTGAGTAACCGGATGGACACTACCCACCGTCTGACCGCGACCAGGCAAAGTAATATCAATCGTTTCACTTGCAAGCTTCTGTTCCAGCGCTGCTTTTTGTAATTCTGTCTGACGTTCCGTCAGTGCAGCAGTAATGGCTTCACGGACGGCATGAATCTGTGCACCAAATTCCTTGCGCTGTTCAGCGTCCATTTTACCCAGTGATTTTGACTGTTCAGCAAGCTGGCTCTTCTTCCCCGTAAACTGCACCCGAACCTGATCGAGTGTGGCAAGGTCTTGAGCTGCTGCAATTGCAGCGAGCGCTTCTTTGGTCAGGGCTTCCAGTGACATAGTAACTCTCAAAGCAACAATGATTAAAAAAATATAAAAAACCCCATATTCTAACAGTTTTTACGCATGGGGATGAAGTTTCCTGTACATGAAAAATTAGATTGGAAAGCTGAATTATAAAAAGTATAAGATAGCGATAATCATCCTGAGATCAATCACAATGGCGCTCGATCAAATCTGGAAACAACAACTGACTTTAGTGACTTATGGCAATGAATTTCTGACTCAGAATCTGAGCTTCCAGCGATGGCTGCAGCATTCCATTTTTAATCAGCACCTGATGCAGTTTCGGGACCTGTCCACTCAACACCTGCTGGCTCAGCATTTTCAGATATGGCTGGAAGGATTAAAAAAACAGGGATGTTATCGGATCAGCCTCCATTGTTCTGCCATACTCAATGATGAGAAAAACCCGAATCCAAACGTTGAGCTGTTGCCTGTCGCTCATTTTATTGTCAGCCATGAACAGAATAAAAAAACAGCATGGATTTTAGGTAAAGAGCTGCCTGAATGGTACAACGCAGACAATGATTATGAAATTCCTGAAAATCAGAAAGCAGCTGTACGGCATGAAGTGTTCTGGAAATTTGAACTGAACCCGAAACTTGCAAAAAGTATTGATACTGACCTGCAACAACCGAACTGGGATGATATTCATCAATATACTGAAAGTGAACTGTTCCAGACCCGTTTTGCTGCTGATCTCAAAGCCCCACTGACACTGAATCAACCCTATGATGGTTTGACCGATACAGTCAGCAACACCCTGAATGAAACTGCTGAGCAGACACAGAATTTATCTCTGCTCCCTACAGATTATCAGGCTGATTTTGCTCATCAGTCACTGCACAGACTTGAAGCGCTTCAAAAACTGATTCAGCAAAAAATCAAGCATCCATATAATGACGAAGATGTGCCTTTACAACCTGATGAGCAGTTAAATTTAAGACATTTTTCTCAGAAACTGGATGATCTGACAGCAAAATTTGTGGTTAAAGTAGCCAATCATTATAAAACAGCAAAACTTACCCCTGTCGAAATCGCCAACCCGCTCGACGGTGCTCAGCCAAACATCAGGAAAAATATCAGCTCCCGTCCAGGCACTGAGCATAAATCTGCTAAAACAGGGACATTTGCGCTTATTTTTATCACAGTTCTGATCTGTATTGCGGCTTATTATTTTGGACTCTAAAACGGTCTGATTTACAGTATGCATGGCACTCCGGCTATCCTGAATTCAGCAGATTCAGACCTTTGCACCAAAGGCTGTTCTGCTGACTGACTGTATTCTGCATAGCATGCATCCAACTGAGTTTTTAAATATTTGCCAGATAGGTTTTCAGCATTTTTCGACTGGTCAAGCGTACAAAATGAAGATGTGCATACTGCGGATCTGTCATCATCTGCATGTATTTCACTCTGTTTTTCGAATGCGTTTTTATCATCCACAGCACAATGGAATCACGACTGAACATTCGCCTGAAACTTTCAGTATTGTCTGAATTTTTCCAGAACGGCTGCTGAGACATTGCACGACCGAAAGCACGCCGAACAGACTGATATAAATTTAAGCTGAACGGTAAATCCAGCCAGATAATGGTATCCACTTCCTTCCATGTGATATGCGTAGTCCGTGAATAATTTCCATCAATCACATACCCCTGATATTCAGGATCTGTATGTGCCTGCACAATGGCATCCTGAATTTTCTTAAAAAATACCGGATCAGGCGTTTCCTGCCAGTTATCCATCCACAACAGATCATCCAGTTCAATATATGCCAGATGCAACTTTTTGGACAATTGCCTGGCAAAGGTGGATTTTCCCGAGGCTGAAGTCCCAACAACATTGATATATTTCATAAATGCACTCAAAACTGACCAATAAAAAAGCAACATAGAACGTTGCTTTTAAAGATCAGGATCTCAATACAATGGCCTGATTCTCAGGCTGATTTTATGATCATCTGCATGCTGATTGATATAATGCTCTACCGCAATCACCTCACCTGTAATTTCTGCATCTGCACCATACATGACTTTGATGCTTTCCCCTATTCGGGGTACAGAGTGAAGCTCCACTTCAATTGAACCCTGCTGAATACCCTCAATCTCAACACGCATGATCAAATACTCATCTGAAAGATATCTTTAATGTATTTGAACCTTGCCACCGCACCTATCGTATTCCTGTGCAGATTATGTAAAGACAGGTTTAATCATCATATTCGAGTTCATCTTCATGGATATTAATATAGTCAGGCTGTGGGGTCTCACCAATTCTGACCGCCTTGATCGTGGCAAGATTCATAAGCCTGGCTTTGGCAATCCGATGCATGCCATCCATGACCCGACCTTCTGCACAGAGAATAACAGGATAGGATAAATCTGCGGCTTCAATCAGCTGTATATGTTCAATAATCTGCTGGGTTGTCGGATGTGTGTCAGGAAACCAGTACGCCTCATTCAGTTCCCTGATCCCGGTTAATGGAGTTTCAATGATCTGAAATTTCTGGCTTAACTCAACCAGACGATGCACATCCCAGATATGTGTATCTTCACCCACCTGACGGAAATGGTATTGTTTACGCATGAAACAGGCGCTTTATTCAAAAGAACATATATTACATTTTACAAAAGTTCAGACAAAAAAAGACCGCTGAAAAGCGGTCTTTTTTTAATTATCCGGAGATAATTAAGCAGCTAATGCGCCTTTAGCTTTTTCAGCTAAAGCTGCAAATGCAACTGCATCATGCATAGCGATGTCTGCAAGAACGCGACGGTCGATGATAACCTGAGCTTTTTTCAGACCATCGATCATGCGGCTGTAAGACAAACCGTTCTGACGAGCACCAGCATTGATACGTGCAATCCACAGAGCGCGGAATTGACGTTTTTTCTGACGACGGTCACGGTAAGCGTATTGACCTGCTTTGATTACAGCCTGGAACGCTACACGATAAACACGTGAACGCGCGCCATAGTAACCTTTAGCACGAGCAAGAATTTTTTTATGACGACGATGCGCCTGTACACCACGTTTTACACGAGCCATTTATAATCTCCTTAGATGTATGGGCACATACGGCGAACTGAAGCAACGTCACTTACGTGAACCATTACACAGCCGCGTAACTGACGGATACGCTTAGCAGATTTTTTGGTCAAAATGTGGCGTTTGAACGCTTGTTTACGCTTGAAACCGTTAGCAGTCGCTTTGAAACGTTTAGCTGCACCACGGCGAGTTTTTAACTTAGCCATAACAACCTCTTTAAACACCTGTTCGGAGCGTTCGCACCATTGCGAGGACGACCTGCAGGTAAGGGAGCGAGTATTCTAAAGTAAAACAGAACAAAACAAAAGCAATATGCGGACTATATTTCCAGTCTGCTGTCACTTTCAGACGAACCATCCTTTAACGTCTCTACACAATTTTTTATCTTTTTCTACACAAACTCTGTAGAGCTGATCAATCATCTGAAAAGAAAACAGTACAATCAGCAACTACAATACAAAGCTCATAAAAACCAGACTGATGTTCCTGTGAACAATTGCATAAAATACATATAATAATCATATCTTGATAAAACCGAGCCGACATGAACCCTGCTCAGGATGCATTTGCAGCCCTCCGTTACCGTGACTTTTCAATTGTTACACTGAACCAGTTCTGCCTGACTTTAGCTATTCTGATTCAGGAAATCATTGTTGCCTATTCACTTTATCAGATCACCAAAGACCCACTGACACTTGGACTGATCGGGCTGGCAGAAGCTATTCCATTTATTGCCCTTTCCTTATGGGGCGGGTATTTTGCAGACAGATTCAACAAACAGACCATTATGAAAATCTGTCTGTTTTTTTCTGTGCCTTTACCTTTGGTGCTGTGGTGGCTGTTTCATGCACACAGTCAGCGACTGATTGAACAAAATACACTTTCATGGGGCATCTATGCAGTGATTTTTGGTTTAGGGACAATCCGCGGATTCTACAACCCTTCTGCAACCTCACTTAAACCGTTTTTAATTCCGCGTGAACTGTATGCCAATGGTGCAACATGGACCACCATCGGCTGGCAAAGTGGCGTAATTTTAGGTCCAATGCTGGGTGGTTTCATGCTGGCAGGACTGGGGCGTGAAACCAGTCTGTTTTCAGTGTCAGCCTTGCTTCTTGTGTGTTTTATTCTGATCAATCTGTTAAAAAACCGTACTTTTCCTGTTATGGAAACTGATAATTTATGGAACAGCCTCGGAGAGGGTTTCCGGTTTATCATGAAAACCAAAATCGTCCTTTGGGCAATTTCCCTGGATCTGGTTTCAGTGCTGTTTGGCGGTGTGATTGCCTTACTGCCTATTTTTGCAGAAGATATTTTAAAAGTTGGTCCTGAAGGACTGGGATACTTACGTGCAGCCCCTTCCATTGGCGCACTCATTACCATGATTGCGCTGACCCGCTTCCCTCCAACACATCATGCATGGCGCAACATGCTGCTGGCAGTGGCAGGTTTCGGAGTTTTCACTCTGATTTTCGCTTTCTCAGACCATATGTGGCTGTCCCTTATCGCTTTAGCCATGACAGGTGCATGTGACAGTATTTCAGTGGTGGTGCGTCAGACGATTCTGCAGATTTATCCGCCGGAAAATATGCGTGGTCGTGTTGCTGCAGTCAACGGCATGTTCGTGTCCAGCAGTAATGAACTTGGAGCATTTGAATCCGGGCTGGCAGCCCGATATATGGGAACGGTCTTTGCAACGGTATTTGGTGGCTGCATAACCCTTGTGGTGGTCGTGATCAGCTGGACAAAAACTCAGGATTTATTTGGAGTGGATATTACTAAAAGCGAAAACCCACAGAAATAAAAATGCTTCAGCGCTTGCGGGGTTTTCCAAATCAGGAAATACTTCGCGCTGAACTTCAGATCTGCCTCATCACTCTGCCCAAGATATTTTTATGAAACTACATTTCGCATTTCCACTGCTGCTCGCCCTCCCCCTCAGTTCAGCCATCAGTGCTGAGCCAAAAAACTCACCACAGCTTTCTGTTCTGAAAAGTTCAGCTCAGTCACCGCATTTAACCACCCGTATTCAATGGAACCGCTTCCCTCGACCAGTATTTAAAAATGAAGATTTAAAAGATCAGAACCGTAATGCAATTATCCGTGTTTATGCTGATACAACAGGAAAAGTCACCAAAGCCACCGTACAGGAAAGTACGGGCCTGGAAAAACTGGATGAAATTCTGCTTACAGCAGTACGCTCGGCAACGGTTAAACCTTATATGGATGACGATAATGCATTGCCTGTGATTGGTTATCAGGTATTTAACTTAAAAGTTGATCAGGATAATACTGAAATCTGTGATCTGACTTTTGACTCCAAAGTCTGGCTGGCACAACAGACTGATAAAAAAACGGCATTCCGTTATCGCAGTCAGCCACAGCTGGAACTGAATTCCGAACTGCTCAACAAACATGACCGCACTGTAAAATTCAGCTTTAAAACCAACCGACATGGTCATGTCAAATCAGTCAAAATCACGCAGGGATCAGGTGTCTATGCACTGGATCAGCAAGTAAAACAGACTGTTTCCACAGCTCAGGTCGATGTCCCTCGAAAGTTCTGGATTTATAAAAAATCAAAACTGAAAGATGAAATCAGATTTTCATCCAGCAGCTGTCATTGAAGTGATTCAATGTGGAGATACCATCCGTTATCTCCACTTTACAATGATGAAACTTATAAAAACAGATTCACAATCAACCTACAGCTTTTGACTGTACAGATCGTCCTCAACTAAGTGTAGGCATCTCTGTGCTTCAGGGGAAAAACGCCATATCTCCTTTTCCAGGAAGCCCCAAATATACTGCCCTCAGAAAATCCATATATTAAAAATATCAACATTACAGAAAGCTCAGTCATTTCTGAACTGGATCATAAAGTCATCAATGCTGCATAAGTGCTACGTATTTCTGTCAATCTATATGAATACTGACACCTGCAATCATTCATGCTGATGAATTTACGCATGGATAAAGCAGGAATCCACCCGTCTAAACCAGACCTGCAAATATCAGATAAATCACAAGATACCGACCTGTTTTTGCAACACTGACCATAAAGAGAAAACGTAGAAATTTTTCCCGCATCAATCCTGCAATCAGGGTGATCGGATCACCAATAACAGGCAGCCAGCTCAGTAAAAGCGACCAGTAGCCATATTTTGCATAGGTCAACTGGGCACGCTGGAGCTGGTTCTCAGGAACAGGAAACCACTTTTTATTTTTATAATGTTCAATTTTATAACCCAGCCACCAGTTGACGCAGGAACCCATGATATTGCCCAGACTGGCAGTCAGCAGCAACAATAACACTGAGCTTTTTCCCTCCATTAACAAACCTGCCAGTACAGCCTCAGACTGTAAGGGTAATAAGGTAGCAGCTCCAAAAGCGGACAGAAAAAGGAGTAAATAAGCCATGACTTCAGTGCTGATCACTGCCAGGAAAACGTCTCAGCATATAGATAAAGATGGAGTAAATAAATGGCAGACTGAAACAGCTCCAGTGTACAGCATCTGCTGTCAGCAACTGTTCATATACGCTCAGGTGATAACGACCTTCAGACACAGCATACCAGTCAATGCCGTTGTGCCAGGACAGATACTGTAAAAGTATCAGACTGCCTACAAGTAAGCCCACAGCAATAGTGGTATCTTTCCATAGCAGATGAAGCCTGGACTGAAACCACGCAAATACTGTCGCAAAGATCAGTCCTGTCAGTGAATATAAAATCAGGCTCAACTGCCACAGCCGGTCAACAGAATAAGCCAGCTGCATGACAGCACTTATTCCTGCCAGCAACAGCATAGCCGTTATGGAAAGCAACCAATGCTGATCATAAGTGGTCTGTTTCACTGTGCTCAGTTCCTGTAAAGCATCGTGACTGGCTTCTGTCTCTCAGACTTTAATGGATAATGCTTTCTGCACAGCAGGACGAGCAGTTAAACGCTCAACGTACTCTTTAACATAAGGGTAATCATCAAGGTTTATCTGTTGCCATTCATGTCGCAGTATCCAGGGCAGGATTGCCATATCTGCTATTGAATATTCACCTGCGACATACTTCTGTCCAATCAGCTGTTTATTCAGCACCGCATACAGACGTTTCGTTTCCGTCACATAACGCTCTACAGCATAAGGAATCTGTTCTTTGGCAAATTTAGAAAAGTGATGATTCTGTCCGAGCATAGGACCAAAACCACCCATCTGCCACATGAGCCACTGCTCCACTTCAACACGTTCCTGCTCATCCTCAGGATAGTAAAGACCTGTTTTGCGTCCCAGATACTGTAAAATTGCACCAGATTCAAAAACAGAAATCGGTTCTCCGCGTGGTCCAAGCTGATCCACAATGGCAGGAATTTTATTGTTTGGCGAAATACGTAAAAAGTCAGGCTGAAACTGATCATTTTCTAAAATATTGATCGGGAAAATCTGATAATCCAACCCCATTTCTTCAAGTGCGATGGTAATTTTATGACCATTGGGCGTTCCCCAGTAATACAGATCAATCATATTTCATCCTTCCGCTTTCTCGCATATTTTCTAAATTTTATGATATGAATACTTTATTTTATAACATAGTTTAAGAAGATCACTGTATAATTTTATGCAACTCTGATTGATAAAAAATTAAATATACAGACAATCTTCCGTTAGAAATCTCACCATTTGCAAAACTAACAAACCACCTAAGTTGAACCACCCAAATCACATCTCAAAATAACGCATTCTTTTCTTTAACCCCTAAATTATTTCGCCTATATTCATTTTAAACTGAACTGAAGCTTTAAAAATTACTTCTCATTCACCAGCCAGTTCAATAAATTTTAAAGGTCAGATATGAACTACGTCAGACAAAAAAACATAGATATCTTTGTTTTACTCATTGGTGGCTTCTTCTTTATTGTGCTCATCCTGTTGTTTATGTTCGGATGGCCACACTACAAAGTCTGGAAACAAGGGATGGATGGACAAGCCGCTTTAGCTGAAGCAGAACAATCAAAAATGATTCAGGTACAGGTTGCAAAAGCTGAGTTGGAAAGTGCAAAACTGCGTGCTGAAGCCATTAAGCTGGTCGGTCAGGCGGCTAAAGATTATCCTGAGTATCGTAAACAGGAATTTATTGGAGCATTTGGTGAAGCCTTACGTGATGGTAAAATTCAACAGATTATTTATGTACCAACAGAGGCCAATATTCCAATTGTAGAAGCGGGAAATAAGCCTGTCTCAAATCAATAAGCATTTATTTACCAAAAGTGAAATTCAATTCAGACTTGTTTTTCACAGCAATAAAAAAAGCACTGCTGAGAGCAGTGCTTTTTTTAAGATCAAAAACAGGCTTACTTTTTCTTTTTAGGACCAAGTAACATACCCATCTGACGACCTTCCATTTTTGGAGTCTGTTCAACGATACCCACTTCAGCTACATCTGCTTCAATTTTTTGTAATTGAGCCAGACCCAGCTGCTGGTGAGCCATTTCACGACCACGGAAACGTAGAGTAATTTTGACTTTGTTACCTTCCTCAAGGAACTTAAGGATAGCACGCAACTTAACGTTGTAATCACCAACATCTGTACCAGGACGTAACTTGATTTCTTTCACCTGAACCTGATGCTGTTTCTTTTTAGCATCTTTCTGCTTTTGCTTCAGGTCAAATAAATGTTTGTTAAAATCCATGATTTTACAAACAGGTGGTTCTGCATTTGCCACAATCTCAACAAGGTCAAGATCTGCTTCTTCAGCAGCACGCAACGCTTCTGTAAGCGTTACGATACCTTTCTGTTCCCCATCTGCTGCGACGAGACGAACTTCTTTCGCCTTGATTTCATCGTTTAATGCAGGACGATTGCTTTTAGCACCTTGTTGTTGGTTACGGTCAGGCTGTTTAATCTTTCTTACTCCACAATATACCGGCCACGTTCGGCTACGGCTGCTTTAACCAGGTCAATAAATGCATCAATTGACATAGTCCCTAAATTTTTTCCAGAGCGAGTACGGACATTGACAGTCCCTTCCTCTACCTCACGATCACCCAGTACCAGCAAGTAAGGAATACGCTCTAATGTACGCTCACGAATCTTAAATCCGATTTTCTCATTTCTCAAGTCTGAAATCGCACGAATGCCATTTTCTTTAAGTTTTGCGACGACTTGCTGACAAGCCTCCGCCTGAGAATCGGTAATATTCATGACACATGCCTGAACTGGTGACAGCCACGGCGGCATGAATCCTGCGTAATGTTCAATCAGTATACCAATAAAACGCTCGAAACTGCCAAGAATTGCACGGTGCAGCATTACAGGATGGTCACGATCGTTGTCTTCAGTGACATAAGACGCTTCCAGACGTTCAGGCAGGTTGAAGTCACACTGAATAGTACCGCACTGCCAGATACGACCTAAGCAGTCTTTCAGAGAGAATTCAATTTTCGGACCGTAGAATGCACCTTCGCCTGGTTGTAAATCCCACGCCAGACCTGCTTCATCCAGCGCATCCGCCAGAGATTTTTCAGCCATGTCCCACAGTTTGTCATCACCCACACGTTTTTCAGGACGTGTAGAGAGTTTCATCTGCACTTCTTCAAAACCGAAGTCTTTATACACATCCAGAGTCAGTTTAATGAAGTCTGCAACTTCTTTACCGATCTGTTCAGTGGTACAGAAAATGTGTGCATCATCCTGAGTAAATCCACGTACACGCATGATGCCGTGTAATGAACCCGATGGCTCGTTACGGTGACATGAACCAAACTCAGCTAAACGGATTGGCAGATCACGGTAAGACTTCAAGCCCTGGTTAAATACCTGTACGTGACATGGGCAGTTCATTGGTTTTACAGCATAGCTACGGCTCTCAGAATGAGTCGTAAACATGTTGTCTGCATAGTTGGCAGCGTGACCTGATTTTTCCCACAGGGTAAAATCTACAATCTGCGGTGTTTTGATTTCTTCGTAACCATTGTCCTGCTGGATTTTACGCATGTACTGCTCAAGTACCTGGTAAATGGTCCAGCCATTTGCATGCCAGAACACCATACCTGGTGCTTCTTCCTGCATATGGAACAGGTCTAAAGCTTTACCGATTTTACGGTGATCGCGCTTTTCAGCTTCTTCAATACGTTTGATATACGCTGCAAGTTCTTTTTTGTCTGCCCAGGCAGTACCATAAATACGCTGCAGCTGTTCATTCTTCGCATCACCACGCCAGTAAGCACCAGACATTTTAGTGAGTTTGAATGATTTTAAGAATTTAGTGTTCGGTACGTGCGGACCACGGCACATATCCACGTATTCCTGATGATAGTACAGACCCATCTGAGTCTCGTCAGGCATATCATCAATGAGACGTAATTTATAATCTTCACCACGCTCAGTGAACAGTTTGATCACTTCAGCACGCGGTGTCATTTTTTTAATAACGTCATAATCTTCATCGATCAGCTTTTTCATGCGTGCTTCGATGGCAGCCATATCTTCAGGTGTAAATGGCTTCTGGCTGAAAATATCGTAATAGAAACCGTCCTCAATCACAGGACCAATCACCATTTTGGCTTCAGGGAAGAGTTGTTTTACCGCATGACCCACAAGGTGAGCACATGAGTGACGAATGATTTCAACACCTTCCTGGTTTTTAGGGGTAATGATTTCCAGTGTTGCGTCTTCGGTAATTAAATCACTTGCATCGACTAAGCGACCATTCACTTTACCTGCAAGCGTATTTTTCGCAAGACCAGGTCCAATACTTTGAGCAACTTCCATCACGGAAACTGCTTGATCAAATTGTTTTTGATCGCCATTTGGCAATGTGATAACAGGCATATTTAAAATCCTTAAGGAGTGATGCCCCGTACAATAGAGCATATCACCGCGAGATTATGATCGAGGAAAATCCTCAAAAGATAAAATCGGTGGAACAAAAAAAGTGAGGAAATTTTACACCTTTAATGCTTTTTGATAAACCTTTGTCATAAATTTATATTGGAGATACTGACGACCAAAGCTGAAAACTTAGAGCACCGTTTAAAAATGCTGCCATGACTATTCCCTGAATGTCTGCCAGGCTTCAAACTGCCTGTCTTTATACAGCCATAGTACCGCAAACTGTGGAATCACCGCTTCACTCTGTGTGGGACGTAAAAAGACATAATCATCCACACCTGTCTGAGCATGTCTGGGGACATTCACCAGTTCCTGATTTGAACTGCGCCCGTATAACACATGAGGATGACTGCCTTGCGGATAGACATAATCTGCCATCCAGTAACCACCATAAACAAACAGCGCTTTTGACTTTTGTGGAATTTTTTCCAGTAAAGGCATACCTGGCAAACGTGTAAGCGGCAGCTCTTTAATAACAGGGGTTGCAATCCACATTGCTGTCTGTAAAGGTCTTAAAAAGTCATTGTCAAAATCACCAGGTTTAACCAGCATGGAACCAAATGACAGGTCATTACAGACACTATGTTTCACGTGAAAACTGAAGCTTGGACTTCCTCCACCATTCAGACAGAGCTGGTCATGCCACAGTTCAGGATAAGTCCTTTGCAGATAATCAATAAAACCTGCATAAATCTGCTGAGACTCCTCATAAGCCACCTGTGCCTTTTTGATAATGGAAGGCAGTTTCGTCACATGCGCATCATAACCCATCAGACCTCTGAATTTCAGATGCTGTGGATGTGCCTGAACAACACCCATCATTTCAGCCATCTGCTGTTCAGTCCTGATTCCTCCACGGTGTAAACCCACATCAATTTCAATATTGATCTGAAGCTGTACTGCATACTGCTGAGCCACTTCCAGGTACTGATGCAGACGTGCAGGCGTATCAACCAGCCACTGAATCCGAGCATTTTCCCACTGAGAATAATGCTGATAAAAATGCTGTACAGCATGTACAGGCATCGGTTTGCCAAACAGCACATCGGCTTCTGAGAAATTTTCCAGCAGAGGGATCAGCTGTGGCAAATGAAAGACCATAAAGCGCTGTGTTGAAAGCTGTTCACTCAGTAACTGCAACAGTTCCAGGCATGCAAGTGACTTGACGACCAGGCGGGGCTGAAGATGAACAGCCTGTCTGAACTGCAGCTGAATATACTGAATATTCTGCTGAAGACACTGTCTGTCAATAATCAGTTGCGGTAAGCCGGTTCCCTGCTTTTTTAAATCACGGTTCAGTTGCTGAAAATATAGTTCCTGACTCATGTCATCGCCAACCTGTCATTCTGCATAAAATAATTGCTGTAAATATGAATTCAGAAATTTCTTTTCTGGATCAAGACGCGCTCTGAGTTGCAGAAAGTCATCCCACTTCGGATACAGCGTCCTTAACTGTACTGCATTCAGACTGTGCATTTTGCCCCAGTGAGGTCGCCCCTGATAACGCTGTAAAATCGGTTCAATTTCATCAAACAACAGTTTCGGATTCTGCTTAATGTATTGATGCACAGAAATGGAAATCGAATCCCGCTGATAAAATGGACTCAACCAGATATCATCCCCTTTCACAAAGCGAAACTCAATCGGGAAAAAAGTCTGTTGCCCTGACTTCTGAAGCGCAGTCAGAATTTCCTGTAAGCAGGATATGCCCAGTTCAACAGGAACCTGATATTCCATTTCATTGAACCGTGTATTACGGGGTGTCGGAAATATTCTGCTCGACCAGTCCACAAAAGTTGTGGGTTTCACAAAGACACCCAGCAGCTTTTGCAATTTTGGATTCAGTGAAGGAAACATTCGGGTCAGTTCACAGCATAGGGTCAGCAATGTATCTTCTGAAGGAAAAGACTCTTTACGTGGTTGTATGTCTTCCTCGGAAATATCCAGTGTTTTCAGCATGACCTGCTCGGCATGTGAAAAGGCAAAAAACTCAATATGACGGTGTTCAGTTTTCCACTGCTGAATATGCTGCACCACTTCTGAAAGTGGACAAAGTTCAACATGCTCTTTCAGCTTATATCGAGGTTTGTTCTGCATTGAAATTTTTGTCAGCACACCAAAACTGCCCAGAGACACCCGCCCTGCCTGAAAAATTTCAGCATTTTCTGTGGGACTGCACTGTAACAGCTCACCCGATGCAGTCAGCAACTCAAAACTTTGTACATAGGCAGAAATACACTGCATGTCAGCACCCGTTCCATGTGTTCCCGTCGATACCGCACCTGCAAGACTTTGCTGATCAATATCACCCTGCTGCATAAGGGACTGATTAATGGGCTGCAGGTACTGATCCAGATTGAACAGACGGGTGCCCGACCAGACTTCTGCAATACTGCTCTGCTCATCGGCACTGACCACACCACTCAGATGATCAAGTGACAACAGCGTTGCATCAGTGCAGACGAGTGGTGTAAAGGAATGTCCAGCCCCCACAACCCGGATTTTATCGCTCTGACGGATAATATCCTGCAGTTCAGACAGACTTTGTGGTTTTAAAATCTGTTGTGGACTGGCTTGCTGATAGCCCGACCAGTTAGACCATGTCTGCCGTTGTTCAGTTTGTTTCATAAAATTTCCCTATCTTTATTTTTCTATTCAGAAACTGCTGTTTTCAGATTGCCTCGATTGGTGCGTTTCAACAGTTCCTGTAATGGCACTTCAGCAGGTCGGGTGGTTCGGTCATGCTGACGCTGGGCTTCTGTATTTTCCAGCTGTTGCGCCAGAGCACTGAATTTCAGCTGAAAGGCCGCATTTGTCCATTGTCCAAACAATGTATGACCGCCTTCATATGCCTGTTCCTGATATTCCTCATAGGTTGTTACATAACCCATATAATCATTGCAGTAAGATGCAAGCCAGATGGGCTGATCACTGGTGTTCTGCACAATGGTTTCAAGCACACGCTTTCCAGCTGTGGTGGTCAGTTCCCCAGGACAGCACACAATTCTCAACTGACCAATCTGAATCATCTGTAATGGAACCACTGAAGGAACCAAAGGACTTTCCCTGATTGCACCTGCTTTGACCTGTCGGTTTATTTCATTGACCAGCGGATCAATAAATCCTGGAGCAAAGCCAAGTGGTTTGCCCAGAATCCGTTTGATGCCAGATTCCATCAAAATGGATTTAACGCCTTGCGATGCAAACAACTGCTGATAAAAATCAAAGTCATCAGCCGTTCGGTCTTTGAGTTTTTGCTTTTTATACTGCTGACTCAAAAAACTCATAACCCGGACAATCGGCTTTGCAGTTCCTGGTCCATCGACAGGCGTTCCTGCAAAAAAAGCCACCCCATGACAGGGAATACTGGTTCGTGCATGTTTAACACCATGCGAAAGCTCCAGGGGAATATCCACGTTGCTCAGGTCGGTATAACTGAGCACGGCATCCAGTTCTCCACTTAAAACAGTGCCAGGTTTCATCAGTGCCTCTAATGCCTGCTCACTCTGGTAACGTCCATTTTTCTGAGCATACTGATATTCCTGCTCACCTTTGATCGCCTGTCTGATTTTCAGCTGATTTTTCCCATGAAAATGAGGTGAAATGTCGCCTGCTGTCGCCTGAGCAAAAATTGCAACCGGATGATGTATGCCCTGTTCCAGCAGATACTGCTCTGAATACCCTGCTGCATAGCCTTTATTGTCGCCATCATGAGCATTCAGCGTGTTGCCCAGACAGGTGGCATGCACACCAAAAAGCGAAATGAAAGCATGCAACTGCCCATCCCGATAAAACCCGAGCAGCTGCATTTCCCTGTTCATCGCCAGATGTGTTTCTGTCTCCTTGCGCTGCTGAACATCCGGATTACGGTTCCAGGCATTTAAGGAACGGTTCCATGCCACAGGAACATCTTCAGAAAAATGTGTTGTGCTCATACGGATTTCTGTACGTCCCAGCACTTTTACAGCATACTGAATACTGCTGACCGTCGCATAAACCACAGCATGCAGATGTTCAGGGACAAAACCGGGAGTAGGCATGTTATACAGCGCTTCATAAGCACAGCCGCCAGGACCTGAGTGTGTATGTGTTGCGGTCATCACAAACCGTTCTTCACAGAACAGATCTGCCATCTGTTTTTTCAGTTCAGCCAAAACCTCTGAACGCATGGCATGAGTAATACAGCCAAAATCCAGACAGCTGAAAATCAGCGGTTTCTCCTGATGATCCTGAATCACCACCGTTCTGACATATAAAGGCGTCCGTTTTTTATAAGCGCGATGCTGCCATGAGCCATAGCCAAACATGGCATAACCTTTAGCTTCGATCTGAATTTCCTGCCTGCTCCATCCTGCCTGAAACATAAAAATTCCTTTTGTATGATTATTTTTATTGAGACAATTCTTAGTTTAAAAGTTAAACAAAATGGTGCAATATCAAGCAAGGGTTTATTGCACCATTTCATGGGGGGATAAAAGGACATATGCCCAGACAGCAAAAGGACTTTGCCGAAAAACATCATTTCATTCCACCTGCTCTGCTTTCCGGACTGCTTCATTATGCTGAAAATCAGCACATTGAATATATGCACTGGATGGATGGGATCAGCCTCGACATTGCTCAGATCAAGCAAGGGACAGGATTCATCTCATTTCAGGAAATCTGTACGGTTGTACGGCGTGCGCTGGCTGACTTGCGTGATCCTGCTCTTGGAGTAAAAGTCGGTATCACTGAAGGTCTGATGTCCATGGGCATTCTGGGTTTTGCCATGCAGTCATGCCAGACGCTTGAGCAGGCACTGGCAACCGGGATGCAGTACCATCCCGTATCTGGCAGTGTGCTGGACATGGACTATCAGATGGTCAAAGACGGTACACTGGCTGTGGTTGTGACTGAACGCTATCCCTGTGGTGATCTTTACCGTTTTTTCTGCGATGAATTTTTTTCAAGTATCATCACCTGCATGAATGCCATGCTGGGTGATCATGATGATCTGATCGCAATTCACCTGAGTTTTCCACGCCCCACCGACACTAAGCCCTATCTTCAGCATTTTGGCTGTCCAGTACATTTTTCTTCTGCAAAAAACACCCTGACATTTCACTCCTCACTGCTGCAAAGACAGATCCGCACCTACAGCATGGCAAATTTCAGTACCGCTATCCGTATGTGTAATCAGTTGATGCAGGATATACAGACCATCAATCAGAATAAGTATGCCAGCGTGCTGGACTATCTGATTGAACAGCATTTACCGGATCGTTTCGATATGCTTCAGGCAGCTGAACACATGAAAATCAGTGAAAGACATTTACGCAGAATGCTGCTGATGGAAAACATCAGCTTTCAGCAGATCCGCCAGCAGGTTCTTGAGCGTAAAGCCAAAGAGCTGTTACTGCAGGATATTTCCATCAGCACCGTCAGTGAACAGCTGGGATTCAGTGAACTCAGAGAGTTTCGCAGAGCATTTAAACGCTGGACAGGACAGGCACCTTCTGACTTTAAAAAACTGATGATTTCTTCTGAATAATCCGTCTGTTCTGACGGTCATTCTGACTATTTTAATTTTAAAACAAAAGCAAATCTGAGAACCGAACAGTTCAGTATTTTCAATATAATATTTTTAAGCTATTAATTTTCAACAACTTAAAATGATGTAAAAAATACTCGACTAAAGCATTAATGCAAGCGGCACTTAAAATGCATATCTTTTAATCAGAGATAAAACAAATACAGAGATGGAGTTTCTGCAATGGTCAGCGCATATGATGAATTACCGCGTACACCCGCAAATTTTGTAGCATTATCCCCTTTACGCTACCTTGAACGTGCGGCATATATTTACCCTCATCAGGATGCCATTGTTCATGGCGAACGTCGTATCTCATGGCGGGAAACATACACCCGCTGCCGACAGTTTGCTCATCAGCTGAACCGACTTGGTATTCAGAAAAATGATACTGTCTCCGTTCTGCTGCCGAATATTCCAGCCATGGTGGAAGCCCACTTTGCTGTACCTATGGCGGGCGCTGTACTCAATACCTTAAATACCCGTCTTGATGCAAAAACCATTGCATTCATGCTCGAACATGCTGAAACCAAAGTCCTGCTGGTCGACCCTGAGTTTGCCGCACTGGCGCAGGAAGCTGTAGCTCTCGCACCGCAGGATATCTACATTATTGATGTTGCAGATGCTGAATATGAAAATAATGACTCAACACCGCGTATCGGTCAGGTTGAGTATGAAGACTGGCTTGCAGAAGGTGATCAGGATTTTGAATGGCATTTACCTGGAGATGAATGGGATGCCATCAGCCTGAACTATACATCTGGCACTACAGGTAATCCCAAAGGTGTGGTTTATCACCATCGGGGTGCTTATATCAATGCTGCAAGCAACATCATTGCCTGCGGTATGACACCCCGCTGTAAATATTTATGGACACTGCCTCTTTTCCACTGTAACGGTTGGTGTTTTGCATGGACTGTCGCTGCAAATGGCGGCACAAATATCTGTCTGCGCAAAATTGACCCTGAACTGATTTTCAGACTGATTGATCAGTATAAAGTGGATTATTTCTGTGGTGCGCCAATTGTGCTGTCCATGCTGATCAATACACCAAAAGATCAGCAAATCAAGTTTACACACCGTGTTGAAGTGATGGTGGCCGGTGCTGCACCTCCTGCGGCAATCATTGAAGGTATGCACCATATCGGGGTACAGGTAAACCATGTATATGGTCTGACCGAAACCTATGGTCCATCCGCTTTATGTGCATCTCAGGCGGGCTGGAGTGATCTGTCCATTCAGGAACAGGCTCAGCTGCATTCACGTCAGGGCGTACCGTATCCTCTGCAGGATGGTATGCGTGTTCTGGATTCAGAAACCATGCAGCCTGTACCGAATGATGGTACGACCATGGGTGAAATTATGTTCCGTGGCAACATTGTGATGAAAGGTTATCTGAAAAACCCTGAAGCTACCGCTGAAGCATTCAAAGGCGGATGGTTCCATACCGGTGATTTAGCCGTCTGTCAGCCAGATGGTTATGCCAAAATCATGGACCGCTCCAAAGATATTATTATTTCAGGGGGTGAAAATATTTCTTCACTTGAAGTTGAAGAAATTCTGTATACGCACCCTGCCATTATGACGGCAGCTGTTGTTGCCAAACCTGATCCACGCTGGCAGGAAGTACCCTGTGCTTTCATTGAACTGAAAAAAGGGGCAGAAACAACTCCTGAGGAAGTCATTGAGTTCTGTAAACAGCATCTTGCCCGCTTTAAAGTACCGAAAGATGTTGTGATCTGTGAAATTCCAAAAACATCGACAGGTAAATTACAGAAGTTCGTACTTCGTGACTGGGCAAAAGAACGTTCAATTGGTGAATTTAATTAATCCTCCGCTGTATCAGCTCTGACAAAAAAGCCTTCATTTTTAATGAAGGCTTTTTTTATTACAGTAAGCAGTTTCTGAACACATTCAGAATAAAAAAACGACCTGATCAGGTCGAATTTTTCAGCTTCCGTTCACTTATTTTGAATTATCAGAAATAAGTGCAACCTGCTGTACATAGTTAAACAGTTTCAGCTTCGAAGCTTCCAGTTCCTCAGGAGGAGCTGCTTTGGTCACATCACGCTGAATACGCAACAGATGCTGACGTAAAGTATGGCGTTCAGCTGCATTGTGCATTTTGGTGAATTCATTAATGACCGGATCGCCCTGAGCAATAATACGGTCCACCCAGCGTTGCAGCTGTGCGGTTTTTTTCATTCCCTGTTTTGGGGTCAGGTAAGAGAGAATGACCGTTTCATCTTCATTGCGTAACAGTTTCCCAATACGCTGAAACTGTCTGCGACGTGCTTCAAAAGATGAAATCAGCTGAACATCGAGTAAAGCTTCTATCAGGCGTTCCTCGACAGGCAATGCCTCAATCTGCTTTTTTGGCAGTTCTGCCAGCTGTTCACCCAGTGCAGCCATACGCTGTACTGCTTTTTTCTGTTCAGTTTTACTTGCACGCCCATCCAGTGATTCAAAGTCTTCATCTGTAAAGCGGTTCGGTCGACGTGCCACGATTAATCTGCCTCGTAAAATTTTGCTGAAAAAAGTGCCTTGATGTCAGATAAAGCGGTTTCTTCATCTGCACCATCAATCACCAGTCTTAAGGTCGTACCCTTGCCTGCGCCAAGCATCAGCAGGGACATGATATTTTTTGCATCAACAAGCTTGTCGCCTTTACCAATCTGAATCGAAGAACGAAACTTTGTGGTAACTTCGATGAGCTTTCCTGACGCACGCGCATGTAAACCCAGTTTATTAATTACGTCAACAGTTGTGTCAATCATGACCAGTGCTTCATTTCTCTATGTAAAACCTGAACAGACCATTTTGCCTCAAGAGCCTTTTTTAGTCTATCTACAATATAAACAGAACGATGCTGTCCACCCGTACACCCAATGGATACCGTCATATAATGACGATGCCCTTCTGCAAAGGCAGGCAGCCATTTATCCAGAAAGTGATAAATATCTTCAAACATTTCATTGGTCTGTGCACTGTCTTCAAGGAATTTCCTGACCGGTTCATCCAGTCCAGAAAATTTCCTCAGTTCCAGATCCCAGTGCGGATTAGGCAGATGACGGACATCAAAAACATAATCTGCATCCAGTGGAATGCCGTGTTTATAACCAAATGACTGCAAAATCACAATCAGCCGATCAGACTGACCCAACCTTGAAAGCAAAGTATCTTTTAAGTCATGCACACTTTTATCTGTGGTATCAATATGCACTGTCGAACGAAGCTGTATCGGCAGAAGCAGCGTTTTTTCTTCCTGAATACACTGATTCAGACTTTTAAAACGGCTTGATAATGGATGTGGACGACGTGATGCACTGAACCTTGCAATCAGTTCCTGATCCTGAGTGGTCAGATAGACAATATCAACTGAACCATGTTTCTGTAACTGTTCAAAAACATGGTCAAATTCCTGAAGATCTTCACGGGTACTTCGGACATCAACCCCTAAAGCCAACTGTTCAAGATTATTTTCATGATCGAGTTTCGCCACAATTTCAGGCAGCAATGCCAGGGGCAGATTATCAATACAGTAATATCCAAGATCTTCCAGTACCTGCAATGCAGACGACTTCCCTGAGCCTGACTGTCCTGTAACAATTAATATGCGCTTCATGGCAATGCTATTCCTTCATAGCGTAATTTATGCGGTAAATTTTACCTGCAGATTATCAATCAGGCGGGTTTTGCCCAGTTTTGCTGCAACGAACAATACAAGATCCTGATTAAATTCAGAAGTTTTCTGAAGTTCAGGAGTTCGTGCTTCCACATAGTCCACAACCAGACCTGCCTGTGTCAATGCTGCTTTAATATTTACTAACACTTCATCCAGCGAAGTCTTCTGCTGTAACTGTTGCTCTGCCTGTTTTAAGGTCTGGAAAATCACAGGCGCCGTCTGACGCTGCTCTTCACTCAGATAACCATTGCGTGAACTGAGAGCAAGTCCATCTGCGGCACGGGCAATCGGTACACCAATCACTTCCAGTGGAATATTCAGATCCTGAACAAACTGACGGATCACAGCCAGCTGCTGATAATCTTTCTGACCAAAAAATGCATAATTCGGCTGTACGATGTTAAACAGCTTGGTCACGACCACAGCAACACCATCAAAGTGACCTGGACGCTGTAAACCACACAGATCATTGGTGATTTCACCTACGCTGATATTGGTCAGACGAGGTTTTTTGCCATACATCTGTTCAACCGAAGGAGCAAAAACAATATCACAGCCCACTTCAGCCAGCAGTTTACTGTCCTGATCCAGGGTACGTGGATAATTATCAAAATCTTCATTTGGTCCAAACTGAATCGGATTGACAAAAATACTGACAACAACCACATCACACAGTTTACGTGCTTCACGAACCAGATTCAGGTGCCCTTCATGCAGGTTACCCATGGTCGGTACAAAACCGATCAGCTTTTTAGCAGCACGGGCAGGACTCAGTGATGCACTCAGCCCCTGAATGGTAGTTTCTGTTTTCATGATTACAGCTCAACCTGAAAAGTATGTTCTGGCGCGGGGAAAGAACCATCCTGAACCGCAACATGAAATGCTTTAAAAGCATCTACAATTGCAGTTTCCCCTGCCTGTTCCTTCATAAAATTACGGACAAATTTTGCAACACGACCAAAAGTCAGTCCCAGCATGTCCTGTACCACGAGCACCTGACCATCTGTTTCCACACCTGCACCAATACCGATGACAGGGATTTCAGGAAACAGTTCGGTAATTTCCTTACCCAGCTGTGCAGGAACACATTCGAGCAGTAAAACGGCAGCACCTGCCTCTACAACAGCTTTACAGTCTGCAATCAGTCTGTCCGCTGCTTCACGGGTACGTGCCTGGAGTTTGTAGCCACCAAATACGTGTACTGACTGTGGTGTTAGTCCAAGATGGACACAGACCGGTATACCGTTACGGGTCAGAACCTGCACAGTTTCACTCAGCCATTCACCGCCTTCAATTTTGACCATCTGCGCACCTGACTGCATCACAGCTTTAGCGCTGATCAGTGCATCATTCAGAGTTGCATAACTCATAAACGGTAAATCAGTCAGAATAAATGCATGCTGATTGCCACGGCGCACCGCAGCCGTGTGGTAGACCATATCATCAACAGTGACAGGCAGTGTCGAATCACGCCCCTGGATACACATTCCCAGCGAGTCACCAATCAGAATCGTATCAATTTCAGCAATTTCCATTGCTTTTGCCATGCTTGCATCGTAGCAGGTCAAACAGGAAAACTTTCTTCCATCCGCCTTGAATTTTTTTAGATCGCTTAAACTGATCATGCAGATGCTCCTTCTATGGAAAATGCAAAATATGCTTACTAAATTAAATTTTTGCCCAGTTTTCATCAGCCAGTACATCAAGTACCGGATTTTTGACAATGGCTAAAGTTTTTAATGGCTGATCCTGTATCTGAATGGACTGATCCAGATCAAGCAATGGGATCACCACAAAGTCACGCTCCATGACACCAGGATGTGGCACAGTCAGACGCTCTGTTTTAATCTGTTCTGCACCATAAATCAACAGGTCAAGATCAAGTGTACGCTCACCCCAGTGACGCAGCCTGACACGACCTGATTCCTGTTCTATTCTTTGCAGCTCATCCAGCAAGGCATGCGCATCAAGTTCCGTCTTCAGCTCAGCAACTGCATTCAGATAATTGGGCTGATCCTGTGGTCCCATTGGAGGACTCTGATACAGTTTCGATGTTCGCACTGTGCCCAGCTGTTGCAGCTGGACAATAGCTTCACTCAGAATTTTCTGCGAATCACCTAAATTACTGCCCATCCCGATATATGTGGTGATCATTGCGTTGGTCCAAAAACAACCTGACTTAAATCACGCTGGACACGCTTACGTTTCATAATCGGGTGATCTGCACCAATACTGCCATCTTCATTGACACGTACATCTGAACGTACAGGTCTCTCAGTCGATGTTTTCGGCTTACGCTGACGACGCCCACGGGATTCTGTTTCCTGCACCAGAGGTTCAATTTCAGAGGTTCTGGAATCAGGAACATCTTCCTGCGCCGCTTTACGACGACTGCGTGAACGCTTACGGTTGTACTGTGCAATCGCCTTTTCTTTTTCGTCCGCACTCATGGTCTGATAAGCATCCCACCATGCCCCCATGCCCTGCGTTGAATCATCCCCTGAGTTTTCACGCAACAACAGGAAGTCAAAACCTGCACGGAAACGCGCATGCCCAGACAGTGACTCGATCTGTTGCGGTTTAGGGTTGAGTAAACGGGTCTGCATTTCCCAGACTTCACGGATGAATGTTTCCGCAAAACGTGGAATGATGGTTCGGGTCGCCTGTCTTTTCAGTACATCCAATCCTGCCTGAGCACGGGCTTCAGCTGGAACTGTTCCTTTTGCACTGTAAAACTCACAACGTTCAAGGAATGGTTTCCACAACAGAACCGCATAGAAGAATGCCGGGTTAATGGTTTTCCCGATCTGAATCCGCTGATCTGTATTTTTTGCAGCCTTGCCAATAAAGTCCGTGATATCCGGCTTAATCTCTGCAAACAGCTGTTTCCATATCCCAAAATCAATCAGCATCGGTAAAACACGGTGCAGATGCCCCATAGTAAACAGTTTCTGTGATTCATCGTAAAGACGGTGTGGAGATACATCCCGCAGCAGTTCAGTCATTTCAGGTGTGAAAATTTCCAAGATGGAATCATCAATCTGAAAATTCAGCTTGGCTGCAAAACGTAATGCACGCAGCATACGGACGGGATCTTCTTCAAAACGTAATGCCGGATCACCCAGTAAACGTAAAGTCTTATGCTTGATATCATCGACTGCATTACAGAAATCCAACACCTCGCCTTTGCGTGGCTGGTAATACAGTGCATTGATGGAAAAGTCGCGACGTGCAAAATCCTGTTCAATACTGCCCCAGTTATTGTCACGCAGGATCATTCCTGCCGCAGAAGTCACAGCCTTTTTAGGTGGAGCACGGAAAGTCGCCACTTCAATCAGCTCACGTCCAGCATAGACATGGGCAAGCTCAAAACGCCGCCCAATAATCCGGCAACGGCGTCCAAAAACTTCTTTCACCTGAGCAGGAGTTGCATTGGTGACGGCATCAAAATCCTTAGGGTTAAGCCCAAGCATCAGATCACGGACACCACCGCCTACGATATAGGCTTCATAGCCTGCCTTGGTTAAAGCATCAATAACATCGAGTATTGAAGCGGGTAACATTGCAGTTGATAAACCGCATTTTGACGCGCGCAAAGTTTGCAAAAGACGTTGTCTCCTACGTCTGAACGTAAAATTCTTAAGATGCTGCTAATCATATAACTAACACCATCAAAGGGCAATTTGATTATCCAGATACCTGAAAGATTGTCTGCTGCAAAATTTTCCTGCTTCGCCTAACCTATAAAGCCAGTCTGGCTCTGTTTTTCTCCATCAGCGCAGGACCAATTCCCTTGACCTGATCGAGTTCTTCCACCGATTTAAATTTTCCATTTTTCTGTCGGTAATCAATGATTGCCTGAGCTTTTTTCTGCCCGACACCTGTAAGCTGCTGAAGCTGTTCCAGTGTGGCACTGTTCAGACTGACTTTATTTCCTGTCGCTGCTGCAGCCGTTTTTTTTGAACTTCCGGCAGGTGTAACTGTGGGTCTGGACAGATAATAGTCTGTGGTATTGCCTTTTAATTTCTGATCCTGTGCTTCCTGTTCAGCTTTCCATTTCAGATACTGCTGATCAAACTGCTGAGCATGTACTCCCTGAAAACTCCACAGTACAGCGGACAGAAAAATACAGATAAACTGATAAAATGTATGGGCTTTGATTGTCATTTTTAGCCTGTTTTTAATTGTTTTTTCGCCTGCTCCCAAAGTTGATCCATTTCTTCGAGGCTCAGTTCTTCAATTTTTTTATTCTGATGACCAGCCTGATCTTCAATATAAGCAAAGCGACTTCTAAATTTATGAATGGTTCTTAACAGAGCCATTTCCCCAGAAACGCCAAGTTTACGTCCAACATTGATCAGTGAAAACAGGCAGTCACCGAATTCTGCCATTATTTCGTCGGAATTCTGCTGCTGAACAGCCTGATTCAGTTCAGAAAGTTCCTCTTCCAGTTTGGCATAAGCACCTGCAACATCTTCAAAATCAAATCCGATCTGTGCTGCATTCTGCTGGATCTGTTCAGCCTGAGAAATGGCAGACCCATGCTTGATACTGTCCAGCCTGGAAACCGCCTGATCTGCTTTTTCTTTTTGCTTGATCTGTTTCCAAAGCTCAGACACTTCTTCCGGACTTAAAGCTGCAAACTGTTCAGCCTGAAATACATGAGGATGCCGACGGATCAGCTTATCTGTAATCGCCTGCACCACATCAGAGAAATCAAATGCCCCTAGCTCACTGTACATCTGTGACTGAAACACCACCTGCAACAGCAGATCACCCAGTTCATCCCGCACATCACTGGCATTGCCATTTCTTACGGCATCTTCAACTTCATAAGCTTCTTCAATGGCGTAGCGGGTCAGACTCTGAGGTGTCTGTTCACGATCCCAGGGACATTTTTCCCGAAGTTCTTTCATGATATTCAACAGTTGTTCCATGGGAATTCCTCAGCATGTTTCAGGTTCATATTTACAGGTTTTATTGCTATGCTCAGTCTGCATTAAAAAAATCAGAACAATACAGAACAGGGAGCAAAAGACATGCAAAGTATCTTTATCAGTGGGGCTGCACAGGGGATTGGGGCAGCCATTGCAACCCTGTTCCATCAACAGGGTTATAAAGTCGGTATCTATGATATCAATATTTCCCAGGCCGAACAGCTTGCGCAGCAACTGGGAAACAATGCCAAAGCAGGATTGCTCGATGTTTCTGACTATGCACAGTGGCAGGCAGCGCTGACCGAATTTACCGCATGGGCAGGTGAGCTGAATATTCTTGTGAATAATGCAGGGATTCTTTATTCAGGGGCATTTGCAAATACCGATATTCAGTCACATCACCGGACGGTGGATATCAATATTAAAGGTGTACTCAATGGCTGTCATGCGGCTTTACCTTTTTTAAAAACAGCATCCTTTGCACGGGTCATCAATCTGTCGTCAGCTTCAGCCATCTATGGACAACCTGACCTGGTGTCCTACTCTGCCAGTAAATTTGCTGTTCGCGGGATTACTGAAGCACTGGATATCGAATGGAAAAAATACGGCATCCGTGTACTGGATGTGATGCCTCTGTTTGTACAGACTGCCATGGTAAAAAATATGGATGCTGCAAGCATTGATAACATGGGCGTACATTTAACTGCCTCTGATGTCGCAAAAGATGTATACAGCCGAGCGAAAGCAAAAGATACCCTGTTTACAGCAACGCATCTGCCCGTTGGCTTGAAAACCAAAGTTCTGTTTGGGCTGTCCAGTGTCAGTCCTCAGTTCGTAAACCGTTTAAGTAATCTGCTGATTGCACGGCGTAAATAATACTGAATGCTTATCGCAATCCAGTAATGCTGAACATCAGTACTGCCCATAAAAAAAACCAGCATCACTGGATACTGGTTTTTTATTGTAACTGTGCATTTTTCAGCACTTAGCCACGTTTAAATTTCTTTTCAGCCTTTTTGAATTTCTGAACATAACGGCGTTTACGGGCAGCAGTACGTTCATCAATCTGAGATTTACGACCTTCAAACGGGTTCTCAGAGGTTCTGAATTCGATTTTGACTGGCGTACCTTCAAGTTTATAGACTTTACGGAACACGTTTTCCAGATAACGACGGTAATCCGCTGGTGTTTTATCCACTTTATTACCATGAATGACAATCATCGGTGGATTCTGACCGCCCATATGCGCATAACGCATTTTAATACGGCGACCCTGTACCATTGGAGGCTGATGAGCATCGGTTGCATCATTTAAAATCTGAGTGATTTTTGCAGGTGATACTTTCAGGTGCGAAGAATCATAAGCACGGTGAATGGATGGATATAAATCACCAACGCCCGTACCGTACAATGCCGAAATCAGATGGATTTTAGCCCATGGAATAAAGTCAAAACGACGATCCACATCCAACTTGCACTGTTTGCGGTCATAATCAGACATATTGTCCCATTTGTTGATCGCAATCACCATGGCACGACCAGCTTCAAGCGCATAGCCAATCAGGTGCAGATCCTGCTCCACGATACCATCACGTGCATCCACAACAATTACAACAACATGTGCATCTTTCATTGCCTGCAAAGTTTTCACAATTGAGAATTTCTCAATCATTTCATCGACTTTACCTTTACGGCGCACACCCGCAGTATCAATCAGAGTGTACTGACGACCATCACGTTCAAATGGGATGTAAATCGAGTCACGCGTTGTTCCTGGCTGGTCAAATGCCACAACACGTTCTTCACCTAGCAGACGGTTCACCAACGTCGATTTACCGACGTTTGGACGACCAATAATCGCTAAACGCAGCCCTGTATGTTTATCGTGCTCTTCTGGATTTTCATCTTCAGGTACATCAGCCAGTACGTCTTCCAGCATCTGCTGAACACCACGACCATGACTGGCTGCAACCTGCATTGGCTCGCCCATACCGAGTTTAAAAAACTCTACGAGCGCAGCTTCGGCATGTACGCCATCCACTTTGTTGGCAACCAGGTAAACTTTTTTACCCAGGGTACGCAGCTCACGGGCAATCTGCTCATCTGAAGCAAGCAGACCTGCGCGGGCATCTACCACAAATATAATAATATCGGCTTCATGAATGGCAGTTTTGGACTGTTCTGCCATGTAGGAGTCAATGCCTCCTTCATTTTCGCCAATACCCCCAGTATCGACCACAATAAAGGATTTATTCTGAAATACAGCATCGCCATATTTACGGTCGCGGGTCAGACCTGCGAAGTCAGCTACCAAAGCATCACGGCTCTTGGTAATCTGGTTAAATAAAGTTGATTTTCCGACGTTCGGACGACCAATGAGCGCAATTACGGGTTTCATAGATTAACCTTAATTCAGAATCAGACAGCGGGCTGGTCTGAACATCAGAAACAATAGAAGAAAAACAGGGTAAAACCTGAATAAAAACTCGGGGCTGAATAATCAAAACCCCGAGAATTTTAAAAAAATTAAATATCAGCGCTATAGTTTAGCACAAGGCAGAAAAAAAATTAACGGTTCTGCCAGACGCTGAATGCACCCTTTTGCGTGGATACATATAACTGATTGTCTACAACACGCAGTGAACGGACTTCACCGCTGGTTTTAGCACGACCGGTCAGCTCACCATTTGCAGGGTTAATCAGGTGCAGTGCGCCCTCATAATCACCCACAACGAGATCCTGACCCAGCATAACCGGATTACTCAGTTTACGGTTCAGCAGACTGTCATTCTGCCAGAGTTCCTGCCCTGTCGTAATTTCATAAGCAGTAATTTTGCCATCTGCACCTGCAACAAAAACGGCATTACCTGCAACCTCTGGACGACGGATACTGCTTGAGTCTTCACTCCAGATCACTTGCTGGGTTGCAAGATCAGTCACAGTCACCTGCCCCTGAAAACTGGTTGTCACAAGGAACTGACCTGCGATAACAGGATCACCATCAATATCATTCAGACGCTGAATATCAGAACGTCCATCACTGACAGCTACACGACGCTGCATACGTGGCACGCCACTTAAAATATCCAGGGCATATACATAGGCATTGGCAGACGCAATAATGGCTGTCTGTGCATCAAGTGCAACCGGTTTCGCCATACCACGCAGGCTGAACTGAACATTCGGCAGGTTATACGTCCACAGCTGCTGACCAGTTGCCAGATCATGCCCATAGACTGTGCCATCATTACTGACGGTCACAACACGCCCAGACTGAATCAGTGATGGTGCAAGCACCGCACCCGCCAGCTGAGCTGTCCATTTCTGCTCACCAGTAGCCTGATCAAGTGCAAAAATCTGTCCTTTTTCATTACCGGTAATCAGCATGCCTTCACCCGCTTCAACACCGGCACTCAGACCTGATTTACTGATTTTTTTCTGCCACAGACGGTCTTTACCACGGAATGCGGATACTTCACCTTTAGGATCAACCGTAAAAATCACGCCATTTTCTACATCCATCTGTAAACGTAATGGATCTTTGGCAGAAGTTGCGGACACAGAATGCGTAAAGACAGGAACAAGGGTCTTGCTCTGTACAAGTTTAGGCAGTGGATTCGGCTTTACTTCTTCAACTTTGATTTTATTACTCGAACATCCAGCCAGTGCAACGACCAGCACGGTTAAAGCAAACGGTATTTTATATTTTATATCCATTAAGACGCTTCCACTTGTGTATTCAGAACTGGGCGTTCAACATCCGGATCATCCACCAGAACGCCTACACTTTCGAGTTTAATCTGTAAAATCTGACGTTCCTGTTTGCGCTCAAGCAATACATCCCATGCGCTCTTATATGCTTTTTTAGCATTTTCGACATCATTTTTTGCAACATAGACATCGCCACGGGCTTCTTCAGCCGTTGCTTTAAATGCCGGATCAGTGACTGCTGTCAAAGTTTTCAGAGATTCATCATATTTTTTCTGAGCAAGCTGAGCATAAGCCAGGCGCAGTTTCAGTACCTGGATCAGACCGTCATCTTTCACTTTTGAGTTTTCAACTTTCTTCAGTGCTTTTTCAGCAGCTGCATAATCGCCTTTATCAAAAGCCAGCTTTGCCATCAGAAACTGGGTCTGAATGGCCTGTGCTGAATCAGGTGCTTCTTTCACGATTTTATCCGCAGTAGCAGACAGGTCATTAAAAGCATTTGCACCATTGGCAGCATTTGCATCATCCATCAGTTGCTGAACTTTCGCTGTGCTCATCTGGTTTTCTGCCAGTGTTTTCTTCTGCCAGTACTCCCAGCCGAAAAAGGCAATCAACGCAATTAAAATCCCACTGACGATGGCAGAGCCATACTTTTTGGAGAAAGATTTTAAATTATCAAGTTGTTCTTCTTCACTTAACGCGCTCATACGACTACCTTTTCCCTTATATTTTCGGCTTATTTTGCAGAAAATCTGCCCATGACAAATGTAACAATATCAGTAATTGCAACATCATTCTGTTCAGCTGTTGCAAGTTCCTTCACAGACAACTGCTGTGCTTCCCACTCGCGCTCACCCAGAATCATTGCAAAAACAGCCCCTGACTGATCAGCTTTTTTCATCTGACTCTTCATTGAACCCTGTGAACCTGTTTTCAGACGGATTGTACTGCCCGCTGCTTCCAGCTGATCACGGATCTGCTCTGCCAGTACCAGTGCCTTACCTTGTGATGCAGGATCTGCAACCAGGAAAATATCACATTCACGGACAGGTGTGTTGTCTTCGACCTGTTCAAGCAGAAGCAATAAACGCTCCATACCCATTGCAAAACCAACCGCAGGTACAGACTGATCAGCCTTACCTTTCAACTGTCCAACCAGACCGTCATAACGTCCACCTGCACAGACTGTGCCCTGTGAACCCAGATGCGTTGTTGTCCATTCAAACACGGTTTTATTGTAATAGTCGAGACCACGAACCAGTTTCTGATTAATGACAAAAGAAATACCCGCATCAGTCAGATACTGCTTCAACTGCTCAAAATGCTGCAGGGTTTCTTCACTCATAAAGTCATGAAGTTTTGGTGCATTTTCTAAAATTGTTTGTGTTTTAGCATCTTTAGAATCCAGAATCCGCAGTGGGTTGGTGCTTAAACGACGCTGAGAATCTTCATCCAGATCAGCCTTGTGTGCAGTCAGAAATTCAACTAGTGCTGCACGGTATTCTGCACGTTCTTCAGACTCACCCAGTGTATTCAGTTCCAGCTGAACTTTATCTGCCACACCCATGCGTTTCCATAAACGCGCAGTCAGCAGAATCACTTCCGCATCCTGATCAGGTGTTGCCACGCCAAAAGTTTCCACACCGAACTGGTGGAACTGACGGTAACGTCCTTTCTGCGGTTTTTCATAACGGAACATTGGACCAACATACCAGACACGCGGTGTTGCACCACGCAGCAGATTATGTTCAACCATCGCACGTACACAACCTGCTGTCCCCTCAGGACGCAAAGTCAGAGACTCAGGCGGATTACCTTTATCAAAAAATGTGTACATTTCTTTTTCGACAATATCCGTTGCATCGCCGATTGAACGTTTGAACAGATGCGTCTGTTCAACTATCGGCAGACGAATCTGCTGGTAACCATAAGCATCCATAATGGAAGCCAGATGCTGTTCAAGACGTCTCCACGCAGCGGACTGGGATGGAAGTACGTCATTAAAACCTTTAATTGCAACAATTGAACTCATGATTTACTCAGAAAAACTTGTACGGATAATCTCTTTCGATTTAGCTTCTTCAATCTCTACGATACGTTGACGAACCATGGATTCGATTTCATCAACCAACTGACCTGTATCAATCAAATGGCTTTTTTCACCATTCAGATAAACAAGCGAACGGGGTGCAGCACCCACCACACCAATATCTGCTTCCTTGGCTTCACCAGGTCCATTGACCTTACAGCCAATCACAGAGACATCCATTGGGGTACGGACATCTTCCAGACGCTCTTCCAACGCCTGCATGACTTTGATGACATTAAATTCCTGACGCGAACAGCTCGGACAGGCAATAAAGTTAATGCCGTTGGAACGTAAACCAAGCGATTTTAAAATATCAAAACCGATTTTAATTTCTTCTTCAGGTTCTGCTGCCAGAGAAATACGCATGGTGTCACCAATGCCTTCCATCAGCAGACCACCCAGTGCAATGGCAGACTTCACTGAACCTGTGCGGTACACCCCAGCTTCTGTGACACCCAGATGTAACGGGTTATCAATCTGTTCAGACAGCAGTCTGTAGGCATCCATGGTTAAAAACACATTGGATGCTTTTACGGAGACCTTAAATTCATGAAAATCAAGACGGTTCAGAATATCAATATGGCGCATGGCTGATTCAAGCAGTGCCTGACCGGTCGGTTCTCCATATTTTTTCTGAATATCTTTTTCCAGTGAACCGGCATTGACCCCGATACGCATGGAAATATCGTTATGACGTGCAGCAGCAACCACTTCACGGATTTTCGCTTCTGAACCGATATTACCTGGGTTAATACGCAGACAGTCTGCACCAAGATCTGCAACACGCAGTGCAATTTTATAATCAAAGTGAATGTCTGCAACCAACGGTACGTTTACACGCTTACGGATTTCACCAAAAGCTTCAGCGGCTTCCATACTCGGTACAGAAACACGCATAATATCTGCACCGATATCTGCACAACGCTGAATCTGTGCAACTGTCGCATCGACATCACAGGTTTCAGTATTGGTCATACTCTGGATGCTGATTGGTGCATCCCCCCCGACATAAACTGAACCAACACGGATTTTACGGGTAGGTCGACGTTTAATTGGATTCTCAATCATTGTATTGCTCTGCTGTTCGCCTGCATTAACGTGATAAACGGAATTCTGCTTTGCCGTTTACAGTATATGGAGACAATGAAATACTTTCATTATTTAAGCTTAATGACACTGCTGCTGCATCATCCAGACGGATCTGGAATGGTGTTTCACCGCTGACAGCCAATGTTGAAGCCTGACGACCTGTCGCAAGGACCTTACCTGTAGAATCCACGATATTGACTGAAGTCGGACGGCTGAACTCAAGCTTTAACTGATCACCTGAAACTGCTTCCGTACCGTTCATACTCAATACCTGAACATCCGGCTCTTCAGCCACAGGTGCTTCTGAGTCAGAACCTGATGATGTCCAGTTCTGGATCAGCATCACCAGTCCAGCCAGTACTACAACAGCAACAGCTGCAATCAGACTGCGCTTCAGCCATTTTCTGTTACGTTCACTGTTTGAACCTGGCAGTTTCCCCATAATTTTAATTGGAGAATTATTCAGGGCATGATTCGGTAACAGACCTGTATCGTTTGCATAAATTTCATCAAAACGCTGAATGATCGTTGAAGCATCCACTTTCAGATATTTCGCATAAGTACGATAATAACCCTTGATAAATGCCGGTTCAGGCAATGATTTGTAATCATCCTGTTCCAGAGCAGTCAAGGTTTTCAGCGGCATATTCAGTTCTGCTGCAACTACATTTAATTCATGCTTCTGATTCATGCGAATCTGACGCAAGTATTCACCTGGACGCTGAACATTTCCTAATGCGTTGGTTGCTGTGCTTGAACCGGTTGGTTGCTGTGAATTAGGATTTACTTCCATACGGCCTCAGTACTGTGCTGTAATTTCAAATAACTTTGGTATTCCTGGCTGTCTGGAAACAGAGCCCGTAACTGATTGACCAGCACCTGCATTCCCAGATTATCGCCATTGGCCCGTGCGATGCGGATACCGATCCATAATGCACGCGCTCCCTGATTTTTCTGACCGACTGCACGGACAAACTGTTCATACAGCTTCCCTGCGGATTCAGCCTGCTGGTTCAGATAAAGAATTTCTGATAATTCCAGCATTGAAACAAAAGAATTACGGTTTGCCTGGAGTGCCTGTCTGAATGCTTTTTCAGCACTCGCCTGATCTCCCAGCTTCAGATATACCCGTCCAAGATTTTCAAGTGCTCTTGAACGCTGATCATATCCAAGCGTTGCTCCCGCAATACTCAGTTGTTCAACCGCCTCATTATAACGCTCAACCTGATATAAGTACGTACCATAGTTGTTACGCGCCTGCGCATTTTTGGAATCTGATGAGATGGAACGGCGGAAATAGCTGTCAGCTTTTTCCATGCTGATTTTGCTGCCTTCCTGCTGTAACAGGATACCCATCATCATATTGGCATTCGCATCACGTGGATCTGACTCAAGTGCCTGATCCAGTGCACGTTTCGCTGCATCAAGATCACCACTGCGAATGTATTCAGCCGCCAGCTGAGATCTGACTTTGACTGCTTTTTCAGGATCTTTCTGTCCAATTGTAGCGGGAGTCTGACAGCCTGAAATCAACATTGTTGATATACAGACTGTTGTTATAAATGCAATTTTTAAAACAGACTTACCCAATTGACTTCCCCTTGATCTAGCCTTGCGAACGCAATATCTCATTTTTTTCTGAAATTTTCTTTTTCCATTGCTCTGCACGACGGGTACGATCTGCAACCTGACCAACAAGCTGACCACAAGCTGCATCAATATCGTCACCACGTGTCTGACGAATCGTACACACAAATCCTGCATCAGACAAAGTTTTTTGGAAAGAAATAATCCGGTTACGGCTTGAACGTCCGTATGGCGCATGCGGAAACGGATTAAAAGGAATTAAATTAATTTTACTTGGCAGATTTTTCAACAGCTTAATCATCTGCTGCGCATGCTCAGGATGGTCATTGACACCATCCAGCATGACATACTCAATCGTCACGTGTTTACGTGAACTTTCGTTGCCATCTTTGGCAATATAACGCTGACACGCTGCAATCAACTGTTCCAGCGGATATTTCTTATTGATTGGAACCAGTTCATTACGCAATTCATCATTCGGTGCGTGCAGTGATATCGCCAAAGCCACATCAATATCTTTCACCATCTGATCAATTTTAGGCACAACACCTGATGTGGACAGCGTGACACGGCGTTTTGACATGCCATAAGCAAAGTCGTCGAGCATGGTACGCATTGAGTTCAGAACAGCATCATAATTTAAAAGCGGTTCACCCATGCCCATCATCACGACATTGGTCACAGAACGTTCACGCTCAAGCACAGGCACATCTTCCATGTAGGAATAGTTTGCCATCCACAGCTGACCAATGATCTCTGCCTGAGTCAGATCGCGCTGAAAGCCCTGTTTACCTGTAGAACAGAATGAACAGTCCAGTGCACAGCCCACTTGCGATGAAATACACAAAGTGCGACGTAAACCACTGCGGTGTTCAGCAGGAATCAGTACAGTTTCGACGAGTGAGCCTTCACCCTCACCGACACGGAACACCCATTTTCGGGTACCGTCTTTGGAATAATTTTTATGCACCACTTCTGGTGCTTTAATTTCACAGATTTTTTCCAGTTTTTCACGTAACTTGCCTGAAATATTGGTCATTTCAGCAAAATCAGTGACAAAAAACTGATGAATCCATTTCATGACCTGACTGGCACGAAACTTCTTCTCTCCCATATCTTCAAAAAACTTTTCAAGTTCAGCCCTGGACATACCCAGTAAATTCACTTTTTGTACAGGTTCTTTCTGCGCAGAAACGGATACTGATGTTTGCTGTTCAGCAGAAATAACGGATGAAGCAGTCACTTCGGTACTCATGTGTAATTACCTAAACCATATTTTAAAAGACAGAAGATGCTCAATAAATAAGCAGATGAAGCTCAAGAAATAAAAAAACCAGATAAGTATAATAACACTTATCTGGTTTGAATACTGCGAATTAACGAGTACGTGGGCAGATCTCAGTCTGAGCGAAGAAGTAGTTAACTTCACGGTCAGCAGATGCTACAGAGTCAGAACCGTGAGCAGCGTTTTCATCGATGCTTACAGCGAAGTCTGCACGGATTGTACCTGGAGCAGCTTCTTTAGGGTTAGTTGCGCCAAGGATGTCACGGTGAGCAAGAACTGCGTTTTCGCCTTCAAGAACTGAAACAACAACTGGACCTGAAGTCATGAATGCAACTAAGTCACCAAAGAAACCACGTTCTTTGTGTTCAGCATAGAAGCCTTCAGCTTCAGCTTTAGACAGGTGTTTCATTTTAGTTGCAACGATTTTAAGGCCAGCTTTTTCAAAACGGGCAAAGATATCGCCAACGTGGTTTTTGCCAACAGCATCTGGTTTAACGATAGATAAAGTACGTTCAATAGCCATTGATTGGCTCCTTATGTCAAATTAGACGTGAAAATTTTGCCGCATTATACCGAATAACAGGCTGATTTCAGCAGCTGATATGTAAAAAAAGCCGATTTTTTCGATGTACTGCCTGGTGCTTTCAGCTGGCTTCGTCTATCCACGCCATCTGAATCGCTTCCAGCAGACCTTCTGTAGATTTTTCTGGACTGTCTGAAAAGTCCGGTAATGCGCATACCCAGGCATGCAGGTCAGTGAAACGGATCCACTGAGGGTCTACATCAGGGTGAGCTTCATACAGCTCTATTGCAATATCAATGGTATCTGTCCAGCGTAAGCCCATGACTTATCCTGCGTACTGTAAAAATTCGATGCTGTACTTTAACAAATTTCAGTCTTTAAACACCAGTACCGCATCTGTATATACAATCTTTACAGCACGATATTCAGATAAGGTGCTGTAAAAATCACAGCGGTAGCGACTACAGCACCGATCACTGCACCCACCGCAACATCACTTGGATAATGCAGTCCCAGCACCATTCTTGAAAGTGCAACCAGTACGGTAAAAGGCAGCATCACAATCAACAGTACAGGTGCTACATAACCCAGCACAGTCGTTACCATGACGGCATGCAGCGTATGTCCCGAAGGAAAACTGAAGTGATCCAGTGGTCGCTCCCCCATGCGGATGACCTGATGCACCTGATACGGTCGTGGTCTGACTGTTTTACTTTTCAGGACCTTATAAATCATGGTACCGATCAGACAGCCCAGCGCCAGGTAAATCAGCTGAACATAAAACGCCAGTCCTTTGATTGCCCAGACAATGAACAGCATACTGCCCCAGAAAAGACCATCTCCGAGACGATTGATAATTTTAAAAAACTGCGACACCTGGTCTGAATGAGAAAAATTATTCAGATACAGACAACCTTTCAGATCCAGGTCAAGTATTCTTATTTTTGCATTCTTAAATTTCATGGATACACTCCTTTAAGCACGATGCTTAAATTTCAGGACGTCACTTGCGTCTCCTTCGCAACCGCATACAACGCCTGTTCAAACTGCTGAACAGGATAGTTCCACCCTGCCTGCAGGGTTTTTTCACGTGCCACAGCTCCCATTTGCCGTAACACGTTATTTTCAGGTAACTGATACATGTGCTGGATCAATGCCGAAGCCTGCCCTATTGGGCTTAACCAGCCAGATACTTCATGTTTTAAATGCAGTGCCGCACAGGCATAGTCATAAGCGACAACAGGCAACCCGCTCGCCATGGCTTCCAGTACCACATTTCCAAATGTTTCCACCTGGCTTGCAAAGACAAATACATCTGCACTTGCATATGCAGAAGCAAGATCCCTGCCACCCAGACTTCCAGTAAACACAATGTCGGTATTTTTATGTATCTGCTCAAGCCGGGTTTTATCTGGTCCATCACCAACCACAACCAGCTTAATATCTGCCTTGCCCATTTTTTTCATGGCGTTATAGGCATCAATCAGGACATTCACTTCTTTTTCCGGTGATACCCGTCCCACATAAATCATGACGCGGGTCTGTTCAGTCGCACCCCACTGCCGGCGGATTTTTTCAGAGCGGTGTGCAGGTGAAAATCTTTCCGTATCCACCCCTCGCCCAACCACAACAAGCGGACATTTCACACCAAATTCACGCAATGCTTCTTCTGTATCCTTACTCGGTACACAGGTCAGATGAGTTGCATTGTGAAACCAACGCAGATAACGCTGTACAGGTTTCACAAAAAATGCGAGATCAAAAAAGCGACTGAAGTCCTGAAAGGCTGAGTGAAAACCACTGGATACAGGCAGTTTTCTACTTTTGGCAGCCTGCAACGCAGCAAGCCCCAGAGGTCCCTCCGTGACAATGTGTACGACATCGGGCTGAAAATCATCAAGCTCAGCGGACAGCTTCATAAACTGTGGCCAGCCAAACTTCAGACCAGGATATTTAGGAATGCTCTGCCCTTTCACCAGACATTCACGATCGGGTTTAAAGTCAGCACATGAATGCAACTGTGATGGGCGGATCAGTAAAATTTTATGCCCTGATGCCTGCAGTCCTTTACTCAACTGCAATAAGGACATCGCAACACCATTAATTTCTGGTGGCCAGGTTTCCGTTACGATGGCAATTTTCAGGCGGGGTCTGACCAGTTTTTCAAGTGCCTGATCAGCCCAATGTACCACATTCGAGCCGACGGTCTTTTTAAAGTAGAATTTAAAATTATCTGGAAAATCTTGTTGTTTTAGCAATTCAGCAGCGTAGATATTTGACATTCCACACCTATATCTTGATTTTTACACAAGCTTAGCGCTGCTTTTTTTCATTTTGATGTTGTTTATATGACAGTTTGCTGAAATCAACTGACATACGGGCTGTTATTGAATTCTTCTGAACAGTCCTTTTTCCACCTGATAATTCTGCCCATTGCCAAAATTCACCTGCCTGTTTACACCATCCAGATGCGCAGAGCCTTTGATCTTTTCAAGCTGAGGAGATCTCTGAAATTTTTTAGTCTGCGGATTATACATCCAGTAAATCTGATAGTTATCTTCCAGTCGCTTGTCCTCAGATGCATCATCCAGCAACAGGTCAAAATAACCATCAAAATTCATATCTTTATAATTAATCCCATAAGCAAATGCAGAAAAACCATCGAGCTGCTGAACAGTCTGACCCGTTCTTTTATCCTGAACATCTATACGCTTAATATAATGCTTATATGTTTTATCATTCCAGTAGCCATAAAGTTTAAATACAAAAGCTGGACGCTCTGATACCTGTACCATCGGTTTAAAACTGATATTTTCAGAAACTCCATCTCTTTGACCCAATAACGCAGACATTTCTCCAGACTGTGCATTCAGATCACCACCCAGGCTATACATTCCTTTTGCAGCATCTCCCAGTTCAGGGTTAAATGATTTCATTTCAATGCTGTTACCTTTCTGGAACCCTTCAAAACTGACTGCACGACCATTTTCAAGATTAAACAATGTGCCGTGAGGGTTCCAGACGCCTGAGTAAATATCGAGTAAGTACCGACCATCTGTGGATTTCAGCATACGTTGCATATAAACCGTTACATCACGTAACTGAGTCAATCCACTCTCAGAGACAGTTTCAGCTTTCAGGGATGAGGCACAGCCCAGCAAAATCAGAATACTCAATACTGCTTTAATACTCATAAAACCATCCAGCGTGAAATTCAGTTCATTCAATAATGTCACACAGCCAAACAGTCCGTAAAAACTATTTTACTACTGAATGTTCAGCTTTTTTTATTTCCAGCAGAACCCCCTATTCATTAAAATCATATATAACAATACAATAAGTAGAATTTATAATAAGTTAAGAATAAACATGCAAGCCAACCCAGGGGAACTCACTCTTTACAGCTGCCGTCCACAGCAAGCCATTAATCTGGGGATTATCTACAGTGTCATCGTTTTATTTCTTCTCAGAGTATCTTTTGAACACAATGAGCCTGACTGGTTTCGTTTCATCTATATCATCATCAGCGTCAGTTTCAGCATTCATTATCTGACTTTAAAATTTATTCTGACCGACCAGCGCTGCTGTATGCACTCACTCCTGTTTAAAAGCGAAACACAGCTGAGTTCACTGACAGAGCCTGTTTGTCTACAGCTCCCACCCAATCACACAGCCATACTGAAACTCTACCGGCTGCTCCTGATGTACAAAGCTGAGAACCACATTCTGTTCTGGCAAAAACGGGCTTTGCTGCGTTTCAACAATCACTCACCCGCTCGCTCCGGTTTTTTTCATCAAACCCTAAGACCCCCACTGACACTACTGAACATGCCTCAGTTTTCTGAGGAACAATCCAGAGAAATTTTACTGAATCTTAAATATCACTGGCAACTCAACCCAGAAACATTCAACGAAAACCCATCTACTGAAGAACTGGAGTTGCTGAAGAAATCCCGTCAGGAACAGGATATCGGTTATTCCCCATTACTGATCTCAGCTGTTGCCTTACTGATCGGATTTGCTGCAATGCTTGTCAGCCCAATGATGCTGCAAGGCTTACATTTTGCAGTAGAAGCATGGAATCTGATGATACCTTTTATTATTGTTTCCATACTGCTCAGCTGGTTGATCATTCGGACTGAAGGCAAAAAATATCCCTTTTTCAGCGCCCTTCTGAGTGGATGTTTACTGGGACCCTGCCTGTACTTTGGGGCATTGCAGCTGAACCGGATTTACAGTGAGCATAATGCAGCCATTGTAACAACTCAGATGTATTTAAATTCGGTTGATCAGCATTCACAGCAATGGTCACTCAGTCCAGAACTTGCAGAAACAAGCGGTTTAACTGATATTTATGTTCATAAAGACTGGCAATGGTACAGATCCGACTTAAAAATCGGTCAGAAATACACAATCCAGCTCAAGCAAGGCTATTTCCAGGATTACTTCATTGACCAGGACAGTTTTCGACTGATTCCTGAACAGTAACTGAAAAATCCAGTATAAAAAAACCCACTCAGATGAGTGGGTTTTTTAAGATTAAACTAAAGCTTAGTTTTTCTCTTTATCTACGATTTTGTTTGCCTGGAACCAAGGCACGAAAAGCAGTAAAACATAGCTTTGCTGCTTTGAGGCGCGTAATTTTACTCTTATCAAATACCATAAAAAAAAACCCACTCAATCGAGTGGGTTTTTTAAGATCAAACTAAAACTTAGTTCTTTTCTTTATCTACAATCTTGTTCGCTTGAATCCAAGGCATCATCGCACGTAACTTACCACCAGTCACTTCAATACCGTGAGCCGCGTTCTGACGACGACGAGCTGTCATTGAAGGATAGTTCAACGCACCTTCCTGAATGAACATTTTCGCATATTCACCAGACTGAATACGTTTCAGTGCATTACGCATTGCTTCACGAGACTGTTCGTTGATAACTTCAACGCCAGTTACGTATTCGCCATATTCAGCATTGTTTGATACTGAATAGTTCATGTCCGCGATACCGCCTTCAAACATCAGATCAACGATCAGTTTCAGTTCGTGTAAGCATTCGAAGTAAGCCATTTCTGGAGCATAACCAGCTTCAACCAGAGTTTCGAAGCCCATTTTAACCAGTTCAACAGCACCACCACAAAGAACTGCCTGCTCACCAAAAAGGTCAGTTTCAGTTTCTTCACGGAAAGAAGTTTCGATAATACCTGTACGACCGCCACCTACGCCTGAAGCATAAGAAAGCGCCACATTACGTGCATTACCAGAAGCATCCTGGTGAATCGCGATTAAGTCAGGAACACCTGAACCACGCTGGTATTCAGAACGTACTGTGTGACCAGGTGCTTTTGGAGCAACCATGATTACGTCCAAGTCAGCACGTGGAACAACCTGGTTATAAAGAACAGAGAAACCGTGAGCAAATGCCAGAGTAGCGCCTTGCTTGATGTTCGGCTCAATTACGTCACGATAAAGCTGAGACTGGAACTCATCTGGAGTCAGAATCATTACCACATCTGCCTGAGCAACAGCAGCAGGAACTTCAGACACTTTAAGACCTGAATTTTCAGCTTTTTTCCATGAAGCAGAACCTGCACGTAAACCTACAGTTACGTCCACGCCAGAATCTTTCAGGTTAAGCGCATGCGCATGGCCTTGTGAACCATAACCGATGATCGCTACTTTTTTGCCTTGGATGATAGATAAGTCACAGTCTTTATCGTAAAAAATTTGCATTGCTGTCTCCGCTAAAATGCTTTGTTTCCTTTCAGTCTGGTGTGTGTTTTCGTTTTCACTGAACCAGACCCTCTCCTTTTCAGAAAGAGAGGATAATCGGAATGTATAAAATTAGATAGTTAAAACTTTTTCGCCACGTGCGATACCGGATACACCTGAACGCACCACTTCAAGAATGGTGTTCTCTGCCAGTGCATCAATAAAGCCATCCAGCTTATCGGTTGTTCCCGCGATCTGGATCGTATAAGTTGTCGGTGTGACATCAACGATCTGCCCACGGAATATATCTGCTGTGCGTTTGATCTCTGCACGGGCAGAACCCAGTGCTTTGACTTTAATCAGCATCAGTTCACGCTCAATGTGCGCACCTTCTGACAGATCAACAACCTTCACCACTTCTACCAGTTTATTCAGTTGCTTGGTAATTTTCTCAATCTGATGATCATCACCATAAGTGGTCAGTGTCAGTCGGGACATGGTCGGGTCTTCAGTCGGCGCAACATTTAAAGTTTCAATGTTATAGCCACGCTGAGAAAATAAACCCACTAAACGGGAAAGCGCGCCTGCTTCGTTTTCAACGAGTACGGAGATAATATGTCTCATTCTGTACGCTCCCCTTTAGATAACCACATATCTTTCATGGACTGACCAGCGATCAGCATTGGATATACATGTTCTGAACGGTCGACCATGACGTTGATAAATACGCATTTATCATTGATTGCCATTGCTTCTTCAAGTTTCGATTCAAGTTCATCTGCATGATCAATCTGAATACCGACGTGACCATAAGCTTCCATCAGTTTTGCAAAATCAGGAAGTGACTCAACATACGAGCTTGAATGACGACCTTCGTAGTTCATATCCTGCCACTGTTTCACCATACCTAAAGCACGGTTGTTCAGGCACAGAATTTTTACATTCAGACCATACTGCTTACATGTAGACAGTTCCTGAATACACATCTGAATGGATGCTTCACCTGTAATACAGACAACCTGCTGATCAGGGAATGCCAGCTTCGCCGCCATTGCATAAGGCAAGCCAACGCCCATTGTGCCCAGACCACCTGAGTTAATCCACTGACGCGGACGTACATAGGTATAGTACAGCGCACCGAACATCTGATGCTGACCAACGTCTGAAGTAATGATTGCCTGGCTGCTGGTTACTTTATCAAGAGCAGCAACCACCTGCTGAGGCTTCATTACCCCGTTTTCACCAGCTTCATAACGCAGACCATGAACTTTGCGCCATTCATTGATCTGAGACCACCATGATGCAATTTCTTCTGGATTAGGTTTTGAAACATTCATCTGTTTCAACTGAACCAGCATTTCCTGAAGTACAGGCTCAACCGCACCCACAATAGGAATGTGCGCAATGATGGTTTTTGAAATCGTTGCCGGGTCAATATCAATATGAATGACTTTCGCATCTGGACAGAATTTAGCAGGGTTATTGGTTACACGATCATCGAAGCGTGCACCGATTGCTAAAATCACGTCAGCATTTGCCATAGTCATATTGGCTTCATACGTTCCATGCATTCCAAGCATGCCCACAAACTGTGGATCATTACCAGGGAAAGCACCCAGACCCATCAGGGTATTGGTGACAGGATAATTCAGTATATGTGCCAGTTCTGTCAGAAGCTCAGATGCATTGCCCTGTACCACACCACCACCGGTATAAATCACAGGACGTTTTGCATTGATCAGCTCATCAATCGCTTTACGGATCTGACCTGAGTGACCACGATGCGGTGGCTGATAAGAACGCATCTTCACTTTTTCAGGATATTCGTAAGCAAATTTTTCTGCTGGATTCGTTGCATCTTTTGGAATATCAACAACTACAGGACCTGGACGGCCTGAAGACGCGATATAAAATGCTTTTTTAATAATCGCAGGAATTTCACTGGCATGACGTACCTGGAAACTGTGTTTAACGATAGGACGGGAAATACCGACCATATCTGTTTCCTGGAATGCATCTTCACCAATTAAATGTGACGCAACCTGACCAGACAGGATCACCATTGGAATGGAGTCCATATAAGCCGTTGCAATTGGAGTAACCGTGTTGGTTGCGCCTGGTCCAGAAGTGACCAGAACCACACCTGTTTTACCTGTTACGCGCGAGTATGCATCTGCCATATGTCCGGCAGCCTGCTCATGGCGTACGAGGTAATGATTTATTTTTTCCTGTTGAAATAGCGCATCATAAATATGAAGAACTGCGCCGCCTGGGTATCCAAAAACATGTTCAACGCCTTCGTCCGCCAATGCGCGAACGAGCATTTCACCACCAGATAAAAGTTCCAACGTGATTCACCCTAGTCTTATCAGCCGTCAAGTGGGAGGCACTGACAGCATTTCATTCATTGAATTGTTTGCCTGTTATAGCACACATATTTCTCAGTTTTTGCAGCAATGGGAAAAAAATCTGATCTGACTGCCGTTTAAGCAATATATGATCTCAAACATGCTGGGATAAACATGTTTTCCTGCTTTGTTCATATTCTCGGCTAGAGAAAATGCCCATTACGCAACATGACACTTATTCGAAGGGTGATCGAATGAAGGCATATAAAACCGAAGTGAGCATTTTTGTGGTTTCAGACACAGTTGTCAAGTTTAAAAACTGGCTTTTTCCTGTTTATTTACAGACCGTTTATTTTTTAACCCCGAGTGATATTCAGGCAGTTTCACCGCATAGCCTGCGCACCACTGCTTCTCAGACGATGTGTCTTCATTTTCATAAAAAACAGGTATAAATTATATAAATAAATTGAATCATTGTTTTAACCGCACAGCTGAATACATACAGTGCGGACAGGATAATGTTTCGGTCTGTGTCTGCATTCCATTCAACCACCCTGATCATATAAAACACAATATTCCGATCAGGAAAAAATGAGGCTGAAGCCAGGGGCAGATGAGTAATGCACAGTAAACTTATTTTAAAATTCATCTCACAGTCTGTATATTCAGCGTGATGATGACGGGGACTGAACCATGATTTCAACTGTATTTAAAAGCTGCTGCCTGACCGCACTGTCTTTGATGTTTCTGAACACCGCTCAGGCACAGGAATATTACCGATGGGTGGATGCAAAAGGCACAACCCACTATACAAAAACACCGCCACCCAAACAGGCAAAAGCCAGGTCCAAAGTCAGCACTTATGGCTGGAAAAACAGCTCAGCTCCTGCCCCGCAGGCAACATCGTCTTCTGCTGCGCCTGAAGCTCATGAAGCAGCCGAGGCAGCAGCAAGGGCGGCTCAACACCAGGAAGCCAACAAGGCACTGGATCAGGCTCGGGGTGAATAATCTGATCAGCAGCATCTGCTGAATTTCAGCTTCACTCAAATTCTTTTACTTTTTCCTGCATAAGGCACAGTCCAAAATTCACTTTTCAGTGTATTTTGCGCTATGCTGTGTGCCACAGTTTTTAACCATTGTTCTCTATTACGTTTATGACTACTCATATTGACCCTGAATATCAAGCCAGTGCGATTGAACCTGCTGTCCAGAAAGACTGGGAAAATCGCAAATCATTCAAAGTTGCCGACACTGTAGAAGGTCCACGTCGTTATATCCTCTCGATGTTCCCTTACCCAAGCGGCAAACTGCATATGGGTCATGTGCGTAACTATACCATTGGCGATGTGATCAGCCGTTTCCACCGCCTCAAAGGCGAAACCGTTCTCCAGCCAATGGGTTGGGATGCTTTCGGCTTACCTGCTGAAAATGCTGCGATTGCACACCAGGTCGCTCCTGCAAAATGGACCTTTGAAAATATCGCGTATATGCGTGACCAGCTGAAAAAACTGGGACTTGCAGTCGACTGGGATCGTGAATTTGCAACCTGTACGCCTGAGTACTATCACTGGGAACAATGGTTATTTGTTCAGCTTTATAAAAAAGGTCTGATTTACCGCAAACTTTCAACTGTAAACTGGGATCCAGTTGACCAGACTGTTCTGGCAAATGAACAGGTTGAAAATGGTCGTGGCTGGCGTTCAGGTGCATTGGTTGAAAAACGCGATATTCCAATGTATTACTTCCGCATCACTGATTATGCACAGGAATTGCTGGACGATTTAGATACTTTAAAAGACGGTTGGCCACAACAAGTCCTGACCATGCAACGCAACTGGATCGGTCGTTCACAAGGGATGGAAATCAAGTTCCCGTCAGCACAACCTGAAGTCTATGCAGATGGTTTGACTGTATACACCACTCGTGGCGATACCTTAATGGGTGTGACTTATGTTGCTGTTGCAGCAGAACATCCAATGGCGTTAAAAGCTGCTGAAAACAATCCTACACTTAAAGCATTTATTGAAGAATGCCGTATGGGTTCAGTTGCCGAAGCTGATCTTGCCACTGCTGAAAAGAAAGGTATGGCAACAGGTCTTTCAGTGAAACATCCAATCACAGGTGAAGAAGTTCCTGTCTGGATCGCTAACTATGTGTTGATGTCATACGGTTCAGGCGCGGTGATGGCTGTTCCTGCGCATGATGAGCGTGATTTTGAGTTTGCTAATAAATACAACTTGCCAATCCAACAAGTCATCGATGCCAAAGGCGCTGATGATGCAGATTATTCTTCAACTGAATGGCAGGAATGGTATGGCTCTAAAGAAGGCAAACTGGTTAATTCAGCAGAATTTGACGGTTTAGACTTCCAGGCGGCTTATGATGCAATCCTTGCAAAATTAGAACCACAAACTTTAGCAAATGCGAAAGTCCAGTTCCGTTTACGTGACTGGGGTGTTTCCCGTCAGCGTTACTGGGGTTGTCCAATTCCAATGATCAACTGTGACAAGTGTGGTCAAGTGACTGTGCCTGAAGAACAACTTCCTGTTGTTTTACCAACGGATGTTGTTCCTGATGGTTCAGGTAACCCACTGAACAAGATGCCTGAGTTCTACCAGACGACTTGCCCATGTTGTGGTGGCGAAGCACGTCGTGAAACCGATACTTTAGATACCTTTGTAGAATCTTCCTGGTACTATGCACGCTATGCATCTCCAGACTTTACTGGCGGTTTAGTTAAGCCTGAAGCTGCGCAGTCATGGTTGCCAGTGAATCAATACATCGGTGGTGTTGAACATGCCATCCTGCATTTACTTTATGCACGTTTCTTCCATAAATTGATGCGTGATGAAGGCGTGGTGCAAGGCAATGAACCATTCACCAATCTTCTTACTCAAGGTATGGTTCTTGCGGATACTTACTACCGCGAAGCTGAATCAGGTAAGAAAACCTGGTTCAACCCTGCTGACATTGACCTTGAGCGCGATGAAAAAGGTCGTATCACTTCTGCCAAATACCAGGGTGATGGTCAAGAAGTGACTGTTGGCGGACAGGAAAAAATGTCCAAATCCAAAAACAACGGTATCGACCCGCAAGCGATTATTGATCAGTACGGCGCAGATACTGCACGTGTGTTTATGATGTTTGCTGCACCACCAGATCAGTCACTTGAATGGTCAGATGCAGGTGTTGAGGGTGCAAACCGTTTCATGAAACGTGTATGGCGCCTGGCTGCTGGTTTCCTTGAAAAAGGCAATGCTGCTTCTGATATCGACAAAACTGCTCTTTCTGTAGATGCTCAGGATTTACGCCGTAAAACTCACGAGACCATCCAGAAAGTCGGTGATGACATTGAGCGTCGTCATGCCTTCAACACAGCGATTGCTGCTTTGATGGAACTGATGAATGCCACCAATAAATTTGAAGCAGAAGATAATAACGATGTCGCTGTTGAGCGTGAAGCCATTACAGTATTACTGACTTTATTGGCACCATTTGCACCTCACCTGAGTCAGACTTTACTGGCTGAGTTCGGTATTGAACTGAACAGCACACTGTTCCCTGCTGTAGATGAGTCTGCGTTAACACGTAATACCCAGACCATCGTGGTTCAGGTAAACGGTAAACTTCGCGGCAAACTGGAAGTATCTGTTGATGCTTCTAAAGACGATATTCTGGCACAGGCAAAAGCATTGCCTGAAGTACAGCAGTTCCTGACTGGTCCAACCAAGAAAGAAATCGTTGTACCGAATAAGTTAGTGAATCTGGTGGTTTAAAAGCCTTGTATCCCCTCTCCTCTCAGGAGAGGGTTAGGGAGAGGTCTTTATAAATTGAAGCACCCTCATCCTCTTGCGGAAAATATTCCTCATCCCAAAGGGAGAAGGAACTAAAAGCCTACAAAGCCCGTTGCCAGTCAACGGGCTTTGACTTTACAATCCCTGTCATCATGGAAAATATTCCTGAACATATTTTAAAACTTTCCGCAGAGGACACAGCATGCATCTGGCGCAACGTATAGCAGCAGTTGTTTTAACCCTGGGCTTAGGTGCAAGTCTGACAGGATGTGGTTTTCACCTGAAAGGAACCAGTCCGTCCGCGACACCGGTTGCTTATACACATATGAATCTTGCCGTACCTGAACAAGCAGAGGAACTGCATGAGAAACTGGCTATTTACCTGGGTGCAGCTGGCGTACAGATCAGTAACTCTCCGAATGCCTATATTCTGCGTGTACTGGACTACACTCCACGTCGTCTTGAACTGAACGGCAAACTGGTGGAAACACTGCTTCGTTTAAGCGTGACATTCCGTATTGAAGATGCTCAGGGTAATCCTGTGACTGAACCACGGACTATTACAGCTTCACGCAGTTATCAGTACGACCTGGCTACAGTCAACACCGATGATCAGGAAGAAAAATACCTGAAACAGGTCATCATGGATGACATTGCACAGCAGATTGTTCGTCAGATTTCTTCAAACCGCTTACCGAAAGCAGTTGATTCTCAGCCTGCCCCAAAGAAAGCAGCGGAATAATACAGCATGAAAATGGACTATCTTCAGGCACTGAAACGTGTGGATGAAGCACGTGGTGTTTGGATTATGCATGGTCAGGAGCCTCTGCTTGAGCAGAATCTGCTGGATGCATTCCGTAAAAGCTGGTCCACCCACGAAATTGAACGCCAGCGTTATGACATCAGCAATGTCGGCGACTGGAGAAACGTTTTTAATGCATTAAACAGTCTCTCTCTGTTTTCAACACAACTGGCTGTTGAAGTACATGGCAATATCAAACCTGATGCCAGCAGTCTCAAACTGCTGAAGAGCTACATTCAGCAGAATGAACACAATCTGTTGCTTGTAGTAATGCCCAAACAGGACAGCAACAGTCTAAAATCCAGTTTTTTTCAGCTGATTGAAGCCAATGGTGTTACGGTTCCTTTAACTGCAAATTATCCGCAGGACAGACAGCGGATCTTAGGGCTTGAAGCTGAAAAACTGGGAATCAGGCTCGCCAGTGATGCCTGGCAATGGCTGGAACAGCATCATGAACATAACCTGCTGGCCGCCAAAAACAGCCTGATGCGGGTCAGTGATACCTTTGCTGAAGTTGAGGTGATTCAGATTGATCATCTTTACTCATGTTTACAGGATCAGTCACGTTATACAACATATGATCTGAACGATGCCTTACTTGATGGCAACCTGGCGCAGTCCATCAAAATTTTTCAGTATCTGATTGCATCCGGTGAAGCCATGACTCTGATTCTGTGGAGTATCAGTAAAGAAATGCGCTTACTGATGCAGCTGTTTGAACAGCCTCAGAATGCCCTGCAACTCGGGATCTGGAAAAATAAAATCAGTGTCTATCAACAGGCATTGCGCAGACTGAATCCTGCTGTCTTTTTAAACTGGCCTGCGCTGTTACTCAGAATTGACGCTTCCATTAAAGGCATTGGCAATGAAAATCCTGAACATCTGATTCAGCAGGCAATTTCCAGTCTCTGTGGAAAACCTCTGTTCAGCGATATTGCTTAAACTCAGATCAGAAATACAGATGAAGTATTCTGTATTTTGATCAGTAATTTAAACCCCATTGATCAAATAAATAATAATCATTTTCAATTCCTTAAAAAATTCACGTTTTCTCCTCAATTCGACCTTATAATTTGATCAATTTTTCATTCTGACCAGACTGTGTATATCATGCCAAAAATAAAACCAGCCAAAGTTATACTTATTGCTGTCTGCCTTGCCATTATTGCAGCAGTTGCGTGGACATTTCTAAAACCGAAAGACGTCAAACCTCAGTACATTACCGCTGAAGTTGCGCGTGGAGATATTGAAGATTCTGTGCTGGCAACCGGTGATCTGGAAGCCACCAAAATGGTCAGCGTCGGTGCACAGGTATCCGGTCAGGTCAAACGCATGTATGTCAAACTGGGAGATCAGGTGAAACAGGGACAGCTGATTGCTCAGATTGACTCTGTCCGTCAGACCAATGATCTGAAAACAGCAGAAGCCAGCATTAAAAACCAGCAGGCTCAACTGGCAACCAAACAGGCAAATTTAGCCAAAGCAGAAGCTGAATATATCCGCCAGAAAAATATGTATGCAGAAGATGCAACATCAAAATCCGAACTGGACAGTGCGATCGCTGCATTTAAAACAGCGCAGGCTGATATTGCTTCCATGAATGCGCAGATTGAACAGTCCCGACTGACTCTTGCAACCGCGAAAGAAGATCTGGGTTATACACAGATTGTTGCGCCAATTGATGGAACTGTGGTTGCGATTGTGACGGAAGAAGGTCAGACCGTAAATGCCAATCAGAGTGCACCAACCATTGTCAAACTGGCAAAACTCGACACCATGACCATTAAGGCACAGATTTCTGAAGCTGATGTCATGAAAGTTGAAGAAGGTCAGAAAGTCTATTTCACCACTTTAGGTGACAGTGAGAAAAAACGCTATGCCACCCTGCGTCAGGTGGAACCTGCGCCAGACTCCATCAACACTGAAAGCAGCAACAGCTCGACGTCATCATCAAGCAGCACGGCGGTTTATTATAATGCCCTGTTTGATGTGCCGAATGATGATGGCAAACTGCGCATTGATATGACGGCTCAGGTTTATATTATTCTGGCTGAAGCTAAAAACGTACTTACTCTGCCATCCTCAGCTTTGCAGGCTGCAAGAAGCCCTCAGCGTGCAGCCGGGAAAAACAGTTCTGATAAAAATACATCTGCTCAAAAGCCATCACAGACTAAAGAAGGTGCTCAGAACAGTGGCCGTCCTGAACGCCTGGAACTGAGTCCTGATGAAAAGGCACTGATTGACCAGGGCAAAGCATCTGTCTCTGTTGCCCGTGTTCTTCAGGCAGATGGCACAGCGAAACGTAAACAGGTGCTGGTCGGTCTGAATAACCGTGTCACTGCTCAGATTTTACGTGGACTGAAGCAGGGTGATCAGGTGATCATTGCCGATGGTTCAGATACTTCAAATGATTCTGCAAAGCGCAGCAATAAAAATGGCCCAATGAGATTCTAAGCATGGATCAGAACAACAGTCAGAATACGCAACCTCTGCTCGAGGTCAGCAATCTGATTCGTGAGTTCCCTGCGGGTGAGTCCACGATTCAGATTTTAAAAAGCATCGACCTGAAGATTTATCCAGGTGAACTGGTTGCCATTGTGGGACAGTCAGGTTCTGGTAAATCGACCCTGATGAATATCCTGGGCTGTCTGGACAAACCGACTTCAGGCAGTTACAAGGTCAATGGTCGTGAAACCGGTAAACTTGAACCTGATGAGCTGGCACAGTTACGCCGTGAATATTTCGGTTTTATTTTCCAGCGTTATCATCTGCTCGGAGACCTGACCGCCGCGGGGAACGTCGAAGTTCCTGCAATTTATGCAGGAGTTGATCCTGCTGCACGTCAGAAACGCTCACATGAACTGCTGACAGAACTGGGTCTGGGTGACAAAACACAGAACCGTCCCAATCAGCTTTCAGGTGGTCAGCAACAGCGTGTATCCATTGCCCGTGCCCTGATGAATGGCGGCGATGTCATTCTGGCAGATGAACCGACCGGTGCACTGGATAAAAACAGTGGTATCGAAGTGATGCGTATTTTACGTGAGCTGAATGCCAAAGGTCACACCATCATTCTAGTCACACATGATCTGAATGTTGCAAAAAATGCGACCCGTATTATTGAAATCAGTGACGGTAATATTATCTCTGACCGTCCAAACACACCTGAAACAGAAGGTCATACCGAGCAGCTCATTGAGGCTGATGGCATCGAGAAGCAGAAAAAATCATCGGTTCTTCGGGCGACTTTCGACCGTTTCGGTGAAGCATTCAATATGGCATTGCTGGCGATGAATGCACACCGTATGCGGACCTTCCTCACCATGCTCGGAATTATTATCGGGATTGCGTCAGTCGTTTCGGTCGTCGCACTCGGAAATGGTTCACAGAAACAGATTCTGGAAAATATCAGCAGTCTGGGCACCAACACCATTACCATTTTCCAGGGGCGTGGTTTCGGTGACAACTCCAAAACAGCTCAGGCAAAAACACTGATTCCTGCCGATGCAGAAGCGCTCGCTGAACAGCCTTATGTCGATGGTGTCAGTCCTTCAGTCAGTTCCAGTGTGACGGGTCGCTTCAAAGACACAGAGGCATCCATCAGTGTCAATGGTGTCGGCAATGACTTTTTCTACGTCAAAGGGATCAACCTCGCTGAGGGTCAGGCTTTTGACAAACAGAGTGTCAATCAGCTGGCACAGGATGTTGTCATTGACAACAATACAAAAAACACCTTCTTTGCAGATGGTACCGACCCTGTCGGTCAGGTGATTCTGCTTGGGAATTTACCAAGCCGGATTATTGGTGTCACTGAAGCTCAGAAAAGCATGATGGGAAATTCGGACAGTCTGAATGTCTATCTGCCTTATTCAACGGTCATGAGCCGTATGCTGGGTCAGTCCAATGTGCGTAACATCACTGTCCGTGTGAAAGATGAATACCCGAGTGCTGTGGCTGAAAATGCGATTCTGGCGTTGCTGGAACAACGGCACAACGCACAGGATGTCTTTACGCAGAACTCTGACAGTATCCGTGAAACCATTGAGCAGACCACGGCGACCATGACCCTGCTGGTATCTGCAATTGCAGTCATTTCCCTGGTGGTCGGGGGAATTGGGGTCATGAACATCATGCTGGTGTCTGTAACTGAGCGGACTCAGGAAATTGGGGTTCGTATGGCAGTTGGAGCACGTCAGTCTGACATTCTGCAACAGTTCCTGATTGAAGCCATTCTGGTCTGTATTTTAGGTGGTATTCTCGGTGTGCTGCTTTCTCTGGGTATTGGTCAGATTATCGGACACTTTGCCAAAGGCACATTCCAGATGGCGTATTCCACAACATCCATTATTGCTGCCTTTGTCTGCTCCACACTGATTGGGGTGGTCTTCGGCTTCATTCCAGCACGCAATGCCGCACAGCTTGACCCTGTCGATGCACTGTCCCGTGAATAACCAGGAAATAAGGAATTTCTCATGCAGATGAATTTAACAAAACTTACAGCTGCCCTTGTTCTTGGAAGCAGTCTGGTCGGATGTGCTGCCGTGGTGAAAACACCTTATCAGGCACCAGCAGTCAGCATTCCCGAAAGTTTTGCCTATAACAAAGCCAGCAGTAAACAGATTCAGAATGATCTCTATGCAGATCAGTGGTGGACACTGTTCGGTGACAGTCAGCTGAACCAGCTGGTGGATCAGGTCATGACCCGAAACAGTGATCTGGCAGTAGCAGGCATCAATTTACAGCAAGCCCGCTTACAGGCTGGACTCACTGAAAATAAACAGGGAGTACGGGTCAGTTCAGGTGTTTCTGCCGGACACAGTGTAGACCTGCATTCAGGTGATGATGCCTCTAAAGGTCTGTCTCTGAGTGGTGGTGTGAGCTATGAGGTCGATCTGTTTGGAAAACTTGCCCGTCAGACTGAAGCCAGTCAGTGGGAAGCCAAAGCAACCGAACAGGATCTACAGGCAACCGGTCAGAGCCTGGTTGCGACCACAGCCAACCTCTACTGGCAGCTCGGTTATTTAAATGAACGCTACAGCACCGTACAGCAGAATCTGGCATCCACACAGAAAACCTATGAACTGGTTCGTGCCCAGTATAAAGCAGGTGCTGTTTCCGGACTGGATCTGACCCAGGCTGAACAGTCTGTACAAAGTCAGAAAGCCAGTCTGAGCCAGATTGATCAGCAGCGTGTCGAAGCACGTACCGCACTCGCGGTGTTGCTCGATATTCCTGTACAGCAGCTGAATATTCAGGAACCACAGCGACTGCCTCGTGTCAGCTTACCAAATATTTCAGCAGGTCTGCCAGCAAGCCTGCTCTCACGTCGTCCCGATTTAAATGCAGCTGAACTGCGCTTACGCAAAGCACTGGTAAATAAAGATACCACCAAAGCCAGTTATTATCCGTCCATCAGTCTGACGGGCAATCTGGGGGCAAGCAGTACATCGCTGACGCAGCTGCTGCAGAATCCTGCACTGTCTCTTGGAGCAAGTCTAAGCCTGCCTTTTCTTCAATACAATGACATGAAAAAAGATCTGAAGATCAGTGAACTGGATTATGAAAAAGCCATTATCCAGTACCGCCAGACCTTATATCAGGCTTTTGCAGATACTGAAAATGCACTTTCTGCCCGCAGTGAACTGGACAAACAGGTTGCCTTACAGCAACGTAATCTTGAACTGGCAGAAAAGACTGAACGCCTGACTCAGGTCCGTTATAAAAATGGCGCGATTGCCCTGAAAAACCTGCTGGATGCACAGGAGACAACCCGTAATGCACGACTGACTTTGGTTCAGACAAGACAGAATCAGTACAATGCTTACGTCACGCTCATGCAAGCACTGGGTGGCAGCCCAGTCAGACAGCTTCCAGGCTCTGAATCAGACAGCTGAATAAACACTTATACATCCATCATAAAAAAGAGCCTCATCTGAGGCTCTTTTTTTACAGGGTCTGTACATGATCAGAAATATTCATCCAGCCGCTGATACAGCTGTTCTGCTTTTTCATAACCCAGTGAGCGGGCTTTATCCAGCCAGTTTCTCGCTTCTGCAAGATTCCGCACCACACCCTCTCCCTGTAAATATAACCGCCCCAGCTGATAGCAGGCTTCAGGCTCATTCATGGCTGCTGCCTTTTCATACATACTGACAGCATAGCTGAGGTCTTTTTCCACACCCCACCCTTTTTCATACATTTCTGCAAGATGATTGATTGCCAGACTGTCCTGATGTTCTTCAGCCCGTTTCAGCCAGTGCAAAGCCTGCGCATAATCCTGCTTAGTGCCCTGTCCAGACAGATACAGAATACCCAGCTGGGCATAACATTCCTGGTCGCCACGCTCAGCACCTTTTTCATACCATTTGAATGCCTGAGTATCATCCTGCTCAAGCCCACCCAATCCTTTCAGATAGTTGCCTGCCAGTTTACAGGCTGCTTTTTCTGAGCCTGAGATATAGGCATATTCAAGATACTGACGGGTACGTATACCGTTCATGACTGGAATCAGTTCACTGCTGTAATACAGCCCCAGTGCATAATAGATATCCGCCTGAGTCTCGACTTTATAGCCCATATAACTCTCAGCTGCATCACTGATCAGCTCTTTTGCCTGATTGTGATCCTGTGCAACTCCTTCCCCAAGTAAATAGCAGATTCCGAGTCCCATTTTACTGGTCATCTGAGCTTCTATAGCATGTGCATGCTGATAAATGCCAAATGCTTTCTGGGTGTTTTTATCGACGACATCCCCCTCAAAATACAGCGCTGCAATACTGCATAATGCAATCAGATCATCGGCATGTGCCGCCTCAGACCATAACTGAAAAGCACGCTGCTTATCACAGGGAACACCCCATCCATTAAAACTGGCAGTTCCCAGCAGGCTCAGTGCCATGCTGTCTTTCTTTTCTGCCATTTTTTCAAGCTGGCTGACCACCACAGGCTGCTGTTCAGTATCAAACAATCCACGCAGGACAGCCAGATAATACGGATAGGCAAACTGGGTACTTCCAAGTTCCACACTGTTTTTGGCATATTTTAAAGCTGTTGCAGAATTTACAGGAACCCCGATCCCACGGCTGTAATGCTCAGCAAGCATCAGCGTTGCATCCAGATGGCGGTTTTCAGCAGCCTGATGCAGATAACCATGCCCTGCAATAAAATCCTGCTCAGAACCTTCTGCACAGAAATGCTGTCCGAGAATATACTGTGATGCCGCATTGCCCTGCTCGGCATTATTTTTCAGAATTTTCATGGCGCGGACTTCATCTTTTTCCACGCCATCGCCCTGCAGAAATTTGATTGCCATCTGAAACTGAGCATCGGTATTGCCTTTCGCAATGGCATGCTGATACCAGTAAGCTGCTTTTTCTTTATCTTCACGCTCATAGTCAGCACAGTCATAGATCCCGCCCAGGCGAAATGCGGCAACATCACTGCCCATACGGTATGCTTTTTCCAGCTGAGCCACCGCGGTCTGTACATCAGGTGATTTCACCTGCCCCTTGAGCTGCATGGCAGCCATATTGATAAATGCATCAGGAAGTTCATACTTCTGCCCTAGATCGGTATAAATCTGATATGCACGCTCATGATCAGCTTCAGTCCCACTGTTCACAAGTTCCTCTGCATAACCGAGCTGTGCCTCCAGCTGCTCAAACCAGAGTTCGCTCTGAACATTGTTCTGATCCCGTGTAACAGGGTCAGGACGTTTCCACATCCAGAAGGCCAGACCACCTATCGCTAAAATCAGTACCAATAAAAACCACATCAGCTTTCCCCAGAAATTATTGTTTCTTTTATTTTTAAAAACAGCTTCAGTCTATTTTAAATTTTTCCATAAAAAAAGCACCTGAAATCAGGCGCTTTTTTCAATAATGTCAGACTTGAACAGAAACTTATTCATCATCCATCATTGAAGGGCTCATACCAACCGTATTAAAGCCAGCATCAACATACAGGATTTCACCGGTAATACCGTTTGCCCACGGCGAGCAAAGGAACAGTGCGGCATTACCCACATCTTCAATGGTGACATTACGTTTCAGTGGTGCAATTTTCTCATTGGCATCCAGCATTTTACGGAATGATTTAATGCCTGACGCAGCCAGTGTACGGATCGGACCTGCTGAAATCGCATTGACACGGATACCTTCTGCACCCAGACTGGATGCCAGATAACGGACACCCGCTTCAAGCGATGCTTTTGCCATACCCATTACGTTATAGTTTGGCATTACATATTCAGAACCCTGATAGGTCAGTGTCAGCAGACAACCCTGACGGGCAGCCAGTAAAGGCTTGGCAGCACGTGCCATTGCAATAAAGCTGTATGCGCTGATGTCATGTGCCACTTTGAAACCGTCACGGTCAGTCACGTCAGTGAAGTCACCATCCAGTGTATGCGCAGGTGCAAAACCAATTGAATGCACCACGCCATCCAGACCATCCCAGTGTTTTGCCAGTTCTGCAAATGCACTGTCAATCTCGGCATCTACCGCAACGTCACAAGGAAAGACAAGCTCAGAACCAAATTGCGCTGCAAATTCATCCACACGCTTTTTCAGTTTTTCATTCGGATAAGTAAAAGCCAGTTCAGCACCTTCACGATGTAATGCCTGTGCAATACCAAAAGCAATGGATAATTTACTTGCAATACCCGCAATCAGAAAACGCTTACCTGCCAGTAGTCCTTGTGCCATGTGAATCTCACTTAAAGTAATTTGACGACAATAATGCCCTGTCTCAGGTATTTAAGAAATTGCATAATGCGACTTTTTTTAAATCCTGCTGAGATAAACAAAAAAATCGCCCTTTCAAAGAGCGATCAGTCATTCAGTTTAAAATTTAAGGGAGATCAGTCGTCACCCTGTAACATGCTCAGCAGGCGCATGAATGAATAATACATCCACACCAGCGTCGCCAGCATTGCAATACCGCACAACCATTCATAAGCCTTAGGTGCGTACTGAGATGCCCCAGTTTCAATCAGATCAAAATCCAGAATCAGGTTCAAAGATGCAATCACCGCTACAAATGCTGCAAAGCCAATACCCAGCAGGTTGGTTTCAAACAGATAAGGAATACTCGAACCGAATGCCAAGCGCATGACCATCTGCACCACGAACACCAGTGCAATCGCAATACTGGCAGACATGACCACTGCTTTGAATTTCTCTGTGGCACGGATAATCTGAAAACGGTACAGACCAAACATCACCAGTGTCGTCACAAAGGTCGCAAGTAATGCCTGAAGCGGTACACCAGGAAAACGCAGCTGGAAAATGACCGAAACACCGCCCAGAAATGCACCTTCAAAAAAAGCATAAGGGATTGCCAGTACAGGCGCTGTATTCGGTTTGAATGTCGTGATCAGTGCCAGAATGAAACCACCGATACCACCGACCAGTGCAGCCGCATAAGCCATAGAAACATTCTGTGTCATAAAGCTGTAGAGAAACACGCCCAGACCCAGCACAGCAGCAATGACGGTCAACAGCACAGATTTCTGAATTGCACCACGGACGGTCATCGGCTGACTGAAGTCAGTTGTGGCTTCCACACGGGTTAAAATCGGGTTATTACTTTGCATAACGCTCTCATTTTTATAATTTAAAAACAGGGAAAGGGAAACACTTACTCAATACAATGTCAGACTAAGGTTTAATTTCAAAGATACTCTGTACTATAACTGAAAAAAAATTCATCACAAATTTTCCGTGAACTATAACGCATTTTCAGTTTGCAGGCATTGTTTTAAATTATTAACTTTCATGTGTTTAAAAAGTAAAAAGAGGCTTTCGCCTCTTTTTATCTGCATCAGTCTTTATTCATAATAAAGAAATATTCACGGTAGTATTTCAGTTCCGCAATCGAGTCACGGATGTCATCCATTGCCAGATGCGAAGCATTCTTTTTCAGACCACCCATGATTTCTGGACGCCAGCGTTTTGCCAGTTCTTTCACCGAAGAAACATCCAGATTACGGTAATGGAAGAACTGTTCCAGTTCCGGCATCAGGCGGTGCATAAAACGACGATCCTGACAGATGGAGTTACCACACATCGGTGATGATTTTGGGCTGACCCATTTTTTCAGGAACTCAAGTGTCTGCTGTTCTGCATCCTGAGCAGTCAGTTTACTGCGACGTACACGTTCAATCAGTCCTGACTGACCATGCTGACGGGTATTCCATTCATCCATTGCATTCAGGATCAGATCGGACTGATGCACCGCAAGAACAGGACCTTCCGCAAGAATATTCAGATTATCATCCGTAACAATCGTTGCAATTTCAATGATCCGGTCGTTGTCAGTATCAAGACCTGTCATTTCAAGGTCAATCCAGATCAGGCGGGTATCAGGTGTGCTGCTCATAAATGTGCAATCTTATTAGGCTGTAAAACATCAATAGTAGCAAATTAATTGCTTTCTGGCTGTAACTGATACCCTGCTTCATGCTATTTTTGCCTACCTGAGTTCACGGTTTTAGGAAATGAATGGCTTTAATCCGCAAGCGTCGACTGACTGAACAGCAGCAGCGCCGCATTCATAAGCAACACAAGACACGTCAGGAAGAAGCAGATACTTCCAGTGACCTTGAAGGTCTGATTGTCCAGCATTATGGACGACAGCTTGAAGTACAGGCACTTTCTGTACCTGAGGTGCATCCTGAAAAACCGACCGTTGCTGAAGGCGAACCTGAGCCTGCCTGGAAAGCCATCGAACTGGGCAGCGTGTGGCGATGTCACACCCGTACCAACCTTGAACTGCTGGTCACAGGTGACCGTGTAAAATGGCAGGCTGATCCGAACACAGGACTTGGAATCATTACTGCGATTCAACCCCGTACATCACTGCTGACCCGACCTGACCGTTATCATAAAGTCAAACCTGTGGCTGCCAACATCAGTCTGATTGTAATTGTATTTGCAGCACTGCCTGAACCTGCACCCGGTCTGATTGACCGTTATCTGGTTGCCTGTGCAGAGGCGGATATTGCTGCCCTACTTGTACTGAACAAAACTGACCTGCTTCAGGAAAATGATCCGGTTCTGGATCTGATTCAGGAGTATCAGAACCTTGGCTATGAAGTCATGCAGACTCATTCCATGGGAGATCTGACGGAGCTTCAGCAGCGTCTGGATGGTGAAACAGTTGCTTTTGTTGGGCAGTCAGGCGTCGGAAAAAGTTCTCTGATCAATGCCATCGTGCCGGATGCAGCTCAGAAAACCAATATTATTTCTGAGAACTCCGCACTGGGTCAGCACACGACCACATCCACCCGTTTGATCCGTTTTGGCGAAAACGGCGCACTGATTGATTCACCGGGAATCCGTGAATTTGGTCTGTGGCATCTGGATGCTGAAAAAGTTCAGCGTGGCTTTCCTGAAATTGAAAACCGGCTCGGCTACTGTCAGTTCCGCAACTGCACCCATAAGCATGAAAAGCAATGTGCTTTACGTCAGGCTGTGCAGGATGGCGAAATTTTAGCCCGTCGGCTGGACAGTTTTTTACGCTTAACCGATGAAATTGTTGAAGCTCAGCAAAAAAATTAGGTTTTATTCATTCCCAGCCCTTGAAGCGGTGATTTTGATCGCCATATTTATGAGCTATACTCTTGGCAATTTTAAATTGTAGTTAGGTGACTTGTGGAACGCTGGTTCGAATTTATGGGGAATCACCCCTTCCTGTTTGGAACACTCGCGGTTCTGATTGTTCTGTTTTTCGTTCTTGAAGGACAGCGTAACGGTCGTAAAATTTCAGCACAATCACTGGGTATTTTAGTCAAAGCAAAAAATGCCATGCTGATTGATCTGCGTGATGCCAAGGATTTTCGTGAAGGTCACATCAGTGGCAGCCGCAATATTCCGTACAGCCAGCTGACCAAACATCTTGAAGAGTTAAAAGCAACAGACCGTCCGCTGGTCTTTATCTGTAATCTGGGTCAGATTGCCGGTACTGCATTACAGCAGGTGGGTCATGCAGATGCTTACCGTCTTGACGGTGGTGTCAACAACTGGAAAGCTCAGGGCTTACCACTGGTTAAAAGCAAATAATTTCGCTTAAGGAGATTTAAAATGGCTGAAGTCACTATTTATTCAACTTCTGTATGTCCATATTGCGTCCGCGCAAAACAGCTTCTTGAGCGTAAAGGTGTGGTATATAAAGAAATCAATTTATCCAATGAAGAACCTGAAGTCCGTATGGAGTTAATGCAGCGCACTAAACACCGTACAGTTCCTCAGATTTTCATTAACGAACAGTTCATCGGTGGGTTTGACCAGCTGTATGCACTGGAACGTGAAGGTAAACTTGACGAATTACTGGCATAAACATCAGATGATTATGTCTTCATAATTAAGGATTAAAGAATGAGTGAAGAACAACAGGTTCAGCCACAACTGGCATTAGAACGTATTTATACAAAAGATATTTCATTTGAGGTTCCTGGGGCACAGGTATTCACGAAGGAATGGCAACCAGAGTTAAATATCAATCTTTCATCTTCGGCTGAAAAAATTGATCCGACTCACTTTGAAGTGGCTTTAAAAGTTGTGGTACAGGCAAACAATGCTGGTGAGACTGCTTTTATTGTTGACGTGACTCAGTCTGGTATTTTCCTGGTGGATGGTGTTGAAGAAGAACGTCTTCCGTACATCTTAGGTGCATACTGCCCGAACATTCTTTTCCCGTTCCTGCGTGAAGCTGTGAATGACATGGTTACCAAAGGCAGCTTCCCTCAGTTACTTCTGACTCCAATCAACTTTGATGCAGAGTTTGAAGCGAACCTTGAGCGTGCTCAGAGCGCTGCTGCTGAAGGTCAGGCTTAAGTTTCAGTCTGAACTCAGAAAAAAAGACCGCTTTATGCGGTCTTTTTTATTGCCCGTTTTCAGTCATTATTCTGAACGTCAGGTTAATGCGTGCGGTTTCGATTTTCTTTGCAGGTGGAAGCCTGTGCAACCAATGAGTCTGCGTATTTTCTTTCATCACCAGTAAACTGCCATGCTCAAGTATCACATCCACTTTTTCTTTGCTCTGTTTATGCTTAAAGCAGAATTTCCGCACGGCGCCAAAGCTGACTGACGCAATTGCTCCCCCTTTTTTCAGTTCAGTCTCACCATCACTGTGCCATGCCATTCCTTCATTGCCCGAATGGTACAGATTCAGCAGGCAGGAATTAAAATGCTCCCCTGTCAGCTGCTCCACCACCGTTTTAATTTCAAGTAGTTCGGCTGTCCACGGCAGCGCATGTTTCGTTGTTCTGGAGTACGTATAGGAAAATGGTCGCTCTGCGTACCACGCAACTTTTCTTTGGGTATAAATGGTTTTACCAAAAATAATGGCTTTGTCCTGTTTCCAGTCAATATTACTTAGCAGCTTTTCAAAAAAGAGACTGGCTGCCTGCTCATCAAAAACTTTACCGTAGTACTCCACACAGCCATCATAAGGCAGTAAGTTCTTCAGTGGCTGAGAATCATTGTCCTTCTGAGTGAACATGTGCTCCCTCCCAGCCAATCATTGCCGTTTTACGGACACTTCCCCAATGATAGTCACCGAGTATTCCTGTTGCCTGAATCACCCTGTGACAAGGGATTAAAAAAGCCACGGGATTTGAACCAACAGCTGTTCCAACAGCACGGGATGCTTTTGGCTTTCCTGTTCGGGCAGCAATTTCACCATAGCTGCTCAGTTGCCCCATTGGAATTTTCAACAGGCATTCCCAGACTTTTAACTGGAAATCTGTCCCTTTCAGATGCAGTTTGATCTGTGAAAACTCAGTCTGTTCTGACTGAAACATCGCAAGTGCATGCTGCTGAAAACTGTCCTGCTGCTCTACAAAAGTTGCTTCAGGAAATTTTGCCCGCAAGCCGTCCAGTGCCTTCATATCATTACTGGTCAACAGATCAGTGAATGACATATGACAGATCCCTTTGCCTGTGGACGCAATCAGTACGCAACCAAAAGGGGTATCAGCAAACTGATAATGAATATTCAGACTTTTCCCGCCACTTTTATATTCAGCAGGTGTCATACCTTCAATCTGAATAAACAGGTCATGCAGGCGGCTGGGGCTGGACAGACCTGTGGCATAAGCACTCTCGAGCACAGAGTTTTGCTGTAACTGCTGTTTTGCATAATTCAGGCTGATGTACTGTAAAAATTTCTTGGGACTGGTTCCTGCCCATTCAGTAAATAACCGCTGAAAATGCGCAGGACTCAGATGCAGATGGGCAGCAACCTCATCCAGACTGGGCTGAGTTTTAAAATTATGCTGAATAAATTCTATTGCACTGGCAATCCGTTCAAACTGTCTTTGCTGCTGCACATTCTTCTCCAGTGTCCTGACAGATATGGATTCATGAAAATCCTAAGCTCACTGTATCAGTCTGCTCCAGTCTGCAAAATCCAGATCATGCGCAGTTTTCTCTGCCATCCCATCAGACATTAATAAAAAACCGCATGATGATCACGCGGTTTAGATTTCAGACTCCAGCTTCAGTGATGGTGATACACCGAGTGTCCTGCATCACGTATGGTTTTCAGTTTCTGACCCTCAATTTTTGCCTGTGCCAGCTGACCGGCTTTCAGCAATGCACTGGCCTTATCAATCTGTCCAATCAGCTGATCATACAGAGCATCTGATGTCAGTGCTTTACGGTCTGCTGTTTTTAATTTGACCTTTTTTGCATCCAGAGCAGCCGTTTTCATACTGTCCAGTGCTTTCTGTGCATCTTTGGTATTTTCAGCTTTATTAAATGCCTTATAGTTTTTAGCCAGTGTCTCCATATTATGCTCAAGTGTTTCTGCAAAACTCAGACTGCTGACCAGCAAGGCAGATGAAAACAGGAGTGTGGCTAAAGTTTTTTTAATCATGAGCAATTCCTTTGATTGTTCTGTAAAACTGTGGCTGCGTTATTGTGAAATGTATGATGCAGATGATCCTGTGCATCCCTGAACTGTATTTATGATGACATTCCAGTCAAAGATCAACATAGTGGATGACACATAAAAAATGCAACGGATTCGTTGCATTTTTTGTTTTCTGAATGGAAAAAAGATTTAGACAGGATCTATTTCATTGTGCAAGGCATCATGAACAGCCTCCACCAGCTGCTGAGCAATTTCCTGCTTGGATGCTTTTTCCAGATCACGTTTTTCCATCTGATACTGTTCTGCAAAAAATACTGTCATGGCATTTTCATCAGAAGCAAAACCGATATCCTTACGTGAAACATCATTGCAGGCAATCATATCGAGCTTCTTGGCCACCAGTTTCCCCGCTGCATATTCTTCTACATTACGGGTTTCTGCGGCAAAGCCCACCATAAATGGACGTTTGCTCTGCTGAGCAATGGTTGCCACAATATCCGGATTTTTCACCAGTGCGACATTCAGTTCATCACCTGCTTTTTTAATTTTATGCTCTGCAACTTCAGCAACCCGATAGTCTGCCACGGCGGCAGTTGCAATAAAGATGTCGCAGCCTTCTTCCAGCTGATGCAGACTTTCATCAAGCATTTTCATTGCCGATGAAACGTTGATACGACGGACACCGTTTGGTGTATCCAGACTGACCGGACCTGCCAGCAAAGTCACTTTTGCCCCAGCGGCATAACAGGCAGCGGCAATTGCAAAGCCCATTTTTCCGGTACTGTGATTGGAAATATAACGCACAGGGTCAATCGCTTCACGGGTAGGACCTGCCGTAATCGTGACTTTTTTCCCTGCCAGCAGACCAAACTTTTCTGCCAGGGCACGCTGTGCCTTGTGGAAATAATCTTTGACCTGCTCTGCAATTTCCTCAGGTTCCGGCATACGTCCCAGTCCAACATCACCACATGCCTGAGCTCCTGCCGCAGGCATGATGACATGTACGCCATCTTCCACCAGGGTATTTAAATTACGCTGTGTGGCTTTGGCTGCCCACATCTGCTGATTCATGGCAGGTGCAACCCAGACAGGTGCTTTGGTTGCCAGATATAAAGTACTCAACAGGTCATCTGCCAGACCGGCAGCAAATTTAGCAAGGCTGTCACAGCTGGCAGGTGCCACCAGAATCAGGTCTGCCCAGCGTGCAAGCTCAATATGCCCCATGCCCGCTTCTGCTTCAGTGTCGAGTAATTCGGTATGTACAGGATTGCCTGAAAGAGCCTGAAAAGTCAGTGGAGTAATAAAAGCCTGTGCGCCTTTGGTCATGACCACACGGACATTAAAGCCGTAATCCTTTAAACGGCGGACTAAAATGGCACTTTTATAGGCGGCAATACCACCTGTAACCGCAAGAATAATATTTTTATTTGCAAATACACTGAGATCGAAACTCACGATCAGGCTACCTTTCTGTTGCAGTGGCGCTCACAATATCATTAAATATACCCATTCCCAAGTCACATACTCGGGTAATTCACACCTATTTCATAATAAAAAAGTCTAAAAACAATGAATTTTTCAATAAAACACTGGCCTGAACAGGAACGTCCCCGTGAGCGTCTGATTCAGCAAGGGGCAGACAGTCTGTCTGATGCAGAACTGCTGGCAATTTTTCTTCGTTCAGGCTCAAGACAGCATTCAGCAGTTGAACTTGCCCGTATGCTGCTTCAGCATTTTGGCAGTCTGAGTCGTGTACTGAATGCCTCGCTAGAGGATCTGTGCAGATTTCATGGCATGGGGCTGTCCAAATATTCTCAGCTGATTGCCGTCCGTGAACTTGGACGACGCTATACAGCCCAGCATTTATTTCAGCAAAAAATTGAAATTACCAGTTCCACTGTACTCAAAGACTTTCTACGATTTGAACTGCTCGGAGAAACACAGGAGGTCTTTGCTGTACTGTGCCTTGATGCTGAACTGCGTAAAATCAGTTTTAAAAAGCTCTTTTACGGCTCACTGAATTCCTGTGAAATTTCCATCAATCAGTTACTCAGACACACCATTCAGCAGCATGCCAGCTCCATTGTGATTGCCCATAATCATCCCTTTGGTAAAGCACAGCCTTCACAGGCAGATATGACACTGACCCTGCAAATTCAGCAGGCACTCCACCTGGCCGAAATCCAGTTACTCGATCACTGTATTATCACCCAGGACGGTTTCTTTTCATTTGCAGAAAACGACTGCATGAAACTGGCATGATTCGGGTTGCGAACCCTTGACAAAAGCAAGGCAAGCCATGAAGATCAACACAAAACCGAAAGACATAAAAAATCATGATTGTGCGTGACCAACCCAGTGTTTTCAGGCTGCTTTTCTCATGGCGTGGAACGATCCTGCCTAAGGTATTGCCACCATTAGGGGTTGTTATGCTGCTCTCCACCATTATTGGTGGCTTATCTTATATTGACTACTTTCATTTTACAGAAATGCCCCTGGTCGGCTTCACCCTGATCGGTGTTGTACTGTCCATTTTCCTCGGTTTTAAAAATACTGCCTGTTATGACCGCTGGTGGGAAGCCCGCAAACTGTGGGGCATGCTCATTGCCAATGCACGCCATTTCGACCGTGACTGCCGTATGCTGAGTCAGGGGCGACGTGAGCGGGTCATTCAGCATGTGATTGCGTTTGCCAACGTCCTGCGTGACCGATTAAGACACCAGACTGCCAATCCCACTGCCCTGGTGGAAACCAGCGGTATGAGTCAGCAGGCTGTCACTCAGCTGTACCAGCATGCAAATGCACCGCAATATACGCTCAGCCTGATTCAGTGGGAGCTGATGCAGGCGATGAAAGAAGGTGAAATTTCCGATATTATTTATACACAGATGAACGATCATGTGACGGAACTGAGCCTGGTACAGACCGGTTGTGACCGCATAGCAACCACACCTTTACCTTTTGCCTACTCGGTCCTGCTGAACCGTACTGTTTATTTCTTCTGCTTTATGCTGCCGTTCAGTCTGGGTTCCACTCTTGGGCTTGCAACACCTCTACTGGTGGGTATCCTGGCTTATACTTTTCTTGGGTTGGATGCTTTAAGCTCTGAAATTGAAGAACCTTTTGGAACTCAGAGCAATGATTTACCGCTTGATTCCATGGTCAGAACCATTGAAATTGAACTGCTGGGAACTTTAGGTAAACCGACACCGCCACCCATTCAGGCGCAGGATCATAATCTGCTGTAATTCATTTTCACAGACCTTCACTGCGAAGAAGGTCTGGATTGAAACCTAAATCAATTATTTAAAAGATTCCCAGATACCGATCTGCCCTTCTTTTACTCGTGGAATATTTCCAAGTTTAATCCAGGGCATGTGATCGCCATGATAGTCACTGCCAACCGATACTTTCAGACTGAACTGCGCAATCATCCGGTCAACCATCTGTCGGGTCGAAGCTGGTTCAATATTCGGTGGAAGTTCAACAGCATCGCCACCATATCCTGCAAATATTTCAATCAGATAACGGATATTGGTTGCAGATAAATCATATTTGGTCGGATGTGCCAGCACAGCAAATCCACCACTTTCATGAATCACCCGAACAGTTTCTTCCAGTCCCAGTCCATCAAATCTGACGTAGGCTTTTTTGCCTTCCTTGATATATTTGTCAAAAGCCTGCTGTACTCTACTGACTATGCCTTTTTCCACCAGTGTTTTTGCAATATGCGTCCGCGTGACACGATCTGGAACATGGTCTACTTTGCTCAGCACATCTTCATAAATATCCTGCCCGATCAGCGGAACCAACAGATCACAGATCTGACGTGCACGGCTTGCCCTGATCTGTTTCTGCTGCTCAAGTACACGCTGTAAAGGTTCAGGATTCTGCATGTTTAATGCAACAATATGTACGCCATAACTTTTTTTCGTGGAGGGTCTGGACCACTGACTGGAAATTTCCACACCTGAAACAATGGTCATGCCTACAGTCTGAGCCGCGGCTCCCGCTGCATCCAGCCCATCCATTGTATCATGATCCGTCAGTGCAAGCGTATGCACACCACGCTCATGGGCAGCCTGCACCAGCTGTGCCGGTGACAAAGTTCCATCAGAAATATTGCTGTGTGTATGTAAATCCAGTCCTTCCATCACTTATACTATGTCGTTTAGCCGAGCAGATTCAGATACTCTAACATGAAAGCACTTTTAGACTTTGTGCCAATTCTTATTTTCTATTACTTATTAAAAACAGTAGATCCTAAAGACAGCCATCATCCATTACTTGAGTTAATCGGCTACACAGGCGGCATCAATAATAATGAAATTCTGGTGGCAACTCTTGGACTGATTCTGTCCATGATGGTGATCTACGGCGGTCTGTTCATTTATCAGAAATTCAGACTGGAAAAACAGCAGCTGATCATTCTTGTAATCACGATTGTGCTGGGCGGTGTCACGCTGGCTCTGCGGGATGCGACCTACATTAAATTAAAAGCAGTTCTGCTGAATCTGGCATTCTCAGGGGTATTTCTGCTTTCTCCATATTTTGGGACAGATAAAAAGCCACTCATTCAGCGTCTGTTTGATCCTGTATTTAATTTCACCCCTAAAGGCTGGATGAATCTGAATTTTGCATGGGCTGCGATGTTTATTGTGATGTCACTGTTGCATGCTTTTTTTGCATTCTTTTTCATGGGCGGCAAATACTGGGGCGAATTTACCGCATTCGGCGACATGATTGTGATGATTTCCTTTATCATTATCCAGTTTATTGTATTGCGTAAACACTTTAAATCATCTGAAGAGTAAAATTCAGTATTTGAATTTCCGGAAAAAATTATGCCATTATTCGTATTAACCTGTACTGATATTGAAGGTACAGTGGAAAAACGCCTGGAAACACGTCCACAGCATATTGAACGTCTACAGCAGCTGGACAATGAAGGTCGTCTGATTGTTGCAGGTGCCATGCCTAAAGAACCTGGGAATCCTCAGGCAGGTTTCTATGGCAGTACCATGATTGTTGACTTTGAAAGCCGTGAAGCACTGGATGCATGGTTACAGGAAGAACCCTTTCTGAAAGAAGGTGTTTATGGTCATATTGACGTAAAACCGTTCAACAAAGCCTTCCCTAAAGGATAAAAAAATGCGTGTCGTTGTTACTGGTCTACTGGGTCTGTCACTCGTATGTTCCACTGCATGGGCTGTAGAAACAGCACCAGCGCCTGCTGCAGCTCCGGCAACGACCGCAACTGCAGCTGTTCAGAATGCTGCCAGTAAACCAGGCATTCTGTCAGCGGCTGCTTCGTCAACTGCAGCATCTGCATCTGCTCAGGGACAGACACCTGAAAGCAAAGCACTGACGGCTGAACAGATTGCAAAAAATAAAGTACTCCAGGAAGCAAGCGTCAAAGCACTGGTCAAAGACCAGGCCACCCGCCTGCAACAGCTGGAAAAAGCCAATCTGGATGCCCTGGCACAGAATCAGGAACTTCAGCTGAAAAATGACAACCTGGGTGTTCAGGTTCAGGTTTTACAGAGTGAACGCAGTGCACAGATGTTCCTGTATGGTGCTGCAACGATTGCTGTCGGTGTATTTCTTGGATTCCTGATCGCAAGTTATGTCTATACCAAACGACGCCGTCAGTGGTAATAATCTCTGATTCTCTCTCTTAAATAAGGTTACTGTCTTGTCTGAAGCCATTCAAACTGCCAGCCTGGACTGGCAGTGTGTTGATGGAATTGAAATTCCTGTTTCCCGCCAGTTTGGTGATGTTTATTTTTCCAAAGACAATGGTCTGCTTGAAACCCGACATGTCTTTCTCAATGGAAATGATCTGACTGAGCGTCTATCTGCATTACAGAGCCATCAGTATTTCTGTGTCGGTGAAACTGGCTTTGGTACAGGGCTGAATATTCTGGCTTTATGGCAGTTGTGGCAGGAATGCAAACCTGACAATCACAGTCATCTTCATGCTGTATCTGTTGAAAAATTTCCTCTGTCAAAATCCGATCTGATCCGTGCGCTGAATGCCTGGCCGGAACTGAAACCTTTGGCGGAACTTCTAATTGAGCAATACCCGCTTCCTGTGGCTGGCTGTCATCGCCTGAATTTTCCTGAGCACCGCTTTTCACTGGATCTCTGGCTGGGCGATGCACATGATGTATTTCCACAGATGCCAAAGACCTCCACAGTCAATGCCTGGTTCCTTGATGGTTTTGCACCGTCATGCAATCCGGACATGTGGGAAGAAAATGTCCTGAATCATATTGTCCGCCTGTCTGACACAGGTACGACTTTTTCATCTTTCAGTGTGGCGGGTGTGTTAAAACGAGGCTTACGCAGTCACGGCATTATAGTGACCCGTCCCCGTGGTTTTGGTCATAAGCGGGAAATGCTTAAAGCCGTCTGGCTGGAAGCCGAAACAGAAGCTGATACGATGACTCCAGCAGAGCATTCTGACAATACCGCTCAAAAAAAAACGGCAACTGACGGGCACTCGCTATCCAGACCTCGTCAAATTGCCATTATAGGCGCAGGAATAGCCGGTTTAAGCTGTGCATGGTCACTCGCACAGCGTGGACATCAGGTGAGTCTCTACGATAGAACTGCACCTCTTACAGGCGCATCTGGTAATCCACTGGCTCTGCTGAATCCCAAACTGGGAAGTATTGCCATGAGTGACTACCATCTCATGACCGTCACCTGGCAGTATGCACTGAGACATTACCGTCAGTTCAGTGCGTTCCGCCCACTTGTAGTCCATCAGATTGCGCTGAAAAAAGCAGAAGAAAGCCTCGCACTCGCAGATGATTATCCTGAGAACCTACTCCAGAAACAGCCCTGTGATCTGAAAACAGAATATCCATCGATTCTGCTGACTCAGGCAGGTGCGGTATCACCACATTTACTCTGTGAAGAAATACTGCAACATCCACTGATTGATTTTTACCAGGCAGATATTCAGTCCGTCGAATTTCTGAATGAAAAAGTACAGTTGAAGATGGCAGAGTCTGCTGAAACAGTGGTTTTTGATCATGCCGTCATCTGCGCTGCAAAACAGAGTTCAACTTTTTTTGAGCTTTATCCTGTACTCAGACCCATACGGGGGCAGGTCAGCTGGCTGGACAATGCAGGTTCTGCACTGAGTAAAGCACAGGCTTACAGTTACGGTGGGTACTGTATGCAGTTAAATGATCAGCAACTGATCCTGGGTGCATCATTTTTACCAGGTCGTGAAGATATCGATGTGCTGGAAGATGATCATGTGCATAACCTTGAACTTATCCACAATGTCTTTCCTCAATATGCAGAATCATTAGCACCTGTGTCCGAATGGCAAGGTCGTGCAAGTATCCGTGCGCAGACACCTGACTTTTTCCCTGTCTTAGGCAGACTGGATGAAAACTCAGAAATTTATACTTATGCAGGTCTGGGTTCAAAAGGTTTTTTATATTCACCTTTATGCGGTGAAATTATGGCAGCACTGATATTAAAAGAAGCCTGCCCTGTTCCTGAAAAGCTGTTGAAGCAGTTAAATCCTTTACGCTTCCGCAGCAGCCGTAAAGTACCTAAAAAGCACCATGCCACTGGCGAAAACTGATTTTCTTCATGTTGTCACTGAAATGCTGTCCATAAAAAAGCGCCTTTCGGCGCTTTTTTTCAGTGATCTGATTCCAGTGATAAGCCTGCATCACGTGCTGCACGTGTGCCTCCCATCAGAACGATATAATCACGTGAACTGTCAAAACCCTCAAGTTTTTCAGCTGCACGTGGAGCTTTACTACCGCCGCCACATAAAATGTAAATAGGCTGATCCGAATTCACTTGAGTTAAGCTATCCGCAGTTAAACCATCAATCGGCTGGTTCACAGCTCCTTTTAAATGGCTTTCAGCAAACGCTTTATTGTCACGGACATCCCAGATGACTGCATTTTCTGGGAACTCAAATGTTGTAATTTCGATTTTACGGATCATTGCGCACTCCTTTGATGTAAACAACACTTGGCAAATGAAGAAAACATCCCTAGCATCTCAGATATTCTTTCCCTTTGTAAAGGTCTAAACCATGCCTTCTTTTGATATTGTCTCCGAATTGGAAGTTTTTGAAGTAAATCATGCAGTTCAAAACACCCAAAAAGAAATTGCAACCCGTTTTGATTTCCGCGGACAGGATGTTTCCATTGAACTGAATGAAAAATCCAAGGAAATTAAAATCAGTACTGAAAGTGATTTCCAGTGTGAGCAGGTCTACTCCATGCTTGAAAGTCACTTCTTTAAACGTAAAGTGGATATCCAGGCACTTGATCCACAGAAAATGACGGCTTCAGGTAAAAATGTTGTTCAGGTCATCAAACTTAAAGATGGACTTGACTCAGATACCGCGAAAAAAATTAATAAAGCCATTAAAGAAAGTGGCATCAAAGTGCAATCTTCCATTCAGGGTGACAAAATTCGTGTTACAGATAAAAAACGCGATACTTTGCAGCAGGTAATGGCATTTCTGAAAGAACAGCAGTTTGGTGTGCCTTTACAGTTCAATAATTTTAAAGACTAAGTTCCTGATGAACACATAGGTAACCACATGACTCAGACCAATCGTTTAGCAAAACTGGTAAAAGCAACATCCAGATTTCCCAAAGGTGTACGCAGTACATTATGGAGTAAAGCCTTTGGTCGGGTCGTGCCTATGGTCGGTACAGCCGGTATTAAATATATTGAAGTCAGCCACAACACCGTGATTGTGGAGCTGAAGAACCATCGTGGAATGCAGAACCATATCAATCAGCTGCATGCCATCGCCATGGCTTTACTTGCAGAAACAGCAACAGGTTTTGTAACAGGCATGAATGTACCTGATACATCCATTGTACTGATTAAAAGCATGAAAATTGATTACAAGCGCCCATCCAAAGGTGATATGCGTGCTGTAGCAACACTGACTGATGCACAGATTCAGGAAATGCAAAGCACAGATAAAGGCGAAACACTGGTTTCTGTTGTACTGACAGATGAATCAGGTCAGGAACCTGTACAGGCTGAAATGCTCTGGGCATGGGTATCTAAAAGCCGCCTGAAAAAGTAAACAGCCCTCAATATAACGATTCCATACACAAGACTGACCTTTCCTTACAGATCAGATGCTTTACTCCATTGCAGAATAGAGCCATCTTCCTTCAGGTCAGTTTTATGATGAACAAAAAAGTTTTACTGGCTGCATTTTTTGCAGCCCCACTTCTGCTGAGTGCATGTCATCAGCTACCCACCCGCACGGCTGAAACACAGAGCCATTCCACTGATCAGACTCAGTCTGCAATACAAAAAGCAGAACAGAATAAAAAAGCTGTCATCGATTTTTATGAAGGTGTTTTTATCAAACATCAGGTCAAAGAATATGCCGACCGCTATATTGGAAGTCAGTATATTCAGCATAATCCGCATGTCCCTGATGGTAAAAAACCTTTTGTGGACTATTTTATCGGGCATTTCAAAGAAAACCCTGAAGCAAAAAGCATCATCAAACGTGCCGTTGCTGAAGGAGATCTGGTTGTACTGCATGTACATTCCACACAGAATGCGCAGGATGCAGGCGTTGCCATTGTCGACATTTTCAGAGTTGAAAATGGAAAAATTATAGAACACTGGGATGTACAGCAGGCAGTTCCAGCACAGCCTGCAAACAGCAATACCATGTTCTGATTCTGATTTAAGAAATAAAAAAATCCCAGTCAAGGCTGGGATTTTTCAGATCAACTGATCTTATGCATTCTGTGATTCAGCATATTTCAGTTTTACTTCTTCAGGAATCTGACGTTTGTTGCCTGCAACATCCACTGCAACAAAGGTGAATACACCCGCAGTCACACGTTTAGCTTCCCGCGAACTGTCATGACTGTCCCAGACCTCAATCTGCATCTGAATTGAAGTATTTCCCACTTTCAGAATTTTTGTGTAGCAGCTGATCACATCGCCAACTTTAACTGGAACCAGGAAAGTCATCTGATTGATTGAAATTGTTGCACAGCGTCCTTTACTGAAGCGTTCTGCGTGAATCGCTCCTGCAAGGTCCATCTGTGACACAATCCATCCACCAAATACATCACCACTCCAGTTGGTATCCGCAGGCATTGCAATCGTTTGAAGGGATAAGGTTCCTTCAGGTTTTACATGAGCTTCTGACACATTCACTCCAGTCTTTCACATTATTTTGAGACATTCAGCTGCTGATCCAGCCATTGCTGTAGCTGTGGGGATCTAAGCGCACCGCTTATTCTAGCAACTTCCGTGGTTTTATTCATTAAGACCAGGGTAGGAATACTTCTGACATTGAATGCGCTGCTCAGGCGTGGATTGGCTTCTGTATCAATTTTGGCAAAAATCACATGCGGATTATGCTTTGCCACTTCAGCAAAATGGGGTGCCATCATTTTGCATGGACCACACCATTCTGCCCATAAATCAATCAGCACAGGTAAATCACTGTTACTGATAAAATTACTGAAATTCTGTTCATTCAGTTCAATCGGTGCCAGCGGAATCAGGGGCTGATGACACTGACCGCAGGCAGGACCTGATTCAATTTTATCTTCCGGTACTCTGTTTTTTGCACCGCAGGCAGGACAGACAATAATCATTCACCCACTCCAATATGTTCATGTAAGAAATCTAATTGGGTCGAAATTGCTTTTTCCAACCATTGTCCATGATAAATTTCAAAATGCTTCATATCCCATTCATGATACTGCACAAAGGGTGCAATATTGGTTGCCGTTTCACGACTGGACTCAATGGAAATCAGGCTGTCCTGACGAGCGGCAATAAACAGCACAGGAATACTGATTTTACGGACATCCTGAATCGGTCGGTAACGGATTAAATGAAAGAAAACCCGGGCAGGAATTTCCCCGCTCCAGTAAAAATCAGGATGGACAATGGACATATACCCCTGATAACTGTCCTGAGTCGGTATAAAACACAGCTCATTCCGGGCAACAACTGGAAGTTTTCTGGGGGACATACCGACTTTGGCGCCCATATAATCCTGACTTGAAACTTTTAAAGCTCTAGGCAACTGCTGAATCGGATACAGCTTTGCACTTTCAGCACCATCCACAAATGGAATCTGCGCGATCACCGCCTGAACATTCTTTAATTCAGAAGCCAGATCCAGTACATACCCACCGCTTAAGGATGTTCCCCATAGCACAATGCGCCTGTTATCAATGGACTTTCTTTCAGCCACATGAGCAATCATGGTCCGCCAGTCTTCGAGCTGTGCTTTTAAGGACACCAGTTCGCGTGGTCGTCCGGTACTCCCACCCCAGTAACGGTAATCAAACAGCACCACTGCATAACCTGCCTGGGCAAAACGCTTTGCATACTGAACCAGTCTGAACTGACGCAATGCAGCAAGACCATGCGCCATAATAATGACAGCAGGCTTTTTTACAGCAACCGGACGATAAAAATCGGCTGCTATCACTTCCTGTTCAGACTTCACATACAATGGTTCAACTGTATAAGAATGCATACGCGCTCCATTGCGTTATTTTATGTTTATAATCGCGATAAAATTTCAATACATTCAGCTCTGAATTCAGCTTAATGCTATCATAAGCATAATTCTATTCTTTCCATAATGGAGTGACAAAATGAGCGAAAATGTTGGCTTTGCAGGTCAAATTGGTCCTGAACATGTAGAACAGGTTGTCGAAAAAGGCTTTAAATCCATTATCAATAACCGTCCAGATATGGAAGGTGGTTCAGAGCAGCCAACCAGTGCACAGATTGAAGAAGCATCCCGTACTGCAGGACTCGATTATGTCTATCAACCGGTTGTTGCAGGACAGATCACTGAAGTTGATGTCCGTACATTTGCCAATCATTTCAATGAGCTGCCAAAGCCAGTACTGATGTTCTGTCGTACAGGCAACCGTTCAAACAATCTCTACCAGCTGGCAAAACAGATGGATCTGCTGGATGATTAAGCCGTTTTTACAGGCCTGCTGTTTCAGTCTTTTTATTTGCAGTTCCATGACGCCAGTTCTGGCGGAATCCGCAGCACTCAGCACAGCACTGACTCAGAATGTCAGTGTTTCAGGAAAAATGACTGAAGATAAATTCAGAGTCTTGCTGAGCCAGGGTTTCAGATCCGTGATTGTAAACCGTCCTGATCAGGAACCCGGTAATACCGTAACCGTTTATGCGCTGCGCAATATTGCAGAAAAGAAACAGGTCAGTGTAATTTACCAGCCTGTCCAGAGCGGTAAAATTTCTCCGACAGACGTCACAGAGTTTGCACGTTATTATCATGAATTACCTAAACCTATTCTGATGATATGTAACAGCGGTTCCAGATCAAGTCAGCTGTTTCATCAGGCTAAAACCGCAGGATTAATCAATGAATAAACTGATTATTGTGATACTGTGCGCAATCACCATTTCTGGTTGCAGCTCAATGAACATACGCCCTACCGCTGGGGTCAGCATCGGAACATCGGTTAAATAACAAATAAATCCCAGGCGCTATATGCGCCTTTTTTTATGTATGGTATCTTTACGCAATATAACTAAATTCTGTACATAAAATTTTATTTGGGGTATTTCATGAAGTTCATTAAAGGGACGCTTGCTTTAGCTTTGACTGGATTACTTGCTGCCTGTGGCGGTGGTGGAAGCGATGGCTATTATAATAATGCTGGTAGTTCAGGGGGCAACAACAATGGTGGACCAACAACGCCAACCGATCCAGAAAACCCGACAAATCCAGATTCTGCACAAGCTATTCTTAACTCTCTGAAAAAAGAAGGTCAGTTCCTGTTTGGTAATTATGACCCAACAGATGCAACAACCGCGAAAGGCTACATTGACCACGCGATTGATACTTTTGCACAAGGCCCTTTAGAGTTAACACTCGCTATACGTAATGTTAATTTAGATGGCTATAAATTGACTCATTATAGAAAGAAATGCTTTGCTGAAAGTACAAATGATTATAGAGCCTGTTATGTATTTATTGGCGAAGAAATTAAAACATTAATTCCTGGTTATGGCGACTGGGACTTCGACATTACTGCTGACGATCTTAAAAACATCAAACTTCAGCATGACAATATCACACCAAATCTTGATGAATATCAATCAAATACAAGAATTTATATTTTTGAAAATGAAAATGGTGATAAAAACTTCCAGGATGTAACCATTACCGGTGCATTTGCCTATCCATTTCAACAATCATGGGGGCTGACTCAAACTAGACAAAAGCGTTTTGTTTTGATTAATGGAAGCACCAGTGATTATAAGATCACAACAACCATCCTTGTTAATGACCCTGTCACAGGTCTACCTGTTGAAAAAGAAATCACGACCGGGGCTGTAAGTATCTATAAAGATTTAACATCTACGGATGGCAGTTTATATAATATTCAAGCTGGTTCTGGATTCAATGTACTGATCAATGATAACGCCAATGTTCCGTTTGCTGAACCAATTTCATTCAATCTCGCATCCACGCCAGGCAGTAGTGACTCTGCATACTATCGTTTAAAGGCCGATGGTACTGAGGTACTCAGTTTACCGAATATTACTGCTATTGATGGTACCCGTGTTGAAAATGAAGATCCTTCTACAAATACTCAAAGCTTCACCGGCAGTATCTATATGGAAGGCAACAATATCTTCCAGTTCAGACAATCTGCGAATGGCAGTATTCTGAAATTTAAACACAAATTCAATGACATCACTTTTGAAGGTCAGTCCGTAAACAATAATGGAACCATTAAAACCACACTGACTCAGCCTAGCGGTGTGACTTATTAATTAAGTGTAAATAATTGCAAGAAAACCCTCAGTCATGAGGGTTTTTTTATATAGTGGGAAAGAGCCTAACTTTCCAGATTTCATTTATGTACGACATTATTATTATTGGTGCGGGAACGGCAGGTATCGCTGCCTATAAAGAAGCAATCAAACATACACAAAATATTCTGATCATCAATGATGGCCCCTGGGATACCACCTGTGCCCGTGTCGGCTGTATGCCCAGTAAGGTACTGATTTCCACTGCAAACCGCATGCATGATATCGAACACGCAGATGAAGTTGCTTTAAAGGTCACCTCTCAGATCGATACCCGTGATGTTATGCCTCATGTCCGAAAGTTAAGAGACCGTTTCACTGCTGCCACCCTCAAAGACGTCAACAGCTGGAAGCCGGAACATAAAATTTCAGGAAAAGCTGTATTTGTCAGCCCAGATACCGTTTCTGTGAATGATCAACACTATCAGGCAAAGAGTTTTATCCTGGCTGTAGGGTCAACACCTGCTCTCAATACAGACTGGAAAAATGAGCTGAAAGACCGCCTGATCAGTTCCGATCAGGTGTTTGAACTTGATCAGTTACCTGACTCAATGGCAGTCATTGGCAGTGGCGTTATTGCCATTGAACTTGCTCAGGCTATGCAGCGATTGGGCGTAAAAACAACCATATTTGCCCGTAGCCGCAAGGTTGGTATTTTGACCAGTCCATTTTTACAGGAACTGGCACAGACTGAATTATCCAAAGAAATGGATATTAAATTTGAAGTTTTGCCTGAGTCCGTCAGTCTGAAAAATGATACTGTAGAAATCAGCTATACTGAAAATGGCACTCAACAGAAAATTTATACCGACTACGTACTGTCAGCCACAGGTAGAATCAGTAATTTAAGCTCCTTACATCTGGATCAGATATCAGACTCATTTACGGACCTCAAACAACTTCCAGTAGATCCATTCACGAAACAGCTTGGAAGTTTCCCTGTTTTTGTTATTGGTGATGCCCATACAGCAAAACCTCTCCAACACGAAGCAGCACATGATGGCCGTCAGATTATCAGGAATTGTCTGAATTATCCTGATGTACAGAAACTCCCTGTTCTGACGGGGCTTGGAATTGTTTTCAGTGAACCTGAAATGGCAATTGCCGGTAAAAGCCATAAACAACTTATTCAGGAAAATATCAGTTTTGTTACAGGCTTTGTATCTTACGAACGGCAAGGTCGGGCAATTGTCCTTGGAAAAAATAAAGGTGCCATTGAAGTTTATATTGAACAAAAAACCAGAAAGCTGCTCGGTGCAGAACTCTTTACCGAGTCTGCTGAGCATTTAGCCCATTTACTCAGCTGGATGATTTCCGAAAATTTAAGCATTGACAGCATACTTGAAAAACCTTTTTATCATCCTACACTTGAGGAAGGTTTACGTACTGCGTTAAAACATGCAAGACGGCAACTGGATGCCTGATCAATACACAATTGTACCTTCCTGACTCCAATCAGGAAGGTGCCTCAATAATAATAAAAGGAAAAATGATGAATAAAACAGCACCGATGTCTCTGAATCAGTTAAAAAAGCCCCCTTCCAAACCAGTTGCTCAGGCAACTCCTCCAAAGGCTGAAGTCAAACTTTATCATGTTGAAAATGTACAGTTTCTGCTTTTCAATGGAAAAGACATGATCAGCCGACAGTTAAGAAGTGGTCAATTATGGGACTCACCCCTGATTGAAATCATCAAACATTTTTTAACCAACATTGAAAAACCCGTGGTTCTGGATATCGGTGCAAATCTTGGAGCAATCACGATTCCCGTTGGTCTCTATGTACAGAAAAAACAAGGGCAAGTGATCAGTTTTGAAGCACAACGTGGCGTCTATTATCAGCTATGTGGCAATATTTTCAGTAATCAGCTTATTGATACATGTACTGCTTATAATATTGCTATTGGCAATATCTCAGGTTCCATCCAAGTTCCTGTCCTTGATTTAGCACATGAAGGCAATATCGGGGCATTATCCTTAGATGAAAATATCAGACGTCAGCAGAATCTGATCACCAGCACCATCAGTCAGTTTGATAGTGTTTCATTGCAGCCTATAGACAGCTTTAATTTCACTAAAATTGACCTATTAAAAATAGATGTTGAAGGTCTAGAGCTAGAAGTACTCGAAGGCAGTATCCATACCCTAAAAAACTGTGGTTTTCCTCCTCTGTTCTTTGAAGTATGGGGAGACTACATGAAGGAGCTGATTCCTAAACGGACTGAACTGATGAATTTTGTGCAGCAGCGCTTAGGCTATAAAACTGTAATGTACGGGGAACTCTGTATTGCTCAGCACCCGGACAATCAGATTTTTGAAATCAGCTACAGCAAAGCAGCAGGTTTAAGCATGACCCGACTGAAATAGCTTTTACTTTTCCTTTCACTGGACAATAAAAAACACCCTCAATCAAATGATTGAGGGTGTTTAGGAATAATGAGCTGGCGATGACTTACTCTCACATGGGTAACCCCACACTACCATCAGCGCAAAGAGGTTTCACTTCTGAGTTCGGGAAGGGATCAGGTGGTTCACTCTTGCTATTGTCGCCAGCACAACTGTTTATGGATACTTGCTTTGGTCTTATTTAGATGCCAATGCTTTTTCCAAATGAGTTATTAACAGCTCTATCTGAGTTGGAACATTGTCATACTGTTGCGATTCTGAATCAAGTCATTCTGATGAATATCGAATCAACTGAGCTTTATACAACAACTGTTTGGGTGTTGTATAGTCAAGCCTCACGAGCAATTAGTACTGGTCAGCTTCACACGTCACCGTGCTTCCACATCCAGCCTATCAACGTCGTAGTCTTCAACGGCTCTTTAGAGGACATAAAGTCCTAGGGAAATCTTATCTTGAGGTAGGCTTCCCGCTTAGATGCTTTCAGCGGTTATCCCTTCCGAACATAGCTACCCGGCGATGCGACTGGCGTCACAACCGGTACACCAGAGGTTCGTCCACTCTGGTCCTCTCGTACTAGGAGCAGATCCTCTCAAATTTCCAGCGCCCACGGTAGATAGGGACCGAACTGTCTCACGACGTTCTAAACCCAGCTCGCGTACCTCTTTAAATGGCGAACAGCCATACCCTTGGGACCTGCTTCAGCCCCAGGATGAGATGAGCCGACATCGAGGTGCCAAACACCGCCGTCGATATGAACTCTTGGGCGGTATCAGCCTGTTATCCCCAGAGTACCTTTTATCCGTTGAGCGATGGCCCTTCCATACAGAACCACCGGATCACTAAGACCTACTTTCGTACCTGCTCGACTTGTGGGTCTCGCAGTTAAGCGCGCTTTTGCCTTTATACTCTACGCGTGATTTCCGACCACGCTGAGCGCACCTTCGTACTCCTCCGTTACTCTTTAGGAGGAGACCGCCCCAGTCAAACTACCCACCAGACATGGTCCTCGTCCCGGATAACGGGACAGAGTTAGAACCTCAATATTACCAGGGTGGTATTTCAAGGATGGCTCCATAGCAACTGGCGTCACTACTTCAAAGCCTCCCACCTATCCTACACAGGTAAGATCAAAGTTCAATGTCAAGCTGCAGTAAAGGTTCACGGGGTCTTTCCGTCTAGCCGCGGGTACACCGCATCTTCACGGCGAATTCGATTTCACTGAGCCTCTGCTGGAGACAGCGCCCCCATCATTATGCCATTCGTGCAGGTCGGAACTTACCCGACAAGGAATTTCGCTACCTTAGGACCGTTATAGTTACGGCCGCCGTTTACTGGGGCTTCGATCAAGAGCTTCGCTTACGCTAACCCCATCAATTAACCTTCCAGCACCGGGCAGGCATCACACCCTATACGTCCACTTTCGTGTTTGCAGAGTGCTATGTTTTTAATAAACAGTTGCAGGGGCCTGGTTTCTGTGGCTGCTGGCCGCTCATTCCGCAAGGGAAATCACCGCCGGCAGCGTACCTTCTCCCGAAGTTACGGTACCATTTTGCCTAGTTCCTTCAGCAGAGTTCTCTCAAGCGCTTTGGTCTACTCGACCTGACCACCTGTGTCGGTTTCGGGTACGATTCCTGTGTAACTGAAGCTTAGAGACTTTTCCTGGAAGTATGGTATCAGCCACTTCACTGTACAAGTACAGCTTGCTATCAGATCTCAGCATAGAGTACCCCGGATTTGCCTAAGATACATGCCTACATCCTTCCACCTGGACAACCAACGCCAGGCTGACTTAACCTTCTCCGTCCTCTCATCGCATTACACACAAGTACTGGAATATTAACCAGTTTCCCATCGACTACGCCTCTCGGCCTCGCCTTAGGGGTCGACTCACCCAGCCCCGATTAACGTTGGACTGGAACCCTTGGTCTTTCAGCGAACGGGTTTTTCACCCGTTTTGTCGTTACTCACGTCAGCATTCGCACTTCTGATACCTCCAGCAGACTTCTCAATCCACCTTCATCGGCTTACAGAACGCTCCCCTACCACTTGCAATAAATTGCAAATCCGCAGCTTCGGCATATAGTTTTAGCCCCGTTACATCTTCCGCGCAGGCCGACTCGACTAGTGAGCTATTACGCTTTCTTTAAAGGGTGGCTGCTTCTAAGCCAACCTCCTAGCTGTCTATGCCTTCCCACATCGTTTCCCACTTAACTATAATTTTGGGGCCTTAGCTGGCGGTCTGGATTGTTTTCCTCTTGACTACGGACGTTAGCACCCGCAGTCTGTCTCCCGGATAGTACTCATTGGTATTCGGAGTTTGCATCGGTTTGGTAAGTCGGGATGACCCCCTAGCCGAAACAGTGCTCTACCCCCAATGGTATTCGTCCGAGGCGCTACCTAAATAGCTTTCGGGGAGAACCAGCTATCACCGAGTTTGATTAGCCTTTCACCCCTATCCACAAGTCATCCCCTGGCTTTTCAACGACAGTGGGTTCGGTCCTCCAGTTAGTGTTACCCAACCTTCAACCTGCTCATGGATAGATCACCCGGTTTCGGGTCTATACCCAGCAACTGAACGCCCTATTAAGACTCGGTTTCCCTACGGCTCCCCTATACGGTTAACCTTGCTACTGAATATAAGTCGCTGACCCATTATACAAAAGGTACGCAGTCACCGAACAAGTCGGCTCCCACTGCTTGTATGCATGCGGTTTCAGGATCTGTTTCACTCCCCTCACAGGGGTTCTTTTCGCCTTTCCCTCACGGTACTGGTTCACTATCGGTCAGTCAGGAGTATTTAGCCTTGGAGGATGGTCCCCCCATATTCAGACAAGGTTTCACGTGCCTCGCCCTACTCGACATCATCATATAAGCCCTTTCGCGTACAGGACTATCACCTACTATGGTTGCACTTCCCAGAGCATTCCACTAAAGCTTATATGACTTAATGGGCTGTTCCCCGTTCGCTCGCCGCTACTGAGGGAATCTCAATTGATTTCTTTTCCTAAGGGTACTGAGATGTTTCACTTCCCCTCGTTCGCCTCGTAACACTATGTATTCATGTTACGATACCTGCCTTATAGCAGGTGGGTTTCCCCATTCAGAAATCTCCGGATCAAAGGATATTTGCCGCCTCCCCGGAGCTTATCGCAGGCTATTACGTCTTTCATCGCCTCTGACTGCCAAGGCATCCACCACATGCACTTAATTACTTGACTATACAACCCCAAACAGTCGTTCATCCCTACAAGTAGGATGAGCAACAGATCGCGACGATTTCTCATCACTCTCATACAGTTGGCGTCTGTGAAATTAATCACTGTACAGCTTCAATTAGATTCATATACCAAAACGCTTGATTCAGTTTAATCGCTAGTTTCTCATTTCCTTCATTTTCACATCACAGTAATAAATTACTGTCAGTGTTAATGTCGGTCATGAGTATGAACAATTTATTTCAACTCAAATATATGCTGTTAATGATTAACTACCGCCTCGTCAGCAGGTAGCAAACTGTGATAAATCACAGAACTTAATAAACTGAGATCAGATGATCGTCATATTCACTAAATTCTATAATTCAGAACTTCACTTAATGTGATGGTGGAGACTAGGAGAGTCGAACTCCTGACCTCCTGCGTGCAAAGCAGGCGCTCTACCAACTAAGCTAAGTCCCCAGTTAAGATCCCGATATATCTGTTTCTGTGCTGATTCGTCAGAATGGTGGGTCTGACAAGACTTGAACTTGTGACCCCACGCTTATCAAGCGTGTGCTCTAACCAACTGAGCTACAGACCCTCAGATACATCAATGAAGAACAACTTGTTGTGGATTCTTACCAATCGTCAATCTTTCGTTAAGGAGGTGATCCAGCCGCAGGTTCCCCTACGGCTACCTTGTTACGACTTCACCCCAGTCGTCGGCCACACCGTGGTAAGCGTCCTCCTTACGGTTAGACTACCTACTTCTGGTGCAACAAACTCCCATGGTGTGACGGGCGGTGTGTACAAGGCCCGGGAACGTATTCACCGCGGCATTCTGATCCGCGATTACTAGCGATTCCGACTTCATGGAGTCGAGTTGCAGACTCCAATCCGGACTACGATCGGCTTTTTGAGATTAGCATCCTATCGCTAGGTAGCAACCCTTTGTACCGACCATTGTAGCACGTGTGTAGCCCTGGTCGTAAGGGCCATGATGACTTGACGTCGTCCCCGCCTTCCTCCAGTTTGTCACTGGCAGTATCCTTAAAGTTCCCACCCGAAGTGCTGGCAAATAAGGAAAAGGGTTGCGCTCGTTGCGGGACTTAACCCAACATCTCACGACACGAGCTGACGACAGCCATGCAGCACCTGTATGTAAGTTCCCGAAGGCACCAATCCATCTCTGGAAAGTTCTTACTATGTCAAGACCAGGTAAGGTTCTTCGCGTTGCATCGAATTAAACCACATGCTCCACCGCTTGTGCGGGCCCCCGTCAATTCATTTGAGTTTTAGTCTTGCGACCGTACTCCCCAGGCGGTCTACTTATCGCGTTAGCTGCGCCACTAAAGCCTCAAAGGCCCCAACGGCTAGTAGACATCGTTTACGGCATGGACTACCAGGGTATCTAATCCTGTTTGCTCCCCATGCTTTCGTACCTCAGCGTCAGTATTAGGCCAGATGGCTGCCTTCGCCATCGGTATTCCTCCAGATCTCTACGCATTTCACCGCTACACCTGGAATTCTACCATCCTCTCCCATACTCTAGCTTCCCAGTATCGAATGCAATTCCTAAGTTAAGCTCAGGGATTTCACATCCGACTTAAAAAGCCGCCTACGTACGCTTTACGCCCAGTAAATCCGATTAACGCTCGCACCCTCTGTATTACCGCGGCTGCTGGCACAGAGTTAGCCGGTGCTTATTCTGCGAGTAACGTCCACTATCTCCAGGTATTAACCAGAGTAGCCTCCTCCTCGCTTAAAGTGCTTTACAACCAAAAGGCCTTCTTCACACACGCGGCATGGCTGGATCAGGGTTCCCCCCATTGTCCAATATTCCCCACTGCTGCCTCCCGTAGGAGTCTGGGCCGTGTCTCAGTCCCAGTGTGGCGGATCATCCTCTCAGACCCGCTACAGATCGTCGCCTTGGTAGGCCTTTACCCCACCAACTAGCTAATCCGACTTAGGCTCATCTATTAGCGCAAGGTCTAATGATCCCCTGCTTTCCCCCGTAGGGCGTATGCGGTATTAGCATTCCTTTCGGAATGTTGTCCCCCACTAATAGGCAGATTCCTAAGCATTACTCACCCGTCCGCCGCTAAGATCAGTAGCAAGCTACCTCTCTCCGCTCGACTTGCATGTGTTAAGCCTGCCGCCAGCGTTCAATCTGAGCCATGATCAAACTCTTCAGTTTAATACTTGCTAGCACCTTAAAGGGTGCCAATCTTGGCTCATCAATTTTCTGACAAATTCTCTCAAATAAACTTCGAGTAATTTAAACCATTCAATCAATGAAAATAATTTCGATCGATCAATCAGTAAAAATCCACACAAGTTGTTCTTCATATTCTCTTAATGATCTTCTCAATGCTTCGTCAGCATCAAGCTAGGTCGGCTATATTACTCTGAATCTCTTCAAAGTCAACATGTAATGTAAATTATTTTAAACTTTCTTTCTAAAACCCAGCTTAACCATTCTATGCTAAGCTACTGTTTTATCAGAAGTTTTAATCTTCATCACCGCCGATGGATGTGCATTCTACAGTATTTCAGAGCAGACACAACCCCCTCACGCATCTTTTTTTGGTTTTTCTTACTGAGCGTTTATTTATTAATCTATTTTAAGTGTTTTTTCTTATTTTTACTGTAATTGGTGCTGTAGACATCATTTTTTCAACCACTGGATGTTCATCTTTTTTCTCCTGCCACTTCAGGGGGCGACAGTCAATGTACTCACAATAGCCTGCAGTTCCTTCTTCTTCATAATCATTTATGGTTAACTGATAGCAATAACTTCCGACATAACCTGCTGCCAGTCCAAATTTAAAATCCCCCCGACTTTGCGCCTGAATATGAATTTCAGTTTCATCATCCCGATAATGCCATTCAAATTCACGCGGCAGATACATTTCCTGCTGATTGGGTGTTTTTACTTTCGGATAAACACGATGTACGCTGAAAATCACATTTTCATCATACATAATAGCTGTAGCCCGATGAAAATCGCGTAAGTAAATTCTGGACTGAACTATCTGGTTAAAGTTATTTCTTAACTGAGCCAGCAACAGTTGCCGCTGATCTTTTAAATTAATAATCTGGTATGTAAAAAAACATAAGGGAAGATATGGAATGTTTACAGCGCGGGCATATTCAAACGCCCCCATCTGATCAATCTCAAATTTCTGTTCTTTATAAGTGATCTGCCCCTGACAGCGGCATAACAGAGACCAGTGTTCAAACAGTCCAAGTTTCAGTTTTGTAAAATGTGAAATAACGGGCTTTGTTGTAATTTTGAGATCGACACTGAGCTCATCATCCTGCCGCTGTAATCTGAACTCAGGTAACGCTCCACTCAGTATTTCCCTGTCGGCAAACTGGTAATGGTTTTCACGTAAATAACAGTCATTTTCGACAGAGTAGGAATGAAAATGTCCCGCCATCTGTGGACTGACACTACAGATTACAGCTGCCGTATCACCAGCAGTAGTTCTGATTGCAGATGGATTGCGCAACATGGGAACATTCGGTTGCCCAATAATAGTCAGAAAATTAAAGTAGTGCAGCGGTGCAGGCAGATCAGGAATCATGATGCCCTGATGGATGATCCTGAACCATCCTTTTTGCGGATGGTAGGCAAGATCGAGTGGAAACCGGGCCTGATTGAGCTGCCTTGATTCATCGACTAAATTCATAAGCAGCTGCATATCAGACTCCGATTTTTATTTCATTATTTTTTTAACCTTTGCGACCAGCCATAAAAGTCGTCACAAATCCTGACAATGCATAGATGATCGAAATTACAAGTATTCCAACAGGAATATTATAAGTCATTGCTGCAAGTATAAATACTGCAATTGGTAACACGAAAAATGGAACACGTTTACGATCCACGGTTTTAAAGGAATAATATTTAATATTGGAAATCATCAGCAGACCGACTGCAATAATAATCACAGCATTGATTCCCTGAACCGCAGCATCTTTAAGATCGAAGATCTCAGGAAAATCACGCCCAACCCAGACTAGTGAAATAATCATAATAGCTGCGAGTGGGCTTGCCACACCAATAAAGTAGCGTTTATCGACCACACCGATCTGCACATTAAACCGCGCTAAACGGAATGCAGCACATGCGGTATAAACAAAACATGCAGCCAGACCGATGCGTCCAAGGTCATTCAGACTCCAGCTGTACATCAGGATGGCAGGTGCCACACCAAAAGCCAGCAGATCCGATAATGAATCGAACTGCTCACCAAAGGCACTCTGCGCACCAATAGCACGGGCTACACGTCCATCAAGACCATCAAACAGCGCGGCAATAAAAATTGCATAGATTGCCTGGGTAAAATCACCGTTCATACTGGCAATAATCGAGTAAAAACCTGAAAGCAACGCTGCCGTCGTGATCAGGTTTGGCCACAGGTAGATACCCCGACGCTTCACTTTCTGCCCTTCATGTGTATGTTCTTCCTCTTCAACTTCAAACGTAATTCCGTCGAAACTACGCTGCTCGTCCTGTGAAGAATGTTCACTTTCAGGTTTATTTATATTTGTCATTCTGAAGTCCTAATCTGTGACCTGTTTTTTCGCACTCTGTGTTCTGAATTTATTCGCCAACCAACCAGCGAACAGCCGCATGACCACCATTTTCACTCATACGTAAATGAGGGAATAACCATTGCAATGCTTCGTCTGCATCCTGTGAGAATTTCCATGGTGGGTTGATCACCAGCAGACCACAGCCATTCAGTCCGACTGGAGTATCATCTGGCCATACACACACTTCGCAGACCAGCTGACGGCGAATACCTGTTTTCATCATTTTCTTTTCAAAACGCTCAATCATGGCACGGTCTTTAATCGGATACCATACGGCAAAAACACCTGTCGGCCATTTTTTATAAGCAGCAACAAGCAGTTCCACCAACTGAGGAAAGTCTTTACGCTCCAGCTCATAAGGTGGGTCAATCATGACCAGTCCACGCTTTTCTTTAGGTGGAATCACACCGAGCAGACCTTCATACGCATCACGTTCATGCAGACCTGCACGTTTGTCACGAATGTTGTAATACAGCTGCTGAAACACATCACGCTGCATTTCAAAAATAGTGGCTTTATCAATATCACGCATACCTTCAAGCGCAAACCACGGCGAACCCGGGTATGCACCTTTACCTGAACCTGCACGCATATCTTCCACAATTTTCAGATACTGTTTCACGCCTTCAGGTGCATTACGCTTAATTGAATCATCCAGTTTCACCAGACGATGAATACCGTTTAAAAACTCACCTGATTTCTGTGCTTCTGAAGTCGACAAGTCGTACTTACCTGCACCACCATGTGTATCTACATAGCGATAAGGTTTGTCTTTTGCATTCAGTCGACTTAATAACTGAAGCAGCAATACGTGCTTCATCACGTCGGCAAAGTTGCCTGCATGGAAATGGTGACGGTAATTCATGTTTCATTAATTCCTGATATCAACTGTTATTTTAGCATGAAAAAATGTTTCGTTCCGACTGCTGTCTTACACTAAAATAACGTTCTTTCAGTTATTCATTTTCAATGGAATTTTATATGGATGCAGTTCTTCTCCCAAAGTCATGGAAAGTTGATCAGATTATTCACGATCTGGATCAACAGGGCTTTAGCCTCATTGATGAAGCCTACCCTCCCGCATATATGCACAGACTGGTTGAAGAATGCACCTCAAACCTGAATAAATTCAGAGATGCCGCTATTCAGAATGGCGTTGTCAGCAAAATACGCAGTGATCATATTTTATGGATCAATGAACAGCTCGAAACAGCCAGTCAGCATGTGCATCAACTGGAAGAACTGGCAAAGCAGCTGAACCGTGCCTTCTATTCGGGCATCCGAAATGTGGAAGCTCATTTTGCCTGTTACAATTCAGGTGAATTCTATGCCCTGCATCGGGACAATCCTCACAACAAAAATGGCAGGGTCTTTTCCGCAGTCTATTATCTGCATGAACAATGGCAAAGTGACTGGGGTGGTGAACTGCACCTGCAGGACAAAAATGATCAGTGGCATATTCTTCAGCCAAAACCGAACCGTATTGCACTGTTTCAGAGTGACTTATTACACGAAGTCCTGAAAGCAAAGCATCAGCGTCTGTCCATTACTGCCTGGCTTCGCAGCGATTCAGATATCATTTAAGCAGCGCCCGATGCAGAATTTCAAATCTGCAACACTGCGTATAATGTTCAAGGGCTTTAAATTCCTGAAGATGCCCACATAATACTGAACATTATTCAAGAGGAACTGATCATGTTTGAAAATACAAAACAACTTATCGAGCGTATTGGTGAGACAGATCAGTTATATCTGGAAAACAACACCCCTGAACTTGCACTTGAACGTGGGGACTTGCGTTTACAGCTGGTCGAACGAAGTAACTCCAGACAGGAACAGGTTCATTTTCTCCAGGAAGCAATCGTGCTGTTTGAAACCGCACGTGTTGAATATGAAGAAATGCCGATGCCTCTGTATGTAAATTTATCTTTGCATCTGGCAAAAGCCTATATGGTTTATTTCGAACTGAGCAAAGAAACCAGATATGCGCTGATTACACAGCAGATTTTAAAACCGATGACTCAACATGAAAGTGCTGATATTTATTTTATGCTGGCTTACGCTTCTGTGAGCAAAAATGAACTGTCACTGACACGACACTGGCTCAAAAAATATATGGCTACGGCTGATTTTGATCTGGTTTTGTTAAAACAGCACCCTGCTTTTAAACCTGTACAGAATGAAGCATGGTTTAGCCAGATGATTCAGAACAGGTTGCACTGATCACATCAGGATTAATAAACACCAATAAAAAAGATGGCTTTTGCCATCTTTTTTTGTGGAGATTTCTTCAGCTTATGCCGTCTGTAATTTATAGGCATCCATATGCAGTTGTTGATTCAGTTCATCAATCCACATTGACCAATCATCATCCTGAACTAAATGGCTGATCAGGAAATCACGCTGTGATTTATTCCAGAACGGTGCATCATGTAAGTTCTGGCTGGCGGTTAACTGGTGAGTGCGGACATACAGCTCTATTGCAGCGGGGCTGTTTGCCAGTCCTAACTGAGAAAAAAGCATTTCGAGGGATGGTTTGTTCGTCCTGAGCATGAGCGCCCTCCTTACTTATCAGCATAATTGTCATTAGTTATGCAATTAACTTATAAGATAAAGCAAAGAAAAGCCAGCTGAATCTGCTGGCGATGTTGTTTCAATTTGTGTTCAATAATTAAACTATCAGGTTTTACGCACAATTCACCTTACTTTTGTGCATCAGTACTCAGCAATTCACTCAGCTCATCAATGACCAAAGACCAGTTATCATCTTTCTGCCAGTGACTCACCAGAAAATCACGCTGTGAATCCGTCCAGAAATCAGCTTCATGCATCATGACACCTTCTGGCAGCTGGTGTGTTTCAACAAATGAATTGATTGAGGCTGGCTCAGAGTCCAGTCCCAGCTGATCGAACAATAATTTGAGTGTCGGCTGTTCATCAAACATTTTTATTTTCCATTCAAGTCTTTATTTTTACATCACAAATCTAACCCGAAACGGGTTTAAATACTGCTACATCAAACATTCATCCTGTTATTTTTTGTAGAAGCCGTTTCTCATCCATAAAAAAAGCACCCCAGAATGGAGTGCTTTTTCAATTCAATTTAAAAGATCAGTGATCTTAAAAATTCAATTATTTAACCATGTCAGCAACTGCTGCACGTTCACCTTCTAACTCATCAAGAGTGAAGTTGATACGTTCACGGCTGAATTCATCGATCTCAAGACCTTGAACGATTTTGTATTCGCCATTTTCGCAAGTTACAGGGAAACCGAACATTACGCCTTCAGGAATACCATAAGAACCGTCAGAAGGAATACCCATAGTTACCCATTCGCCGTTTGTGCCAAGAGCCCAGTCGCGCATATGGTCGATTGCAGCGTTAGCAGCAGACGCAGCAGAAGACAAACCACGCGCTTCGATGATCGCAGCACCACGTTTACCAACAGTTGGAAGGAACACGTCTTTGTTCCATTCAGCATCGTTGATTTTGTCTTTTAAGCTTTCGCCGTTTACTGTTGCAAAACGGTAGTCAGCATACATTGTTGGAGAGTGGTTACCCCAGACAGTCATTGTTTTGATATCAGAAACTGCAACACCAGCTTTTTGAGCAAGTTGAGTTAACGCACGGTTGTGGTCAAGACGTAACATTGCTGTGAAGTTTTTCGCTGGAAGATCTGGAGCAGATTTCATTGCGATGTAAGCGTTAGTGTTCGCAGGGTTACCTACAACAAGAACTTTAACGTCACGGCTTGCAACTTCGTTCAGAGCCTGACCCTGACCGATGAAGATTTCACCGTTTACTTTAAGCAATTCAGCACGTTCCATACCAGGACCACGTGGACGTGAACCAACTAAAAGTGCATAGTCAGCATCTTTGAATGCAACTTTAGGATCATCAGTACCGATCATGCCTTCAAGCAATGGGAATGCACAGTCGTCAAGTTCCATCATTACGCCTTTAAGCGCAGCTTGAGCTTTCTCAAATGGAACTTCCAATAATTGAAGAATAACTGGTTGGTCTTTACCAAGCATTTCGCCACTGGCGATACGGAATAATAGGCTGTAACCGATTTGACCTGCTGCGCCTGTAACGGCAACACGAACTGCTTGCTTCATGTAATTATCTCCAATTGAGGATCGTTAATGTGATTAAAATGGGCTTTTCCATTTAATCGAATTATCATAAACGCCCAAGATTGTACTCCAATCTTTTCGGATATGCATATAAAAGAGGTCGTATTTCAACAAAAGTATGATAGAAAATATAAATAAGATGTTTCAATAAAATCAGTAGGAACCTTTGATCAGAACTGTCGCAGGACAATTCCCTGTCACTGTGCCTGAGCACTGTCTGTACTGCCCATTGGTCCGGTAACACAACTGAACACCTGTCAACAGCGGATTTCCCTGATGGTTCTGACAGGTAAAATGAATACCTGCCGATGTCAGTCCTGGATTAAGCTGCAAAAATTTCAGTCTGACTGTGTTCAGCTGCATCTGGCGTGTTTCAGGAGAAGTCAGTTCCGCAGGTACTTTCAAGCGTTCCGCGAAATTGATAATGGTCCGGAAATACTGGCTGGCATTTCCAGGGACACATCCACCCACAGACTTCCACAACTGTACTCTGGCACCTTCATCAGGCATGACCCGTGCAACCACCTTTGCCTGGAGTGGCGACAATGCTGCTGATGATGTGGTATGACAGTCACGCTTTGAAGTTTCAGGAAACAGACCCTGAATATTTAAAGAGTAACCCTCAAGACATTTCCGTTTTTTTGACCGTAAACTGTCCATTAAACATGCCGCTGGAGTTAACTGCACTTCCATCACGTAGCCCTGTACTGTCTCTGCACGGAGCTGTGGACTGACAACAGACAGCCATACACCGCCCAGACTGAGCAATGACAGTTTCAGCGGTACAGACGGTAGAGTCCTGGTCATTTTCAGCTACCCAATTCCAGTGGATATTACAACTTCATAAAATTTACAGTTAAGGCGTGTTCCTGAAAGGTATCACCTGCATCCGTTTTCCAATGGACTGCGCTCCCTGCCCCAGCAGCACACCATAATGTGCCGCATTGGTCATCACATTTTTCACATAGTCACGGGTTTCATTCAGCGGAATACTTTCTGTGTACTGATCTGCCGCTATGGACTGAAACTCAGGCTGCCATCTGCGCGCACGGTTTGGACCGGCATTGTAGCCTGCCGTTGCAAGTACAGGATTACTGCTCAACTGCCCCTGAATCATGGACAGATAAAAAGTTCCATAACGGATATTGGTGTTCATATCGGTCAATGCAGCAGGGTTATAGGTTTCACCCATCTGACGGGCAACCAGTTTTGCTGTATCAGGCATGATCTGCATCAGACCACCAGCACCCACATGCGAACGGGCATGCGAAACAAAACGGCTTTCCTGTCGCATCAGACCATATGCCCACGCAGGATCAATGCCGGCATTACGGCTGTGACTGACCACATATGCCTGATGTGGCATCGCATAACGGTAAGCATAGTTATGTTTATTGGTAGTTCTGTCCGCTGCATAAATAGCCCGGTCATACCATCCCATATCCGTTGCGCGTTTAGCCGCAGCCAGAATCAGACCATCATCATGTTTCAGATATGCCTGTCGGACTGCCCAGTTCCATTCACGGTTCACATAATTTTCAGGTGCATTGACACGGCGCAGGGCAAAAGCACGACTGAAATGAATATCCTGATTCAGACGCTGCATATCAGATGAAGATGGCTCTGAACTGGATGGTGTACTGCTGTATGTCTTCCCCACCAGGTCTTTTGCCAGCAGGTTATGGTAGTCATCGCCCTGTGCAAGACGGTTCAGAATTTCCTGTCCTGTTTTTCTGGAAGCAGCATCTCCACGCTGCACAGAAGCACGAGCCAGCCAGTACTGCCAGCGGTCTTCCTGTTTCTGAGTGACACTCATTGCATCCACCGCACGGATCACACTTTCCCATGCGCCAAAACGGATCGCCTGACGGGCATAAATTTCAGCTTCTTCAGCACTGAACGGCAGTCCATAACTGGCATCCAGATAATTCAGCACTTCTTTGTTGAAATTGTTTTTCATGACTGTGGTTCCACCAATGTAGCCCACAGCCCGATACATGGCTTTTTGAACTGCTTCTGGTGTTCCCTGCGCTGCACGCTGCACAGATGCAATCGCCGAATTCAGGTCACTGTCTGCAAGGCGGCCGATCGCAAAGATCAGATAAGCCTGATCTTCACCGGTTGCTTTAGGTGCAGACCACAGATAATTCAAAGGATTTGCCTGTATCTGATTCAGCTGAGCCAGGGTCAGGGTCTGTCCAAGTGTCTGTGCCGTTGCCACTGCCTGACCAGACTGTCCTGCACGTAACTGCGCCCATAAACGCTGCTGTTTATCCTGCGCTGTCATCAGTGGACTGGACAGCATCATGCGCCCAAGTCCTGTGCATGAATCAGGCTGAGAGTTGGTGGCAAGCCATACATCTTTATATTCTGCAAAAACCAGCTGATCGCCTGTTCTGGCTCTGACCTGTGCAACTGCACAGCTTTCTGCCTGGTCTGCATTTGTCACATATTTCAGTACTGGCTGCGCTGTTGCAAAGTCAGCCTGTTTTACTTTTTCTTCGACATAATCAGCTGCAAGTTTTTCAGCCATTGCAGACTGCGGATAACGCTGAGCAAAATTCACAATATTTGCCGCTGGCTGCATCCCAAGATTGTTGTTCAGTATCCAGTATTCAGGATAATACCCCAGTGCGTCATTCTGCATTTCAGACTGATACTGCTGTAACAGGGCAACATTGCCGGCACCTGCAGCGCTGAGTGCCGCCGTAAACTGTTCATCTGCCGCACTTACACCTGTAGCAAATCCGATTGCTGTAACACTTAAAGCAAGTACTCTGTAACCATTTTTCTTTTTGATCGAACTAAACATTGACCTGCCCTGAGCCATCTTTGGATTGCCTTCATTCATCTGAACAATTTTACCTAGTTTAATTACTCTCCAGCCGTTCTACTGTTGAGTTGTGTAACCTTATGATTAAACAATATTAATTTTCAATCATTTTTACCCCATAAATCAATATTTTTGAGTCGCGATTTAGAGCTACAGCTTCAGGTATAATTCCTGCTAAAATACGCCCCTTTCATTAAAACTCCATGAAAATGCCCAGCCTGTTCTCTACAGCATTCTGTTCTGTCCGAGACCGCCAGACATTTTCCCTTATTATTTACCAGGAGCCTGCATGACGGTTCAAACCTTCATTCCCAATAGTGCCAAAGCTGCCTCAGAAAACACTGTAACCCAGCCACAGCACACCCCAGCCGACGGTACGGTTAAAAAACTGTACATCGAAACGCAAGGGTGTCAGATGAATGAGTATGACAGTCACCGTATGGCAGACCTTCTGGGTGATTCTCACGGCTATGTGCTGACCACCGATCCAGGTGATGCTGATATTCTGTTGATGAACACCTGTTCCATCCGCGAAAAAGCGCAGGAAAAAGTCTTTTCTGAACTGGGTCGCTGGCGCAAACTGAAAGAAAAAAATCCAGAACTTGTCATTGGTGTCGGTGGCTGTGTTGCTTCTCAGGAAGGTGACAACATTCAGAAACGCGCGCCTTATGTCGATATGGTTTTTGGTCCACAAACCCTGCACCGTCTGCCTCAGATGCTCGATCAGCATGTAGAGCAGATTGAAAAACCGAAAAAAGAAAAAATCAGACTGGTGGATATTTCTTTCCCTGATATTGAAAAATTCGACTTTTTACCAGAACCGCGTGTTGAAGGTTTTAAGGCTTTTGTATCCATCATGGAAGGCTGTTCAAAATACTGCTCATTCTGCGTGGTGCCTTATACCCGTGGTGAAGAAGTTTCCCGTCCACTTGATGATGTGCTGGCTGAAATTGCAACACTGGCTGAAAAAGGTGTCCGTGAAGTTTCCCTGCTGGGACAGAATGTAAACGGTTACCGTGGTGAAACCTTTGAAGGCAATATCTGTACCTTTGCAGATTTACTTCGTCTGGTTGCAGAGATTCCTGGTATTGGACGTATCCGCTATACCACGTCTCACCCACTTGAATTCAATGATGATCTGATCCAGTGTTACCGTGATCTGCCACAGATGGTTTCGCATCTGCATCTGCCGGTTCAGAGTGGTTCAAATGATGTGTTACAGGCAATGAAACGTAACCACACCATTGATGTCTATATCGATAAAATTGCACGACTGCGTAAAGTCCGTCCAGACATGCACCTGTCTTCAGATTTCATTATTGGCTTCCCGGGTGAAACTGATGAACATTTTGAAGAAACCTATCAGTTTATCCAGGACATGGACTTTGACCATTCCTACAGTTTTGTTTATTCAAAACGTCCAGGTACACCTGCTTCAGAACTGCCAGACAGCACCCCTGAAGATGTGAAAAAAGAACGCCTGGCAAAAGTTCAGCAGTGGATCAAACAGTCCAGTATCCGCAAAACAGATGCCATGCTGGGAACGGTTCAGCGTGTCCTGGTCGAGAATGTTTCCACCAAAGATCCTGACCTGCTGGTCGGTACTGCGGACAATACACGTCTGGTTACATTTATTGGTGACCCGTCCTGGGTTGGACGCTTTGCAGAGATTGAGGTTACAGAGATTAAAACTTTAAATTTAGTTTATGGTGAACTCTTGAATCTTGAGCCTGACGTGACGTAATGTAAGGGTATAATCAAGACAACACTATAAGGACTTCTCTTGACTGCAGCGATTCGACGTACAGTAGCTTTTCCTGGGATTTCGATGGAACGTTTAAAGAGCATGCTTGGCGCTTATAACGGACATCTTAAACAAATAGAACAACGACTGAATGTCCAGCTTTCCCATCGCGGTGATGCTTTTTTCATTGATGGTGAAATGGATGCAGTTGAGAGAGCCGAAATGCTTCTGCAGCGCCTGCATGAAGAAGCAGAAACCTCCCCTCAGATCAGTGCAGATACTCTGCATCTCATGATTCAGGGGAGCCAGACTGACCGCGAACTTCAGGCTGACCTGTTTGATCAGGAACATACCGGTCTGGATGATGTCTGGCTACAGACACGCAAAGGTCGTATCAATCCTCGCGGTGCCAATCAGAAGCGTTATGTACAACGCATTTTACAGAGTGATATTTCTTTTGGTATTGGTCCTGCCGGAACGGGTAAAACCTATCTTGCTGTTGCAGCCGCTGTAGATATGCTGGAACGCAATGAAATCCAGCGCATATTACTGGTTCGTCCTGCGGTGGAAGCCGGTGAAAAACTGGGCTTCCTGCCTGGTGACCTGACCCAGAAAATCGACCCTTATCTGCGCCCGCTTTACGATGCCCTGTATGAAATGCTGGGTTTTGAAAAAGTAGCCAAACTGATTGAACGCCAGGTGATTGAAGTTGCCCCTTTAGCTTATATGCGTGGTCGTACCCTGAATCACTCATTCGTGATTCTGGATGAAGCCCAGAATACAACACCTGAGCAGATGAAAATGTTCCTGACCCGACTGGGTTTTGGTTCCCGTGCGGTTATTACAGGCGATGTCACTCAGGTCGATCTGCCACGTGGGCAGCAATCAGGACTTGCACATGCGCTGCGTGTGATCGAAAATGTGAAAGAAATTCACATCACCCGTTTTCATTCCCGTGATGTTGTCCGTCACCAGCTGGTTCAGAAAATTGTTGAAGCCTACGAAGGCTGGGACAGTGAACAGCAGCGTCTGACAGCAGCAGCCAGAGCTGAACGTAAAGCACTCCAGGAGGCTTTGGTCGCAGAAAATGACAGCAAAGCGGACGAACAGCATCAGAGCTGAATAAATTAAGGATTCATCTTGAAACTTAGCCTATCCTTACAACAGGATTTCCAGTCTCCAGCGCTGGTACTCAAACGTGCCAGCATCAAAAAAGTGATTGAAACAACACTGCGTTATATTGATACCCAAAGCGACTGTGAAATCGGTATAGCCTGCGTTGACAACAATGACAGTCACAAACTGAATCTGGAATATCGAGGAAAGGACAAACCGACCAACGTACTGTCTTTTCCAAGTGATCTGCCTGATGAAATGGCACAGATTTTAGAGACCTTTCCAATTGGCGATCTAGTGATCTGCATTCCCGTGGTTTTACAGGAAGCGGATGAACAGCAAAAGACGCCTGCTGAGCATTTTACCCATATGCTCGTACACGGCACACTGCATCTGATGGGCTATGACCATGAAACTTCAGATGCAGATGCTGAAGAAATGGAAGCACTGGAAATTGAAATTCTGAAAAAGCTTGGCTTTGACAATCCTTATACTATTAAAGAAGACTGACCATTCAGGCAGTCATCCTCTTTAGCAGAGGATGACTGCTTCAGTCCCTCATTCAATAAAAATCAGCAGCAGTCTCATCCTGAAAAGACATTTCAGCCAATACAGTCAGTGAGCCTCTATGAAATACGTTGTGATCTTTAAAGCTGAAACAAGAACACTGGATCAGGAGTATTTCGACACTGCCTGTACTTTGCGTGAAAAAGCACTGACTCAGTTCAACTGTCAGAAATTTGAATCGCTGACAGAACGTCATGCTGAAATTGCACTCTCCTACTGGAATTCACTGGAAGATATCCATGCATGGCACAAAGATGCTGAACATCAGGTGGCGCAGCAGCTGGGCAAAGAAAAATGGTATGCGTATTTCAGTGTTGAAATTTGCGAAATCCTGAAAAACTATTCCAGTCAATAACACAGCACATCGGCCATCCACATTCATTGCCAGCATCTGAAAAAACTCCTATCACAATCAGACATCAGTTCAGAATTATTATTTTCAGAAAACCGATCTTAATCTGTGCTAAAAATAGAAAAAATTTCAGACTCTTAGAAATCCAATGAAAAAATTTCTGACTTCTACTCTACTGGCAACATCATGCTTATTTACCGCACATTCCCATGCAGATATTGAAACGGTCTGCCAGCAGCCGAAATCCGAAAAAGTATCGACAGCGTGGTCAGGACACTATTATTTACAGGGAGTCATGGAAGTGGGTTCTGAACTGCTGCTGAAACCAGATGGTACTTTTAAATGGTACCTGGCAGTTGGCGCACTGGATCAGTACGCAGAAGGAAAATGGTGGCAAAATGAAAGCTGTATAGGCTTAAAAGCCGAACCTGAATACCAGGCATCTCTTGAAATTTTTCCCATTCAGCTGAAAATCCAGGACAAAATTTTAAAAGCCGTCTGGTCAGGTGGACGCGAACAAGGTGCATATATCCGGGCTGAACCTCATAGCGATGCCGAATAAAACGGCGTCAGTTCACCTCAAACTCAGCATCTGCAGGATCAAAACGCCATGTTCTGACAATTCGAAGTTCAGAAATATCTTTCATTTTTACATCAAATGCACCAAATGGAGCTGCTTTACGGACAGATGCTTTTGCTGCCTCATCAAGCACAGAATGACCTGAACCTTCAATCAGGCGAATAGCACGGATTCCGCCGTTCTGATTCAGAATCACCATCAGGCGTACTTCTCCAGCTAGCTGCTGTGCTTTTGCCAGGTCGGGATAATAGCGGTTACCGTAAAACTCGACTTTTTGCCGGAATTTTTCCATATAAGCAGCTGTCATATCCTGTTTAGCCTGAATACCATCCACAGTTTTAATTTTCTGCTGACGGCTGAAGTTCTGCTGACGCTGCAGATACTGTGCTTCCAGACTGGCAATCATGGCTGCCTTTGCCTGATACTGGCTGTTCATTTCATCTGCCGCTTTTTTACGACGGTTCTGCTCCGCTTCTTTCTGCCAGCTGAGCGTGGTCATCAGTACTTTTTCTTCGAAGCTCAGCTCTTTTTTCTGCTGCATCTGCTCCCGACTTTCCTGCTTCTGCTCCCCTGCACTCTGGTCAATCATTGGAGCAGGCATATCACTGGACATACGATGTGCTTCACGGAATGTTCCTGAACCCTGCTGATCTGCCTGTGCTAGAAAATCGGCATTTTTAACTTCCGTCTCACTCGGGCGCATGGTGACCGCAATTTCCCTGACCGCTGCATCCTGTGGTTCGGACATGGTGAACTGCACAGACAACACCAGTAAATGCAGAACGGCAGCCATGATCACTGCTGTTGCAAAAACAGGGTCTTTCCACCAGTTATTCACCAGTGGAGAAAAGTTAATTTTCCTGAGCATCACAATAAACCGACAAAATGTCTGATTCCCCAACAATACAAAATCAGTATAAAATAAACGCAGTCATCACTTTTAGACAAAAAGCAGAAGCCTGTCACCATGCGGGCTGCACATAAATAAATTCATGAAAATGGTGCATTTAATTTTGTTAAACTGCAAGGTTTCAGGTCTGTATTTTTAATACATTTTCGATAAAAAATTTCCCAAAACCTAATCAACGGAATTTTCTGTATGCAATCACTGATATCCAGCATCTCCAGACGTATACGACAGGTATACCAGAAAGCTGAAGGATTTATTGAAGATGAACGTGAATTTCCAATGTCTCAGGTTTTTCTGAATGCCACATTTGAGCGTTTCGTCACAGACAATGTCAAAGTCCTTCAGGATCTGCATGCCGATCTGCATGATGACTGGTTACGCCTGTATGCCACACTGGATGTCAAAGGGCTTTACACCACACTGTCTGTAGACCTGAAACTCATTCAGATGGAACTGAACAAAGATATGCAGTTGATTGTTTTTGAACAGATCAGTGATACACAGGTGATTGAAGCCCGCTTTAAAAATATCTTTCAGAAAATGGCTTTTAATCTGGCACTGTTTTTTTATCAGAAAGTTCTGAACAAAGATCCCCTGGGAATGATCCTGGAAAAACTGAATGTCGTTACCGTCAAAGATGACCTGCTACATCTTGACCTGAACCGCTGGCTTGGGAAAAAACGCTCCATTATTGATACGCTGACCAAAGTACACGTCAATCATGCAGTGCTTCGTGATGCAGAACTGGTCGTCATTGGCAATGTCAATCTAGCAGCACTGTTCAGCAAACTGTCTGAAGACAGAATGGATGATGATCTTGAAGAAGATGACGAAACAGACGACAGCACTGTCACGCCAGTCAGACAGAAACAGAGTTGATCGTTTTTGATTATCAAAACCTGAGCATTGAACAAAAAAAACCTAACAGGAAAGATACACTCTGAACAGATTTACAGAATATATCTCCATATTTCAGATGCATAATATCCTCATGCAAAATTTTCTGCATATCAGACCTTAAAAAGGAAAATGTACTTATGGCTCAACATGTATTGAAAACGATGGCGATGGCAACAGGTGTCTCAGCTACACTGCTCCTAGCTGGTTTCTCAAGCCAGACTTTTGCCATGAGCCCATTTCAGGCAAGCTATCAGTTTAATTACAACGGTAAAAACTTAGGTTCTGCCACCCGTACACTGAGTAAATCAGGCAATGGCTGGAATTATGTCTTTGCTGCAAAAGCAGGTGGAATTGCCTCTGCAACTGAAACCAGCCGTTTCACGCTCAATGGTGACCAGATTTCATCAACAAGTTTCAGCCGGACCAGTAAAATTCTTGTTCACAACAACACGATGAGCATGAATTTCAATCCATCCGCAAAAACCATCACCACCAAAAAAGACAATGAACCCCGTACTTTTGCATGGAAATCCGGTGTACTGGATGAGTTGAATGCTGAACTTCAGTTACGTGAAGATCTTAAAAATGGTGGTTTGAAGTCCAGTTATTCGATTGCAGATGCCAAAGAAGTTGAATCACGCAGGTTTGTCAAACAGGGTGCTGAAAAAGTCAAAACCTCTTATGGCACATTCGACACAGTCAAAGTAGTTATGAAACATGATAAACCGGGTCGTGAAACTATTTTCTGGCTGGCACCAAAACTGGATTATCTTCCGGTCAAAGTCAGTCATGTCGACAAGAAAACCTCTTATGGTTTACTACTGACCGGTTATAATGGACCATCAAATTAATCAATTTGATCAATTTCGCTTGCATTTTTTACGGTGCTTTTTAAAATACGCCTTTGCTTTAAAAAGCACCTGCCCTTAGAGGAATCTCCCCGTGCACGCTCTGGAACAGAAAATCTTAGCTGAAGGTATCGTTCTATCTGATCAAGTTCTGAAAGTCGACTCTTTCTTAAACCATCAAATTGACCCTGTAATGATGCAACAGGTTGGTCAGGAATTTGCCCGTCTGTTTAAAGATGCCGGTATTACAAAAATTATCACCATTGAAGCTTCAGGTATTGCTCCTGCTGTTATGGCAGGTCTTGAACTGGGCGTTCCAGTCATCTTTGCCCGTAAATACCAGTCTCTGACGCTGAAAGATGACTTATATCGCTCTAAAGTATTTTCATTTACCAAACAGGTTGAAAGCACCATTGCGATTTCTAAAAAGCATATCACTGAAAGCGACAAGGTTCTTGTGATTGATGACTTCCTTGCAAACGGTCAGGCGGCACTGGGTCTGGCAGACCTGATTCATCAGGCAGATGCAGAAGTGGTCGGTATTGGTATTGTGATTGAAAAATCATTCCAGCCTGGTCGTCAGCTGTTGCTGGACAAAGGTTACCGTGTTGAATCACTGGCTCGTGTTGAGTCACTGAAAGATGGCACAGTCACTTTTGTAACTGAATAATCAGTGAAATTAAAAAAAGAGTGCTTATCAGCACTCTTTTTTTGGGCTTTATACATCAACAAAAAATCATCATTGAGCTTAAACAACAATCCACACTGTATATTTTCCATGGATCAATTTTTTTTGTCATGGATAAAAAAAAGCCTGATCCATTGATCAGACTTGTTTCAGATACTTAGAATAAATATTTCAGCATTACGCATTTTTCAGCTGTAATGCTTCTTTCTGACGCTGAACAAAGCGTAACAAGCGATCTGCCACATCAAAACTGCCGTGCTTGAATAAAGCTCTCGCTTTACCCTGCTCAGTCTCAAAAATAAGACATTCGATGCTGAAAGCACCTTCTTCATCATGCAGATGCAAAGCAAGATCTCTTGGATACTGCTCTACCTGAGCAATCAGGTCGTCGCCCAGATCCAGCAACACACCAAAATAATTCAGATCAACCACCTGAACAGGAAGTGTCACAGGTAAATGACGATGTGTCAGGACAGTTTCTGGCTGCTGTACCCGCACACGTGCTTCACCTCTGCGCTCCATCGTCAGAAGCTGCGCACGGGTCATTGGAATAATGCCTTCAACCTGCTGAATGGATTCACCTTTTAAGTAAGTGGCAAACAGATTCATGGTTTCCTTACGACGTTGCAGCTGAGGCACATGATCTGCATTGGCAATCATGGCAAATTCCATATCCGGGCACTGAAGCGCAAAGTTTGCATTTTCATGCGGCAAAGTAAAACTGTCATACTGACCACAGGCAACAAGAGTACGGCACTGTGGAATCGGAACACCTGCAAGGCGCAGTAAACGGTTACAGTTAATGTCATAACGTTCCTGCTCTGTTGCCGTAAATTCTGCCATTTGCTTAAAGAACAGACGTTTCGCAGTCGGTGACATACGGGTCACATCAAGTTTTGCATGATTGACCAGGTAAAGAATAACCGCCTGACCAAACTCCTCCATGCGCTGTTCTTTCATAAGATGCAGGGATTCTTCAAGCAGCATGCGCCAGCTTTTACGGGTCTTCTGCATAACACCCATCAGAATCATACGGTCAATCAGTTCTGGACGCTGATGCGCAAGACAGGATGCAACAACTGAACCTAATGACATGCCCATAACCCGGATTTTTTCCAGCCCGACAATATCCATCCAGTGACCCAGCATACCTGCCAGGTCTTCCAGTTCGAGTGTTCCTGCTGAAAGTCCGGTGTCCACATTGGAGATCTGCTGATTGGCACCCATGGATGGCAGATCAATCAGCACCACGGGACCTGCATCAAACAACTGTTCCACACAGTATTTGTAGGAGTTAAAATTCTGAAATGCACCACCGATAATCACAATGGGCGTGTTGTGCATAGTCTCAGGAAGACCAATTGCCATATATTCAACTTTCCAGCCATCAATCCACGTTGTCCGTGCCGGCTGTTTGAAGCTGTGTTTATCATAAACATCAAAGAAACCAAAGTGTGTACTGGCTTCATGTACGTCCGTGTCCATCTGGATAATGGAATTCATCTTCCTTTCCTCCAATCTTCCTGCCTTGTTTTTATTGTGCAAGAATTCATTCAGAAAACCCTCGTCATCATATAAACATCCTGCTTTTGTATTTATTTGTATGACTTCATTGTCCTTAGCATTTCATTCTATACAGAGGAGCAATTTACAAGCAACCACTTATGCAACCGCTTATCTACTTTTATTCAGGCAAACAATTTCAAAATGTTTACAGGTTTAAGCGCTTTTCCTGCTTTTTTAATTTTCTGGTGCTTCATTGTCCAGGCTCTGGCTGTTACTATCGAAGATGAAATTTCCATGTGATCAAACCGCTATGCAAGATTCTATTGAACAATACATGCAAACGGTAGGACAACAGGCACGTCAGGCATCGAGTATCCTGGCTGGCGCTTCTACCCAGACAAAGAACAATGCTCTTTCTGCTGTTTATACAGCGTTGGAGAACAGTGAATCCAGTATCCTGGCCGCTAACCAGACTGATATGACCAAAGGTCGTAACAATCAGCTGGACAGTGCCTTACTGGACCGTCTGGAACTGACGCCCACACGCTTTAAAGACATGCTGCAAGGTCTCAAGGATGTGATTGCGCTGGTTGATCCGATTGGAGAAATTACAGACCTGGCTTATCGCCCGACCGGTATTCAGATTGGTAAAATGCGCGTGCCGCTGGGCGTGGTCGGCATGATCTATGAATCCCGTCCAAACGTGACGCTTGAAGCTGCTTCACTGGCACTTAAGTCAGGCAATGCCATTATTTTACGTGGCGGTTCAGAAGCGATGGAATCCAACAGAGCCATTGCTGAAGCTGTTCAGCATGGACTGAAAGTTGCAGGACTTCCAGAAAGCTGCGTACAGGTGATCAATACCACTGACCGTGCTGCGGTAGGACAGCTGATTACACTGTCTGAATTTGTGGATGTGATTGTTCCGCGTGGTGGTAAAGGCTTAATTGAACGTATTACCAATGAAGCAACCATTCCAGTTATCAAACACCTAGATGGGAACTGTCATGTGTATGTGGAAGCTCAGGCAGATCTGCATAAAGCTTTGCCGATTGCACTGAATGCAAAAACACATCGCTATGGTGTCTGTAATGCCATGGAGACCCTGCTGGTGGATGAAAAGATTGCTGAAGATTTTCTGCCACGTGTTGCAGAGCTGTATGCTGAAAAACAGGTTGAACTTCGTGGTGATGCTGCAACCCGCCAGATTCTGGGCAGTACAGTAAAAACAGCAACAGAGGAAGACTGGTATGAAGAATACCTGGGCCCTGTACTTGCAGTGAAAGTTGTTTCAGGTATTGAAGAAGCAATTCAGCACATCAACAAGTATGGCTCACATCATACCGATGCCATTATTACTGAAAATTTCAGTCTGGCACGCCAGTTCCTGACCCGTGTTGACTCAAGCTCTGTAATGGTCAATGCATCAACCCGTTTTGCAGATGGTTTTGAATACGGCTTAGGTGCTGAAATCGGTATCTCTACAGATAAAATTCATGCCCGTGGTCCTGTTGGACTGGAAGGTCTGACTTCACAGAAATGGATTGTTTTAGGTGATGGTCAGATCCGTCACTAAGCGACCTGTTTTTTAATATCCGGCAGACTTCTTTGTCTGGTCTTATGTTTTTGTCGCATCAGGCAACATCATAAAACCTGCACCTGGAAGTCTGCTGTTCATCTGAACAGCCCATCCTGTTTCTATATTCATAGATCACCTGCTTAATCCCCTCCTCACATCTTCTTCTTTGATGTTTCATAAACCCAGTGCTATACCATTTTTCCAGTACAGTTATCACTACGTGGTCACAGAAGCAGAATAAAAAATCTTTCAGCATCTTTACGCTGATTAAATACATATACCTCAACTGAGGCTGATATAAACAGTACAGGTATTTTGATAAGGCATTGAATATATGTGCCTGAGTGGACATGTGATGACAGATGATCTGAATCAGGTCGTGGAAGTAATATTTTTAAACATTTAGAGTCGCCTGACAGCACTGGAACATGCTATGTTAAATAAAGGCTTATTCTTCTAATCATAAATTTAAACAATCAACTGATAAATATTAACTATTAATGATTTTTCGGTCGATAGTGCTTAAGTCTAATCTCCTAAAGTCTATCTAGAACAGAGAAAAAACCCGTGTTAAAACGTCATTACTGATCTGGATTGCACCGATTTGTACTGCATGAAGATCACTCAATGGACGATTCATTTCAATTAAAATTTGGGTATTAAAACGTGTCTACATCAGTATTGGTAATTAACTGCGGTTCATCCTCCATCAAATATGCACTTGTGTCTGAACGTCGTGAAGACCGCATTTTCGGTCTTGCTGAAAACTTAGGTTCAGCAGAAGCCCGTATTAAAGGCGTTACCGCTGGAAACCAGCCGCTTGAACTGTCAATTCCTTTTGCAGACCATGAAAAGGCACTTGAAACAATTCTTGAACGCCTGTCTCATTATAATCCTCAGGCAATTGGTCACCGTGTTGTTCACGGCGGCACATTAACAAAAGCAGAATTACTGACGCCTGAAATTATTGAAAAAATTCGTTCAGCAACACCACTTGCACCATTACATAACCCAGCTCACCTTGTGGGTATCGGTGCAACTATGCGTCTGTTCCCTGAACTTCCTCAGGTCGCTGTTTTTGATACAGCATTCCACCAGACCATGCCTGCTCACGCTTTCCGTTACGCAGTGCCAAAATTCCTTTATACAGAACATAACGTGCGTCGTTATGGCTTCCACGGTACAAGCCATGCTTATGTTTCAGAGCGTGGTTCTGAACTGGCAGGCAGCTTTAAACAGGGTGGATGGCTAACAGCTCACCTTGGAAACGGCAGCTCGACCTGTGCCATCTGGAATGGTCAGAGCGTCGATACTTCTATGGGCTTAACACCACTTGAAGGTGTTGTTATGGGTACCCGTAGTGGTGATGTAGATCCAAGTATGCACAGCTTCCTTGCCAGCAACCTGGGTTGGGACATCTATAAAATTGATAAAATGCTGAACAGCCAGTCTGGTCTTCTGGGTCTTTCTGATCTGTCCAATGACATGCGTACACTGATTGAAGCATCTGAGCAAGGCAATGAAGATGCCGCGCTTGCAATTGAAGTGTTCTGCTACCGTCTGGCAAAATCACTGGCTGCTCTCAGCTGTGGCTTACCTCGTATTGATGGTCTGTTCTTCACAGGTGGTATTGGTGAGAACTCATCCTACATCCGTGAAAAAACACTGGCTTACCTGCCTCACTTCGGTTTCAACCTGTGTAAAGATAAGAACAGCACTCTGAACCGTGGTTCAGAAGGTCGTATTGATGCAGGTACAGGACCACAGATCTGGGTTATTCCAACAGATGAAGAAGGCCGTATTGCTAAAGAAACTGAAAGTGTTGTAGCTCATGAGGTTAATCAGACAACTGCAAAAAAGTCTGAAACTGATACCGCGACTGCTTAAGCAGTCGCTCTTTACCCTACCCAGTTAAATTTTAATTTTTATTTCAGATTTTATTATGAAAACAATTCTTTTAGTGCCAACAGGCGAAGGGGTAGGCTTAACTTCTGCATGCCTGGGTTTAATTTATGCCCTTGAATGTCAGGGTGTTAAAGCAGGTTTCCTGAAACCATTTTCTCAGGAACTCACACTGGGGGCTGACCGTACTTCTGCACTGTTCCGTCACCTGACCCAGAGTGAAACTGTTGAACCAATTCCTTATGCGACTGTAACTCAGCAGCTGAACCATGATGAAAGTGATGAACTGCTTGAAGAAGCTGTTCGCCTGCACCGTCAGATTGCAAAAAAACATGACCTGATCATTGTTGAAGGTCTGCTGCCAAACAACCGCGACTCTTTTGCATCTGAACTCAATACAGCACTGGCTCAGGCACTCGATGCCAAAGTCATTATTGTCAGCAATGCAGACATCAGAAATCCACTGTGTTCAGCTGAAAAAGTTGAAAGCCAGCTGCGTCACTTTGGTGGTTCAACAGGTACACGTGTTTCAGGTGTTCTGTTTATGCGTACCAAAGGTCTGCCAGAAGATTCTGCACAGATTCCGGTTACAATTGACCCTGCTCTGCGCCTGATCAGCGATACCAACAAATTTGTCAGCGCAATTCAGCAGACACATGCACATATCGGAACAGATAAACTGCCTGTGATTGGTCTGGTACCATTCAGCAACACGCTCAGCGTGCCACGTATGTCTGACCTTGCAAGCCACATTCAGGCTGAATGGATCAACACTGGTGAAGCAGCTCAGCGTCGTGTTCTACACAGCAGTCTGATTGCATCCAATATTGAACATGAACTGCATAAATTTGTTGCAGGTGAACTGATTATCAGTGCATCTGACCGCATTGACGTACTACTCGCAAGCAGTCTTGCAAGCAGCAATGGTATTCCTCTTGCAGGTCTGGTTCTGACTGAACACCATGCCCCAAATGCACAGGTGATTGAATTCTGTCAGACAGCAATTAAACAGGGTCTGCCTATTCTGCATACTCCGCTGAGCACATTTGAAACAGCACAGAGCCTTGCCAGTCTGAGCAATGAAATTCCTGTAGATGACACTGAACGTGCTGAACAGGTGACCCGTTTTGTTTCCAGTCATATCAATGAAGACTGGCTGACCAGACTACTGAACGGTTCATATCAGACCCGTCTTTCTCCTTCTGCATTCCGTCATGAGCTGGTACAGAAATCCATTGCTGCAAGAAAACGCATTGTACTGCCTGAAGGCGATGAGCCTCGTACAGTCCAGGCTGCTGCAATCTGTCAGTCACGCGGTATTGCACAATGTATTCTTCTGGCTAAACCAGAAGCTGTAATTGAAGTTGCAAAAGCTCGTGGTATTGAACTTCCACATGATCTTGAAGTGATTGATCCAGACCTGATCCGTGAAAACTATGTCGGAAAAATGGTTGAGCTGCGTAAAGGCAAAATCAATGAACTTCAGGCACGTGAACAGCTTCAGGATACCGTTGTACTGGGTACAATGATGCTTGCTCTGAATCAGGTCGATGGTCTGGTTTCTGGTGCAGTACATACCACTGCAAATACAGTCCGCCCTGCTTTCCAGCTGATTAAGACAGCTCCGGATTATTCACTGGTTTCGTCTGTGTTCTTTATGCTGCTGCCTGATGAAGTGTATGTGTATGGTGACTGTGCAATCAACCCAGATCCAGATGCAGAACAGCTGGCTGAGATTGCAATTCAGTCTGCTGACTCCGCAAAAGCTTTTGGTATCGACCCACGCATTGCCATGATTTCCTACTCAACAGGAACATCAGGTGCAGGTGCTGAAGTTGAAAAAGTTGCTGAAGCGACCCGTATTGCAAAAGAACGCCGTCCTGATTTACTGATTGATGGTCCACTTCAGTACGATGCTGCATCGGTTGAAAGCGTTGGTAAGTCTAAAGCACCTGATTCTAAAGTTGCTGGTCGTGCCAATGTCTTTATTTTCCCTGATCTGAATACAGGTAACACAACCTATAAAGCGGTTCAGCGCTCTGCCAATGTGGTCAGCGTTGGACCAATGCTGCAAGGTTTGAACAAACCTGTAAATGATCTGTCCCGTGGTGCTCTGGTGGATGACATTGTCTTCACGATCGCTTTAACCGCGATTCAGTCTGAACAGCAGGCTGGATAACAGTTTCACGTTTTCGAGTTGATACTCAACCACCCTGTTGTAAAAAAGGGTGGTTTTTTTAATATAAATCCCAGTAAAAACTCAATAAATCAAATATTTAGTATAATAATAACAATCACAACAAGTATAATATTCATGTTTTTATCTGATTGTTTTTGTTTATGAATTTTAAATCTTTATCTACGGCTTTCACACTCGCATTGTTCAGTACGTCTGCTTTTTCCTATACTTTTGATCCCCTCATTGGAACCTGGAAAATCATTGATAACCGCACAGACTCTTATATTTCAGACATTGTGATTCGTAAAAACTCCAGAACACAACAGTACAGCGCGGTAATTACTCAGCTGCATGGAGCTTCAAAAAACTTAAAAAACTGTCAGAAATGTACTGGGAGCCTTAAAAACCAATCTGTTATCGGTATGGAAGCATTACAGGGTCTTACTTCAGATACAGGTAAAACCCGTTTCAGTAATGGTCTCTGGACAAACCCTGAAAATGGTTACCAGTATAAAATCAGTGGTCAGTTAAACAACGCAAAGACACAACTGCAAATGACAGGCAGCACTCCACAGAACCAGACAACTTCCATGCTCTGGATCAAGCTGCAGGACATTCACTAAGCTGATCAGAAATCAGCCTGATCACAATCCGAATGTGCAAAAATGATCGGTACCTGTTTTTCTTACAGATATCTGCACTTTCAGCAAAGCCGACAGCTTATGTTAAAATGTGCCATGAAAGAACCAGCCATGTACGCACATCAATTCAGGCATAAAAAAAGCCCGACATCCTGTCGGGCTTTTTTCGTATTTGATGCTTAGGCATGACTCCTGTCTTACCTGACATTCCTTGTACTGTATTTTATTGTTATTTTTGGAGCATCCTGCTCTCTATGTGTCCATCATAAGAAAATATTCAGATGCTGTATATTGGACAATTCCTCCAATTCATGTACGCCATAGCGTACAAAGACACCCTTGTTATAATGATTGATTCTGTATAACACAGGTCATATCCTGATATTTCAATATGACATGGCGACAGTTAAAAACTGTGAGCTCTATTTTTATTAAACCTGATGAGTTATTTTTTCTTTGCCAACCATACCGTATGACCCGCACATTCAGGATCTTCGGTCACCATTTTCAACACCTCAAAACCATGCTCTGCAAGCAACTGCCGGTATTCCTCCTGAGAGAGACTGGCATGATAAAGCGCATCACCAAACAGCTCACCAATTGCTTCACCTGCTGAAGGTCCACTGCTGAACATCAATGCCGTGCCCTGCTGAGCACAGTCTCTAAACTGCTGAAACATCGCACGCTGATCATCCGGTGACAAATGAAAGAAACTGTCCCACGCCAATATGCCCTGAAATGTCTGATCTGCTTTAAAACTGCGCATATCATGCACAATCCATCGCTGATCTGGAAAATTCAGCCGAGCCATTTCAATCATGGTATCTGAGCTGTCTACACCTGTCACCGCATGCCCCTGAGCAATCAGGTACGCTGCAATGGGTTTTCCAGAACCGCAGCCAAAATCAATAATCTGTGAATGCTCAGGAATAAATGCCAGAAAATGATCCAGCCAGGCTTTTTCATACAACAAGCCTCCACGAAGTGCTGTCCAGGCACGGGCATGTTTTTTATAGAGGCTGATAATATTTTCAGCAGGACAGGTCTGATCCATCATCCTTATTCTTCTTTAGTTCCATGACAGATCAGTATAAAAATTAAAAACGGTTTCCGCATAAAAATTGATTAAAAAACATAAAATCAGACATAAAAAAAGAAGATAAAGCGTCGGGCTTAATCTTCTTTCTGACCGTACATCCAGGTTGCAGCAATATAGATACTGAATCCAATCACCATCAACACGCTTGAAATTGTCATCTTTCATCACTCATGTTTTGATGATGGCATTATGTGAAAGTTTTGTGACAACTTTATGACAACAGTGTCATAATTTAAATAAAAAACAGAAATAAATTAAAGCTGTTTATTTTCAGTTATTTAAAAAATAAAAACCATCCATAAAATTCAGTTTTTATTTTCACAGATGAAATAATTACAGATTTTATGTCCCTTGTTCAGTGAAATATGACAGCAAATATTTCATTAAACTTTAGCCGATAAAATATACAAACACGCCACAAAAAGTGCAATATCACGTATAATTTAGCCCGCTAGCTATCAGCCCGCTCAAGAGATTTTTGATATGACAACTATTATCAAGCAAGACGACTTGATCACATCGGTCAAGGACGCGCTTCAGTTCATTTCGTATTACCATCCACAGGATTTCATCCAGGCAATGAGCCGTGCGTATGACCGCGAAGAGAACAAAGCTGCCAAAGATGCAATTGCACAGATCTTAATTAACTCACGCATGTGTGCAGAAGGTCATCGTCCAATCTGTCAGGATACTGGTATTGTTAACGTATTTGTTGATGTGGGCTTAGATGTTAAATTTGATTTAACCATGAGCCTGGATGATGCAATCAACGAAGGCGTACGCCAGGGTTACCTGGAAAACTCAAACGTACTTCGTGCATCTGTACTTGCAGATCCTGCTTTTGGTCGTAAAAATACCAAAGACAACACTCCTGCTGTGATTCACTACAAACTCGTTCCGGGTAATAAAGTAGACATCACTGTGGCTGCCAAAGGTGGCGGTTCAGAAAATAAATCCAAACTTGCGATGCTGAATCCATCTGATTCAATCGTGGACTGGGTACTGAAAACTGTCCCAACGATGGGTGCAGGCTGGTGTCCTCCTGGTATGCTCGGTATCGGGATTGGTGGTACAGCTGAAAAAGCCATGATGCTTGCAAAAGAATCACTCATGGAAGAAATCAACATGGACGAGTTACTTCGTCGTGGACCAGAAAACAAAATCGAAGAACTCCGTATGGAAATCTTCGAGAAAGTAAATGCGCTGGGTATCGGTGCACAGGGTCTTGGCGGTCTGACTACCGTGCTTGATATCAAAATCAAAGACTACCCTTGCCACGCTGCGGGCAAACCAGTCGGTATGATTCCAAACTGTGCTGCAACCCGTCATGCACATTTCCAGCTGGATGGTTCAGGTATTGCGCATATTCAGGCGCCTAAACTTTCTGATTACCCTGAAGTGACCTGGGATTCTTCATCTTCTAAACGTGTTGACTTAGACAACATCACACAGGAAGAAATGAACTCATGGCAACCAGGTGACACATTACTGCTAAACGGTACGATCTACACAGGTCGTGATGCTGCGCATAAACGTATGTGTGAAATGCTCGACAATGGTGAAGAACTTCCTGTTGATCTTAAAGGTAAATTCATTTACTACGTGGGTCCTGTTGATCCAGTTGGCGATGAAGTGGTTGGTCCTGCTGGTCCGACAACTGCAACACGTATGGATAAATTCACCCGTCAGGTGCTTGAAGCAACAGGTCTGTTCGGTATGATCGGTAAAGCGGATCGTGGTCCAACTGCTATCGAAGCAATCAAAGACAACAAAGCAACTTACCTGATGGCTGTCGGTGGTGCTGCTTACCTCGTGTCTAAAGCAGTTCGTCAGGCTGAAGTTGTCGCATTTGCTGACTTAGGTATGGAAGCAATCTACAAATTTGTTGTTGAAGATATGCCTGTATCTGTTGCTGTCGATGTCAACGGTACATCTGTGCATGCAACTGCACCAAAAATCTGGCAAGCAAAAATCGGGAAAATTCCAGTGGTTGATGCCGCTGCGAAATAATCATTCGTACTCAAAAAAAGCACCCTCAGGGTGCTTTTTTTATATCAGCTGATGGATGGACTTTTCAGCACACGAACACACTGTTATGATAACTGATTCACATTTATATTAATTTAAGTGTTTTATATCCATCGGGGCAGTTATGACATCACTATTAAAGCTCAAGTCCATTCTTATAACAGCCGGCATACTGACCTTCAGCACGGCTGGTTTTGCTCAGACTGTACAGGACACAACGCTTGAAAAACTACTTAAGCTCAGCAACACATCGCAGCTGATCATTCAGTCCAGTCATGACATGAAACCGCTGTTTGATGCTCAGGCACAGGATCTTTTAAAAGCCAATCTCGGATTACAGACGCTGAATAAAGAACAGCAACGTGCAGCTGAAAAAATCAGTCAGCTGCTGCAGAACACCAACCAGGAAATAGTCTCTGATCCGAAGTTTCTGAATCTGATTAAATCAGGTTATCGCAGTACATTTACAGAAGAAGAAGCACAGGCTTATATTCAGTTTCTCAGTACACCAATGGGACAATCCATTAACAACAAAAGTTCCAGACTGATGAATGATATTGTAAAAGGTACGGTCAGCCTGACGGGTGAAATCATGAATGATCCTGCCCGCCAGGAGAAATTCCGAGAGCAGATGATGGCGATCATCCACCCACTCATTCTGAAATAAAAATTACCAGGTTGCCGGATTCCATATTTTAAATGGCTTTATCAGCTGCACATCTGAAGATGGGTCATATTTAGGTGCTTTCAACTTCTGTGCTTTACTGCGGACTTTCCCTGTTTGCTGATCTTCTGCAATAAAGTTATAACTTTCAGACTTTAACTGAGTAAAAGCAATTTCATTCAGCCCAACACGCTCAGGAACAATAATCAGAGGTCCTGAAACTTCACGACGGGTGCTCAGATTCTCTTCATCGTATTTAATAAAATAGCTTTGCCCTGCTTCCACACTGAAATCCAGATATTTCGGTTTTTGGAAATACTGAACAGCCAATGGGCGACTGGTTGATAAACGATACGTACCCGCGGGTAATTCCACCCAGTAATAGTGATTATTCAACAGACTTGGAATACGGTCACCATTAATAAACAGGCTCGAAGCCACGATTTCCTGACGGTTCCATTTTGAATCGGGACGATAAAGATAAACAACAGCAGCCTGATCATTCTGAGGCTTAACTGCTTTGAAGTTCTGACCTGATTTCTGATTGACCCATCCACCGACAGAAAACCCACCGACACGATACTGCTCAAAAAAACCGGGTTTTTTCTCAGTGTCGACACTTTTCAGTGTAGAAGTCAGTTGAGGCGACTGCTCAACAGATGATTTACCATGGCAGCCAAATAAAACCAGACTGCTGCACATAACAACATATAAACCACGCATGATTATCCCTCACTGCGTTTTTATTATTTTTCGATTTTTGTATAACACGCAAACAGCGTTTCAGGCATCCACGCCTAAGGCAGAGATTAACATCCAGTTATCTTTTTTTAAATAAAAAAACGCGCGAAAATTCTACATTTTCACGCGTTTCTGACGAACAACTGTAAATCAGGCAGATTTACTGTTTATAACCTTCAGATCCACTTTAGGCTCAGCAGCTTTCTGTTCTGCTGGCTGACGTTCGGAACGCAGTTCTGGCTGTTCAGCACCATTGATCACGGCTTCATTGACCACAACCGTACCAACATCTGTTCGGCTAGGCAGATCATACATGACTTCAAGCAGACTGTTTTCCAGAATTGAGCGCAGACCACGGGCACCTGTATTGCGTTCAAGTGCCTTTTTAGCAACAGCACGCAGTGCAGACTCTTCAAATACAAGGTCCACATTTTCCATATCAAACAGATACTGATACTGACGTGTCAGTGCATTTTTAGGCTCTGTCAGAATCTGCATCAATGCATCTTCATCCAGTTCGTCCAGTGTTGCGATCACAGGCAGACGACCGATGAATTCAGGAATCAGACCGAACTTAACCATATCAGTCGCTTCAACCTTACGGAAAAGATCAGAAAGTTTCTGAGTCTCATCTTTTTTCTTCACATCTGCTGTGAAACCGATACCACCTTTTTCCTGACGCTGCTGCACAATCTTCTCAAGACCTGAGAAAGCACCACCACAGATAAATAGGATATTGGATGTATCTATCTGAATGAATTCCTGCTGTGGATGTTTACGTCCACCCTGAGGAGGAATGGAAGCAACCGTTCCTTCAATCATTTTCAGTAAAGCCTGCTGTACGCCTTCACCGGATACATCACGGGTAATGGATGGGTTTTCAGACTTCCGGGTAATCTTGTCGATTTCATCGATGTAGATGATCCCTTTCTGCGCTTTTTCCACATCGTAATCGGCTTTCTGCAACAGTTTCTGAACGATGTTTTCAACATCTTCACCCACATAACCTGCTTCAGTCAGTGTTGTTGCATCCGCCATGGCAAATGGAACATCAAGCAAACGGGCAAGTGTCTGTGCAAGCAAGGTTTTACCTGAACCTGTCGGTCCAACCAGCAGAATATTACTTTTCGCAATTTCCACTGCATCGTCATTTTTATGACCTGACTGTGTCACTTTCAGACGTTTGTAATGGTTATATACCGCAACTGAAAGGGTTTTCTTTGCAACATCCTGACCAATCACATACTGATCCAGTGCAGCACGGATTTCATGTGGTTTTGGTAAAGGTCGGCTCGCCCAGTCACCGGATTCAACCTGCTGACTGGTCTGCACAAGATCAAGGCATACGTCCACACATTCATTACAGATGTATGCGTCCTCTCCTGCAATCAGTTTCCCGACTTCAGACTGCGTTTTACCGCAAAATGAACAATGTTTTTGTCCTTGAGGATTATCGGACATATTCACTCCAGTATTAAATCTTTATTACTTATGGACGTTTAGATAACACTTCGTCCACAAGACCGTATTCTTTAGCCTGCTGTGCAGTCATAAAATTATCACGGTCTGTATCACGTGCCACTTTTTCAAAGTCCTGACCACTGTGTTCAGCCATCAGTCTGTTCAGACGTTCTTTAATGAACAGAATTTCACGGGCATGAATTTCAATGTCAGATGCCTGACCACGGAAACCACCCAGTGGCTGGTGAATCATGACACGGGCATTTTCAAGACAGTAGCGTTTCCCTTTGGCACCTGCATTCAGCAGGAATGCACCCATGGATGCTGCCTGTCCCATACAGTACGTCACCACATCAGGTTTAATGAACTGCATGGTGTCATAAATCGCCATTCCGGCAGTGACTGAACCACCAGGAGAGTTGATATACAGATGAATATCCTTGTCCGGATTTTCAGCTTCAAGAAACAACATCTGGGCAACAATCAGATTTGCCATGTTGTCTTCAACTTCGCCTGTTAAAAATATTACTCGCTCACGTAAAAGACGTGAAAAAATATCAAAAGAACGCTCACCACGGGATGACTGTTCGACCACAACCGGCACTAAAGCGTTTTCAATAGATGGAACATACATACGTTTATTTATTCCTGAATTCTTGTTACACAACCCATAGCCACAATATGAGGGATAATTGCTGAAATTGCAAAATATTCACAATTAAATAACAGAATTTTTTTGGATATACTTTGTGAATTCAGGACATCCTCTGCTCATGGATACGCAGAAAAAAAGGCGCTTTACGCGCCTTTTTTCACTCAAGCAGTGATCAGCCTTGCTGACGAGCCTGTTGCTCTTTCAGAAGCTCTTCATAGCTTACAGCTTTATCAGTCACTTTTGCAGAAGCAAGGATGTAATCTACAACCTGATCTTCAAGAACAACTGCTTCAATCTGAGAACGCTGCTGTTTATCGTTTTTGAAGTATTCGATCACTTCAGATGGATCTTCATAAGAAGAAGCCATGTCTTCGATATAAGCTTCAACACGAGCTGCATCCACTTCAAGTTTAGCATCAGCCAGTACTTTGCTTACCAGTACGCCCAGTTTAACTGATTTTTCAGCCTGTTCTTTGAACAGTTCATCCGGCAGCATGCTGCTGTCAAATGCTTTAGCGCCCTGAGCACCAAACTGCTGTGTGAACTGCTGAATCATCTGTTGACGCTGACGGTCAATTTCCTGAGCCATCATAGACTTTGGGATTTCAATGTCGTTTGCTGCAACAAGTGCATCAAAAGCAGCGCCTTTCACCTGGTTACGTAAACCATTTTTAACTTCACGTTCCATGTTTTTACGAACGTCAGCTTTTAATTTTTCAACGCCTTCTTCTTCAGTTAAACCAAAGATTTTCAGGAATTCAGCATCAATTTCAGGAAGCTTCTGTTTTTCAACCAGTTTAACATTGATTTTAAACTGAGCAGTTTTACCTGCCAGGTTAGCAGCCTGATAGTCTTCTGGGAAAGTAACATCAATTACTTTCTCTTCGCCTTTCTTCATGCCAACAATGCCATCTTCAAAGCCAGGAATCATACGACCTGAACCAAGAACAAGCTTGAAGTTTTCTGAAGAACCGCCTTCAAATTTTTCGCCGTCAATTGAACCTTCAAAATCAAAAGTTACCTGCATGTCTTTTTTAGCCATGCCTTTTGTTTCAACCCATTCAGCGCGCTGTTTCTGAAGGTTTTCAATCATCTGATCAACGTCTTTGTCGTTTACTTCAGTTGATTTACGTTCAACTTCAAGCGCATCAAATGCTTTTACTTCAACTTCTGGATAAACTTCAACAGTTGCTTCATAAACAAGTGCGTCGTCTTTGTTTTCAACTTTTTCAATGTTAGGCATGCCTACAGCATTAATTTTTTCCTGCTGGATCGCTTCAAACACTGTGTCACGAATCACATCGTTTACAACTTCCTGATAAATGCCTGCGCCATATTCGCGACGCACAACATCCAAAGGCACTTTACCTGGACGGAAGCCGTTAATCTTTACAGTTTTGGCAGTACGTTTCAAACGAGCTTCAAACTGCTCGTTCACACGGCTCGTCGGTACAGATACATTTAAACGACGGGCAACGCCCGAAACCGCTTCAGAAGTTACTTGCATGGCTTCCTCGATATTAGAAATAGTAATTGCAATTTTGAAAGTGCCATATTATATGACAACATTTAAAAATATACAAAATAGCATTATAACACTATAAATTTCATGTTGAACGCTGAACTTACGGTCTAAGTAAAATCAATAAACTGCAATTAAATCTGATTATTTTCCAACCCGCTATTGCAAATGATAAAGTTTCTCATTATTATTAGCATGCAAAAACCTAACCTATTGTTTTTATTTTTTATTTAGCGGAATCGTTTGAGCATGGGATATATCAGAAATCATAAGAAGCGCACTCAGCTGGCTGCTGCTTCAATCATAAGCTTATCATCACCTTGGGTCTTCGCAGACGGTGATACAAAAGTACAAAAGGTAGAACAGCTGGATAAAATTACCTTTGTTGCCGAGCAACAGGAAAGCTATTATGTTAAAGAATCCCAGAATGCAAAGATGACAGCACCGCTGCTGGATACCGCCCGTACAGTCAATATTATTTCAAAAAAAGAAATAGATGAACGTGCAGCCACTTCTTTACAGGATATTCTCAGAACAACGCCAGGGATCACTTTAGGCTCAGGCGAAGGTGGTACACCTATGGGCGACCGCCCTTTCATCCGTGGTTATGAAGCCAGTACAGATATTCTGATTGATGGTATGCGTGATTATGCACGTGGCTCTCATGAAAGTTTCAACCTGGAAGCTGTTGAAGTGAGCAAAGGACCCGGTTCTGTATATTCAGGTCGTGGTTCAACCGGTGGAACAATTAATTTAGTTACTAAAAAACCAAAAAACAAAACAGAATCTGAAGTGACTTCAGAATATCAGAACTCCGGTAAAGGTCATGCGAAATACCGCTTTACCACAGACAATAATGTTGCCATTAACGACAATATTGCAGTTCGTCTGAACGCCATGCTGGATCAGGGTGAAGTTGCCCGTCGTGATAATGTTGAAACTGACCGCTGGGGTGTTGCACCGTCCATTACGTTTGGTATGAATGGCCCTACCCGTCTAACTGCCGGTTATAGCCGACTGGAATTCAATGACACACCTGATATGGGTATTCCATTCAGTAATGCATCAAATCCAGACAGAAAAACACCGATTGAAAGCATGCCATTTGAAACCAATTTTGGCCGCCCAGACATTGATTACCGCAACTACACTTCCGAAATTTTCAGCCTGAATTTTGAACATGATTTCAACGATGCACTGAAATTACGTATTGCAGCGCAGGATCTACAGACCATACAGGAATATTTCTTTACCCGTCTAAGCTTTGGCTGTGTAGCAAGCAGTGGAACGGCATGTCAGACAGAGGGTCCTGGTCTGACATATAACCGAGCAAACCGTCAGTCGTACCGTACAAGCCATGTCAATGCAGCTCAGGCTGATTTACAGGCTCAGTTTAAAACAGGTTCCATAGCCCATGACCTGATTACTGGTATTGATTACAGCAAGGAACGTATCGGTACACGTTCAGGCGCTGCTGTTGGTGCAGGATCTGAAACAGTTGATTTCTATAATCCGACACAGAAAAATTACTCTGGCTTCCACATACCGTGGGGCGCATGGACAAACGAAGGGGAAATCGAAGCAAAAGGAATTTATGTCTTTGACACCATTTCTCTTTTACCAAAACTGGATGTTAATTTAGGTCTACGTTTTGACGATTATAAATCAGCAAGTTCTTCTGACTCAGTTTCCGAAAACATGTTTAACTACCAGGCAGGCATTGTTTATAAACTGACTGAAAATGGTCGCATTTATGCAAATTATGCAACTTCAATGAACCCAACCGGGGATAACCTCGGTCAGGCTGGTGGTGCAGACGGAGCAGCAAGCGGTGCAGCTCTGAATGATCTGGATCCTGAAAAATCGAAAAGCATTGAAATTGGAACAAAATGGGAACTATTTGATGGCGATTTAGCGCTGAATGCCGCTATTTTTGAAACAAAGAAAACAGATGCCCGCAGTTATGATGCTGAAGGCATACTTTCAAATGATGGCGATAACCGCGTGCGTGGCGTAGAGTTAAGTTCAACAGGTCAGATTACACCTGCATGGAACTTAAGCGCAGGCTATGTCTATTTAGACCCTGAAATTTTAGACTATAAAAGTGGCGCTAAAGCTGAAAATATGAAAGGCAAGCAAATGAAATTTATTGCCAATCATAGTGCAAATCTGTGGACAACCTATGCCTTAACAGACAAGTTCAAATTCGGTGGTGGTGCAACTTATGTCGGCAAACGCTTTGTCGATGACGTGAATACCTATTATTTACCAGACCATATCCGCTATGATGCATTTGCTCAGTATCAGGTGATCCCTGAATTTGGCTTACAGTTTAATATCAACAACATTACAAATGAGCGTATTTATGATGCTTCACATGTTGGTGTATTTTCAACAATTGCCCCAGGTCGCTCATTTGCTGTGAAAGGCACTTATCGTTTCTAAAACTGAAAATATAAGAAAAAGCAGCATAAAATACATTTATGCTGCTTTTTTTATCCATATTTTCTCTGTATATATATACAGAATAATAAAAGCACAGACTAAAAATCAGTATTCTCAATAAAAATTTAAAAATCCAACCATTTTACCAATATTTAACAAAAACATAACATTAAGTATTTTTTGTTATATCATTACATTAAATACTACTATCATATTGTGATTATTTATCGCCATTTGCAATCAAACAGTGATGTAAAAATTAAATAAGAATTATTATTATTCGCATACAAATTAACAGTCTCGTTTGGGATGCATATGTCTTTCATTAAAACACGTAAAAAGATTGTTTCTACAGCAATCGCTTCTTCCCTGTCTGTCATGGCTACAGCTGCAATCGCTCAGGATGGCGTAACACAGGCTCAGCAACTTGAAACGATCCGTACTAAAGCAACTGCTGAACAGGGTTTGAAAGTCGATACATCTGCAAACTCCAAATTCGTAGCACCTTTACTGGATACACCTAAATCTGTTTCTGTTATCTCTAAACAGTTAATCGCAGATACTCAGGTGACAACTTTGAGCGACGCACTGCGTACAGTTCCAGGTATTACTTTAGGTGCTGGTGAAGGCGGTAACCCAAACGGTGACCGTCCGTTTATCCGTGGTTATAACTCTGAAAGCTCAATGTATGTCGATGGTGTCCGCAACTCATCTTCACAAAACCGCGAAATGTTTGCTGTTGAACAGGTTGAAGTCACCAAAGGTTCTGCCTCTGCAATGGGTGGTGCTGGTACTTCTGGTGGTAGTATCAACATGATTTCTAAAGTGGCTAAAAAAGGTGACTTTCTGGAAGGTTCTGTAGCAGGCGGTACAGACAACTATCAGCGTATTACTTTAGATGGCAACAAAGACTTTGGTAACGGTATTGCTGCCCGTGTGGCAGTGATGGGACATCATAACGAAAAAGCTGGTCAGGATGACGGCGCAGAATACAAACGTGCAGGTATTGCACCAAGCATTACCTTTGGCTTAGACACTCCAACACGTGCAACTTTAGCTTATTATTATCTGAAAACTGATGATACGCCGGATTCTGGTATACCTTACAATAACCCTTTCTCAGCAAATGCTGATCCGTCAAAGGATTTCACACATTGGAATGGTAACGGTAAACCTATTGATGTTAAACAAGGCATCTATTATGGATGGAAAGACCGTGATTTCCAGAAACAGGAAAATCAGGCTGGAACCATTAAACTGGAACACGATTTAACTGATGAGTTAACACTTACCAATACAGCAGTCTATAACAACTCTAAAAATGACTACCTTTGGACAAACCCTGACGACTCTAAAGGTAATATCTATGATAAATCCAATGGTGCATTAACGGGTAATGTCTGGGCACGTGCAAACTCCCGTATTGCTGATACAGATACATTTACTGATCAGCTGGCTCTGACAGGTAAATTTAATACAGGCGCACTCAAACACAGCTTCAACTTAGGTGCTGAATATTCAGACCAGGAAACTGATCGTACCCAGTATATTATCAACGGTAAGGACGCTACAGGTACTTCGTATGCTTGTGGTTCAGCAGTGACATCTACAGGTCCTGGATGTGTTAATGTCAATAACCCTGAACGCTATGGTTTCAATGGAACGTTAAGTACTCAAGGCGCTGACCAATACAACATCCAGTCTAAATCCACCTCTGTATATTTCCTGGACAGCATTGAATTTAACCCGCAATGGATCCTTGATCTTGGTGTTCGCTGGGATAAGTTTGAAACAGATCAGGTCATGACTTATGGCGCATTAAACAGTGCTGTGACTGCTGCAAAACCTACAGCTAAAGCCGGTGACAAACTTAAACTGAACAGTGACTCAGACTTTTTCAATTACCAGGCTGGTTTAACATTTAAACCACGCGAAAATGGTTCTGTTTATATCAGCTATGCTACCTCTGCAAATCCTGTCGGTGTAGATGGTGGTGATGGCTCAGAAGGCATTGGTGCTCCAGGTCGTAACACTTCTGAAGAACAAGCCCGTGCGATGAACAACCTGAAACCTGAAGAAGTAAAAACTTACGAACTGGGGACTAAATGGGATGTTCTTAACGATCGCTTAAACTTAACTGCGGCTATTTTCCGTACCGAAAAAGAAAATACACGTGCAACTGATGCAGATAACTTTACACGTAATATTGGTGAAACCCGTGTAGATGGTATTGAGTTAGGTGCAAATGGTAATATCACTGATAAATGGGCTGTTTCTGCAGGCTATACCTATTTAGACAGCGAACTGGTTGATGATGGTCCAAAAGAAACAAATGAAGGGAACCAGGTTCAAAACGTTGCTAAAAACTCAGCAACACTTTGGACGACTTATCAAGTGCTTCCACAGTTGAATTTAGGTGTAGGCGCTGTTGCGATGGATAAAGTCTATGGCAATGCTGCAAACACTAAATTTGTTCCAGGTTATGTCCGTTATGACGCAATGGCTCGTTATAACGTAAATAAAAATGTTGATTTACAGCTGAACGTAAACAACCTTTCTGACAAACGTTATTTCACTAAAGCATATGCATCCCACTATGCAACTGAAGCTGAAGGCCGCAGTGCTGTACTGTCTGTAAACTTTAAGTACTGAGTTTAAAATTAATCCATAATAAAAATATGGATTAAGCTCAACTGTTATATAATAGCCTCTATTCATAGAGGCTATTTTTCTATAAAACAATATATTCCCAACTCATCGAGTTTAAGGTGCTGCAATGATCCACCACATACCAGATGTGCTAAGCAAAGAACAGGTTCAATATTTCCGCGATGCCATGCAAAATGCTGAATGGGTTGATGGACAGCAGTCTACTGGCTCTCTTTCAGCCAGTGTAAAACGTAATCAACAGCTTCCTGAAAATCATCCACTGACACAGCAACTGGGCAATATTATTCTGGAAGCACTGGGCAAAAACCCACTGTTTTTATCCGCTGCCCTACCTCTGGATATTTTACCGCCTTATTTCAACCGTTATGAAAATCATGAAACTTTTGGCTTTCATGTCGATAATGCCATCCGAAATATACGTGGGACGCAACATCGTATCCGTACTGACCTATCCTGCACCATATTTTTGAGTGAACCTGAAGAATACGAAGGTGGCGATCTGGTTGTAGAAGACACTTATGGATACCACGAAGTCAAACTTCCTGCGGGAGATATGATCCTCTACCCATCCACCAGCGTGCATGAAGTTACACCTGTGACCAAAGGTTGTCGCACAGCCTCATTTTTCTGGATACAGAGCATGATCCGTGACGATGCAACACGACATATGCTGTTTAACCTGGATCAGACCATTCAGAATTTAAGAACAGAACTGGGGGATGCACATACTGAGGTGGTTAAACTGACCAGTCTGTACCACAACTTAATCCGTAAATGGGCTGAGCTATAAAACAGCTCAACGATTATCAATAGCAAAAATTTAAATCCAAAAATATTCAGCCATCGGTCAGGTAAATATGAGCAACGCAATTTTAGCCCCATTGACACAAATTCCGCCCTATTTACAGACACTGAACGATTATGAAAAACAGGCGGTTAAACATTTACCTGAAGCAAGCTGGCATTATTTAAATGGCGGTGCTATGGATGAGCAAAGCATCCAGGATAATCTGAATCAGTTCAGTCAGATTCGGCTTGTTCCACGTCTGCTGAATGATTTAAGCGGTGGTTCAACCGAGATCGAAATACTTGGGCAGAAATTCCCTCATCCGGTTTTTCTGGCTCCCATTGGGCATCAGCAACTGTTTCATCCGGATGGTGAAGCTGCATCTGCACTGGCAGCTGAAGTCATGGGCAGTAATTATGTATTAAGTACATTTACCAATACCGACCTGCATCAGCTGAAAAAAGAAAATCCGAATAAATGGTTTCAGCTGTACTGGCAGGGAAACAGGGAGAAGTCACTGGCTTTACTGAAACTTGCTGAACAGCATGATTTCAAAGCGATTGTGATTACGGTGGATGCACCACATAAAGGCATCCGCGACCGTGAGCGCCAGGCATTCTTTGAACTGCCTGAAGGTATGCAGCACCCACATACCCCTGCACATATCCCCCTCCCGGAAATTACGGAACATCAGCACCCTGTTTTTGATGGGCTGATGCAGATTGCACCTAAATGGGCAGACATTGAATATATTATTTCTCAGACCAGACTGCCTGTCATATTAAAAGGAATTCTCCATCCTCTTGATGCAAAAAAAGCAGTCGAACTGGGTGTCAAAAGTCTGATTATTTCCAATCACGGCGGACGTGTTCTGGATACCTCCATTTCACCCCTGACTGCATTACAGAATATAAAAGCCGTTGTACCTGAAGATTTTCCTTTATTGCTCGATGGTGGTATCCGTCGGGGTACAGATGTATTCAAAGCTTTGGCAATGGGTGCATCTGCGGTACTGATCGGTCGCCCTGCCATGTATGGTTTAGCAGTTGCAGGCGCTTTAGGCGTTGCACATGTCCTGAAAATTTTAAAAGAAGAATTTGAAATTACTATGGCATTAATGGGAACAGCTACCGTAGCCGAGATTAATTCAGAATATATTTCTCACAAATAAGCCTTTTTAAGGAAATAATTTTCCAGAATGTTCTGAATGATGCAAATTAAGGAAATTATTCCCGCAGAGAGTGTTTTAGAATTAATCTAAAGTCAGACCCTGTACACGTTTTAAGACTTCGGGCTTATGCTGCTCAAAAAGCACATAAGTTGATGCAAATTAAAGTAAAATTTCATCAGAACTTACTTGTAAATGGGTCAAATAGACACAATCTATACAGTAGAGCGTTGCCTTTATCCAAGACACGAGCAACGTCATCTACACAAGGAGTTACCTCATGATGTTGGCTGATCCAAGTAAAAAATACCGTCGCATGTACCAGCGTGTAGACTTGCCTGACCGTCAATGGCCTGACAACGAAATCAATAAAGCGCCTATCTGGATGAGCACGGATCTTCGTGATGGTAACCAGGCGATTTTCGAACCGATGAACATTGAACAGAAGTTCAAAATGTTCCAGATGCTGGTGAAAATCGGTTTCAAACATATTGAAATTGGCTTCCCTTCAGCGTCTCAGGTGGACTTTGATTTCACACGTAAACTGATTGAAGAAGGTCATATTCCTGAAGATGTTTATATCGAAGTTTTAGTACAGGCACGTGATCATTTGATTGCACGTACGTTTGAATCTTTACAAGGTGCAAAGCGTGCCATCGTGCATATTTACAACTCAAACTCTCCAACTTTCCGTCAGAAAGTGTTGAATGTTGATGTTGCAGGTGCAAAACAACTGGCAATCAATGCTGCAACCAAAGTCAAAGAATATGCAGCTAAACAGCCTGAAACAGATTTTATTTTTCAGTACAGCCCTGAATGCTTTACTGCAACGGAACTGGAAGTTGCTAAAGACGTATGTGATGCTGTAACTGAAATCTGGGAAGCATCACCTGAAAATAAAGTGATCCTGAACTTACCTGCAACGGTTGAAGTTTCTGGTCCTCACGTTTATGCAGACCAGATTGAATGGATGCACCGTAACTTACAGCGTCGTGATGGTGTGATCATTTCAGTTCACTGTCATAACGACCGTGGTTGTGGGATCGCTGCATCTGAATTAGCCATCATGGCAGGTGCTGACCGTGTAGAAGGTTGTGTATTTGGTAATGGTGAACGTACTGGTAACGTCGACGTTGCTGCGATTGCATTGAACATGTACACCCAAGGTGTGCCATGTGAACTGGATTTCTCAAATATCAACGAAATCATCGCGACTGTTGAAGAATGCACAGGCTTACCTGTACACCCACGTCATCCGTATGCAGGTGACTTAGTATTTACAGCATTCTCAGGTTCACACCAGGATGCGATTAAAAAAGGTTTCGAGTTCCAGAAGAACGAAGAAATGTGGGATATGCCTTACTTGCCAATTGACCCGCGTGATTTAGGTCGTGACTACGATGCGGTGATCCGTGTTAACTCACAATCCGGTAAAGGTGGTATTGCGTACTTGTTGGAATCCAACTACAACGTGGTGTTACCTCGTCGTTTACAGGTTGAATTCTCTCAGGTGGTTCAGCAGGTTGCCGATGATGAAGGTGTGGAAGTCACCGCTCAACAGATCTGGACATTGTTCAAAGACACTTATGTTGCAGCCAAAGATGCGCATTATTCAGCGAAGAACTATCGTCTGTCAGATGAAAACGGCAATCAGGTGATTGAGCTTGATGTGGTTGTAAATGGTGAAACTCAGCATTTACGTGGTGAAGGCAACGGTCCGATTTCTGCAATTCTGAATGCACTTCAGTTGCCGATTGATGTTCTGAATTATGAAGAACGCGGTATCAGCTCTGGTGCACATGCCAAAGCACTGGCATTGATTGAACTTCAGGTTCAGGGTACAGGTAAATCTGCATTTGGTGCAGGCGTACATGACAATATTGTCACTTCATCCATTGAAGCGATTATTGCAGCAACCAACCGCCTGATTGAACAGGGTGTGTTAAGTACTGACCAGGTTATTGCTGCTGCTGTTTAAGCATTGCTTAGAAAATAAAAGACTTTAGAAAGGATACCCCAGATGGTATCCTTTCTTTTATTTCTTCACTCTAAAGAATTTAAGGCGAATTATTCCTGTGTCTTTACCAGTTGACTCAGTGGGTGTTGTCACCCCAGAAAAGTTTCAGTTTGAAGAGCCATTAGAGCTTGAATGCGGCCGAATCCTTCCACGTTTTGAAATTATGGTCGAAACTTATGGTGAGCTCAATGCAGACCGATCGAATGCGGTTTTAATCTGTCATGCACTGTCAGGACATCACCATGCTGCCGGTTATCATCATGAAGATGACAAAAAACCAGGATGGTGGGATGCCTGTATAGGTCCAGGAAAAGCCATCGACACTTCAAAGTTTTTTGTCGTTGCCTTAAACAATATTGGTGGATGCAGTGGTTCTACAGGACCCACTTCGCCGAACCCTGAAAATGAAAACCGTCCTTATGGACCGGATTTTCCATTGGTCACTGTCCGTGACTGGGTCAAAACTCAGGCGATGCTCTCTGACCGTATGGGTATAAATACCTGGTATGCTGTGATTGGTGGTTCTCTTGGTGGTATGCAGGCGCTGCAATGGTCTGTGGATTACCCTGACCGCCTGCAGAAATGCGTCATCATTGCCAGTGCACCTAAACTTTCAGCCCAGAATATTGCCTTTAACGAAGTTGCACGTCAGTCCATCTTATCTGACCCTGACTTTCATAATGGTCGATACCTGGAGCATGACAGCTATCCAAAACGTGGTTTAATTCTGGCACGCATGGTTGGACATATCACCTATCTGTCTGAAGAAGCCATGAAACAGAAATTTGGACGCGATCTGAAGTCCGGCAAATTTATGTACGGCTTTGATGTGGAATTCCAGGTGGAAAGCTATCTGCGTTATCAGGGTGAACAGTTCAGCCGTAATTTCGATGCCAACACTTATCTGATCATGACCAAGGCACTGGACTACTTTGATCCATCGCGTGAGTATGAACAGTCATTGAAAAAAGCGATGGCAAACACAAAATGTCAGTTTATGGTGATCTCGTTTACCACTGACTGGCGCTTCACTCCACAACGCTCTCAGGAGATTGTGGATGCCCTGATCAGCAACCATAAACCGGTCAGTTATCTGGACATTGATGCAGAACAGGGACATGACTCCTTCCTGTTCCCTATTCCTTTATATGTCAAATCCTTACGTGCCTTTTTAGGTGGGGTTGAACACCTGAATGCAACACCACGGGAGACAGTATAATGCGTATTGATCATCAGCTTGCAGAGACATGGATTAAACCCGATTCCAAAGTGCTTGACCTCGGTTGTGGTGATGGTGAACTGCTGGCGCATATGAGCAAAAAACACAATATCCGTGCCTATGGTCTGGAAATTGACCAGGAAAAGATTGCAATTGCAGTCAGTAGAGGGTTAAATATTATACAGCAGGACTTAAACCTCGGTTTGAGTCGTTTTGCCGACCAGTCTTTTGACTATGTTGTCATGGCACAGGCTTTGCAAGCCGTAGATGCACCAGACGTTTTATTACGTGACATGGTGCGCGTGGGAAAACAGGCAATTATTACTTTTCCAAACTTTGCACACTGGAAGACCCGTTCTTTCCTGGCACTGAAAGGAAAAATGCCTGTTTCTGAAGCCCTACCCTATATGTGGTACAACACGCCTAATATTCATTTATGTACTTTCCGTGACTTTGAAGCTTTATGTGCTGAAAATAACATCCGGATTATTAACCGACTCGCCGTAAATGGGGACCAGCAAGGTAGTTTACTCAGTAAACATCTCCCGAATCTGTTTGGTGAAGTCGCAATTTATCGAGTGAGCGCTCTATGAAAAAAATATTATTCAGCACACTGGTTGTTGGACTGTTCAGCATTCAGACTCATGCAGACTATGTAGCTCCTGCCCCATCTGTTTCAAGTCAGGCAGCACAGTATTCTGTAATGGACATTAACAGCCTGAGCAAAGCTGCAAAAGCAGGTCAGCCTGGCGCACAGTTTTACCTGGCAACCAAATATCAGCATGGTAAAGATGTACAGAAAGATGACCATCAGGCATTTGCCTGGTATAAAGCAGCTGCCGATCAGGGACTGTCTCCTGCTCAGCTGAATGTTGGCCGTATGCTTGCTGATGGTATCGGAACCCGAAAAGACGAAGCGCTTGCCCGTAAATATTTTGAAAAAGCGGCCAGTCATGGTGATAACCGCGCCAGCTTTAACCTTGCCATGATGGATGAGCAGAAGAAAAACTACATGGGTGCTTACCAGTGGTATGAACTGTCCACACGTGACGGTATGCTGGATAATAAAGTCATCAACATGTCTGAAGCGAAAAAAACCGCTCTGGCTGCCAACCTGACACCAGATCAGATCCGTACTGCGCGTGACCGTGCAGACCAATGGATTCAGGCACAGTAAGCTGTATTTTGAAAAACCAAAGCACCTACGGGTGCTTTTTTATTTACCAGAACCAATGCTTTTTCATCGCACCTAAAAACTCTTGTGTAATTGGATAACCTGAAGCAGAACCAATGACAGAATCAATATCGCATGATGGACACATCGCAGTATCATCATGATCGACCCACTTCGTTATCTCCTGATAATCGAAAATATCCAGACAATAAAAACAGCCACACGTATCACTTTCACTCAAAAGCTTACGGTGACAACTTGATGTTTTATGCGCTGCGATAATGTCTGATGAGTCAAAATTTTTCATATTTTTATTATCAATGATTGAAGGTATTAGCAATAAGCTAGCTGAGAAATCACGATTTATCAAATTCCGTATTTACCTTTTTAAAGTATATAAAGTCGATCACAGTCATATTTTTCCACAGCAGGAACTGTAATGATGAGCTGAATATTCAAATAAAAATACGGAAATTAAATGAAATCAGTCGTCTGTCAGAATGCCGAATTAAAAATAGAACACTTAACTGAACTGCTCCCTGCCAAAGGTCAGGTACTGCTGGACGTAATCCGCTGCGGAATCTGTGGCAGTGACTTACACATGCAGCACAACTGCGACCATATGCATAACCTCGCTGCAAAAGTTGGCTTTAAGGGACTTGCCAGAAATTCAGATAAGTTTGTCATGGGACATGAATTTTGCGGAAAAATTGTCGATTATGGACCAAAGACACGTAAAAAATTCAAAACAGATACCCTGGTCTGTGCCATGCCTTTATTACAACTGGAGGATTTGGGTTATCAGTCTACAGGGCTGTCACCCAATGCATCGGGTGGCTATGCGGAACAGGTTTTAGTCCAGTCCAGCCTGATGTTTGAAGTACCCAATGGTTTAGATGCAGACAGTGCTGCCATGACTGAACCGATGGCAGTTGCCTTGCATGCTGTTCGACGCAGCCGGATTAAAACCAGTGAACCTGCCATCGTGATCGGTTGTGGTCCTGTCGGACTGGGTATTATTTTGATGTTAAAAGCTGCTGGTGTGAAAAAAGTCATCGCCAGTGACTTCTCAGCTAACCGTCGCAAACTGGCTGAGCGTTGTGGTGCAGATGCAGTGATTGATCCTGCACAGAACTCCCCTTTTGAAAACTGGAAAGAGCTTGGTTTACTGGGCGATGCAGCCGAAGCACTGAATTATGGTTTAGGTCTTTTTGATAAAATTCAGGCGACAGGTATGCCGTGGTGGCATGCATGGCGTGTCGCAGATAAACTTGGTGCATTGCCAAAACGTCCTGTTATTTTTGAATGTGTGGGCGTTCCTGGAATCCTGCAACAGATCATTGATGGCGCACCGCTACTGTCCAAAATTATTGGCGTAGGTGTCTGCATGCAAAGTGACCGTATTGAGCCTGCTCTTGCTATTAATAAAGAAATCGAAATGCAGTTTGTTCTGGGCTATACCCCTTTAGAATTTCGCGATGCTTTACACATGATTGCAGAAGGCAAAATTGATTGCTCACCGCTGATTACAGGTATCGTGGGTTTAGATGGCGTGATCAATGCATTTTCTGCACTGCGTGACCCTGAGCAGCACGCAAAAATCCTGGTTGATCCAAAAAAAACGGGGGGTGATATTAATATTATTAAAAAATAATAAAAGTATTTATCGATACTTTTATGCTATTCCATTTTCGATCCTAAAGGTATAATTTAATATTTATTAACAAGATAGATAAATTATGCCAACATGGTTAGAAGATGTAATAAAAGGTCTAAATAATATAGATGGTATAGGGACTCTTCAGGAAATTTATGATGCCGTCTCAACTTTACGACCAGAACCACATCCCAAAAGCTATACTGCTATTATAAGAAGAACATTAGAATCAAACTCTTCTGATTCAGAAGCTTTTAATAAAAAAAATGATCTTTTTTATTCTGTTAATGGGATAGGTGGCGGTATTTGGGGAATCCGTACGTCATTAAATTCCACACCTGTAGCTAAAGACATTGATAACCCAGACTTACCTAATGGGAATCAAAATCCTAATAAATCTTTAACTACTACATATCGAATTTTAAGAGATACTCAATTAGCGATAAAAATAAAAAAACTTTACAATAATAAATGTCAGATTTGTAATCTAACAATTCCCTTAAAGAACGGAAATTTTTATTCAGAAGCACATCATATAATCCCTTTAGGAAAGCATAACGGATCTGATACACCTGAAAATATCATAGTACTATGCCCAAATCATCACGTCATGATGGATTATGGTTTAATCCCTTTAAAAATTAATGAAATTTACATCCATAAAAAACATAATATTTGTAAAAAAAGTATTAAATATCATAATCAAATCATATTTGAGAAACAGAATAATTTATAAATAAATTCACCACTAAAATCCGTTAAAATACCCTCCACGACTCAAACTCAGAGCAATTGAAATGTCTGCACAAGATTGGTTATCCCAGGGCACACTGGTACTCGCAAGTAATAACAAAGGCAAAATTGCTGAATTTGAAAAACTGTTTGCCGAATTAGCCCTACCCGTTGAAGTGATCCCTCAGGGAAAACTCAATATCGAAGACGCGATTGAAGATGGTTTAAGTTTTATTGAAAATGCCATTATCAAAGCACGTCATGCCTCTAAAATTTCAGGTAAACCTGCAATTGCAGATGACTCAGGAATCTGTGTCCCTGTTTTAGGTGGTGCGCCTGGTATCTACTCTGCACGTTATGCAGGTGAACACGGCGATGATGCTGCCAATAATGCAAAACTGCTGGCAGACCTAAAACCTTATCGCCAGGATGGAAACCCAGTTCAAGGCATGTTCGTCTGTGTTCTTGCATTTGTACAACATGCAGAAGACCCGCTTCCGCAAATTTTCCAGGGCATCTGGCAAGGTGAAGTTCTGGAGCAGGCACGTGGTGAAAATGGCTTTGGTTATGATCCTTTATTCTGGTTACCCGAACTGAACCTCTCAAGTGCTGAAATGAGTAAGGAAGAAAAGAATAAAATCAGCCACCGTGGTCAGGCAATGCAGTTATTTAAAGCAAGTTTAGAGAAGTAAATCCCTATGAGAATCCCCTCCTTTTTCAAAGGAGGGTTAGGGTTGATTCAAAGCTATGATAAGAAAGACTTTCTATTACTTAAATCATTTACAATAAATGAACCACCACGCCATAAATCACACAGACCACCACACTGACCATTGTCCCCGAAGCGATGTATTTGGCTGAAATACCTGTACCCTGATAATCAGTTTCCAGTGCCACAATATTGGCGGCTGGGGGTAAACAGAACAATAAAAACATCACGCCAATATAAGTATTGATCTGGGGAAGTGGCAGAAAAAAATAAGCCAGTCCACACAGAATCAGACCACAGAACATTTTCAGTACAGCAAGTTTAGCGCTGGTCTGTATGTCCGCCCAGTGTACTTTGGTTTTTCTCAGCCACATGCCCAGAACGCACATGCCTGCAAAACTCATACTCCATTTTGCCAGGGTGTAAATCCATTCAACCAGCAGAGTATTCTGAAACTGCTGTACATCAAAACAACGTAAAACACCCGCAATCATCAAGGCAATCACAGGCGGAGACTGGAGCATTTTTTTCAACAGATACAGCTTTGCCTGCGGTTCAGAACTGACTGAAGTCACTGCCCAGGAGTTACCAAAAATTGAAACGCCGATATACAGAGGAATCATTGCCATGCTGTGTTCTGTGCCAAAAATGGCAATCGCAACAGGAAACCCAAGCCATGCCATATTGGTATAACTGAAACATAATGAAGCCAGACGGTCTCTGGAAAGTTTCAGATAAACAATGAACAGAATAAAACAGGAAAAAAAGGCAAACAGAATCAGCATGACACTGCCTGTTTTGTAGAACACCATATTGTAAATAATCACAACAGGAATCAGCAGTCTTGCCAGCAGCATGGACAACAGCGGTTTCAGCTGAGTAGCGACAGCAGCTGATGCAAGCATAAGCCCGCAGATGAATGCCGCCAGAGGAAATAGCAAAGCCAAGTTCGGTCATCCTTGATTGGGTCACTTATGCTATCACGTCATTTTGGTTGCTGTCAGAAACATCCCGTTCATAGCTACTGAAAAATCAATGTCGTAAAACTGCAATACAGATGTCACATCGCTGTCACACAGACCTGTTGAGATAGTTGCAATAAAACAGGAGATATAAACATGGCTGGATTATCAATTTGGCACGTTGTGATTTTCGCAATTGTGGTCATTTTACTGTTTGGTACGTCCAAACTGAAAAACCTCGGCAAAGACGTGGGTGGTGCGGTCAAGGATTTTAAAAAATCCATTAAGGAAGATGAAGCTGAATCAGCGCAGTTAAAAGATCCCCGTACGATTGAAGCAGATGTTAAAAGCACTGAAAGCTCGGTAAAAAGCTAAGCAGGTGATCTCATGCTGAACCTGGGAATGACTGAAATACTGTGTTTTGCCATCATTGCTTTACTGGTGCTGGGTCCTGACAAACTTCCGGAAGCTGCACGTTTTGCGGGTAAATGGTACAACAAGATCAAACGTATGATCAGTAATGTTCAGAATGATATTGATCGTGAACTGCGTATGTCTGAATTACGTGAACAGATGCAGAATGAAATGAAGCGTATTCAGGAACTGGAATCAAAAATGCAGGCTCAGATGAGTCAGCTACAGCAACAGACTGTATATCCAGCTGAGCAGCCACAAAAACAGCCTCTTTATTATTATCCATTTACACCCACAGTAAAACCCTGCCTGGCACACCGACCAGATATTAAAACCTTCGTTAAACAGCCAGATACTGAACTTAGCGACACAAAACAAGAAATTACACCACTGAAGGTAGCCGTTTAATGAGACATTCAGATACGCAACCTGCTCTCCCTCATCATATGGAGCAAACTCCTCCTTTTGAGGAAATGCCATTAACAAAGCATCTGATTATTCTTCGGCGTCATCTGTTTAAAATTGTGGGGCTGATCATTGTTCTGTTTTTTTGCTTACTTCCCTTTGCAAATAAAACCTACCAGATGATGTCAGAACCTTTACGGGCGCAGTTGCCTGTTTCATCGTCAATGATTGCGACAGATGTTACAGCGACCTTTATGGCACCATTTAAGCTGAACTTCTTCATTGCTCTTATGCTGGCGATGCCTTTTATCATTTATCAGATCTGGGCATTTGTGAAACCGGCATTGTATGAAAAAGAGAAATCGCTGGCTTTACCATTACTGCTGGGCAGTATTTCCCTGTTTTATGCAGGAATCGCTTTTGCGTACTTTGTCGCACTGCCTTCCATCCTGCATTTCTTTATCAGTGTATCACCCGAAACAGTCGCCCCCATGACTGACATCAACAGTTATCTGAGCTTCTGTCTTAAGCTGTTCCTGGTTTTTGGTCTGACCTTTGAAATACCTGTCATTACCCTTCTGCTGATCATTATTGGACTGGTGTCTACACAGCAGTTGATTGAAAAAAGAAGATTTATTATTGTTGGCTGTTTTTTTGTTGCCATGTTCGTTACTCCGCCCGATGCACTGTCAATGATCATGCTTGCTGTTCCGATGTGGCTGCTATTTGAGATTGGTTTATTTTTAGGAAAACTCATCGAGAAAAAACGCGAAGCGGATGCTTAAATCATAATACCAATAATAACTTCAGCAGGCTTTTTTGCCTGCTTTTTTGACGCCTGAAAATGCCTCAGATCATTTCATGTTTTTGACATATAAGCTTCACCGCTTTGTCATATTGACTCTTTACCTTATTTGTAACTTTCCAAAAATGACCAAGCATAGACGCTAGGAAAACTTATGACTGAGCAAATGCCTTTTAACGATGATTATGATAGTAACAATTCGGGGAATGCTGAATTTTCAGAACTGTTTAATAAGAAAATTACACGTCGTGACTTAATCACAAAAACTGCGGGAGGGGCTGTTGCACTGACGCTGGCAGCTTCTTTGACAGGTTGTAACGACGATGACAACAACGAGCTGACGCCAACCACACCTGTAGCACCTGATAAAAATAAAACACCGGATTCATTAAAATTTAAAGCAGTCAATAAAAACGTACTGGATCAGGTTACTGTTCCTGAAGGTTATGAAGCACGTGTTCTTTATGCACTTGGTGACCCGATATCCAATGGACTCTCAGAATGGGACGAAAATAATATTCCAACAGGCGCGTCTTTTGTACGTCGCTCAGGAGAATGTCATGATGGTATGACTTTCTTTGGCATGACCAGTGACCGCTTTGATGCAAACCAGTCAGACTCAGGTTTACTGGTGATGAATCATGAATATGTCGATGACAAAAAAATTCTGCATCCTGCTGTCAATACAATCAGTGCAGCAGTCCGCTCAGAAGATGAAGCGCTGCGTGAAATTAACTGTCACGGCGTTTCAGTGATTGAACTGAAAAAAGACAGCAAAACACAGCTGGTCGGCATCAACAAGGCTTCCGTATTCAACCGCCGTATTACCGCTGCATCACGCATTGAATATACCGGCCCAGTAAAAGGCAGTGATCTGGTTAAAACCCGATTCAGTCCAAATGGTGACTTCGGTTTAGGCACCATTAACAACTGTGGTAACGGTTATACCCCTTGGGGCACCTACCTGACCACTGAAGAAAACTTTAACCAGTATTTCTCCCGTGATGATGCAGGTCGCGATGCCAACAGTATTGTGGCACTGGATCGTTATAAGATTCCTGCGGCAAGCTCATACAAATGGCATACCGTAAAAGCGACTGAAGACTCACGTACAAATGATATTAAAGACCTGAATATTCAGGACATCTATGATCGCTGGTTAACCAAAGTATCTGGTGCTGAAGCAAAAGATGACTTCCGTAACACGACCAACACTTTTGGCTGGATTGTAGAGATTGATCCATTTAATGGCAGTCACTACCCTGTCAAGCGTACTGCACTTGGTCGTTTTGCTCACGAAGACTGCCGTGCAAGCCGTGCGATTGCAGGTCAGCCACTCGCATTTTATATGGGTGATGACTCTCAGGGCGAATACATCTATAAGTTTGTCTCTGATGCACTTTGGGATGCCAAAGATGTCAATGGTGGTTATACCGCTGGTGACAAATACATGAACAGTGGCAAACTTTATGTTGCGAAGTTTAACTTCGATACCGCTACACAGAAATCAACAGGCGAATGGGTAGAACTGAATATCAAAAACCCACTGATCGCAGCTTATGCAAAATACAGATTTGCAGATCAGGCTGACGTACTGGTGAATACCCGCCTTGCAGCAGATGCTGTTGGCGCAACAAAAATGGATCGTCCTGAGTGGGTTGCTGTCAATCCTAAAAATGGTGAAGTCTACGTAACCTTAACCAACAACAGCAGCCGTGGTACTTCTCATCCTCTGGATGCTGCAAACCCGCGTAACTATGCAGATGCTGACAAAGGCGGTAACCCTAAAGGAAATATCAACGGTCATATCATCCGCTTCAAAGAAACGGGAGATGTAGTGACCGCATCAACCTTCACCTGGGATATTTTCCTTTTTGGTGCTGAAGAAGACTCTGTACAGGACGTTAATCTGTCAAAACTCGGTGCTGACAATGACTTCTCAAGCCCAGACGGTATGTGGTTCGATCCACGTGGTGTTCTGTGGATTCAGACAGATGATGGTTCTTATACGGATGAAACCAACTGTATGATGCTTGCGGCACTTCCAGGTCAGGTTGGTGATGGTCAGGTAAAAACCTCTGCTGGTCTGGCAACGCCTACAGGTGCAGAACTGGATAACACAAAACTCCGTCGTTTCCTCACAGGTCCTGCGGGTTGTGAAATTACCGGTGTGACCATGACACCTGACTACAAAGCTATCTTTATCAACATTCAGCACCCAGGAAACAGCTGGCCTGCAAACCACCCATCTGCACTGAATCTAAGTAAGGCAGTTTTAGGCTCCCGTCCGCGCTCTGCAACACTGGTCATTACCCGTAAAGACGGCGGTGCAATTGCTGGCGAAGCACTGGAAACCACCAAAGCTTAAAAACCTCATTATCAAAAAAGCCGACTTCATGTCGGCTTTTTTATTTCACGATCACTCAGGCTGTTTTCAGTGGCAGACGCAGATCAACCATTTGCCCCTGAGTTTCGCCCTGCTGACTTTTTTCCAGCCAGTGAATATCAGCATGATTGATTCTCAGAAAATTGGAACATCGGGTTCCATACACTGGACTCTGAATAAATGTCGAAGACAGCAGTTCCTCCATCTGAGCATCAATACCTGTCTCAGGAAGTAATGCCGGGATAATTTTCCGCTCATCTTCCAGCAGTTCCCATACCGCATGCTGTAAATCTGCTTCTGAAACACTCTGCTCATTTCCTGACAGCTGGAGCATCGGTAAAAATTCCTGTGTGAAACGTTTACGCAAATGTCGGGTTTTTTCCCAGTCATCACTCATCAGCCCATTGGATACGACATATACGCCTTTGGGCAAAACCTGAGGAGCTTCTCCTCTGTTGCTCATATAGACCGCCTGCTGTACGTTTCCCATAAACAGATTAAAGCCTGCATAATCCCGCTGATTTTTTTCTAGCTCCTGGGCAAAACGGATCGGTGTCTGATCCGACTCCAGATATGAGCGGATGAGATCACCCCGTGAAGTTGGATAGCTCTGCCTGTCTGCCCCATCCCTGAAATTGGTCACGATTGCCCAGCGTCCCTGTTCCGTTACCCCCATCCAGCTGCCACCGGACTGTAAATCCTGTCCAGCCACCACCGGACTGTCCTGCCATTGGTGCAGACCGCGGGTCGGACGATGATAAAACTCATCCCGATTTGAAATCAGGCATAAAGGCATGTCTTCAAGGACCTGCCATGCAAACGCAACAATACACATATTTCAGGCTCAATATCTTTACACACTGAATGTACAACATTTTTCATCTCTTTCAGCTAAAATCTGTGCAAAGTAAAATGACAAGGAACAGGAATGCTGACCTATCCGAATATTGACCCCATTGCTGTTGCTTTGGGACCACTACAGGTTCACTGGTATGGACTGATGTATTTACTGGCATTTTTATTTGCCTGGGGACTTGCAACACATCGTGCCAGACAACGGGATGGCTGGACCTCTGAAATGGTGTCTGACCTGATTTTCTATGGCGCGCTGGGTGTCGTGGTCGGTGGTCGTGTGGGTTATGTCTTCTTTTATGGCTTTGAGCAGTTCCTTGCCAACCCTCTGTGGCTGTTCCAGGTCTGGACAGGAGGCATGAGTTTCCACGGCGGATTCCTTGGTGTCATGATTGCCATGCTGCTCTGGTGTAAAAAATACAACAAGACATGGTTTCAGACCCTGGATTTCATTGCACCCTGTGTTCCGACCGGTCTCATGTTTGGTCGTATCGGGAACTTTATTGGGGGTGAACTTTACGGACGTCCCGTCGGTGACCCCAACTTTGCACTGGGCATGATTTTCCCAACCGACCCACTGGGTCTGGTCAGACATCCGTCACAGCTGTATCAGGCACTGGCTGAAGGTCTGATTCTGTTTATTGTACTGTGGTGGTTCAGCTCGAAGCCCCGTCCACGTTACGCTGTTTCTGCTCTGTTCCTGATCGGTTATGGTATTGCCCGCTTTACTGTCGAGTTCTTCCGCGAACCGGATAACGGACAGTTATTTATTGCCTGGATGAGTAAAGGTCAGTTCCTGACTATTCCAATGATTCTGGCTGGTGCTGCGATGATGTGGTACGCCTACCAGAAGAAAATTTATGACTGGGGTCCTCAGAAAAATACGACCCATTAATCCTTAAAATGAAGAGTAAAACCTGTTTTTATTCTTCATTCATATTCTGTTTTACTGACTGTTTTCGCTGAATGCCACTATGCTTGAGTTCTGGTTTGATCCCACAGTATCCGTACTGAAAAAGTTCCTGATTCTGATCTCCATTTCGGTACTGACCGCTGTACTGTACTGGATGGCTCCCTTAAAACCCGATGCAATCTTAATGTTTGCAGGAACGGGTGTTATTTTTCTGATCTGCCGTTACTGCAAAATTCATTTTGCCGCAGAAAACCCGACGGGACTGCTGTATCGCTTACTGACCTGGATACCGCTTGCTTTAATCCTGGCACTGGTTTTCATGAATATTCAGTCAGGTGAAATACTGATTCCTGGTGCTCAGGGTATCGGATTTATGGCGATTGCCATCTGTCTGTTTTCCCCACTGTCTTTGCTTCATCAGAACAGTTCATCGGAACAGAAGAAATAAACATGCTGGATTACTGGTATTCAGAACGCTGTAACCGCCAGATCAGGCTGATCATCTGTATCAGTACCTGTGTGCTGATTTATATGTGCACGACAGTTGCACAACTGTCCACAACACTGACACTGCTCTGCCTGGCAATGGGTATAGGACTGCATCTGCTGTATCAGCTGAAATCCCGTATCAATGTCAAAGCGCAGTATCAGCGGGGTATCAATATTCTGATGGGACTTGTGCCTTTTATCGTTTTACTGAACCTGATTCTGTGGTTGCCTCAGGAGCATCAGGTCATCCTGTTGCTTCAATGCATCGGATTTATTGCTTTGGGGTTATTTACCGTGTCCATCTATGACAACCGCGCACGGCGGCATGAATAAACAGCGCACATAAAAAAGGTCTGCACATCGGTCAGACCTTTTTTATTGAATCAGAATCAGTGATCCAGACGGTAATAACTGTAATTTACATTTTTATTCCGATAAACCGCATAACCTGACTGCTTATAGTCAGATACCCAGTTTGAACCTGAATAACCGGCAATATGCCCATACTTACTCGAACCGTTGCGGTCAATAATATAGATATCGCCTTTTTTAGGATTTTCAAAAGAAGGGTTGATTTTACGATAACCAATTTTAGTCAAGGTACCACCCCAGTCCGCTGCGGCAACAGGATGTCCTTTCACTTTAGCTCCGGCAGACTCAAGTGCAACACGGATACTTCTGGCACAACGCTGAGTACTGGTCAGGCGGGTAATGGACTGAAGTTTCTGGGTAAACTTGTCAATATCAACACGCTGTGCACTGGCTGATGTGTAGCTTTTCGCTCTGGATGATGTTTGCGAACCGTGATCTGTAGACCCTGAACGTAACGCAACTCTTACCTCGGCTGGAGCATATACATCACTGCTCACATCTGTTCCCTGATCGTAAATCATTCCTGAACCATAACCTCTTTTGAAACACTATAACATTTTTCAAGTCAGGCGATGGTACGCCCCTGAGCCAGAAATTTCATGAAAAAATATGTAAAAAAGTTTGAGTTTGTAAATACATATCGTTCAAGTGATTATTTTACATTCATTTTTTAAAAATATTTTTTGACCGACCTGCTGTTCATAATTTTATATTCTGCCTGTAGATTATTCTGATTTACTGTTTTCAGACACTGACAGCGAAGCTCTGACGGTTTAAAAAAACCATCCATTACGTATAAACTGATATATTATGATGTCCCTGAAAAACCAGACGCATGCACTGGATTTCAGCATACAGACCATCCATACAGTTTGAGAATTTTATGAGAACGTATTTAGACCTTCTGCAACATATCCTGGACAACGGCGGCGACAAAGGCGACCGTACCGGTACAGGTACCCGTTCGGTATTTGGTCATCAGATGCGTTTTGATTTAAACCAGGGTTTTCCTTTACTGACCACAAAAAAAGTTCATTTCCGCTCTATTGTGATTGAACTGCTGTGGTTCCTCAAAGGCGACACCAATGTTCAGTATTTACAGGACAACAAAGTCTCCATCTGGGATGAATGGTCAACTGCCGAACAGACTGCGCGTTTTGGACGTCCAGCAGGAGAGCTTGGACCTGTTTATGGTCATCAGTGGCGTAATTTTGGCGCAACCGAAAAAGCAGATGGTTTATATGAGCAGAATGGATTTGATCAGATCAAATGGCTCATCAATGAAATTAAAACCAATCCAAATTCACGCCGTCTGATTGTATCTGGATGGAATCCAAACGAAGCAGGACGGGTTGCTTTACCTCCATGTCATACCCTGTTTCAGTTCTTCGTCCATAACGGAAAACTCTCCTGTCAGCTGTATCAGCGCAGTGCAGATGTATTTCTGGGGGTACCGTTCAACATTGCAAGTTATGCCTTGCTGACCCATATGATTGCTCAGGTCTGTGGACTGGGTGTCGGTGATTTTGTCTGGACTGGCGGCGATACACATTTATATGCCAACCATTTTGAACAGGCACAGTTACAACTGACCCGTGAACCTTTGCCATTGTGCCAGCTGAAACTGAACCCCGAAATTAAAGATATTTTTGATTTTAAATTTGAAGATATTGAAATTACAGGCTACGAATCACACCCTGCCATCAAAGCACCTGTTGCTGTCTGATTCCTGCGGCTTTTCTGTATTTTCCTTTTATCTCCCCCTTACGAGGGGGGACTTCTATATCAAAGTCTGAAACTGAGAATGAAACATGGCTTTTAAAAATTTCGAAGTTGTACACGTTGTGGCAATGGATCAGCAGAACTGCATTGGTAAAGGCAATGATTTGCCGTGGCACATTTCCGCAGACTTGAAACACTTTAAGGAAATCACTCAGGGCGGTGTCGTGCTCATGGGCAGAAAAACACTGGAGTCGATGGGCAGAGCTTTACCCAAGCGCGTCAACTGGGTGATCACCCGGGATACCCGCTGGTCATTTGATACAGTCAAAACAGCGCACAGCATCGAAGAAGCACTGCAACTTGCAACAACTGATGTACTCGCATCTGAAAAGCCAAACAGTATTTTTATTATCGGTGGCGGTGAAATTTTTAAGCAGACCATTGATATTGCTGACCGTCTTGAACTGACTCATGTCGAACTCGATGTCCAGGGAGATGCCCACTACCCTGCTGTACCTGCTGAGTTCCATAAAACAGCTTCTGAAAAACATATTGACGACAAAACAGGCATTGCTTTTGAGTTCGCAACTTATCAAAAATAAGTAAAACCATAAGCATAAATATGTCGCATGCCAACAACAGATAAAAAGGAATTTATCAGAACCGTTGCCGTAGGGTTTCTGCATTTTATATTCAGCCTGGCAGTCCTGCTCAGCTCGCTTTGGCTGTGCATGGCACTCTGGTTCCAGGCACCTGTCAGTCCACTTTTCAGCAAACTGCTGATGGGTTTATGGATACTGTTTGCACTGAGTATTTTAGGCATCTATTTTACGGGGCATATTTTCAGCCGCACTAAAGATATTCTACTTTATCTGATTATTTTCATCCTCAGTCTGTGCTGGTACTTCAGTATTGAACCCCGTCAGGACAGACAGTGGAATCCTGAAGTCGCCCGCATGCTCAGTTATGAAAAACAAGGCAATCTGGTGACGCTGCATAATGTCCGTAATTTTAACTGGCATGCAGATGGCAGCTATGATGAACGCTGGGAAACCCGCCAGTATGATCTGAACAGTATTACAGGCATCAATATTATTACCTCTTACTGGATGGGACCTCAGATTGCACATACCCTGGTGAGTTTTGATTTTGCCAATGCGGCACCCCTGACCTTTTCCATCGAAATCAGAAAAGAGCAGAATGAAGAATTTTCAGCACTGGGTGGATTTTTCAGAAAATACGAACTCAGCCTGATTGCATCGGATGAAAAAGATATTGTGTTTACCCGCAGCAATATCCGCAAAGAACAGGTTTATTTCTTCCCTGTTCAGATGCCCCGTCCCGAAATGAAAGCACTCTTTGAAGAATATCTGCAGAAAGCAGATCAGCTTGCCGATACTCCACGCTGGTACAACACTTTGACCAGTAACTGTACGACACTGATTTTTGACATGGTACAGGCCGTGACATGGCAGCCTTTACCTATCGATTACCGCTTGCTGGCATCGGGCTATCTGCCTAATTATATGTATGATTTAAAAGCCCTGGATCAACAGCTGACTTTACAGCAATGGTATCAGACCGCCCATATCAACCCTCGCGTACAGGATCATGACACCCTCAGCAGTGCCCGTTTTTCAGCACTGGCCCGTCAGGGATTACCCTTATCTGACGCCTATTAAAATAAAGATACAATTCCTGCTGGAGCTGTTCACAATTATTTGTTTATATGTAGGCAAGTCATTTAAAACATGAGTATTTCCATAATGTTAAAAAACTTACTTGCAGTTGGGGTTATCGGTACAGCTATTCTTGTCACAGGTTGCCAGACCACACCAAATGCAGCAGCAGGCATCCAGGCAAATAACCTGAGCCTGTTACAGAGCAAGACCTGGTATCTGACCCAGATTGGTCATACTGAAATTAAAACAACAGCAGACCGTAACACACCAACCTTGCAGTTTGACCAGGCAACTCAGCGTCTGAGCGGTTCTGATGGCTGTAACCGCATTATGGGCAGTTATACCGCTGGGCGTGACACGCTGACCCTGGGACCTGTAGCTTCTACCCGCATGGCATGTCTGAACAACAGCAATATTGACCAGCAGTTTAATGAAGCGCTGGCAAAAACCGCTAATTATCAGGCTTATGGCAAAACCCTGAAACTGACCGACCGACATGGCAATGTTGTCCTTCAGTTCACCAGTGAAGTCCCACAGCAGTAAGATCAAAAAAGCCTGATTTCAGGCTTTTTTCTTTTTTCAGCAGCATGGACATTGCAGCTTGATGATTCGTCCCTATATACATACTGAAAATAAAATAAGGAAGCAGTTATGCAACAGGCTTTATTAGGCGGTGGATGCTTCTGGTGTGTCGAAGCCGTATTTCTGCAGCTCAAAGGTGTGACTCAGGTCATCAGTGGTTATGCAGGCGGAAATACCGTTCAGCCCAGCTATGAAGATATCTGTCGTGGCGACACCGAGCATGCTGAAGTCATTCAGGTAGAATTTGATGAAAATCAGATCAGTTATGAGCAGTTGCTGAATGTATTTTTTGCAACACATGACCCGACTACACTGAACCGTCAGGGCAATGACATTGGGACTCAGTACCGTTCTGTGATCTATTATTATAATGATGAACAGAAACAGACCGCAGACCAGCTCATACAGCAACTCAAGGAAGAAGGTCTGGACATCGTGACTGAAGTCAGTCCTGTACCTGTGTTTTATGTTGCCGAAGAATATCATCAGAACTTCTTTGCCAGAAATCCTGCACAGGGCTACTGTAATTTCGCGATTCCACCGAAACTGATGAAACTGCAAAGTAAATTTCAGGAACTGCTCAAAGACTGAACACCGGGTTCATGCATAAAAAGTACACCCTTTATTCGCCATAAAATCATCTGCTGTCCTCAGCAGATTTTTTATTGATGGATCCGTATTTTTCAGATCATCGCATCTGGTAATATCAAAAAACTGAAAATCTTAAACAAACAGTTGAAAAATATCAGGTTCATCTGCATAGTCAGACTCAAATTCCTGATCTTTAAAATAACGATACAAAATGAAAAAAACTGCCCTGATCCTCTCCATCTGTTCACTGTTTATGCTGTCTGCCTGCAGCACACCCGAACAGCGTGCCTTCAAAAAAGCCACCAAAGAAGCGCAATCCGGCAAAGTAGATGCCCAGATTCAGCTGGCGGACATGTATCTGAATGCTCAGGGCACTGAAAAAAATGTACAGGAAGCCACCCGCTGGTATATTCAGGCAGCACAGCAGCAGGATACCCGGGCTTTTCAGTGGTTAAGACAGCAGGCACTTCAGGGAAATACTCAGGCAGCCACAACCATGACCCAGCTGATTGAACGTGGTAATGTACATTTTGCCCAGTGGATGCTGACACTCGCAGAACAGGGAGACAGTCAGGCACAATACGCAGCAGGCTGGATGTATGACACAGGAAAAGGACTGATCAAAGATAAGAGTAAAGCACAGTACTGGTATCAGAAAGCCGCCGATCAGGGCAATGTATTGGCAAAACAGGTACTGGGAAATATGTATTATTTTAATAAAATTCCTTCAGACGATCCAGAAACCGGTATCGAATATTTAAAAACAGCAGCACTGGAAAATAAAAACAATGATGCTGCGGTCAAAGTCGCACATTATTATCACTATGACGTCAGAGATGGACAACAGGCACTGAACTGGTACAGAAAATCTGCAGAACTGGGCGATCAGCATTCACAGCAGATGGTCGATACCTATGAACAGTGGAAAAATGAAGGACCGCTTGAAATACCGACTGCTGAAAACTCAGAAACAGATCCATCAGCTGAGTAAACATTAAAAAAGGACTGCATCATGCAGTCCTTTTTTAACACAGTTTCATTGACGTTTTTATCAATCAGGCTTTTACAGCAGTCTTCCAGCTGAAGTCCTGAGTCTGACCTTTCAGCGTCATGGTCAGCTGATCGCCCGGTAACAGTGCAGCCACACCCGCAGGTGTTCCTGTCATCACCACATCACCTGGTTCCAGGCTGAACACCTGACTGATATCGACCAGTAAAGTCCCGATATCAAACAGCAGCAGTGCAGTATCCCCTGACTGACGTAATTCATCATTGATATGCAGAGTGTAATGCACATCTGCCCAGTCCTTGATTTCTGAACGGCTGACCCAGTCGCCCAGCATACAGGAACCATCAAATGCTTTGGCACGCTCCCAGGGCTGTCCTTTCTTTTTCAGGTCATCCTGTAAATCACGTAAAGTCAGATCCAGCCCCAGTGTTACTGCGCCGATTGCCTCAAGTGCTCTGATCGGATCAGTTTCCTGCTTTAAAGGCTGATCAATACGTAATGTCAGTTCACATTCATAATGACAGTTTCCCCACTCAGGGTTCCAGGAAATACCCTCATCGAGTGAAATCAGGCTGCTCGGCGGTTTAATAAATAACACCGGACGGTCTGGAATTGCATTTCCAAGTTCTTTTGCATGATCTGCATAAATGCGACCAATACAGACAATTTTAGATGGACGTGAACTCATAGTCTGGCGTGCTCCTGTATTTCCATATCGCTGATTTGCACTTTTTCATGATTATTGTGCATCGTGCTCTTTAAGCACCTGCTCAGTTTAAACATCAGTATGAAAAAGTGCTGTTACATCTGTTTTACTTTTTAAATGTATTTTCAAATACAGTCTGATCAGCCTGAGTTTCAAAAGCACGTTTCGGTACAATCACCACAGTACGGCTTTTCATCTCAATCATATACGTCAGTTTACCAACAGCAAAATTCTGTACATCATGATAATGAATCATCTGTTTACGCCCATTGGCATACAGTTCAGCATGATCCTGATACAGATCCATACCCTGCTCACTTTTCCCGAACTGATATTTTACAAACTGGCGTTTAAACATCATCGGTAAAAACCAGTATCGCATAATGATCTGAAGTAACAGGAAAAAAGTACCCAGCGCAATATAGTAACGCCCTACGCCCTCAAACCCGATCATAAAGCCCCAGACAATAATACCTATACTGACCAGTGGGGTAATAAAGCGTGTAATCTGTTTTTTGCCAAAGGTAGCAAGGGAAAAACCATCCTGAGATTCTTCAAGATTCAGGTAATAACGCAAAGATAAAGCAGGCTTAGTCTCAGACATCGAACAATCATCAAATTGGCTATAACTGTTCTGGATTCTACACTGAATTTCCAGTTTTCCTCAGGTTTTTCCCTTTCAGATACATCATGTCACTACATTTTTCTGGAAAAATGGTAAAAATGACATTCAGAAAAATAAAAATGCAGATGGAACACTATGCGCATAATGCAATGGAAACTGCTCCTGGTCACGACACTGATCTGTAGCAGCAGCTGGGCGAAACTGACTGACTGGACCGACAATGTCCCTTCCAGTCTTTCACTGTTCAACAACAGTGCCGAAGAACTTGCGGGGCTGACTGCCAACCGTATTGTGATTTTTGCCCACCCTGTACAGCAGATTCATCTGCCCACCATGAAAAGCAATACTAAAACCTCAGCCCGTTTTTACAGTGGTGCAGTGGTCATTCCAACCAGCAACCAGAACATTGCAAAACTGCTTTCCACCTACAGCGGTTATGCAGGGCTTTTTCCCACAGTGAAATCTGTCAGAATCCTGGAGCAGAAAGACAGTATCAGTCAGGTCAGATATTCCATTCATATCCCGACTCCAATTCCAGTACTGAACTTTAAAGAAAATATCACCATGCAGCATCATCTGACTGCAAACAGCATTTCAAGCCTGGTGATAGATGCACCGATTCCGTATGGTGCAGGAAAACTGGAATGGTTTGATCTGGGCAACAATAAAACCCTGGTGACGATTACTCAATGGGGCGACCTGACTCAGCCCAAAGGTTTTATTTTCAGTAAAATTTTAAAAGCATTGCCTGAAGTCCGGCTTGGTATGCCCGCTGGTACAGATGCTTTTCTGCTTGAAGCACTGCAACGCCGCTACAGACCATCCAGCGCCACGCCATTAAAAGCAGGTGAATTGCCCTATCCATCACTGAACAGTCAGCAGATGCAGAAAATTGCCAGTCTAAGCCAGCAATCACAGGAACCTGTTTCTTTTATTCTGCCGCAAAATCAGGTGCCCTATACCCATGGTATGGAAAATATGCGTTTCACCACCAGCTACCAGTATTATGCTGCCACACCGGAAGCCTTACAACCCTGGCTGAAACCCACTGCATACAAAACGCTGTTTCCACGTCAGGTCAAACAGATTAAAAGCACCGCTGCAGGCAATAATGCAGAAGATGCTGCATTTAAAATTTCAGTCGGTCTGGGCGTGATCAGCATTCCCTTCGATTTTCAGATGCGCTTTCAATATCCTGATGCCACGCAGAACAGTTTTTATGCCAATGGTGGAGATTTAAAATTTGTGCGGGGTGCAATGCGGATCATTCCACAAAAAAATGGAACCCTGCTTAATGTCATCAGCGCTGTAAAAATTGATGAAAAAGCTCCGTTTCTGCTCAGGGCAATGCGCAGTCTCCCTTATCATGAGATACTGCCTGCTGTGGGTGGAAATACCGTTTTCACGTTAAAAATAAAGCAGAAACTGAAATAATTTTTTCATATTTGATGAATATTATAGACACAAAAAAACCGCATAAAATATGCGGTTTTTTTCATTTTACATCTGTCGATGTAATCAAACTGGTGCGCTCAGAGAGATTCGAACTCCCGACCCCTTAGTTCGTAGCCAAGTGCTCTATCCAGCTGAGCTATGAGCGCGACGTCTTGATGGGACGCATTATACGCCTTTTCACTTCGTTGTTAAGTGCTTTTTAACCTGAATGTCACTGAACGGATATATATTGGACGATTTCACTTTTATTCATACAAAAATTAAGCAATATATAATCTATTCCATATTTTAACTTTCATTTTTATATTCAAAAAATCAGAATCGTTCAACACGGGTCAATGACGATCATTTTTCTTGCTGACTCTCAGCAAACAGTTTCGGGTCAGCGGCCAGAAAATCAGACCTTTCATATCGTCTGTATTACAAACCACATTTCATTTCTTACAGGAAAACAGAATTATTGCCTGTGCTGCACCCGTAAACTTAACCACAATGCAGCAAAGCTGTAAAACATAAAACAATACAGTGCGAAGTATTCTGCCAGAAGCTGCATCATTCTGTACCTGTACAAAACCATCAGACACAAAAAAATCGCAACATGTGCGATTTAATAGTCATCCTGAAGATGTTCAAGTTGGTGCGCTCAGAGAGATTCGAACTCCCGACCCCTTAGTTCGTAGCCAAGTGCTCTATCCAGCTGAGCTATGAGCGCAATACTTGTGTTGCCTGCAAGGGCAATGCGTTGTAACGATTTAACTTATTGGTGCGCTCAGAGAGATTCGAACTCCCGACCCCTTAGTTCGTAGCCAAGTGCTCTATCCAGCTGAGCTATGAGCGCGACATAAGTAAATCGTTGGCGGTGAGAGAGGGATTCGAACCCTCGATACAGTTACCCGTATGCATCCTTAGCAGGGATGTGGTTTCAGCCACTCACCCATCTCACCGTAACGAGCCGCCATAATACAAAGTTAAACCCGATTCAGCAAGTCATAGTGCTAAAAAAAATAAAGAATTTCGCTCAATGAATTATTTTTTAAACAATTTGATGCTCAGGTACTGTTTTCTGTGGTTAAAAAACAATCCAGAGCACTCAGCTGCACTGTAAATCCACTGAAATGCCCCCATAAAACACATTATTGCAATCAATTACGTGCAGTCTTGTTCTGCATGTCTTATGCTTAACTTAATCTTCTGAACTGAAGCTAAAATACATGATGAAAAACTGGGAAGACCCTGAGGCAAAAGCCGAAGCACAACGTTATGAAAACCCAATCCCGAGCCGGACACTGATTCTTGAAACACTGGAACAGATGAATGCGCCACAGTCTCATGCAGACCTTGTCGAAAAATTTGATATTGCAGACCAGAAAAGTATAGATGCGCTGAGTCATCGTCTGAGTGCCATGGTTCGTGATGGGCAGTTGATGAAAGATGGTCACAGATTTCAGCCTGCTGCTGAACTGCCAGAACATGAAGCAACGGTTTATATCAACTCGAAAGGATTTGGTACTGCCAGCATTGCCGGGCAGGATGATCTGATGCTGCCTGAACGTGAATTACGCCTGGTCTTTAATGGCGACCAGGTGAAAGTCCGTCAGACTTCAGTAGACCGTAAAGGTAAGGCATGGGGATTTATTACCGAAGTCCTGCAGCATCGGGTGAAACAGATTATTGGTAAAGTCACTGTTCACGAAGGCGAATACTTTGTTCAGCCAGGCAATCCCAATGCGCATCAGCCCATTACGCTGGAAAAGGAACTGATTGAACACGCTAAGGTAAATGTCGGCGACTCAATCCGTGTTGCGATTGATGATTATCCAACCCGTGAAGAACTGGCGACTGGTCATATTATTCAGTCCATGGCAGATAAAGCCGACACTGAAATTATTATTCCACAGACCATTCTTGAGTTTGGTCTGCCTTATGAATTCCCTGAAGAAGTGATTGAGGAAGCTGAGCGGTTTAAAGAGCCGACTGCCAAAGACCGTGAAGGCCGTATAGATCTGCGTGATCTGCCTTTAGTCACGATTGATGGTGAAGACGCACGCGACTTTGATGATGCTGTCTATGCTGAAAAACGCCCTGGTGGGGGTTATCGCGTGGTCGTGGCAATTGCAGATGTGAGTCACTATGTCCGTATTGGTAAACCTCTGGATGATGAAGCTCAGGAACGCGGGACATCGGTGTATTTCCCTCACTATGTTCTGCCTATGCTGCCTGAAGCACTCTCCAATGGCTTGTGTTCTTTAAATCCTGATGTAGACCGTCTGTGTATGGTCTGCGATCTGAATTTAAGCCGTGCTGGTCGTGTGACAAAATTTGAGTTCTATCCATCTGTCATGCACTCTCAGGCACGTCTGACCTATACTCAGGTTGCTCAGTATCTGGATGGTGACAGTACTGCCGTTCCTGAAAACCGTGATGTACGCAAATCATTAAATACACTGTATCAACTGTATGAAACGCTGAAAGGTTTACGTGCAGAACGTCATGCAATGGAGTTTGAAACCGTTGAAACCTACATGACCTTCGATGAACTCGGTGGAATTAAAGAAATCCTGCCACGTTCACGTAATGTTGCCCATAAACTGATTGAAGAATGCATGCTGCTTGCCAACGTTGCAGCAGCTGAATACTGTCTGAAAAATGAAGTACCGATGCTGTACCGTGTGCATGAAGCACCTGAGTTTTCACGTATTCAGAAAGTAAAAGACTTTGTGAAGTTACTTGGTCTGCCCTTCCCTGATCAGCCAACACAGGCAGATTACCAGAAAGTGATTGAAGCAACCAAAGACCGTATTGATGCGCCAAGTATCCATGCTGTTCTGCTTCGCTCCATGATGCAGGCGTATTATGGTGCCAATAACCTGGGGCATTATGGTCTGGCTTATGAAGCGTATACACACTTTACTTCTCCAATCCGTCGCTATCCTGATCTGCTGTTACACCGTGCCATCAAAGCCAGTCTGACCACAAAGAAATATCCTCTTTCAGGTGCAGCACTGGACGATGCAGGAGAACACTTCTCTGCAACTGAACGTCGTGCAGATGAAGCCTCCCGTTCGGTCACATCCTGGCTGAAATGTCATTATCTGCAACAGCATCTGGGTGAAGAATTTGTCGGAACCATCAGTGCTGTTGCTGAGTTTGGTCTGTTTGTCACACTCAAAGACCTGTATGTCGATGGCATGATTCATGTCAGCCAGCTGGGCGATGACTACTTTGTTTATGATCAACCAAGCCAGAGCCTGGTTGGACAGTCCCGTGGACAGACATTCAGCCTGGGAGATGAAGTTAAAATTAAAGTTGCAGCCGTCAATCTTGAAGAACGCAAAATTGACTTTGAACTGTTACAGCAGCTGACTCATGCTGGACGTGCCATCCGCAGTAAAGCTCCACGGGTTGCAAAAACTCAGGCTTCAGAGCAGGTTTTTTCTGAGCGTCCCAGCAGACAGACTGCAGCACCCACAGGCGACGAAAATGGTGAGCGACCTCCCATTAAAAAGAAGCCCAAAGGAAAACCCAGTTCTTACAGCAAAAAGCCGGGTAAAAACACTGCAGCTAAGTCTGAAGCAAAGGCTAAAGATAAAGTGAAGAAAAAGACGAAAGCCAAAAAGAAAAAATCCAATGCGAAAGCAAAGGATGAATAATCTGAATTAAAAAGAGCGCTTCGGCGCTTTTTTTGTTTATGATGATTGAAATTTAACAACAAAATCTGTCATGGCAAAAAATTTGATCACAAAATATGATCATCACTATTATCTGATTTTCATTCTGTCCATTTCAGCCATCAGTGCAGCTTATGCAGTTTCATTTGTTAATTTTCATGCAACAGAAGCTGTCAATATCTTTGCTCTTTGTGCATCAGTCATACTCTATGCTGTTATCATTCTGTACTTCTGTTCTTTATACAGAAAACAGCAATGGATCATTCCCCGTTCGTGGCGAAATTTCCAGAAACGACCGTTGCTTTATTGTCTGATCATATTCCCCATCTGCTTTATCCCGGTCTGCTGGCTTAATTTTTCTCAGCTTTTTCCTATGTTTTATACGAAAATCACTGGAATTAAATCGGTTTAAATTTTAACAGCACATACAAAAGAACATCACTTTAAGAAAAAAACAACTTACTGCCTATCAAACAAATACTCCTGCTTACCTGTTTTAAGATCAGTGATCAGGAGTTTGAGCAGTACCAGAACAGAAAAGTCATGTTACAGATCACCAGCCAGAAAAGTTCACTCGGAACCATTGTCCACTCGATTGATCATATTCGAGTGTCCAGGAGCAGTCATTTGCAATGAGTCTGTATCCAGTCGAAATAAACAGATAGAGTGACGGCTTTTACTGACTTTAATACCGATCCATTTTCAGCATCATTTAAATCCAGTCTGAAAATGTATGAAATCCTGCAACACTGTTTAAATTTATTGTCAAAGCTTGATTTCCCCGTTCAGAAGCCCTACATCTATAAATAATTCAGGACATTATCTGGCATAAAGACATGACATTAGAAAAGGCAACTTTACCTGTACCCCAGTTCGATCAGATCACACTGGATCAGCTGAAACAACAGATTGAACAGGCAATTGCAGATGGTCAGGCTTTTTTAAATGACCTGCAGACAGTACCTGACAGTATTCAGCAGCAACTTCAGATGCTGGAGCAGATTGACACGCTTGAAAACAGCATGAGCGAAGCATGGGGCATTCTGTCCCATTTAAATGCGGTCATGAATAATGCTGAGACACGTGAACTGTACCAGGCTTTGCTCCCTGGATTAAGTGAATATTACACACAGCTTGGTCAGCATGTTCCTTTGTATCAGACCTATCAGCATGTTTATGATGCATCACTGTTTGATACCCTTCCCCCTGCTCAGCAAAGTGCCATTAAACTTGCTTTAAGAGATTTCAAGCTGTCTGGTGTTGCACTGGAAGGTGCTGCTAAAAAACGTTATGCAGAAATTTCAGCACGCCTGTCTCAGCTGTCTTCTGACTTTTCCAATCATGTACTGGATTCAACACAGGCTTTCAGTCTGTCTCTGTCAGAAGATCAGTTAAAAGGTTTACCTCAGAGCAGTATTGAACTGTTAAAACAGTATGGGCAGCAGCGTGAACTGGACCAACCCGTTGCGACACTGGATATTCCATCGTATCTGGCTGTAATGACCTATGCCGATAACCGTGAATTACGTGAGCAACTGTACAGAGCTTATACCACCCGCGCATCGGATCAGGCAGCTGATTTACAGTTTGACAATACCCCGGTCATGGTTGAAATTCTGAGCTTACGTCAGGAAATGGCAAAACTGCTGGGCTTTGACAATTATGCAGAATACTCCCTGGCATCCAAAATGGCGCCTGATGTTGAAACTGTCCATCAGTTCCTGGTTGATCTTGCTGAGCATGCAAAAGCACCGGCTGAGCAGGAAATTGCTGAACTGAAGAACAGTGCACAGGCAGATGGTGTTGAACAGTTACAGCCCTGGGATGTTTCTTATTATTCAGAAAAACTTAAAATTCAGAAGTTCAATTTATCTCAGGAAGATTTAAAGCCGTATTTCCCTGCACCTAAAGTGATTCAGGGATTATTCAGTGTAGTGAACCGTCTTTATGGTGTTCAGGTGATTGAACGTGAAGCACCTGTCTGGCATCCCGATGCACGTTATTATGAGCTTGAAGACCAGGGCACCGTAATCGGTGGTTTCTATTTCGATCTTTATGCCCGCAACGGTAAGCGTGGTGGCGCCTGGATGAGTGGGTTCCGCTCACGGATGCAGACTGAAAACGGCATGCAGAAACCGGTCTGCTATATGGTCGGTAACTTTACACCTGCAGTGGGTGATCAACCTGCACAACTGACGCATGATGAAGTCGTGACCCTGTTCCATGAGTTTGGTCATGGTCTGCATCACATGTTGACTGAAGTGGATAATATTTCTGTTGCCGGTACACACGGCGTTGCCTGGGATGCTGTGGAACTGCCAAGTCAGTTCATGGAATTCTGGACATGGGATACTGAAAGTCTGCAACTGATCAGTCAGCATATACAGACATCTGAAAGCCTGCCAGAAAACCTGCTCAAAGCACTGCTTGATGCCCGTTTTTTCCAGTCCGGTATGCAGACTTTGCGCCAGATCGAGTTTGCTCTTTTTGACCTGACTATTCACAGGAAAACTCCTGCACTTCAGGCAGATCAGATCCAGCAGACACTCAATGAAATCCGTCAGAAATATGCTGTTGCGCCTTCTGCTGAATACAACCGCTTTCAGCACAGTTTCAGCCATATCTTTGCCGGTGGCTATGCTGCGGGGTATTATTCCTACAAATGGGCAGAAGTTTTAGCAAGTGATGCTTTTGACCGCTTTGAACAGGAAGGTGTATTTAATACTGTCACTGGCAAGCAATTCAGAACGTTTATTCTGGCAGTTGGCGGAAAAGATTCAGCACTTGATGCGTTTATCAATTTCCGTGGACGCGAGCCGAAAATAGATGCTTTATTACGTCATCAAGGTTGGACTAACACCTCTAAAAACGCTTAAACTATTGACCTTTGATTAGATCACAGGGTGAGCTGAATGACCATTAAACGTCGCTTCATTGCAGGGGCGAAATGTCCGAAATGCCAGGCAATGGATCGGGTGGTTATGCTCACCTCTGGTGAAGACGAATGGATTGAATGTATCGACTGCGGTTATTCGGAAAACCGTCCAACCCATGTCGATGCACCAGAAGAACCACCTCAGCCTGATGAGGTGGGCGTCATTCAGTTTAAACCACGTCAACCTGAATAATTATAGGTCCTTTTCATGGCGTCAGATTCAAGAAACAGCTCTGTACTTTTATGGGGAATTACGGCTGCACTGGTTGCGGCAGTAGTCATATTTTTTGCATATCAGTGGCTCTTTGCAACCAGCAACGAAAAGCTGCCTGAATATCAGGACATCAATGCTCAATCTGTAAGCCCTGCTAAAAAATCTGCTGTACCTGCATCTGTAGAACAGCCTCCTGTTGCCACTGAAGAAGAAACCATCAAACTGGTTGAAGAAGATCTTTTAAAAGCACCTGTTCCTGAAAATGCCTCATTAGCCAAAGAAGAAATTGCCCGAATGGATGACCTTCAGGCTCAGCTCAAAGATCAGGAAAAAATGCTGAAACAGCAGCATGCTGATGCAGATGAACTGATTAAACTCAAAGAAGAACAGTTAAAACTGCTGGAAGCTCAGCTTGCTCAGAACTGAGTCCTGATCAGACATAAAATACTGCATAAAACCCTTTTCAGCTGGATCGCAACTGACCTGTTTTCAGCGGTTTATTCAATAACTGTGCCATCAAAATCCCTGCCAGTGTCAGCCCACCACCTGCCAGATGATAAAATTCAAGCTGCTCACCAAGCATCATGACTGCAATCAGAGCGGTAAATAAAGGCAGTAAATTCATAAAAATACTGTTTTTACTGGGCCCCAGACAGCGCACGCCCTCAATCCATAAATAAGACAGCAGCACAGAAGAAAAAATACCTGCATACACAATCAATGGTACTGTCTGCATGTTCAGTTGCCGTTCACTGTCATGCAGTCCCACAAAAAACGGGAAAACATAAATCAATGCGAATATTGCCTGTACATACGTGGACTGCCATGCAGGAACTGGCATTTTCCAGTATTTGAGTAAAACGCTGTACAGTGCATATCCAGTCGCTGCTATCAGCATCAGACCATCGCCTGCATACACACCACCTGCAAATAAAGTACTGATCTGACCATGGCTGAGCAGATAAGCAATTCCGATCAGAGAAAGTATTCCTCCCAGTACCATGCCATAACTCAGTACTTCCTTTAAAATCCAGGTACTGATCAGAAGTGTCAGCAATGGAATCAGGGCTGTAACAACTGCCATATTGGTTGCAGTTGTTGTGGAAGCTGCCTGATAGGAAAGCCACTGAAACAGTGAGACTGATAGAAAACCGCCAACAGCCAGCTGCTTCCAGTAACTGATGATCATCTGACGGTTTTTCCAGGCAGGAATCAGGACAAAGGTACTCATCACAGTCAGAGCAAGAACCAGCCGATAAAATGTAATTGCCACAGGTGAAATCGCATGGCTTGCCATTTTCGATACAACGACATTACCCGCCCAGAACAGAATCGCCAGCAAGGGATACATAAAAGCATAACGGCTCATCGGAACTCCTGTATTTTCAGATTTGCTGTATGTATGCTAAAAAGATCAAAAGGATTATTTACACGACAAAAAGACATTTATTGTCGATAAAAAGACAAGTAAGGCAAAAATATGGGCACCCGTTATTCACATGGTTATCTGAATTACCCCGTCTATGCATTTTCACAGGACTACCGGCATGGTCATGTTGAAGACTGGCATGAACACGAACGGATTCAGCTGATCCATACATTAACCGGTGTCATTCGCATTCAGACGGAAGCAGGGACATGGGTTACGCCTCCTGGTCGTGGAGTCTGGATTCCAGCAGGACAGTCTCACTCCCTGCATATCAGTGGTGATGTACTGGCATGTGGTGTCTTTATTGACCCGCTTGCCCGGGCTGACCTGATCCAGGAATGTCGTGTCGTCGCTGTTCCTCCCCTGCTCAGGGAACTGATTACTGCGGCTCAGAACATTCAGGAAGAAATCCACCCTTTCAGCAGAAATGAACGGGTTCTCGAACTGATTCTGGATGAAGTCAGACAGCTATACGATCTCCCGTTTAACCTGCCAGAGCCCCGACATCCAGGTCTGCTTGCACTCTGTACTGCTGTTCGGGCTCAGTTGAATCTGCCATGGAGTATTGAGCATGCAGCACAGCATGTTCACATGAGCAGTAAAACATTCAGTCGGCATTTTCAGAAAGAGACCGGACTGAACTTCAGTCAGTGGCTGCGTCAGGCAAAACTGTTACATGCCATGACTGAACTGGCGCTGAAAAAACCTGTTCTCGGTGTGGCGCTGGATCTTGGTTATGACAGTCCCAGTGCTTTCAGTGCAATGTTCCGACGTGAAACAGGGATGAGTCCGTCTGAGTATATCCAGCAGTTTCTGTAAAAAATGCGATATACGCCTGTCTGTTTCCCGACAGTTTATGGCAGTAATTCAGGCGAATATATTCCGATCACAACACATAATTTTCTTCAGCCCCTTATGATGGAGAAAAATGATGTTGCTGCATCCACAACAAAAATACAGAGCTTTTGAAAGTATTGAGCTGACTGATCGTACATGGCCTGACCATAAAATCCGCCATGCACCGCGGTGGTGTTCAACCGATCTGCGGGATGGTAATCAGTCCCTGATCAATCCAATGAGTCCTGAACGGAAACTGAAATTTTTCAGAATGCTGCTTGAATGCGGTTTTAAGGAAATTGAAGTTGCTTTTCCCTCTGCTTCAGAAACAGATTTTCTGTTTGTCCGTCAGCTGATTGAACATGATCTGATTCCTGATGATGTTCAGATACAGGTGCTGACTCAGGCAAGACGGGACCTGATTGAGCGTACATTTGAATCATTACGGGGAGCTAAACAGGCAACCATTCATCTGTACAATGCCACGGCGGAAGTGTTCAGACGTATTGTATTTAAAATGAGTGAACAGGAAGTTACTGCACTCGCTGTCAGCGCAACACAATATATCCGTGAACTGTGCGACCAGCACCCAGAAACCCAGTGGACATTTGAATATTCACCAGAAACCTTCTGCTTTACTGAAGCCCGGTTTGCCCTGGAGATCTGTGAAGCAGTGAGTGCGGCATGGGCACCTTCTGAAAACCGCCCCATGATTCTGAATCTGCCGACCACCGTTGAAGTCAGTATGCCAAATATATTTGCTGATCAGGTGGAATGGTTCTGCCGGAATTTTTCACAGCGAAAAAATGTCTGTATCAGTATTCACCCACACAATGATCGTGGTACAGGTGTTGCAACGGCTGAAATGGCATTGCTTGCAGGCGCAGACCGGATAGAAGGCTGTTTATTTGGTAATGGAGAACGTACCGGTAATGTAGATCTGGTCACACTGGCATTGAATCTCTATACCCAAGGAATTTCACCACAGCTTGATTTCAGTCATATTCAGCATGTGGTTGAAGTGGTGACAGAATGTAATGAGCTGCCTGTACATCCCAGACATCCTTATGCAGGAGAGCTGGTCTTCACAGCATTTTCAGGCAGCCATCAGGATGCCATTAAAAAGGGATTTGCTGCCCGTAAAAATCAGCAGCACAGTTACTGGGAAGTCCCTTATTTACCGATAGATCCTGAAGATCTGGGCTGTAATTATGAAGCGGTCATCAGAGTCAACAGTCAGTCAGGTAAAAGTGGTGCTGCATGGATTCTTCAACAGAATCACGGTATTGATCTACCACCAAAGCTTCAGCGTGAGTTCAGTCAGATTATTCAGCAACGTTCCGATCAGGATGGCAAAGAGCTTGGGCAGGCCCAGATCTGGGATATATTCTGTGAGCACTATGCGCTGAAACAGGAAAAGCTACGGCTAAGCAGCTATAACAGTTTCCAGCCTGAGCAGGGACTGACAGAAATCACACTGTCCCTGAATGGGCAGAATGTCACCTGTACCTTACAGGGATGTGGAAACGGTCTGCTTTCAGCGAGTTGCAATGCCTTAAGTGAACTGATTCCTCAACAGATTCAGGTGCTGGATTATCAGGAGCATACTCTCGGCAAAGCCACGTCCAGCCGCTCCATCTGCTATCTTCAGGTACAGCTGAAAGGCATCGGTATTTTCTGGGGAATAGCTATAGATCATGATATCGGCAAAGCCTCTATTCAGGCGCTGCTGAATGCCTGTGCCCAGGCTGAAACCGTTATCCACATCCCTGAACCGCTGTAATTTCAGTTCAATGATTCTGCTAGAATACCATCAGGTGTTCTGGCAAATCTTTTCATGAATCAATCCACTGCTTCACTGCCCCTTTTTAAAGCGATTGGGCTGTTAACCCTGTCAGCATTGCTGTTTTCACTGATGGGCGTCTGTATCCGCAATGCCTCCTACACTGTGGACAATGCCACCATTGTCTTTTTCCGGAATTTTATCGGTCTGTTTATCTTTTTACCCCTGATTTTTAAACAGGGGCCGCAGTTCTTTAAAACAGAGAAACTGTGGATGCACACCTGGCGAGCTGTGGTCGGACTGATTGCCATGTATGGTTTCTTTTATGCCATTGCGCACCTGAAACTTTCCAACGCCATGGTCTTTACTTATTCATCGCCTGTTTTTATTCCGCTGATTGCCTGGCTGTTTCTGAAAGAAAAAATGACCCGCTCCATGCTGCTGGCAGCAGCAATCGGTTTAATCGGTGTCATCTTTGTTGCCAAACCGGATGCCGGCATGTTTAACCAGTTATCTGTCATCGGACTGGGTGCCAGTTTTCTGGCTGCTACGGCTTTTGTCACGGTACGTGCGCTGACTCAGACAGAACCACCTGAACGTATTGTGTTTTATTTCTGTTTTATCGGGACACTGATTTCAGTGATTCCAATGTTCTGGCATTTCAGATGGTATACCTTAAAAGAGCTGAGCTTTCTGATTGCTGCGGGCTTACTCGCCAACATCAGCCAGATTTTTATGTCGAATGCATACAGACTTGCTCCTGCCGGTCAGATTGGTCCTGTCAATTATATTGCCATTATTTTTGCCGGTATCTGGGGTTATCTGTTCTGGCAGGAAACTCCCGACACATACAGCCTGCTGGGCTTTGCTTTTATTCTGCTGGCGATTATTTTATGCAGTCCCCTGTTACAGAAGCGGCTTCAGCACTGATACACAGATTCAGAAATTCACCATAAAAAAAAGCACCCGAAGGTGCTTTTTTTTATTCTGACTGTTACTGATACCAGCCAAACATTTTGAGAAGATAAGGTGCATAAGTCACGATCAGTAATGATGGGAACAGCACGATGATTGGCAATAACCAGCGTTCATAACGATAGTAGAAACTGGTATATTTCTCTTTCGCTTCTGCATCGGCTGCCCTGACTTCTTCATCACCGACCGAGAGCCTGGTCAACAGGTGATTCAGTGCAACAGGTGGTGTCACATAACCCAGTTCAAATGCCACCAGTACGATCATCCAGAAGTGAATCGGATGAATACCGTTCTCATAAGCCACAGGTGCGACCGTTGCTGCCACAAGAATCACGGCGCCGAATGGATCGGTCGTCATGCCAATAATGGCAAGTAACAAGGCAATAAAGGCAAGAGAAATATAAATATTACCCAGATGTGTCGGTAACAGCTCTACAACTTCAGTACGTTCAATCAGACCACCAACACTTGCAGACAATGCCATCAGAATAATCAGTGCCCCGATATGTCCAACTGTTTCTGCTGAAGCAAACCAGATTGACCCACCGAAACCACGTTTATTCCCTGCACTGTTTGAACCATGCTCACGCAAAAATTCAGATTTCTGTTCATGTTCCAGCGCAAGCGCATCATGCGTTGTCGCAGGTACATCTGATGTAAAGCGGTCACTGAACCATTTATCAAACATGATGTAGGCGATCAGAATGATTGGCAGAATCACAGGTGCCGTAAACTCATCCATTTTTGTGTCCAGCCCGTATTTATACAGGGCAACCACAATAAAGGTAATCACGATATATGGGATGACAGGTACACAGGCACGCAACATACCAGGAACCGCAACTTTAGGTGAATTTACACGGAAACGGGTTTCAGCCAGATACAGAGAAACACCGAGGAAAATAAATGCTGTTAACCAGAAGACATATATACCGTGATCAAACAGTTCATCTGATGTGACATGACGACTGTCCAGCATGGAAATCAGAATCACCAGCAGACATGGACGGATCACCACACCCAGTGAACCTGACATTGCAGAAACCGCAAGTGCATACTGTCGGCGTGAACCAGAATTCCACACTTCCTTATAGATAATCGCACCAGCTGCGACAACGAAAATACCTGAAGCTCCGGTATAAGCCGTTGGAATTGCAGCTGCAATCAGAATCAACCAGGTCAGTGTTTCAGGTGCAAGATTCCACGGACGCAGAATACCCAGGAACAGATCCATTACACGGGTCTGGGTCAACAGCATACCTGCCCAGATAAACAGTGCCAGATTCAGGAAAATACCTGAGAACTCCACCAGTTGCCCCAGATAAATACCCTGCCCCATTGGATAATCCATGAAGAAGGTAAATGCAATACCGGTAATAATCGCCATGTAGGCATACAATGGCACACTCAGTAATGCCAGACCAAAATTACCAGGACCTGACTGCTTAGGCGCAGGTGGTTTTATAAAATGAACAATACTGATCAGGGTCACAACCGAGAACAGAATCATCCATAACCAGTAAACACCTATGGTTTCGGCTGTTGCCGTTACACCTGAGTTAATCACTGAACGGTACTGACTGAACACAGAGAAAGTCAGTAATGCATTACCCAGCGCCATGGCGACTGAATACACCCGATAATCGAGTGTGGTCGTTGGTGCGCGCAGTCCAATGTGATGGAATTTCACAGAAGCGGTAATTGCTGCAACCACGACCATCAGCAGAAGAATCAGTACACGGTTTTCTGTACCGAATTTGAAAATACCAAAAAACGATGTTTCCAGCGTACGGTATGCTCTGATAGTTGAATGACTCTCCATATATTTCATGGCTTTGTCATAGAACTGGAATTTTTCCTCACACTGCTGCTGACCCGCCATGACAGAAGTACGCACATCCGATTCTGAGGTTGTACCAAAAATATCGGCAAACTCATCATTGGAATTTGTTTTCATCTGCTTCTGAACGAGCATTTCAATATCGGGATGACGGTCACAGGTCGGCTTTTCAGGCTCGGCTCTCAGATATGAATACTGCATCCCGATTTTTTCATTACCATACAGGCTTTCACCCACGCGCAGTAACTGCCCATGAATCATCTCACCCGTACCAATAACCAATGTCAGAAGAAGAAGTAACAACGTGACCGACGTTGAGATCCATTCATTCCATATATAGCTCAACAGGCCCATTCCTGTCCTGTTCTGATTATTCTCTTGCATAATATCCACTTCTTATTTTTCTCTTCGTGGAGAACCACTCAGAAATTCGGCATTACTGATTATCCATTCAATCATTCAGCCAGCATCTGCCAGGGTTTAACTAAGACCCGAACAGTTCCGTATTTTTTTTGTTTACCACGCCTGAAGCAAATGATCAGAACCCAGGTTCCGATCATTTTTTACATATTTATTTATACCAGTCAAATAACTTAAAGATATATGGGATGTAAGCCACAATCAGCATCGCTGGTAACATCACAATCACAGGTAATATCCATCGTTCATAACGGTAATAGAATGGTTTGTGGCGAACCTCAGCATCTGCTGCTGCAACTTCTTCATCACCGATCGCCTGTCTGGCAAGCAGATGATTCAGTGCAACAGGAGGTGTGACATAACCCAGTTCAAATCCAATCAGCGTAATCATCCAGAAATGCACAGGATGGATACCATACTGATAAGCAACCGGAGCAACTGTTGCAGAAATCAGAATCACCGCACCAAACGGGTCCATGATCATGCCGACAAAAACCATCAGTGCAACAATCAGAGTAATCACAATAAAGATACTGCTGATGTCTGTTGGGAACATATCCATCACTTCGATACGCTCAAGGAATCCACCAACACTCACAGACAGAGCCATCAGAATGATCAGCGCACCGATGTGACCCACAGTTTCAGTGGTTGCCGTGTGCATGGAACCCCAGAAGCCCTGAGCTGAACTTTCACCACTGTGATCAGGCGCTTTATAGTTCGCAGCATTGGTCTGAGAAGAGCTGTCTGAAAGGCTTGCATCCCAGTGCCCTGTCGCAGCAACAGGTGCAGGCACATGACGTAATTTATCAAACAGAACCATAATCAACAGTACAACTGGCATCATGACAGGTGCTGTAAATTCATTCAGATCCGTAGACAATGCATATTTATAGAACAGCCAGATCAGAATAAAGATCAGGACATAAGGCAATACCGGTACAAATGCACGTGCAGACTGCGGAAATGCAACAGCAGGTGATGCAATCCGGAATTTCTGTTCAGCAAAGAACAACGAAATCACCAGGAACATCGTCGAGGTCAGCAGGAAAACATAGACACCATAGTGATACAGCAGATCAGTCGTGACCTCTTTATTCAGTGATGCAACCACCACGATCAAGAGGCATGGACGCAGTACAACACCCAGAGAACCTGACATTGCGGTTGCTGCCAGAGCAAACTGACGGCGACCACCTGCATTCCAGACTTCCTTATAAATAATCGCACCTGCAGCGATAACGAAAATACCCGATGCACCGGTATAAGCCGTTGGTAATGCTGCTGCAATCAGAATCAACCAGGTTAAAGTTTCTGGAGCCAGATTCCACGGACGCAGAATATTCAGGAACAGATCCACAATACGGGTCTGTTTCAACAACATACCTGCCCAGATAAACAGCGCAAGGTTCAGAAAAATACTGGAGAATTCAACCAGCTGTCCGAGGTAAATACCCTGCCCCATTGGATAATCCATGAAGAAGGTAAATGCCACACCTGTAATAATTGCCATGTGTGCATAGAGTGGAATGCTTAAGAAAGCCATTCCAAAATTACCGCCTTCCTTGGCTTGCGATGGGACTTTAAGCAGCTGCCAGAAGCTGATCACTGTCAGTATTGCAAACAGTGTCATCCATAGCCAGTAAATCGTCTGCATTTCACCGGTGATGGGAACGCCTGAATTAATAACTGAAATATACTGACTGATACTGGATGCTGTCAGGAATGCATTCCCGACAAACATATATACAGAATACACTCTGAAATCGAGCTTTGTCGTCGGGCTGCGCAGTCCAATATGATGTGCATTCAGTGTTGCACTGATTGCAGCAAACACCACCATCAGTACCAGTAAAATTGCACGGTTATCTGTACCAAATTTAAAAATACCAAAGAAATACGTTTCAACAGTCCGATAGAACGGTAGGCTTGGATGCTCTGCAAGATGCTTTTCAGCTTTATCAAAGAACTGATATTTTTCTTCACACATCTGCTGGGCAGCAAGAAGAGAAGCACGGACATCGGATTCAGATGCAGTTCCAAATACATCCGCAAACTCATCTGCGGCATTAGCTTTCATCTGTGTCTGAACCTGTGCATCAATATTGGGATGACGATCACACTGAGGTGCTACCGGGTCTGCCCGTAAAAATGAATACTGCATACCTGTCGCAGGATTACCATACAGGCTTTCCCCCATTCGCAGTAACTGACCATGAATCATTTCACCCGTGCCGATCACTAAGGTCAGCATCAGTAAAACCAGCACCACCAGGGTGGACACCCATTTTGTCCATATATGTTTTATCTGATCAAGTCCTGATCTTTTCAGTCCATTATCCTGCATACGCACACCTATTTTTATACTGGCTCTTCCGACAGCGTCGTGATCACCGATCCTTCTTTATGAACGGTCAACATCCTAGACCATCTCATATTCCTTGTTTTCTATAAATCTGACCGAAAACAAACCTAAATAAAATGACAATACACATTTTCTTTTTTGTTTAAATAGTCAACAGATTCACTTATCCGTCACATACATGTGAATCACATAAACAACAGCAAAAATCATTCCCCAGATCACACCCAGCAAATGTGCTTCAACCAGTACCGGACTTCCAATCAGTTCAGCTGTTCCCATACTGCCAAAACTGTTTTCCCAGAGCAGTTTCCCCAGAACCAGCAGCAGCACCAGGGCAGCAAAATTTCTCTCCCGCGGATAAAGCAGATGTATACAGGCTACCGTCACATATGCTCCATGCAATACGCCTGACAGTCCTGCATAAGCACTGATATCCGTCAGAAAATAATAAAAACACAGACTGATACATGGTGGTAACAGCAGCAGTAAAGCAATAAAATGCCTGACCTGAGCCCTTGGAAATATAAAAGGCAAACACATAAATGCCAGCATGTTCAGGACAAAATGCACCCAGCCGACATGTACCCAGTGTGCTGTCCATAATCGCCAGAAATCGTGCAGCAGTGCCTCACGCCAGTAAATAAATACATTGGCAAAGACCTGTAAACACGCAGAAAGGGACATAAACACTGCGATAAACACAATTCTTGTAATCAAAAATCGGTCCTGCATGATTATGCCCCTTTACAGTTCAGCTCCCATCCATGGGAATAGAGTTTCTGCCTTTTACACCTGGAACAGTTTTACTGACTTTCAGCTTCCTGAGCTGCATCACTCTTAGCATCTGCTTTGGCATCACCATCAAACAGATCATCCAGTTCTGATGAATCTTCCTTATCATCCCAGAACTTGCTCATACCTTCATCGTTTGCACGTACACCTGTATTTTCAGTCCAGTAACGGTCTGCAATACCCTGAATCATACCAGCCGCCATACTGTCGATCAGCTTAAACTGCGGATTGACCAGTTTACCTTCCTCACGGGATGCTGCATAAGATTTCAGTGCATCACGCACTTTCGCATCATCGCCACTTGCCTGTGCAGCAACAGCATAAAGCGCATGAGACAGTCTCACACCTTTCTGTTCACCAATCTGCATGGACTGCTTGAGCGTCTGATAAGGATCAGGCTTACCATCACCAGCACCTGGTAACAGTGTCCAGATGACAGCACGTGTTGCTTCAGGTGCTCCCCAGAATTTTTCATTGTTCAGGCAGACCATGCCCCGTTCCACGATGGCAGCAATGTCTTTTGGAACATTGACTGCACCACCCGAGTTAATATCGTTGGTCATTGCCTGCAAACCACTGATCATACCCATCAGGTAAACCGTCTGATCCAGATCACTTTTCATTTTCGGGCATTCTTCACCCAGTTTTTTCTTGTATTTGGATTCCCAGCGTTTTTCAAACAGCTGATAACCGGTGTACTGGCGCTGTGCAGCAATGGCAGCCCAGCGTTTCTGTTCTATCCGTGCATCCTGAGCCTCAGCCACCTGACCGGCTTTAGATGCTCTTAAATAACGCAGTTCCGCGCTGTTGGCTTCATTTTCAGCACAGATCCCCGCTGATGCATACAGAAGTACAGCAACACGCGTTGGATCAGCCCCCATATCTTTGGTTGCCATAATCGCAGGTGTTAAGGCATTACCGGAATTACACGCCATATCGGCATCTTCCATCGCCAGAATAGGTGGAACAATGTGTTTTTCTGTAAAACCCAGGGCGACATTTGCACCTGTTTTAATCACCTGTGAACATCCCGACAAAACGGAAAGAGTTAATGCTGTAACTGCCATACCCTGGCATATTCTTTGGACTTGCGACATTTTCCTGTCCTCTATAATTGTGTTTATGTCCATGCAAACTAAACATAGCAGAAGCGAAATGTGAATAAAAGAGTATTTACTCTAATCCAATGAATACTTTGCCACGAAATCAGGGCGGGATAATTGACTGAACTGGCAGAAATATGAAATTTCGGGCAAAAAAAAGTAGCATTGCGACGGTTCGGCACATGCTACTTGTTAACTCAAAACCCTTTCGGGGCTATTCTTGTGCAAATCGTTCCTTCAGCACAGTTCCCAGTCGTCCTATAACAATTGCAAGAACAATCGCTATTACCAGAAACATCCAGTTTGACATCACCATGGTGACTTCCTCAGTTGGCTGTTGGTAGGTTTAATGTACATGGGCTTTGAGTTTCATTGCTTAAAAATTGTCTGACAATTGATCTTTTATGCATATTTATACAGACTCTGTCTGACAACGCATTCCCAATAAAGCATTATCTATTTGTATTTATTAAATATAATTATTTTAAAAATTTGATATCTGTTGGACAATCAGAGCATTTCTGCCAGTGTTTTTATGCTTTTCCATTGCTTATAGCTTAACTGATCACGCCAGATGATACGGTTTTGATCTTCCTTCTGATGAAAACAGATGATGACCAGTAACTGAAAGTCCAGAATTTTCTCAATTTCAAGCTGACTGGATTTACCCTGCTCTGTCACTGACCATAACTGATGATCAAGTCTGGACAGCACAAACGGCTTTTGATTTCCATTCAACCTGATCAGTGAATATACCGCAATACATACACCAACCAACCATATTCCAGGACTGAGCACCTGATACAGTGCTGTCAGCACCAGCATCAAAGCGAGTATCTGTATTGCGCAGCCCGTTCTGCTGCGCCCTACATTAAAACTCAGATCAGCCATGAACGTAATGTTTCAGCTTCTGGATCAGCGTTTTCATTTCTGGACGGGGAGGTTCTGAAACTTCCATAAACCAGTCAAGTAAGTCAGGGTCTTCCTGATCCACCAGTTCACCAAAAACAGCTTTTTCTTCTGCATCTGCCTGAAGATAATAATTTTTTACATAGGGATCAAAATAAACATCAATTTCCTTCAGTCCTCTGCGGGCACGGTAAATGACCTTTCTTTCTTCCAGGCTGATTTCTTCGCTCATACAATTTCCCCAATCGGTTTTGCTGCCTAGTTTAACGCATCAGTATAAAAAGTGCCGACAGAATTCCCGCAAATGACCAAATTCATCAGTTTTTTTATGCAATTGAGCATTCATCACATTGTTCATTTTTCAGCAATATTTTAACTTCTGTGTACAAGGAAAATTCTTAAGGAAAAAAACAATGCAGTCTGGTGCAATCCGCCCTTTAGCAAATATGCTGCCTCGCAAATTATTCAATGCTGAACATGAGGCTTTTCGCGAAACAGTACGTAAATTTTATGAAAAAGAAGTCGTTCCCAACATTGCAAAATATGAAGCTCAACAGCATGTAGACCGTGATCTTTGGAACAAAGCCGGGGAAATGGGGCTACTCTGTGCAACCATGCCTGAAGAATATGGTGGCTATGGTGTAGACCGTCGTTACAGCATGATTCTGATTGAAGAACAGGCCTATGCAATGGATTCCTCAACAGGTTTTTCACTTCATTCAGATATTGTCGCCAACTATGTCAATAACTTTGGTAACGAAGAACAGAAAAAATACTGGATTCCTAGAATGGTTTCTGGCGAAACAGTAACTGCGATTGCGATGACTGAACCTGGCACGGGCTCTGACTTACAGGGTGTACGTACCACAGCTGTACTGGATGGTGATGAATATGTCATCAATGGTTCCAAGATCTTCATCACCAATGGTTACTTATGTGACATGGCGATTGTGGTCTGTAAAACAGGTAATTCAGACAAAGGCTCAGCAAACTTATCTTTAATTATTGTTGAAGCAGATCGCGCAGGTTTCAGCAAAGGTAAACCATTGAATAAAATCGGTATGAAAGGACAGGATACCTGCGAACTGTTCTTTGACAATGTCCGTGTTCCGAAAGAAAACCTGCTGGGTATGGAAGGCATGGGCTTTATTATGCTGATGAAAGAACTGGCATGGGAACGCATGCTAGTTGCCATTATCTGTCAGGCGGGTTCTGAGGCTGCATTTGCACATACCCTGCAATATACAAAAGACCGTAAAGCGTTTGGTAAACCAATCGGTGCTTTCCAGAACACCCGCTTCAAACTGGCTGAAATGCGCACTGAAATTGATTTCTGCCGTGCCTATTTAGACCGCTGTATGGAACTGCAACTCGAAGAAAAACTGGGTGTGGATGCTGCTGCTGCCGCTAAATATAAAATTTCAGAACTGTTCTCTGAAGTTGTCGATGAGTGCCTACAGCTGCATGGTGGCTATGGCTATATGCTTGAGTACCCGATCGCCCGCGCTTATATCGACAACCGTGCAAACCGCATTTATGCAGGTACCAATGAAATCATGAAAGAACTGATTTCCCGTTCACTCTAAGCATTTCCCATAAACGAAAAAGGAGCGATATGCTCCTTTTTTGGGTCTGTTCATTACAGACATCCATGCTCTTTATTTAATGCATCTGTTTTTATGCACAACTGTTCAAAGCCAACTCCGTACAATATTTACAGGCATTAAAAAAGGAGCCGAAGCTCCTTTTATGTCTCTTAAACTAGATTAAGAAACCAGTTTAGGCTTTTTTGCAGACTGAGCCTCACGTTTATGAAACTTCAGTACACCATCATCAAACTTAGCATTTTTAAGCTCTTTACGGTCTGCAAGGTAGTTATTGGTCACTTTCCATGGTGCATGTTTACCCTGTTTCGGCATGACATTCGCAGCACGGGCAATATAGCCTGAAGATAAACTGCCCATGACCGTATCTTCCATTAACTCAGTTGCATCCCCTTGTGGAATCACCTCATCAAAACCTTTCTTATCCATGTAATTCACAAGACGGCTGATATATTCACCTGCGATATCCACCTTGAGTGTCCAGGAAGCATTGATGTAACCAATGATCATCGCCATATTAGGCACATCACTGACCATCACACCCTGATACAGCATATGATGTGAAGTATTCATTTCTTTACCATCAATCGTGGCTTTAATACCACCCAGAATCTGGATCTCAAGACCTGTTGCAGACACAATAATATCCGCATCCAGATGTTTACCTGATTTCAGCTGAATACCGGTCTCAGTAATTTTCTCAATATGATCTGTTTCAACACTCGCCTTACCTGAGCGTAGAATTTTAAATAAATCACCATCAGGTACAACACATAAACGCTGATCCCACGGGTTGTAAGCGGGTGTAAAGTGCTTCATATCCACTTTGCCTTTCAACTGCATTTCAATTGATTTTAAAAGCAGTTTACGCAGAAGCTTCGGTTGCTTCTGAGCTAAAGCATAGATACCGCGCTGCATACCGATATTACGTGCTCGTGTAAGTTTATACGCAACATCTTCAGGAAGTACCTTACGCATTTTGTCATACACAAAATCAACAGATGGAATGGACGCAATATAAGTCGGCGAGCGCTGTAACATGGTCACATGCCCTGCACCACCTTTGGACATTGCAGGAACCAGGGTAATTGCTGTTGCACCACTGCCAATAATCACTACCTTCTTACCCGAATAATCTAAATTTTCAGGCCAGAACTGTGGATTGACAAACTCACCTTTAAAGTTTTCTTTTCCTGGATAATCAGGCTGATAACCCTGATCATAATTATAATAACCGGTACAACCGACCACAAAATTGGCAACCCAGGTCTGTAACTTACCATTCGGATCTTCAATTTCTACAACCCATTTCTTTAAGGATGAATCATAGTTTGCAGTGCGGACCCGATGATTAAAGTGAATCTTATCTTTAAGCTTAAATTCATCAACAACTTCAGCAACATAGCCTTTGATTGATGCACCATCTGCAAGAACGTTTGCTTTTTGCCAAGGTTTAAAATTAAAACCAAAAGTAGACATATCAGAATCAGAACGGATGCCTGGATATTTAAATAAGTCCCAGGTGCCCCCAAAGCTTTCCCGGCGCTCAATAATTTCAAATGAACGTTGTGGTGAGTTTTTTGAAAGATGCGCGGCTACACCAATACCAGAAATACCAGCACCAACAATCAGAATATCAACTTGCTTTTCCATGTTCTTTTTATAACCTTTTTAAAAGTACATTTTTATTTAATCACAAATTTGACAATACGCAATGTCAAGTTTAAAAAAAACTGACGAAATTCATGTCAGTTCAGGACAATTTCAAATATTGTCAGACAATAAAATATGGCGTTATATTAAAAACAACAACATAAAATACTGATATTAAATACTATACAGAAATTTAATCATTATTCTTCCCACACCAGCATTAATTCAGTCCCAATAATTTTTTGAACTCATCCATAGTTTCCGCACTTAATTCTGTCCCATAAGACAGTAGATCATAATCATCAGACTCATCGACACTTTTATCCAGCAACCAGTATCTACTGGAACCGGATAAAAGCCAACTGTCAGAATCAGCGAGCTTTAAATTTTAAAACCATTTGCATGATCAATTTCAGTCCTCTCAAAGATACAAAGTGAATACTCAGCTTCAGGAATGATCATTTCAAAAACAAAGAATACTTTAAATGTCCTACGCAAAATACGTATTATTTATTTCACGTGGTGTTATTAGTAAAAAATCCTCCATTTTAATATGCTCAATCTCCGCCCTAAGTTTTTCAGTCATCATTCATTCCTCCTAAAATTATTATTAAGCTTCCAATATATAACTTTTTTTAGACAATAAAAAAGGTCGGTTAAAAAACCGACCTTTTCGAACAACCTGTTGCTCTTTCTGCGAAATTATTTAACTTCGCGATCTACAAGCTCAACGTAAGCCATCGGTGCAGCATCACCTGCACGGAAGCCCGCTTTAAGAACACGTAGATAACCGCCGTTACGTTCTTTGTAACGAGGGCCAAGAACGGTAAATAATTTACCAACAGTTGCAGCTGAGCGAGTACGAGCAAATGCCAGACGACGGTTTGCTACAGAATCGACTTTAGCTAAAGTGATTAAAGGCTCAGCAACACGACGTAATTCTTTTGCTTTAGGAACAGTAGTTTTAATTAACTCGTGTTCGAACAAAGAATTAGCCATGTTTTGGAACATCGCTTTACGATGACTGCTTGTACGGCCTAATTTCACACCACTATTACGATGACGCATGGTGATAGTCCTACTTAATTAACGGCTACGATAGGCAAAACGATCGTCCATGCGGAGGCTGGCTGGTGGCCAGTTCTCTAAACGCATGCCGAGCTGTAAGCCCTTCGAAGCCAGAACATCTTTGATCTCAGTAAGCGATTTTTTACCCAGGTTAGGAGTTTTAAGTAACTCAACCTCAGTACGCTGTACCAGATCACCAATGTAGTAAATATTTTCTGCTTTCAAACAGTTAGCAGAACGAACAGTAAGCTCTAGATCATCAACTGGACGAAGCAAGATTGGATCAACTTCTTCACGAGGTTCCTGAGCTACAGGTGCCTGATCTTTCTGAAGATCAACAAAGATCGCAATCTGCTGCTGCAAAATAGTTGCAGCTTTACGGATCGCTTCTTCCGGATCAACAGTACCGTTGGTTTCAAGATCAATTACAAGTTTATCAAGATCCGTACGCTGTTCTACACGAGCATTTTCAACTGTGTAAGACACACGCTTGATCGGGCTGTATGAAGCATCAAGCTGTAAACGACCCACTGGACGGGTTTCGCCTTCCGGGAATCGAGAATCAGATGTTTCATAACCGCGACCCTGAGCAACTTTCAGGCGCATTTTCAGCGAACCTGAAGCACTTAGAGTACCGATCAGATGTTCAGGGTTAACCACTTCAACATTATGTGGTAAACGAAGGTCAGCAGCAGTTACGTCGCCAGGACCCTGTTTTTCCAATGTCAAATATGCTTCGTTTTGATCGAACAGCTTAATAGACAATCCTTTCAGGTTCAGCAAGAGCTCGACGATGTCCTGCTGCAAGCCTTCTAAAGTACTGTACTCGTGCTCGACACCTTCAATCTCAACTTCAACCACAGCAGCGCCAGGTAAAGAAGAAAGAAGGATGCGACGTAAAGCATTACCAAGAGTATGACCAAAGCCACGCTCTAACGGTTCCAGAATAACTTTTGCCGAGGTCCCGCTTGCCGCTTCGACCTTGATCGCTTGCGGAGTTAGAAACTCATTTGCAGTACGCGTCATTATTGCTACCTCAAGGATTATTTAGAATACAATTCTACAATCAAGCTTTCGTTGATTTCAGCAGGTAAATCTGAACGATCAGGTGCAGCTTTAAACGTACCTTCCAGCTTAGAATGGTCGATTTCCATCCAAGAAGGAATACCACGTTGTGCAGCTAATTCAACAGCGTTTTTGATACGCAGTTGTTGTTTAGCACCTTCATGTACAGCAATTACATCACCAGCTTTAACCTGAATAGACGCGATGTTAACACGACGGCCATTCAAAGTGATTGAGCGGTGAGATACAAGCTGACGAGCTTCTGCACGTGTAGAACCAAAACCCATGCGATAAACAACGTTATCCAGACGGCTTTCAAGCAATTTCAACAGGTTTTCACCAGTTGCGCCTTTCACACGAGCAGCTTCTTTGTAGTAATTACTAAACTGACGCTCTAAAACACCGTACATACGACGTACTTTTTGTTTTTCACGTAATTGTAGTGAGTACTCAGATTGCTTACCACCACGAGCTCCGCCATGTTGGCCAGGAGCTTTAGCATGTTTTTTAGTTTTGACGTCAAATGGTTTAACGCCAGATTTTAATTGCAGGTCTGTCCCTTCGCGGCGAGAGAGTTTGCATTTTGGACCAATATAACGAGCCATGAATGTTTCTCCTTACACGCGACGTTTTTTAGGTGGACGGCAACCGTTGTGCGGGATTGGCGTCACGTCGGTAATGCTGTTAATTTTATAACCCACTGCACCTAATGCACGAACCGCAGATTCACGACCTGGACCAGGACCTTTTACAAGGACATCCAGGTTTTTCAAACCGTAATCCAAAGCAGCTTTACCAGCAACTTCAGCAGCTACCTGAGCAGCAAACGGTGTTGATTTACGTGATCCACGGAAGCCTTGTCCACCGGAGGTAGCCCAAGCCAATGCATTACCTTGACGATCGGTAATCGTAACAATGGTGTTATTAAAAGAAGCGTGAATGTGTGCAACACCTTCAGAGACGGTACGGGTGACCTTCTTGCGTGTGCGAGTATCTTTAGCCATCTTTTAGCTTCCAGAAATCTTATTTCTTAATAGGTTTGCGCGGACCTTTACGGGTACGTGCGTTAGTTTTGGTGCGTTGTCCACGGACAGGCAAGCTGCGACGATGACGAAGACCGCGGTAGCAGCCTAAATCCATTAAACGTTTAATGTTCATGGAAATTTCGCGACGTAAATCACCTTCGGTCGGAACCTTAGCAACTTCTGCACGAATCGCATCAAGCTGAGCGTCGTCTAATTCACGGATCTTAGTTGTAGTAGTGATACCTGCAGCAGCTAAGATGTTCTTAGCAGTGTGGCGACCAATACCAAAGATGTACGTGAGAGAGATAACAGCATGCTTGTTATCCGGAATGTTTACACCGGCAATACGAGCCATTCAATTTTCTCCAAAAAGGCAGTCAAGATAATCAACCGCCCCACAAAAATCTTGAGGGGCGGATAATAACCTAATTAGCCTACTGAAATCAACAGGTCTTGATCAGATTAACCTTGACGCTGCTTATGACGAGGTTCAGCGCTACAAATTACGCGAATAACCCCATGACGCTTGATAACTTTACAGTTACCACAAATTTTCTTTACAGAAGCCTGTACTTTCATGATGAAACCTCTAAGTGCGCTTATCCCTTAGGATGAGCAGTCGTTTTTCTCATCAGCGATTGATTATCATATTGATGTGAAGTTAGATGAGCCTGTAGCTGAGCCATAAAGTCCATCACAACAACAACCACAATAAGTAATGATGTCCCACCCAGATAGAATGGAATACCAAATGAACTTTGCAGTACCATTGGCATTAAACAGATTACTGTAATATAGATCGCACCAATAAACGTCAATCGGTTGAGAATATGATCTAAGTAACGAGCAGTTTGCTCTCCTGGACGAATACCAGGCACGTAAGCTCCGCTGCGTTTCAAGTTCTCTGACACTTCTTTAGGGCTGAAAACCAGCGCTGTGTAGAAGTAGCAGAAAAAGATAATTAACGCACCAAAGAGCACCAAATATAACGGTTGCCCAGGCGAAAGCACGAGTGCCAGATCCTGCAGGCTACGCTTAATCAAACCGGCATTTGGATCAGAACTGCCAACCCACTGTCCAAGACTCGCAGGAAACAACAGTAATGAACTTGCAAAAATTGCCGGAATAACACCCGCCATATTAATTTTTAATGGCAGATGTGTCTGCTGAGCAGTGAATACCCGGCGACCCTGTTGCTTCTGTGCATAGTTCACTGGAATGCGGCGTTGCGCTTTCTCAATAAACACAATAGCAGCCAGTACACCAAGTGAAAGCAAGCCAAAAATAACAAGACCGATCAGACTGGTCTGCCCACTGTCAACTGATGACAGGGACTGCATGATCAGATTTGGAAGCCCGGCAACAATACCGGCAAAAATGATCATTGAAATACCATTTCCCACACCGCGTTCAGTGATCTGCTCACCAAGCCACATCAGGAACATAGTACCTGCAACCAGAGAAGACACTGCAGGAACATAAAATGCAAGACCTGAGCTCAGGGTAATCCCCTGACCGATCAGACCTGCACACATACCTACAGCCTGCACAAGCGCAAGCAACAGCGTACCCTGACGGGTATACTGATTGATTTTACGCTTACCCTGCTCACCTTCTTTTTTCAAAGCTTCAAGCGAAGGAACCACAGTCGACATTAACTGCACAATAATAGATGCAGAAATATACGGCATAATCCCTAAAGCAAGAATCGACATCCGCTCAAGTGCACCACCTGAAAACATGTTAAACAAACCAAGGATAGTCCCCTGGTTTGCATTAAACAGATTTTCCAATGCTGCATTGTTAATGCCTGGTACTGGAATATGCGCTCCCAGTCGAAAAACCAGCAAAGCACCGATGAGAAACATCATACGGCTTATAATCTCACGATATTTCACATGAAATGGCTGGCCTTTCATCATATTGACATGACCTGAAGAACTAGGAGACATAGACACTGGAGATTACTCCTCGACTTTACCGCCAGCAGCTTCAACAGCAGCTTTAGCGCCTTTAGTCAATGCAACACCTTGTACAGTGAATGCACGGGTAATTTCACCAGAAAGTACGATACGGGCACGAATCATATCTTTACGCACAACGTTAGCTGCTTTCAGAGTTTCAAGTGAAATAATATCACCTTCAACTTTAGAAAGTTCAGACAGACGTACTTCCGCAGTTTTCAGAGCCTGTTGGCTAGTGAAACCGAATTTAGGCAAACGACGATAAAGCGCAGTTTGACCACCTTCGAAACCTGGGCGTACACCACCGCTCTTACGTGATTTCTGACCTTTGACACCACGGCCACCAGTCTTACCAACGCCAGAACCGATACCACGGCCCAGACGAAGGTTATCACGCTTAGCACCTTCAGCCGGTGCAATTGTATTTAAACGCAGAGTCATGGCTTATTCCTCTACACTAACCATATAGTAGACTTGGTTGATCATACCACGGTTAGAAGGAGTATCTACCACTTCTACGGTATGACCAATACGACGCAGACCTAAACCTTGCAGGCTAAGCTTGTGATTTTTCAAGCGGTGCGAAGCAGATTTAGTCTGGGTAACTTTAATCGTTTTCATGATTGATTACCCTAAAATTTGTTCTACTGAAAGACCACGTTTCGCAGCAACCTTCTCTGGAGAAGTCATGTCACGCAGACCGTTAAAAGTCGCGTTAACAACGTTTGCAGCGTTAGTAGAACCATAACATTTAGTCAATACGTTACGTACACCAACAGCTTCCAGTACGGCACGCATAGAACCACCAGCGATTACGCCTGTACCTTCAGAAGCAGGTTGCATGTAAACACGGCTTGCGCCATGACGTGCATTGATTGGATGTTGCAGAGTGCCGTCAGTCAGTTCTACAGTAATCATGTTGCGACGAGCAGCTTCAAGTGCTTTAGAAATAGCAGCTGGAACTTCACGTGCTTTACCACGACCAAAACCTACACGACCATTACCATCACCTACCACAGTCAATGCTGTGAAAGAGAAGATACGACCACCTTTAACAACTTTGGCTACACGATCAACGGCAACCAGCTTTTCAACAAGACCTTCGTTTTGTTCAACTTTAGCCATGATTAGAACTCCAAGCCGTTTTCACGAGCAGCATCAGCCAAGGCTTTGATACGACCATGATATTTAAAACCAGAACGGTCAAATGCAACTTTAGTTACACCTGCAGCTTTCGCACGTTCTGCGATTAAAGCACCTACTTTAGTGGCAGCTTCAACGTTACCAGTTGTACCAGCGCGTAAAGTAGCATCCAAAGTTGAAGCTTGCGCTAAAACTTTGCCACCATCTGCTGAAATAACTTGAGCATAGATGTGACGCGGTGTGCGGTTTACACACAGGCGAGTCGCACCCAATGCACGGATGTGCAAGCGTGTGCTCTTCGCACGACGCAAACGGGATTGTTTCTTTTCGTTCATAAGAACCTCGCGCCTTATTTCTTCTTAGCTTCTTTACGAAGTACAACTTCGTCAGAATAACGAACACCTTTACCTTTATAAGGCTCTGGTGGACGGTAACCACGGATTTCCGCAGCAACTTGACCTAATTTCGCTTTATCAGCAGATTTCAGGATAATTTCAGTCGCTGTAGGAGTTTCAGCAGTTACACCTTCAGGAAGGTTGTAATCAATCGGGTGAGAGAAACCAAGGTTAAGGTTAACAACGTTACCTTTAACCGCAGCTTTATAACCAACACCGATCAGTTGTAACTTACGTTCGAAACCATCGCTAACACCTTTAACAAGGTTGTTAAGCACAGCGCGAGCAGTACCAGCCTGCATCCAAGCGTCTTTCGACTCTGCTTTAGGAGCAATAACTAATGTACCGTCTTCCTGTTTGAGCTCGACCAGCGCATGCAGGTTGAAAGACAATGTACCTTTAGTGCCTTTCACTTCGACCTGCCGGCCGTTCTGAGTAACTGTCACACCGTTAGGCACAGTTACTGGGGCTTTAGCCACACGAGACATGAGGAATCACCTATTAAGAAACAAAAGCAATAACTTCACCACCGATGCCCGCAGCACGTGCAGCGCGATCAGTCATGATGCCTTTGCTTGTAGAAACAATTGCAACACCTAAACCTTGCTTAACGCTAGGAAGGTTATCTTTACCGCGATACTGACGCAGACCTGGACGGCTTACGCGTTTCACAGTTTCAATAACTGGTTTGCCTTCGAAATATTTTAAAGTAATCGTTAAAGTCGCTTTGCCTTCATTATCAGCAACAGCAACATCAGCAATATAACCTTCCTGTTGAAGTACGTTAGCAATAGCAACTTTCAACTTTGAATTTGGCATAGAAACAGTCTGTTTCTTTGCCATCTGTGCGTTACGAACACGTGTTAACATGTCGGCAACGGTATCTTGCATACTCATTTATAGTCGCTCCTTACCAGCTTGCCTTAACAACGCCCGGTACATCACCCTGCATTACTGTGTCACGTAATTTGTTACGGCTTAAACCGAACTTACGGAAGTAACCATGAGGACGACCAGTTAAACCACAACGGTTACGCAGACGTACTGGAGATGCATTACGTGGTAATGCCTGTAACTTCATCATCGCTTCGAAACGTTCTTCATCTGATGCATTTACGTTTGCAATAACAGCTTTTAATTCAGCACGTTTTGCAGCGTATTTAGCAACAGTAGTTTCGCGTTTCAATTCGCGATTAATCATACTTTTCTTAGCCATATCGACCTCTTATTTGAACGGGAAGCCGAAACCACGCATAAGCGCACGGCCTTCGTCATCAGTACGAGCGGTCGTAGTGATAGTAATATCCATACCACGAATACGATCGATCTTATCAAAATCGATTTCAGGGAACATGATCTGTTCCTTGAGACCCATTGAGTAGTTACCACGTCCATCAAATGATTTCGCAGAAAAACCACGGAAGTCACGAATACGAGGAATCGCAATAGAGATCAGACGGTCTAAGAATTCGTACATACGTTCGCCGCGTAAAGTAACTTTACAACCGATCGGCCAACCATCACGGATTTTAAAACCAGCGATTGATTTACGAGCTAAAGTTAAAACTGGTTTTTGACCAGCAATAGCCTGCATATCAGATAAAGCACCATCAAGGAGTTTCTTGTCAGCAGAAGCTGCACCAACACCCATATTGATAGTGATTTTAGTGATGCGAGGAATCTCCATCACATTACCCAGGCCAAGTTCTTCTTTTAACTTAGCGCGGATTTCGTCGTTATAACGTGTTTTAAGTCTGGCCATAGCCTATTTCAACCTATTACTTCGCTACCGCCACTGATTCACCATTTGATTTGAATACGCGAGTTTTCACGCCTTCAATCACTTGGTAACCAACACGGTCAGCCTTTTGGGTTGCAGCATTAAAAATTGCCACATTTGAAATATGAAGCGAAGCTTCCTGAGTAACAATACCGCCTTCAGCGCCTGTTACACGGTTTGGCTTCTGGTGCTTCTTAACAAGATTAAGACCTTCAACCTTAACCGTGTCATTTGAAACAGACAGAACAGTACCCTGTTTGCCTTTTTCTTTACCTGCGATCACAATTACTTGATCGCCTTTTTTAATCTTAGCCATGATTGCCTCTTATAGAACTTCAGGAGCCAATGAAATGATTTTCATGAACTGTTCAGTACGAAGTTCACGAGTCACTGGTCCGAAAATACGAGTTGCAATCGGCGCTTTGTTGTTGTTCAAAATAACAGCTGCGTTATCGTCGAAACGGATAACTGAACCATCTGGACGACGGATGCCGAATTTTGTACGTACAACAACAGCATTCATCACGTCACCTTTTTTAACACGTGCGCGTGGAATAGCTTCTTTTACAGTAACTTTAATAATGTCGCCAACAGAAGCATAACGACGATGTGAACCACCCAGTACTTTAATACATTGTACGCGGCGAGCACCACTGTTGTCTGCTACGTCGAGCATACTTTCGGTCTGAATCATTGCCCTACTCCAAAACCGAGCATCACCGGTCGCAATTTCGAAAGGCTCAAAGAGTACTCGAAATTGACCGATGATGCAACAAGAACGTTAATTACTCAGCAGCTGCTTCAACAACTTCAACCAGAGTCCAAGACTTAGTTTTAGAAATTGGGCGGCTTTCTTTAATGGTTACAACATCACCAGTTTTAGCTGTGTTGTTCTCATCATGAGCGTGTAATTTAGTTGAACGGCGGATTGATTTGCCATACAACGGGTGTTGAACGCGGCGTTCAATAAGCACAACAATAGACTTGTCCATTTTGTCGCTTACGACTTTACCTGTTAACGTGCGAACTGTTTGCTCACTCATTGTCCGTTCCCCTGTTTTTCGGTAAGGAGGGTCTTGATACGAGCAATAGTCTTACGAGTAAGCGCAACTTCATGCGATTTACCCAGTTGACCAGTTGCTTTCGCCATACGAAGACGGAATTGGTTAAGCTGTTGCTCATCAAGCAAAGCTGTCAACTCTTCTACCGATTTTTCACGTAGATCTTTAGTATTCATTACATCACCGTCTTAGTAACGATAGTGGTTTTGAAAGGAAGTTTAGCTGCCGCAAGCGTAAACGCTTCACGAGCCAGTTCTTCACTAACACCATCCATTTCGTACAAGATCTTACCTGGTTTGATTTGGCAAACCCAGTATTCCACAGAACCTTTACCTTTACCCATACGAACTTCTAATGGCTTTTCAGTAATTGGTTTGTCTGGGAAAACACGGATAAAGATCTTACCACCACGTTTAATACGACGGCTGATTGTACGACGCGCAGCTTCAATTTGACGAGCAGTCATCTGACCACGCTCAACAGATTTAAGCGCAATTGTACCGAAAGATACAGTGCTACCGCGATGTGCCAGACCAGTGTTACGGCCTTTCTGCACTTTACGGAATTTAGTACGTTTAGGTTGCAACATGGATTATTCTCCTTTTTCAGCAGAACGATCATTGCGACGACCACGACGCTCCTGACCTTCACCACGACCGCGACCACGTTTAGCTGGACGTTCTTCAGCAGGAGCAGGGTTCATGACTTGTTTCATGCCACCTAAGATCTCACCACGGAAAATCCATACTTTAACGCCAATCGTACCGTAAGTTGTTTCAGCACGCATAGTAGCGTAGTCGATGTCCGCACGAAGTGTATGCAAAGGTACACGACCTTCACGATACCATTCAGTACGTGCAATCTCTGCACCACCTAAACGACCAGAAACTTCAACTTTGATACCTTTAGCACCAGCACGCATTGTGTTCTGTACCGCACGCTTCATAGCACGACGGAACATTACACGTTTTTCCAGCTGAGAAGCGATAGCTTCAGCAACCAGACGTGCGTCCAGGTCAGGGCGATCGATTTCGTTGATGCTTACTTGCGCAGGGATACCCATGATCTGAGTAAGCTCACGCTGTAATTTCTCAATGTCTTCGCCTTTTTTACCGATTACGATACCAGGACGGGCAGTGCTGATTGTTACTTTAGCAGCGCCTGTAGGACGTTCGATAAGAATGTTGCTGATCATTGCGTTCTTAAGTTTTTTAGTCAAAAACTCACGAACCTGCAAATCTTTAAGCAAGTATTCAGCGTATTGTTTCGGACTCGCATACCAGTTGGCGTTATGACGTTTTACAACACCAAGGCGGATACCGATTGGATGAACCTTCTGACCCATATCAAACCCCTACCTTAACGGTAATGTGACAAGTACGCTTAGTAATACGATCTGCACGGCCTTTAGCACGTGGCATAATACGTTTAAGGCTTGTGCCTTCATCAACGTAAATCGTAGTTACCTTAAGGTCGTCTACATCTAAACTGTTATTGTGTTCAGCGTTTGCAATCGCAGATTCCAGTGCTTTTTTAACTAGAACGGCAGCTTTTTTGTTGCTGAAGTTCAGGATATTAAGCGCGTGAGCAACAGATTTGCCACGGATCAGGTCTGCAACCAAACGAGTTTTTTGTGCCGAGATAGCGGCACCGCATAATTTAGCAGTAACTTCCATCATCGCACCTTAACGTTTAGATTTCTTGTCAACACCGTGACCACGATAGGTACGAGTTGGCGCGAATTCACCGAGTTTATGACCAACCATGTGTTCAGATACAATCACTGGAACATGGTTACGGCCATTATGGACAGAAATTGTTAAACCAACAAAATCCGGGAGGATCATCGAACGACGCGACCAAGTTTTGATCGGCTTACGGTTATTAGCCGCGATAGCCGCTTCAACCTTAGCGAACAAGTGCGCATCGACGAATGGGCCTTTTTTCAGAGAACGAGGCATTGTCAGATTCCTTTACTTGTTACTTAACGCGACGGTCGCGAATGATCATCTTAGTCGTACGCTTGTTGGTACGTGTCTTGTACCCTTTAGCTTTTTGACCCCATGGGCTTACAGGTTGAATACCTTTGTTACGCCCTTCACCACCACCATGTGGGTGATCAACTGGGTTCATCGCCATACCACGAACGGTAGGACGAACGCCACGCCAGCGGGATGCACCTGCTTTACCAAGTGAACGAAGGTTGCTTTCTGAGTTAGATACTTCACCTAACACAGCGCGACATTCAACGTGTACTTTACGCATTTCGCCTGAACGCAGACGAACGATTGCGTAAGAACCGTCACGACCCAACAGCTGAACCGAAGCACCAGCAGAACGTGCTAACTGAGCACCTTTACCGATTTTAAGTTCAATGTTGTGAAGAGTAGAACCGATAGGCATGTTGCGAAGTGGCAAGCAGTTACCTGGACGAATTGGAGCATCGTTACCAGACTGTACTTTATCACCAGCGCGAAGACCTTTAGGTGCAATAATATAACGACGCTCACCATCAGCATAAAGCACAAGTGCAATATGAGCTGTACGGTTAGGATCGTATTCAATACGTTCAACTACAGCAGGAATGCCGTCTTTGTTACGTTTGAAGTCAACAATACGGTACTGTTGTTTATGACCGCCACCAACGTGACGAGTCGTAATGTGACCGTTATTGTTACGACCACCAGTACGTTTTTTAGCTTCTGTCAACGGAGCATATGGTGCGCCTTTGTGAAGGTGATTATGAACCACTTTCTCTACAAAGCGACGCCCTGGAGACGTTGGCTTACATTTTTGAATTGGCATAATTTTCGTCCTTATTCCGCTGCGCTTTCAGCGGTATCGCCCAAGTCAGCCATTTCAACATCCTGGCCAGCTTTCAGGGTGACGTATGCTTTTTTAACATCAGAACGGCGTCCGATAGTTTTACCAAAGCGTTTAGTCTTACCTTTAGTGATCGTTGTGTTAACTTTAACAACCTGAACACCAAAGAGTTGCTCAACTGCTTTCTTGATTTCAAGTTTGTTTGCATCAAGTGCAACTTTAAAAACCTGAACACCAGCAGTTTCACCTAAAACTTGTGCTTTTTCTGAGAATACAGGTCCTTGCAGGACTTGATAGATACGTTCGTTGTTCATCCAAGTTCTACCTCAATTTTCTTAGCAGCAGCAACAGACATAACAACTTTATCGAACGCAATCAGGCTAACAGGATCAATACCAGCAGCATCAACCACATCAACGTGTGGAAGGTTACGTGCAGCAAGATACAGATTCTCATCAACAGCATCAGTAACGATCAATGCGCGAACTGCATTCAAGTCGTTAAGTTTCGCAAGCAATTCTTTAGTTTTTGGAGCTGCAACAGCAAACTCTTCAACCAGTACCAGGCGATCTTGACGAACAAGTTCAGCCAGGATGCATTGCATTGCACCGCGATACATTTTACGGTTTACTTTTTGAGACCAGTCCTGTGGACGGGCAGCAAAAGTTTTACCACCACCAACCCAGATCGGGCTGCGGATAGAACCAGCACGCGCACGGCCAGTACCTTTTTGACGGAATGGTTTTTTACCACCGCCAGAAACGTCTGCACGTGATTTCTGTGCTTTAGAGCCTTGACGACCACCAGCTAAATAAGCTGTAACAACCTGGTGTACAAGAGCTTCGTTGAATTCACGACCGAAAGCAACTTCAGATAATTCAACAGCAGAGCCGGAAACAGTATTTAAATTCACAATATTTCCCCTCAGGCCTTGATTGTAGGACGTACAGTTACGTCACCACCGGTAGCACCAGGAACCGCGCCTTTAACAACAAGAACTGAACGTTCAACGTCGATAGCAACGATTTCAAGACCCTGTGTAGTTACGCGTTCAGCACCTAAATGGCCAGCCATTTTTTTGCCTTTGAATACGCGACCAGGAGTCTGGTTTTGACCAGTAGAACCTAAAACACGGTGAGAAACAGAGTTACCGTGTGTAGCATCTTGCGTACGGAAGTTCCAACGCTTAACACCACCTTGGAAACCTTTACCTTTAGACTGACCAGTTACGTCAACAATCTGACCCACTGTGAACAGTTCAACGGTAAGAGAACCACCAACTTCACGACCTTCAAGATCAGCTTCTGTAGCGCGGAATTCCTGAACCAGACGACCAGCAGCAACACCAGCTTTCGCAAAGTGACCTTTCTGAGCGTTAGTTACGCGAGATTCGCGACGTTCACCAGTAGTGACTTGAATCGCTTGATAACCATCAGTTTCAAGCGTTTTGATTTGAGTGATGCGGTTAGGATCAACCTCAATCACTGTTACAGGTACAGAAACACCAGCATCTGTAAAGATACGTGTCATACCGCACTTGCGACCGACTAAACCAATAGCCATGTGCATAAACCTCTAAAAAAGCGGCCTAATTAACTTAGAGCGTTAATTAACCGAAAGCCTTAACCCAATGCGATCTGAACATCAACACCAGCTGCAAGATCCAACTTCATCAGTGCATCTACAGTTTTGTCTGTAGGCTGAACGATGTCGATCAGACGTTTATAAGTGCGGATCTCATACTGGTCACGCGCATCTTTGTTAACGTGTGGTGATGTTAAAACGTTAAAACGTTCGATACGGGTAGGCATCGGGATTGGACCACAAACCTGTGCACCAGTACGTTTTGCTGTTTCTACGATCTCTTGAGAAGATTGATCAATTAAACGGTGATCAAAAGACTTAAGACGGATACGAATTCTCTGGTTAGACATACCAGTTAACTCCAAGCCAAATATATAAAGAATCACTCCTGACGCATCTCACCCCACTAAAAAGGCAAGTGTCAAGAGCAGTGAATATCACTAAGGTCATGATCGATGCCACGACTGTCACGATGCTGACTGTTTTATTCACAGCCAACCCCCTTTCATTAAAGGGTCGCTCATTATAGCGATTGTTTAATGCATAAGCAAACTTCTTTTACCTTTTTTCGTTTTGATTACAGAAGTTCAGCAGGATCAGGTGTTTATTATTTAATCAGCACGCAGTTTTAGCCAGAACATAGTCTATTGCTCTGTTGAGCAGCTGATTTCCCTGCTCAAAACAGTGTTCTGGCGATTGCTTCAACTCCTTTTCGTTCTGCACATAGATACCATTAAAAACCGCAAGCTCCTCATCATTTTCCAGAAACATCTGTAATACCTCTGGGGTCATTTCAGGATGGAACTGAAAACCCAGCACATTACTGCCCAGCTGATACATCTGATTACGGCAAACACTGTTTTCAGCAAGATGAACCGCCCCTTTCGGCAGTTCAAATGTTTCACTGTGCCACTGCATGACACTGAAGACTTCAGGCAGTTCAAAAGTTCCTTCCGGTACATTTCCAACCTTCGTCACGGATGTCCACCCAAGCTCCTGATGACGGTTCCGGCTGACAGCCGCACCCAGTGCACTGGCAATCAGCTGTCCGCCCAGACAAAGACCGATAGCCGGCTTTCCCTGTGCCAGATAACGGCGTATCCAGCGCTTTTCAACTTTCAGCCATGGAAAATTTGCTTCGTCATTTACACTCATTGTGCCACCCATAATAATGAGCAGATCAACATCATTGATCTCTGGCAGTGCTTCAAGCTCAAGTGGCTGCTCCACAGGTAATGCAAAAAATTCGGTTGCCGTAATCTCTGCATGCCCAGCTTTGAGATAACTCAGACAACTGCCGAAACCTTCACCTGCAATATGTTGAAAATAATGTACTTTTAATGGTGACTTCATCATTTAAAGACTCATTTTTATATTTACTCTGATTAGATTTAGCAAAAATAAAGCCAACTTCTGTTTTTGTTATATTTTTAAACATTTACAGGGTTCTCTAGCCATAAAACACCGTTTACTCTTAAGCTTAGGTCAATCAGCAATAATTTTTAGAGTATATCTGTGGACAAAAAATTTCAGACAGCACTGATTCATGCACCAAGAAAAGCCGGTCAGTATATTGAAACCATACAACCTCCCCTGTTTCGTGCATCCACGATTATTTTCAGAAACACCGATGCACTGTTTAATCGCCACTGGACCGATGACTACGACTACAGCTATGGCACACATGGAACACCAACCACATTTACCCTGGGCGACAACATTGCTCAGATCGAAGGTGGGAAATACCACCTCCTGACGCCCAGTGGTCTTTCTGCAATAAACCTGGTCAATTCCTGTTTTTTATATCAGGGCGATGAAGTCTGGGTTCCTGACAATATCTACGGCCCCAACATGGAGCATCTGAATTATCTGGAAAGTCATTACGGTATTCAGGTTCGGGTGTATAACCCTATAGATGTAGCGACATTTCAGCCGACTGAAAAAGCAAAGCTGCTGTGGCTCGAGGCTGCCGGCTCCATCACGCTTGAATTTCCTGATCTGATCGGTCTGGTCAAAAAAGCCAGGGCTCATAATATACTGACTGCTTTAGACAATACCTGGGGCGCAGGGCTTGCATTTAATGCTTTTGATTTCAGCAATGAACATCTGAGCGTCGATATAACCGTCCATGCGCTGACCAAGTATCCGAGTGGTGGCGGTGATATTCTGATGGGTTCTGTCATTACTCAGGATAAAGCATTACATCACAAACTGTTCCGTACTCATGCCGTACAGGGCATTGCGATTTCAGGGGATGATGCAGCACTAGTTCAGCGTAGCTTAGCGTCGATGCAAATCCGCTATCAGCATCAATCAAATAGCGCATTACAACTTTTAACGTGGCTCAAAACACAAGAGGCTTTTGCACAAGTCCTTCACTCTGCTGACCCTGAAAATATCAGCCATTCATATTGGAAAGAAACTTGTCAGACCGAACAAAGTGCAGGCTTAGTCAGTGTCATCTTTAAAGCTGAATATGATATGAATGCGATTCGTAAATTCTGCGATGCTTTAAAGCTTTTTAAACTCGGTTTTAGTTGGGGCGGACCAGTCAGTTTAGTGATGTTGTATAACCTGGCTGATATGCGTCATTTAGAGCATTCACATTTACAACAAGGCATATTGGTTCGCTTTTGTATTGGCCTGGAAGACGCTGATGATCTAGTTGCGGATATTCAGCAGGCTTTAAAAGCTTTGTAAATCAAATGCATTTAATAGCACTTAAGAACAACACGCATAGTAAAGCCTGTTGTTCTTTTTTTGGTGCACGTTATTAGAAGTGAGTTACACACATTAAAACATCTATAAGCACTATAAATTCAGTGATTTAATATTTAGTCGGACTTTGTCTGAGCATTGTAAAAACAGATAAAAATTAAGCACAACACATTCTTTCTATGTTAAAAATTAAGCCAATAATTCCAAAGTTTATAGTTAGAAATAGGTTTATTTATGGCAACGCCAATCGTCATTGCAAAAAAAACATCAGATACCTTACAAGACATCGTTTTACATTCACAATTTGCCAACCGTCATGGACTGATTGCAGGGGCGACAGGTACAGGTAAAACTGTAACGCTCAAAGTACTTGCAGAAAGTTTTTCACGTATTGGTGTACCTGTATTCCTTGCTGATGCTAAAGGGGATGTTTCAAGTATTGCCAAAGCCGGCGCATCCAATCCTAAATTTGACGAACGCATTAAAAGCTTAGGAATTGACAGTGTTCCTTTTGCTTCATCTCCAACGACATTCTGGGATCTTTTTGGTGAACAGGGACACCCGATCCGCACCACCATTTCAGAAATCGGTCCGTTACTGCTGGCACAGATGCTTAATCTGAATGACACACAGGAAAGTGTGCTTTCTGCTGTATTCCGCGTTGCAGATGATCAGGGCTTGCTGCTGATTGATTTTAAAGACTTAAAATCCATGCTGACTTATGTCAGTGAAAATGCGGCCAGTCTGAAAGCCGAATATGGCAACCTTTCACCTGCCAGCCTGGGTGCAATTCAACGTAATCTGCTCGCTCTGGCCGATCAGGGTGGAGATAAGTTTTTTGGCGAGCCCAGCCTGGATATCATGGATTTTATTCAGACCGACAGTAATGGTCAGGGATATATCAACCTGCTGGCTGCTGACAAGCTGATGAATACACCCAAGCTGTATGCAACTTTTCTGTTGTGGATGCTCTCAGAGCTGTTTGAAAAACTGCCTGAAGTCGGCGACATGGACAAACCTAAGCTGGTGTTTTTCTTTGATGAAGCGCACTTGCTGTTTGATAATGCCAGCCCTGCACTGCAGGAAAAAATTCAGCAGGTGGTGCGCCTGATCCGCTCAAAAGGTGTCGGTATTTATTTTATTACCCAAAGTCCACTGGATATTCCTGAAAATGTCCTGGGACAACTGGGGAACCGTGTACAGCATGCATTACGGGTATTTACACCAAAAGATCAGAAAGCAGTAAAAACTGCAGCAGATACATTCAGGGCAAATCCTGAGTTTAAGGTGGATGAAGCCATTACTCAGTTAGCTGTGGGTGAGGCGCTGATCAGCTGCCTGGATGAACAGGGTACGCCTCAGATTGTGGAAAAAGGTATGGTGATGCCTCCCTACTCCTCATTCAGCCCAATCACACCTGATGAACGCAAAACACTGATGGCACAAAGCATCGTGGCAGGGGTTTATGAACAGGAAGTAGACCGTGACAGCGCCTATGAAATGCTGCAGCGCAAAGTGTCTGAAAGTGAACAGCAGAAACAGGCTGATGCTCTCTCTGCACAGCAGGCTAAAGAGCAGGATGCACTTGCAAAACAGCAAGCCAAAGAACAGGAGCGACTGGCAAAGCTTCAGGCTAAAGAAGCTGAGAAAGAAGCAGCTGCACGCGCAAAACTGACACAGGATATTGTAGGGACATTTGCAAAAAGTGCTGCCCGCAGCCTGGGAGGCAGTACAGGTCAGAAAATCGTTCGGGGACTGTTGGGGTCGTTGTTTAAGAAGTAGTTTTTTGTTGCAGCCCTATTCAGTAATATATCAAGAATAGGACTGCAACAATTTAACGATTTTCTTTAGATAACAGCCAATCCAAAGCATTCATTTTCACAATACCATTATAATTTGTATCAGCACCGATCCAATCTAAAGTTAAAAGATACTTTGGATAGGAGTCGGATATTTTTTGCAGTGGGCGTAATTCTCGTGCCAAAGTATCTTCGTTGAGCGTGTCTAAAGCCACTTGATAATAAGCAAGATTTTGCATCGTATCGACTGCTACAAAATCAATTTCATATTCATCAATTCGCCCAACATAAACCGTATAGCCACGTCTTAGTAATTCCAGATAAATCACGTTTTCTAAAATATGTCCTTGGTCTGCACTGGCATCGGGCAGCATAATACGGCGTAAACCCACATCAACCAGATAGTATTTTTCTGATGATTGCAGCAACTCACGACCACGCACTTCAAATTGTGCAACACGATAAAATAGCAAACCATCCTGCAAGCCCTGAATATAGCGTTTGACGGTTTCAAAGGAAATTTTCACACCACTAGAAGCAAAGGTGTTTTTGATTTTTTTTATGGAAATGGCTGAGCCTGTGACGCTGGCTAAATATTTTGCCACTCGTTCCAGTGCATTCACATCACTCGTCTTTAAACGTGGAATCACATCTTTAAACATGATACCGGCGTACACAGTTTGCAAATAATCATAGCTTTCTTGCTGGTTCGATATTGCCAGCGTATAAGGAAAGCTGCTGCGGATATACATACCATACAGCACTTCATTGGATAATTGCTGAATAGCAGGATTATTCTCGCTATGCCATTGCTTAAACTCTTGAAATGACAAAGGTAAAATATCTGCTCAATGTAGCGTCCTGTGAGTAGAATTGCCAATTCACCACTTAAAAAGAACGCATTTGAACCTGTAATATATAAGTCGATATACTCTCGTACATAGAGGGAATCTACGACTTTTTCAAATTGTGCAACATGCTGAATTTCACCTAAAAACACATAGTTTTTTTGGCTTTTATCGACTTTTGATAAAATATAGTCAAGCAGTTTACGATAGTCGGTCAGCTCTTCAAATTCCATCATTTCAAAATTAATGGCAATGATATTTTGTGGCTGTACACCCTGTGCCTGTAAATCCTGCTGAAACAATGCCAATAAAGTCGATTTGCCTGAACTACGCACGCCCGACAGCACTTTAATCAGGTCACGGTCTTACCATGTATGCAAAAAGTCCAAATAGGTTTCCCTGCGGATCTTTGGTGTTCTCATGTTTCGCCCACACTCTAATATCTCCACCAATAATATCAAAGTTTAGAGTGTAAGTATGAAGAAATAGAATTTATTCAAAAAGATTAGATTCCACTCTAAACTTTTCTTACAGCATTGTGCGACAAAAATGCTTAATCATCATGATATGACCAACGAATAATCTGAACTATTCCATTATCTTTATTTTTTAAATCACTGATTTCATTATGACGTTTATCTGCCGCTTCCTGATAGGTGTCATAGCGTATGAAGCACTCTGGATACTCACTTAGAACCCCAAATTCAGCATCGACATAGTCCTGAAAATAGCGTTCAACTTCGACATTATAGATATAAACCTCAGTCCGAATTGTAAAGACTGAGCTAACAACATGCTTTAAATCAGCAGCATCACCATAACTAGCTGAACAATAAGCATCGTCATTTGCTGGCTCTGCCTGTACCGCACCAGAACCCAATACTGCTACAAACAATACAGCCCCAACCAAGATTTGATGGATTTTCATGTTTGATTAAAGCCTCATATTTTTTAGGCTAAATCGCTGCCCCACCAATCACCCACTAAAAACCATATTGGCTTTTCTTGGTATCACATTGTTCACGTAAAAAATTCATAGCAGTCTCCAAACGTTTTGCCATTGCTACTGAATCTGCCATAAAACTTACTCCTGAAGTTGTAAGACCACCATTCCAAGTAATACTTCCTTCAATCACAATATCCTCACCAGAACTGTTAGGATAAGGTCTCTTTACATTTGAGATATTATTCCATGCTATTGTCGCTGTATTAGATTTTGATACATAACTACCTCTATCGTCAATTAAGATATTGGATTCCTGATATGACACAGTAACCTCTGTCGTACACCTATCGCCACTTGCAGAAATAATTTTTTTATCTTTAAATTTTGCATTCGAAACAAATGATGGAGGAGTACTCCAGAATGTTGTTGCCTTAGCATTTAATACTTCGACAATAAATTTTTGTGCATTTTCAACACTAGGTTGAGGCGTATTGGCATAAGCAACAGGCACAGTACATAACGCCCCAAAAAGAATTGCCGTAGTTAACTTTTTCATTTTTTGCTCCAAATTAGTTAAGGCTCAATGGGTGGCTGAGGTGGTGTCGGTTCAACCAAACGTACAGGGGCGTTTGCACCATTTACAGTGTTAGGTATAAACTGATTGTCTTTTAAGTCTGCTGCGGACTGAATGAGTTGTTTGCTTAACGCAATGACTTCATCTTGTTTTAAAGTATTATTTGCCCCAAGCTGACAGATATAAAATAAACCTGTATCAAGAAAAGCTGTGCGTTCAGTGGTGGTGGTCAAAAGTGTTGAAGTGGTTGCAATCGCTGCACTTAAAGCCTCTCGCTCTTTTTCATTTCTAGTGGTTTCCAATGCCTTCGTCCATTTCAGGATTTGATCTGACAGTGCAACACTGGCTTTTACATCTTTAGTGGTTAATGCTCGTTGAACACAAGTATGTCCTTTTTTATCTATCACTGCTGCGGAAACATCAGAATTCCAAACAAATAATGACCCAACCGTCTTACCATTACCTCCATCTTGTTCTGCAACTGAAACATATGAACGCTTAAAATATGGTGACACGCAGCCACCACTTAAAACCATGCTTGTCGCCAAACAGACAATGGCGATTTTTTGGAAAGGTATTTTCATAGTGATTCTCTTTAGTCACCATAATATGACCAATGGACTGTATGAACTGGAAATTCAAATCTATTTCTTATTTGACTGATCTCATCATTACGTTTATCTGCTGCTTCCTGATATGAAGCATATAGTATTGAACAATTTGGAGAATCACTTAAAGTCCCAAATTCAGCATTAACATAAGACCGAAAACTATTCTGAACACCAACATGGTAAATACCATTTTTAATACGAAATACAGAAGAAACCACATAGTGCGGATTAGTGGACTCACCGTAACTTGTGGAACAGTAGCCATAACGAACATCATCATTTGCCTGTACCACACCAGAACCCAACAACCCCATTAGTAACACTGTACCAGCAATCATTTTTGTCTTTTGCATCTTATGATCTCCTACATAAACTTTTAGTCTAAACAACTTTTAGAAAGGTACACTATCCTCAAATGAGGAGGTTAACCCGAAATAGGTAAAGTTTTGACAAAAATAAGGAAAGTCCCTCTACATAATCATTGAATTCACTCAAGATGTACATTTTATCCATAATTTTATCCATAATATTTTCACTAAATTTCAATAAAAAACCAGATCATAAGTATATTCCATAAAAAAATTATGGTTTTAATCTGAAAAGATATTTACAAGTGATCATATAAAATGTATTTTAAATATATCTTATATAGCCATGAGAGATCAAGCATGACTCCGCAGCAAATTAACCTTGTAAAAGCCACTGTACCTGTACTTCGTGAAAATGGCGTAGCATTAACTGGCTATTTTTATAACCGTATGCTGGGCAATAACCCCAGCTTAAAAGAAACTTTCAACATGGGGCATCAACGCAGTGGTGCGCAGGCACAGGCTTTGGCAGGGGCTGTACTGGCTTATGCAGAAAACATTGAAGATCCATCCGTACTGCTACCTGTTGTTGAGATGATTGCTCATAAACATGTCAGCCTGAATATTCAAGCACCAGATTACAATATTGTTGGAGAAAACCTGCTTCATTCCATCAGTGAAGTTCTGAGTATTTCAATGGAAGATCCTTTAATTGATGCCTGGGCTACGGCCTATAGTCAACTGGCTGATTTATTCATCAGTACTGAAAAATCCATTTATGAACAGCACCAGCAAACTAAAGGCAGCTGGTTAGGCTGGCGCAATTTCAAAATTGCTAAAAAAGTGGTGGAAAGCGAAGAAATTACATCATTCTACCTTGCACCTGTAGATGGTGGCGACTTACCAAAATATGAAGCAGGTCAATATATTTCGGTACGCGTAATTGTTGAGGAGCTTGGTTTAAAACAACCGCGCCAATATACACTTTCCACCAGCCCACAAGCCGACTATTTACGTATTTCAGTGAAACGTGAGGATCAGAAAGGTGACCTGGTTGCAGGCTGGGTATCGAATACTCTGCATGGTATGGATGTCGGTTCAGAAATTGAAGTGTCTGCACCAACAGGGAACTTCTATCTCATTGATCCAAATAAACGCAATGTCTTCATCAGCGGTGGTGTCGGCTTAACTCCAATGATTGCGATGCTGAATCAACTGGTAACTTTGGATATGCCGCAGCCCGTTACCTTTATACATGCCTGTCGCAGCAAACATGTACATGCAATGAAACAGCATATTCATAATCTGAAAGCGAAATATCCACGCCTCAACACTGTGACTGCTTATGAGTTTCCACATGCCAGTGACAAACAGGGAGAGGACTTTGAAATCAGTGGTCGTTTGGATCTCAGTACCATTGATACGGCTTTATTGCCACAAAATGCAGACTATTATCTATGTGGTCCAATGCCATTTATGGCTGAACAACAGAAAGCTTTAATTGCCTGTGGTATCCCGGCTGCCAGTATTCACAGCGAAGCTTTCGGTACGGGTGGTGTAAAACACTAACTCTCCCGCCCACCTGAAATAAAATAGGGTTAGTTTAGTTATGCTAGACTAACCCTTATTGATTTCTCCAACACCCACAATATTATCATGCAGCTGAATAAATTTACTGACTACGCCTTACGTATTCTGATGTATGTTTCACGCCCTAGAGAAACACCTTATACCATTGCCGAAATTGCCACTGATCTTCGTGTTTCACAGAATCACCTGGTAAAAATAGTGCATTTTATGGGTAAACACGAGTGGCTGATTACGACCCGAGGAAAAGGTGGTGGAATCCGTCTGAATGAAAAAGCACTGCAACTAAAGCTGGGCACTATGGTCCGTATTCTTCAGGGTGAAAATCAGATTGTGGAATGCAACACCCCGCCCTGCGTACTTCGTTCCAACTGCGGGCTGAAAGGCATACTGGATCAGGCACTTGAGCAGTTTTATTCAAGCCTGGATCAGTACACGCTGGGCACAGTACTGAATGCCCCACCGAAAAACTCCCCAATTGCATTACTGAACCTTTAATCACTCACTGTGAACGCTAAAATTCGCCTGGTGAAGCGTCTTCCTTTATAATGCAGAATTACAGGTAATAAATTGAAGTTGAGTCATGCACCACAGCAGAGGAAAATCCAGAAACAGTAAAGTTGCGAATGCGCCAAAGCAGGTATTCAATTATTCAAAAAAGACTGATTCCGTCATTGATGAATATGCTGGACGGGCACTGACCTGGTTGCGTAAAGCTGAGTTTCTGATGAGTGCTCCAAAACTGAATCTGTGTGTGGATGATACAGGTTATGAAGTCGCATTTGCCGGTCGCTCCAATGCCGGTAAATCAAGCGCCATCAATGCCCTGACCAACCAGAAACAGCTTGCCCGTGCATCAAAGCGTCCCGGACGCACCCAGATGATCAACTTTTTCAGCCTGGGCAATCCTGACCAGCGACTGGTCGATTTACCTGGTTATGGCTATGCAGCCGTTCCTGAAGCCATGAAGATTGTATGGCAGAAAGAACTTGAAAATTATCTGATTCACCGTGAAAGCCTGCAGGGACTGGTACTCCTGATGGATATCCGTCATCCACTTCAGCACTTCGATGTCATGATGCTTGAGTGGGCGTATTCACGTCATTTATTTGTTCATGTACTTTTAACCAAATCTGACAAACTCAATCGTGGTCCTGCCAGCAAAGTCCTGCTGGATGTACAGCAACAACTGAAAAAGATGAAACTTGAATTCTCCATTCAGCTGTTCTCATCCCTGAACAAACAGGGACTGGAAGAACTGGCGAGTGTGATGGCAGGTCGTCTGAACTTCACACTTGAACAATCACAGGATTTTGATATCAATTCGATTGCTGACGTTTCAGAAGATGACCTGGATGAAGATCCAGATGATTTTTCTGAGACTGAGACTGAAAACACTCCTTCAGATGACAGAAATGATACGCCCTGATTTCGCTGTAATTTAAAGATTGTCCGACCAGATTCATCTTTAATTGACAATCAATTGTCCCGAATTGCTAATAACAATTCGGGACAATTTTTTTATGCTGACTGGTATGTCTTATGGTTATGCTTAGTGAAGCAAGAAAAATTAAAAGGATGATAAGCATGAAAATTTTTGATCGTTTCCGTAACTCCCGAATTGGATCTTCCATTTCCTACTCCATCAAACCGCGTAAGGTTAAATTTGAATGGCAAGAAACGCCTGTGGACTGGATTCCAGACCATCCGTTCACCAGTTATTTTATTAATGAAATTAACAATATTCTTCCTGCGGGCGAGTTCTGGTTCTGCCGTCTGTACAACCGTGTTTTACCTAAAGTCACTGATGAAAAACTGGCTGAAGATGTCCGCGCATTTATCCGCCAGGAAGCAATGCATGCACAGGCACATGTATCAGCAAATAAAGAATATCTGACCGTTCGTAACATCGACATTCAGCGCAACCTGGATCTTATGGATTTTCTGTTTGGAAAATTACTGGCAGATCAGCCACTCGGGATCACAGTTCCCAAAGCACTTGACCATCAATGGGATCTGTTCCGTGTCGGTATTGTTGCGACAGTTGAGCACATGACCTGTGTATTAGGTAAATATGCGCTTTATAATACCCAATGGGAAAAATTAGGCGCAGATCCAAACATGCTTGATCTGATCAAATGGCACGGCGCGGAAGAAATTGAACATCGTACTGTTGCTTTTGATTTATATCGTCACCTGGGCGGTGGTTATATTTCCCGCTATTATCAAAGTGTGATTGCCATTGTGGCTATTCTGGCGCTATGGGTCGATGGTGCGGCACACATCATGGGACAGGATCCACGTTTTGCAGACAAAAAACCTGCATTCTATAAACCGTGGATCTGGCGTGAATGGGCGAGTATCGCTCAAAAAGATAACCGTATCATGCCTCACCCGCTGTGGCTGGTTTCACAACAGCTCGGTTACTTAATGCCGTGGTACGATCCAGTACATGAAGCAAAAACTGAAGATGCCATTGCATACCTGGATCAGTCCCCTGCTGCAAAACGCGCTTTACCAAAGGTTGCCGCCTAAACTGATATTAAATATTCAGCTCAATAAAAAGCAGGATTTCAATCCTGCTTTTTTAATGTCTGTTGAAAGCATACTGTTCAGCAGAACCGTCAGGTCTGCTGTTCCATTTCACGGGTATGCCGATCCACCACCACAGAAATCATCATATCGCCCTGAACATTGACCACGGTACGCACCGTGTCCAGCAGACGGTCTATCGGCAATAAAATCGCAATCGCTTCCGCAGGCAATCCCACAGACTGCAGCACCATAATCATGGTCACCATGCCTGCACTTGGGATACCCGGTGCGCCCAGAGATGCAATCATAGCCGTCAGACAGACAATCACCTGCTGCCCCAGACTCAGATCCAGCCCCATCAGATTGGCAATAAACAAGGCTGCGGCTGCTTCATACAGTGCCGTACCATCCATGTTCAGCTGCGTCCCCAGTGGAATAACAAAACCTGCAGTCTGTGGTCTGACCCCCAGATTTTCCTGGGCACATTTCAGTGATAAAGGCATGGTTGCTGAACTTGAACTGGTGGCGAATGCCGTAATCAATGCTGCCCGTGTACCCTTAAAAAAGGTCAGCGGATCCATCTTTCCAAAAATCCATAACAGTAAAGGCAGAACAACAGCACCGTGAAAAATGGTGGTTCCTGTCACCACCACAGCAAATTCAGCCAGACGGCTCAGTACTGAAATATCTTCAGTCGCAAGCAGTTTCGCAAGCAGTGCAAATATACCCAGTGGCGCCAGTTTCATCACCCAGCCGATCATCAGCATCATAATGTCAAAAAACTGCGCACTCAGATTACGTACCGTTCTGAAGCGGTCTCCGCCATGAACCAGTGCAACCCCGATAAACAGAGCGAATACCACCACTGCCAGCACATTCCCTTCAGCAAATGCCTTGAAAGGATTGATCAGTGTGTTCTGAATAAAATTCGTCAAAAATGAGGTCGGTGTCAGTGTATCCGGTGTCTGGTGCTCGCTCATTGCCTGCTGAAACATGGCAATATCCACACCCTTGCCAACATCAAACAGATGCGCACTGCCAATTCCCAGAATCAGTGCCAGGGTCGTGGTCGTCACACAGCAAGCTACCGTAATTTTCCATACCCGCCCCAGCTGACCGCCTGCCTGTAAGTTGGATACACCAACGACAATGGAACTGAAAATCAAAGGAATCAACAGCATCTTCAGCAGACCGATAAAAATACTGCTGATAATGCTTAATCCATAGATACCTGCATGAAAAAATTGACTTCCTGGAAACAGAGTCAGTACGTATCCCGCAATCAATCCCAGAATCGCAGCAATTAATATTTGTGTATTCAAGCTCATGGCATCTGCTTTTATCATTCAATCCTGAGGGCAATATGCCATGTGATTTTTTCAGAATCGAGCATTATTTTGTCATCGTTCTGCTGTTTTTTAACTTTGCATGTCTCTTTAAATAAAAAGCAGACACCACCTGATCCTCTGACCTTATATACACCTGTAAACCTGACTCCATTGAGCCACTCGCTGATTTCAATAAAAAAAGCCGCAATATTGCGGCTTCAGGGACACATAAAATGACTTACTGAGTTTCAATTTCACGCAGACGGATTAAACCTTCCTGCGTTGTGCTGCAGACCAGTTCACCGTTCTGCCACATGCGCCCGAAATTCAGACCGCGTGAATTTGCACTGACGGTTGCATCCATGTCATACAGCATCCAGTCATCCACTCTGAACGGTTTATGAAAATACATGGCATGATCAATACTGGCACACTGCAGACTTGGAGACAGATAACTCAACCCATGCGGACGCAATGCCGTGGTCATCAGGGTGAAATCCGAATAAAACGCTGCAATCGCCTGATGCAGTGAAATATCATCCACCTCTGCTGCAATCTGGTCATGCGTGCGGATGTAGTGCGCATAGGATGGCGCTTCAGGCTGTGGCTGATATGGATTACTTGGATTGACCGGACGGATTTCCACATGGCGGTCACGCATAAAACTGGCACGGACATTTTCAGGCACAAATTCAACCATCATTTTTTTCAGTTCAGCTTCTGCTTTCAACTGATCCACAGTGGGATAATCCGGCTCATTGATCTGATAGTTCAGACCTTCTTCGTGCGCAGCAAAAGAAATCATGGCTGTAAAAATGGTACGCCCATGCTGAATCGCTTTGACCTGACGACTGACAAAACTTTTGCCATCACGCAGACGCTCAACTTCATAAATAATAGGTGCATTGATATCCCCCCCGTAAAGGAAATAAGCATGCAGGGAATGCGCAGGACGGTCAGTGGTATAGGAAGCTGCCCTTAAAGCCTGCCCCAGTACCTGTCCACCAAAAACACGTTTACCGACCAGGTTACGGCTGATTCCGCGATAAATATTTTCTTCCAGTTTTTCAAGGCTGAGTAATTCAACCAGTTCCTGAGTCAATGCATTCATTGGATAACCTTTTCAGTAAAGCTGACCATGTGGCAGACGTATTATAATTTCAACATGTTCTGTATGGATATTCTGCCATAAATCCTGAGTAAAACCCTATAGAATGACTGACTGCCGTGTCATGATTATTTTTGAAAAAATCCTGCAAATTTGCGGTTATTAACGATAAAATCCCACCATAACGCTGCATTTTGTCAGAAAATGACATACTGTTTCTGCGTAGAATTACGCAAAATATTATCCCCCTGAAATATCTGCCGTTCTCAGTCCTTTGGAGTAGGAGTATTTATGTCCCAAAGAGGTTTTGGTCAAATGTATCGCCAGCTTTCCAGCAAGCTGCTTGACCTGGTGGTAACCCCACACGTACTTGGTGAGGTTCCAGCTGAACTGACTACCACTGCAGATTCAGAACAGACACCGCAGAAGGTGGTCTGTTATGTCCTACAGAATTATTCACGCAGTAATGCGCTGGTGGTGGATGGTGAAACACGCCGTCTGAAACTTCCGCCTGCACTCGACTCACTGAACATTGCGGCACATAAAGAAAAAGCATCCATTCTGTTTTTACAGCACCATAATGAAAACAATCTGCTGAATCCTCCGCTTCATGCATTTCCACCCCGTCTGCTCCGACTGATTGAAGTACTGGAAAAACATCCTGAAACTGATATTGAACTGATTCCGGTGACAGTCCTGTGGGGACGTTCTCCTGACAAAGAAGACTCGCTGCTGAAACTGCTGTTTACAGATACATGGGCAACACCTGGTACGGTAAAACAGCTGGTAAATATTGGTCTGCATGGTCGCCAGTCGTACCTTGAATTTCATCAGGGACAGTCTTTACGTCAACTGGTGGATTATGCGAAAACCACGCATCCGAACCTATCCCCTGCAACGTACATTGCAAACACCTTAAATGATTTCCTGGACAATGAACGTGAAGTTGTACTCGGTCCTGACCTGTCAGACCGTCGCAATGTCATGCATTCCCTGATCAAATCACATGATGTACAGGATGCCATCCGCCGTGAAAGTATCCGCAGCAAAATCAGCATGATTGAATCAGAACGCCGTGCCATTGGATATCTGAATGAGATTGTATCGGACTACTCCCATTCAGCAGTCCGCTTTGCAGATATGGCGCTGACCCGTTTATGGACACAGCTTTATGATGGTGTGGAAGTCCACAACTTCAGTACCGTCCGTGAACTTGCCAAAGACTACGAAATTATTTACACCCCATGTCACCGCAGTCACATTGACTACCTGTTACTGTCTTATGTGATTTATAAACGTGGCATGATGGTGCCGTACATTGCTGCAGGTGATAACCTGAACATGCCCTTTGTCGGTCAGTTACTGCGCGGTGGCGGTGCATTCTTTATCCGTCGTACCTTCCGTGGCAATGGGCTGTATACCACGGTATTTAAAGAATACCTGTACAGCATTCTGTCACGTAACACACCACTGGAATACTTTATTGAAGGTGGCCGTTCACGTACTGGACGTCTGTTACCACCCAAAACAGGCATGCTTGCCATGACTGTTCATGGACACTTGCGTGGTCGTGCTAAACCGATTGTATTTGTTCCGACTTATGTCGGTTATGAACGCTTAATGGAAGGTTCGACCTATGTCGGCGAAATGAATGGTAAGCCGAAAGAATCTGAATCCATTATCGGCATTTTAAAAACATTACGTAAAATTGAACGTATTTTTGGCAAAGTGCATGTGAACTTTGGTGAACCTGTTTTCCTGGATGACATGCTGAAACAGCACAATGCTGAACAGATCAAAATTGAAAGCAATGATGCACCTGTTCCCGAAGCGGTTTCTGCTGCGGTCAACAGCTCTGCCAATGCGATCCTGGAAAATATTAACCGTGCTGTAGTGATCAATCCTGTTTCATTGCTGTCCTTAATTTTACTGGCAACACCGAAACATACCCTGGATGAAGAAATCTGCATTAAACAGCTGGATACTTACCGTAATCTGCTGACAGCACTGCCTTATGATGAACGCACTCAGGTTACTCCGCTGTTAGGCAAAGAAATTATTGCTTATGGTCTAAAACTGAAACTGATCAAACGGGTTCAGCACGTACTGGGCGATATTATTGCGATTGAGGACAATCAGGCGATTCTGCTGACTTATTTCCGTAATAACATTCTGCATGCCTTTGTTTTACCTTCACTGGTCGCAGCACTGGTTGAACATAACGGTAAAATCAGTAAGGCAGATCTGATCAATGTGATCCGTACGCTTTATCCATTCTTAAAAGCTGAACTGTTCTTAAAATGGAAAGACGGTGAAATCAAAGCCCAGGTTGAAGAGTATGTAAATGCTTTGGCTCAGGCAAATCTGATTTTTGTCGATGATGCAGATCTTATTTACAGCCCGACACCGAACTCTGAAGATCATAATCAGCTGAAAGTACTGGCAGTACCTGTACGTCAAAGTCTTGAGCGTTATTACATGACTCTGGCACTGATTACTCAGCGTGGTTCAGGTAATATTTCGATTCGTCAGGTTGAGGAACTGAGTCACCTGGTTGGTCAGCGTCTGTCTGTGCTATATGAGTTCAATTCACCTGAATTCTTTGATAAAGCCTTGTTCCAGAGCTTTGTAAAAGTGTTGACTGAGCAGGGTTATATCAAGACCAATGAAGACAATGCGATTGTGTTTGATGCTCAGTTCCGCAATGTAGCGCAATACGCCAACCTGGTACTAGATGATGTGACTTTACAGATGCTTCAGCACATTACTTCATTTACCGATGATGAGTTAAAAGAAGCACTGGATGCTTTGGCTGCTCAGCAAGCGAAGAAACGTTTGAAGCGGAAGAAGAAGTAAGTTTCCTATACTTTCCCTCCCATTGGGAGGGAAAGTAAAAATTCTTATTATGCTTATAATAACAGCTATTTAATTGACTTAAGGGTGAAAATAAAATATAAACAAACCCTTAGTAACTCTTCTATTCAAATATATTCAATGAATCTCTATTATCAATAATCTAATTTATCTATAACTATTTTATAGACCACTTACTTAAAAACATTGAATGAAAGGTATAATCATATGTCATCACAACCTTACGTTAATCCTGGCTTTCATCCAAAATTTGCATTAAAACGCTTCGATTTAATAGAACAAGATATTTTAAAGAATTTAAGTAAACTTTGGTACGTTACACATAGTGGTGATAGTCTTAGAATTAAAAATTCTACATACAATTATTTTTTAATCAAACCAACTACACAATTTACAGAAAAATTTAATTTAGATAGAGAAATTGTTTGCTTATTTAGTCCATATGAAAATTTTGAACCTCGGACTTTAGATGTATTTGAAACCATTTTTGAAAAACTACCCAAATCGCGTGTAGAAAACTTATGTGCGATTTTAATAAGTAAAAATAAGAAAGTTGAAGAACTAGTCATAAAAATATCCAACACTGATCCTGAGCAAAAAATTATCATTCCTTTCACTTATGATGAAATTTTAAATAATTCAAAAAATGAGTTGTATGACGGTAGATTTAGAAAAATTTTCTATTCAAGAGATTTATTTGCATTTAAATCTCCACTAAAAAAGGATAGTTATTTCTTTGGCAGGAACCACTTAGTAAATGAACTCGTCAGCAAACATAATTCTAGTGAACATGCTGGAGTATTTGGGCTACGAAAAAGTGGTAAAACATCAATTATTTACGCTATTCAGAGAAAACTTAATATAGAAAACAAAGCATGTATTATGCTTGATTGTGAAAGTCCTGCTATACATCAAAAAAGATGGTATGAACTATTAGCATTAGTTGTACAAGAATATAAAAATCTTAAATCTTCAACTGCACGTATTGAGCTAGGTAACAGATATGATGAGAAAAATGCAGCAAGCAGTTTTGAAGAAGATATTCTAAAAATATATAATTCTAAGAAAAAGGAAACTGCTTTATTAATTTTTGATGAAATTGAAAGAATTAGCCCATATACAGCATCATCTACCAATTGGTCTCAAAATTATGATTTTATTTACTTTTGGCAAACTCTGAGATCATTTTATCAAAAATATCCCTTTATTTATACCTATATTCTTGTAGGGACAAACCCTAAATGTATTGAGGAGTCTCAATTTTTTAATCAAGATAATCCAATTTATCTGTCTTGTTCTATTCATTATTTACCAAATTTTTCAGCTGATCAAGTTATAGAAATGGTTGATACACTAGGAAGACTAATGGGATTGAACTTTGGTACGGATATTTGCGCGATGCTACATAGTGATTGTGGAGGTCATCCTTTTCTAATCAGACAAATGTGCAGTTTCATTCATAACAGTTATAAAAATGAACGACCTTTTACAATTGATAAAGCTACATATCGAACAGCCCTAACAACTTATAAATCAAATCTTCAACAATATTTTGATATGATGCTTAATGTTTTAAACTCTTGGTATCCTGATGAATATGAAATGTTGATTATGCTCGCTTTGGAAGACATAGAAACTTTCGAAAATTTTGCAAAAGATAATCCTAGCATGGTCTATCATTTACTTTCATTTGGTCTTATTGAAAAAAATTACAATCACAAATATGTCTTGAGCCTAGATTCCCTTGAGCTTTATTTACGAGAAAAAAATAAATTTAAAAAAATTATACTTTCTGATGAAGAAAAATTAGAAGAAATCTCATTAAGACGAAATAGATTAGAAAAAGAATTTCGAAATTTACTATTAAATGGTTTAAAATTTGCTTATGGTAAAAAAGCACAGGAAGAATTATTAAAAGCAATCCCTACAGATAGAAGAGAAAAACTACAATCCTTTTCTATCAACGAACTACTCAGCAATAGCACATCTTTATTTTTTATTGACTTAATTAATATTTTTAATAAAAATTGGGACAAATTTTCCAATATTTTAATTGACTTTGAAAAACAAAATTTTTTAATGATTTTAAATAATGTTAATAAATATCGAGTTGATGCTCACGCTAAAGATATCAGTGAAACTGACTTTAAACAAATTAGACTACATTTTGAAAAGCTTGAACAATTATTTTAATACATCCATAAACACCCAAAACTACTCCAACATAAATGAAAATGAATTTCCTAACTGAAAATTTATATAAAAGATTAAAGCTCGGACTAATTCAGCTGAGCTTTAATCTTATCTTTGAATACTTGATAAAAAATGTCTAACCTATTTTCATCTAAAAATCTATTTGCATGATTCTTCTTATAAACTCAATAGAAAAATTATGCTCCTCCCACAAAGATCCTCTTCCCTGTCTCCCTTTCACTCTCCAAAACTAGTTCAGCCAAACCCAACTCACGTTGAACCTTTAAAATCATTTCATGCAAAGGCTGTGGCTTGTTATTGGTACAAATATAAGATTTTCCAGGACGTTCCACGTGAAGTAAATGCGCTAAGAAACTCGCCAGATCATCTATGTGAATCCGATTCGACCAATGAATATTTGGATAAGTTTTTGTAGTTTCCGCGAGCTGCACCATTCTCGCTGTGGACGTACCATAAATCCCTGTCGGACGTACAATCACACACTGCTCAGGATAAGCCTGTTGCCACAATTGCTCCATTTTCAAAAGCAATGTTCCCTGCTCATCACCTGGAATCGCTGGCGAATCATCATTGATGATTTCACCATGATTTTCACCATAAACACGTGTAGATGACACCACAATGATTCGTTTTACAAGATGATCTTTTAAAGCACATACAATTGGTTGAACAGAATCCACATAAGTCTGCCGATACGCTTCAACTGAACTTAAAGTTGTATTTCGAGATGGTGCAAGGAGTACATAAACAGCATCAACAGGACTGATCTTGGATAAATCCAGTTGCTGAATATCCTGAATCAAATGCTCAGCAAAATCATCCTCTTTCGGACTACGGCTCACTGTGGTAATTTGGTGATCTTGTTGAAATAATTGTTCAGCAACACGCTGCGATGTTTTACCATAACCGATAAATAGAATATGCATCAAATGACCTATTCTGAACACTGATCCATCAGGATCAAATAAACCTAAGTTGAGGGGACATGGCTGCCGTCCATCAATTGCAAGGGGTTGGCAATGCCGCCGCTGCTTTACTTGAAAAACTGAATATATTCACCACAGACGACCTGTTGTTTCATCTGCCCCGTGACTATGAAGATCGTAGCACGATCATTGCCATGAACCAATTACAGGTTGGGCGAAGCTACCTCATGGAAGGCGTGGTCAAATCTATCGACATGCCACCTGGAAAACGCAAGTCGATGGCGATTCTGTTGCAGGATGATTACGGCAAAGTCACCTTACGCTTTTATCATATTTATAAAGCATTGATGGATCGTGCCAAAGCAGGTAACCGTTTAAGAATCTTCGGTGAAGTCCGTGTCGGCTCCCGTGGTTTAGAGCTTTATCATCCTGAAATACAGCTCATTACCGAACATACGCCTTTGCCTCAAACTGAATTGACCGCCATTTATCCTGCAACCGACGGTTTAACTCAACCAAAACTGCGTGAATATGTGAAGCAGGCACTGAATCATCATGCTGATGATTTGCCTGAATTATTACCTAAAAAATTCACCAATGGTTACGCACTCAATCAGGCACTTGAATATATCCACCACCCCCCTGTCGATGCCAATATGTTGCAATTGTCGCAAGGTTCGCACCCTGCACAGCAACGCTTAATTTTTGAAGAACTGGTGGCGCATCAAATCAGTTTACTGACACGTCGTGCTTATATTCAGCAGATTGCAGCACCGTCATTTTCCTACAGCAAAAGCTTTGCCAAACAGCTTCTGGCAAGTTTACCTTTTGAAATGACCAATGCACAAAAACGTGTTTCCAATGAAATTGCCAAAGACTTAAAACAGAACAAACCGATGTTACGCCTTGTACAGGGCGATGTTGGCGCAGGAAAAACTTTGGTTGCAGGTGTTGCCGCCTGTCATGCTTTGGAAGAAGGTTGGCAAGTCGCACTGATGGCACCAACTGAGATTCTGGCGGAACAGCATTATCTGAACTTTAAAAAATGGTTTGAACCTTTGGGTTTAAATGTTTCCTGGCTTTCGGGTAAACAAAAAGGCAAGGCACGTACCGCAGCAGAACAAACCATCAAAGATGGTACAGCGAATGTCATCGTGGGAACACATGCACTTTTTCAGGACAATGTCGAATTTGCCAAACTCGGTTTAGTGATCATTGATGAACAACATCGATTTGGGGTCGATCAGCGTTTAGCATTGCGCAATAAAGGCGTAGACAATACCACGCCACATCAACTGGTCATGACAGCAACACCCATTCCACGTACTTTAGCCATGTCTGCTTATGGTGACTTGGATACTTCGGTGATTGATGAATTACCGCCTGGACGCACCCCGATTCAAACCGTGACCATTCCACTGGATCGTCGTGAAGAAGTTTTACAGCGCATTGCCAAGAACTGCGCTGAGGGTAAACAGGCATATTGGGTCTGTACCCTTGTCGAGCAATCTGAAACGCTGGATGCTCAAGCTGCTGAAGCGACTTATGCAGAAATTAAAGATCGCTTTCCTGAACTGAATATTGGATTGGTGCATGGCAAAATGAAAGCCGATGAAAAACAGTCGGTCATGCAGCAGTTTAAAGATAATGAATTACAGCTGTTGATTGCAACCACCGTGATTGAAGTCGGTGTCGATGTACCCAATGCCTCCATCATGGTGATTGAAAATGCTGAGCGTCTAGGGCTTTCACAACTGCACCAGTTACGTGGACGTGTTGGACGTGGTGCAACAGCGAGCTTCTGTGCCCTGCTCTATAAAAGCCCGCTGTCGCAAAATGGGCAGGAGCGTCTACGTATCATGCGTGAAACCAATGATGGTTTTATCATTGCAGAAAAAGATCTGGAAATACGTGGACCTGGTGAATTACTCGGAACGAAGCAAACTGGGGATATGGGTTTCCGTGTGGCAAAATTGGAACGGGACGATCACCTGCTCAATCAAGCCCACCATGTCGCTGGGCAAGTTTTAAAAGACTACCCTGAAAATGCCGAAGCCTTACTCAAACGGTGGTTACCGGAAGCACCAAGATATGCGTATGTGTGATCAATCGAAATATTCAGGTTTTTGATTGTTTAACCTCAGATATTTAAACAAAGCAGATACACCCAGCACACTCCAGAAGAAACAAGGTATGGCAACAACCAGAACAGTCACCAATGACTGGGCTGAGAATGAGTTAAACTGCATTTTCCAGCTGAATAAAGAAATAAAGCACAACAAAATCATGCTCCAGTAAATAAACATTTTCTGGGTGTGATTCTGGTTTTCAGGTAACTGAGATACAGGCATTTTATAAATAAACATCATCACAACCCATAATCCCAATACGCCACTTAAATATTGCAGAAACTTAAACACAGGAATGCTGATATTCCCCAGATATAACATTTGTTGTAAAAAAGACATCTGTTGAACAAAAAAACCTGTTTTATGGGTAAAGGCATCCCAGGCAATATGAGTCAAAATACCTAAAAAAATTGATATCACAATAATCCAAATATTTTTCATGCAGTATGAAAGCCAGTCATGATGCTGAAAAACAATAAAACGCTGTCGTAAAAAATAAGGAAGATGCTCTATGAACTGATCACGGATCACGATGTGGATGAACAATGCCAGAATGATGCTGACAGGAATATCTACAAGGAATATCCCCGCAAAATGGTGTCCAAAATCCCCCTGCATTTTCATTCTTAAAAAATATTCAAAATCAGGAGCCATACAACCAAGAATCAGTCCTGTAGCAGACAGTTGTTGTTTTTGTAACCATGGCCTGAACAGTAAAGTTGCCACAGTATGAGAAAAAGTAAATGGCATGGAATTTTTACACTGTAGAGTAATTCAATTTTTTAATTTTCATAGTGAATAAGCTTTATTCTAAATTATACTGTACAAAATTTATTTAAAATAAAAAATCAGAATAAAAATGCTCTCATTCATCAACCAACTGCTTAATAAAGGTGTACAAAGCATCTCCCCTTGCCTGCTCTGTGGCATAGACCATCAGCAGCAGCATTCTCTTTGCAACGATTGCTGGGAACAACTGCCGTGGTACAAGCAACACATCCAGCGTCATGAACACAGCATCCTTTGCGCACACCATTATGACTTTCCCATGAACCGGATTATTCAGACTTATAAATATGAACAGCAGCTCCAGTATCAGAATCTTCTCGCACGCAGCTTACTGAATTTAAGAACTCCCAAAGTTCACGCCATTGTCCCCATGCCCATTTCCACAGAACGACTCAAAGAACGTGGCTATAACCAGATGTTGATCATTGCAAAAATTATGGCGAGAGAACTGAAAATCCCTGTATGGCAACCTGTGATCCGTGCAGCGCAATATTCACAAAAAGGCTTAAGTCGCATCGAACGACTGGAAAATATCGAAGAACAGTTTCAGATCATTCCAGCAGAAAAACGGAAATATAAAAAAGTACTGATCATTGATGATGTCGTAACAACAGGAAGTTCAATTCATGCACTCAGCCAAGCCTTAGAAAAACTTGGCTGTCAGCAAATTTATACCGCATGTATTGCAGCAGGAGGAATTAAAAGACAATCTCAGCCTGGAGAAGTAGAGATCAATTTCAAAGAAAATGATTAATCGATGTTATGTAGTAACATCAAAATATTTTTGTTTCTCAATAAAACTGGATACGAGATAACGTCATCCGCAACGTATTTGAGGCATGAGCCAGTCATGGCGCAAGATCTTTAAGTTAATGTTTCTGCAATATATCAATCAAAAGATGGTGGTTGGCGAGTTTTTCGGTGAGGAGCAACGCTCCGCAAGGTGGTTTTCTTGCGAAGCTTCGCTTCTCATTTTGCCTAAACAAAAGTGTGGTCGAGCCTGAGCCAGTTAAAGCACTGCTTTAACGAAGCGCAAGACGTAGTGGCTAATCCCTAAATCAAAACTTTTGATGTAAGACTCCGTCAAACAAGTTTAAAACTGTCTTAAAAGATGTATTTCTTTTAAAGTGTTTAATATCAATGATTAACAAGATTTTCCTTACACCACGGAATCACCACTTCATTCGTCAAAGGTGCAAGCCAGGTTGGATCTTCATCCAGATCAATCCATTTCATCTCAGCAATTTCAGCATCAATCTGCGGTACCTGATCCAGACTGACCTGATAGACATAGCTGACCAGTTGATGCCCTGCTTCATTGGCAGCCTGCGTTTCAAAACGTCCAACAAACTGCTCAATTTCTGCATTCACACTGATTTCTTCAGCTATTTCACGAATCATGGTCTGTTCAGGAGCTTCATCTGGTTCCAGTTTTCCACCGACCTGCATAAAGAACTGCGTATTTTTCTTTCGGACCAGGAGCAGTTGATTCTGTTCATTTAAAATAATGGCAGCTGCAACAGTGATGATATTCATAAAATTAAAACAGAGGATAAAACACAATATATTGTGACATTTCTAAAAATAAAAACAATATATTGTGCCAAAACTTATTTACGCCAGTTTATCCAAAGCCTGCCGTTCCTGCGCACCCCATTTCGGTTCAGGTGCAATATAACGCTCAAACTGCTCCAGTATAACCTCGACCGAATCGGATTGAATCAACGCCTCAGTAAAGCGACTTTTCGTAAAACCTTTATCGGTACTCAACTGGATAAACTTCAGTAAATCATCATAAAAACCATTCACATTTAAAAATGCACAAGGCTTTAAGTGGATACCCAACTGCGCCCAGGTCCACTGTTCAAAAATCTCTTCCCAGGTTCCAGGACCACCTGGCAACGCAATAAAGGCATCAGACAGTTCTGACATTTTAGTTTTACGTTCATGCATATCTTTAACCACATGCAGCTCAGTCAGATGTGGATGTGCAAGCTCTGCATCCACAAGATTCTGCGGGATAACACCAATCACTCGACCACCGGCTTCCAGAGCACTGTCCGCAACTACGCCCATCAAACCTGAACGACCACCACCATATACCAGGGTTTTTCCTGCCTGAGCAATTTTACGACCGGTATTCTGCGCATTTTCAAGGAAGATTGAATCGGTTCCCATTGAGGAACCACAGAAAACTGCTATCGAATTCATCATTTTTTCACCATGTTATACATCTGTCATGCCACTGCATTAAACTTCAGGCAGATTTTTTAATAAAATAACGTTTCGATCAGTGTTTTTATTTAAATCCTTGTCTAAAATACATGCATCAACATCAACCATACTGCGCAAAGGAGAAAAGACGGCATGCTTGAAGCCTTTTACGCCACAGAGCGCGGTAGCCTGGAAGATGCCACTATTAACGGTGGCTTCGACCTGCATCAGGATCTTGTCTGGCTGGATCTGATTGCACCTTCGCAGGAAGAACAGCAATGGATTATGGACGCATATGATCAGAATTTACCTACACTGAAATCACTTGAAGATATTTCATCCTCTGCCCGATTCTATCGCGATGATGACGGTATTTTACATATCAGCACCTATTTTTTAACGAAAAATAAAAACTTCCTGCTTGATGGCGAAACTGATGACAATTCCAGTATTTTAGCCACAGTCCAGACAGTTGCTTTTATTCTGCACAAAGAACGCCTGTTTACCATGCGTGGTGAAAAACTGGTGGCGTTCCGGGCTTTTCGTGCCCGTGCCCGACGCAATGATTACGATATTGACTACAAAGATCCGACCTGGATTTTATTAGGTCTGCTTGAAGCCAAGCTGGATGAGCTTGCGGATATCCTGGAAGATATCCACAAGGATCTGGAAAAGTATTCCACAGAAGTACTGAATAACCGTCACAGGGAAATGATTCTGGACCTGGATGACATGATTACCCGACTGGCTCAACTCGAAGACATGCTCGGAAAAGCACAGCTATGTCTGATTGATCTACGCCGTGTTCTGACTTTCTTATCACGTCCACGTGCGCTGGGAAGTCACATCTATGATGCTGACATCCGAGAGCTCAGTGAAGATGTACGATCACTGGTGGAGCACGATGCGTTCCTGTTCCAGAAAGTCCGATTCCTGCTGGATACAACTTCCGGATTCATTAACACCGAACAGAACGATACGATCCGTCGATTCTCCATCTTACCGAGTATGCTTGCACCACCAATGCTGGTTGCCAGTATCTATGGCATGAATACAGATGTTCTGCCGTTTGCGCATGGCACAACCAGCTTTATTGTCGTCAGTCTTATTCTGGTCGCTTTCTTCATTGGTCCACTGATTTACTTCAGATGGAAAAAATGGATTTGAGCAAGCTTTGAAGCATTGCTTCAAAGCGCAGCGCAAGAAATGCACGTTATTTGTTAAAGACCAATTTAAATCCAATAAAAAAGCACCCTTCGGTGCTTTTTTATTGCGTCAGATGAGTTTTAAAGCATCCTGCAAATGACAGGCCTGGATGATTTTCATCATTTTTTCAGGAACTGACTTAAACTGAAGTCCTGTTGCCGCTGGTGTCTGTCGAAGCCAGCGCACTAATACCGCAAGTGCCAGTGTGCTGCCCTGTTCAAGCTGACTCAGGTTAACCACAACAGGAAACTGCTGTTGAGCCTGTATCAGTTTAATGCCCTGCTGATAATATTGCTCAGCATTGGTATCGTCTATTGTTCCAGAAACTTTCAATTCCTGATCAATGAATTCAATCATTGTCCACCTGTCTTATTTTTTATCAACCGCTGCTTCTGCATCCGGTTTGAAGTTGGCAATTGCCTTATCCAGGTTATTACCATTACGTTTTACAGTTGCAGCAAACTGGTTACGGAACTGAAGACCAAGATCAATACCTGATACATTGATATTACGGATTTTCCACTGACTGCCTTTATCCGCCAGCTGGAAAGCCACAGGAATTTTTTCGCCTTTATTAATGAAATCAATAGTGACTACAGGATTTTTGCTCTCAGTTTTTCTGTATGGACGCATGCTGTAAGTCTGATTTGAATATTTCGCAAAAGCACTGCCGTAGTTTTCAATCAGTGTTTCACGGAAATTTTTCTCAAACTGAGCGCGCTGAGCTGGACTGCTGCTCTGAGCATAAGTACCCATGACTGTGCGGGTAAATGCCTGAGAATCAATATGCGGATCCAGTTTCTGACGAACAATCGCCTTCACTGCAGCAGGATTATTCTGCAGTTTTGCATGATCATCCTTAAGACTGGAAATCAGACCATCTGCTACACGCTTGATAAAATCAGGTGGTGCTTCAGCTGGCGCAGCCATAGCTGTACCTGCAATCATCGTGGAAAGAATACTTACTGCAAGCGTTTGTTTAATCAGTGTATTCACTTTGATTCTCCTCAAAAATTATTCAACAAATGACACTTCAGCATCTGCTGTCTCGGTAGAAGCGGACTCTTTAGACGCTCCACCTTCTGGCTTTTCATCTGATGATTTACCTGCACCACCAGTCACAAATTTGGTGATCAGGTCTTCAATTTCCATGGTGCTCTGTGTGTTCCCAATCTGATCACCACGTTTTAAGTAATTCAGACCGCCACCTGGTACAACTTTCAGGTATTTCTCACCCAGCAGACCATTGGTTGCTACCATTATGTAAGCATCTTCATCAATATTTGTGATGGATTTCATGTTACCAATCAGTTGCTGTTCCATTTCTTTTTGTTTCGCTGGATCAGCCTGTTCGTAATCACTGCTGTAACGGAGATCTTCCAGTGCATTCTGCTGCACCTGTTTCAACTGTTCTGCATTGAATGAAGTCAGGCTTCCATCCATTGTTATTTTTACGGTTGCAAGACGGGTTACAGGATCAAGGGTAATCGAATCCACCTGCCCGACCTTTACACCACTCATGGCAACTTTGGCACGTGGCTTGATTCCATTGACGTTATCAAAGGTTGCTGTCAGCTTATAACTGTCTTTCAGATTTGTTCCGACCAGACCACTGACTTTCATTGCCAGGAAAAACATCGCAATACCGAAGATAACAACAAAAATACCTACGGCCAGCTCACTTGTACGTGATTTCATTAAACACCTCCAAACATGACCGCAGTCAACACAAAATCAAAACCCAGTACACACAGTGATGAATACACCACTGTCCGTGTTGTGGATGTTGCAATACCTTCAGATGTCGGCTCACAGGCATAGCCCTGATATACCGCAATCCATGTACATATCAATGCAAAAACAAAACTTTTAATGACAGTGCCGTTCAGGATGTCCTTATAAAACTGGACGGTATTTTCCATACCACTCCAGTAAGAGCCTTCATCTGCTCCCAGGAAGTCCACACCCACCATCTTGCCCCCCATAATGCCCACTGCAGCGAAGATGACAGAAAGCATGGGTAAACTGAAAATACCTGCCCAAAGTCTTGGTGAAATCACTCTTTTTAAAGGATCCACACCAATCATTTCCATACTGGAGAGCTGTTCAGTCGCTTTCATCAGACCAATTTCAGCGGTCAGCGCAGAACCTGCACGACCTGCAAAAAGTAATGCTGCAACCACAGGTGCAAGTTCACGCAGCAGCGTCAGTGCAACTGCTGTTCCCAGCATCGCCTCACTGCCAAAAGTCACCAGAATGCTGTACATCTGCAAGCCCAGTACTGCACCAATAAACAGCCCTGAAACCACAATGATCAGCAGTGACATGACACCGACACGATACATCTGATAGACAAACAGCTTTACACCGATACGAGTGGGCATGGAGAACAGAATCTGAAGCAGCATTAACGTCGCAACGCCAATGCCACGTACCCGATCTATCACCCGACGACCCAGCAGAGCTATGGCATTCATGCCTTCACCTCATCACTTAAATAGGGTTTATGACTGAACTGATAATCCACCGGACCTTCAGCAGCACCGGTCAGGAACTGACGCACAAATGGAGACGCATGAGCTTTCAGTTCAGCTGGTGTACCTTCACCCTGAACCTTGCCTTCAGCAACCACATAAATATAGTCCGCAATCGACAGTGTTTCTTCCACATCATGCGAAACAATAATGGTGGTCAGATCCAGCGCTTCTCTTAAAGAGCGGATCAGGCGGGTCAGAACACCTTTCACAATCGGGTCCTGCCCTGCAAAAGGTTCATCATACATAATCAGTTCAGGATCAAGTGCAATGGCACGGGCAAGTGCGACACGACGGTTCATCCCGCCCGAAAGTTCAGAGGGCATAAACTGCTCTGTACCACGCAGTCCAACAGATTCAAGTTTCAGTGCAACCAGTTCTGCAATCAGATGCTCAGGCAGTTTTGTGTGCGCACGGATAGGAAAAGCAACGTTTTCATAGACTGACATGTCCGTAAACAGTGCGCCACTCTGAAACAGCATCCCCATACGGGCACGTGCTGCAAAAAGTTCCTGCCGTGACATCTGAGCAATATCTTTTCCATCCAGCAGTACCGCACCCTGATCAGGCGTCAGCTGTCCGCCGATCAGTCTGAGCAGCGTGGTTTTTCCTGTGCCTGATGGACCCATAATCGCAGTGATCTGACCGCGACGGATGTTTATACTGACATTGTCATAGATGATTCTGTCGCCTCGCTTAAAACTCAGATTTTTCACCTCGATGAGTGTCTGAGCCTGTAGAGGTGTCTGATTATTCATAGCTGAGCGTTATCCTGCATTTTTTCAGCATGCATACTATAAAGGATTGGAAGACAAAATGTTACCTTGTAAAAAAAATGCAACTGTGTACTGATTGTTCTTACTTGCTTATTTTATTTATTTTTTGTGAGTATGAAATATCTAAAAATAAAACACTGTATTACGCAAAATAGCTATACAGATAATAGGCAAGGTTACACAGCAGCAGAATCACACCGATATATGGCATAAGCACCTCTTTTGCTGAACGGTTTAAAAATAACTGATGAATCATATTGTTATTCGCATTTATCAAAACAAATTTAAAGTATGATCTAGTATACATTTACTTAGCAAAAGATCAATTATTAATCCCATAAAAAAAACCGGTGTTACCACCGGTTTTTTCGATTTAACTTTAGAAATCAAATCAATCGTTAAATTTACGACGTGGGCGATCTTCACCGAAAGTACGTTTCGGACGATCTTCACCGCCAAATGAACGCTTAGGACGATCATCACCAAATGAACGTTGTGAACGGTCACCGAAACCACCTTCACGACGTGCTGGACGATCACCGAAATCACGTTTAGGACGGTCGCCGAAGCCACCTTCACGACGTGGTTTGTAATCTACGCTGTTACCACGGTTATCATCATTCGAGTTAAAACGAGGTTTATCGTTAAAACCGCCTTCACGACGTGGACGATCAGAGTTGAACTCACGGCGTGGACGATCTTCAAAACCGCCTTCACGACGTGGACGATCAGAGTTGAACTCACGGCGTGGACGATCTTCAAAACCGCCTTCACGACGTGGACGATCATTGTTGAACTCACGACGTGGACGATCTTCGCCACCGAATGAACGCTGAGGACGATCACCGAAACCGCCTTCACGACGTGGTGGACGATCACCGAAATCACGCTTAGGACGATCATCGCCATAAGATGGACGATCACCACGTGGTTTGTCATCGTAGCTGCGACGTGGACGGTCATCACCGCCTTCACGACGTTTGAAGTTTGATTCACCTTCAAAACGACGACCGCCACCAAAACCGCCACGACCGCCATCACGACCACGACCACCGCCGTTACGACCGCGACCGCCGCCATCACGACTACCGCGTGCAGGAGGTGGAGATGGCTCTAAACCTTCGATTTCAGAAACACTTAAACGCGCTTCTAAATAATCTTCTAAAGCACGGATTTTACCGCGTTCACGGTAAGTTGCCAGAGTGATTGCTTTACCTGTACGACCCGCACGACCTGTACGACCAATACGGTGTACATAATCTTCATTCTTCATCGGAAGACCGAAGTTGATTACGTGAGAAATAGTCGGTACGTCCAGACCACGAGCAGCAACATCAGTTGCAACTAAGATCTTAGCACGACCTTCACGGATGCTGCGTAAACGACGGTTACGTACAGTCTGTGGCATTGCACCGTGCAGTGCTACAACTGAAAGACCAGCTTCTGCAAGCTCTTCAGCCAGCATGTCTGTATCTTCCTGAGTTGAAGCAAATACAACTGCCTGATCAACATCTTCTTCATTTAACCAATGCGTAAGCAGTTTTTTCTTATGCTCAAAACCATCAGTCCAATGTAAAGTCTGGGTAATGTCAGTATTTGTAGAATGGCCAGTTTCGATCGAAATACGCATTGGATCATTCATCATGCGTTCAGCAAGATTGATGATACGTGGCGCAAATGTTGCAGAGAACATTAAAGTCTGTTTACGGTTTAAAGCTAAATCGCTGATTGCTTCAAGGTCTTCAGAGAAACCCAGGTCAAGCATACGGTCAGCTTCATCAACAATTAAAGCGTCAACTTTATCAAGTTTGATCTGACGACGGTTTACAAGATCAAGTAAACGACCTGGAGTCGCAACTACAACCTGTGCACCTTTTAACTGCTGGATCTGCTTACCGAAAGGCATACCACCCATGATTGCAGCAACACGAACACCTTTCATGTGGCGTACAAGTGCGATTGCATCCTGACAAACCTGCTGAGCAAGTTCACGGGTAGGAGAAATAACTAAAATGTTTGGTTGAGTTACCGCTTTCATACGTTCTTTGAAAGGAACGAAAGTATCTTCCTGACCAGCCAAAGCATTTAACGTAGGGAGTAAGAAAGCAGCAGTTTTACCTGAACCAGTCTGGCTTGATACAAGAAGGTCTTTACCTTCCATAGCCGCTGGAATAGATTGTTCCTGCACAGGAGTAGGTGCAGTGAAACCAAGAGATTCAAGTGCTTTTTGTAGCGACTCGTCTAAAGAAAAATCAGCAAAAGTTTTGCTCATAGAGATATTCACCCTGATGTGGGTGCTCCATTAATATAAGATCTGATGGACATCGGCAAAAAGCGGCACAGCAATAATCGCTGAAAAAATAAATCAGCGGCGATCCGAGAACGACGATGCGTATAACGCACACATGATTACAGCCGCAACCTGAAAGAATCGCTTAAGCGATTGGGTGGGGCGCGAAATATTGTCCTCTCTTTGGACCGGACGCGCATACACAATAATAGAAGAGAAATGTTCAGGTAATGAACGGAATTTAAGTGCGTGCGCGGAGTATAGCAGAATATAAAATAATGTCACGAAGTTTTATTGTTTTTTCCTGTGAGGGATCATTTGATCAAATGCCTCTCCCTAAGCCTCTCCCATCAGGAGTGGAAACTTTCAATACAAATCAGAAACCTGGAATCCAGTTTCCCACAGGTATCAATTGCCTTTATAAAAAGAAGATAAAAAATATAAGAGTGCTGACTTATAAATCCCCAGGAACTTACAGTGAGAATGCATAAATTCAAAATCAGCCATGAACTTAAAAAATCATAGACATAAAAAAGCCCTCATATCAATGAAGGCTTTTTTGAATCAGATATAAACTACTTATTTAGCAGCATCACCCCAGGCAGGAACAACCTGCTGCATCAATGGTTTTAACATCTTCATGGAACATGCGATCACCTGACCGTTTTCCATGGAATCAGAACCACCACGCGCATCAACCACTGTACCGCCCGCTTCTTTCACAATGAGTTCGCCCGCAGCGATGTCCCAAGGTTTCAGACCCAGTTCAAAATAACCGTCTAAACGACCAGCAGCCACATAAGCCAGGTCCAGTGCAGCAGAACCTGCACGGCGGTATTGCGCACCAGCTTCAGTAACGTTCAGTAATGAGTCGAAATGGTTTTTCGCATAAGACACCACTTCACCGTTACGGATTTTACGGTAGGCATGACCTACACCCATAAAGGTATTTTCAAGGCTGTCTTTGACATTTACACGGATACGGCGCTGGTTCAGCATTGCACCACGACCACGGCTTGCAGAGAACAGTTCGTCTTTTACTGGATCGTAAATAACACCGTGCTGAGTCACACCTTTGTGCTGAACTGCAATGGATACGCAGAAATGTGGAAAACCGTTAATAAAATTTAAAGTGCCATCAAGTGGGTCGATCACCCAGCACCAGTCAGCATCGTGACCTTTACCTTCCTGAAGACCAAACTCTTCACCGAGGAAACTGTGATTTTTATAACTTTTGCGAAGTGTGTCAATTGTCAGCTGTTCAATGTAGCGATCTACACGTGTAACAGGACCATCAATCCCCTTTTCTTCGACTTGCAGATCGAGTTTATGACGATTCTGATGCGCTTTTAAAAGCTCTTGACCAACTAATTGCGCCGCACGCGCAGCCATAACCACCATAGGTTCCATTGAACACCCACTACAAATCTGAAAGGAGACTGATAAAGAATAATGCATAAAAGCCCCGATATTTTAGCAAAAATATGAGGCTTTAGGTAAAAAATGTTTTCAGAATTTTTTTCAGCAGCTTAAACCGCCTGAATATGTCTCAGCCATGCCTGATTCACTGCATTTTCTATGCCCTGTGCATCAAGTCCAGCCTGCTTCAGCATCTGAGCATGAGCTGCCTGATGCATAAAGCTGTCATCCAGTCCAAGATTCAGAACCGGTTTCACGATCTGCGCCTTAGCCAGATATTCATTCACCGCACTGCCAGCACCTGCCATGACGGCATGTTCTTCCACGGTGACAAACAGTGCTGTACTGTCAGCCAGTTCAGAAATAAGCTGCTCATCCAGTGGTTTCACAAAACGCATATTAACCACACAGACACCAGTTTCATGCTGTTTTGCCAGCTGCTGTGCAGCTTCAACAGAAGCATTTACTCTGCTGCCAAACGCAAGCACAGTAATACATTCGTCATACTGATCATTGAATCGGACAACCACTTCAGCTTTACCGATTTCCAGTGCAGTCATTTTCTGCTGAATTTCGACACCATAACCATTGCCACGCGGATAGCGCACAGCTGCCGGACCAGGGTACAGATAAGCCGTATGCATCATCTGACGGCATTCATTTTCATCTTTGGGTGCCATGATGACCATATTCGGCACTGTCCGCATAAATGCATAATCGTATGCACCTGCATGTGTCGGACCATCTTCACCCACGAGACCTGCACGGTCTATACCAAAGGTAACATCCAGGTTCTGCAGTGCAACGTCATGAATCAGCTGGTCGTAACCACGCTGTAAAAACGTTGAATAAATGGCAACAACCGGTTTTAAACCCTCGCATGCCATACCGGCAGCCAGTGTCACCGCATGCTGTTCAGCAATGGCAACATCAAAGAAACGCTCAGGATACTGTTTTGCAAATTTCACCATACCAGAGCCTTCGCACATGGCAGGAGTAATCGCCAGCAGTCTGTCATCCTGTGCCGCTTCATCACACAGCCACTGACCAAACACATCTGAATATTTTGGTGCTGCTGTTTTTGCAGCAACGGCATTTAATTTGCCAATAGCATGGTATTTGATCTGATCTGCTTCGGCAGGTGCAAAACCTTTGCCTTTCACAGTATAGATATGAATCAGACGTGGTCCTTTACGTTTTTTCAGTGCATTGAAGACCTGAACCAGCTGCTGTACATCATGACCATCAAAAGGTCCAAAATAATCAAAGCCTATCGCTTTAAACAGGTTATCTGCTGCATCTGTAGCAGCACTGTGTAATCTTGAATTATATGTCCACTCTGGATGTGACTGAACATACGCCTGTCCATCATCATCTATACTGACAGACTGACCGCTTTCCCATATGGCAGCCAGGTGTTTTGCAAAACCGCCCGTACTGCATGAAATGGACATATCGTTGTCGTTCAGTACCACCATCAGGTCAGCGTTATGTGCCACAGCATCATTCATGGCTTCAAATGCCATACCTGCTGTCATTGCACCATCCCCGATAATCGCAACAACTTCGCATGGGTTTTTCTGATAACGCCGCGCAAGCGCCATCCCAAGCCCCGCTGAAATAGCAGTGGACGAATGTCCTACACCAAAGGTATCAAATACAGATTCTTCACGGGCAGGAAACGCAGCCAGTCCATCTTTGGCACGGATTGTCACCAGCTGCTCACGGCGACCCGTCAGTGCTTTATGCGGATAAGCCTGATGACCTACATCCCAGATCAGTCGGTCCTGTGGTGTATTGAAACAGTAATGCAGTGCAACCGTCAGTTCAATTACACCCAGGTTCGCACCAAAATGACCACCGCTCTGACCAGCAGCATACAGAATGTACTGTCGCAACTCATCTGCCACCTGTTCAAGCTGAGACTGGCCGAGTGAACGCAGTTGCTGAGGATGATCTATGGTATCCAGCAAAGGAGTTACAGGGCGTTGAGTGGGTATTTCTGTATACAGCATATGTGGCGAAGCCTTCTAAAGCCTGGCAAATCTAAGCTAGGGAAACGGGTTAGCAACGATTGAGCGCGAATCATAACACATTCAATCAGCCACATTTATCATGCCATACCGAATGAATGACTGTTCAGTATGACAATGCGAAGCCTAGATTATCCTGAATAATCTTCCTGTTTATCAACTATTATCGTTCTCTTTATACAAAAAAGAAAATCTTCTGCATAAAATCATCAATGCAATTCTACCAATGTCCAAGCATTACGCTATACTTTAGTCAATTTATGAACTGACTGATGGGTTAAGCAGTGCCTGTAAAATTTGTCGCAACTTCACGTTTACCAACCGCTTATGGCGAATTCAAAATTACAGTATTTCAGGATCCGGAAACAGGTGAAGAACATGTGGCAATCTCCAAAGGGCTTGAAACAGCACCCTCTGCACCCGTTCTGGTCCGTATACATTCTGAATGTTTAACTGGTGATGCATTTGGCTCGCTGAAATGCGACTGCGGTCCACAGCTGCACAACACCATGAAAATGATTGATGATGCAGGACAGGGCGTTATTCTGTACTTACGTCAGGAAGGTCGCGGTATTGGGCTGACCAATAAAATTCGTGCCTATGCCTTACAGGACCAGGGACATGACACGGTGGATGCCAATCTGTTGCTGAACTTACCTGCCGATGCGCGTACTTATGAAATGTGCAACATCATGCTGGATCAGCTCCAGGTTAAGCAGGTCAGACTGATTACCAACAACCCACTGAAACTCAAGGCACTGACCGATCAGGGCATTGATGTGGTGGAGCGTGTTCCGCTGACCGTTGGTTTAAATAAATTCAATGAAGATTATTTAAAAACCAAGCATGACCGTATGTCACACATGTATCAGAAAGATGATTTTTAAATAAATCTGATGTGCATTGTTTTATAAGTATCATGCTAAAAAATTCGTAAAACAATTTTTGAATGACATTAAACATCCCTTCTCATGCGCCATAACGGCTCAGAGATGAGGAGTCAGCTCCGCAGAGGAAGCAAGTAAGTTCAATGGACTCCTCCCCTTTGTAAGGAGAGGAAGCCTCTCAACGCACTCACCACTTAAATCGTCATGGAAAAAATCTGATTATCCGGTTTTCTGCGTTTTAACCTTAAATCAAATGCCATACAGATATTCCGTACAAATGCTTTACCTTTTTCAGTCACACAGATCTGCTGTTCGGTTATTTCCAGTAAACCATCCTGCTGCATTTCCTGTAACTGCTCCAGCACCTGTGGCAGTTCAGAAAAATACATGGCTGACTCCTGCCATGACGTTTTAAAACCGCACATCAGATTCAGAATATGCCTGCGGATGATCAGGTCCTCCTGATTCAGAACATGCCCTTTAAATACAGGCAGTTCATTACGCTCAAGCCGTGCATAATAGTCATCAATATTTTTTTCATTCTGCGCAAATCCATACCAGCTATCGCTGATGGAGGATGCTCCAAGACCGATCATCAACTGTGTTCTGGAAGCGGTATAACCCATAAAGTTACGATGCAGAGTGCCCTGCTGAAATGACTGGTACATGGCATCTTCTTTCAGGGCAAAGTGATCCATACCGATTTCATGATAACCACAGGACAGCAGTTTTTTCTTACCTTCTTCATAACACTGTCGCTTCAGATCATCTTTAGGCACATCCTGATCTTTAAAACCACGCTGACCATTGCCTTTAATCCATGGCACATGGGCATAACTGTAAAATGCCAGACGGTCAGGCATCAGGCGTGTCGTCTGTTCAATAGTATGCAGCACATCATCCAGCTGCTGAAACGGCAGACCAAACACCAGATCATGTGAAATGGATTCATAGCCGATTTCTCTTGCCCACTGGGTTACACGTTCTACATTTTCAAAAGGCTGAATCCTGTGAATGGCTTTCTGCACATCAGGGTTATAGTCCTGAACACCATAACTGACCCGACGGAATCCCAGCTCATACAACGCCTGTAAATGTTCACGGGTGGTATTGTTCGGATGCCCTTCAAAACTGAACTCATGTGTACTGGCAATATCCGCACTGGCTAAAATGCCCTGAATCAGCTGCTGTAAATGTTCAACTGAAAAAAATGTAGGAGTACCGCCTCCCAGATGTATTTCCCTGATGACAGGTTTGTCCTTCAGCAAGGTGCAGTACAGCGACCATTCTTTTAACACGGCCTGAATATAGGGCTGTTCCACTTCATGCCGTTTAGTCACTTTTTTATGACAGCCACAGAATGTACACAGGCTTTCACAGAACGGCAGATGAATATAAAGACTGATGCCCTCTGCACGACTGGATTCAGTAAATGAACGCAATACGCTATCCTGCCAGCTGACCGATGAAAATGTACTTTCATCCCAGTACGGCACAGTTGGATAACTGGTATAACGGGGACCCGCTACATTATATTTCTGAACCAGTGACATACTCATTTTCAGCACCTGTTTTACCTGTACGCATTGCAGAAAAAATCCTCAGAACATCTGAAATTTCCACAGCTTCAGCTCCATTGTGCGGAGCGTAAATAAATAATTCAACCAAGCAGATCAGTCGGAATTTCAACGAAACTGCATGACTTAAAATGCTGAATATAGAAATTCCCTTAATTTTTGACTGAATATATGTTTTGATGTGAAACATCTTCTGTTTTGGTCAATCTCCCAGGAAGCCTGCCATGCAAAATCCAACATCCGCTGACATTCAACGTGTAAGAGACTTTCTGACGGACTTACAGGCCCGGATCTGTGCTGCTTTAGAACAGCAGGAAATTCAGGGCGGTGGAACTGCGACATTTGAAACAGATGACTGGCAGCGCCCTGAGGGTGGCGGTGGTCGCTCACGTGTACTGCAGAATGGCACTGTGATTGAAAAAGGTGGCGTGATGTTTTCACACATCAACATCTCAAAACTGCCTGCATCTGCAACCGAACGTCACCCACAGATTGCAGGTGCAAAAGCTCAGGCAATGGGTGTTTCACTGGTGATTCATCCCAACAACCCCAATGTTCCAACCTCTCATGCCAATGTCCGTCTGTTCGTTGCAGAAAAAGAAGGTCAGGAACCGATCTGGTGGTTTGGTGGCGGTTTTGACCTCACCCCGTTTTATCCAAACCCAGAAGATGTTTCAGCCTGGCATCAGACAGCCCATGATCTGTGTGCGCCCTTTGGCGAAAATGTGTATCCGGAACATAAAAAATGGTGTGACGATTATTTTTATTTAAAGCATCGTGATGAGCAGCGTGGTGTCGGTGGTCTGTTTTTTGATGACCTGAACCAGTGGGACTTTGAAAAATGCTTTGAATATATTCAGGCAGTGGGCAACGGCTATCTGGAAGCGATTATTCCAGTGTTCCAGCGAAATCAGAACAAACCTTTTACCCAGGCTCAGCGTGATTTTCAGCTCTACCGCCGTGGACGCTATGTAGAATACAACCTGGTCTATGACCGTGGCACCCTGTTTGGCTTACAGACCGGTGGACGCATTGAATCCATCCTGGTCAGTATGCCGCCACTGGCAGGCTGGTCATACCGCCCTGAATGGGATGAAAACAGCCCTGAAAAACGTCTGACGGATTACTGGCTGAAACCGCAGGACTGGTTAAAACTTTCAGACTGAAACAGATCACATAAAAGCCATCCTTCTACGGATGGCTTTTTTAACAGCATCATTCATGGGCTGAAAAACCCTGAAACATTAACCCACAAATATAAATGGTACTTCTGCACCAATCGGAGTTTAATAATCAACTTGAGGCTGAAACTCTTTCATCACAGTGTAAAAATTTCACGCCATTATACTTTGATGCTGAATTCTTTCAGGGGAACGAAATGCCGAAATTTACTGTAAGCCGTCCTATGCTTCTGTTCTGGATATTTTTAGTGGTCTTATGCAGCTCTATCAGCACGACTGTTTTTTCAGAAAGTGCTTTTAATGATCATTTTGCCCTCACAACCATGACCATTGCGATTATTGGACTGGTCAGCAGCACCTCAGTACTGCTGGTCAATCTGGTACATGCCATCTGCAATCCAGAATAAACCGGTAAAAACAAACGAAATCCAGTCAGACAGCACTGTTTTCGCTATACCGGAATATTATGGCAAAGACTTCTGAATCCCTCCAATTCAGCGTATATTGATGCACATTTCTCCACATGGACTCTGTGCGATGAGCAAACAATTCGCCGTTATTGGCAATCCGATTGAGCAGTCACGCTCACCTGAACTTCATCATGCCTTTGCAGAAAAAACAGGCATAGCTCTGCAATACAGCAAACGTCTTGCACCGCTTGACGGCTTTCAACACAGTGTCCAGAGTTTTTTTGACCAGGGCGGTTCAGGGATGAATGTCACTGTGCCTTTTAAAGAACAGGCATACAACATTAGTTCCGTTCTGACTGAACGTGCCCGAATCGCGGGTGCAGTCAATACATTGTGGATGGAAAACGGTCAGCTGCATGGTGATAACACCGATGGACAGGGACTGGTCTATGCCATTCAGGCACTGGGATGGAACCTTGATCAGACGGATATCCTGATCATCGGTGCTGGTGGCGCAACCCGTGGCGTGATCTATCCACTGGTGCAGGCAGGTGCAAAAAAAATTGTCATTGCCAACCGTACACTTTCCCGTGCTGAACAGCTGATTGCGGACTTAAAAGATGCCGTCCCTGGTGCTGAACTTATTGCCTGTGGTCTGGATCAACTGAATGGTCAGTTTGATATTGTCATCAATGCAACCTCTGCCAGTTTAAGCGGTGACGCCCTGGTTCTACCTGACACATTACAGTTCCAGCATGCTTATGAAATGGCTTATGGCAAACCATCATCTTTTCTGGATCAGGCAAAAGCCCGTGGTGTGGCACACTCAGAAGGTTTTGGTATGCTGGTGGGTCAGGCCATTGAATCTTTTTCCATCTGGAACGGCATTAAACCTGAACTGAAAGATTTTCTCTGACCAGTAAAAAAACCTCTGCACATGACAGAGGTTTTTTTTTATCACTTTGACAGCATGAATCTGCTTATGGATTCAGGTTTTCTATCACATCTGTATAGGCTTTACGGTACAGATCACCATCATAGAAACCATCATGCGCAGCTTTCAGATTTTTGACTGATGCTTTTGTCAGTCGGCCTTTTCGATCATCCATATAAGCCTGCGCAAGAACGGCAGCAACAGCTTTCAGATTCTGCTGCTGTTCTGCATTCATCTCATAATCCGCACTGAACAGCTGCATATAATACTGTGCAAACACCGCCTGCTCAGTTCCGAACTGCTTTTTCAGTTTTGCCCATTTCTGTTGTGCCTGAACCTGTTTCACCGCATCAGCAACGACCTGTTCAATACTGGCACCCGCATCATCAAACTGGTCTGAACGAATCAGCTGATGCTTTTTCTGTAAAGCCTCCAGACGCTGCAATGCTTTTCCTTTCAGCTGTTCCTGTTTTTCTTCCATAAAGTAATAAGCATAAACTTCAGAAATTTCATTCAACTGTGCTGTTGAATAATGTTTCAGCAGTTCAGGATAACGCTTCGTCATTTCCGGAACAAAAACTGCCTGATATGTTCGGACTTCTGAACCTGTACGTGTAAAGGTCTGTTCTGCAATTTCGGCAATATTTTTTTCCAGCGATTTGCTGTCGGTTTTCCCAGATGCTTTCTGATCCGTTGAAGATGGCTCCAGACTTCCTGTAAAAGATTTCACCATTTTTTCAAACATGGAACCTTTGCTGACTTCATCAATAGATCTGGCATTCTGCATCAGTTTGCGGTCAATGGCCGTTGCATGACCATAATTGCTGATCGCCAGCTGATTGAGCAGACTGATCTTTCCTGTTTCAGGGCTTTTCCAGTCAACATGCGTATCGAGCTGAATCAGACGCCCTTGCGCATCCATACCAATGTCCAGCACCAGTGGCGTTCGCTGATCAGCTGTTCCAGCCATCATCTGCTGAATCTCAGCCTGATGTTTATGCCATAAGGTTTTAACATCCTGAGCCGTCATCAGCACCCGCTGCTGATAGGGTGAAAATAAAGGTTCAACGCTGATCAGTGCTGAAATTGCCTGCATACCTGGAGCGGTTGCCTGCTTTTTCTGTTCAGCCTCTTTCAGTACCCGAATACCATAATAATACTGGCACTGAGAAACACTGCCCATCGGAACCGCTGAACCTGCTGTCTGTATTGCATAACAGGCTTCCCTGGAAAGGATGTCTGACTGTTCTGCAGTTGCATCGGCTACGCTCTGCTGTTCTTCAGAATCCATATGTTCGGCAGGCATATCTTCATCAGACGGAGCAGCATCTGTCGCAGCCGCAGCGGCATATGCAGCACTCGAATCATTTCCCTGACTTTCAGCCTCTGCTTCGGCATGTTTCGCATACTCATGATCATCATGATGGTACATCAGCTCATGTAAACGGCTGTTCACCAGCTCTGCAACCCGCTCCTCAGAATCATAGGCTTTCTGAGCCAGTGACAGGGATTCGTCAGATCCCCCTTTTCCATCATTATCCTGAACCTCAGATTCAGCATGGTTTTTTTCAGCAGCCTGTTCTGTATCTGTAATTTTCAGAATCTGCTTCTGCACATAGTCCCTGTTTACAGTTTCAAAAATTGCCATCTGCATCATCAGTGTTTCCATATCACCCTGATAACGGATTTTACGGTGAATTCCCAGTTTCTGATCCTGAGCAGTCACAGTGCTTTCACGCAGCTGACCTTGATCAGCCAGCACAAAAGGAACTGCATTCATCTGACGCAGATATTCTGCAAATTTTTTAATATCGACTTTTTCAATATCACCTTTGAACCTGGAAAAATCGACATAGGCATAAGTGTCCTGGCTTTCACTGTTCACCAGAAATGGCATCAGGGCAAAATAGTTGGTGTAGAAGCGATAATTTTTCAGGTCTGCAATCATGGGCAACTGAGCCTGAATCTGTAACGTCGGTTTCAGATACTGAACATTCATATTCAGTGTTGCCAACCTGTCACGATAATGTACCGAACCCTCATAATCAAACTTCAGGTCATTCAGAATATTGACTGCGCTACGAAGAAATCTGGATGAAGCGTCTGCTGACCGATCTGTATGGGATGACTGTTCCTGAGCAAGCTGACTGAACAGCAGCGATTTCTGTTCAGCACTCAGCTTTACGCCCTGCCCTGTCAGATACTGCTCCAGCTGTCGTCTCAACTCAGGCTCAAGTGTTCTGGTCTGATGATCTGCATTCTTTGAGGACTTTGCAGGTTCTGTACTTTTTGCCTGAAGCGTGGTTTTGCCACGATAATCAAAACCTGAGGTTTCAAACATCGCATTCATGGCACTCACCGCATCCTGCTCCACGGTGGCAGACTTATTCTGAGTGGATTTTATGACATGCTGTGAACACGCTGTTAAACTCAGAGCAAATAAACTGAATGTTAAATATTTTAATTTCATAAAACTTATAAAAACCTTAATTTATTTATACTTTAGTACAGAATCCATACATATGACTTAAATCCCGTCATACTGTTATCTTAACAAAAAGTGAACAGGAAGCATTTAGCCTTTCCGCTCAGATTCGCTTTTCTGACAGTTTTTTCGGGACTTCTTATCAATGCATTTATAGAAGTAAAATTGAATAATAAATCCATAGAGTGAAAACCCATAACTATATTTGAATTCAGGATGACATCTCATGCCCGCATATAAAGCTCCCGTACGTGATATCCGCTTCTTAATGAATGAAGTATTTGACTATCCAGCACACTACAAAACACTGTCAACCGGTGAAAATGCTGATGCAGATACAATTGATATGATCATTGATGGTGCCGCAGATTTCTGTGAAAACATTCTTTCTCCGCTGAACCAGTCAGGCGATGAAGAAGGCTGTCATTTTAAAGATGGCGAAGTGACCACACCGAAAGGCTTTAAAGAAGCCTATGATCAGTTTGTTCAGGGTGGATGGCAAGGTCTGTCCTATCCAGAAGAGTTTGGCGGTCAGGGCTTACCAATGTCACTGAACCTAGTGAAATCTGAAATGATGGGTACGGCAAACTGGTCGTTCACCATGTATCCAGGTTTAAGTATGGGCTGTATGAACACGATCATGCAGTTTGGTACAGATGAACAGAAAAACACTTATATGCCGCACCTGACTGCTGGTACATGGTCTGGAACGATGTGTCTGACAGAACCTCAGTGTGGTACAGACTTAGGTCAGGTAAAAACCAAAGCAGAACCGAAAGAAGATGGTACTTATGCCATTTCAGGTACAAAAATCTTTATTTCTGCAGGTGAACATGACCTGACAGAAAACATCGTGCATATTGTGCTTGCACGTCTTCCTGATGCACCTGCTGGTACCAAAGGTATTTCACTGTTCATCGTGCCTAAATTCCTGCCAACGGCTGATGGTGGTGTCGGTGAGCGTAACCCGGTGACCTGTGGTTCAATCGAACACAAAATGGGTATCCGTGCTTCTGCAACAGCTGTACTGAACTTTGATGGCGCAACAGGTTATCTGATCGGTGAAATCAACAAAGGCTTACATGCCATGTTCACCTTTATGAACACAGCACGTATCGGTACTGCGGTACAGGGTCTTGCACACGCAGAACTTGCATTCCAGGGTGCCCTACCTTATGCAAAAGAACGTATGTCCATGCGTGCATTGTCTGGTAAAAAAGATGCAGACAAAGTTGCAGATGCCATTATTCACCATGCTGACGTACGCCGCATGCTGCTGACTCAGAAAGCAATTGCTGAAGGCGGTCGCTCCATGATTTATCATGCAGCTCAGCTTGCAGATAAAATGGCTGATGCACTGGCACAGGGTGATCAGGCAAAATTTGATGAATACGATGACAAACTGGGCTTCTACACCCCTATCCTGAAAGGTTTCTTAACTGAAATGGGTCAGGAAGCTGCCAGCCACGGTATGCAGATCTTCGGTGGTCATGGTTATATCAAAGAACACGGCATGGAACAGATTGCACGTGATGCACGTATCTCTACACTGTATGAAGGTACAACAGGTGTTCAGGCACTTGATTTAATCGGTCGTAAAGTTCTGCTTTCCTCCAAAGGTAAAGTGGTTCGTGAATACACAGCTGAAATTCTGAAATTCTGTGGTCAGCATGCACGCAATAAATACATGCGCCGTTTTGCATGGGATCTAACCAAAATCTGCGCACAGTGGAATGCACTGACTGTCCGTATCATGCTGGCAGCACGTAAAGACCGCGACGTTGTTTCTTCTGCATCTGTAGATTTCCTGATGTTCTCTGGTTATTCAATGATGGCTTTCTACTGGGCGCAACAGGCTGCTGTAGCATCAGAAAAACTGGCGTCAGGCACAGGTTCTGAAGTTCCTGAGTTCTATAAAGCAAAAATCAAAGTGGCAAACTTCTACTTTGACCAGCTGCTGCCTCGTACACAGGGTCATGCTGAATCGATGGTTAACCCATCCAAAACAACAATGTCTCTTGAAACTGAGCACTTCAGCTTCGACTACTGAGTTTTCAGTCATTAAAAAAGACCGCTGCGGCGGTCTTTTTTTATAGCAACAGATTCAGAACCATAAATCGGTCAGATTACAAAAAGCACAAATAACACACAAAAAAAACTGATCCTTAAATAAAATAAAACAGAAAACCCGATTAAAAAAAGTTCCAATAAACATGTGTTTATTCACCATAAATCTTTGAGAAGATTCTTATAAATTCGTCTTTCGGTCGTCTGTGCCAGAAATAGATGTCATACATTTTATTTACAAATAACAGGCTGATGTTATGAAAAGTCACCATATTCAAACCGTCCTGTACTGGATTATCCTGGCAATCGCATTTATTGGTATTGTCGGTTATGAGTGGCTCCCTTCGAGCTACCGTGGTGGTTGGCTTTTCGTGCTTACACTGATGATTTCTGGTGCACTGGTCCGCTTTGGAACAGCCATTCTGATTGGTGTTATCGCATTTTTCTGCGTTTCAGTTTATTTCCTGTTTGATCTTTCTTCCATGCTGAATATTCAGCGTCAGATTTTACTGCTGTTTACCGTGATGTTTGCACCACTTTTCCTTAGTGCTGTCCGTTATAACCTGTATTCAACCAAACAGGAAAGTTCAGATGCAGCAGCATTTATCAGTAATTACAACACTGATCTGCTACCCCTGCGGGCATGGCAGAACACCAGTCAGGAAGTGTTGAAAGTCCTGCCCTTTTTGTCCCTCAACTATTATGAAATTATTCATATCAAAATCACCAATGTCGTTCTGATTCAGGAAATGCTGGGTGAACATGAATGGCTGGTGAGAAAAAATAAAATTATCCAGGTTCTGGCGACCAAAAATGAGGGGGCGGTCTATCATTTTGCCTCTGAAAACCTGGACGAGATCCGCAGTATTGTATTTCGGCAGAATGCCTCTCAGGAACAGGCTCCGCTGTTTCTTGAAGCACTCAAAAATATTGACAGTCTGCAGTTCGACATACACAGCCAGCTGATTGAGACTCACAGTGCTCAGCAGGGAGAGGCTTATGTCCATACTCCTTAATATATGTGGGGCATTTTTAGTTTCAGTACAGCATTTTCCCGATCCAACTTTGCAGAAAATCTATAAGCAGGAATATGGATGCAGTTTTGAAATTCAACCCGCCAGTCCTGATGAAAAACTGCCCATTCACCGTACACGGGAAATTCATGTCTTTTTTCCGTCACAGAGTACTTGGTGGCCTCTGTACAGCTACGATCAGATCAACTCCGCAAGTTTTAACCGGATGCTTGAAAATGGAATCAAACCAGGCATCATTATTCCTTCTACTGTGAACTGGGCATATTACCGAACGCTTAAATCTGCTGTACAACGCGGTGCCGTCCCTGTTCTGGAATACCGGCTTGAAGATCCAGACTATTTTTCATCAGAAGCGACCTTAGCCACAGCTTTCGGCTTACGCCCCGTAGCGGCTTATGTTCCAGATGGCTGGGATGCCAATTTACTGATTCAGCCGAAAGGCACTTATTTAATTCAGCATACCCGTGGTATCGGACAGCTTCCGCTACCTGCCCGTGAAATTAAATTCAATCAGCTCACCCTGTATGCGACAACCACTAAAGATCACCTGATTGTCGGTAAACAGATCATTCTGAATCCTGCGGACACTATCCCTTTACATAATATACAGCCCCCTGAATTCGGGCTGTCCTGGCGGTTTAATGGTATTGATTTTAAAAGTGATTATGAACAGATTCATACCACTCCCGCAGGTTACGGCTTACTGATTGTAAGTTTTGTTTTATTACCCATGGACCTGATACTCAACACCCGTTACCCCAGTATTCTGAGTACCTTAGGCAGCTCCATTTCATGGGTCTCGTTATTACTTGGCATAGGACTGTTTGTCCTTTTAAGCATTTCTATCATTAGAAAAGTAAGGAAAAATGGAACCGATTAATTTAATTTTCTTATTTGGTTTTATTGGCATCTGGATTCCTCAGGCTTTCTGGGCCTGGCTCAGTTATTCAGCCTGGCAATATTCACGTAAAGCCGCCGACGAACTGAAAAATTTGCCGACACCTGAACGCTGGCCAATGCTGAGTGTGCTTATTCCTGCCTACAACGAAGAAGTCGTGATTGAAGACACCCTGCATGCTATGGCTGCGCAGGATTATCCATCAGCATCATACGAAGTTCTGTTAATCAATGACGGTTCCAAAGACGATACCCTCGCCATCTCTGAACGGCTGGCAAAAATCTATCCCTGCATCAAGATTGTCAATGTTCCCAAAGGTATGGGAGGAAAAGGAAAATCCAGAACCCTGAACAATGGTTTACCACATGCCAAAGGTGAGCTGATCGTGGTCTATGATGCGGACAGTACACCTGAGCCTGACTGTGTACGCTTACTGGCACAGACACTGATTGCAGACTCAAGTCTGGTTGCAGTGAATGGTAAAGTCCGAACCCGGAACTGGCGTGACAGTATTTTAACGCGCTTCATTGCGATTGAATTTATTTACTTTCAGTGGATTTTTCAGGGTGGACGATGGAACCGTTTCCGTCTTTCCACCCTGATGGGCACCAATTATGTGATCTGGCGAAATGCGCTGGATACCTTAGGCGGTTTCGATGAAAAGTCCCTGGTGGATGACACTGAAATGAGCTTCCGTGTCTTTCTGGGCAGTAAAAGAATCAAGTGGGTTCCCTATGCAATCGGCTGGCAGCAGGACCCACCCTCTCTTGAGGTATTTATTAAACAGCGTTCACGCTGGACTCAGGGGAATTTCTACGTTACAGAAAAATACCTCCCCATTGCCCTGAGAAAGCCTTTTCCGATTGGCGTTGAAATTGGCAACAACATCATGTGTTACATCATGTTTGTACCTGCCCTTTTCTGGAGCCATGTCGCACTGGTTTTAGGGCTGCTGAATATCGCAGGCATGACCATTCCAGGACCCTTCGTTGCTTTATGGGGGCTCTCATTCTGCCTGTATATTGCTCAGATGTGGTTTACCTTATCTTTAGAAAAAGTAAAACCTGAATTGTATTTTTATTCAGTGATTGCTTATTTTTCATATTCACAAGTTTTCCTGATTATCGTTGTTAAAGCCGCCTACGACATGCTGAAAAGCAGAATCAAAGGTGAAGGTATTCAATGGTATAAAACTGAACGCAGCAAAGAGAAAAAATAATGAAAACTTTCCAGTTCAAAACCCTCTCCCTCTGCCTGCTGGCAACCAGTGCCATGAGTTTCATGACCTTCTCTCATGCCGCTGTCCCTGCCAGCTGGACATTTAACGATGTTTTAAGCCAGAACAAACGCAGTCAGATCAGTCAGTATTTTTATGTCGGTCAAGGCGAGCAATGGAACAATGCGGTATATAAAGCAAAATATAATACCGCCCCCAATACGCACCTGCTGGTCACTTATAATGACAAACCCATTTACAGAACAACTTTAGATGGCACCGGTCTTCTGAGCTTTCCACTGCCTGTTGAAAAAAGTGGCTTTCACCGTCTGGATTTTATTGTTGAAAACCGTGAGACCACTTCAAAAGAAAATATGTGTGCTGAACCACCCATTTATATCAGTTCACTTGAACAGGCAGAAATCAGTTATCAGCCTCACCGTTCACAGCTCCGCTTAAGCGAACTGCCAGATGCGTTGTACAACCCTAAACTCACCAGTAAAACACCACTCAGAGCTGTTTTTGACTACAACACCAAAAGCATAACTGAACGTAATATACTGGCGCGACTGGTCGTGGGCTGGGAACATGCAAGGCAGATTCAATGGTTCCGTCCTGAACAGAAAACAGAGCAGCCGGCTGATTATCGGATTAATATCAAACAGGTTCCGAACTTAACTACTGCACCTGTAAAGTTAAGCTATGTTCAGGGGATTCCGACATTAAGTATTGAATATTCCACGGCTGAACAACTCGAAGCTGTTGCCCGCGTACTGCTGCAACCAAAGTTCAACAATCAGCTGACCGGTGACTCTGCCAGTATCACCTCCTCAGTTTCTGAGCCTGAATGGGCAACTGCCCGAACATTCAATACCCTGGCGGATTTTGGTATTCAGGACTTCAGGATAGGTCTGGACAAATATAATTTCAGTTTAGCCTTCCCATCCGTCTGGGAACCCTCTGACAGTCTTTCCGGTATTATTTCACTGCGTTCTCAGACTGGTTTACTTGAAGGTTCTTCAATCTCCGCCTGGATCAATGACCAACTGGCAGGGAATATTCAGCTGGCTTATCTGGAAGAAAAACCGCTTGATCGCCAGTTTAATATTTTAGGTGCCAAAGTTGAAGTTAAGCCAAATTATAATTTACATCTGGAAAACTCAATTATTGCCAACTCCCAATGTCTGCCCGCTGCACACGGCGCAGTCTGGGTCAATACAGAAAAATCTCAGCTGACACTGCCTTATACATTAAAAATCGGGGTTATGAGTGCTTCATCATCTCTTGCCGCCACACCAAAAATTGCGGTATCCGGTGATCCTGGCAGTCTGGGAATGGCTGTCACTGCCATGCAGTCTGCCAAAGATATGTTACTGACCAATGCGCCAGTCAAGCTGCAGATTTCAACCTTTAATCCAGCAGCACCTGAAAAAGTGAATATCCGTATTGATGCTGCAACCTATCAGCAACTGGTGAAACAGCATGAAAATATGCTCTACGCACCTACTGCACAAAATGGTTTTTTTGCGGTGTTCACCAACGACAATGTACACTTCATTACCAGTAACGAGCTTGGAGCCAATACCTTTAACCAGTACTGGTCTGGCATTCAGAGTGAAATTCCAAATAATGTAGGACAGATTTTTGTCTCATCTGAAGGACAGTTGCATATCCTGGAAAATATTTCTCCGGTGAAAACGCAGCAGGCAGTGATTAAACAATCCAACAGCTTCCTCTGGATCATGCTCGGCTTATTTGCAATTGTAGTCATCATGCTTCTGTTACTATGGCGTAAACGTAAAAATGATACGAAAAAAGACGATTAAAATCAGTCTCTATGTCAGCATCATGATCAGTGTGTTGTTACTGGGTACTGTATGGGCGACGCCTGGTACAGTATCACCTGCTCAGGTGGTTGGTGTTTTCTGGCAACCGACTTTACAGACCAGACCAAGCGGCAACTGGGATCTGCTCGGGGTACGGACGTTCGTACCTCAGTTTGGTGTGGTGGATGGTAAATCATGGGTTCCTACGCAAAATATTCCGCAATGGAATCCACTGCCTGACTGGAAAAAAGTCCAGCAGAATGCATGGGCAAAACATCTGATTCTGGGGCTTTCAGGTGAGTATGATGAAAAACAGGCACGCGCCAATGTAGCCCGCCATGGTGAAATGTCACTACAGTTTATTCAGGAACAGCAGTTAACACAGAAACCGACAGCCTATTATTTTCCTGTCGAAGCCGATCCCTCCTGGTTAGGTGTTGGCTTACTGGGACAAACCCTCAAAACTCTGCCTAAACCGTTATGGGTCAGTATATACAGTGCTAAAGCCGAACCCGCCGCTTATGATCTGTGGTTAGGCAGCTGGCTTCCTGAACAGACTCAGGTTTTTTTCCAGGATGGTGTGGGTACAGGTGTACGTACCCCCGTCCAGGCAAAAAAAATACTGGAAAATCTGCAGCATAAATTTGGCAAAGAACGGATTGTTCTTGTAGTTGAAGCATTCAGACCTAAACGTGGTGGTGGTTTCCGCGCTGCCTATCCCTGGGAAATCATTCAGCAGCTCAACACTTATCAGAACCAGAAAGTCTATATCTTTGATGGTCCACACTATCTGAGCCGACCATCTGTATATATGATTGCTTTATGGCAAAAAATGAATACCTGATGTCTGAGTCAGATCAGGTACATTCCATCATTCAGCGTCCAAAGACATCCTGGTACATCCGTTCCAGAATACGTTCAGATGCATGACCATCTCCAAAGGGATTTTCCACTTCTGACATTTGCTGATAATATTTTTTATCATCCATCAGTCGTCTGGCATGTTCGATAATCAGCTCTTTGTCTGTTCCAACCAGTACACCAGCACCCACATCGACAACTTCTGGACGCTCTGTGGTTGTTCTTAAAATCAGTACTGGCTTGTTAAAGGATGGACCTTCTTCCTGCAGTCCTCCCGAATCCGTCATAATAAAATATGCCCGATGCATCATATTCAACAGGTTTGGGTAATCCAGTGGCTGTAACAGATGTACCTGTTTATGGTCTTTAAAGAACCCATGTACCACCTGATGCACAGCTGGATTTAAGTGTACCGGCCAGACAAAATTCAGCTCAGGATAATGCTCTGTCAGTGTCTGAATTGACTGACAGATATGCTCAATCCCTTCACCAAAGTTTTCACGTCGATGCGCTGTCACCAGTACCACTTTCTGCTCTGGATTAAAATTTAATCCCAGCTCCTGCATCAGCTTCTGGCTACGTCCATCATCCATACGCTGTTTCGCCAGTCGCACAGCATCCACAACGGTATTCCCGGTGACACAGATATGCTCAGGATTGATCATTTCATTTTTTAAATTCTGCCCAGACTGTGCGGTCGGTGCAAAATGCCAGCGTGCCACACGTGACACCAGCTGACGGTTGCCTTCTTCAGGAAATGGATGATCCATATCATAAGAACGCAGTCCTGCCTCTACATGAGCAACAGCCTGTTTGAGAGCAAATGAGCTCAATCCTGCTGCCAGTACGGTGGTTGTATCCCCCTGTACAATCACAGCATCCCGTTTCTGCCCATCCGTAAAAACAGTTTCCAGCTGCTGTAAACCCTGGATCAGCAACTGATTCAGACTTTGACCTGCATTCATCATCTTTAAGCGATGGTCAATTTTGATTTCAAAAAAATCGATGGCATCACGTACAAGTTCATCATGCTGACCAGTAAATATCACCTCGACATCAAAACGGTCATCCTGCTGTGCCTGCAGGATAATAGGAGCAACTTTAATCAGTTCAGGACGAGTTCCAAAAACGACACTTAATTTAAATTTTTGTGCAGTCATATTTAAAATCCATGATAGAAAGTGAGTTCCACGCGGGTATTGTCATAGGTGTTTTTAATTTCTGAGGGTGTGCCTGAGATATATTTGCCATACATTTTTTCCACGCTGAGTGTGGCTGGAAATTGCTTAAATGGCTTCCATGAGATGCCAGGACCCACTTCAATTAAATTATTGTAGTAACGCTGTGCTGTATCATTAATGGCATGTGCCTTGCCATAAAATTTCAGCCCCTGATCTGCGAAGTTCAGCCCTGAGCGCACTCTTAAATCTGAAAGAACAGAATAATCTTCACGGGAATAAGTCGCGATGTTGCCATAAGCATCTGTATACCAGTTCGGTGAGGATGCATTTTCGGTCAGTTTTTGATGTTGCCATTCTTCATAGCCTGTAACGCCCGCAACCACACTTTCACGGGTTCTGGAACGATCACGGTCAATCAGATCATAGCTGACACCAACTTCAGCATAAGTACGGACAGGAACATTCAACCAGGGTTGATAACTCACACCCACACCAGCAATGGCAGCATTGTCATCAAAAATTAAAGCATTGCTGTGCAAAGTCGCAGGATTGGTATTGCCCTTCGATTTTGTATCCCGGTTTAAGCTTGCAAAACCATAGACCTGACCTTGCTGGCTTTCACCAAAGTAACGTCCTGCACGTGCTTTCAGCGGTGAAACACCCATCGAAAAACGGTCTTCATAAGAGGGCGAAAAATAGATATCTGCAAAATAAGCACTGCCTGTACTGCTCTGATCCCCCTGTAGATTCAGAACCGCCTGATCAGCTGTAGCTTTAGTCTGAGGGTTCTGTGAATTCTGCAAGGTTTTAAATACGCTGACTGCTTCTGCATTTCGTCCCAGACCATTGAGTAAATATGCCTGCTGCAGGGTCAGTTCTTCATCCTGAGGACTCAGTTCACGAGCCTGGGTAATGCTTTTTAATGCATCCTCCGGTCTTTTCTGATTAATCTGTAAATAAGTCAGACTTTTCCAGACACGCACTTCCTGGGGCGTTTTTTCTGTCAGTTGAATTAAAATCTGTTCAGCCTGTGCAGGATTGTTTTTTTCCGTTTTATAAAACTGATCCCACAGATCATAGACAGGATGACCGGGTCTCAGTTCCGTTCGATCCTCTGAATCTGCATATGCCAAAGGTGCTGTTAAAGCCAATCCTGACAGGCTCAGAACCCACAGCATTTTCACAAAGGGATATCGGGAATCACGCATGCACAAAAACTCACTCAGTTCGTCTAAAATGGACAGTGCCACTGCAACTTCAATTTATTGAATAATATATAGACAATATTTTAAAACAGACGACCGAACAGCTACTTAGAGCCTTTGTTATTGATTTGTTGTTTTCATGATAAAAATGCTGCACACACTTATTTATCTGTTTTTAATACTACTCAAAACACGCCCCACAACATCGAAACTCCGGCCAGAAGCAACATGCCATCCAGGCATAAATTGAACATGCGTTCCGATATTTTCAGCACCATTAATTTGCCCAGATAGTTGCCTGCCATCAATGACAGTCCAACCATTACCCCTGCCAAAAGCACGTCCTGTTTCAGAATCCCCAGTGCGCCAAAAGCAATACTTTTAGAGGCATATAACGCAAAGGAAGACGCTGCTTCTGTTGCCAGTAAAGCGCCTTTGGTCAGACCAAAACCACTGAATACCGGCAACAGTAAAGGTCCTGTAGAAAAAACCACACCCGTCAGAAAACCCAGTAATGCACCTGCAATCACTAAATGAAAACGGTTTAACTGAAAACCATGATGTTTTGCCAGGCGGCGCAGTGGAATCAGCGCAATAAAAAACAGCCCGATACAGAGACTGGAAAGCTCTGCCGGAATCGCCCACAGGGTATTTGCACCTAAAACAGCAGCAGGGACACCTGTACTGACAAACAATAAAAAAGCTTTAACATTCAGCTCATGTCGCCATAGTACGACACGGGAAATATTTCCCATAATTGAAGCAATTGCCATGATCGGCACTGCCAGTTTTGCACCAAAAATATAAGCCAGTATGGGCAATAAAATAATCGATGAGCCCGTCCCCACAACACCGCTGATCATGCCTGAAATGATTCCGATCAAAGCCAGTGCCAGATAAATCATGGCTCAGTTATTTCCGCTGTACGCCGTGAAAATCATAAAAATTCCTCCAGCACGGAATTTAAAAATATGTGCCCCTGTTCAGTACAGGCCAGCCGGTTTTCATCATCCACCATTAAATGACGCTGTTTCAGAGAGTCCAGTAAAGGTGCAACAGTCGTCAGTACTGTGCCTGTTCTTTCCAGATAAAAATCAGCAGGAACACCTTCATTTAACCGCAAAGCATTCATCATAAATTCAAAAGGCATATCATCATGTTCAATACGCTTATACTGCAGATTTTCTGCGGGTACTCTGGCTAAATAATCCTTAGGCAAACGGGTTTTCTGATAACGGTACACACCATCAGGCTGTGTCACTTTGCCATGCGCCCCCGCCCCGATTGCGAGGTAATCCCCGAACTGCCAGTAATTCAGATTGTGTGCCGAAGGTTTCTCTTTACGCCATGCAGACACTTCATAATTGATAAAACCGCTGGCTTTTAAATACTGTTCACCCTGCTCCTGGATGTCCTCAAGGACTTCATCGACAGGTAAAACCGGCTGAGTCCGGAAAAAGACCGTATTGGGTTCAATGGTCAGCTGATACCAGGAAATATGCGTTGCACCACTTTCCACCGCCAGTTTCAGATCAAGCAATGCCTGTTCCAGTGTTTGCTCAGGCAAACCGTGCATCAGATCAACATTGACCCGTTCAAAGCCTGCGGCTCTGGCATGCTGAATCGCAGTCACCGCATTATCACTGGAATGAATCCGCCCCAGTTTTTGCAGATGATCAGCATTGAAACTCTGTACCCCAATGGACAGACGGTTAATTCCGGCATCCAGATAATCCGCAAAGGGATCATGTTCCACCGTTCCAGGGTTGGCTTCCAGTGTAATTTCACATCCCTGCTCAAAAGGAATCAGTGCTTTTAACTGAGCAAACAACCATACATAACCCTGAGCTGAAATCAGCGAGGGAGTTCCCCCGCCAATAAACACACTATGAATTTTACGTCCCTGTGCGAAATCCGTCTGGGTTTTAAAATCCTCAACCAGCGCCTGTAAATATTCCTGCTCCAGTTCCTGTGACAGAGCACCGTCAGGCACCGCATGAGAATTGAAGTCACAGTACGGACATTTGCGCACACACCAGGGCATGTGAATATACAGAGAAAGGGGAATATTTTGAGGATTTAAATCTGCCAAGGAAGAAGCTCAGAACGGTATGGAGAATGCATAATTTTAACATGAGTCTGCCCTGTTCGACCAAATCCCCCACAAAGCAGAGCACAAATGATTTTTTGACTTCGTTTTAGTTCAGTATGTCAGTCTAGGAAAAAGAAAACAGAATTCATGGAAATCGACCCTATTTTTATCCGTAACCAATATGCTGAAGCTGAATGACTGAAAAGTTCTGGTTTAACTGAAGCGAGCGTAAATATTCATGCAGGACAAGGTACAGCCTATCGTCGTTTTTCTTTAAAAATTTATTTCCTGAATTACTCTTTTTTGAAAAGATAGAAAATATAAATGGAAAAAAATATGCCATCTTTACAGGAAATAATGAACTGTTCTTTTTTTGAAACTTTTTTGTATTTTGCATGTGTGGCTATTTTTGCACATTTAAGCTCCTATTATTATCAGACTGCAATGAACATTCCTTTCAGAAAAGAGGTCAGTATTTATTCCATCCTGGTCGGTTTTATGATTTTCACTTTTATGTTTTTAATTTCATGGAATTTCCCTGGTGCTGTTATTGCTGGTGTATCAGGCGGAATAATTTTCACTCATCGAGCCACATAACGCTATACGATTTTCAGAAATCAACCTGTATAAATTCGCTCATACCATAAATTTCCATTAGACTGAAATTCAACCAGATAAAAAATACACGATTATAAGATGATGAAACTTTCGAGCCAGTTTCTCTTACTGCTTCCTTTGGCAATGGGCATCGGCATCGCCATGACATTTCAGACGGCTATCAATTCTCAGCTCAGAGAATATTTACACTCGCCGTTACAGGCTGCCCTTTTGTCATTTTTAGTTGGTACAATAGTGCTCGCCTTTTTTGTGTTTTTTCAGTCTGCGGCAAAACCTTCCTTACAGGAATTAAATCAGATCCCTTTGTATCTGTGGTTCGGAGGATGCCTAGGTGTCTATGCCATCAGTATCAGCATTTACACCGCACCCAGACTGGGTTTTCTGACCCTGTCAGGTCTGATTATTTTTGGACAGATCATGATGTCGATGCTGCTGGATCATTTCGGATGGCTCGGGGTCGAAAAAACACCCATCAACTGGCAACGCCTTTTAGGCAGCGTGGTGATTTTCATAGGTGTGCTTCTCACTCTGCAACGCTGATCCTTCTTTATTCTAAGCACATTTAAAACGAGTACTTCTTGTGTCAAATACGACTGCCACAACGTCCCGCTTTGAATTAAAGCAACTGTTTCATCTCATGCTGCCCATACTGGTCACTCAGTTCGCCTATGCAGGTTTTGGACTGATTGATACGATTATGGCAGGTCATATGTCTGCTGAAGACCTTGCTGCCATTGCAGTGGGTGTTGGACTGTGGATTCCCATCATGCTGCTGTTCAGCGGAATCATGATTGCGACAACACCACTGGTTGCAGAAGCCAATGGGGCACGTACACCTGAAAAAATCCCCTCCATTGTACGCCAGTCACTTTGGGTGGCTCTGGTGCTGGGAATTATTGCCATGCTGATTTTACAGGCAATGCCATTACTGCTTCCGCTGTTTGGTGTACCCGACTCCCTGTTGCCTAAAGCCAGTCTGTTTTTACATGCAATCGGTTTTGGTATGCCCGCTGTCACTATGTATGCGGCTCTGCGGAATTATTCAGAAGCCTTAGGTTATCCACGTCCTGTGACTTTGCTCAGTCTGGTTGCCCTGGTCGTACTGATTCCACTGAATTTTATTTTTATGTATGGCATCGGTCCAGTTCCTCATTTAGGCAGTGCTGGCTGTGGTTTTGCAACTGCAATTTTACAGTGGTTGATGTTTATTGTTTTAGCCGTATATGTATTTAGGGCGAAACGCTATCAGCGCACCCAGCCTCTGACTCATTTTGAGAAAATCAATCCGGTTCTGATCAAACGGATTCTTAAACTGGGTCTTCCGATCGGTCTTGCCATCTTCTTTGAAGTCAGTATTTTCAGTACCGGTGCGATTGTGCTGAGTACGCTGGGTGAAGTCACCATTGCTGCGCATCAGATTGCCATTTCTGTAACTTCACAGCTGTTTATGATTCCAATGTCACTTGCGTTGGCACTGACCATTCGGGTCGGGACGTATTATGGTGAAAAGAACAGGGAAGCAATGCGTAAAGTCCAGCAGGTCGGGCTCCTGACCGCAACTGTTTTTGCTTTTATCACCATGTTGCTGATGTGGCTGTTGCGCCATCAGATCGTAGCGATTTACACAACTGACTATGCTGTGACACAGATTGCAGTGTACCTGGTGCTGTTTGCCATCGGCTACCAGCTCATGGATGCCTGGCAGGTCAGTGCCGCTGGCTGTCTGCGTGGTATGCAGGACACTAAAGGTCCAATGTGGATCACCATGCTTGCCTACTGGGTAATTGCATTCCCTGTTGGGATTTACCTGGCACGTCATACGGAAATGGGGGCATCAGGTGTCTGGACAGGACTGATTGTAGGTCTGAGCATTGCCTGTGTCTTATTGATTATCCGTTTGATCATGATGAATAAACGGGTCAGCCTGCCTGGCTGAAATCGGTAAAGCATGTGTCATGTCCGCTAGATAAAGACATGACACATGCGCTGTTTTTATTTCTGTAATTTTACCAGAGCATCTTTCAGTCCCTGAGGCACTTCCGTTTCCACCGCATCATTTTTAATAATCACCTGCCCGACAATGACATCTGTACCATTAAACGTCATGGTGGGCGCACCATATAACTCATAGCCTTCATTCAGGGCTTTGGTCACCCTGGCACAGAAACTGACATCATCTTTTCCTGTTAAATAACGATAAATCTTCACGTATAACCCATCATTTAAACTGCTTCATCTCTGTTTATTTTAACGGAATTTATATTGTCCGTTCCTGCCCGACTGTCTGACCAGATAATTTTTCGACACATGCTCTACAGATAAGAGTCATTAAGAAACAATCTTTTAACAATTTAAAGTAGGCAGTTGAAGCATTGTCGCCTATGATCAAAACAGCCAGTATTCCAACAAGGCACGGGGATCCACACATGTCTAAAAGTGCAAGTACACCAGGTAAACGCTTTATGAAGCTTGCCAGTATGACAGCAAGCATTGCGACCAAAACAGTTTCAAACTCCATCCGCAACTTTAATGCCGATGAAGATCAGAAAAATGAAGCCCGAAGTAAACTGTTTCAGAACATTGGTGTACAGATTGCCGACACGCTGGGGGAAATGAAAGGCGCAGTCATGAAAGTCGGTCAGATTGCATCTCAGTACAAAGATATTTTCCCGCCTGAAGTGGCAAAAGCGATTGCTAAACTACAGCGTCAGGCACCCGCGATGCCCTTTGCTGAAATTAAGCAACAGGTGGAAAAAGAACTGGGACAGCCTCTGAATAAATCCTTTGCGCATTTTGATGAACAGCCTTTTGCAGCAGCATCTATTGGACAGGTGCATAAAGCCACCCTGCATAATGGCACGCCTGTCGTGGTCAAAGTTCAGTATCCAGGTGTGGATGAAGCCTGTGAAAGTGATTTAAAACAGGTTCGACTGGCTTTGCGTTTAATGGGCGTGATTAAAGTTGATAAAAAACTTCAGGATCGCCTGTTTCATGAAATCCAGGAAAGCCTGCATGAAGAACTGAATTATGAAATTGAAGCGCAGAACCTGGAAGTATTCCGCACCTTTCACCAGGCACTGGACAGCAAAATCATTATTCCCAAAGTCTACAAAGAACATTCTTCACGGCGTGTACTGACCTTAAGCCTGGAAAAAGGTGAAAGTATTGAGACAGCGAGCAGCTGGGATTTAACAGTCCGTAATGAGATCGGTCGTCGTCTGATTCAGGCACTGGGTCAGCAGATGTTTTTCCTTAAACGTTTTCACTGCGACCCGCATCCAGGTAACTTTGCTTTCCGTGAAGATGGCAGTGTCGTCATTTATGATTTTGGTGGGGTAAAAACCTTATCCAGTGACATTATCGGGCATTTTAAGACACTGGTAAATGCAGGCAGACAGCAGGATATCAGCACCATTGAAAACCAGCTGACTGAGCTGGATGCACTTGCTGAAAAAGGCAAATTTCCAAAAGAACTGTACAACGCCTGGCTGGAAGTCTTACTGCGTCCATTGACGACTCATTATGATTTTGCAGAAAACTCGGCACATCACGACGGCATGAAACTGGTGAAAAAATCCCTCAAATACTGGGATGTCTTTAAGCCCTCACCAGACACCCTGATGGTGAACCGAACAATTTCAGGTCAGTACTGGAATCTGATTCATCTGAAAGTGCATGACAACCTGAATGATGTTTTTGAAGAACTGGTGCCTGTGCAGCACTGAATTTCAAACGGAACAGGACAGCATCATGACATCACTGTATGCTGCCCTGTTTTGAGCCAGATGCTCAACCTCACCAAACACTCTGATCTGATCATTTTCATGCATACAGATTTATTCATCGGTTCAGCAGAGAACATTCGATCTGCTTAGTCAGTTTGTAAGAAATACATCTCTTGTGTGAAAAATATAATTGAATTTATTATAAAAATTACTCTGGCACTACAAACCCTTCAGCTTCCGTTAAGAATGTAAACCTACAATGAACTTCATGATCTCCTCCAGAGACATTTTGAAGTCAGCGTATTCTCCTCTTACCCTGGCTTCTTTTTTTATCTGTTCGCCAGCAAAATCTGAAAAATATAAAAACCGGCAATCAGGCACACCAATCCCACAACCAGACTGGAAAATGCATAGAGCATAGCAACGGAAAACTGCCCCTGACGGATCAGCTGAAAAGTTTCCAGTCCAAAACTTGAAAATGTGGTAAAGCCACCCAGTATTCCTACCATAATAAACAGCCGTGTTTCATTCTGAAGTACGGGAAAACGCTGACTGAAAGCAAAAAATACACCTGCCAGAAAACAGCCCAGCAGATTGACCGACCAGGTTGTCCATGGAAATAAACTCTGCGGTCTGACCAGCCACAGTCCTGCCCCATAACGCAGACTTGCACCAATCGCCCCACCTGCTGCAACAAGTAACCAGTTCATTCAACCTCCGGCTTTGTGTATAACTGTCATTTTATCCACAGCACTATAGCTGAAATCTGACTGTGCTTAAAATTTATGATGAATGACAATAAAAATTACGATAGTCTTTCTGCTTAAAACAGATACCGAATTGAGGAAATTATGGCTCAGGATTTACTTGCGCAGTTACAGACAGGCGAAGCAAAATTTGCAGATGTGATCAGCTATATAGAAGCCCGTTACACCCATACTCCTGCTGCTTTTCAAAATGGTGCTCAGCATAATGCTGCCACTGAAAATCAGGGCAGTGCCAAAGTCTTTGCTTTTGCAAAGCTGAACAATCTGAACCCTGAGCAGACCTTAAGTCTGTTTGCAGAACATTATGCATCTGTGCAGGCAAGCCCTGAAGCCACAGACCATCAGAACATCCGTCAGTTTATCCAGAATGGCTGGGATGGTATTGAGTTTGAAAGCCCTGCTCTGACTGCAAAATAAAGAGCTGATTTTCCTGACTATAGCTTTTAAGCTATAGTTTTCAGGAGATACGCACCCTACATGTCCATTCATCCACAGGTTTTCCTTCCCATGCCCGGACATGTTTTACATCAATCAGTTCTTCACCCGGCTTTTTCGCAGTAAAACGGAATACCCGTTCTCCCCCACTGCCCACCACGTTTTTCTGATTACTTTTCCCCTGCTGATAAGTTTCCTGAATCTCAAACAGCTGATGCTCAGAATTTACTTTCCAGCCATATCCTGTAGATGGGTTTTCAGCAAGGGTCAGTTCGATCACCTGACCGACATCCATTTCCATTAAGGATGGGCATTTCTTTTTCAGTGTATAGACATGCGTCTGTCCATCTACAGTTGGGCTCATACTCCCACACCCTGCAAGCAGGATTGCACCTGTCATCAGAACCAGTAACTTTTTCATTCAATCGGACTCATTTACAACAGGCTTCTAGCCTTTTACTTTTTCAATCCATTGAATTGAATTTACACGAAATAATTCACATGCACCATCACCGGTGTCATCAGGTGTCAGCGAAGACGTCCACACCAGATCTTTGTCCTTGATCTCCACCAGCTCACCTTTCAGCCGGACCAGATCGCCACGTTTTACATTTTTAATCTGAGCTGCAACTGCAGGACTGGCAGGAATAATATGCATATTGGACACCATTTGCATTGCCTGACTGGCAGGAACAGGGAGACGGTCCATTTTCCAGTTCAGATAACGGTCATACTGATTTACGCTGATGTGACGGGCAATTTCAGGTTCAGCAAACAGTCCCCAGCTCACTGCATAATCAATCGGTGAGAACTTTGCCTGTTCATCTTCGGTATAGACTTTTGAGCCTAAAATACGAAAATCACCTTTAAATAGCTGCAGTACCGAAATAGACTGATCCTTCATGACAGGCGCTAACCCTTTAGCAATATTATCGGCTGCAGCATGACTCTGTATTGCGAGCATGGCCAGCACACTGCTGATAATGAGTTTAAATTTCATCTGTTTCACCTGTACATTCCCCAAACTGAACAGGCATGATAAAACATCTGTCTTAAGCAATTTTTAATTTACAGTAACAATATGAATGAATTCCGTCATATTTTTGTCGTCATTCTCTGTTTATTTCTGTCCACCATAAAACTATCAATAAGAGAAACACATGCTTTATAAATTTTATCAGCAGCATATTTTTCCTCATCTGCTTAATCAGGTGATGCAGACTCCAGCTCTGATGGATCTACGCCGTGAGCTGTTACTTCTTGTGCAGGGTGAAGCGCTTGAGATTGGTTTTGGGACTGGGCTGAATCTACCGTTTTACCAGAATGTCGATTTAATTTATGCGCTGGAGCCAAGCACTGAAATTTATCAACTCGCGCTGGATCGTGTACACCATAATCCCTTTCAGGTGCGTCATATTCAGGCAGGTGCAGAAAAGTTGCCTTTTGCGGACAACAGCCTGGATCATATTGTCAGTACATGGACCATGTGCAGTATTGCTGACCTGGATCAGGCATTAAAAGAGATCTTCCGTGTTTTAAAACCTTCAGGTACTGTGCATCTGGTTGAGCATGTCCTGCACAATGAAAACCGCAGAATCCGACAGTTACAGCATCTGCTGACACCAGTACAGAAACGCCTGGCGGATGGCTGCCATCTGAACCGTAATATTGAACAGCAGATGCTTGAACATGGATTTGTCTTTACGGAAAAGCAGTACATTGCTGCCAAAGGCATCCCTGCCCCAGGTCAACTGATGTTCCTTGCCAGAGCCACTAAATCTGCTGTTAACCTAGTATGACCAGGGACTCTATCAACACCTTCTGACACTGAGGGTTTCTGTGCAAGGGCTGATAATAACCATGACGGTTCTTCACAGACTCAACACCGACCCTATAGCCTGCCAGACGGATAATCTGCCCTTTTTTCAGCTTCCGCAGTGTTTTAGCAACAAAGGCATTATCTGCGATCACATTGATATTAAAGGTGTGTTCTTTCAGCTCAGGACTGACACTGTTCAGATAACTCATATCTGCATAAATACAGCGATTTTTCTGGCTGTAGTCCAGTCCTTTCAGATAGGTCGACTGCGCATAAGGTGCTTTTAACAGCAACAGATCCACAGTGCTGATATCACTGAATTCATGATGATTACTGGTACTGGTGGATCTGAGATGTCGTGAACTGTGTCGGACTCCATATATTTTTTTCGCAGCCACAATGTAGTCACCCGAAAAATCATCTCTTTTTTCAATCACCACACTCTGCTGCAAAGCAGGTGTTTTCATATCAGGAATGGTTCTGAAATACTTTGACCAGATCCACAAAGGCGCAATCACACACAGAATACAGACAGCCAGCTGTTTCATATTTTCAGAAAATTTCTATAAAATGATAAAAATCATGACATTATTCAGTCATTAAAATCAATACGTATGGTTTCAAAACGTACCCGTCCCTCACGTATTGCCTCAGCAATTGCCTGCTGCCCCCGGGTCAGTCTCGCTCCACCACTTTTAATATCAATCAGAACCACTTCTATATCTTCCGCTGAACCATCGCCATCCCTGAAATCTGTATAACCATCGAACACGACATAGTCGACCGGATCACCCAGAAAGCGTGCATCGCTCGGTAAATACTGAAATTCAGGCAGTACAGGTGCAAACTGCTCTGCCATTTTTCCTTTTAAAACCGCACGGCTGGTATTTACACTGCGTTTCTGAGCCTGAGCCATTGCCTGCTGGTGCTCCAGTTCAAGCTCGGCAATATACTGTTCATATTCAGCACGGATACGACCATTGCGGGTATTGCTCAGAATAATGGTGGTCAGTACAATTCCTATAGCTGCACCGATCAGCATTGCCATCCACACCGACATCAGAAACTCCCTGTGGTCAGTTCCTGAAAACTGTGATTAAAATTTAAGACTTTTGTCATGTGTCATAACCGTGTCACAAAAGAGTGATATGCTAGGGTGGTATATAATAAAACCTTACGGTGTCATGAGAACTATATTAATTGCCAATCAGAAAGGCGGTTGTGGCAAAACCATTACAGCGATCAGTTTAGCATCTGCTTTAGCACAAAAGGGATATAAGGTTGCACTTGCAGATGCAGACAATCAGAAATCTTCTCTGCAATGGTTGAAGCAACGTCCTGAAGAAGTGGCTCAGATACAGAGTCTGGACTGGCGTCATGAAAAATCCATCGGTGAAGTGCCTAAAAATATTGATTATCTCATTATTGATGCGCCAGGCGCACTCTCCGGCGAACATGCAGAGCAGCTGGTCAGCGAAGCACATGCCATTATCACACCGTTACAGCCCTCTTTTTTCGATATAGACAGTACCCGCCGTTTCCTGAAACATTTACAGGATATCAAACGTATCCGCAAAGGAAAGGTGCAGATTCTGTTACTGGCAAACCGTGTTAAACCCAACAGCTCAAGTTCAAAAGATATTCAGGATTTTTTCAGTAAAATTGAACAGCAGCCTGTTGCCTGGATTTCTGAACGCTCTGCCTACGGTCAGCTGGCCATGCAGGGTCTGAGCATTTTTGACAAAACACAGAAGAATTTTTTAAGCATCCAGAGCCAGTGGCAACCGGTGCTGAATGCCATCGTGGATGATCCTGGTGAATGGTTCTGAAGCATTCTTTATCAGAAATCAGGAACATAATCTTTACAATACTTACTGGGTGCTCATTCTCGGACGCCTTATTTTCAGTTAAGATGGCTGAGATTTAAAAAATTAGACAGTGAATACCGTGGTGCAACAGTACGCGTCGACTTTACAGAAACTCCTCCTGTTCGGATTGCTTTTTTTCCTTCTGTTCCTGGGCTTTCATGTGCTCAAGTATTTCATTGTCCCTGTTTTATGGGCAGCAATTATTGCGTACATGACCTGGCCGCTGTACCGCTCCATTCAGCGTTTATGTAAAAATAAAGCGACGCTGAGTGCAACCCTGATGATCAGCCTGATCGTGCTGGTGATCGGTATTCCCCTGACCATGGCTATTTTCATGCTCCAGCATGAAGGTCGCAATCTGTATTATGAACTGCAGAAACAGGTTTTTTCAGGTCATCTTTCTGTTCCTGACTTTATCCGCAATTTACCGATTATTGGTAAGGAAGTCAGTCGTACCTTACGTGAAATCAACCACGATCCAAATAGTATCATTCAGTCTGTGTCGCTGTGGATTCAGAGCCACCTGAATTACGGAAAAGTCCTGTTTAACGAAGTCACTAAAAACATTGTCAAACTGTGTTTTGCAGTCATGTCCCTGTTTTTCTTTTACCGTGATGGACAGACCATTTTGAATCAGGTCAGCAAAGCACTTGAAATGGTGGTTGGTCCACGCGTACATCACTATCTTTCCACCATTTCAGACACCACACGTGCTGTGGTCTATGGTGTAGGACTGACAGCGGTGGCTCAGGCTTTCCTGGCCGGAATCAGCTATTTTGTTGCCGGTGTACCTAACCCAATGGTACTGACCATTGTCACCTTCCTTTTTGCACTGATTCCTTTCGGTCCCCCAGTTGCCTATACCGCTGTGTCACTGTGGCTGTTTTCACAGGGACAGACCATCGAAGCCATTGGCGTAATGATCTGGGGTGTCTGTATTGTCAGTACCGCAGACAATGTTATCCGCCCTCTGGTCATTTCAGGCGCAACCAAAATTCCGTTCCTGCTGATCATGTTCGGTGTACTGGGAGGACTTGCAAGTTTTGGTCTGGTGGGACTGTTTATTGGTCCGGTCATTCTGGCAGTTCTGCTCGCTATCTGGCGTGAATGGTTGCATGAAACCAATGAGCAGGAAGCACTGTTAATGCCTAAAGCCACACTGGTTTATGACATCACAGACGAGACTGATCAGAACAGTTCATCCTGATCAGGTTAAAAAAGTCATACACAGCTCTGCCAGATAGAGCTTGTACTGATCGCATACCTTTGTTTGAATGAAAATATTCTTCATAAAACAGGAAATAAGTGATGTCCATTCAGAATGCAGTTGGAGCTGTACTACTCAGCTCCATTTTCGCTGCGGGTTGTGCATCAACCGGCAGTACCTCTGGCAGTCAGTCTGCTGCTTCAAAAACTGTAGATATTCATGCAGTCAGTGCTCAGGGTGTCGGGCAAAAAATCGGAACCGTTGAGTTTAAAGACAGCCTGGCTGGACTCGCCATTACGACAAAGCTCTCTGAGTTACCACCAGGACCACATGGCTTCCATATCCATGAAAAAGGCTCATGTGAAGCTGCTGAAAAAGACGGAAAAATGACTGCTGCACTTGCCGCTGGTGGACATTTCAACCCTGAACAAAGAGCAAATCATGGCAACCCGCTTGCAGGACATAAAGGTGATCTTCCTGTACTGAATGTAGATACTTCTGGACATGCCAATACCAGATTACTGGCGCCAAGGCTGAAAGTTGCAGATATTGAAGGTCTGGCTGTCATGGTACATGCCGGTGGTGACAATTATTCTGATACACCTGCACCACTGGGTGGTGGCGGAGCACGTATTGCCTGTGGTGTCATTCAATAACTGAAAGTATTGTGGATAAGTTCAGACTTATGCACATACACCAGATTTCAATAAAAAAATGCAGATGAAAGTCTGCATTTTTTATTGCCATTGGCAACGATCAGCATCTGATTGAAAATCATGGATTTCAAAAAAATACTAAAATTAATTTCAGTCCAGACCTGAAATGTTAAAATAAACTTCATTTCATACAAATCTGCGACCTTGTGAATACCGCCCATAGCATCTTTAAAAGCTTTCAGAACAGTTTTCTGCTGATGTATTGCTTACAGATTTTTATTGTTCTGTCAGGGACAACACTGGGCTTATATTTCACAGGTTTTGAAGCGTTAATTGTACCTGTGACACTGGGCGCGATTGCCACGGCGCTGACTGATTTTGATGACCGACTCAGTATCCGCTTGCGTAATCTGCTGTACGTCTGTGTGCTGTTTTTTGCAGTCAGCAGTATTCTTGATTTTTTACATCCCCACAAGTTTTTATTTATTCTGTATTTAGCCCTGTCCAGTGCAGTACTCATGCTCATGGGCGCACTGGGACAACGCTACGCCACGATCTCATTCGGCACAGTGTTACTGTCCATCTATACCATGTTTGGACTGGGTGAATACAGCGAGTGGTATCTGCAACCCAGCTACTTCGTACTGGGCGCATTATGGTATGGACTGAGCTCCATTATTTTTTATTTGCTGAAACCCACTCAGGCTGTTCAGGACAATTTAGCACAGAGTTTTCTGGCGCTGGCTGACGTACTGAACCGTAAAGCCACCCTGTTTGACCCTGACAACACTGATAATACTGAAACACTGCTGTACGATCTTTCCCTTAAAAATTCCGCTGTAGTCCAGCAACTGAATCTGACAAAAGCATCTCTGCTGACCCGGTTAAAAGCATCCCGTGCCAATAAACACACCATTTACTGGCTGAATCTGTATTTCCTGGCTCAGGACATCCATGAACAGGCGACGTCCAACTATCTGCATTATGAAAAAATTCATGAAAACTTCAGCCGTACTGATTTGATTTACCGTGTGCAGAAAAATGTCCGCTTACTGGCTCAAAACTGCCAGCAGCTGGCGGTGTGTGTCGTACAGCAACAGCATTTTCAGTTCAGTCAGGAGCATGAACAGGTACTGCATAACCTGGAAGCATCCATGAACACATGGATTGCAGAAAACCCACAGAATCTGGAAGTTCATAATTTATTACTGGTGCTGAACAATTTACACAACGTGCAGGTGCAGTTTAAAAATCTGAGCATTGAACAGGAACAGTACCAGCAGAGCTACAGCCGACATCAGCATGATCTGAATTTACTGGATGATGATATTCACGGTGTACAGGATTTATGGCTCAAAATCAGCCAGCATCTGACCCCTGCCTCGGCTTTATTCCGTCATGCCGTCAGAATCGCATTTGTGTTTACCGTAGGCTATGCCATTTCCCTGCTGCCCTTCGCTAAAAATGGCTACTGGATTTTACTGACCAGTTTATTTGTCTGTCAGACCAGTTATTTCGCCACCAAAAGTCGTCTGAAACTGAGAACTTTAGGTACTGTCTTAGGTGTACTGCTGGGGATTCCTGTGCTGTATTTTGTCCCTGGTGTTGAGGGCCAGCTTGTACTGACTATTGTATTTGGCGTGTATTTTTTCTATTTGCGCTCAAAAAAATACGCCATGGCAACACTCATGGCAACCCTGATGGTTCTGCTGATTTTCAATTTAAAAGGTGCAGGCTATGCGGTCATACTGCCCCGTATTATTGACACATTACTCGGATGTGGAATCGCCTGGCTTGCTGTCAGCTTTATCTGGCCCGACTGGAATTTCCGTAATATTTCCAACAATATTTTAAAAAGCACTCAGGCAACTTTAGATTATTTCGATGCCATTGTGCAGCAGTATCAGCATGGTCGGGATAACAGTATGCAGTACCGCAAAGCCCGTCGTTTTGCACATAATGCACAGATTGAACTCTCCAGCATGATTTCCAGTTTAAGCACTGAACCCAATCCCAATAAAGATTTAATCCATTACTCTTTCCGTTACCTGGTCTACAGTCACAGCCAGCTGAGCTATATTTCCGCGCTGGGCAGCCATCGCGAACAGGTTACTGATCCTCAGATTCTGGACTTACTGCTCTGGTGTAAAAACACGCTCTCGGATGTGTTATTACAGCAGCATGCACTGGATGAAACCCTGATAGAAAATCAGTTAAAGGAAATTCAGCAACGGAGTACGCAGCCTGATCTGTCTCCAGATCTGCGCTTAACCTTAAAACAGATCAGCCTGATTCTGGAAACTCTGCCCGAACTGATCAAACTGAGAAAAAATCTGCTCGACATGGAAATTTTATAAGGTACAAACCACTCATTTATCTAAGTTTTTAATTTATTTAATTTTTGTATAAATTGATCACAGGATAGGCTAAACTCGAGATTCATTCTCATTTGATTAAGTGACCATGAATATCAAATCTTTACGTATCGTCGGTTTCCTTGAAGGTCTTTCTTTTCTTCTCCTCCTGTTTATTGCCATGCCAATGAAATACATCTGGGACAATCCCGTCCTGGTCAAATATGTTGGAATGGGTCATGGTGTGCTGTTTATTTTATTTCTGATTGTGCTGTTTGTGGTCTGCGAAAAACAGAAATGGTCACTTAAAATGTTTTTACTCGGACTGATTGCCTCGATTTTACCTTTTGGACCTTTCGTCTTTGATCATAAATTAAAGAAGTTTGAACAATAATTTACTCCCTCACCCCAGCCCTCTCCCTAAGGAGAGGGAGTACATGGGAGAGTGATTAAAAGAGTAAAGGAAGCTTTGTTAAAACTCCCCCTGAGCTTTACGCTGCTGCATAATATTTTTCAGAACAGCTCTTGGCGCTGTGAACCACAAAGCAATCAAGGCGACACATGAAACCGCATAAGCCCATAAGTGGAAATGCTCATACATGACACGTACCAGTTCAATCACGGCAAAAAACATCAGCATTAAAATGACTGAAACCGTTGCTGCCACGGTACCTTTTGAAACCTCGGATGACATTAAAGCAAAACGGTAAAGCACGGAGAAACTGATCCCCTCGCCAAAACTCACCAAAGTCATCCCTGCAATCACACAGAACAGAAAATACTCCTGCCAGATGACCCCAGCCAATACAGTTGCAGTTCCCAGCAACATCAGCGGTAAACCCACCAGTACAGTTTTGCCCAAAGCCAGACGGTCAATCACACGAATCAGCACAATATTGCCAATAATCAGCCCCCCCAGTACAGGAAACTGCGCCAGACCATACTGCATACTGCTGAGTCCCAGTTCTTCCACCAGCATGACCGGTGACAGGGCAATCCACAGCATCAAAGGCATCGCCACCATAGGCAGCCCCAGCGTCATGGCTAAAAAAGTTTTATTTTTCAGAACTTTTTTATAGTCATCCCAGATATAACTGAGAGGCTGTTTCGGAATACTCTGCTGTTGCACTGGCATTTTGGCTTTCAGACCAAACCAGCTGAGGAATGCTAAAAAGGCAATGCCAATAAATCCCCAGTGCCATGACACATGATCAATTAAAAATGCACCTGCCACAGGTCCAATCAGTGGAGCAAGCAAAGAAATATTTGCCATGAGTGCCATCACTTTAATGGCATCACGCTCTTCAAAAGTTTCCTGGATTGCGGCATAACCTACCGCTGCAATCACAGACAGGCCAAAGCCCTGCAAAAATCTTAAAGCAAGAAAACTCTCAATATTGTGAGTCAGTAAAATCAGCAGACAGGTCACAACAAAAAATGCCACCCCTGCCAGTAATACTTTTTTCCGCCCAATCCGATCCGACAGTGGCCCCAGTAATGCCGCAACACAGGCACCACCCAGTAAATAAAAGGACATGGAGGATGGTGCCCAGCTGCTGCTCACGCCAAACTCTCTGGTAATGGCAAGCATGGCAGGTTGTACCAGGTCATTACCGATATAAACTGAAAATTCGAACAGCACCAGTGCCAGTGGGAACATGAATGTTGCCCGACTGAGTCTGGTGGTCTGTTCAATCTCTATACTGTTTTTCATTTTAGTCTACATATCTGAATTGTGCTGTCATGCGGGCATATCATTCAAGCTGTACAAAATTGCTTTACTGATCTGCTGTTCTTATAAAATGCGCTGAAATAAAACAGCAGATATAAATATCCTTTCCTGTTCAATAAAAAGAGAACAGAAAACTGTGTGCTGTATTTTTAAATACATACACGTCAGCGCAATGACAGACACCGAAAAAATAAATTGAAATTGTTAAATCTGCTTAGATAAAGCAAGTCAAAACACCGTATTCACAAGGTGTCTATAGAAGATTTTGATATGTGAGATTTTACCGAATCGACAAATATGTACACAGGATTCAGTTGTGACAGTCTAACACACGTTCATTTCATGTCAAAGTTGAACATTTTTTATTCTTAAGATATTCTAAATTCTCTATAAGCAAATATGAATAATTTAAATGAAAAATAAGAATCCTGTAGCCATGATCATTATTGGTATTGTTTTATTCCTCATTGGTGGAGGGCTGTATTTGAACAGTTCCAAGCCAGCGATCAGTGCAGAAGAGCAGGCACGCTGTGAAACATCAGTTCAACAAAAATATGGTGAAAATTCCAGTTCCATTATTGGCAGCTGTAAAACCGATACTGGCTTTGTTGCCATGATGAATGCTCAGGCAAATGGTGCCACTTCAGCTGAAGAAACTGCCAAAGCGATCAGTTCAGCCAACAACCAGGAACTCGGTTTAGGCTTTTTCGGTAAATTCCTGACGGGTCTGTGTGTCGGTATTGGTATCGTCATGTTTATCAAAGGTATTATCGGTCTGAAAAATAAAGAAAATCCTACTGTTTAACTTTTCTTAAAGCACTTTTAAAAAGCATGTCATCGACCTGATAGCATGCTTTTTCTTTATTCATCTTCTAAAACTCTGGATTTGATGAATGTGCCCTTTTTAATATCATCAAATGCTTCGAGTATTTCATCATAGGTGTTCATCACAAATGGACCATGACCATTGATGGGTTCCTGCAGTGGTTTGCCTGTTAAGAGCAATAATTTACAGTGCTGTAATGCGGTAATTTCAAAATTCTGTTCCAGATTCGACATAACAGCCAGTGACTGTTCCTCAAAGATTTCATCCTCTGGCTGAAACTGCGCTTTGCCTGAACGTAAATACACAAGCGTGGTATCTCCTGCCCCAGCGGGTAAAGTTACTTTCTGCCCTGCTTTAATTTCTATGTCTAAAACATTGAGTGGTGAATGTACTTTTGCAGGTCCTCGATGTACTTGGTTATTTTCATCCACATACATACCTGCGATGACGCGTAATGTTCCTGCTGAATTTGGCAGTTCAACCATAGGAATATTGTCTTTACGCAGACTTTGATAGCGCGGTGGATTCATTTTGTCTTTGGCAGGTAAGTTGACCCACAGCTGCACCATTTCAAAGTATCCACCCTGTCTGGAGAATGCTTCGCTAAAAACTTCTTTGTGTTCTACACCTGAAGCGGCGGTCATCCATTGCACATCGCCTGCGGAGACAATCCCACCTCCGCCTGTTGAGTCGCGATGTTCGAGTTCGCCCGAAAATATCAGGGTAACAGTTTCAAATCCACGGTGTGGATGTTCGCTTACACCCTTTCGTAAATTGGTCGGTTTTAAGATGCCTGGACCTAAGTGATCGAGTAAGAGGAATGGTGAAACGGTATTGCCCAGTTCATAGTGTGAAAAGACTGAAAGCACAGGATAAAAATCGCCAATGGCAAAACGAGTATCGTTACGATGGATAAAGGCAAGGGTTTTCATGTTGTTATACTGATGAATTTAGACTCGTTAAAGCATAATTCATCAGTATGCATCGCTCAATCATTTGAATGCGTTTCAGTGTTCTATCCTTGGAATGATTTACAATTAAAAGCTACAGAAAATGACTGCGAATATTCTTCAACTCATCCTCGCAATCAAATCTAAAGCTATTTCAAATATTAACCATAAAAATGCTGTTTTAAACTAAAGCTATATTCTGTTAAATATTGCTGTAATTTTTCCACATCATTGGTTGGCTCAATCGCTCTTAAATTCAATGCTTCAATTTTATCATTCAGCAATTTTAAAATCTGAGCCTGTTCTAACTCAGGAACCTGAGCCTTTTCTTTCTGTTGTTTTTTAATTTCTAAATAGTCTTCCGCCCAATGTCGTAACGGATCATTTGAATCTATTTGCGCGAATAGTTCAGTAATCAATAATTCAGGCATGATTTGTTGGGTTGCCAATTCTGCTGACATCAAACCACGAATCGAATAGAACACTTTTTTATAGGTAAAGTTATCTGCTGTTTGCATCACATTCATCCCACCTTTTGCCAAAGATAAATAATGATAATACAAAGCCTTATAATCTATCCGTTCGAGTAGCCCATCTCGAAATTTTTCCCATTCTGGAAATTGATTAAAATAGACAATATGCGCACGTACCCACTCCAAAACGGTTGGGTTGCTTTTGGCGAGTAAGCCAAACATTTTATTGAGATCGAATGATACAAAGTCAAAATCACCATCCATGATTTCGATCAAATCACGGTGTTGGCGATAGTCATAATATTGGGCTTTTGATGGCAGGTGAAAACCGCGCACATCGTAGTCACTGTCTGGACTTGCCATACCCCACAAACGACTACCACTTTCGATATAAAACAGTGGATGTTCATCTCTGTTCTGGAATAAGTTCTGGATTTCTTGTTGGATGTTCATTAAGAGATGGATCCGTAAATTTGAACAACTCCTATAAGTGATATTCTGCTCCTCAAATGATGTTATAAACATCAATATATGGAGTATTTTATGGCACGTAGACAGAGATGGATCCGTAAATTTGAACAACTCCTATAAGTGATATTCTGCTCCTCAAATGATGTTATAAACATCAATATATGGAGTATTTTATGGCACGTAGACCAAGAAGAAATCATTCAAATGATTTTAAAGCTAAGGTAGCACTTGCTGCGATTAAAGCAGAAAAAACACTTGCTGAATTGAGTGCTGAGTTTGATGTTCATCAAAACCAAATTATTGACTGGAAAAATCAATTGATCTCAGCTTCCTCGCAAGCTTTCGATCAATCAAAAGCTCCAACAGAACCACCCATCGATCTAAAAAAACTACATGCAAAAATCGGTGAGCAGGCATTAGAAATTGATTTTTTAGAAGGTGTGTTGAAGAAACTGGGCCGCTTCAACCACAAAAGTTAATCGACGACTCACTTCAGATTTCAGTATCTAAGCAAGCTAAGCTGCTGAAAGTCTCCCGTGGTTGTTATTACTATCGCCCAAAACCTGTGAGTGCATCAGATCTGAAGCTGATGCGATGTATTGATGAATTACATATGCAATATCCTTTTGCAGGCAGTCGTATGATGCGTGATTTGTTGAATCGTCAAGGACATCATATAGGACGACGTCATACACGTACTTTAATGAAGAAAATGGGTATTCAGGCGTTATATTGCAAACCAAATTTAAGCCAGGCTAATCAAGCTCACCGTAAATATCCATATCTGCTCAAAGGGTTGGCTATTCAGCGCAGTAATCAAGTGTGGTCTACGGATATAACGTATATCCCTATGGCAAAAGGCTTTGTTTATTTATGTGCTGTGATTGATTGGCATAGCCGCAAGGTACTTGCGCATAGGGTATCGATTAGTATGGAGGTGGATTTTTGTATTTCGGCTTTAAATGAAGCGATTGAAAAATATGGTCGACCTGAAATATTTAATACAGACCAAGGCAGCCAGTTTACCAGTGATGCATTTATTGATGTATTGAAATCAAATGGCATTCAAATCAGTATGGATGGTAAAGGTCGATGGGTAGATAATGTGATGGTTGAACGATTATGGCGGAGCGTTAAATATGAAGAGGTGTATCTCAAAGCTTATAGCAGTGTCACAGATGCGAAAAAGCAATTAAGTGCATATTTTGAGTTTTATAATTTGAAACGACCTCATTCGAGTCTAGACAAAATGACACCAAATGAGTTTTACTATGATCAGCTACCCCAACAAAACAAGGTGGCTTAACTAGAGCGGAATATCACTTATAAATACGCTTTTAGTTGTTCAAACAAGTGGGACCACCTCTGACCAAGAAGAAATCATTCAAATGATTTTAAAGCTAAGGTAGCACTTGCTGCGATTAAAGCAGAAAAAACACTTGCTGAATTGAGTGCTGAGTTTGATGTTCATCAAAACCAAATTATTGACTGGAAAAATCAATTGATCTCAGCTTCCTCGCAAGCTTTCGATCAATCAAAAGCTCCAACAGAACCACCCATCGATCTAAAAAAACTACATGCAAAAATCGGTGAGCAGGCATTAGAAATTGATTTTTTAGAAGGTGTGTTGAAGAAACTGGGCCGCTTCAACCACAAAAGTTAATCGACGACTCACTTCAGATTTCAGTATCTAAGCAAGCTAAGCTGCTGAAAGTCTCCCGTGGTTGTTATTACTATCGCCCAAAACCTGTGAGTGCATCAGATCTGAAGCTGATGCGATGTATTGATGAATTACATATGCAATATCCTTTTGCAGGCAGTCGTATGATGCGTGATTTGTTGAATCGTCAAGGACATCATATAGGACGACGTCATACACGTACTTTAATGAAGAAAATGGGTATTCAGGCGTTATATTGCAAACCAAATTTAAGCCAGGCTAATCAAGCTCACCGTAAATATCCATATCTGCTCAAAGGGTTGGCTATTCAGCGCAGTAATCAAGTGTGGTCTACGGATATAACGTATATCCCTATGGCAAAAGGCTTTGTTTATTTATGTGCTGTGATTGATTGGCATAGCCGCAAGGTACTTGCGCATAGGGTATCGATTAGTATGGAGGTGGATTTTTGTATTTCGGCTTTAAATGAAGCGATTGAAAAATATGGTCGACCTGAAATATTTAATACAGACCAAGGCAGCCAGTTTACCAGTGATGCATTTATTGATGTATTGAAATCAAATGGCATTCAAATCAGTATGGATGGTAAAGGTCGATGGGTAGATAATGTGATGGTTGAACGATTATGGCGGAGCGTTAAATATGAAGAGGTGTATCTCAAAGCTTATAGCAGTGTCACAGATGCGAAAAAGCAATTAAGTGCATATTTTGAGTTTTATAATTTGAAACGACCTCATTCGAGTCTAGACAAAATGACACCAAATGAGTTTTACTATGATCAGCTACCCCAACAAAACAAGGTGGCTTAACTAGAGCGGAATATCACTTATAAATACGCTTTTAGTTGTTCAAACAAGTGGGACCACCTCTTTATGTTCACATTTTAGGTAAATCTTCTAAAGTTATAGCATTTTCTGGAACAATTTTTGGATTTTCTTTAAATTGAAGCCACTTGTTTTTCATCCAGTGTTCAACTTTATCCTTACCTAAAATTGCAAGTAAATTGTTCAATAAATCGAATTTTGCTGTCTTATTAAAATGATAGACAATTACTCGTACATTTCGATCCATATCATCATTTAAGCTAAATAAATCATGTATATAATCTTTATCTGAAACATCTAATGAATGCCCCCAAATATAGAAATTTAAATCCAAATTTATATTATTTCCTGTATACCCCATTTTCATAAATCTTGCTTTTATATCACTTAATGCATTAGCACTCATTAATTGAAGATCTTCATCAAATTTGCGCTTTGTATCTTCTATGTTTTTTTTGTATTCATCTAAAAATAAGTAATCTGTATCTTTAAAAAGTTTTTGGTGATACTTCGTAAAACCATAAGCTTTTATCTTTTTTAAAGACTCATCTTCTAAATCGGATACACCTAAAACAATATTTTGATATTCACCATGACTTCCATGTAAATACTCAACTTCTACTGAATCATGAATACGTTGATAGGTATTTGTATAATTAAATGAATATATTTTATCAGGATATACAAACTCTTTAGCCTCTATATCCAACATAGAAGCTGGGTTCAGTTGACTAATTACTAATTCTAAATATAAATCAAAAATAACTATAAACTGTTCTAATTGTTGTTGTAGAAAATCTAAAAAACTTAAAGGATTTAATCCATTTTCTAAATTACCTCCGTAACAGAATCTTGGATTAATATTTGGACGGCTCCCTTTTACAGTTTTCCCACCTGCTACCGCCATTAATACATATTCCTCAGCCTCCCATAAACCAAAACAATCCAAAATATGAAAAATTTTCTCTTTAATTCTGAATTGTTCTTTTGACTTCCATGTGAGATATGAGTGAACATCTGAAGTATTATTTATTTTTTCAAGATCAGCTATGCATTGTGCTGTAGCAACAATTACCGATTCAATTTTTTGCTCAAAATCGATCCATGTTTTGATCTCTTCAACATGTTTTTTAAAATATTGATACCAACTATTTAATTCCAAACGATACTGTAATTTGAATACATCTTTTGCAGAGAGATTAATTTGCTCAGTTAAATAAAACTCTTTCGTTTTCGCTATAAAATAAGATTCCCTTGTCTTAGAAAAAAGCTCATCAAAATTCATCGCATAATCTGGGTCAATCTGATCTTTTCTCTTTTCAAAAATTTTGTCTATTTCGTTGACCCACTCTTCAACTGAATGAATAGATAAATCCTTTACTTTTTCTCCAGTATTCTTTTCTTCAATTGCCCTCATTACATCCATAAAATGGTCATACTTCGTCGGCAAATAGTGCGAAAGATCAAAACCATTGCCGACAATTAAAATATTCATTTATTGTTATTCCCAAATAAAAAAGCGCATCAACCGATACGCTATTTATAAGGATTTATCTTTTTATTTCAACAACAAATCAAACAATCATCAAGGACATTTTGCTGTCTGGAAAGACTTGGTGTTTTTACCACGGTAGCACTGATACGACTTCTGCGTATCTGACAGTTTCCAGTCTCCATTGACCTGCTTAAAACTGTAAACAGAACGGCTTGCACGTACAGAGTCATCCAGCAAACCTGCCTGAACCACAGTCACCTGTGCAGCAGTTGGTGCTTCCACCCGGTTAAACACCTGACGGATTTCAATACTGTGTGTCGCCTGTTTCAACTCAGGTTCCGCTTTCAGCACCTGTTCAAGTGGTGTATCTGAAGACCCGACACTGGACATAAGTTTCTGCGTCGTTGCACAACCACTCAGCAGCAGAACTGCGCAGACTGCTGAAACTGAAAATTTAAATAACATACAGGTTTCCCCCAATAAAAAAGGCATAGATCAATGATGCTATGCCTTTACAGATTACACTACTGGAACTGTGTAGCGTAAAAAGTCCTGTTATAGATCAAACAGTTTACCAGGGTTCATAATACCGTTTGGATCGAACACTTTTTTCAGTGCTTTCATATATTCGATTTCTTCTGCAGAACGGGTATAACCCAGGTATGGTTTTTTCGTCATCCCTACACCGTGTTCAGCAGAAATTGAACCGTCATATTTTTTCACGATCTCAAATACGTATTTATTTACAACCTTACATTTATCAAAGAATTCATCTTTAGACAGATTTTCAGGTTTTAAAATATTTAAGTGTAAATTACCGTCACCAATATGACCGAACCAGCAGATTTCAAAGTCTGGATAGTTCTGCTCCACGATTGCATCAATTTCTTTAATAAATGCAGGAACATGCGTAATTAATACTGAAATATCATTTTTATATGGTGTAAATGGTGCAATCGTTTCAGAAATGTCTTCACGTAAACGCCATAAGCTCTGAACCTGTTCAAGACTCTGACTCATTACACCGTCAAGTACCCAGCCCTGTTCCATGCAGTGCTCGAAGATTTCCATCGCAGCATCCATGATCGGTTCATACGGTGCTTCAAATTCAAGCAGAACGTAGAATGGGCACTGAGTTTCAAATGGACGCTGTACATGACCACGGTCAAGTACTTTCTGCATTGCCAGTTCGCCAAAGAATTCAAATGCAGTCAGATCAATTTTTTTCTGGAATGCATGCAGTACAGGCATAATCGAATCAAAGTCCTGAACACCCAGTACCAGCACCTGTAAATCATGTGGCTGACGTTCAAGTTTAATTTCTGCTTCAGTCACCAGACCCAGTGTGCCTTCGCCACCAATAAACAGGTGCTGCATGGCATAGCCGGTTGCATTTTTAATCATGCCTTTGTTCAGACGCAGAACATCGCCTTTACCGGTCACAACAGTCAGACCAAGCACCCAGTTACGGGTCATGCCATATTTGATGACTTTAATACCGCCAGCATTGGTACCGATATTACCGCCAATCTGCGATGAACCTGAAGATGCAAAATCCACTGGATAATACATACCCTGTTCTTCTGCATAGTTCTGAAGCTGTTCAGTCACGACACCTGCCTGCACACGAACCATACGGTCAGCGGGGAAAAACTCCAGAATCTGGTTCATTTTGTCCATGCTGATCACGATTTCGCCATTGGCAGCAACAGCACCCGCAGATAAACCTGTACGACCACCAGACGGTGTGATTGCAACGTTAAACTGATTTGCCAGCTTTACGACTTCCTGAACCTGTGCAGTACTGGAAGGAAAAACGATGACTGATGGGTTCGGATCAAAATGTTTGGTATGATCCCGTCCCCAGTTTTCCAGGCTGTCCGCATCAGTTTTAATACGGTTTTCACCTACAATAGCTGTCAATTGGGTCAATAACTCTGGGGTTAAAGCGACTGGAGCATTCATCGTTTTTCAGACCTGGTAAGAAATAATTTAAGTGTTGCATGAACGGAGTTCTGTATTTTCACATAGCTTCAAAAGCGATGTAAAATCAGATATTTCCACAGAAAAAATCATTTTTTCTGTTCTGTATGGCTGCATTTTACCTGTATCTAAGCACAGTATAAAGTACAGACCCGATATACATTATCCACAGTCTGTGTATAGCACCCTGAATTTTTCAGACTTTCATGCCTGTTCAATGCCAAAGCATGCGGTTCAGCAGTTAAATTCAGCAAAAAGATGAAAAAATATCCATAAGTACAGTCACAATGGAAATATCTATAGACCAGTGTCTATGGTATCATACTGCGACTAAATTTGGCCTTTGTAGCGGAGCCGTAATGAGCCAACATCTTTCACTACCAAAAGATAAAATTCGTTTCTTGTTGTTGGAAGGCGTTCACCAGAATGCAATCGACACGTTAAATGCAGCTGGATATACCAATATCGATTCCCGTAAAACTGCGCTTGAGGGTGAAGCGCTGAAAGAAGCGGTTAAAGATGCACACTTCATTGGTATTCGATCCCGTACACAATTAACTGAAGAAATCTTTGAAGCTGCGAATAAACTGATCGCAGTGGGTTGTTTCTGTATCGGAACCAACCAAGTGAATTTAAATGCAGCCATGATTCGTGGTATTCCTGTATTTAACGCACCTTATTCAAATACTCGTTCGGTTGCAGAACTTGTACTTGCTGAAACTATTCTTTTACTTCGTGGCGTACCTGCTAAGTCTGCTTCCACTCACCGTGGTGGCTGGAACAAATCGGCAGTGGGTTCATTTGAAACCCGTGGTAAAACTTTAGGTATCGTAGGTTACGGCTCAATCGGTTCTCAACTTTCAGTTTTAGCTGAAAGCCTGGGTATGCACGTTATTTATTATGATGCAGTGACTAAACTTCCAATGGGTAATGCACGCCAGGTGGGTTCACTTGATGAATTACTTGCAAATGCAGACGTTGTAAGCCTGCATGTTCCTGATGTTCCTTCAACTAAAAACTTCTTTGCAAAAGAACAGTTTGCAAAAATGAAAGAAGGTTCAATCTTCCTGAACGCTGCACGTGGTACATGTGTTGTGATCGAAGATTTAGCAGATGCGATCAAATCAGGTCATATCGCGGGTGCAGCTGTAGACGTATTCCCGAAAGAACCTAAAGCAAACGGTGAAGAATTTATCTCTCCACTTCGTGGCTTAGACAACGTGATCTTAACTCCTCACGTGGGTGGTTCGACCATGGAAGCGCAAGCGAACATCGGTCTGGAAGTTGCTGAGAAATTTGTTGCTTACTCTGATAAAGGTATGACTTTATCTGCTGTAAACTTCCCGGAAATTGCACTTCCACTGACTGAAGGTAAACACCGTTTACTGCACATTCATAAAAACGTGCCAGGCGTTCTGTCAAAAATCAATAACCTGTTTGCTGAACACGGCATCAACATCTCTGGTCAGTCTTTAATGACTAAAGGTGATGTGGGTTACCTGGTGATGGACGTTGATGCAACTGCATCTCAGGAAGCGCTTGATACACTTCATGAAGTTGAAGGCACAATCCGCGTTCGTGTATTGTTCTAAGACAGTTTGATGTTAAAAAACCACAGGTCATTGCCTGTGGTTTTTTTATGTTTAAATCATGATTCACTGAAATAGACCTATTGCTTAAGTCCTTAAGTAATCAATATAAAATTAACATTGAAAGTTCCTTCTCCCTTTGGGATGAGGAGTGAAACTCCGCAAGAGGATGAGGGTATTCTTTAAATCAAACCTCTCCCTAACCCTCTCCTATGATGAGAGGGAACTTCCATTGTGAATTTATTAGGATTCAAAATAGCTGATGTAAGAGCTCTAATATTCTTCTTATTGTTCAGGTATTCGAACTCAATTTAGTTTATCTTAGACCCATGCCCGATTTAAAAAATACCCCTTATCTGCAAGCTTTAATTCTGCTGTTCATTGCGATGATCAGTATGCAAAGCAGTGGTGCGCTCGCTAAAATCCTGTTTGATCAGTTCCCTGTGCTGACGATTTCCGCGATGCGTTTACTGCTCGGATCATTAATCCTGGCTGTCATTTTTAAAATCTGGCAGGCTGATTTTAAACAGGTGAAATGGAAAGCGATCGCCACCTACGGCATCGCTCTGGCAGGGATGAATGCCCTGTTCTATTTATCCATTTCACGGATTCCTTTAGGCATTGCAGTCGCCTTTGAATTTATCGGTCCACTCAGTGTAGCGTTATTCCATGCACGTCAGAAGTTCGATTTTATCTGGGTTGGACTGGCAATCTTAGGACTGGTTTTACTTTTTCCTTTCAAGCAAGCCTCACAAAGTTTAGACCCGATCGGGATTGCTTTTGCACTGGGTGCAGGTGCATGCTGGGCACTGTATATTATTGCAGGGCAACGCCCCTCAGGTGTTTCAGGTAACCATACAGTGTGTTTAGGCATGTTTATTGGCATGTTGTGCCTGATGCCAATCGCCTTATTTACAGGTATGCCGCTGCATGTTTTCGAACCATCGAACCTGATTTATTTTATTGCTTTAGCTGTATTAGCCAGTGCCTTACCTTTCTCTTTAGAAATGATTGCACTCAGAAATTTATCTGCTTTGAGTTTTGGGACATTGATGAGCCTGGAACCTGCAATTGCTGCCTTTTCAGGATTTATCTTTTTAGGCGAACAACTGCTCTGGACTCAATGGCTTGCACTTGCAACGATTATCAGTGCATCCATTGGCTGTACTGTAACAACGCAGAAAGCCAGAAACAGTCATAAAAAAACCACTCCTTAGAGTGGTTTTAATTCATCTGAAACGGTTTTAAGTCGGCATCTGGCAGAAGTATTCTGGATTATCAGATGGAATCCCATTATTAAACAGATAGACTACAAATTGCTGCGGATCATCCCGCTTAAATCCTTCCGTACCATTTGCATACCCACAGAATGTACCTTGCAACATTGAACCAGTAACTCTGAAATTGGTAATTTTTCCTTCCTCCAACCATTCAAAACCTGCAAACTGGTTTGGAAGTCTGACTAATTTTTTCTCATTAAATGGAACTGTAAATCTAAGCTCCGTTTCCTGCCCAAAATCATTTGTTCCAACACTTACATTCACATTACATGGTTTGCCAACCAAGTCTGGATGAGCTGTTTCATAAATACACTGTATATAAAAACTGAGACCTTTATCCGCAGCAACAACTTCTTTATCATCCAGAACGATTTTCACATCAGCTTTAGGTCCCGAAACCTTACTTCCCCTGTAACGAACCCACTGATCACCCTCAAGGGTAATCGCTGAATATGCAAGCCAGACCAATGTATTATTAGAAGATTTAAGACCTGTCAGAACATTCACACCTTCTTCCGGTGCTGTAAACTCGGCATTTTTCTCATCGCCATTTACCGTCGTAGTAAATTTACCACTGCAAGCGACAGGCGTACCGTTTTTAAGCGTACAGGAAACTTTATTACTGGTTGCAGGTGTCCCCAGATCAATCACCACATTTTTATCGCCAGGCAACTGAGATGTTACCGATCCGATTAATGTCCCTGTTGTATCCTTTGCAGTCCAGTAAATAGTACCTTCCGTTGGCATATTGACAATATCCACCCCTTCGGCAGGAATTGAACTGGTTTTTGTTAAACCTGAACCGTCTTTCAGCTCAACTTTCGCGGTAATATGACACGGGACATAAGTCGCTGCTGACTTACATTTCACATTGACCTCACCAGGGTTTTCAAATTTGAAGTCCCAGTTCCACGTGGAAAAGTGCGTTACGGTTGCATGTACAGCAAGCCCCGTTGGCGAGGTTACTGAGCTGATTACTGTACCTGGTGTTCCTTCTTCCTTCCATTTTCCTGTTTTCGGGTCGAAGTACCACATTGGAATGGATGTACCCACCGTCATCGCCTGATTATTAATACTGGTCAGAGGTAAATCCATCTGAATATCAGCACTTACACCCTGCTTTAACTGTAATTTCTGACCGGCGCTGTTTGTGAATGTTGCGGTAATCATCCCTGCACTGATCAGTAATGCCGGATTGCCCTGAGCATCTACTGCAACACCGTTGGCTGGCATAGCATTCAGATCACTGCCGGTAATATCCCACGGGGTAAATTCAACAGTCACCTGACCTGTCGCTGCCTGAGTTGTACCTTCAATCACAAAAGCGTTTGCAGGAATACTGATCTGTGCATTCATAAACGCAGCCTGAATCACCTGCTCATCTTCAATTTTAGCCACAGTCAGTGTCTGTTTAACCGGTAATAAATTTGCCGTTAACTGAGCGAGATCTTCAACTTTCAGCTCAACAGACTGAGTAATAAAGCCTGCTTTTTTAAAGGTGACGATGACTGATTTTGCCGATTGAGGAATCCTGACTGTCGAAATAATCTTACCGTTTGCATCAGTTTTTAATATCTGCCCAGCAATACTGATTTCAGCACCTTCAAGCGCAGTACCTGTAGCTGTCTGTACCAGTGCTGAAACAGCTTTGGAAACAGTCGCTTCTTCTGTAGCAGAGTTATTCTGTGAATTACTGTCACTGTCTGAACCTCCGCAGCCCGCCAGTGATGCCCCAAGCATACAGACCAAACTGATCTGCTTAAATTTAATTGATAAATCAATCATTATTATTGTCCCCAGTTTTAATGTGCGCAAAAACGCACGCTTATTATTATGTTTTTGAATTTCAATAACAAATTAGAATTATTTTTACCGTGATTAATATATTATCTATAAATGAGATAGCATTTCCCATTTTTTCATAACATCTATTATTTCCAGATTCACTGTTATAATTCACTGACTCATTTCAGAAAATACACCGCCTGCGGCTGTCAGTGTGCATCATGCCAAATACTCAAATTACTGCTGTGTTTTACATGGTTATGTCCATGATTGCATACCAGATCAGTGCATCATTTGCCAAACAACTGTTTGAAGTACTCGACCCACTTACAGTAGTGACCTTAAGGCTCTGTTTTGCATCCATTCTGATTTTCCTGATGTTCCGATCCTGGAAAATCATTAAGCGTCTGCCCTATTTAAAATGGAAAGATCTTCTGTTTTACAGTGGCTCTGTCTGCCTGATGAATGTTCTGTTTTATGCCTCCTTAGGAAAATTACCTCAGGGAATTGCCGTTGGACTGGAGTTCTTAGGGCCATTAACCCTTGCTTTTTTATCCATAAAACAGAAAAGCGACTATATATGGGTATTTCTTGCCGTCATGGGCATTGCGCTGATGATCCCGTGGCAGGATGCAACCGCACATAATTTTTCATGGCTCGGTGCTGCTTTTGCAATTGGTGCCGGTGTCTGCTGGGCATTCTATATTTATTTTGGGCAGAAAGTGGTTCGCCAGAATATCGGTATGCATGCCCTGACCATTGCCATTGTGCTGTCTGCGATGGTGATGCTTCCAGTCAGTGCTGTACATAACCCAGAGGCACTTTTACAGACGCAGTACTGGAAACAGGCACTGATGATTGCACTGCTGGCAACTGCCATCCCTTATGCACTGGATCTGATGGCACTGAAACAGCTGAGTAAGCTCAGTTATGGAACTTTATCCAGTCTTTCCCCTGCTATTGGTGCCGTCACAGGAATGATCCTGCTCAAAGAGCACATTACTTTTTATCAGTGTATTGCGCTGGTCTGCATTATGGCAGCATCGATTGGAGTGACGTTCAGGGCTAAACCTGAACCCACCCAGTAAGCAGATTGCTGTTATTTCAGGCATAAAAAAAGATGGTTAAAACCATCTTTTTTTTCATTTTAGAGAATCTCTCATCTCAGGCTGAGAAAAACATCTGATAGCTGAGTCGGACTATCAGCACAGACACCAGTATCAGAAACAGAATACGGATAAAACCACTGCCGTATTTCAGTGCCAGTTTTACACCGACCACAGAGCCGAGCATATTGGCAACCGCCATAATACATCCCACGGTCAGCAGCACATGCCCCGAAGGAATAAAAAAGCTCAGTGCTGCCAGGTTGGTCATGACATTTCCAATTTTGGCCAGCGCGGCAGCGTGCAGGAAATCCACCCTTAAGTAGCGGATAAAATAAAAGATAAAGAAGCTGCCCGTTCCTGGTCCAAACAGCCCGTCATAGAAACCGATTGCAAGACTTCCTGCTCCCGCCAGCAGTAAAATTTTAGGCGTGATGCTCTGAGGGGTATGAATCTGACCAAACTGTTTTTTCATTAATGTATAAACAGCCATAACTATCAGCATGATCAGGACAAAAGGCTGAAGTACACTTTTGGGAATCATGGCAACACTGGCTGCACCCAGAAATGCACTGACCATGGCACAGATACCCACCACGATCAGCAGCTTCCATTCAAACCGCACTTTTCTGGAAAAAGACCAGGCTGAGGTTGCTGTACCAACCACTGCTGCCAGTTTATTGGTTCCAAACAGGGTGGCTGGTGCAAGCTGAGGATATGCACCCATCAGTGCCGGAATCTGAATTAATCCGCCACCACCCACAGCCGCATCAATGGTGCCTGCACAGAATGCAAAAAAGATCAGGCTGAGAATAATCTCCATGTCCATACTGCCTCACCTCTTTTTATCATTCATTCAAAAATAAAAATTATAGGTTCAAAACCCGTTTTGGTACCAGCCGTTTTTTGTCAGTAATTTCAGCAAGTCCGAGACACTTTTCACCATCAAACACCAGCACCTGTTCCTGTGCCGCATGATCAATATTGCTTTCCATACCACGGCAGAAAAACTCTGCACGCCCTTCTGGAACCTGAATTTTCAGAAAATGATCCACCGGCGCATAAACAGGCAACAGCAGCGCATCACGCTCTGCTTCATCCAGGCTTTCCAGATATTCAATGGTGTACTCCTGAATCAACTCAAAATGCCCGGTCTGAATGCGGTGCAGATATGTGAGATGACCAAACGTACCCAGTGCCTGTGCAATATCTTCACCAAGTACACGGATATAGGTTCCTTTTGAACAGGTCACATCCAGGCTGATACTGTTTTCTGTAAAGCCGAGCAGCTGAATGGATTCAATTGTGATCGGTCGGGCTTCACGCTCAATTTCAATTCCCTTTCGCGCAAGCTCATATAAAGGACGACCATCTTTTTTCAGTGCCGAATACATCGGTGGAACCTGTGAAATATCACCTGTAAATGCATTCAGTACCGCCTGAATTTTTTCTTCAGTCAGTTCTTCAACTGCTTTTTCCTGAAATTTTTCACCTTCAACATCACCTGTGGTGGTGCTGTGCCCCAGATAAACTGTGGTCTGATAGCGTTTGGTGGATTCCAGCAGATAATGAGAAAACTTGGTTGCTTCTCCCAGACAGACAGGTAAAAGACCAGAAGCCAGTGGATCAAGCGCACCGGTATGTCCTGCTTTCTGTGCTCTGAACAACCAGCGAACCCGTTGCAGTGCTGCATTGGAGCTAATACCTAAAGGTTTGTTCAGTAAAAAAACACCACTGAGATGGCGGCGCTGGATACGGGATGAAGATTGTTTCATATAAAAAGCTGACAGAATCGGACTGTGCAATGGTAACAATGTGCCTGCTGTATTTACAACTTTTCGCTAACAGCTCTGATAATTTATGGCATATTTAAAAGCGCTGAATTCAAACAATAAAAACATCCCACAGGTATGCAGGAATGCAAAAAAATAAATTATGGATATTACTGATCATTGCTGTCATTGCAACGGGCGCTCTGATCTACTGGCTGGCACCATCATCATCAACAGGGACAGAGCAGAACAGTCCCCCTTCCGAACAGAATCTGCTTCAGCAGACTGAAGAACAGGCTGCTTCTTCTGCACAGACCGATCCTTTCAGCAGTAAAAGCCAGCAGGACACTGAGGTGAACTGTCAGATGCAGCTCGATGCGGGCAACAGGCTGATTGTAAATGAGCAAACGCGGGACTGTTTTGAATATTTCATTACCCAGATGGGTGAAAAAAATATGGATCAGATCCAGCAGAGTTTCAAAGCATATATAGAAAAAAGCTACAAAGAACCTGCCCTGGGGCAGATTATTGATTTGTGGAACCGTTATCTGCAATACAGACAGCAGCTGGGTACGCTCAAATCCCCAGGCGGCAGCCAGGAAGAACCTGGATACTATGCTGCAATCTTCAATGATATGAAAAATCTGAGAAAGCAGTTCTTTTCAGCTTATGAAATTGAAGGTCTGTTTGGTACTGAAGATATTTATAATGACTACACCATTGAGCGCATGAAAGTTCTGGCAGATAAAAAACTGTCCGAATCGGAAAAAGCCAAAAAACTGAAAGCACTTTTTGATGATTTACCCGAGGACTGGAAAGAAAACCTGGAACAGCTGAATAAACTGGAAGATCTGCGCAAACTGACTGCCGACATTAAAGCCCGTGGGGGATCAGCTGAAGAACTGCATCAGATGCGCACCAGTCTGGTCGGAGCTGAAGCCACTGCCCGACTGGAAACACTGGATGTTCAGCGGGGTCAGTGGAAAAATAATATCAACAGTTACCTCAGTGAAAGAGACAGTATCCTGAACAGTGGTATGAGCGACTCTGCCAAACAGCAAGCGATTGACCAGTTACGTACACAACGCTTCAGCTCAAAGCAGGATCAGCTGCGTGCTGAAACTTTTGAAAGCGTCCATGATCAGGGGCAAAGATTACCCTTTGCGGATTAACTCACTCACCATTTTCATCTGATTGAAACCACCCGGTCCAGGCTGTGGTGGTTTTTTCATGATTATTCCAACTGTGTCACTAAAGGACATTTGTATATTTTTTATTCAGATGCAGTTCGCTGTTCTGATTACTTTTTTTGTTTTCTGTTGTCCTGAAATGATATGGCATCAATCTTTTTTAGTGGAAAAATGCTTGAGCAACAAAACAAAAACAAAATGAATGCGACGAAACAGTGAAATGGAAACTGCCTGCTTTTTCATCGCTATCGCTCAGTTCAGCTGAACGCTGAATGTAATAACAACAATGTATAAAAAAGGATCATTTATCATGAATTCCAGTCTAAGGAAAAATGCTGTCCTGTTATCTCTGATGACCGCAGCAAGTATCGGACTCAGCTCAACTGTACAGGCAGCTCCGGCTGTATTGCAGATCAAGGAAACAGCTAAATCTGATTATTCCCGTACCAAATATCCCATCATCATGACCCACGGCTGGTTAGGCTGGTCACGTATTGGCAACGAGAGTTTCAATATTGATTACTGGTATCAGATACTGCCCGACATGGCTCGCAATGGCGCGACCGTATTTGCAGCCCAGCTGTCTCCTGCCCATACCACTGAATTCCGTGGTGAACAGCTCATTGCCCAGGTCGAAGATGTGATTGCCATTACAGGGAAAAATAAAGTCAATCTGGTCGGGCATTCACACGGCGGTCCAACGGTTCGTTATGTTGCTGCGGTCAAACCTCAGTATGTTGCATCTGTAACCGGTGTCGGGGGGACATTCCGTGGTTCAAAAGTTGCCGATGATATTCAGAGCAACACAGGTTCCCGTACATTCTTTAATATTCTTGGGGATTATATTGTTGCACCCTTGATTTCATGGGCGCAGGGGCAAAAAGATATGCCTTTTGATTTTGATGGCTCTATGAAGTCTCTGACTGAAACTGAATCTGCAAATTTCAATAAACGCTTTCCGACCACAGCCCTGGCAGCAAACTGTAACAGCAGTGGTTCAAAAGTGGATCAGGGCATCTACTATTATTCCTGGGGTGGTACAGCTCAGACCACCAACCTGCTGGATATAGACACCATTTTAATGCAGCTGGGACCTTTATCTTATGGAAACAAAGACAATGACGGTATGGTTGCCCGCTGCAGTTCGCATATCGGTCAGGTCATCCGTGATAATTACAACTTAAACCACACCGATCTTGCCAATATGATGTTTGGGCTTAAGGGGCTGTTCGCTCCAGATCCTGTTGCCTTATTCAGACAGCATGCAAACCGCCTGAAACTTCAGGGACTCTGATACTGAAAACTCCCCGCCACCGTGCGGGGAATTTTATTTTAAAAATACCTGTTTCATTATTGTTTACATTTCCTTTAACCATTTGTCGAATAGTTCACAAAACATACAAATAAATTCCTATAATTTTTTTTGACATGTCCGATTGTCAGATAAAAACGAAAAGAACAATGAGGATTATATACAAATGAAATATGGATTATTAATGGCAGCCACACTCAGTGCAGCTGCTGTCACCAGCACACATGCCGTCACATCACCTCAGAAAATTGAGGCTTCCCGTGTCACTTCAAATTATGCTCAGACCAAATATCCCCTTGTTTTCAGCCACGGGATGTCTGGATTTATCCGTTTGGGCAATGATGCACTGGGACTGGATTACTGGTACCAGATTCTTCCCGACCTTACACGTAACGGTGCCAATGTATGGGCGACACGTGTCTCTCCTTTCAATTCTTCAGAAATCCGTGGTGAGCAGCTGGCTCAGCAGGTAGAGGAAGTGCTGGCACTGACGGGTGCTCCTAAAGTGAATCTGCTGGGGCATTCACACGGCGGACCAACCATCCGTTATGTTGCCGGAATCATGCCGGATAAGGTTGCTTCACTGACCGCAATTGGTTCACCAAATAAAGGTTCGCCCGTTGCTGATTTTATTTTAAATATCCGTGATGCCGCACCCGTACTGGAAAAGCCGCTGGTTACCATCGTCAATTTCCTTTCTCAGGCAATCGTCTGGGCTCAGGGACTGGATCCAAAAAGCTATCCGCATGACTCACTGGCGGGTGCCAACAGTCTGACTGCTGCTGGGTCTGCAAAATTCAATGCTAAATTTCCAATGGGTGTGCCGACCACAGCCTGTGGAGAAGGCGCATATAAAGAAAAAGGAATTTATTTTTATTCCTTTACGGGTAACACCCCTGTAACCAATTTACTCGATCCTGATTCTGCCATGCTGGCAACCAGTCTTATTATCAATAACAAAGGTGATAATGACGGTCTGGTTCCACGATGCAGCGCTCGGTTCGGAAAAACCATCCGTGATAATTATTACTGGAACCACCTGGATGAGGTCAATCAGGTACTGGGCTTACGTAATATTTTTGCACCAGATCCGGTTTCTGTTTACCGTCAGCAAGCCAACCGTCTGAAACTCCAGGGACTTTAAGTCCGGACATAAAAAATGCGCCCCTTGTGGCGCATTTTTTATTGCAGATCAGCGACTGTTCCAGCTGGAAGAAGCCGTTGGTGTACATGCCTGACCACCACCCTTATCTGAAGCTTTTTCCCAGCAGCGTTCACCACGGAAGTTCAGTACCAGATGTCCATCCATATACTGTCCCGCAGTCGTAACCGGTGTGGCTATCAGCACCCACTTCTCTGAGCCCAGTGTCGCTGTTTTTTCCAGTGTTCCTGCACTGTTGAGCCATCCCAGCTCGACGGTATACAGTACATCACCATTTACAGGATAATTTTCAGTGACTCCAAGGTCTGATGCAGAAGCACCTTGCACTTTAAAATTTGAAATTTTATATTTCTGAATCTGAGCAGCCATCTGCTGTAAACCAGTTTGCATTTCTGCACGATGTGTCTGTCGTACATATTCTCTGTAAGACGGATAGGCTATGGCAGCCAGTATTCCAATAATTGCCACAACAATCATCAGCTCAAGCAGTGTAAATCCTCTTATTCGGCTTACCATGTCTCAGCTCCCTTACAGTCTGAAGCAATGGAGCTGCCCTGCTTTTTACAGCGCAGCCCTGTATTTGAGAGCACATAACTGTCCATACCCGACTGATCAGATGCAACTGTTGCCCGAATAATCCAGCTTTGCCCTGATGCCTTATACAGATCATTACCATCTTTTTCATTGAGCTTAATGGAAAAATCAGCACCGTCTCTGACGTCAAACGTGTAGTGCGGCACGGTACCGACTGCCAGATCAAAACCCTGATAATTAAAATTACGGGATTTCCACCGCTCAAGTTCTGCCGCCAGCCGCTGAACTTCCTGCTGTGCCTGTGACATATGTGCCCGTTTGACATAAGCCTGATAACTGGGAACAGCAATTGCAGCAAATATAGCAAGAATGACAACCACTACCATGAGTTCAATCAGGGTAAAACCCTTCTGCAAAAATTTCATATGATTCTGCATCACTGGCTCCCTTATCTGAGTTTTTCATACCAGCGCTGTGGAATCAGGCACATCCGTGTCTGCTCACCCGTACTGGTTCCCCCACTGATGGTAATAGTCATACGCCCACCAGTGCTGATACAGTAGTTGGATGCACTGGTCTGATCTTCCTGAGAATTGCCACCGCCTGATCCGCCGCCTGATCCACCACCAGAGCCATTACCGTTTTTTTTGTCATTCCCCACAGTAATCGTGTGAATACCCGGTCCAATCATCGAATGCCCTCTGCCTGTCGGGTCATCTGCTGCACACTGACCATAAGGCAAACAGAAGGTCGTCATCAGACTCGCACCTTTCACACCTGCACCGCAGTCGCCAGACAGACCATCCTTACTGGCATCAAAAGTGGAAACAAACAGTTTTTTATTCAGTGCAACCGGCGTACCGAACACTTTTTCAGACTGTTTGGTGTAACTCTCACACTTACCAAAACCTTTCACACAGTCCTTAAACTCGTAATACCAGCCATTACTGCCTGCAGGGGCAACCAGGGTACTGTTATCCTGACGCGCTGCATCACTGATCAGGCGCAGACCATTGACATTGTCAGGTCGGATGTCTTTGGTGTTCCATGAACTGGCTGTGTACAGATCCTTACGGGCAACATCTTTATCATAAATATTATAGATCGCGTCAAAGCTGTAATTGTCATTTGCAAATAACGGCTTACTGCGGTTCCCGCTTCCCTGAGAAACAGCCGCAAAAATAGAACCATTATGGCTGTATAGAGAAAATGCTGGCATATCGTAAAAACGCGGGCTCTTGCCACCATCCAGATGCCCATTGAAAATACGCACTGGTTTTTTCACGATACTGCCCAGAACGCTCTGGCTGTTATCAAAATCGACTCTGAAGATCTGTCCACCCAGATCCCCAAAATAAATATGGTCCGTCAGATCATCACCATCACGATCCACACTACGGATTTCACTGACCACACTGTATTTCATTTCCGCATGGTTACTGCCAATTGTCCCACTGTCTGTAGCTGCACTGCTGTCCGAAGCATTGGCACTGCCCCACCACAGCAGTTGACCTGCTTTGATGGCATTACCATTTTTATCTTTGCTGTCATCGGCACTGAACATATACACACCAGCGCCTTTTTTATTGTCCTGGTTATAATCAGCATCTTCATAGCCCATATCATAACCACCACCAACAAACATTACCCGGGTACGTTTTCCACCCCAGTTCACAAATGCAATCGTTGGCTTGGACCAGCTTTGTCCCATATAGCTTAATGGTGTACCAGAACCTGCTGCATCCGGATTGATATGGAACTTCAGCTCAGGTTTATCCATATCCCGCAGGTCAAGCGCATAATAACTGCGACCACCCATACGCAGACCGCCATAGACCATCTGTACGCCCTGTGGTTCTTTTCCAGACTCACCTTTCCCTTTCCCAACAGTCAGATTACCACTGCCATCAATCACATATTCGGTATAAGCCGTCCACGGACCATCCACACCATAGAACAGTTTATTCAGACCACCACTGGTTGTTTCTGGTTTCAGGAAAGCATCACGCTGTTTTTCAACCATTTCATTAGGTACAAATGCAAATTTTTCTTTGCCTGTTTTTGCATCCACAACATGCAGTAAACCTTGAGTCGTACCAAACAGGACATAATCCTGCCTGTTTTCAGACTCCATGATTTTAGTTGTGGTATTGAATTTCAGCTTCCCTTTATTGGTCAGCAGAATTGGCTGAGAATGCATGACCGCACCGATCTGACGCTGTTCAGCAGCCTTAGTCAGATCGGTGGCATTTGGATTAGCTGCATCTACGGTATAACCAAGCAATGCCATCAGATAACCACGATTCTGATCATTTTTATAATCATTATCCGTCATATCCGAAGGCTTAACCTGACGCAAACTGAAGTCTGTATCGGGTCCAAACAAAGCAGTTGAACCTGAGCCACTTTGATACATACGATCTGTAAACAGTTTCCGCTGTACTTTACTTGTCAGATCAGCAGGTGTTTCGGTTCTGAGCGACAGCTGTGACCATGCTCCACCCTGTAAGGCAAATTTTGTACTGCCTGGTGTATTTGAATCCTGATCTTTTTTTGCAGGGTCGACTGCAAATGACCAATAGTCATAGTTATCAATGATCTTTCCTTTTTCATCAATAATCTTATTACCATCCTTACCTTTCAGAATGCCATTATCATCCACCAGATATTTTTTCATATTACCAACCCAGAGCCGGTAACTTTTATCTGGTGTTGGCTGGAACTGTTGATAATATGCATCATCCTGAAGTACAGCAGGATTCAGTGCATCTTTAGGAATCGTTGGTGAACCCGTAGTCACAGAAGGAATTTCTGTATTCAGGCTGTTAATGAAATTATTAACACTTTCCACAACATCCTGCGAACTTGAACCGGAGTACCAGCCACCACGTCCAATAATTCCCCAATAAGCAGCTTTCTGAACATTCGTCAGATCTGACTTCATGTTTCCATTACGATCTAAAAAAGGTGCCAGATTATCTTCATATGACTTATTCGGATCATATGAGTCCACATTGTTAAAATCATTACCGAAGCCGACCACAGCTGTCTTAAACTCAAGACTCATTGGATTTTTAGATGTATCAAGCAATGATTTTGTCAGGTTGTGCACACAATTATAAGAAGAACCATCACAACTGAAACTACCTCCTTTATATCCCAAAGCCGCTTTCATCAATGCCTGTGAATCACTGTCCTGCGTCGGATCACCATCAGTCAGAACATAAATACCCTGTCCGCTGCATTTTTTCACACCATCATCCTGGGTTAAAGATGAAGGCGGTACATAAAGAGTTCCCTGTGTATTTTTAGTCAGCTCACTTGAATATTTAAAACCACTTCCTGTAGTTTCCACATACAGATCACCCGTGTAGTAATAACACTTCTGGTTTGAACCACCACTGATTACAGAGCATGATCTTTCTTCCATACCATCTGTTGAAGGGTCGGAGTAATCCCACTCCCATGTATTACACTGACTTGAATCCCATGAATTATTATTTATACATTTCTGTGTATAACGACTTCCAGACCATGTAAATTTCACGTAGCGAATATAATTTTTGACACTTTTAACTTCTGAGGTCGTTCTCCCCATCAGATATGCCACAGTCTCTGCATAGGAGCGAGCAGTCGGTGTGTTCGTCCAGATACTGAAACCTTTAATAGTATCAATCAGGATCTGACGCTGTGTGGAATTCCCCACTTCCGCATCAAGACGTCTTGCAGGAACAAGTACCGCACCGGTATTCACAGAACTGTTTCCTGATGTCGCGCCCAGTGTTGAAAGTCCAATCACCTTATCATCACTGATCCGAGTAATACCTTTATCAGAGTTGCCATATAACAGATCCATCATACCGTCTTTAAGACGGGTAATTCTGTCATAGAAACGGACTTCCGAGCTGCTGTAATAGTAGGTATAACTCCCATCACGTTCAGGAGTGAGACTATTAATTTCTTTATTTTTATTGGTTGTGGCAGTTAACCAGTTACATTTATCATAGTCCGCCTGAGGATTCTGGCAAGTCTGATAGTACGTTGTCCGACCACTTTTATAAGAACGGAATTTATAAATACGGTCAGAACCTATTGCTCGACACCATGCACGCTGATAACTTGGACCACCTGTAATTGGGGATTCTGTTGCTCTGTCGCGCCCCAGATCTGAAACACCTGCGGGTAAATCACATGCATATCCTGATCTATCGCTGTTATAACGACTCATACTCCCCGAAATATCCAGCATAAACATCAGGGTAACCTGACCCGATTTAGCTTCCTGATAGATCTCAATATCACTTGCCTGTGTCACACTGCTGCTTAACACGACTGTACTCAGAGCAGCAATATTCACTGCCAGAACCTGCTTGCGCCAGTTATTTTTCATTTTTTCAGATATCTTTTTCATTCTTCCGCCCCTTAAACAAAGTCCTGTGCAATCACATACTCAGTAACACTGGACTGAAACGGCACACTCAATTTTTCAAGACAGCGCGTAACACTGTCCTCACTGTCACCTTCAGGACTGACGCCATCAGGAATGGTTGGATCATTCATATGAGAACTGAAGCAGGTATCTATTTTGCTGCTTTCAACTGTGGTCAGACCCGGCATAATGGATACTGCAAATACCTTGACCGGCTTACTGCGCTGCAGTTTTACAGTGTTGTCATCCGTCCCCAGAATCTGACCGTAAAAAGGATCATTCTGTGCTTCGGTACTGAATTTAACCGCAACCTGGGTCATGACAGCCTTGCGCCCACTGGTGAAAAAATTTTCGCTGACAGTACTGGTACTGCAATACCCATCTGTACCAAGACTGTTGTTTTTTGGAGATTTATCTGGAGCATTCCACGCCATAATGCTGGCACGGGAAATATCAAAAAATGGCGTTTTCAGCGTTGAATTATCTTTAGGTAAAACACCGCGATAGCAGAACACAAGTTCCTTGTCTTTATTTGCTGCCCCGTCTATATAACCAAAAATACCACTGCTGGACAGGCTCTGAATAATATTGTCTTCCTGCTCCACATTGAAAAATGCAGCATCGGAGTTCTGCAGCATCAGTTGCTGTGCCTGACTGTTGGTGGCAATATTCAGTCCGACCTGGCTTTGACGTATGGCCAGGGTACCTACAATGGTAATCGCCACCAGTAATACCAGCACAATAATCAGGGTCGCACCCGATTGATAATTTCTCATTGTGCTCCCCTTTCCCCAAACGTATTACGCAACGCCACAGTCTGTGTCACCACCTGTCTGACATATTTTACCTGCTGATTTTTTTCAGACTTCTTCACCACTACAGTCTGATCCAGCACAGTAAACTGCTGATCTGCCTTATAAACAGCATCGCTTCCGACCGTCTGTGCTGAGCGCATTAAAGCCCCAATCTGAACCGCCAGAATCCGTGGTCGGGTTCCTGCCTGTGTTGCCATATAATCTGCAACAGAAATATAGCGGAGCTGGTTTTCAGCCTGAACTTCCAGCAGAACTCTGAAATGATCCACACGTTTCATAATGATCTGCGGATCTTTATCGGCAAACTGTCCATAGGTTTTGCTGTCAAACCTGGAAATTTTTTCCGGTGAACCCGTCTCACTGTACCAGCCTGCCTCACAGGCTAAAGCCAGGGGTTCATTGGATTCATTCTGATCCACGGAATCATCCACCACCAGGAAATAGCGCTGTACAATCATCCGCAAAGGATTAACTGTTGTTCCAGACTTCACAGGGAATTCTATTTTCACCCCTTCACAGTCATAACCACCAAACCAGTTTTCGCCATCTTTGACATACTGAGGCTTATACTGCACCGTGAGCTGATCACTTTGCAGCACCGCACCTGCTTTACAGGTATTGGCTGCCTGAACATTGCTGTCCGTTGCAGCCACACAACTGACATTGGAAGTATGTAAAGCTGAGCTGGATAATAATTTCGTATCTGCAGTCACCCCTTTAATCGTCTTATAGAGATTGCTTAACGGCTCTGCGACTTCAGGTGCCGTCACTACAGTTTTAGTGGCATTGACAGATGAAGTCAGCACAATTCCGCCATGTGAAGTTTCGTCATTCATGGCAGATGAAAAGGTATTCAGATTGGATAACCGAATGTCTTTAGTAATCAGATTTAAACCAAAATTTGCATTATCCTGGAGATTTCCCATCCCTTTCTGTAAGGAATAGCTTTTCTGAGCGGTCAGAAAAAGTAACATTGCGGCTGCTGTCACCACGAGTCCCAGTGCAAGTGCAATCATCAGTTCAATCAGCGTAAAACCTTGCTGTGACTTCATCTCAGTACACCTCCATAATCAGGCAGGTCGATGATGGGTCATAAGCCGTACTGGTTGTGCAGTTCCCCTCACCATTGGCATCGCCATTGGTCGGTGCTGTATCACCCCATGCAATATAAATACAGCTGCGGTCATCTGAATTTCCCTGGCAGTTTTCCAGGTTGACAGACATTCCCCGTACAGCCGCTTTCAGAGTCAGTTGTGCCACATCAAAATCAGCCATTTCTGCTGCGCTGCACATTTCTTTGCTACAGATTTTTGATGATGTCTGCTGATCTGTTGCTTTTTTCAGTTCAGTTTTATAGGTTTCAATTGCCCCTCGGTTCACCCGAAGTCTTTCTGCAAAACCCCGCGCAAGATTGATTGCTTCCACCCGTGCACTGCTTTCTGAGGTCGCTTCCATCGCTCTGTATTGCAGTGCTGCAAACCCCATAATGCCCAATGCCAGAATCAGTAAAGACACCAGCACTTCAACCAGTCCTACCCCTTTTTGATTATTTAGCATCTTCATGAACACTCCCCATTGGTCACAGGCTGAATAAGCCCCATTCTGGAAATGCTGACGGTCATGGACTTTTTACCCTGCGCTTTATTACAGATCATGATGGCTGTATCGACAGTTGCACCTTTAACCGTACCGTTCATTTCAAAAGTAATGGGAGAAATATCCTTCTTCAGCACCGCCTTTGCTTCCGGCCCCCAAAGAAACAGCCTTTTTTCTTCCAGTGCTTTTTTCTGAGCAGCGTCTGCCTGAACGGACTGATATTTTTTATTTAATTCATTCTGAGAATGACAGAATTTCGACCTGAACATCACTTCTGATCAGTGTTGCCTGCGCTCTGGCCTGACTCAGTATGCCAACCAGGTTCTGTGTACTGCTGTTTAGCTGCTGCCGTTCCATCATGTCACCAAAAGAAGGGGCTGCCGCCATGACAATGATGGCAAGCACTGCAACTGTGACCATGAGTTCAATCAGCGTGAAGCCCTGATTTTGCTTAACTAACACCCCAAAATGCATTCAATCAATGCAAATAATAAAAATAACTAACAAATAAAAAATCAATTTACATGAACCTTAATGTTTTTTTGATAGTTTTTTAATCTCATTAATTTTATATATTTTTATTATATATAACAAATAAAAACAGGACGTCTGTATACTATAAGGGACTACATTGTTTTTAATGTATAAATTAAAATAGAAATTCTTACAAATTAAAGCTTATTGTATTTTTATAATATTTATTAAGTCTAATTAAATCAGAATAATTTCACACTTCAATTGATTACAAAAAATAACAAATGAGCAATACACTAAATATATCGGCAAAAAAAAATGCGCCCAGGGCGCATTTTTTACTCGAATAAAACTAAAATTATGCTTTAGTTTTACGAGCTGGTAATTTCTCACGAATACGTGCAGCTTTACCTGACAATTCACGCAGGTAGTAAAGTTTAGCACGACGAACGTCACCACGACGTTTCACTTCGATACCAGCAACGATTGGAGAGTGAGTCTGGAATACACGCTCAACACCAACACCGCTGGAAATTTTACGTACAGTAAAAGCAGAGTTTAAACCACGGTTTTTCTTCGCGATTACAACACCTTCAAAAGCCTGAAGACGCTCACGGTCACCTTCTTTTACTTTTACCTGAACGATTACTGTATCACCTGGTGCAAAAGCAGGGATATCAGATTTTAACTGTGCATTTTCTACAGCTTGAACTAAAGGATGCTTACCACTCATGGGGTATCTCCAGTATGTGCGAGTCAGAAGAGGTCTGATCATCGCTGGGTATAGAGGCTAAAGCGCATAGACCCGATTAGCTTTCCCTTTATGCCTGACCACTTCAATGCATAAAGAGCCTATTAAAAATACTCAGATTAATTCTGAGTATCTGAATCCCGAAGCCATTTTTTTTGCTGCTTCGTCAACTCCACTTTTTCAACCAGTTCAGGTCGACGTTCAAGTGTGCGCTGATAACGCTGCAAAAACCGCCATTTTTCAATATTTGCATGATGCCCAGACTTTAACACCTCAGGCACATCCAAACCTTCAAAATGATCTGGCCTGGTATATTGTGGGCAGTCCAGAAGACCATCAACAAATGAGTCCTGCACAGCTGACTGTTCATCAGACATCGTATTCGGCAAACGTCGAATAATACTGTCCAGCAGAACCATCGCAGGGAGCTCACCACCCGACAGAACGTAATCTCCAATGGACCATTCCTGATCAACATATTGCTGGATCAAACGCTCATCGACACCTTCATAACGACCACACAGTACAATCAGACCATCATATTCGACAAACTGCTGTACCGCAGGTTCATTTAAGGTTTTTCCCTGCGGTGACATATACACCACAGGAACATGAACCGCACCTGCCTGCTTTGCAAGCTCTTTAGCATGGCTGATTGCTTTGCTCAAAGGCTCAGCCATCATCACCATACCAGGACCACCACCAAATGGACGTTCATCCACTCTTTTATAGTTGCCCTCTGCAAATTCGCGGGGATTGATACAGTGAACCTGTATAATGTCCCGTTTCGCAGCACGCCCGCTAATACCGTAGGCTGTAATCGCTTCAAACATTTCAGGAAAAAGCGTTATGACTGCAAAAAACATCGCAGACTCCTCTGTTTTCCTGCTGCGTTAATTCTTTAAAATAAATTTAAGAATTAATAATCTACGCCCCAATTAACGTAAATACGACCAGCTTCAAGATCAACCCGCTGCACCACATCTTTATGCCATGGAATCATCCGCTCTTCGCTATCGACACTGTCAGGTGTTGCGTGTACCACCATAACGTCGTTAGCTCCTGTTTCAAACAGTTCGTGAATTTTACCGAGATTGACTTCCTGTTCATCATCATTCAGCCCTAACACTGTTAAGCCTTTCAGATCTGACCAGTAATACTCGTCCACGCCCGGTTGAGGCAGTTGCGACTTTGAAATCCAGATATCTGCACCAACCAGACTGTCAGCTGCAGTGCGGTCAATGACCCCTTTCAGCGCAACAACCAGGCCTTTGCCATGTGGTTTCCAGCGTTTTACATCTGTTGTTTGCCAACCTGCTTTGGTCTCAATGTACCAAGGCAGGTAGTCAAATATGTTGCTCATGGGTTCTGTATTGGAATAGACCCAGAGCCACCCATTTAATCCATATGCTGAACGTAGCTGTCCAATCTGAATCCGATCTTCGGGCACATTCTGTGTTGGTGTCATGGGCTACCTGCTGACAATTAAAAAATAATTATGCAGCAGCTGCAGCTTTTTTAGCTTCAGCAGCTAAAGAAGCAACACGTTCAGACGGTTGAGCGCCCAGAGCAACCCAGTGTGCAAAACGGTCAGCATCAAGACGAAGTTTTTCTGCTTTACCTTGAGCTGTTGGGTTGAAGAAACCGATACGTTCGATGAAACGACCGTCACGTGCATTGCGGCTATCAGTCACAATGATTTGATAGAACGGACGTTTTTTAGCACCACCGCGTGCAAGACGAATAACTACCATGATACAACCTTATAGTTTTTACGGATTATCCCTGTACCGACCATCGATACATTTCAAACCCCTTTCATAGAGGGCAATATTCTACGTGAAATTTGCCCTGAAAGAAAGATCAAAAACTGTTTATCCGCAGTTTTGAATTTATTTATCAGACCAGGCTGAACAAGTATCTGTTGCTGTTGGTGAATCTTTACCTCTGAACCAGCATTTTTGACCATTGTGATCCAAAGTTACTGCCCCATCACCTGTCTGACTATTAGCAGGTATTGCTGTCAACAGCCATGTAGTACCATTTTCTGCCCCACTGCCTAAAGCAACTCCGGCATCATCTTTCAATACAATCGTATAATTTTGCTGTGTTAAATCCGGAAAAACTGATTCCCCACCAATACCAGCAAGATCAACACCACGATAGTTACGATTAACCAACTTATAGCTGGTCAGTTTATGAGACAGTTCCATCAGATATGATTGAACTTCCGTACGTTTAACTCTTTTTACGTATTGCTGATAACTGGGATAAGCAACTGCAGTAATAATTGCAACAACTGCAACAACAATCATGAGTTCAATTAAGGTAAAACCATGACTTTTCAATTTAGGCATACTACCATCCTTCAGAATGTGTACATACTTTACTTGCAGTTGTGAGTAAGTCTTTCGTCATACATTTCACTCCTCTTGAATCTAAAAGTAATGATTCAGATTTTCTAAGCGCACTGCTTTTTCTCTGATTGGGTACAGCTAGAATTCGCCACCCCTGACCAACTGTCGCATCTTCCAGTGATGGTTTAGCTGAATCAGGTGGATTAATATCCATCACAGTAAGCTGATAATCGTATTCTACGCCAGTACTGCCATAAGGAATATTAACAACACCCTTTTGCCCACTACCAACATTCTGATTTTCCGGGATATAACCCGCATAAGTCAGTTGTTTACCACGATAGCTTTCCAGCCGCTCAGAAAGCCTCAACATTTCTGCCTGAGCCTGCGACTTTCTCGCTTTTGCTATAAAGTATTGATAACCGGGTATAGCAATTGCTGCGAGAACCGCAACAATTACTAATGTCACCATCAACTCCAACAAAGTAAAACCCTTAAAGGTATTCGACATATTCACCCCGTTATCGCTCATACCATTTAGTTGGTTTAATCTGCCTGGACTGTGAATAGTTAAATATATTCTGATCCTTCAATGTCGTATTACTGGATGGACACTTACCTACACACTGCTCTTCGGTTGCAGTAATTGAACCAACAAGCCCTGAAGTGCGGGAACCTTCAGTCGTCAGACCTAATATTGGACCTAAAATACCCTGATAATCCTGTTTCACATAAGCTGCACAGTCTGCATAAGGTGCACAGATACGGTGTGTCGTTGAAAGCCCCTGTACACCACCACCACATGCATTCGAAGTACCACCACCCAAAACTGCTTTCGAATCATAAAGATTGACGTACAGATCTTTTGATATCAGTTGTGATTCTTCAAATGACTGTGCATAAAATTTTGCAGCTTCATCACCAGTTGAACGTAAATCAAATCTCCAGCCACGATAAGTTCCCGTTGGCCCCATCGCTGCAACTGCTTTATCATCACTGATACTTCCACCACCCCAGTTATTAATCGTTGTACTGGTTTTCCCCAACACCCCCCGATCCAGCAGGTTATCGTTTGTTGCGACTGCTTTGAAAGCATTATCTGCATAGGTAGTTTTTTCAATCCCTTTAATTGCGGCATCATAATCCAGAATACCGTAAATTTTATTTCTCTTATTACTTCCCTCCAGTGGAAAACTGCGGTTCCCAGAGCCTGCAGTAACCAATACAAATCGATTTGTATTGGTCCCAAATACAGCTGTAGTCAAGCGTTCATAAAAGCGGGGAACAAACAGACTACTGCCCGAGCCCGTCCTTAAATTTGCTATACGTTTGACTCGCACCCCAACGTTTACATCAGTTGCAGTAGTGGCTTGTGCAACATTATTTAAATCCACCCGAAAAATTTGCCCACCTAAATCACCAAAATAAATCATATCAGCTAAACCATCAGCATCATAATCACGTACAACAGGCTGGCCTGTAACACTGTACAGCATTTCAGATGATGTTATTTTTTTATAACTTTCAGCAATACCGGCTGTATCAGAACTAGCCATCCAAATTAATTTACCATCTTTTGCATCAACAATATAAATTGCATTACCTTTTGTAGAAGTTGTTGGCTCAGTAAACTGTCCTGTCGGCTTCTCATATACTGAAGCATCATAACCACCACCAAAAATCAGCACCCGCTTACGCTCACCTTTCACTCGAATATCAGCAATCGTTGGTTTAGACCAGATTTGCCCCATACGGGAGAAGCCTGCCGTACCCGGTGTAATGTGGAAAAGCAGAGAAGGAGTGGATGGTGAACTGATATTTAAACCATAGAAAGCACTCCCCCCCATGCGCAGACCGCCATAAACATTCATTTTAGTAGCTTCGTATCTGGTTGTTACCGCTCCATTAGAAACAGTTGAGACCACCTTGAAGGTATTATCAGCAGTCCATGGTGCATCCACTCCATAACTGAGTGTACCGGTATCTTTAAATTCAGCATTTGCCAATGATTTCCCATCCTGGTTATCCAGAACCTCTTTAGGCACAAATACTGATTTTTCCTCACCCGTACTAGCATCAACAACGTGTAAACCACCTTCCATTGAACCATATACAACATATTCTTTACGACTGCCTACAGTATTGCCACTGCTGCTCAGTGTTACAGAGTCTGTAATCACCAATGGAGTTGAATGTACCACCCCTCCCAGATAACGGTATGGACTCGCAGGCGTGGTTGCAACAGTATTGACTTGCGCTGCCGTCAATGTAGATGCAGAAAGTGCTTTATACCCCAGATAATTCAATAAACTATAGCGCTTTGCCACACCAATATTTACAAGGTCTAAAGCAGACGGTGTCGATCCAGAATAGTCTGTCGCAAGGTTTTCTTTTGTCACCCGTCTAAGCTGTGTTCCATCCATAACAAAAACATTACGGGTGCTATCCTGCCGACTTGGTTCACTGATGACATTCAAAGTAGAAGGTACAGGAATTTTATTCCACGTTCCTCCACTATTCACCAAAGAATGATCTGTACCAATATCTGCAATTGACCATAAATCTTTAGCACTACTGTTAATAATTTGCTGATTATTTACGGTTTTATAAATTGCATTATTACTACTGTCTTTGAGTGTACCACCGACTATTTTATATTTTTTTAAATTTCCGGCCCAATTCAGTAAACCACTACCTTCCTGAGGTAAAATCATTGGGAAGAAACCTGTATCCATTACCTGGGTTTGGTCTAAAGGGTCACGAGGAACAGAAATTGAACCCAGGCTGGAAGGAGTAAAACTGACACTGACGCTGTCAACAAACTTAATAATACTGTTTTTAATATCATCTGAATTTTCGGCATAGTAGAAGCCACCATCACCATAGGCTGAACCTCCCCATAAACAAGCATTATAGGCATCCTGATTGGTATTTTTTACAGCCTCACAGTTATAACTGCCATCACCATTTTTTGGAATCCCTGCAAAGGATGAACCAAAACCAACCACTGCGGTTTTAATTTTCATATTTCCAGGGTTTTTGGTTGAATCGAGTAATTTTCTGGAATATTCGCCAATATATTCCCAACCGCCTGTCTCGCCACTAAATAAATCAGACTTTAATTTAGGTGAATCCAAACCACCTGTTGGCTTAGCTTTAAATTGATAAGAACTACTACTCAAAGTAGTATTCATAATGGTTTGTGCCATATTGTCTTTGGTTGAGTTTGGCGCACCATCGGTTAAGAAATAAATCCCATTACCGTCACAAGAACTGGTTGACCCCCCAGCCTTATACACTGACCCATTTTTAATATCATCATCATCAGTTGCAGCAAAGGCAAATCCGCCTACCATACTGTCCGTAGTACCACCCACTAAAAATGGATTGGTACGATAAGACACTACTCCTCGAATTGAATCTCCATAGGTCCAAACCGTTCCCACTACTGGTTCAACGTCCATTGGTTCATTATCAACCCGCATCCAACCATCAAATCGCCAACCAATAGGTAGGTTTTTATACACGTCCCACAAGCTATTCATGACGCCATTGGTGCCACCCAGTTTTGGATTGTTTTTAACATATGCTTTGTAAGCAGCCGAACTCACGCTATCCCACAACAGTTTTCCCGAACTATCTTGCTGTTGATTACCATTCGAATCCAATCTTGGTCTATAAATTGTGCCTGTTGCTGTATTGTTACTATATCCAGGCCAGCCACTTGGACACTGTTTAACTGTTGCCCCCAAAGTTTCAGTAGTCCCCCCTCCTAGCTCAGCACAAAGAAAATAGATTTGTCCATCATTATTACCTTGTTGCTTCACCATATAGCCATCATAAATGACCTGAACTTTACCACTATTGCTCCCACTCGTCCCTGTACCCGTCCCCATCATATATGCTCCCGCTTCAGCATAAGCATGGGTAGTCGGTGTACCACTAGAAGCTTTGGTTACATTTGGATAGTTATTACTTGATAATTTCAGGTACTCATTCTTCGTGCCATCCTCATTTGTTCTTGTGTCTAGCGATTGTATTGCCGCTATTTTTTGAGCAATTTTAATTCTTTGCGCATTACTCAATACTCTATTTGCAACCAAAATTCGCCCTGAGTGTCCATCCGTTAAACGGTTTGTTGCTGTACCAATAGTCAGTTCTGTCTTAGATGAAAACTGTCCAAGCCCCATGCTTATGTCATCACTTAGCTCATTACTGGCAAGCAAGGGTAAAATCGCATCTTTTAAGCGGGATAAACGATCATACTGAGTGACTCCCCCTTTTGAACAGCCACGAACATAATATGGAACGATGGTACTTCCAATTTTAACTTCTTTATAAAAAGAAGATTTGTCCTTTGTTGGGTTGGTTACGCCACCCTTTCCATTCACAGTAATTTGACTTCGTGTATCTATCGCATTATAAGTCCATTCCCATATATCATATGATTTTCGGTTTTTATCATATTCTTGAACTTTGATCCTGTCACACAACGAACTATCCACGTCGCCTGGACTACCCCATTGATTGGTTTTTGGCAGTACCAAGGAACTAATCCCCATACTGCCTGAAGTATCCAGCATCAGCAGAATAGAGGTCTTTCCTGTCGTATTACCTTTATACAAAGACAGGTCACTGGCATATAAGGCAGTTGTTACAGGTAAACCTGCCACTGAAACTGCCGCCATCATCTTAACCAAAGTTTTTAATTTAATCATTTTAGCGTCTCCCCTTTTGGCTTAGCTGCCGCTTCGCACTTCTGACAGGTTCACAACATATTCAGCTGTCTGGGTATTTAAAGGCATACCTAGCAGGTTTAAACATTCATGTAAAGTCTGAACTTTGACTTGTGTTGAACCATTTGCACGGTTCTTAAGTAAAGAATCATCCATCATGCGTTCTTTCAGACACGTATTCATATCGCTTATTGATACTGAGGGTGCCAGTGCAGGGGCAAATGAAGTCACTGTTACCCGTACCCGTTTAGTTTCAATATTACCTGCGTCTTTTAAATCTGTACCTTGAGCCGTCAGATCAAAACGGCCCATTTCAACAGCAGGGTCATCTGGACTCACTACAGCAACCTGGGTAACCAGCGCTTTACGACTGATTGAAAACATAGTTTCCGGATTGCATACCGCATTAATATCACCAGACTCTGCTGTAGATTTTGCCTCTTTATCTGTGGCCGATTTACGCTCGATAATACGAAAGTCCCGCAAATCAAAAAAAAGATTATTTTTAATCGTTTTGTCAGAACTCACTTCCGTTGGTTTAAAACAAAACTGCAGTTCTTTACCCTGATTACCATCCAGTAAAACCTGACCAACAGGTGTCCCTGCCAAGTTCGATGCCTCATTGTTATTAAAATTTCTTTCCAACTTGGCAAGTGCCACATCAGATGTCTGCATTAATAATGTCTGCACCTGAGCATTCGTTGCAAGCTTTAGACTGGTCAAACTATGGCGTATTGCATATAAACCTATAACACTGATTACAACCAGTAAAATAAGAACTACAATCAAAGTGGAGCCCTGCTCATGGAAATATTTTTTCATTGAATAACATCTCCTAAGCCACCGTTTCTTAAAGCAATGACTGTTGTATAAACATGACGCATATATCTGTCATCAGGAGCAGTTAAAGATTTGTCCAGAACCTGGTAGGTTGTGTTTTTAACATCAGATACTTTTTCATTTGAACGAGTCAGTATACCGAGTTTAATTCCTGTGACAGCAGGTCTGTGAGCTGGAGCTGCTGTTGTTGTATCATTATCGAGAGTCAAACCCTGATAATCATTAATTCCCATAGTTGCACTGCTGCCATCAGCATTACGGACCATCAGCTGTATCCGTAAAAACTCTACATTCTGTGCAATCATTTCGCCATCTTTACTACCATAATCAGCATCACCTGGGGCATTGACTGTTAAGACCTCTGGTGTGTCAATTTTTGTTGTTTCTGTTCCCACCGTATAAGTTTGTGAAACAGGTTCTCCTTTTGCTGTAAACAATGCATCTGAACAATATAAATCAGCACCATCTCCACTTGCTATTTTTTTTATATAATATTTTTCAACCACATACCATCCACGTGTCAGAGCCGTCAGGCTCCTGTCCGGCCCCTTTATATTACGTCCTGCACAAGTCACCATATTTTCGGGTGCCTGGTAAACAATCACCAACTGATCACTTTTAGGATAAGCTGTCACAGCACTGTCATTCTGAGCATTTTTAGAAATATAGCGGTCCCCTTCGATCAGTGTTGAACCTAGCTTCAATCCTTTTAAATTGCCATCTGGTGTCATCGCGCCACTCCCTGTTGTAGTTTGTGCGCTCAGCACAATCCCACCATAAAGAGTTTCATCATTCATTGCTCCCGCATTACCATGATTTGCAAGCCGTACACTTTTAGTCACAGCATTTAAACCAAATACGCCACTATCCTGAACTGTTGAAGCAGCATTCTGAATACGGTAATTAATCTGTCCACTGATGATCAACTGTATTACTACAGCGACCAGAATAAGACCGAGGGTCAAAGAAATCATCAGTTCAATTAAAGTAAAACCCTGCTGTAATAACTTACTCATCAATACGCCTCCAGCACTAGGCAATGTGAATCTTCAGCATACCTACCATCATCACTGTTCAAACAACGGTTCTTCTGATTTTTTGCCATAATTGTAGCTGTTGTATTATCCCACGCAGCAATCAGACATAATCTTGACTGGTTAGCGGATGTACCCACACAATCCACTACACCCAACCTGATGCCTTTATAATCAGCAATACTCTTCTGCTCAAATAAATCAGCCAATGCCTGATTATTTTCATTACAGTTTCTAGCAGAAACACACGCCGGCTGAGTTGCAGGAATTACAGCCTTATAGTCTCCGTTAGAATTCAACCTGATTCTCTCAGCCAGGCCATTGAGAATAATCAAAGCATCTGAACGGCTCAATGCTTCATCTGTTGCTGACGTTGCACGGACCTGCAAAGCAACAAACCCTAGAACAGCGATAGATAAAATAAGCATTGAAACTAAAACTTCCATCATTCCCACTCCTTTTTGAGCTTTAATGGTCGTCTTCATCAGCATACTCCTCCATCTGTCTGAGTAATAACACCAGGCCCATTAACAGTTAAAGAAACAGATTTATTCCCACTGCACAGTGTAATTGTTCCACTTACTGTAATTCCCTGCGGATTAAATATAAAATGATCCACGCTGCCACTTTTGATGGTAACCGAATCGTCAATTACAGGGCGTAGTACACTATCATCTTTTTGAGACTGAGACAGTGAGGCGTAATTTGCTATATTCGCTCCACAAGTTACTTCAGCAACTGTATCCGGACATACAACCGTAGGGCTTCTGGCTATAATTGCTCTACTTCGTCCCTGCTGAATTCCTGTTCTCATTTCCATTAAAGACAACTTCAACTTCTGATTATCCCGCATACTCTGGAACGAAGGTGCAGCCAATGCCGCTATGATCGCGAGAACAGCAATCGTCACCATTAACTCTATAAGAGTAAATCCTATCTGACCTCTTTTCTGTATGACAAATAAAGCTCTGTCCAACTCAATCACCCGAACTATTTTTCAGTTACTTATTTACAAAATAGTAACATAAATATTTTTTATAAAATCATGCATATATTTGCATTTCCAAGAACTGCTTCACACAAACCCATAAAAAATATCAGTAATTAAAATGTTCTCATCCTGCTTTAGATAAGCGGTAAATTTAATCAGACAGACAGCACATCATTTTCCCTCCCAGCCTTTCAAAAACCTGAATGCGGATAAAATATGCACAAAAAAGGACAGCTCATGCCATCCCTTTTCCATTGTTATGATTTAAACCATCCAGTTTCTCAGAATTGGATCAACTCAGTTATCCCATCCAGATGTACTGCTGAGTGAACAGCTGACCTGCCCTTTTTTCCAGGATTTATAGCCCTGATCATTCAGACAGACTTTTCCATCTCCATTCTGGATAGACGATACCGGTGTTGCCTCCAGTGTCCACCCTTTAAAATCTGAATCCACTGTCAGTGCCAATGAATAATGCGCCATATCCTGCTTCGGATATTTTGCCGGTGCGGTATAACCTGCCACTGAAAGATCTGCATTTTTATAGCTGTTATGAACAAGGTGATAAGCCTGCAATTTCTGTGCAATCAGGCTTAATTCATTCTGTAAATCCGCTCGGTTGGTTCGGACTTTGTAGTTGTTGTATGTCGGATATGCAATCGCGGCAAGAATACCGATGATTGCAATCACCACCATCATTTCAATTAAGGTAAATCCTTTGATTTTCTGATGCATTTACCATTCCTCCCGACCATTGGCAATACTGCCACAGGAGTCATAGCCAATATTGTTATAGGTTCTGTTTTTACAGCGGGTTCCCTGACTGGTCAGCAACAGTGAATAATTCTGGGCATCTTTACTTTCTGCCCGAATCAGCCACCTGTAACCCGCAATGGTACTGGTCACTTCCCCCTTACCATTTTTGACATCCTCGGCAGTCAGCGGTTTTTTTTCATCTGCATCCAGTATTTCAATGACATATTTGACTGCACTGCCTGTCGCGCCTAAAGGTAACTCAAGTTTACCCGTTGAAGATACATAATAATTCTGTGAAGGATTGGCTGCATCTGCATACAGAAAACTGGGATCAAAGCCTTTGTAAGTATAATTTTTAGCACGGTGCCGCTCGAGCTGTTCAGCAAGTTTCTGCATTTCCTGCTGCGCTGCGGACATATGTGCTTTACGTATATACGCCTGATAGCTGGGAACAGCGATTGCTGCGAGAATCGCAACAATCACCACCACCACCATCAGCTCAATCAGTGTAAAACCCCGTACAGGATGAACTATCTGCATAATCTGCTCCTTACTGCTCATACCAGCGGGCTGGGCGCAGTTTACGGGTCAATGTGTTATCAGACTTTAACTTACTGCTGCTGTCCGCACCCGTACAGTTATCACCCTGACAGGCATTGTTCAGAACAGTTCGGGTATTTGTATCGCCTGATCCTTTAGAACCCAGGGTAATACCCACGATTCCAACACCGGCATACATTTTATTTTTCGCCAGTTCTGTCTCACAGTTACCGTATGGCATACAGAATCGCTGAATAACCGTTTCACCTTTGATCCCTGCATTACAGCCCTGTACAGTTCCATCTTTTGATGAGTCATATACACTGACCAGCAACTGTTTGTTTACAGCCACTAAATCAGTCAGCACTTTCTGACTGCGTTTTTCTGAAGAAGAAAATGGATAGTACCAACCAGCATCTGTTGCTGTGACTTTGGTTACACCCGAAGCCTTTGTACGCATGGCATCTGTCAGCTCCACCAACCCTGTTTTAGTCAGGTTTTTAGTAACCAGACTTGCATTATCCAGTGAATACAGCCCTGATTTAATCACGTCCTTATCAAATACCGTATATGCACCGTCTTCTGACCAGCTCGCAGATGAACCTTCCTGCTGAAGCGGACGGCTTCGGTTACCTGAGGCAATACTGACAGCTGCCAGCATACCTGAAGCTGAATCCTTGAACAGACTGAATACAGGTACATTGTAAAAACGTGGGCTTTTACCGGCACTTTCATGCAGATTCAACATTTTGACTGCACGGGTTGCAAATGCGGTGGAGCTGCCTGCAACCTTGTTGTTGTTCAGGTCGATACGCCATAACTGCCCGCCCAGATCACCAAAGTACAGATGATCAGTCAGACCATCGCCGTTACGGTCTACCGGTTTAATGGAAGAAACCACGCTGTATTTCATATCTGTAACATTCAGCGCCTGTTCTTTAGCACCTGTATTTACAGTGCTGGCATTTGAACTTCCCCACCACAGCAGTTCACCGTTATTTGCATCAAACATATAAACCCCGGCACCCGTACCGTTGGTCTGATCATATTCGTTACATTCATAGCCTTTGTTGGTATTCAGTGTATCGGTGCAACTGACCGTGCCGCTTGCATCATATCCCCCGCCGACCAGCATCACCAGACGCGATGAACCTTCCCATTTCACACGGGTCACCACAGGCTTGGACCAGCTTTGTCCCATATACTGCAAGGCAGAAACAGTATTTGAACCTGAACTGTTAATAATCTTCTGGTTAACCGGGTCAATCTGGAATTTCAGTTCAGGCTTGCTGATATCTCCAAGATCCAGTGCATAGTAGCTTCGACCACCCATGCGCAGACCACCGTAAACCCACTGTTTACCATAGGCATAATTTGCACTGGCAGTACCATCCGCAGCCTGCGAAGCATAACTGAACTTACCTTTGCCTACTGTCAGATAACCTTCAGCTCCTGTTGGTACATACTCTGTATAAGCAGTCCACGGACCATCCACACCATACAGATAGTTCTGCGTTCCGCCTGTGGTCAGCTCTTTTTTCAGGAAGACTTTTTTCTGATCTGATTCGAGCATTTCATTAGGTACAAATGCCAGTTTTTCCTCACCCGTAGAAGCATTGACCACATGCAGCAAACCCTGATTACTGCCAAATAACAGGAAGTCTTCCCGATCATCAGTACTGATACTGGTTGTACCCACCTGAATTTTACCTTTCTGAGTCAGTAAAACTGGGTCTGAATGCATTACTGCGCCCAGCTGACGCAACTCAGGTCTGTTTTTCAGCGTTGTTAAATCAATGTCCGACGGTATTTCAGGATTGCTGACATCATAGCCAAGCAACAGCATCAGATAACCACGTAAAGGATCTGCCTTCGTAGCATCATCAGAGAAATATTTTTTATCAATTGATTTTAATGATTTATTTGTTGTACAGGTTGCACCATCGGTAGCTGCTTCACACTTACGGTTAGTAAATAATGCACGAACCGTGTCACCTTTATCATTTTCTTTCAAGAGCAGTTTATTCAGAGCACCACCCTGAAAAACAGGATGTAAAGTCAGTGTGGTATCTGTACTTGCAGATGCCCATAGGTCAGTAGCACTGTCTTTAATCAATCCTGTTTTTTCATAGATCTGCGCATTCAGTTTATCTTTGATTAAACCATCAACAATTTTGTATTTTTTCACATTTCCGAACCAGGTCGGATATGCTTTGCTGACCGTTGGCTGGAACTGAGAACTGTATGCAGAATTCTGCAGCTCGTAGGTGTTCAGAGCATCAACCGGAATGGTGACACTGCTCGCCGATGCTGCCGGAATATCTTTTGCAATAACGTTGATGAAATTATTTACACTGTCGACAATTTCCTCTACTGATAAGGCCGAATAGAAGCCCCCGCCACCCAACGCTCCCCATTTTGCAGTATTTTTAACATTATGCTTCTGTCTTGCAGATGGAATTTCAAAAAATCTTTTAGAAAAAGCAGTTCTGTCAACCTCTGCCATATAACTGTTTAAAGAAACTGTATCATTCAGATTATAGTTGGAAGTATTGGTAATATCTGAGAAATCCCGCCCCACACCTGCTACCGCTGTTTTTACACTTAAACCTGATGGATTCGATGCAGAGTTTTTTAGCGCCTCAGTAAAACGCGCAATACAAGGCCATGTTGCATTATCTTTCATCAGCCCCAGATCAGTTACAGAATTATAATTCTGTAAAGATGCACCACTGTCATTACAACTGAAAGCCCTACTGTTCTTAGATGTTCCTATAGATGAGCCATCCTCTACCAAGGCTTTTTTCATCAGACGCTCAACACCGACCCTGGCTGTATAAGTAGCTCCCTCAGTATTGACGATACTTGGTGTCCCTGCTGTCAGCACATACACACCCTGAGCATGACACTGACTTAAATTCGTTTGTGTCATCTGTTTCTGTATCAGTGCAGGGCGGTGGTATTTTTCTGCTGTCCTGGTTTTTCCACTTCCCTCTTCTGCGTAAGGGAATCCTGAATATTTGACTTCTTTTGTATCATCATTGACATAAAAATATTCAAAACCGATGATGCTGTCCCCAATTCCAGTAGTATTGTCATCACCAGGTCGGTCATTTCTCAGGTAAGAACCATCATAGTGAATGTTATCTGAAATATAGTTCTCAACAGTTGAACCAAAACCAAATTTTTCAAATTTCCAAGTCGGATTAAATAAACCTGCTGGTTTAATACAGTGCCCATATTTATCCCAGGCACCATTACATTTTGAATAATAATCTCCACCCAGTAATGTAAACTTACGACCAATAACCTTTACACCCGCACCCTTAGTTGTTGTCCCCATTAAAGCAGAAGCAGTATCCGCATAGGTACTCGCAATTGGAGAGTTGCGGTCACGCTCTCCAGAAAACAGATTGCCCAACGTATCCCAAAGTGATTCATCATCACCCGAGGTGGCATTTGCAATAGTCCGGGCCAGTAAAGCCCGCTGCTTAACCGTTCCTGTTGTTGTCACAACATCTGCATCCAGTCGTCTCGCCGGAATATTCACTTTCCCTGCAAAGGAATTATTTTCATTTCCACTTTGACTATAAGCCGAAAATGAAGACAGCCCCACAACCTTATCATCCGATAAAGCTGCAATCTGCTTATCAGGATTTCCAACCAACAGGCTGATCAGTGCAATTTTAGCCTTGGACATCCTATCATGACATTTATATTGCACCCATCCTGACCTTAACTCGCATGTCCCCTTCACATAATCCAGATAATTTTTATAACGCCCAGGAAAGAATGCCTGATTCAGGTTGTTTCCTATATTTGCAAACAGTACATCTGCTTTATTGTAGCGGCAGTAAGTTGTCTGAAATGAAATACCATTGATTGAAACCGTATCAGTTCCACCACTAAGACTCTGATTACACAAAGAATAATCTGAAAACCCATCATTTAAGGTTCCGAGCACTCCCTTCATTGCCTGAGTCTGATCCAGCATTAACATCAGAGCTACTGAACCGTCTGCACCACCCGCTCTATAGATCTCAATATCAGCTGCCTGCGCACCACTTGCACCCAGCATAAAAGCTGACCCCAGCATCGCCCTGTACAGCACTTTCATTTTATTTGTTTTCATGTCATCACCCAGTTTTTGTTTTAATGTCTGTATTTGTGTGCCCTGCCTGGAATGTCAGGAGCTGAACCCCGTCACATAGTTATATTCGGCAACCTGTGTGCTGTATGGCACTTCCAGTGCTTCAAGGCATTTCGACACTGTATTTTCTGTCGGATTTGTCACTGTGCTCATATTGCCTGTCAGGCAACCCCTGATCTGTTGCATGGATGCGGCACCCAGCCCAGGCAGTACAGAAGTGACATATACGGTAAAACGATCATTGCTGTCTGTTTTTGCAGAAACCGCATCTGTTCCAGTACCAAAGTTTTCAAATGGTGTATCTGTTGCTGATGCACGGCGGATAGCGACCTGTGTCAGTACTGCCCGACGGTTACTGGTAAAATGATTGTCTGTAGTTGAAGTCGGATCACAGTATCCACTCATCCCCAGACTGCTGTTTTTAATGGTGCTGCCATCCTTATAAATCATGCTGGCAGTGTTGATATCAAAAAATACTTTTTTACCTTCCCTGAAGCAGAACACCAGTTCTTTACCCTGATTTTCAGGGCGACGAATAAATCCCAGCAATCCTGCTGAAGTGGAAAACTCCCCAAGACGGTCTGGTTTTTCCAAAGAAAGCATGACTGCATCAGAACCCTGTCGCAAAAGATCATCGACCTGGCTGTTCATCGAAAGCTGCAATGACGTGATACTTTGCCGGATCGCCAGCACACCAATCACCAGTATCAGTGACAGGATGAACAGCACAACAACAAGTGCCGCCCCACGCTGATGTTGAAAATGATTTTGATGCTTCATTATTCAGCCTCCCCCAGTGCATTACGCATTGCTACGGTCTGCGTCGTGACTTTCCTTAAATAGTTGGTATCTGCTGTTTTCAGCTTGAGATCTTCCTGATCCAGCACTGTAAATTTTTCAATATCTTTCAGATCAATATTTTTGCCTGAACTGTTCTGAGCACGTACCACAAAACCTAAGCGTACACTTCTGATCTGAGGTTTAACTGCAGTGGCATTTGCCATGAGATCGTTATAGCCTTTAACGGTCAGATAACGCATATTGCCAGGAGCTGCATACCCCCCCTCAGAAACACCCAGCAGAACATGAAAATGATCCACGCGACGCAGCACAATTTCACCCTGCCCCAGCAGTTTTCCTGTCACGATCACCGGTGAAAATGTCTTTTTATCAGCCGAGCTGCTTTCTGCTGTTCTTGCCGCTTCTATAGACTGCAGGCTGTAACGTCCTGCTGCACATGCCAGAGAAAGCGGATCATTTGGCTCTGTGTCGCTGCCATCATTGTCTCTGCGCAGAAAATAACGCTGAATGATATAAGTCCGGTCTGCAATATTCTGTAAGGTGATCTTTTCACCGGAACAGTCGTAACCGACAACAGTTGCCTTTTCAGCTTCAGATAATCCTGTGTCACGGTTTTTCATGGCATTGAATTCTTCATCTGAATACAGCGTCTGAATTGCCTTAAACTGAATGGTCAGCTGATCACTGCTGACATTACCTCCCATATTGGAAATACCCGTCCAGCTGTTGGCTGCTGTGGTCAGTGCTGTTTCATTGCCACGTGTCATATACCCGACATCAAAACCTTCACCCAGTGTTCCACCTGCTGCGGTCGCCAGATATTTCGTCACATTGTTCTGAGATAAAATGACACCACCCTGCGCCATATTTCCATCTGCGACAGCAGAGAGCGCCCCTAGATTGGCTTTCCGGATATCCCTGGCAATATATTCCAGTCCAAAATTCCCAGAATCCTGCATATCTCCCATGGCTTTCTGAACAGCAAGACTGCTTTGACTGGTCAGAAACAGCTGAATTGCAACTGCTGTAATCACAAGGCCAATCGCAAGTGCAATCATCATTTCAACAAGGGTCAAACCCTTCTGTTCCGCTCTTATTTTTATTGTTTTCATTGGTAGGTCTCCATAATGACGCATTTCGCCGTTGGCAGATAAATTCCACCCTTGGTGCATGCCTGTCTATCTGAAGTACTTTCAATCGGTTTGGTTTTTCCCCATGCCACATAAATGCAGTAACGGTCCTTGCCCGCTGCAGTGTCACATTTCGGCATTTTGATCTGAAGTCCAAGCTGCTCTGCTTTGGACTGAATATCACTGACATCATAAGCTGCCATATCTGTACTGCTGCATTTCTGGGTTCCCAGACATTTGGTCACCGTTGCAGCAGAAGCAGCATTTAACCCCGATGCATAGGACGCTAATGCAAACTGATTTGCCCGAATCCGCTCACCAAGCTCTTTAGCGAGACCCATTGCCTGAGTCCTGACCAGAGCTTCGCCACCGGCATCGACAGCACGATACTGTAGTGCAATAAAACCGAGCACACCTATGGAAAGCAGCAGTAATGCCACAAGCACTTCCATCATGCCCGCACCCTGTTGATTGAATGATTGCTTCATACACTGCCACCTTCTGTTCCGCACCAGAACAGCCCTGTTAATATTATTATTTCTTTCATTTTTCTGATTTGATGTTCTGACCCACTCAGCACCTGCTGATCTGATCTTTTATGTTTCTGTAATTTTTATTCAGCCATCACTGACTGCCGTTTTTATTTGCTTCACTGTCTGAATAATCAGTTCTGTACTGCCCCCTTAAACAGTTACAACCCCATACCAGTGACTGAATCCACTCGCACAATCACATTCTGTGCAGCAGTTCATCATATTGTTTATTAAAGATTAATACTTTTGGATGTAATTTAAACACAATCACAGATGATCGGTATAAAAAAACGGATGAAATCCAGAAGGAATCATCCGCTAAATCAACCACAAATGTGATGCAATATGCTTTTTAGTGCGACTGCTCAGTTTTATGCCTGTGTAACAACAGGAATCCGCAGTTCTTTGGGTAAGCTGAAAGTAATATTTTCTTCCCGACCATTCAGTTCCTGTGGCGCAGTTGCCCCCCAGTCCTGCAAACGCTGAATCACCTGTTTAATCAGAATTTCAGGCGCAGATGCCCCTGCCGTCACCCCAATTTTAGAATCCTGATTAAACCAGGACTGTTCAAGCTGATCTGCATTATCCACCAGGTAAGCATGTTTCCCCATGCGTTCTGCCAGTTCACGTAAACGGTTCGAGTTGGATGAATTTGGCGAACCCACCACCAGTACAACATCACACTGCTCAGCCAGATCACGGACTGCATCCTGACGGTTCTGGGTTGCGTAGCAAATGTCGTCTTTACGGGGACCCTGAATTTTAGGAAAACGTAATCTTAAAGCATCAATCACTTTAGCCGTATCATCAATGGACAGTGTTGTCTGAGTCACAAACGCAACTTTTTCAGGATTGATGACCGCGAGGGCTGCAACATCTTCTTCATCTTCCACCAGGTAAATATGACCGCCCTTTTTTTTGTCATACTGCCCCATTGTACCCTCTACCTCAGGGTGCCCTTCATGACCGATCAGAATGGCTTCTGTTCCCTCACGGGCATATTTAGTCACTTCTATATGCACCTTGGTCACCAGTGGACAGGTTGCATCAAACACTTTCAGACCACGGCGTTCAGCTTCCTGCTGCACCGCTTTTGAAACACCGTGCGCACTGAAAATCACAATATTGTCATCCGGTACTTCATCCAGTTCATCCACAAAAACAGCACCGCGCTGACGCAGATCATCCACAACAAATTTGTTGTGAACCACTTCATGCCGGACATAAATAGGCGGATGAAAACATTCAAGCGCTCGGTTGACGATCGCAATTGCACGGTCTACACCTGCACAAAAACCACGTGGATTGGCCAATACAATTTCCATAGGATCCTCAGTGTTCACTTAAATTCAAGGATAAAACCAGAATTTTTTCAAACAAAATGACGTTTGCTATTTTGTTTGAATCCTGTCTGCTCTAAAATAGAGAAGATATTTTATCATATCAGGAAAAATATCATGTCGGGTCTCTTGTTTGTCGTTTCTGCTGCATCAGGAACAGGCAAAACATCCCTCGTAAAAGCGCTGCTTGAACGTGTCAACAATCTGCACGTTTCAGTTTCCCACACTACCCGAGGTCAACGTCCTGGTGAACTGGACGGTGTCCACTACCATTTCAGTAAAAAAGAAGATTTTCTTGCCCTGGTTGAACAGGGTGGTTTTATTGAACATGCGGAAGTTTTTGGAAACTATTACGGTACTGCACAGGCAACCGTAAAAGAACAGCTTGCAAAAGGTCATGATGTACTGCTTGAAATTGACTGGCAGGGCGCACAGCAGGTCCGCAAACTTTTTCCTGAATCCATCCAGATTTTTATTCTTCCGCCAAGCCAGTTTGACCTGCGCCAGCGTCTGTCCAACCGTGGCACAGATACTGTTGAAGTGATTGAACACCGTTTAAGCTGTGCCGTTGAAGACATGCAGCAGTATACCAATTTTGACTATGTCATTATTAATGATGACTTCAACAAAGCACTGCATGATCTTGAGTCACTGATTACTGCCAACCGACTGACCATGCCGCAGCAGGCTGAACGTCATGAAGAACTGATCAGAAAGCTGATTACACCCGTTGCGCAAAAGTGATTAAAACTTGAGTCTGAAGACAAAGCATTTTATACTGCGCAGTCTGTTTTAAAAATTACCATTCGAACGAGAACTTTATGGCACGCGTAACCGTTGAAGATTGTTTAGACCATGTAGACAACCGCTTTGAGCTTGTACTGGTTGCAAGCAAACGTGCGCGTCAGCTTGCACGTCAGGGTATTGAGCCAACTGTTGAGTGGGACAATGACAAACCTACAGTTGTAGCATTACGTGAAATTGCAGCAGGTCATGTTTCCAAAGATATCCTGAAACAGCGTGAACAGGACTATCAGACTTCAAGTCTTGATCTTGCTTTATCAGCAAATAATCTGAATCTTGATGGTTTTTCTTTCCAGTAAGAAAGTAACCTGAAAAAAAGCCTGGTTTTTACCAGGCTTTTTTATGTTCTGAACTTTAATATTTTCTCAATAACCGTTATAACAGTAGATATTCATATTTATTGCTGGTCTGACAGCTTTCATTTTCTGAAATGAACAGTCTGACAGGTCGGGCAATCTGCTTTTCTGAGGAAAGGCAGCCAACCATCTTCTGTTAACAGTAATTGTGTAAAAGGTGTTTTATGCCAGGCTCAGAGGTCAGCCAAGCCAAGCAACAGCTCAAAATCATTATCGATGCTTACATGGATCAAAGCGATATCGAGCGCGTTCTTGTGGCCTGCGATTATGCTGATCTTGCCCATGACGGGATTACCCGTAAAAGTGGCGAACCCTATATTTTACATCCAATTGCGGTCAGCAGTATTCTTGCGCATATGCGGCTTGATCCTGAAACCCTGATGGCAGCGCTGCTGCATGATGTCATTGAAGACACTGATTTCAGCAAAGATGACATCACTGAAAAATTTGGTAAAACAGTCGCAGAACTGGTGGATGGCGTAACCAAACTCAGCCATTCAAGTGATAAAGAATATAACAAAGCCGCATCGTTCAGAAAAATTTTACAGGCGACCTTACAGGATCCACGTGTCATTATTATTAAACTGGCTGACCGCTATCATAATATGACCACCCTGGGGGCATTACGTCCTGACAAGCGTGCCCGGATTGCACAGGAAACCTTTGATGTTTTTGTACCTATGGCACGACTGGTCGGTATGAATGAAATGGCAGATAACCTGGAGCATCTGTGCTACCAGAATCTGGATCTGGATATGTTCAACAATGTTCAGGAAGCCCTGCTTCAGACCAAACCCAAACGCTGTGAATACCAGACCAAATGGGAAAACAACCTCACTGCCCTGCTTCAACAGAACCAGATTGCCGGTCGTATCAAAAAGAAAAACAACAATATTGAGCTTTTAAGACACTTCGTCAAAAATGACATTGATTTACAGGAACTGACGCACAGTCACGCCTTTGAAATTATTTTACAGAGCATTGCTGACTGTGACCGCCTCGCTGAAATACTCGCTGAACATTTTCAGGTTCTGCATTACGAAGATCACATCCGTAAACCACTGCCTGGCGGCAACCAGTCCCTCATGATGCGCCTGAAAGGTGAAAAAACCACACTTTCACTGACCATACAGACTGAACTGATGCGTAAAGCTGCCCGTTTTGGTGTCGTACTTGGTGAAAATGCACCGCAGGCCTGTCGCTCTGCAATTCAGGCATCCATGCAGAATCTGAATATCCTGATTGATGACCAGTGTGCCAAAACCACATTCAGTGATCTGCTGGACTACCTGCATCAGGAAAAAATCTGGGTGTATACCCCACATGGGCACCTGCACGAACTCCCACAGGGAGCAACAGCCGTCGATTTTGCATATTCTGCAAGCCTGTTCCTGGGAAACCACGCCGTCGGTGCCAAAATCAATGGTGAAACCAAACCATTATCCACTCCTCTGCTGAGTGGTCAGGTGGTGGAAATCATTACCGATGTTCTGGCAACGCCAAATCCAGACTGGCTGAGTTTCGTCAACACGCAGAAAGCCCGTCGCGCCCTTCAGAATATTCTGCGTGATCAGGACATTGAAGAACAGCGTCTGATTGGACAGCAGGCACTGAGCCGCGCACTTAAGCTGTTCAACCGCTCCATTAAAGACCTGAGTGATGATGATTGGACCGATCTGCTGCAATGGCGTCATGTCGAATCACGTGATCAGCTGTTTGAACAGATTGCTGTCGGTGATTTACTCCCTCAGTTGGTTGCCAATCACCTGTATTCTCAGGATCAGACCCAGGAAGAACATGTCTCTGATCGACTGATTCAGGGTACTGAAGGTGTGGATGTCAAATATGCACACTGCTGCAACCCTGTACTGGGTGACCCGATTCAGGGACATCTGTCACGCAGAGGTCTGATTGTACACCGCGCGCGCTGTCACAATCTGCTGCACGAACAGCATCTGCACCCTGAAAACATCATGCCTCTGCAATGGACATCCGAAGATGTGGATGATGTCAGCTTCACGGCATATCTCAGCATTGATATGGAAATGAATGACGAACAGATTTCTGACCTGATCTACCAGTGCCGTAAAGCAAAAACCGGTGTGGAAATGGTTCGTAACCATGAAGGCAAAACCTATGTCAACGTGGTGGTCAACAACCGTAAACAGATTGCCCGTATTATCCGTGACCTGCGAATGCATTACGGCTTCCCAAGAATTACCCGCCTTGCCCTGCCACTGAATATTTCAGAGACCTCAAAAGCGAGTTGATCACTTAAAACGATAGTACTTCTGCATGCCCATAGCTTCGACTATGATGTATGCAGACGAAAAAAGGAGAAAGCGATGTCCCGTCAGGTAATCCATACTGAAAATGCACCAGCAGCTATTGGTACATATTCACAAGCCATTCTGGTTGGCAACACTCTGTACCTTTCAGGTCAGATTGGACTTGACCCATACAGCATGGAACTGGTAGAGGGGATTGAAGCGCAGATCCGACGTGTTTTTGATAATTTAAAAGCCGTATGTGAAGCAGCAGGTGGTTCTCTGGCTGATATTGTAAAACTGAATATTTTCCTGACCGATCTGTCTCATTTTCAGCTGGTCAATCAGATTATGGGCGAATATTTTGCTCAGCCTTATCCTGCACGTGCAGCACTGGGTGTTGCAAGTCTGCCTAAAGGCGCACTGGTTGAAATGGATGGCATTGTTATTATTAATCAATAACATAAATCCAGACCACACAATACCACCGATCAGGTGGTATTTTTTTATTCAAAATACCAATCAGCATAAGTGAGCTTTTAAATGAATCCTATTGACAAATGATAACAATTATCAATAATATCACCCATCCCATTTATACTTTGGTTGTATCGCATGTACGTTTGTTTGTGCCGTGGTATTACAGATCAGGACATTAAAGACGCAGTTGCAAACGGTGCTGAAAGCTACCGTGAAATCCGCGATCTGCTTGATCTGGGAACATGCTGTGGTCGTTGTGCCCCTGAAGCACGCAGCATTATCAGCGATGAACTGTCAGAAATTGCTGCCCGTATTTCAATTGCTGCCTGATTTTTTGCAACACCCGAATAATCATAATTATAAACTCAATGGTCGAAAGACCATTTCTCCTCCCCCGCTTATGACTCTGAGCGGGTTTTTATTGCAGCAGACTTCAACGCTCTGAACATCTTTGGACTATTCAACTGTTTTTGATTGCGATTTTCATTTGCTGTTCCATAAATTACTCGCCAATCAACCCTGTACGCATTAAGATAAACAGATGGATTGCCTTAACTCCCTTAAGGCATAGATTGTTGATGGAGCTATGCAATGAAAGGCAACCGTGACGTAATCAATCAGTTAAACCAGGTGCTGTACCATCATTTAACTGCAATTAACCAGTATTTCCTGCATTCACGTATGTTTAATGACTGGGGAATTGAACAGCTGGGTTCAGCAGAATACAAAGAATCCATCCGTCAGATGAAACATGCTGATAAAATTATTGAACGGATTCTGTTCCTGGAAGGACTGCCAAACCTGCAGCATCTAGGCAAACTTTATATCGGACAGCATACCGTTGAAGTACTGAACTGCGATGTCCGCAAAGTTAAAGAAAATATTGAAGCAATTCAGAAAGCTGTTGCACTGGCTGAAGAGCAGATGGATTATGTGACACGTGATCTGGCTCAGGAAATCCTGGAAAAAGAAGAAGAATACTGGGACTGGCTGACCACTCAGCTCGACCTGGCTCAAAGTGTCGGCACAGAGAACTATATTCAAAGCCAGTTGTAATTCTTTCAATAAAAAAGCCAGCTGAAGCTGGCTTTTTTAATATGACTCAGTCTGAGATTTACAAAAAATCAGTCTGCCTGTTTCACAGAAGATGCCGGCAGCAGCTGTTCATATTTTACATCTACTTTTTTCATCTGCTTTAACAGCCATAACTGATGCTTTGCTTCTTCTGGATAGCCATTATAAGCAAGCAGTTTTGCATATTTAATGACGTCATATTTCGTTGGATAATTTTCCACCATCCCTTTCAGTTCATCCAGCTGTTCACGGGAAACCTGGGTATATGGGTTCATCCTGATCCAGTCAATACGTCGGTCAAATTCCTGAAGTATATAAATCTCGTCCTGATTGGTCAGTTTTGCAGGCTGCCCATCATAACGGATGGACTGGTTCAGCTTCGGTACCAGTGTTTTATAATCCCTGTAAATCAAGACAAGTAAAATCAACCCGATAACAAATGTTATCTGCATAAACCGTGGAGACAAAGAAAACTGGCTGCACTCAGTATTCTGCGACTGCACAATACCGAGAATAAAACCCATCGGCAGCAGGAAGTAAGCATACATCAGCGGAAATTCAAGCAGACCATGTACCATCAGTGCACCGATCATCAGCAAACCAATCACGGATTCCACTGAATTGACCTGTCTGCTGAGCTGAATACCCCACCAGATAAAATACAGCAGTATTGGTACACCCAGCAGCAGACCATTCCACAGCAGCAGATCAATCACAATATTATGCGCACTGCGTATCCACAGCGGTCCTGGAAATGAGTCACTGATCTGCATGTAAGCTACACTGGTCTGATGCCATCCATAGCCAAACCAGGGTTTATTCTGGATGGCATGCAACATCTGATCCCATATTGCCAGCCGTGACATATCTACTGCTGCACGTGCCACCACCCCTTTGGTCTGGGCAATATTTACATCCGAAAACTGAGCAATGGCCTGAGTCAGTACAGGAATACTCAGAGTGAATACAATAAACAACGCCAACCAGCTCAGACTGTAATACCACTTTAAAGTAATATAGCCTTTGTACTGCTGCCATGCGGCATAAATAAGCACACAGATACAGGCAACCCATGAGGTCCTGGACTGACTTAAAGCAACAGCAAACAGCATAATCAGTGTGCAGGCTGCAATCATCCAGGTCTCCAGCTTTTGCTTTTCATACAGATACAGCCCCGCCAGCAGCGACATAACCAGAAAACTGGCCATGTTGTTTGGCTGAGCGAAATTTGCATAAGGACGGACTGCATTTTTCATGTCAACCATACCCGGGATATAAGCATCTATTGTCAGCCATTGACTGATTGCAATCAGACCCGTCAGTGTTCCACAAAGAATGAATACTCCACAAAGTCCTGAAAATATCTGCTCTCTATCTGTTTTACTCAGAGTCAGGTTATAACCCAGAACAGTACAGAGCCAGAAAGCAAAGACGAACAGGAAGCTGAGCAAAGCCTTATCAAAAAAGAAGATCTGCCCCACTCCCCACTGAATCAGAGGTATCAACGAGATCAACAGCAACGGAGTAGAGATTCGAGGAATGCTGATCCTGTCTTTAAGATAAACGGCAGCCAAAGCAAATACAGCCAGGAAAGCATACAGCTCTCCGGTATAAGTCACCCATGGCCGGTAGTGCACAGGGAGCAGCCATGCCAGTGATATACAGACACTGGCGAGTAGCAATAAAAGGAATTTCATATTGGAGAAAATGCAGATTCAGTTGATATATGATAATAAAAAACACCTGATGATTCAGGTGTTTTTTATTGACTCAATACGGACAGGGAGTTAATTCCATGGACGTAAATCTACGATTTTGATCACTGTGCCTTTTTCATCTATCAATACAGTCATATCAACAGCACTGGCTTTCATTGGCAGATAAGCATACGCTGTTGGGTTATCAGCAAGTATTTTTTTTACTGATGAAGGTGGGTTAAACTGATTTAATTCATCAATTTTATGACTTCGTTTAAGCATTTGATCTGTTACTTTTGATATATCTACATATCGCTCAGGATACTGTGCCAATGAAATTCCTGAAAAAACCTCATTAAACATATCTTTATTTCTTGTTTCAGTATCATTTGAAAATTGCAAGGCTGCATACTGCGGTCCAAGCCATGGTAATCTCTGAAACTGAGGTAAAATATTCGCATCCTCTTGCTCAATGATCTCGTTATTCTTCACAACCTCAAAACGATCCACACTGAATACAGTCCATGCAGGACGTCCCTGAACTATACTGTATACACCAAAGCTTAATGCACAAATCTGAATAAGTATAATAATACTCAAATCCATCTTTAAGGTTTTTTTACCTTCTTTATAGACAAAAAAACCTAGTAATGGCCCTATAATGACATCAATTATAATTAACATCAGAAAAATATGGGTAACTCCGACTGCCTTATATAATGGATATGGATACCACACCCCAAAAACAAGACACACAACTAAAAATGCAACTATTGAGGAAATCCCTAAATGGCATATAAAAAAACGTTTACGATTATTTTTCATTTCACTTACTGGTTTATCGACAGTTAATTGGTAAATATTTGGCTTCAATACCTGTTCCATCCTGCTTTGCAATACACCTCCAGGCCCTGACTTCCTTTGTTGAGGATGTCACAAAATCTGCTGCGACAGAAGGCGTTGTCATCTCAGCATCACTATATGGAATCAACTCCAGGTTAACTTTCATACCCAGTTCGGGAATATTCTGTGCCTGAATCTGAATGACCCCATTCTGATTACTTGTAATAATTGCAACCTTATTTGATGCCCCATTCAGCTCACCACAACTAAATTCAGTACCATTAACTGGTGCGACCCTAAAACCTGACTGTGAAGCTTCACTTATTGCAGTCCTGCATACTGACGTCGCCATAACCACTTCTGAAACTTTCGTACGAATGACATAATCATTATATGCCGGTAAAGCTATTGCACTTAGTATTCCTATAATTGCAACAACAATCATCAGCTCAATTAAAGTAAACCCTTTATTATCAGTCAACATTTTTTAATACCATTAGCCACCCTTAAGCAGCTAATGCAAAAAACACGCCAACAATAAAAATAATAAAAATCAACATTTTATATTAAAAAAATATTTATAAAAACTATAATCAACATAGAAAGACATTATTTGTCACTATTTGCCTCTTTTCAGAGACTGAATATACGATATGGTAATATTCTCCTGATAGAATGCATTATAAATTTTTAATATTTTTTTTGCTTCACCCTCCTTCTGATTCATCACTAATATCTCAATATATTTATATAATACTGGTCTATCTGGGAATCTATAAACAAGCATTCTCATCCTTTCCAGATCAGAATCTGAAACTGTTGAGGAAATCGGATATCGTGTAAACCACATATATTCACTTATATGGTTCAAAAAGATGCTGTTTAGCTCTATTCTATTTTCTTTCAACGATTCAAGCTGAACATTTTCATAACGCATAAGCTGATATTCATCAGAAAGTTTTTTATAATCAAATAAAAAAACTATCAAGCCTGATAAAAATATAAAAACAGCTCCATAATATATATTTTTATTTATCTGGATATTTTTCTCACTATAATACTGAGCATACAATACCCCTAAAACAAAACCAAAAGGAAATAAAAAATATGCATAAGCAAAAGGATACTCAAACATACTATGCACTGCTATCGGACCAAGCAATGAAAGCAACAGAAAATTATTCTTATTAACAGCTAATGACAGTTTAACAAAAAAATATAAGATTAAAAAAATAAAAAAAGAACCTGGAATCAGTCCATTCCATATCAGTAAGTCAAGAAACAGATTATGACTATAACCCAAAACCGGATATTCGATATAATCAGTATTATTAAGTAATTGAGCTGGGTTTAATTGCCCCCAACCATAACCATAACCATACCACGGTGAGTTCATTAAAATATGTGTAATCTGTTTCCACATTTCCAACCGCTGCATACCTGAAAAAGAACGTTCTTCCAGTGTGGACAAAGTATTAACACCTATCAGATCACTCAGTATAGGTAATCCTACCCATAACACTATAAATACGATATAAAAATAAAATATATGCCATGTACTTGAGCGCATTTTCACCCTATGTATTTTTATGAACCACCATACAATAAAACATAGTGCAAATACCCAGGCTGTTCTTGACTGAGTAAGAACTACACCCATCAAAAGATATGAAGACAACAAAACAACAATCAATCTATTAATTTTTTTATTTTCATAAAGATATAATAAGCTCATCAGCCCCATCAGCAATAAAGTGCAAAGCTGATTGGGTTGCGCCATATTTGCAAAAGGTCGACCGCCTGGACGTAGATCTACTATCCATATACTGCCACTGAGCAGTAGCCATTGCCTCAACTGAATATATACAGAAACAATACTGGCAAAAATAATAATGATTAAAAACCCTGAAATTACATTTTCTTTTTTGGGGTTGTTATTAAGATTAAAACCAGTAATTATTAATACTGAAAAAACCAATAAATACAAAAAGTACATTATGGCTTCACTTAAATAGTATGAAATACCGCACAAGTAATAAATCAATGGTACTAATGAAATAAAAAATATAAAAACAGCGATGTGAGGAATTTTAATTTCTTTGAGATTTATCATACCTAACATCATTAAAAATGATGCAAAAAATATACTGAAGTCCTGATGAACACTGAGCCACGGTAAATAGTGGTTCGGAAGTAAAAAAGCCAGCAAAAAAAATAACGCTGCTAAAGTATAAATATAGTTCATATTTCAACCAGATATAAAAAAAAGGAGCAATACATGCTCCTTTTTTAGAATCTAAAAATTAACGGCAAGATGCTGGTAAATATTTTGCTTCGATACCTGTAGTTGCACCTGATTTACATTGCCATGCTTTAATCACATTCAAACTTGCTCTGTTAAAATCTGCCGCTACAGCCTTACCAGTAGTACCATTTGCAGGAACAGTTGGTACAGTGAAAGGAACAAAATCAACATTTACATTAGTACCAAGCTGGCTGATCTGTCTTGCAGTAACAGTGATCGTACCATCTACAGCTGTAGAAATCTTTTCGACATATTGTGAAAGCGGACTTGTACTACTACCACCTTCACCACAACCAAAACTGTCAGCAGCTGTTGGTGTAGCAGCAAAACCTGTCTGTGATGCTTCAGAAATTGCTGTACGGCATGTAGAAGCTGCAAGTACAACTTCAGATACTTTTGCACGAGCTGTATAGTCCTGATATGCAGGAAGTGCAACAGCAGCAAGAATACCAATGATCGCAACAACGATCATTAATTTAATTCATTCCATAAGTCACTTTATATGGACACGCTCCAAACTGTTGAATTCTATTCATTTACTCAATTTTATATTTTGTCCATATAGACATGCTTTTATAACGACAAATTTTTCACGTTTGTCCATATCCTCAAAAAATGCGTAAAGTGTTAAAAACGTGTTTTAGTCCGCCTAATTAAAAATGAGCAATCACCAAAAGAAACTTTTGTATCTTACCGACCTTAAAATTTTATGTTTGTTATGCGTCATACAAAATATAAAAATTTTATGCTCAAAAGCAGATGACTGATGACCAACAACGAGTTTATAGAAATACATCTAGATGCTGAAACAAAGCAATTGGCAGAACGAACTGCCGCTACTCTGGGTTACGCTACACTCACCGAGTTTTTTTATTTTATTCAAAAATCATGCACCACAAGTTTTACAAGAACACTCTCATATTCAGTTAAGTCATGCTCAGTTCGAGCAATTTGTTGAAGTATGTAAAACTCAAAATAAGATCCCTACCCGATTAAAACAGGCTACGCAGCTTTTAGATAAAGAAAATTTTTAAGGAGCAGAAATGAAAGTCATTACATGTGCTGAGCTGCAAGACAATTTAGCGGATATACTCGATTACGTTATAGACGATCATGCACCTGTACTTATTAATAGAGAAGATAAACAAGCCGTGGTGATAATAAGTCTAGATGATTGTAATGCCTTTAAAGAAACAGCGTACCTACTCAAAAGTCCTGCCAATGCAAAACGGTTACGCGACTCAATCGCGCAAATTGAAGCAACTGAAACAACGTGTCATAAACTTAGTAAAGAGTGAGATTGAGATGCACAGACGATGGTAGAAATAGCGCCCGACTATACCCAGAAAATTTCACGCGATAGACTTCAACATAAAGAACGACATCACAACACCTAAAAAGAATAACCGAATATATGTGATACGAATCACATAATGGCAATATTTGTCCAAAGTATAAAATTCAATCTGACAAAATTTGTCACTTTTTAACAAAAATATACAGTCGAATTAAAAGTCTTAAATTTTTTTTGTGTAAGGTGCTGTTTTTCTGTGTAAATTGTCTATAATAAAAGTTGGCATGTTTAATGCTAATATTAAAATAGCTTACAAAGCTTATAATTAAATTAACAAAACATTTGTGGAGAATGTTATGAAATCAAATCAACAGGGCTTCACGCTCATTGAACTCATGATCGTTGTTGCAATTATCGGTATTTTGGCTGCGATTGCGATTCCGCAATACCAAAACTACATTGCTAAATCTCAAGTTAGCCGTGTAATGTCTGAAACTGGTGCATTAAAAACTGCAGTTGAAACTTGTTTATTAGATGGTAAAACAGATACAACAACTCCAGCTTGTGAGCTTGGTTGGACAAATAGTAATCTTATTGGTGCAATGACGCCGCAAACTGGATTGACCGTTAATTTTGGTGCAGGAGAGGCAGATTCTACAATTGTCGCTCAGTTTGGTGGTAGTGCAGCTCAAGCATTACAAGTTGCGGGTAAACGTAATTTGACTTGGACTCGTAATGGTGCTACAGGTGCTTGGGTTTGTTCTACAACTGTAGAACAAAAATATCGTCCAGCAGGCTGTACAGCTTCTACTGCTGCGTCAGCTTCTGGTTCACCTAATTAGTAGTCTTATATACTAATTAAAACACCTCTCAATTTGGGAGGTGTTTTTATAGAAAAAGATATTTATGTTTGCTTTCCTCATACCAGATTTATATTTTTTATTTAAAGATTGGAATTTTTATTTTTTCTTTTTAAGCGTATTTTTTTTAATTTATATTTTATCAATCACTAAAACCACAAAATATTTATTTATCACGCTTCCTATACTTATATTAATTCCTTTATATATTTATTATATTTCAATTTATCATGTTTCTATTAACGAACAGGTACTTAGTGTTGTTTTAGAAACAGATTTTCAAGAAGCATGGCATTTTATTGGTTATAAAATTTATTTATATATTTTTATCTTTATTTTATGGTGTATATGGTGTGCGTATAGTGTACATCGACATTATAAAAAGCCTCTCTTCTGGAGACACCGTAGTCGTTGGTGGTTTCTTATTGCTGGAAGTATATATGTAGTGTTTTCATATACGATTAATGCGGAAGTTGCAAACCAGATAGATCAAACGTTTGAGAGTCAGCAAGATAATTTCCTAGTCGATGAAAAGAATTTCTTTGTTCAAGAGGTTAAAAGAACATATCCTTTAGGTTTTTTTATTTCTGTCTATGACCTAATGAAAGAACAAAGAAAAATTAATAGTGCTTTTGAGCAAAATAAGAATTTTAAATTTTTTGCTCAGCAACATATCAAGACAAAGCAAAAACAACTTTATATTTTAGTGATTGGTGAAACCAGCCGTAGAAAAAACTGGCAATTAAATGGCTATGCTAGACCAACTAATCCAAAATTAAGCCAGCAAAATAATTTAGTGAATTTTTCAGATATGTTATCCATTTCTAGTGCAACACGTAGTTCTATTCCGATGATACTGACTCGAAAACCAGCAGAACACGTTTATAAATTTACTTTTGCAGAAAAGTCAGTCATTTCGGCATTTAAAGAAGCTGGTTTTAAAACTTATTGGTTATCTACACAGCAGCGGTTTGGTTCATTTGATACCAGTACCTCAGTATATGCTAAGGAAGCAGATCAAATTATTTTCTTGAATAAGGCAAATTATACCGATGCAGGAGAAAAAGATGATGTATTGATTCCAGTTCTGGATAAAATTGTTCAGTCTAATGAGCAAAAACAATTTATTGTGATTCATACGTTAGGGAGTCATTATAACTATATGCATCGCTATCCAGAAGAGTTTAATGTTTTTACACCATCATTAAATAGTTTAGCAAAATATAGTTTACAAGATAAAAAATATAAAGCTGAATTGACAAATAGCTATGATAATTCACTTGTATTTACAGATTATGTTTTAAATGAGTTTATTGAAATCCTAAAGCGACAGAAAAATACAGCATCTTTTTTATTGTACACATCAGATCATGGTGAAGATTTATTTGATAATGGCTGTGATAAAAGTGGTCATGGTTTGGAAACAAAATATAATTTTGAGATTGCCAGTTTTGCATGGTATTCAGACCAGTTTCTAAAAAATTATGTTGATAAAGTAAAGATCTTAAATGAAAATAAAGATCGAAAATTGAATCAGACAGCAATATTTCCAACATTGGTAGATGCTGCGAATATAGCAATTCCAGAATATGGTAAGGATAGAAGTATATTACAACGCTTTCAGAATTATCCTAGAGTGGTTCTTGGAGGTAAAAATTATGATACGGCAAAATATGAAGGTATGTGTAAGGAAATAAAATGAATCAAACACAGCAAACGATGCTCTCAAGTTTAGCTGCCATATTTTTTATTTCAGGGTTTAGTGCCTTGATTTATCAGATTTGTTGGCAACGCTTACTATTTACAGGTTTTGGTATTGATTTAACCTCAATTACAGTGATTGTCTCTGTATTTATGGCAGGTTTGGGGATCGGTGCTTTTTTTGGTGGTCGTATTGCAGATAAATTTAACTCAAATATTATTATTATTTTTTGTTTGGTCGAGTTAGGAATAGGAATGTTTGGTTTTTTTAGTTCATTTTTAATTCATACCGTACAAAATTTATTTATTCATGCCAATTTAGGATTGTTGGCAGTGGTAACATTTATCTTATTAATTTTTCCAACTTTTTTAATGGGCATGACTTTGCCTTTATTGACTAGTTTTTTTAATCATTTTATTGAAAATATTGGGAAATCTATTGGGATGTTATATTTTTATAATACATTGGGTGCTGCTTTCGGCTCTTTGGCAACAGGGTTTATATTGTTTAACTACATGACACTTTCAGAAGCAATCTATTTAGCTGCAATACTCAATGTAACTATTTCAGTTTTAGTTTTCAGTTTATATGGTAGAAAAAAATATGAAAAATAATTATCTGATTTATTTAATTTCATTTTTTAGTGGTTTTTTGAGTCTAGCACAAGAAATTATTTGGATGCGCCTGATTTCTTTTGCTGGAATGTCTGTGCCACAAACATTTTCTTATACTTTGGCACTTTTTTTACTTGGGATTGCTGTTGGCGCACAAATTGGTAAATCTATTTGTAGCAAGAATGTTGTTTCAATTAATACACTAGGTCATATTTTTATTCTTATTGCTGTTGTCGATTTGATATTAATAGGATTGGTCTATTGGTATCTAAATGTATTGGGAACATCTATTTTATTTTTGGGTTTATGTGTTTTTGTTTGTGCAGGCATTAGAGGAATTATATTTCCATTAATCCACCATGTAGGTACAGAACAAGCTAAGACAGGAGCACAAATATCAAATGTTTATTTCTCAAATGTATTTGGAAGTGCATTAGCTCCTATTTTGATTGGTTTTATTATCTTAGATTATTTTAATACCCAACAGACTTATTTTTTGATTTGTTTTTTAACATTAGTTATAGGTTTTCTGTGTTTGAATGCAGGTGTAGTAAAAAAAGTTGTTGTTGTATTGGGGGTAGGTGTCTTAGTTTTAGTTGGCTTATCTGAGAGAATTATCCTTGAATTATCAAAAGGGCGTTGGGATGAAGGAAAATATCCTAGCCAAATTTTTGAAAATAAATATGGCTTTATTCAAGTTTATGACGATGAGGTTGTATTTGGGGCAAATGTATATGATGGTAAGTTCAATACCGATATTTTTAAAAATACCAATGGAATTGAGCGTGCCTATTTACTTACAGCAATACATCCAAATGCAGAAAATATTCTCGTAATAGGGTTAAGTACTGGTTCGTGGGTAAAAGTACTCAGTACAATGCCAAATGTAAAGAAAATTACAGTGATTGAAATTAATCCAGCGTATATTGATTTAATTAAACAGCATCCAATTGTTTCTGATTTACTGAGAGATAATCGTATAGAGTTTATTTTTGATGATGGTAGAAAATGGATACAAAAAAATCAAGATAAAAAATTTGATATTGTATTAATGAATACAACATGGCACTGGCGTGCGTATGCGAGTAATTTATTAAGCAAGGATTTTTTGAATTTTGTAAGTCATTCTTTAAATGATACAGGCGTAGTTTATTATAATACAACAGAATCCTTAGATGCTTATTATACGGCAAAAAGTATATTTCCGTATGTATATAAGCATAGATTTATGGTATTGGCTTCGCATGAAAAACAAACATTAGATTTTGATAGTGTCCAAAAAAACTTATGTAATTTGAGAGATTACCTGACGAAGAAAAATGTTTTTTTGGGGCAAGAATGTATCCTTGCGACAAATGAAATAATGAAAAATCCATTATTATCCTATAAGGAGATTGATTTTTCTAGTTTGGGTCGCAAACCTGAAGTCATTACTGATGATAACATGATTGTAGAATTTAAATATGGAAAAGGGTTGTAAATATGGGAGGAAAACTATTCTCTAAGATTAAATTTAAAGATATTTTATTTATTATATTTTTAATAATGGGAGTAGTTACCACAACTCACTTTTATTTAATAGATCGAGTCGGCTTCTGGCGTTTGGTTTATCCAGTGCAGGCACAATTTGCGATATGGAGTATTGATTGCGATCAAGAGGATACACCTACTTGGATGCAAGATAGTTTAAAATATATTATAAAAAATCAAAAAAATTTGACCAATCAAATTGCTTATGTGGATAAGCAGCAAAAACTGTACACCTGTCAAAGTGGTTGGCAAAAAACCGCAGTATTTTCTGAGAAAATCACCGCAGATACACGTTTTCGCTATGCCAGCATGACTAAAATAGTCACTAACCACGCTATATTGCATTTAATAGCACACAATAAAATTCAACTCAATGACCCGCTGATTCGTTATTTACCACAATTACAAAATAAGCCAATGAAAGACCCACGTATACAGCAGATAACGATTGCAGACTTGTTACAACAGCGTTCAGGCTTTGACCGCCTAAAAAGTGAAGATATAGTTTTTGCTAATAATAAAAAACCATGGTGTCCAACTCAGTTGGATGCTATAAGCACGATTAAGCTCGACCATGAGCCAAATACAAAATATACTTATGATAATCGCAATACTTGCTTACTAGGTGTGGTTATAGAGCAAATAACGGGACAGCCATATCAAGAATATATACAGCAACATTATCCACTAAAACAACACAATATGAAATTTAGTCATGGTACTTATTATCCAGATGAAGTGCGTTATGACTTTAGAAATAATGATTTTTGGATGGAAAGTGATGATAACTCTTTTGACTTCCATGCGATTGCTTCTTCAGCAGGATTGACAGGTAGTGCCAAAGCCTTAGCCCAAACCATATATCCAATGCTTGCGCAGCCTTATCCAAATATTTTGGATATTGCTCCTGATAATTTAGCAAATTGTCATTTGAATGAGTTTAAAAGCTGTAATGGCTATGCGATGTGGCACTATCAAAAAGATAAAAATCATCCAAAAATGTATTTTAGAAATGGTGGCTTACCTGCAACGACTTCTCTTGCTATGGTGACTAGCAAAAATGAAGTCGTAATATGGGTAAGTAATGGCGCAACATTGTATAGTGAAAATTACGATCAAAATTTTTTAGAAAAATATTTTTATCATATTTTACAGTGACATTTTGGTAATTATTTTGCCAAATTTGTCACTTTATATGCTTTCTTAGTAATACTCATTTTCTCAATATTTTGATTTTAATATATTTTTTATTGGCACGCTTTTTGCTTTCTTAAAAATAAATAGAGGGAAGAGCGATGCATAAAGAAAAAGGTTTTACTTTGATTGAGTTGATGATAGTTGTGGCGATTATTGGAGTTCTCGCTGCAATTGCTATTCCTATGTATCAAAACTATGTAGCAAAAAGTCAGCTTACTGTCGCATTGGCAGAGTTGGAGGGTGCCAAGACACAATATGAGCTTATCGTAAGTAATGGTTCTGCTTCTGGGAGTGCGGACTATACTGTGCCAAATATGTTTTTTGCAGGGTTGCAATCCAATCTATGTATTTATGCTGTGAATCCGCCAAATGCTACGGGAGATGCAGCACAAGCACTGGTATGTAAATTAAACCATGTCGCTGCTATATTAAAGAATGAATCTCTATATTTAAATAGAAGCGCAAGCGGAACATGGTCTTGTACAACTTCTGTAGGTATTGATAATAAGTTTAAGCCTACTGTTTGCATTTAATTTTTGTATAATTATATAAATTCTAATCGGTCATAAAAATGCCAAAGCGTATAAAATTTTTTCTTAATCATATTTCTATATCTATTTTTCTTGCACTAGTTGCAATAGTAATGGTCTTTTTTATTTGGTATCCATCCCCACTAGCCACTGCTGTCGGGGTGACGCATATCTTTTTGATGCTACTGGCTATCGATGTCATTATTGGACCTGTGCTTGGCTTTATCGTTTATAAAGAAGGTAAAAAACACTTAAATTTGACTTGAGTGTGATTATTTTAATTCAAATCGCAGCTTTATGTTATGGCATATTTAGCATTGAACAAGGTCGTCCTGCATGGTTGGTTTATAATGTAGATCGTTTTGAATTGGTTAGAAAAAATGAATTGGTTGATAGTAATATTCAGCAAGCACAGCCACAATTCCAAAAGCCTTCATGGTTTAAACCACAATATGTCGCCACTGAATTTGCCAAAGATACGCAACAACGCAATGATGAAATGTTTGCAGAAGTCTTAGGTGGTATTTCCATTGCACAGCGCCCAGAACGCTATGTAGAGTTCACTCAAGCTAAAAACCAAATCCAACAACGTGCATTGCCGCTTGTAGAGTTGGAACAGTACAATTCAAAAACTGAAGTTGAAAAAATTTTAGCAAAATATCCAAATGCAAATGCTTGGTTACCTTTAAAAGCCAATGCAGTAGATATGGTGGTTTTAGTTAATAAAGAATCTGCAACTATCATCAAAATAGTAGATTTAAGACCATGGAGTTAATCAAACGTTTGCATTAAGCACAATTTCATAAACGAAAAAATAATTTAATAATACACTTGGAGAAATTAAACAATGAATTCCAGCAATTATATTGGACTAACAGAAGTAGACTTAGATCAGCCAATTTATCGAATTTTTTCACTTGAACGTTTTTTTCAAGTTTTGGACAAAAAACAGCTAACCCTAGTTAAACCACATCTTTGGGATGACCCTTTTGAAAATGTACTCTTAAAAAGTGAATTTAAAACAGCATCTAACGAAACAGCAGTCTTTGAGGCACATGATTCTGTTTATGGTCAATGCTGGACTCAACATGCTGAATCAGATGCCATGTGGCGCATTTACTCACCGCATAAAAATGGCGTGCGACTACAAACCACACCTAGAAAACTATTAGCTGCATTACAAACTAACATACATGAGCATTCTGAACTTTATTGTTTTATTGGAAAAGTTATCTACGCTGCCAACGAAAATCATCTTAAAGAATTCCTACAAGAAATTAACTTAACCGCTACTGATGGTACAGGTATAGCCCAATCACTACTATATAAGCGCAAAGAATTTGAGCATGAGCAAGAAATCCGCTTAATTTATTCAGGTTCTGATGGAAAATGTCCAAACAATATATTTAATTTTTCAATTGAACCTAATACACTTTTTGACAGTATTATGTTTGACCCAAGAATAGACGAAAGCCTACGAAAAGCATGTACTGCTGCAATACAAAATTTAAGCTGTAATATAAAAACAGAAAAATCCAATTTATATGATCTACCAAATGGTTTTAGCTTTAACTTGCATTAATTTGTGTGAATCATACGCTTTAATAGCCAGACTTAAGTACCCTACCCCAACGACTGGGTGAAAGATGATATTGAACAACGAGATATCGCCATACAAAATCGTCTAATTTCATTTTTAAAGAGCATTTATCAATAAAAAATTAAAATCAAATAGCCACTAAATTACCAAATTTAGTGGCTATCTCAATTATAAAGTTCGGACACTTTGCCTCAACTCAAAATTTTCGCTCAACAGCGAATTAAACTTTTCCAACAGTCTCTCATAATCCTCCTGAAGTTTCTCATAATCAGTTTTAACCGCCTTGGTCTTGCTTTTGGCTTTTTCAACCCGCTGTGTAGGCGAAAGTATATTTTGCCCCACTAGCTGTGCAGCTTGCTCAATCGCCACAATTAATGCAGCATGGCGGCTCTTCTTAATAGAGCCGCGTTTACGCCCTGCTTCAAGTGCTACCGTATCATTATTAATGGCAGAGCCTTTTGGTAGAACCTCTGGTTTGTTGGCTTTTAAACGTTCTAAAGCAGCGTAATAATCATTAAGTGCGCTCATAGCTTAAACCTCAATATTAATCGTCTTAATTTTTTGAATCATTTTGTTTAAAGCCAAAATATCACTGTCCATTTGCCCGTACAGCAAGCTATTTGGGGTTTGTGTATCTCGCACTCGTTGTAGTCGCTGAACTGCTTTTTGCATTTTTTCAGCACTCCCAGCATCAAACACAGCATGAGCACAACTCAAGCAACTGGTAATAGCCGTAAAAGAAATTTTTTCGCAAGAATCTGGGTTGGTACAAGCACCAAAAAGACTTGGTTTATACGCAATTTCTCCCTTTTTCATTCGCTTAATCGTTTCTTCACGATTTGGAAATACCTTGATTAATTGCTCACGTTCTTTTTGTAACTGCAAATATGTACCTGCCCCACCCAGCAAACGACTAGAACTGTTAATTACACCATCATCAAATTGTGCATAAGAATGTACCAGTCGCTGATACTCAAGCTCTTGAATAAATTCCTTTTGGCTCTCACTGGCCAAAATATTCGGCGCAAAGACTGAGTTCTCTCGATAATATAGCGTCATCGCTTCAGTTAAATGCTTATATTGCACCGACAAAGCCCCTAGCCCAATAACGCCTGAACGTGCACCATAGACCGCCAAAGAACGTCTGAATTGATGGGTGCAAATATTCCAATATTGACCCATTTGACAGTCTTTTTCTTCTCGCCAGTTGCGGAAGCCATCGAATGCTTCCAGTTCGGCTATATCGCTTTCAGTAATTCGTAGTTCATCTCCCAACTTTTCTAAAAGATGCTGACGATAATTATTAAAATTAGTCTCTGTGCGAGTCGGTGCACCTTCATAATTAGAAATAAAATCCATTTCGTGCTCAATATTTCGATTATTTTTATGCTGAGGTTTTGGTAAATATCTTGTTGGAAATAAGGGATATTCACGAGGATTAGAAAAATCGTAATGTGGATTGAGCAAAGCATAAATCTCACCAATACTTTGAGCAGCATTCACTCCGATTTGGATATCTTCAAAGCTGATCCAGTAGGTGGATTTATTACCGCCACCATGTAACTTGGAGGTATAGCCCATGAGTACATGCACAAGATGCTCATTGCTCTTAACCGTTTGATAGCAGTCATAAGACAGTTGATTGACTTCGTTGTCCCGCATACCTGTAAATAGATGAATCCAAAGTTTGGCCATGCCTTGAATTATCGTGATATAACGGGTCAGATTGGCATGTTTTCTAATCTGATGATTTTCAAAAAGCTGAGTTAAACCCAGCAAATCACGAGCATCGTTGAAACTTATTGCTCGTTTAGCACGTCTAAACTCCACAGGCATCAGGGCAAAATTAGCATCCTGCTGAATACGCTGAAACCATTGCAACAACGCAGCTGCATTTTGATTAAACTCATTCAATTGATCTGCTAAAGTATTAATTAAAGCCATATAAAGCCGTGAAGGAATAACCTTGGTTTGCGGGCCGACTTTATTTGACTGCAACCTGAGTTGAGCCGCTAACTTCGCTAAATGCTCAATCGGTTGATAGGTACTAAAAGCAGGGATTAATAAGGGGTACTGCTGTTGCAGGCTAAAACAATCGGTTAAAAATGCTTTGATGCACAAGGCGGTTGAATAACTCACGCCAGCATAAGCATCATTAACTTTCGATAGATAAGCGCCATCAGCAAATAACTGCTGTAACGTACAACCATTCTTGTATGCAAGTCGTGCGAACTGACGCAATGCAAGATGACGCTGCTTAATACTTTTAATGATCGACTTACCCGTTTTAACGTACAATAACGCAAAGATGATTTTTTTCATTTCTGCACGTATTTGACAGAAGAGAAAGTCGTTCTCTTCTGCATTCTCAAGCCATGTATTAAAATTTAATCGACAATGGCACTTCGGTAAATAGGGTGAAAGATCCCAAACATTGTCTGCATAAACCGATAATGTTGCACCACTTTTCATTCGAGACAATACAAAAGAGGCAGGAACAGCCAACTGATGATTCTGTAAATTATACTCATCGGGTAAAAACTGCTCAGCAACACCAGTGGCGTACAAATACGAATTAAATGAACTCATGATATCCACCCCAAATCAAGTAATAATTCAAAATGATTGAGCCAATAGGCATCTAAATCGCCGCTTTCTACTTCTTCTTGAATTGAAAAAATACGGTCACGCAAATTTTCATAAGTATTTGATAAATCGTTGAGTACTTCATCAATTCGATGTAAAAGCACACCGAATTGTGACTCCCATTTAATCAAATCCGTAGCTTTTTGCTTAACGTAACCGAGCAAACTTTTCAGTGATAAAAGCTTACGAATATCCGTATCATCGGCATGGATTGCATAGTGCTGACAGAACAAGCAATGCTCAAATTGCTGGCAGTTTGGGGTTGGAGCTTGTGCGGTAAAACCAAGTGCTTTTTCAGGCTGAGGCGTTGCTGTCACACATGCACCGACAGGCAAGGTCTGGACATCAACAGACTCATCTAGCGTTTGCACCGCAATTCGTTCAAGCGTTCGAGTTTGTTCGACGGCAACTTCTCTCAGCTCATTAAAAAACTGTGAAATTTGCTGAGCTGCATCTTTAAATGACGTACGTGCATAATTATTTCTTGCTGTATCGAGTGAGTGACCCATAACTTCTGCTTCAAGCAGTAAATCACCATCACTTAACTCAACAGTTTGGCCGCTTTTATGCTTACGCCACTGTTGCGGAGTAATCCAGGCCATTTGAGGGAAAATACGTTGTAAAAAACTTCTGAGTAATTGCAACTTAGCAGTTCCAATCGGTACAAGCCTTTGAATTTCATTACGTTGTGGAAAGATAAAATCACAGGTTTCATCTTGGATATACCATGCTCGAAGTTCTAAAATTTGTCTAAAAACAGGTTCAAATGTCACCCCAAATTCGGGCCGAACTTCTTTCCCGCCAGCACGACTTTTTGTGCCTGAGAATCTCTGTCCCTGAGTTGAAGGCAAGATTTCCATCGTATCCAACTGTAACTGCTGAGCTGTGTCTAAATTAGCCCCCGTTTGTGAAATAAACAACAACATGCCAATCACTAGGCCATATGAAGCTAGTCGCTCTCGCTCCATATGTCGTTGGTCTTTATTCCGCTCTTCAAGCTTACGAATCGCTTGATTACGATTTTCACGTAAACGCTTTCGATGTTCACTATCCTCAGCAAGCCCGAAATCCACCAACATTTTTGAAAAATCGGGAATAGTTGAATATTTAGACAAATAACTGTGCATATCAAACTGAATATGTTGTTTTTCAGTTTGATGATGAAAGCCTGTATAAAAATAGAACTCTTCCTGATCCACGGATTGAAAATGTGCGGGAAAGTTACCCTCCTGTACAACGATACGATGGATTTCCGAAAATACATTCAACAAAGTCGCATACATCTTTTGATGATCCTCCTGTGCAATTGGTAAAACAGGAACATCATAACGCTGCGACTGTACTTGCATCGCTTGACTAGCAATATCAATTTCATGACAATCAAACACATAGGCGATTATTTTTGCAACATAACGCTGATACTGCTTTGCTGTGTGTGCAGCCAAGTTATCGTCATCAGTGTCCGCAAGCAGAGTCCGATCCACTAAATATTTACTGTAACGACGATAGGCATCTATCATGCTGTCCTTATCGGATAAATCAAAATTTTTCTTTTGCTGATCAATCCAATCCAAAAATATTTTGATAATGGAATAGAACAACCCTTTTGATAGATCCGATCCATCCATTTGCAGTAGATAATCGGTAAAACATTTTAAAAAATAGCGTCTTTTTTCATCAAAAGATGCAACAAGCTCATTGTCGGATATATCGGAAGAACATGCTCTTTTAGCAAAAAAGAATGTACCGATATCTAAAGTTCTAAAAGAAAATGAAGCTGTTTTATCTTTGAGCACGAGTATGAGATGCTCATGCTCAGTAATTTGTTTATGAATATCTGTGATATTTACCAACAATGGCGTACGAATAAAATTCATGACAAATCTCCTGCTAAATTCACAGAAGAGTTGACGTATTTCATCAAGCTAGATTCATACTCATGCTGAATTTTATTGCGCCATTGCAAGCGTGATTTATAGTTCAAATATTGCAAAGTCGTACTAATATTGCGATGCCCCATGCGAGCTTGCACATATTCGACCGCTGTCATAGCTGAATGACCCTCAGGCAGGTGTTGCAACTGGCTTTCAAGCAAGTTCATCCCAAAACTGGCACGTAAGTCATGAAATTTAAAGCTTGGAAACTGCGGATCAATCAAACGAATCTCGGGTAATAGCACGACTTTTAAGTAACTACGCACGGCTTCACCTTCATAGAGTTTAAGCCTCGCCCCAAACGAATCAGAGGCTTTGATTTTTTCGATTAGCTCTTGCTGCTCAGCTTTGCTGGTATAGAAAGGTGTGCCCAGTTTGGTGAGAAATACATAATTTTCATCCGACTCGCCATAGCTAGACTTCTGTCTACGCTGTTGTGCTTGTGGGCTATCAATATAAATTTTAAGGTCTTGTGCTAACCAATTCGGGATGAGTAGCGTCATAGGCTTTTGAAATTTGGTATCAATGCCCGTACCCGACCCAACAGGCAGACGGATAAAACCCTGACTATCGGGCTTACGACCAATTAAGTTTTTGATTCGTAGAGTGCAAATGGTTTGTAAGCGAGCGCCCGTGAATAAGGCAAAATAGAACATCAGCTGATATTCACGTGATGATTTTAGCAGTGCTTTTAATATGACTGTTTGCGATTCAATACTGAATGGACTTAATTCACCATCATCCGCAATCGTTTCAGGATTCGGTGCTTTGGCTGGAACATGAATCGCAAGATCATGCGACTTAATTGCCATTTTTCTACGTGCGCCAAATTCATTATCTACCGCAATATATTTGTATACATCTTTAAACGGTATGCCATAACGCTGATGATCAACCAAATCTTCTGTGACAAGAAAGCGATAAAAATTCACCACTGCATTAATTCGACCACGTGCAGAATTGGCCGAGATTAGACCTGCATTCGTCTGCTCAATCAGACGAGTACGATATTGAAAAATCGCATTCAACTGTTTTAGCTTATGAAATTTCAAGAAATCCAGCTGTTCATCTTCTAAAAAGCGCTGAAAATCAACAAGCTGATGTGCAATAGATGCAAAGGTTTTAAAATCATACTGTATTGTTTGCTCAAGTTTTTTCAGCAAATACAGATTAAAAATTTCTGATGGGCTTCCATCCCCTTGAATAATGACTGGGAATTCAAGGTAAGCATCACCATAATTTTCGAACTCAGCATTATTGAAACAATGAGTTGCCTTAGCCAACGTCAATAATTGAAATTTTTTGATGGTCACGACTTTGGCTTTAGACTGGTAGCGTGACTGACCATTTTTAAGTTTAGTGCTCATTTTGAGCCTCCTGTTTATTAAAAACAGGCAAAAAGCGACTTTGAGGTAGGATTGACAAAAATGCCCCTATTCATCAAAATACAAATGTCTGATCACCAATGAAGACATTCATAAAAGCTCATGTTCCCGCATGGGCTTTTATACTTTTTGCCGAATGAAAAAGTTAATTCAATTTTTTTAATTGACCCTCCGTGTTTTGCTTAAATTGAGTTAGAATAAAATTCACTTGTGAATTTAATGATCTGTTTTGCAACAAAGCTTCTTCTTTCAACCAGCTTTTTAATACAGGTGAAATACGTAACTTAAGTTGTGTCGAAGAACTTGATAATTTCATATGAACCAACCTGGTTTAATAATGTGGTTCATCAACAAACCACTTTTAAATTAAAAATCTTTCCCGTAATGTAGTCAATAATGGATTGTATTAATTATGTTAATATTACAAGATGCTCAACTGAAAATTCGTCTCCCAAGTGATCTAAAACAAAAAATTGAAGAAGTTGCAAATCAAGAAAAACGCTCAATGAATGCAGAGATAGTTGATCGCTTGGAAAAAAGCTTTCACTTTGTTACTCTCCCTGAAACAAACCCGAAAAATTTAAAACTTGCACACTATCAAATAATTGACCGAAAAGTAGAAGTTGCTGAAAGACTTGCTCATAGCCTAAATCTAATTAATAGCTTCAAAATGAATGCAGTAAAATACTCACACATTGCTAGAATGTGTAAGTATGAAAATGCTGAAGTTTTTCTAAATTGGTTACAAGCCAAACAAGAACCTTCTTTTACTGAGTTAGAGAAAATCGCAGCCTATTTATATATTGATCAGGATTGGTTGATACACGGAGATGGGCATCCCATTCTATCCTCTAACTGGCAGATCGAAAATAATGTAGATTCAAACATCAATTCTCTGTTTTCTCATGTTGACCCTGTTTCCAAACAGGAGATTGAGGCTCAGAAAATCATTCTTGTTCGAAATATATCTGAAGAGGGCAATCTCCTTATCATTAAAGTATTACAAGACTGGCGTGTCGAAGTGCTAACTACCAATATTCACGTTTCTACGTACAATGGAGTGGGTGGACAAAATATGTTAGAAAGTTTTGCTCGCCTATGTTCACAACTATATAAATCTACAAAATATCTAACAAGAACAAATGCCTACTTAATTAATAATGAATTATTTGAAAAAATTCTAACGTGCGAAGAGCACCCATTAGCCCTATTAAAAAAAGAGCACACAAGTATTTGGTGGGAAGCCTTTTGGGATGCAACTGATTCTAATAACGTTCGAAAGGACTTTTTAGACGTATGGCATGACTGGGATCAAACATCCTCTATTGCCATTAATGCCCTTTCTAAAAAATTATAGATGAAGACTAATTTATCAAATCATCACAACTTTCAGCACATCACCCCATGTAATGATGTGTTAACCATTGGTATATTCAAATAAATCCTGCATATTGCAATTAAAATATTTGCACAAGGTATCAGCGACTGAAAGTTCAATTCGCACGGCACGATCATAGTAAAGACTGGTGAGGGTATTTCGATTAATACCTGTCGCCTGAGCTACCTCACTTAACTTTAAAATTTTTCGCTCGCCCATCAAAGTTGATAGCCTACATCTAATCATAACGACCTTTAAATTAAAAAATTAACCTACAGCAAGTCAATTTAACTTGATAAATCACATTTAGAATGATAACTTAACCTACAGCAGGTTATTTTGTTCCCTAAAAACAAGTTTACTTTTCTAAATCTCATTATATAATTTTTTATGGAAGTTCAGCTATGAATAACTATTTTTCTCCAAAATTCTCTGTTTCAGAGGAAGTTCGTTCAACTGCTGTTGCACTGATCAAAGAGTTTAATATTGACCGTACATTTGATTTAGCTTTGTTTCTGAATGTTAACCCCAATTTAAATGACCAAGATGCAACTTTAGCTTGGGTTAATTATTTTGAAAAAAATCAACATGATCTCAGTGACTTCAACTATGTTAGACGCCACTTCATGAAAAATTTTCCTAAAATTATGTTTTCGGATTGAAATGAGCAAAATAGAATAGGGAGATAATTTATAAGTCTCCCTTTTTTATAAATATAAATTACACAGACATACCTACAGGCTCGGATCAATCAATTAGTTCAATAAGTTCACCTATCAAATATCGCTGAATAATATCAAACTCTTTCACATAGGCATAAACAAGTTGATCTTCAATTTTTAATTCATTTAATACACTAAATGTAGTTGAAGTTATACCGCTCTCAGTTTTATTGACAGTTAACAATTGATTAATATCATCTCCACTCGAGCTAGATAGAGTGTAAATTTTTTCTTCAAAACTTCTTAACTTTACAAAAAATATTTCTTTATGGTTATTTATTTGCACAACCATTTTTTTAATATGACACATAATACCTCTCACTATTTAGCAATAATCTTCACTTACAAACTATTTTTTAAAATTTCTTAAAAACATGTTATCTATTCATCTGATTTTTCATTCAACCTCACCTCTTTAACTTTTCTATGTAAGCCTCACATTGAGAAAGCAAACCAAAATTATATTTTAAAGCGGTATTGGCTCTAGCTGTTGCATATTCAATACCTTGAATTTCACGCTGCTGAGCAAAAACTTGAATCGCAGGATGTAACTGTTCTGAGCAACTGGCATCGTTGCTAAAGTATTTTAAAGTCTTGGTATTGGAAAAATATATTGCAGCAAACAATCGCCCATCTTTAAACACAATCGCGGATGAAGCATCTAAACTGCTTCCAGACCGACCTTCATAATACAGAGCCTCATCTGTTTTCAGTAAATAGGGCGCTGAGTAATTGTCGAAATTAGATTGAAATTTTAGATAATCATGCTTTAACAATGTTTGAAGTTCTGTTTGGATTTTTGGATTCAAAACAATTTGAGGAATTGATGAAATATCTGAATATTGAATGAAGTCTAGTTCTTGAGCATGAGTAAAAACGGAGATTGAAAAAAGTAGAAAAAGATAATAGTGATTCTTCATATCAAATTTATTATTTTTATGTCTATATTGACTTACTTATGGATTGTTTATTTTATATGGACACTTATGGAGTATCGATAAGAGTGAAACCCTTTTGAGCGTTCATAACATTCTCCACAAATGTTTTGTTTAATTATTTATAAGCTGTGTAAGCTAATTTATATTTAGCACTTTTTGTGCCAACGACCATTATAATTAATTATCAAGAAAAAACAGCACTTTATAGTTTTATTTTTTAACACTCTTTAGTCGATTGTTATTTTGTGTAAAAAACTGACATTTTTTGTCAGTTTAATTCCACTCTTAGTCCATTCAAACATCCTTCTCAATCTATCTATATCAGGTACAAAGCATAGATCAAATCCAATCCCTAACTTTAATTTAAAAGCCCTCTTTCATATTCTGCGGTACTGCTTAAGCCTTCGAATGATGAAGCCCCAACCCATTCCGAATTTTAAATTACTTTATTTTAAAGTGTAAATAACTGACTTTATTGAAGAAGAAATTTAAATTCCCTTCTTCACTCCATACAGGTGGTCGGTGATCACCAACTACTACGATCTCCACACCCTTCATATGAGGTTCTTTAATTATTTCAGCAAGCTCATCCATAAACTGTGATTCCAGTCGGGTATTCCGACACGTATCTCCATTCTCTTTTATTCCGTAATATTTACAATCAAATCGTTTATTATAAATATCCGATACCGCAAAGGGCTGATGTGATGTAAGGCTCATCCAGTAAAAAAATATTTTCTGATCTTCGTATTTAAAAAAATAGTCCGATACTTCTTTTATCAAACTCCTGTCACAGACCCCTTTAAATGCATCACAACGAGTAAGTCCCATAAAATTTTCACCAAACAAAGTTTGTGTAAATCCTGCATTTGGGTACCAGTCCAACCGATCATAAAGCAATCCACTCGCGCCATGTAATGCAACCGTCCGGTATTCTTTCTGTCGTAACTGTTCAGGTATACAATGCTTAAACTGTTCTTTTTCTATACGCTTCAACGCAAACCCATTATTAACGAGCTTTAACTGACATAATTCACGCAACTCCCCCGCGACAGTTGCTCCCGAAGCTTCAATCGAACCATAATTCATAAATTCAAAATTATCTTTTTGTTCTATTATTTTCTCCACAATGGATCTTTGAGCATCTGTATTACGTAATACCCCCCATGATTCCGCAAGAATATAAAGAATTTTATCTGAATGTGGCTGAACTAAATAACCCGAAACACTCTGCTGATGAGCATCCAAAGGAGCCAACTCTGGTGTCATGTTTGCCAGTCTCAGAAGTGTACTTTGTGTCAGCTCCTTATATAAAGACAGCTGGCTATGAGCAACATAATGGTTACCTCTTCCTAATACTCCTCCACCTGAAGCATAAGTGACCCGCAACTCAGACAATATATAAGAGCTCACAGCTAAAAGGAGAAGTAAAAAACAAGGATAAATTTTATTCTTTTGTTTTGTAAATTGTACTGTTATCCACAGTATTATTAAAATAAGAACAAGAAACAGTATTATTAATACCTTATATTGTAAGGGTGCAATCGGTATAAAAGATACCAGATAGCGTATAGATGCAATATCCATAAAAGGGAAAATCTGAACAACAAACATTAAAGCATCAAATATGACTGCAGAAACAAGAACTGCACTGCCTGTAAAACGACTGACTCTCCATGGGGTAAACATTAACAATAAAGCCAACAGATAGTCTATATTGATCAATGGTCTTACTGTAGACGTATAACAGGCTAATCCCAAAAAAATAACATTAGGCATCAAGATTAAAAAAATTAGATTGAATATTTCCCTATAACTTAATGATTCAATTTTTTTATTCAGAGAATGAACGTCTTTCATTTATTACAACATGCATAAAAACTGATTAATATTTTAAAATTCAAAAATTTATAAAGCAACAGAATAATTTCATCCATCTCTTCAAGCATATCAACCTAACAAAATTGGGCTGTTTCCCAGTTCATTTTTACTGTCTGTATATTTATTTGCGTAAAATAAATCCAGTATTTCCCCAGTTCTTATGACCCCATTCACCATTGCCAGACGATATTGCTCACTGCTTAATTCTTTTACGATCTCCAGGCAGATTTCATTCCAGACAGTCTGTTCTGTTGCATTTTTAATACCACGGTCAATGACAATCTCCACTTTTTTCTCGCAAAGGTTCAGATAAATCAGAACACCACTGTTCAGTTCAGTATCCCAGACACCGAGTTCTGCAAACAGCTGCCTCGCCCGATGCAAAGTATTCTGATGATACGCCTGGCTGGCGGGAATATGCCCTTCAATCACGACCTGGATTTCACCAATATGCCCCTGCTCTGCCTGCTTTACCGCCAGTGCTATAGCCTGCTGATCTGCTTTGGAAAAATAGCGTTTTGTTGCAGGCATGAACAAGAAATGTTTCAGCCAGCGCTTAAAACTGGGCTCTGACACTTCATGCAGTTTTGGTTCTGTAACGATTTCTGTCGTTTCTGTTTTAGTTACCATGAGCCTGATGCACCTCCACCGCCAAAACCACCACCGCCACCGCTGTAGCCTCCCCCACCACCAAATCCGCCTCCACCGCTTCCACCACGACCTGAAGAAGATAAAAACAGCTGAAAGATGGTCTGAGCCAGTGCCGTAATTAATAAAAAGAAAATTCCCACGCCCAGTAACAGACTGGTGACCAGTCCTGCACCATTGACCAGCCCTGCAACTACGCCTGCAACCGCAGCAGTCGATGCACTGAGTCGGTTACCCACCAGATAGGAAGCAAAAATACCTGCGACCAGAATAAACAATGCTGTACTGAAAGTCCGATCTTTGGCTTGCTGTTCATGCAGTGCCTGCTCCTGACGCTCTTTGAGTTCCTGCGCAGCTTTCTGTGCAGTTTCAGGATCCATATTCAGGACTTTTTCAATTTCTGCCAGTCCTGCATCTATCCCCTGCGCGTACTGAGCCTGTTTAAAATAAGGCGTGATCTGATTTCTGATAATCCGGCTGGTGATAATATCCGGCAGTACACCTTCAAGCCCATAACCGGTCAGAATCTGAATCCGTCGGTCATTGATAGCTATTGCCATCAATAAACCATTGTCCTGTTTTGCAGAACCCAGTTTCCATTTTTCTGCACTGCGCATGGCAAAGTCAAAGATATCTTCCTGCCCCGTGGTTGGGACAATAATGACACCGATCTGTGCTTTTCCCTGCTGATGCAGCTGTAATATGCGCTGACTGATCTGCTGTTTTTCAGTTGGACTTAATATTCCTGTCTGATCCACCACAGGTTCATTCAGTGTCGGTAGGCTGCGTATGGACTCACCATCTGCCATGTCATTCTGAATCTGTGGCTGCTGTACCTCTACAGCTGTTGCATCTACGGGTGCTTTCTGACTGTTTGCCTGTTGCTGCTTCAATATTTTAGCAGCCACCACCGCATCAGCACTTTCATCTGTTGCTGTTGCAACTTCACTCCAGCTGACCGTACTGCAACAGAGCACCAGGCTGAACAGAATCAGCTGAAATACTCTGTTGAATGATGATCGCTTCCAGAAAGACTCGGGCATCAGCACACCTCAATTCAGTGAGTTATTCAAATGAAACTTTCGGTGCATTCTGAGCACCCTGTTCTGCACTGAAATTTGGCTTGGTCTTCATACCAATCACCTTGGCAGTCATGACCTGTGGGAACTGACGTGAATAGGCATTAAAATCCTGAACTGTTGTGATATATCGGTTACGTGCAACTGAAATGCGGTTTTCTGTACCTTCAAGCTGAACCTGCAGATCACGGAACTGTTCATTGGCTTTCAGGTCTGGATAATTTTCTGATACCGCGATTAAACGTGACAGCGCACCTGTCATCTGTGCCTGTGCTTCCTGATATTTTTTAAACAGCTCTGGGTTTTCCAGGACTTCTTTATCGACTTTTAAACCCGCAACATTGGAACGTGCCTGAGTCACTTCGGTCAGTACCTGTTCTTCATGCTTTGCATAACCTTTCACCACATTAACCAGGTTTGGCACAAGATCAGCACGGCGCTGATACTGGTTTTCCACCTCAGACCAGGCCGCTGTTACTGCTTCATCCTTAACCTGTAAAGTGTTGTAGCCACAGCCTGATAAAGTCAGAGTTGAAGCCAGAGCCACAGCAAGCAAGCCTTTTTTGATATAATTCATCGCTTTTATCCTCAGGTATTTCTTTGTATTTGTATAAATATTTCCATTGTAGTGAATTTTATACCCTGTTGTGTTTATTTTGTTTAACTCCGTATAAACAATAAAAAAACCGGGAATATCCCGGTTTCATTTCAGACAAAGGAACTGTTCCATCTTTTCCAGACAGGAATAAAAGGAATCAGAAAACCTGTCAGCTGTACAGTACGGCTTTCAGTTCAGGTTTAAATCCATCCATGTCATATTCATCTGCAAGCCTGGCTTTCCAGTGATTCACAAGATCTGTGTAATCAATTTCTGACGGATGAAAATCTGCTTTGAAATAAGACAGATATTCAGGGATCAGTGAAATCAGCATTTTTGCAATCATATATACACCAAAAGCATTCTGCGTCACTTTAGGCACACTTTTACGCCAGTCCTGCATAAACAGACGGGAAGCCGAATAGAACGTCAGGCTTGCAAAACCTGTGGTCACACTTTTCATGACATTCCGGCGGACTTTGTCATCTTTATAAATGGCCTGGTACACATCAAAGGCAACGGCACGGTGTTCAATTTCTTCAATGGCATGCCAGACCCAGAGCTTGATTGCATCATCATCCAGGGTACTGAGCACTTCAGGATGACGTAAAATATAACCGCCCAGTAAAGCCGTGAAATGCTCAAAAGCACAGGTAACGGCCAGCTGCAGTTTTGGGTGAGCATTTTTAATAAATGCATCACGGCGACCAAGCCATGCCTGGAAACTGTCCAGGTTATAGTCATCACGACGCCATGCATCATTAAATTCTGCATGTGCTTTGGAATGCATGGCTTCCTGACCAATAAATGCAGCTATTTCAGCCTGAAGTTTTTCATCAGTGACCTTTTCACGGACATTCCGTACGCTGTGTACAAAGAACTGCTCACCAATGGGAAATGTGGAAGACAATGCCGTCAACAGGTGAGACATGACAGGAGAATTTGCAAAAAAATGACGACGGATGGCTTTAGGATTGAACTGTGGTTTACGTACAGTAATGCCAATCGCTTTCGGACGCTTTAAATATGATTTTTCTGTTGTCACTTGAGTAGTTGTCATTTCAGAATCCAGACAAGATCGGGAAATAATGATTTATACTGGCAGATAATGCACATTTGTATATTGCACAATCCGTCACTAAATGACCAAAGTGCTCATTCTGTCAAAAAAGCCATTCACTCATCAGGAAATCAAACAGTATAAATTTATTAAAATTATTATTTATCAAAATGATATAAAAAGTTCAGCTCAAAACTTCACTGTAATGAAATGTCACTAAAACCTGCAAGATTCCGACAGAAAACAACGCCTGCATAAATGCAGGCGTTGATAATGGGTCTCTGTATTTTTTAATGTGATCGTTCCATCTTACACATCAAGGTAATCCAGAATACCTTCTGCTGCCTGACGACCTTCCCAGATTGCGGTTACAACCAGGTCAGAGCCACGCACCATATCGCCACCCGCAAAAATTTTCGGGTTGGATGTCTGAAATTTATATTCCTGCTTTTCAGCTGCAACTACTCGTCCTGAGCCATCCAGACTGATGTTTGCAGAAGTGAACCAGTCAGCAGGACTGGTACGGAAACCGAATGCCAGCAATACGGTATCTGCCGCCAGTATTTCCTCTGAACCTGGAACGGGTTCAGGACTGCGACGGCCACGGCTGTCAGGCTGACCTAACTGAGTCGTCACAAATTTAACACCGGTCACTTTACCGTTTTCACCAACGATTTCAATCGGTTGACGGTTAAACTGAAATTCAACGCCTTCTTCACGCGCATTTTTTACTTCACGACGTGAACCTGGCATGTTTTCTTCATCACGGCGGTAAGCACAGGTGACTGTCTCAGCACCCTGACGAATGGATGTACGGTTACAGTCCATTGCTGTATCACCACCACCCAGTACAATCACTTTTTTGCCTTCAACACTGATGTATTCTGACGGATCTTTTTCCCAGCCTTGTGTACGGTTGACATTGGCAATCAGAAAATCCAGTGCATCAACCACACCATCCAGGTCTTCACCCGCAAAACCGCCTTTCATATACGTGTATGTTCCCATACCCATAAAGACTGCATCGTAATCTGCAAGCAACTGATCAATCGTGATATCTGTACCGATTTCAGTATTTAAACGGAACTCCACGCCCATACCTGTGAAAATTTCACGGCGGCGTTTCATCACGTCTTTTTCCATTTTGAATTCTGGAATACCAAAAGTCAGTAAGCCACCGATTTCAGGGCGTTTATCAAAGACAACCGGTTTCACACCACTACGCACCAGAATATCTGCACAGCCCAGACCGGCAGGTCCAGCACCAATGATCGCAACTTTTTTATCTGTCCACTTTACAGAAGACATATCCGGACGCCAGCCCAGTGCAAAAGCCGTGTCATTGATATATTTTTCAGCATTACCAATCGTCACTGCACCAAAACCATCATTTAAGGTACATGCACCTTCACACAGACGGTCCTGCGGGCAGACACGTCCACAGACTTCCGGCAGGGTGTTGGTTTGATGACACAGTTCTGCTGCCTGAAAAATACGACCTTCCGCAATCAGTTTCAGCCAGTTGGGAATGTAGTTATGTACCGGACATTTCCATTCGCAATATGGGTTACCACAGCCTAAACAGCGATGCGTCTGATTTGCCGCCACTTCTGCTGTAAAAGGTTTATAAATTTCCACAAACTCTGCTTTGCGGACATTGAGATCTTTTTTTTCTGGATCCTGACGGGCTACGTCCAGAAATTGAAAGTCATTGTTTAGGCGCTCTGCCATGTCTCTACTCCGTGGGTAGGCACAGTCTGTCTGTTTTCAGCTGTGCCTGCCTATCTATCTGCAGTCGTGGAATTATTGTGGGTCAGCTTGAGTGGTTTTCAGAAGCGTCTGTAAGTTTGCCGCTTTTGGTTTCACCAGCCAGAATTTACGGCCATAGAAATCAAACTCATTACGGATCTTATACGCCCAGGCACTGCCAGTTTCCTTGATGTGTTCATCCAGGATACGACCAAGGAACTCTTTATGCTCCTCCATGGATTCAGTTGAAATACGGTTCAACTCAATCAGTTCATGGTTGTAATGATCTACAAAGTCATTATCCAGATCAAGTACATAAGCAAAACCACCAGTCATACCTGCACCGAAGTTATGCCCTACTTTACCCAGTACCGTCACAATACCCCCAGTCATATATTCACAGCAATGGTCGCCTGCACCTTCGATGACAGCAAATGCACCTGAGTTACGTACTGCAAAACGCTCGCCTGCTGTACCTGCAGCAAATAATTTACCGCCAGTTGCACCATAGAGACAGGTATTACCAATAATTGCAGTTTCCTGAGTCTGGAATGGTGAACCTTTTGGAGGGAAGATCGACACACGACCACCTGCCATGCCTTTACCGACATAGTCGTTGGCATCACCTTCAAGTTTGATATGCAGACCACCAGCGTTCCACACACCCAGAGACTGACCTGCAGTACCTGTCAAATTCAGCTTAACAGGATGTGCTTCCATGCTCAGGTTGCCGTAACGTTTTGCGATTTCACCTGAGATACGGGCACCGATTGAACGGTCACAGTTACCCACAGTAAAGTGATATTCACCGCCTGTTCCTGCTTCAATCGCTGGCAACATTTCAGCAATCATTTTTTCTGCAAGCAGGCCTTTGTCGAATGGTGCATTGCCCTGAACCTGACAGTACTGCGCTTTGCCTTCCGCTGATGGATGCGACTCAAGTAATGCACTCAGATCCAGATGCGCATGTTTATCTGTTTCACCAGGTAACGTTTCCAGTAAATCTGTACGGCCAATCAGGTCTTTTAAAGATGCAACACCTAAAGCAGCAAGCCACTCGCGGGTCTCTTCCGCAATGAAGTGGAAGAAGTTGATCAGCATTTCAGGTTCACCAATATAGTGCTCCTGACGTAAATGATCCTGCTGAGTTGCAACACCGGTCGCACAGTTATTTAAGTGACAGATGCGCAGGTATTTACAACCCAATGCAATCATTGGTGTCGAACCAAAACCAAAGCTTTCTGCACCCAGAATCGCTGCTTTAACTACATCCAGACCAGTTTTCAAACCACCATCGGTCTGTACACGAACTTTGCCACGCAGGTCATTCACACGCAGTGCCTGATGTGCCTCGCTTAGACCCAGCTCCCATGGAGAACCCGCATGGTGAATGGATGATAATGGCGAAGCCGCTGTACCGCCGTCATAACCAGAAATGGTAATGAAGTCGGCATAGGCTTTGGCAACACCTGCTGCAATCGTTCCTACACCTGGTTCAGAGACCAGTTTCACAGAAACCATGGCCTGTGGATTGACCTGTTTTAAGTCAAAGATCAATTGTGATAAATCTTCGATTGAATAAATGTCGTGATGTGGTGGCGGAGAAATCAGCGTTACACCAGGCACTGAATAACGTAAACGTGCGATTAAGCCATTCACTTTACCGCCCGGTAACTGACCACCTTCACCCGGTTTCGCACCCTGTGCCACTTTAATCTGCAACACTTCCGCAGAGGTTAAGTAAGCTGGAGTTACACCGAAACGCCCCGATGCAATCTGTTTGATTTTAGAATTACGGATCGTGCCATAACGTGCAGGGTCTTCACCGCCCTCACCTGAGTTTGAACGACCACCAATGGTGTTCATCGCAATCGCAATCGCTTCGTGCGCTTCTGGTGACAATGCACCCAGTGACATACCCGCAGAGTCAAAACGTGGCAGAATTTCTTCAACTGACTCCACCGCTTCCAAAGGAATTGGATTGTCAGTTTTCAGTTTCAACAGGTCACGAATGGTCGCAATCGGACGGGTATTTACAAGCTCTGCATACTCTTTAAAGTCTGCATAATTGCCTGAACGTACCGATTTGTGCAGCGCATTGATCACATCAGGGTTAAATGCATGGTATTCCTTATCGAATACAAACTTCAGTAAGCCACCCTGATCAATTGGCTTACGGGGTTTCCACGCCGTTTCTGCCAGTTTTTTCTGGTCATTTTCAAGATCTTCAAAAGTCGCACCTTTAATACGGCTTGGCACACCTGTAAAGCATTTTGCAACCACTTCATCGGACAAGCCAACAGCTTCGAATAACTGACCGCCACGGTATGAAGCAACCGTAGAAATACCCATTTTCGAGAGAACTTTGAGTAAGCCTTTATCAATCCCTTTACGGAAATTGGCCTGTGCATGAATTGGGTCACCTAACAGCTCACCTTTAGCAATCAGATCATTGATCACGTCATAAGCCAGGTATGGATAAATCGCTGTCGCACCAAAGCCTAAGATCACCGCAAACTGATGCGGATCACGTGCAAGTGCCGTTTCGACAATGATGTTTGCATCTGTGCGCAGTCCAACACTGATCAGATAATGGTGAATTGCACCTGTGACCATCGCTGCGTTGGCAGGCAAATAACCCTGACGGATTTTACGGTCAGAAATTACAAGCAATGTTTTACCGTCACGGATTGCCTGAGCTGCATCTTCACAGATACGGGTAATTGCGGCTTCAAGACCCTCAGCTTCAGGATAGTTCAGATCAATATCTGCAATTTCATAGCCTTTACGACCACTGGTGCGGATCTGATGCATTTTCGAATTTGAAAGTACAGGACTGGACACGATCAGACGGTCAGCATGTTCAGGTCCCTGTTCAAAGACATTCTGCTCACGACCCAGACAGGTTTCCAGTGACATTACGATGGATTCACGTAATGGATCAATTGGTGGATTGGTCACCTGAGCAAACTGTTGACGGAAATAATCAGTCACATGGCGAACCTGACGTGACAGAACGGCCATTGGCGTATCGTCACCCATTGAACCGACCGCTTCCTGACCACTTTCAGCAATAGGACGAAGCAACTGATCACGCTCTTCAAACGTCACCATGAACATTTTCTGTGCCGCTTTCAGGTCATCACCTTTTAAGCCCTGATCACATAAATATTCTTCAAGTTCCGGACTGCCCTGTACACGAACAGAGTTTTCACGTAACCACTCACGGTAAGGGCGCATTTTTTTCAGGTGATTACTGACATCTTTCGTATCGAGCATTTTGCCTGTAAAGGTATCCACCACCAGAATCTGACCCGGACCAACACGTCCTTTTGAAATCACATCTTCAGGCTCATAACCCCATACACCAATTTCTGATGCAAGTGTGATGTAACCATTTTTGGTAATTACCCAGCGTGCAGGACGTAAGCCGTTTCGGTCAAGCATACAGATCGCGTGACGACCATCCTGAATCACAAGTCCAGCAGGACCATCCCATGCTTCCATATGTTTGGAGTTGAACTCATAGAATGCACGTAAATCAGCATCCAGAGTTTCAACGTTCTGCCATGCTGGTGGCACAAGCATACGCAGCGCACGGAACAGATCCATACCACCACCCACCAGGATTTCAAGCATGTTATCCATGCTTGAAGAATCCGAACCGGTACGGTTGACAATTGGATTCAGCTCAGTCAGACCAGGCAGTAATGGGTTTTCAAATTTAGGCGTACGTGCCACAGCCCAATTACGGTTTGCTGTAATGGTGTTGATTTCACCATTATGCGCCAGGTAACGGAATGGCTGCGCCAGTGGCCAGCGTGGCAATGTATTGGTTGAGAAGCGCTGATGGAACACCACAATATGAGATGCCAGACGCTCATCGGCAAGATCTGTATAAAAATCGGTGATGTATTCAGGCATCATCAGACCTTTATAGGTGATGACAGTCGAACACAGCGTTGTAACATAAAAATAAGGGTCAGCAGTCAGTTGCTGCTCTGCACGACGACGTGCCATAAATAATTTACGGTTGAACTCAACCTCTGTCACACCCATTGGGCAGTTGACAAAGATCTGCTCAAATGCAGGCAAAGACTGCATTGCAATTGAACCCAGTGCATCATTATTGGTTGGAACCACACGCCAGCCAATAACACGGCAACCTTCTTCCTCAATTTCTTTACTTAAAATCTGTTTGGCATGTGCAGCAAGTGCTGGATCCAGGTTCAGGAAAATGGTCCCGACTGCAAAAATTTCACTCAGTGTAATGTCACTGATTTTTTTAGCTTCTTCACGAAAGAAGTTTTTAGGCATAGCCAGTAACAGACCACAGCCATCGCCCGTCTTACCATCAGCAGCAATACCACCACGGTGTGTCATGCAACTTAAGCTATGAATTGCGGTCTTGACCAGGTCATGGCTTGCATCACCCTGCATATGGGCGATCAAACCGAAACCACAGTTATCTTTAAACTCATCCGGTTGGTATAAACCTTGAGCGGGAGCTACAGTATTAGGCGATGGCATGTGCATAGCGTACCCTTCTTTTTACATAGGCCCATTGGGCAAATTAACAATTTTATTACTTGTGTCGTTCAATTCAGCGAAGCCCTGTTCAGTACAGAACAAATCGTTCACTTAAAATAAAGATAATCCGATTTTATTCCCGATGCATGAAATATCTGCAAAATGTCTGCAGTAAATCCGCACTCTTTTAAAGCAGCTGATCTGAAAAATCCCACACACTCATTGAATCATTTCGCGCCAAAACAGGGATATTGACTCAACTCATGCACCAATAAAGCAATAAATATGCCAAATTATATTTATGTTTGTTAAATCTTCTGATTACTGTGTAATTCGACTTCAGCACAACAAAAAGCAGGCTTTTTCATTAAAATAATTGCACCACATTTGGGCAAAAAAATCTGTTTAAATATTGTTTTGCTCTATTTTAGTCCGATTGAATCCGCTGAACCTATTCTGGTGCAGAAACTGGAGACTGAGGTGCGACCAGCTTACTTTCGGTATTACTGTGACTTTTCTGCACATCCACCACGTTACCATCTGCATCACGTCGGGTAACTGTCGTCGTTGTTGTACTCAAGGCACCTGGCGTTGCAGGTGCTGCGGGCTGCGGCTTAGGTAATGCAAGTAAACTTTCATCAATTAATGGCAGTGCCGCAGGACGTAAACGAACTTCATAAAGCTTACTGTTCAGTCCCATCTCATCAGCACCCAGATCATTTACAAGTCCAGCATACTGTCCTATTGTTCTCACAACAGGCTTAACGGATGGCGGTAAAACAAGATTCTGCCGAGCAAATGCCGTCTTTGCTTCATCACTATTTTTAAACAGACCATACAGCAGCACATATTGCTCTGCCTGATTTTCACCACTCAGGCGTATGTAATAGTAGTCTTTACGCTGAGGTAATTTTTTTAAAAAGCTTTTGATAATATCTTCTTCAGTCACTCTGAACAGCTCAACCGTTGAAGCTTTTTTATTTTCATCTATAAAACGGGTACCACGAAATTCAAAATTATGATCACCTGAGGCAACAACCCGGTTGGTCAACTCCAGAGGTCTCACCTCATCCATTAATGCACCAAGATGGGTCGTTGCTGCAACTTTTTCAGGCTGAATCTGTAACTCCAGCTCAGACTCAGGTACATTACCTACTTCAGCCAGTTCCTGCTTATCCGTCACAGCCCAGAAAATAAGCGCAAAAAACAGACACAGAACGCCCAGCAGCAACCAGATGTAGCCCTGTATTTTTTGCCATTGTGTACGGATTGCTGTCATGAGTTACCTTTCAGTGCTGGTTCGCTACAATCACCTGTTTCATCAACTCGACATCAAAGTCACGGGTAATTACAGCCTGTCCCAGCTTTTTCATTAATACCAGTCTCAACTGCCCATTCAGCACTTTTTTATCATGTGCCATATAAGCCAGAAACTCTTCCAATGGAATTTTAGGACAAACGATCGGCAAATTGGCACGTAAAATGATTTTTTTTGTACGTTCCAGATCAGATTCTGAAATCCACCCCATACGGAAAGATAAATCAGCAGCCATAACCATTCCCGTTGCGACAGCCTCACCATGTAACCACTCACCATACCCCAGGTATGATTCAATTGCATGTCCAAAAGTATGACCCAGATTCAGCAGAGCACGGTCACCCTGTTCTTTTTCATCACTTGCCACAATCCGTGCTTTATGCGCACAGGACTTATAAACTGCGATTGCAAGCACAGTTTCATCGCCTGCGACAAGCGCTTCCATATGCTGTTCAAGCCAGTCAAGAAACTCTACATCACCCAGTAATGCATATTTAATCACTTCAGCCAGGCCAGCAGATAATTCTCTTGAAGGCAATGTACTTAACTGAGACATATCAGCCAGTACAACCTGTGGCTGCTGAAAAGCACCAATCATGTTCTTGCCTAAAGGATGGTTAATACCCGTTTTTCCACCCACACTCGAATCCACCTGCGACAGCAATGTAGTTGGAACCTGCGCAAAATATACACCGCGCTGAAAACTTGCAGATGCAAAACCCGCCATATCCCCAATCACACCACCACCCAAAGCCAGAACCGTACAATCCCGGTTAAACCCTGCCTCAAGCAAAGCATCAAAAATAAGATTCAGATGCTGAATATCCTTATATTTCTCACCATCAGACAGAATACAGGTATGTACTGTTTTTCCTGATGCTTCAAGCGCAGCAACATAATGATCCAGATACAGCGGGGCAACGGTCGTATTGGTCACCACCATGACCTGATGACCATGAATATAGGGTTCAAGCAGCTCCTGAGCGTTCAGTTTACTGCCAATAAAAATAGGATAACGGCGATCGCCGAGTTCAACATATAAAGTTTGCATGGAAATTAAGCCCGTCTGCCTATGATTATGTATTTTTTGAAACAACGACCTGAAGAATCTTTTGTGCAAGATCCCGGGCTGCCCCCTGGTTGGTTTCAATAATATGATGTGCAACTTCACGATACAACGGATCTCTGATCCTGAGCAACTCTCTGAGTTTCTGCTCTGGATTTTCCACCTGAAGTAAGGGACGGTTTTTATCGCGATAAGTACGCTGAAGCTGAATTTCGACAGGAGTATACAGATAAACAACAATACCGCGCTGTTTAAGAAATTCCCGATTAGGAGACTGAGTGACAACACCACCGCCGGTCGCAAGTACCAGCTGTTTACGTGTTGTCAGTTCATCAATGACTGAGGTTTCACGACTGCGGAAACCCGGTTCACCTTCTTTTTCAAAAATCCAGGGAATGGATGCTCCTGTCCTGCGCTCAATTTCATGATCACTGTCCAGAAACTCCCGACCAAGCAACTCTGCAAGATGTCGCCCTACTGTCGTCTTCCCCGCACCCATTGGCCCTACCAAATATATATTTGGCAGGGTTTCAAACTCATTGCCTGGCAAGGAGTCACCTATTATTCTGCTAAATTTAAAATATATTAATGATTTCTCGAAACACTGTCATTAACTATTCGTGGTGTAACAAAAATCAGCAACTCGCTCTTTTTGTCAGACTTGGAATCTTTACGGAACAGTCGACCAATATATGGCAGATCACCCAGGAAAGGCACCTTGATCTGAGTATTGGTTGATACCTGTTCAAATATTCCACCCAGTACGACCGTTTCACCATTATCCACCAGCACATTCGTGTTGATCTGGTTTTTATTAATGGTGAACTGACCCGTTGGAGTTGCAGTACCCACTGAGTCATTTGTGATATCCAGCATCATCTGAATCTTACCATCAGGTGTGATACTTGGTGTCACATCCAGACTCAGCGTTGCATCAACAAACTCTGTCTTAGACACAGCATTTACACCACCACCTTCAGCTGACTGATAAGGAATCTGTGTACCGGACATCACTTTGGCAGCCTGCTTATCTGCAGTTAAAACTTTTGGTGTTGAAATTACTTCACCGTAGCCATCTGCCTGTAATGCAGACAATTCAAGATCCAGCATAAAATCAGACAGGCTGATCAGACCAAAAGCAATTTTACTTGCTCCAGAAGTCGTCACACCCAGGTCAACGTTCAGGTTCTGAGGACGCTCAATTGTGTACTTATAACCGCCTGTTGTACTATCTTCTTCAGGTTCACGAAGATTCCATAAGGTCGTATCACTACCACCAACCAGCAGATTATTATTGTTGGTAATCCCCTGAGACAGAATCCCCCATTTCACGCCCATTTCTTTGGTAAAGTCAGTTGTTGCACGGACGATACGCGCTTCAACCATGACCTGTTTTACAGAAACATCCAACAGGTCGATCATTTTTCGGATCTGATCAATCTTCTGCGCGGTGTCATTGACAATAATCGTGTTGGTTCTTGGATCAACAGAAATTGTTCCACGTGGGCTAAGCAGACTGCCGACACTGTCAGAGTCCGCCGCTGCCCCCCTATTGTTTGAAGAGTTTTTACCCTGTGTAATCAGTTTTTCGATATCTGTTGCTTTCGCATAGTTCAGCTGAATATATTCAGTCTGCAGAGGTGCCAGTTTCACACTCTGCGCGATTGCTTTGGCTTCTTCTTCTTCAGCCTTGATCAACTCTGAAACCGGAGCAATCCAGATCACGTTGCCATTACGGCGTTTATCAAGATTTTTGGTTTTCAGAATAATATCGAGTGCCTGATCCCAAGGAACATCCTTCAGGCGTAAAGTGATATTTCCCTGAACCGTATCTGCTGCCACCATGTTAATACCGGTAAAATCTGCCAATAACTGGAGTACACGACGAACTTCGATATCCTGGAAGTCCAGGGAGATCTTCTTACCTGTATAGGTATTAGCAGCACGTGGTTTCAGTGGGTTTTTATCCACTGGTCGCTTCAGACTGATTGTCAGTTTATTCTCAGCCTGGTAAGCCATGTATTCGTAGCTGCCAGATGACTGAATCGTGATCACACCATTACTGCCATCATTCTGTGCATCAATGGTTGAAACAGGCGTAGCAAAATCATTGACATTCAGACGGCGCGTCAAATGCGAAGGAACTTTATTTCCCAGCGTTCTGACCACGATCTTACTGCCCTGCTGCTGAACATCGACAGGTGTATTGCTTCCCTGCAGATCAATCACCACAAGGCCTTCACCATCAGAGCCTCTGTTAAATCCAATATTGGAAATTCCCTGTGCAGATTTCTGAGCAACAGGCTGAGCTGTTCCCGCCACACCCGCAGAGTTAATTTTCAGGATGAACGTATTACCTTCAACGCGTGTGGTGAAAGCACCGGCATCTGCAAGGTTAACCGTCAGCCTGGAACGCTGTGCATCTGAAGTCACATCGACAGAGCTTGCTTCACTGGTTGCTACAGCAACTGAGTTCTGTTTCAGATTCTGCTGAGCCTTATCAAAATCCAGGATTAATCTGGATGGATTCTCAAGCTGATAAGCCTGAGGCTGCGGAGGCAATCCATTGAACATCACGCGAACTTCTGTTCCCTGCCCCGGTATCTGCATAGGTACGATATTCGTAATACTGACCTGAGCGCTGGCAGCCTGCATAACAGCCATTGCCACTGCACCCATTGAAAACTGACGGAACAAATTGTTCATTGTATTGCCATCCCCAAAAATAAAATCTTTAAAACTGTTATTCATTTTTATTCCTTTAAATTAAGGCGTTGGTCCTATTAACACCAAGCTTCTCGGCCGTTCCACATAGCCCTCACGCCCATCCGGAATAATTTCCAAAAGGTCAATCTGCGTAGGCGTGATATTCACCACACGACCATGATTCATCCCCATATAACTGCCACGCTGCACACGCTCAACCTCACCATCCGGCGTCTGAATCAGAGCAAGCACTTCACCCGTCTGACTGCGCATACTGCCTTTCATATTCAGTGCTTCAAGTGCATAGCTTTCAAGTGGCTGAGGCTGTCTGTTCAGGTTTGGATAAACCCGTTTCCCCGCCATAATTTTCAGCTCTGCAGCCAGCGAACTTGGCATAAATGGACTTTTCAGCTGATGTGCCGAATAGTTAAATGTTGGCGCAGGTTCAAACACTGGTGCAGCTTCGATTGGAATCGGTGGCTGATTACGGATATCCGCCATCTGCTGATTCACTGCATCAATACGCGAATCACAGCCTGCCAGCAACAGACCTGCAACTAAAGCGAGAGAAATTTTTGTTTTCATTATTTCGCTCCTCCAGCAGCTGCTGGAGCATTACCAGCCGCCTGATTATCTGTATTACCGATATAACGGTAAGTTTTTGCTTTTGCCGTATAACTGACCTGAGGAACATCAGATTTCTTCTCTTTGTTCTCAGATGCTGTAATTGTAAAATCATGCAAAGTAACGATACGTGGAAGTGCAGCAATACCACTGACAAATGAACCAAAGGCATGATAATCACCCGTTGCTTCAATGGAAATTGGCTGTTCAATAAAGAATTCCTGCTTCACTTCACCTTCAAGACGGATATTTTTAAACTTCAGTCCTGAATTCACACCTGTCACGTTGATATCTTCAACCAGTCCAGGAATTTCTGTTTCTTTCGGCAGTTGTTCAAGCTGTTGGTTAAAACTCGCTTCCATTTGCTGCAACTGCAACTGATACTGCTGTAAATTACGCAGTTTGGAGTCTTTTTCACGGAACTCATTCAGCAGATTCTGTTCCTGTGCATTGGCACTGGAAATTGCATCAAGTTTCGGTTTGATCACCACAAAATAGCCAATTGCACAGATCACCAGTGCGATAAAAATCCAGCAGGTGATTTTTACGGATAAAGGCCAGCTGCCATAATTATTCGGATCAAGCGTATTGAACTGCTGAACAAATTTATCCAGCGTCATTTTCTTTTTCGGAGCAACAGCAGCATCCTGATTTAACTCATCAAATTCATCGCGACTCATTGTGCTGCCCCCGCTGTTGAACCCGTCGTTGTTGTAGCCACAGATACCGCTGCTGTATCAGCAGTTTTTTCTGATGTTACCGGTGCTGCAATTTCGTCGAGATCCGCTGTAATCACAAAAGTTCCATAGCTTTCTTCAACACGAGGCACAACTGAAGTCTGGGTTTTATTCTTATCTTCTTCTTTTGCCAGGAATGAATTCATAAATGCGTTGCGGTACCACGGAGATGCTTCCAGATTTCTCAGGAATTCAGCCACTGTATTTGGGCTTTCCGCCTTACCTTCAATTGTGAATTTATCTCCCAGCCGATCAAACTTTGTAATGTACATAGATGTAGGCGTAACACGCACAAGCTCATCCACAAGACGTACTGTAACCGGTCTCTGCCCTTGCAGCCCCTGAATCAGCTTCATCCGTTCCACAATTGCATTACGCTGATCCTGGAGTCCCTCAAGTGATTTGAGCTGAACATCAAGATTCTGATTGGTACTGATCACCAGCTGATTCGCCTGTTCCTGATCCTGAAGTTTCTGATCATAGAAGAACCATGCCAGAACAACAGCAAGCACCCCAATTAAAGCAGCCCCAATACAGATTGCTATAAATTCTTTTTTTCGTTTTTCCCTTAACGCATCACGCCAAGGGAGCAGGTTAATTCTTGCCATTAATCAAAACTCCTCAATGCCAGACCACATGCCACCATGAGTGAGGAAGCATCATTCTCAATTTTTTTAATATCAATCTGCGGTGAGAAGCCCATCTGAAGGAATGGATTGGCAATCGTGACACGGTAGCCCAGTTTCTGTTGAAGCAGTTTGGCAAGGCCCGGAATATTGGCATTACCCCCTGCAAGCAGAATATGGTCAATTTCATTAAACTGAGAAGATGAAAAGAAAAACTGTAATGAACGTGCTGCCTGCTGAACCACAGCCTCAAGATAAGGCTCCAGCACTTCAGCATCGTAGTCATCCGGTAAAGTCCGGCTCTTTTTAGCACGCCCCGCTTCCTCAAAAGACAGACCGTAACGGTTCTGAATTTCCTGAGTCAGCTGTTTGCCCCCAAACACCTGCTCACGGGTATATATGATTTTGTTATTCTGCAATACAGACAAAGTGGTCATGGTATGACCGATATCCAGGATACCGACTGTATTTGCCCCCATAGGCAAGGTTTCAGAGAACACCTGAAAAGCGTTCTCCATTGCAAAACTTTCAACATCTGCAATTTTTGGAGTTAATCCACCCAACTCCAGCGCTTCTGAACGTGCTTCAATATTTTCAATCGGTGTTGCAACCAGTAAAACATTGACACGTGAAGGATTTGCCAGGCGATCCGGTAAAACTTCAAAATCCAGACTGACTTCATCAAGTGGGAAAGGAATGTATTGTTCTGCGTCCATCCGAATCTGAACTTCACGTTCATCTTCTGTCATATCAGCATCCATCTCAATCGTTTTGGTAATCACCATTGAGGTTGGAATAGCCATTGCCGCAGATGTTGACTGCGAGTTTGCCAGATTCAATGCACGTTCAAGCGCATCCCCAACCGCTTCCGGGTTAAGGATATTTTTTTCAACAACACTGCCTTCCGGTAATGGGACAAGTGCATAGCTCTCTACCCAATACCTACCATTCTTTACAGATAGTTCCAGTAACTTAACAGAAGTAGAACTGATATCTACTCCCATTAACCCCTTATTTGGCTTACGATATAACCTGAGCACAATACTATTCCTATTATTTTTTTATCCCCAAAAAAATTAACCCACTAATCGGCTGTGATCTATAATTTTATACGGATACAATTACTCATCTAACAATCCGTATGTGTAAAGGCTATACTGACCACCAATTAGTTTGCCATTAGCTCCTATTAAAACTTACTTGTTATGAAAAAGCTATCTTGTTCAGGTCGTGTTCATCCATTTTTTTTGATCATAATTATAATTCTGGTCGCAGTTCCTATGGGTTTCTATGGCATGTATCTCTATATTGCGCCATCCCTGCCAGAAATGAACACTCTGAAAAAGGCGCCGTTACTGAAGCCCTTACAGGTTTACAGCGCTGATAATGAGCTGATTGCCGAGTATGGTGGCAAGCTTTCAGTACCTGTTGAATACAAACAGATCCCGAGTTCTTTTATTCATGCCTTTCTTGCAGCTGAAGACTCATCATTTTTTGAACACAGCGGGATCAGTTTTAAAGGCTTGGGACGTGCAGTTTCGGAAAGTGTTACTGGTTCTGGTGTACAGACCGGTGGCTCAACCATCACCATGCAGGTGGCAAAAAACTATTACCTCTCACCTGAAAGAACACTGAAACGCAAACTGACTGAAATTTTCCTGGCACGTAAAATTGAACAGAATCTGACTAAAGAAGAAATTCTGACGCTGTATGTCAATAAAATCTTTCTGGGAAAAAATGCATACGGAATTGCTGCGGCTGCCAAAATTTACTACAACAAAAGCCTGGATGAGCTGACAGTTGCCCAGATGGCAATGATTGCAGGCTTACCCAAAGCACCTTCAAAATACAACCCTGTCGCCAATCCTGAGCGGGCTCTTGAACGCCGCAACTGGATTCTGGGACGTATGCTGCAGTTGGGCTACCTGAATCAGGGACAGTACCAGAAGTCGATTGCTGAACCGATCAGCCTGGATATGCCAGAGCGGGGAATCAGCAATAAATTTCCCTATGTTGGGGAAATGATCCGTGCTGAACTGGTGGAAAAATTTGGTGAGCAGGCAGTCGATTCAGGCTACAAGGTTTATTCAACCATTAACAGCCAGCGTCAGGCTTATGCCGAAGAAGCAGTACAGAAAGGGCTTGAAGACTATGATCGTCGTCATGGCTGGCGCGGTGCAGAAGCTCATGATAAACCACTGAAAGAATTTGTTGCTTATGCAAACACCTATCCGGCTCAGGTCACCAAAGTCAACACCAGTTCGTTTGAAGCACTGATGCAGGATGGCAGCATTGTGACTGTTCCCTGGTCAGGCATGTCATGGGCGAGACCCTACCGCAATGCCAACAGTGTCGGTGGTGCACCCAGCCGTGCATCACAGATCGTAAAAGTTAAAGATATTATCCGTCTTCGACCAAATGAAAACAAAACCTCCTGGGCCTTGGTTCAGGCACCTAAAGTACAGGGTCAGCTGATTGCATTAAACCCAAACAACGGTGCCATTGAAGCTATTGTCGGTGGATATAACTTTTATCAGTCACGCTTCAACCGCGCATTACAGGGTTGGCGGCAACCCGGCTCCACCATTAAACCCTTTGTCTATGCCCTCGCACTTGAGCGTGGTATGACGCCTTATACCATGGTCAATGACAATCCCATCACCATCGGGAAATGGTCACCAAGAAACTCCGATGGTCGCTATCTCGGGATGATTCCATTACGTCGGGCGCTTTATCTGTCCCGAAATACGGTTTCTGTCCGTCTGCTGCAAAGTGTCGGTATTGAACGTACCCGCCAGTTATTTATGGATTTCGGGCTTCAGGAAGATCAGATTCCACGCAACTACACCATCGCACTCGGAACGCCACAGGTATTGCCTGTGCAGATGGCAACGGGCTATGCAACATTTGCAAATGGCGGTTACCGTATTCAGCCGCACTTTATTGACCGGATTGAAGATGCTTATGGCAAAGTCATTTACCAGGTTAATCCTGAATATGCATGCATTCCCTGTATTAATGAGCCTGATGCTCCTGAGGATGATATTGCCAGTGACGAAAATGCAGCGTCCGGTGCTGATGATGCAATCACACCTGATGATGAAGTCATTGAAGTCACCAATCTGAATAAAGATAAAATTGAAGCTGAAAATGCTTCGGAAGACCGTGGTCAGTACCGTCAGGCACAGCGTATTTTAAAATCCAGTTCTGCGTATGACATGGCGAACATTTTACGGGATGTGATTCAGCATGGTACTGGACGTGCGGCTTTAAAAATTGGTCGTGGCGATATTGGCGGCAAAACAGGAACCACCAATGATGCGAAGGATGCCTGGTTTGCGGGCTTCAATGGCAAACTGGTGACAATTGCATGGGTAGGTTTTGATAAACCGACCACGCTTGGTCGTCGTGAATACGGTGGTGTCGCTGCTCTGCCGATCTGGACCAACTTTATGGGCAATGCGCTGAAAGGAACACCTGCGGCATGGGTTCACCTGGACAAAAATGCAAAAGCGCCAGTTAACCGCACAACTATAACCAATCCGACTGAAATTGCGCAAAGAGAAGAAGACCGCTCTTCACCGCCTTTGGCAAGACCATTATACCGACCTACTCCTGCTGCACCGACCCGTGTACCAGAGCGTGATTTCGATGACTTACCAGGTGAAGAAACGCTGATTCCAGATGAAAAAGCGCCACCGGCAATGCAGCCTGCACCCGCCAGAAAACCTCAGGAGCATCGTCCTGATGCGCTGGAAAACCTGATTAATGAAGTTGAATAAACTCAGCTCTCAGTTCTCTTGAATATAAAAAACCCTCTTAATCAGAGGGTTTTTTATATTTCAGATTTAAATCTGTTTTATTTTTTCTTAAAAACATACATCTGAAAACTGGCTTTCAGATCGGTGCTCGGTTGCTGCTCCAGTGCCTGGCGTTTTTCCAGTTTTGCTTTGTATGCATAAGGTGTCATGGCAATCAGATTTTTCAGCTGTGCCTGATCCAGTGTAAATTCCGACTCAATCACAGACTGATCAATCAACTCAAATGCATCCTGTAGCTGTTCTGCAAATTTGTGAGGATCATGTGCATTCACCTCATCAAACAGCGCTTCACGCATGGCATACAGATGCTCAGGAGCTGGCGTAACCACCATCAGATAAGCTTCAGGCTTCAACACACGGCAGATTTCCTCTTTGGGAATCGGGCTGAATAAACTGGTGCATAAATCAATACTGTGATCCAGCACTGGCAGAGTTGCACCCGTTCCCACCACCCAGGTGATGTCCTTATTCATCTTTGCTGCAACCTGTACTGCATTTTTCGCAATATCAACCCCAACACACTGCAGCACTTCTGCCTGCATGGCACTGGTGTAATAGCCTTCACCACAGCCTATATCAAGCAGATTTTCAATACGCAGATTTTTGATTTTCTCAACCACCGCCTGTTGTAAGGGTGCATAAAAACCACCTGAAAGGAATGTGCGGCGTGCCTGAACGGACTCTGGAGTATCTCCTGGATTTTTACTGTGCTTATGCTGTACCACATGCAGATTGACATAACCCTGTTTTGCCACGTCATAGCTGTGATTACTGGAGCAGCGCCACGTTTTTTCCGTTAAGCTCAGCGCTTCACGACACACAGGACACATCAACAAATTCATCACTTTCTCCAGACCATTGCGGTTATCTCATCAGCCATAAAAAAAAGCCGGCAGCTGCCGACTTTTCGTATCATGCTTTCTTAGCGTAATTTTAAAGTCATCAGACCCAAAACTACCAGCATAATTGTAATAATCCAGAAACGGATCACAACCTGAGTTTCACGCCAGCCTTTTTTCTCATAATGATGATGCAATGGCGCCATCAGGAACACACGCTTATTACGCATACGCAATGAACCGATCTGCAGGAATACCGAAATCGCCTCAACCACGAACACACCGCCCATGATCGCAAAAACAATTTCCTGACGAACCATCACTGCAATTGTGCCCAGCATCGCACCCAGTGACAGCGCACCGACATCCCCCATGAATACCTGAGCCGGATGTGCGTTGTACCACAAGAATGCCAGACCGGCACCAATCATGGCTGCACAGATAATCACCAGCTCAGAGGTGTATTTCACATAAGGAATATGCAGATAACTGGCAAAACGGATATCACCCGCAAGGTAAGCAAATACCCCCAGACCTGCGGCAACCAGTACGATCGGCATGATTGCCAGACCATCTAGACCATCCGTCAAATTGACTGCATTAGAGCCTCCATTAATCACCAGATAAGTGAAAATAATGAAACCGATACCCAATGGAATTGAAGACAATGGAATACTGAGATTTTTAAAGAAAGGAATCAGCAGATCCAGCATGTTGGCAGTGTGTACCGGATTGTCCTGCTGTGTAGCAATGACATACAGCGCAATACCCGCACCCAGTGAACCCACTGAAGTCCAGAAAAATTTCTTCCTGGCTGGCAGACCCGCATTGTCTTTATAACGGACTTTAATCCAGTCATCCGCCCATCCCACAGCACCAAAAATAACCATCACACCCAGTACAATCCAGACATAAGGATTGCTCAGGTCTGCCCACAGCAGTGTACTGATCCCAATGGATAACAGAATCAGGATGCCGCCCATGGTAGGCGTACCCATTTTTTTGGCATGATTTTCAGGTGCAAAAGAGCTGACTGCCTGACCGTATTTCAGAGCCTGTAATTTACGGATCATCACAGGACCTAAAGCCCAACCGATTGCCAGGGCTGTCAAGACACTCAGCAAGGCACGCAATGATAGATACCGAACCACCTGAAAGGCATTTTCATAGCCAGCCAGATGCTGAAATAACCAATACAACATTTAGAGTTTCTCCATCAATTCGGTCATCAATGTTTCCATATGGGTATAACGAGAACCTTTAAACAGGAAACTCATAGACTGCGGCTGGTGGGTTTCCACCAGACTTGTTAATAACGGCAAAGCCTGTGCCTGATTCAGAAATGCCTGCATTTTTTTCCCATACTGAGTACTGCGGGCACCTTCCTGAGCTGCAGGTGCAAATTCACCGACAGCAACCACAAAATTAATCCCCTGAACTGACACGAGATCACGACCCAGCAAATAATGCTGTTGTGCTGCACTGTCACCCAGTTCACCAATATCACCCATCACCAGTACTTTAATACCATCCTGCTGTGCTAAAACTTCTGCAGCTGCACGCATGGAGGTTGGATTGGCATTATACGTGTCATCAATGAACAGATAATTCGCTTTGCGGATAAAATTCAGGCGACCTTTGGCACCCTGAGCTGTTTCCAGTCCAGCCACAATGTCATCCAGACCAATACCGATTGCCAGCGCAAATGCTGTCGCGGCTTCTGCATTGTGTACATTGTGCAGACCTGCAAACGGCAGATTCACTGACCGGGAACCATGGGCTGTGTTGATCATGAATGAAGATGACTGCGCATGCAGTACAATATCTGTAGCAAAAACATCACCACCTTCACCAAAACTCAGACTTTTTTCAGTCTGTACAGCAGCGCGGATCTGATCGGTAAAATCATCCTGTGCAGGAATAATGGATGTTCCTGATGGACTGATATGACTGTAAATTTCGGATTTAGCACGGCAGATACCATCACGCCCACCGAACTCGCCCATATGCGCTGTACCGATATTCAGAATACCGGCAACATGAGGCTGAACCAGATTTGAAGTATAGTCAATCTCACCCTGATGGCTTGCACCCAGCTCCATCACTGCATACTGATGTTCAGCACGCAGCTCCAGCAACATCATCGGGACACCGAGGTCATTGTTCAGATTTCCCCGGGTAATCAGGGTCGGAGCAAGACGGGACAGGATACTGCCCAGCATTTCCTTGGTCGTGGTTTTTCCACTGCTACCGGTCAGTGCAATCACTTTCAGCTGTGCATGACGTGTACGTCGGTATGCCCCAAGATGCCCCAGTGCAAGACGGGTGTCACTCACGACAAGCTGACAGATATCCACATCCACAGGATGGCTGACAATCGCAATCTGACAGCCTTTTTCTGCAACCTGTGCAATAAAATCATGTGCATCAAAGCGTTCACCTTTTAATGCAAGAAAGGCATCGCCCTGCTCTGCATGACGTGAGTCACTCAGAATACGTTTAATTTCACCCTGCGGTGCCTGATCTGAGTACCAGTAACCCTGAGTCGCTTCAGCAAGTTCATCTGCTGTCCACGGTTCCAGAGGCACAGTACTGGTGGTGGAAGTGTGCATCTATTTTTCCTGTTGCGCTGGATACGCTGAATCGGGTTTATGGTGTTGTGCATCTATCGCTGACTGCACTTCAACCACATCATCAAACCAATGGCGTACACCATCAATTTCCTGATAATTTTCATGACCTTTACCGGCAATCACCACAATATCACCCGATTGTGCATGTTTAACGGCATATTTAATTGCTTCACGGCGGTCATGAATTTCATGTACATCGTGCTGACTGAAATCAATATCACGTTTCATGTCAGCAAAAATCTGTGCAGGATCTTCTGTCCGTGGATTATCTGAAGTAATCATGACCGGATTTGCTTGCTCAAGTGCCGCTTTGGTCATCAGTGGACGCTTGCCACGGTCACGATCACCGCCACAGCCAAATACAGCCCACAGCTGATTTTCAACATGGCGTTTCAGGGTTTTAAGCACCTGGGTCAGTGCATCCGGAGTATGTGCATAGTCCACAACAAATAAACGGCTTGCATCACGGATCACCTGCATACGACCAGGTGCTCCCTGCAGCTTAGGTACCGCTGCAATCAGCTGTGCCAGATCAAACCCTGCCTGCTCTGCCACAATCAGACTGGCAACCAGATTTTCAATATTGAAATGTCCCAGCAGCGGGCTGTTTACCGTAAATTCACCTTTGGCTGTTTTCAGATGAAAAGTGGCACCCTCCAGGCTGTACTGAATACCAAAAACCTGATAATCGGCACTTTTTGAAGTGGAATAGGTCAGTATTTCAGGATGTGCCTGATTACTGCTGGCTGCATCCAGCATGGCCATTGCATGTTCATCATCTATATTGATGACAGCCGTTTTCAGGGATGGAAAGCTGAACAGTCGGGACTTGGCTTCGGCATATGCCTCAAGTGTCCCGTGATAATCCAGATGATCACGGCTAAGGTTACTGTACGCTGCAATTTCAATATCACAGCCATTCAGACGCCCCTGTTCAAGACCATGTGAACTTGCTTCAAGTGAAACAAATTCGGCACCATTCTGAGCAAAATCATGCAGTAAATTCTGTAAATGCAATGCATCAAGTGTCGTGTGCGAAGAAGCCTCAAGGTTCGGTAGAATCCCGTTGCCTGTTGTTCCCATCACTGCACATTTTCGACCCTGCAACATCAGCAGTTCTGCAACCAGGCGGGAAATCGTGGTTTTACCATTGGTTCCTGTTACAGCCAGTATTCGTGCAGCTTTGACTGGATCTGTAGCCTGTAAATATTGTTTTTGCCATTGCCCCATCAGATGACGGACATCTGAGCAGACAAATTCATGATCCAGTCCCAGTTTATTTTCACTGACCACTGCCAGCGCACCTTTATCCAGTGCTGCCTGTGCAAACTGTAATGTTTTTTCAGGCTGGGAATAACTGGTCAGCGCAATAAAAATCTGCCCTGGCTGAACAGAACGGCTGTCCAGATTAAACCCCTGAAATGGTTTTTCCATCCACTCAGCATGCTGATCTGTAGAGTAAATATCCTGAAATGTAATTGACATTCATCACCTGTTTACTGAGTTTTAGGGCTGTCGAGTGGCTTATCCAGCGGTACGTTCATCAGACGCAATGACTCCTGCATCACACGTGCAAAAACCGGTGCTGAAACGGTACCGCCATAATAGGTTCCTTTCGGATTTTCCACGACCACAATCATGGCAAGACGCGGGTCACTGACCGGTGCGACACCTGCAAACAATGCCCGGTATTCATTCTGCGAATAACCTTTACGGTCTGCACGCAGTTTATGTGCTGTACCTGTTTTACCACCGACCCGATAGCCTGGAATGGTTGCCCGGGTGGCTGTTCCACCAGGTAATGTCGCTGTTTCCATCATCAGCAGAACCTGATCTGCAATTTCAGGAGCAACAATCTGTTCACCTTTTGGTTTATCTTCCAGTTTATACAGGCTTAAAGGTACTTTCACACCATGATTGGCAAGCATGGCATAAGCATCTGCCATCTGAAGTACGGTTGCATTTAAGCCATATCCATAAGCCATGGTGGCAACCTCTGAAACATTCCATTTATTTTTTGGAAGAATCAGACCACCACTTTCTCCAGGGAATTTCACCGCAGAACGCTGACCAAAACCTACACGCTGATAAAATGTCGGCAATGTTGCATAAGGCAGAGACAGTGCAATTTTTGCAACACCCACGTTGGAGGATTTCTGAATAATACCGCCCAGTGTCAGAGCACCATAATTATGCGTATCACGGATGGTGTGATTCCCTACACGCATGGAACCTGGAGACGTGTTCACCACAGTATTTGCGGTATATTTCCCACTTTCCAGTGCCATTGCTATGGTCAGTGGCTTCATGGTGGAACCGGGTTCAAATGAATCCACCGCACCACGGTTACGCATGGCATCTTTATTTTTTAAGCCTTCTTTATCATTTGGGTTATACGAAGGCCAGCTGGTCATTGCCAGAATTTCACCGGTTTTTACATCAACAGTAATGGCTGTTGCTGAACGGGCATTATTCGCAACACCTGCCGCTGTCAGTTCACGGTACATAATATACTGCAGACGTGAATCAATACTCAGGGTAATATTTTCCCCAGGCTCCATTTCCTTGATCACTTCTGGATCACGGACACGGTTTCCGCGCTTATCACGAATCACCTGCTGCTCACCGTCCTCACCCGCAAGACGACCGTTCAGCTGCATTTCCAGTCCTTCAATCCCTGAGCCTTCGCTGTTGGTCAGACCGATAATCTGTGCGTTTGGCTGAGGTTGAGGATAATAACGCTTATAGTTTTTTTCAGTATAAACACCCTGAAATTCACGTTTAGCAATCAGTTCTGCCTGCTGTGGCGGTACTTCTTTTTTCAGCACCAGATAACGCGAACGTGGACGCTCATAAAGCTTTTTCTTCAGTTCTTCCCTGTCCATACCAACAGCATCTGCCAACTGATCCAGATTCAGGTTTTTATCAGGTAACTGACGTTTTAACTTACGGTTGTTCGGATCTTTTTTCAGTTCTGCTGTGGTTTCTTCAAACAGCTTTTTGTTATCAAAATAATCCCGCGGATCCATCACCACTTTCATGACAGGTGTACTGATAGCCAGTGGAACACCATGGCGGTCATAAATCACCCCACGCATGGCTTTTACTTTTTCGGTGCGTAAAATATTGGCATTGGCTTTATTCTGCAGAAAATCCTTGTTCACCACCTGAACATAGAAAGCCCGCCCGACCAGTGCAACAAAGCACAGCAGGACCGTTCCCCACATCAGATAAAAGCGCCACATATCTACATTGAATGATGCTTTTTCAGTAATGGGCTGCTTTTTACGTGTTTGCTTTTTACGTGGATCTACCATCTACAGCCAGCCTTATTTTTTATCTTGTGTTGTTGCAGGTAAAGAAATCACTACCGTCTGCGCAGCAGGTGGCGAATACATCCGCAGCTGAGTCACTGCCCGTGTACCAATCTGCGCTGTTGCACCAAAAGTCTGCTGTTCAATCAGCAAACGTCCCCACTCCGCATTCAGATCATCGCGGTCACGCATAAAACCACTGAGCTGCCGATAATCATGCCGATATTCAAACACCTGAAAAACCACCATCATTGCACTGGAAAAAACCAGGGCAAGTAAAATAAAATAAACGATTATTTTTTTTAACCGCAAATTTTCTGTTTTGTTTTCAACTGCTTCTGTTTTCATTATTCGCCTTTTGCAGTCAGACGCTCCGCCACTCGCAACCATGCACTGCGGGAACGTGGATTTTCCTTAACTTCCGCTTCACTGGCACGGATTCGGTCAATTTTTTTCAGTCTGCGGGTGTCTTCAACTTTCTGAGGTAAACCCCAGCCATTATCTTCCGCAAGCGTGGATTCTTTCTGTATAAACTGTTTAATAATTCGGTCTTCAAGCGAATGGAAGCTGATCACTGCCAGTCTGCCACCAGATTTTAACAAATCTGTTGCCTGGGGTAAAAATGAATGCACATCATCCAGTTCTTTATTGATTTCAATACGGATCGCCTGGAATGTACGGGTTGCAGCATGTTTATTTTTTTCCCACTTTGGGTGCGCCACTTTGACAATTTCCGCCAGCTGCGCTGTGGTTTCAATATATCCCGCCTGTTTGATGGCTCTGGCAATACGTCGACTGTAACGCTCTTCCCCGTACTGAAATATGACATTCGCCAGATGTTCTTCATCCACATCGACCAGCCACTCTGCTGCTGTCTGTCCCTGTGAATTGTCCATCCGCATATCCAGAGGACCATCTTTCATAAAGCTGAAGCCACGCTCTGCCTGATCCAGCTGAGGTGAAGACACTCCCAGGTCAGCCATAATGCCGTCCACCTTATCCAGACCAAGTCCATTAATTTCTGCTTTTAAATCTGCAAAACTGGCATGAATAATTTTAAACCGTGGATCTTCTTTTTCCAGCTGATACGCCACTTCCAGTGCCTGCGGATCTTTATCAAAGGCATAAACACGGGAATTTTCATCCAGTTTTGAAAGCAAAAGTCGGGTATGACCACCCCTGCCAAATGTGCCATCGACATAAATTCCTGTATTGCGCTCTGCCAGCAGTGCATCAACAGTTTCGTGAAGTAATACAGAAATATGCGACATAAAAATCAATCAACAGCTAACAGGGGAATTTAACTGCACATTATTACCTTGTTTTAATAAAGCTCCAAACGTCTTTTTGTAGGGAAATATTAATTTTCATAGAGAAAACCGTTTTTCCTGTCATTCCAGTCAGATTCAGTGCAAAAAAACAGCAGAATCAGAACTATAAAACAGCTGTCTTTGTCCTGATCATTTTCACATCGCCATTTTCAAAATATTCTGCAACACGCCAGCCATGCCGGCAATAAAACCCATAAGCCCGGCTTTCAGCATCTGTTTCAAGCCAGATCTCCTGAAAATACTGAAATAAAAAAATTTCGGCTTTTTCCAGCAATGCTGCACCCACGCCCTGTCCTTCAAAATCAGGATGAACAAACATGGCAAAAATACTGCCTTCATCCTGATCAGCGATCGCAAATCCACATCCACGATGATTCAGTTCAGCTACCCATACCGATGGAGTGTTTTCAATCAACGCCAGAATCGTGTCTTCAGTAATACCTGATTCAGCCAGTTCCTCTCTGGATAAGTGATTTTCTTTGACTGCTGTCCGAATATCAAAGATCAAATCAATATCTTCAGCTGTCGCAGCGCGTATATGCATACTCATGATTACCCTGTTTACTTTAAAATCAATCTGATCTTTATAAAAAAACCTCCTGAAAAAGGAGGTTTTCTGCTCAGCACCGTGACCGATTAACGTTTTTTACTGTAAATCTGATCAAAAACAGCACCATTCACAAAATGCGTCTGCTGTGCTTTTGCCCAGCCACCGAAGACTTCATCAATGGTAAATGTTTTCAGTGCAGGGAACTGTTTTGAATATTTTGCCAGAATCTCTGGATTACGTGGACGATAGAAATGACGTGCTGCCATTTCCTGACCTAATGGTGAATACAGATAGTTGATATAACCCGTTGCCAGCCATTTGTTACCGTTTTTCTCAACCGTTTTATCAACAATCGCAACCGAAGGCTCAGTCAGAATCGACATGGATGGATAAACGATATCAAACTTGTTACCCAGTGTTTTCTGGCTGATCATGGCTTCATTTTCCCAGGTCAGCAATACATCACCAATACCACGTTCTGCAAACGTCGTCATGGATGCACGTGCAGCCGAGTCCATCACTTTGACATTGCCATACATTTTAGAGACAAACTCACGGGCTTTGGCATCATTACCCGCTGGCTGTTTCAGTGCATAACCCCATGCCGACAGATAAATCCAGCGTGGCAGACCACCTGTTTTCGGGTTAGGCGTAATGATCTGAACACCCGGTTTGGTTAAATCGGTCCAGTCTTTGATTTTTTTAGGGTTGCCCTTACGCACCATAAATACAATGGTGGATGTATAAGGTGCAGAATTATATGGAAACTCTTTCTGCCAGCCCGGCTGAATCTGACCTGACTTCACAATTTCATCAATATCATTGGCAAGTGCCAGTGTAACCACATCACCTTTCAGACCATCAACAACAGAGCGTGCCTGCTTGCCTGAACCACCATGAGACTGTTTAAAATCGACGGTACGACCTGTACGGTCTTTCCAGTAAGTCCCGAATGATTTATTGAATTCATCGTAAAATTCACGTGTTGCATCATAAGATACATTCAGGAACTGACGGTCTGCTGCCTGTGCAGAGACAGTGGTCAGAGTGAAACCAGAAGCAACAATTGCTGCTCCTATCAATGCTTTTAAACCAGTTTTCATGAGAATTCAGAACAGTTGATCTTTAATTGTGATAACTATATGAAATATGCTGCACTTCTTCAATGAAAATACCGGATTTTGCTGATAAGGAAAAACGGGAGCATTCTTCCTCAAAACCCTGTTTTAAAATGAGAATTTAAAAACAGAATGCTTATTCTTAATTTATATGTTTTTATGAATCACTTATAAAATAAACAGATAATAACCCACCTATTTATTTCATTTCTGTTATTTTTCAGCTGAAATCTGATCATAAACAGCACCATTCACAAAATGCGTCTGCTGAGCTTTTGCCCAACCACCAAACACATCATTAATGGTGAAGAGTTTAATTTTAGGGAATTTTGCTGCATATTTTGCCGCTGCCTGAGCATTTCGGGGTCTGAAATTATATTTTGCTGCCAGATCCTGACCCAGTGGTGAGTACAGATAATTTAAGTACCCTTTCGCCAGATTCCGGTTTCCATCCTTATCCACATTTTTATCCACGATGGCAACCGAAGGCTCTGCCAGAATCGAAATGGATGGATACACAATCTGATATTTATCTTTATCAGGACCAGATGTTGCCAGCAATGCTTCATTTTCCCAGGACAACAGCACATCACCAATACCACGTTCAGCAAAAGTCGTCAGTGAACCCCGTGCGCCTGAGTCCAGTACTTTTACATTTTTATAGAGCTTTTTAACCAGCTCACGAGCCTTGGCATCATTCCCCCCAGGCTGTTTCAGGGCATAACCCCATGCCGACAGATAAATCCAGCGGGGTGCACCACCTGTTTTCGGATTTGGGGTAATAATTTCCACACCCGGCTTTGTCAGATCATTCCAGTCTTTAATGCCTTTCGGGTTGCCCTTGCGAACTAAAAATACAATGGTTGAGGTATACGGCGCAGAATTACTTGGAAATTCTTTTTGCCAGCCTGGTTCAATCAGACCTGCTTTTACAATTTCCTCAATATCATTGGCAAGTGCCAGCGTGACGACATCTGCCTGTAATCCATCCACAACGGACCGAGCCTGTTTACCAGAACCACCATGTGACTGTTTAAACTCAATCTCCTGCCCTGTTTTCTTTTTCCAGAACTCACCAAAACTTTTATTATATTCCTGGTAAAATTCACGGGTCGGATCATAGGAGACATTCAGAAACTCTTTGCCTGCATGGCTGTGAACCGCCAGTCCACTCAGTACAGTGAAAAATGTAGATACAATTATTTTTTTCATATTGGGTATTCATTTAAAATAAAGATTAAACACAATCTATATTTTTAAAATATTAAAAACAATCAATTAGTTATAATAAATAATTATTTGTAAATATGATTTATGCATATCCATAAAACAGCAAATGATAGACCTGTTTTTTATAAGCGACTGAAAAAACAGTGACTTATAAAAATTCTTCACTTTATCTCCACACTTATCTGATACAACATATGCGCTGAAAAAAGAAAATATGTTTAGACCAAGACGGTTTTAAAGTAGTTTTCTTTATATTTTTGTAAATAATGTGACGTAGTTCTACTTTTTTATTTCAAAAGATGATTAAATTGTAGTCGTACAAACCTTCTTTATATAAAAATACAGTTTCTTCAATACCAAAGGGGACGTTGGACATGAACAGACAGTTTATTCAGATTTTACTGCTCAGCATGAGCTGTGCTCTTGCTGCTCAAAGCACGTTTTCTGCATCCATAAAATCAACCAGTGCAAAAGTCAGCCTGCCTGCTGAAAAAACTTCACTGATTGAAAAAGCCCTGAATCAGCAGAAAAATGGCGATAAAAACCTACAGTCAGATAACGATCTTAAAGTGATTACTGCCATTAAAACAGCACCGACACAAAGCTTCTTTGCATCACAGAATCAGAGCTTCAGCCGTTTTCTTCAGTCATTTTTCACTCAGAATAATTCTTAATTAATTCAGGCGCCCAGTCCTCTGTAAAGGGAGCCGCACATTGCCTGATCACAGAATGCGAATTAAGCATTAAGTGATCAGGCTTTTTCGTTATAATGGTTTCAATTTACATTCTGAATAATATTCCGTTATGACAGTCCGTACCCGTATTGCACCTTCTCCTACCGGTTTTCCTCATGTAGGTACCGCTTATATCGCCTTGTTTAACTTATGTTTTGCTAAGCAGCATGGCGGTGAGTTTATTCTTCGTATTGAAGATACCGACCAGCTTCGCTCTACTCCTGAATCTGAAAAAATGATTCTGGATTCATTGCGATGGTTAGGTCTGAACTGGTCTGAAGGTCCGGACGTCGGCGGTCCACATGCACCCTACCGCCAGTCTGAGCGTATGGGGATTTATAAACAATACGCTCTGGAACTGGTTGAAAAAGGTCATGCATTCTATTGCTTCGCAACCACAGAAGAACTCGATCAGATGCGTGCTGAACAGCAGGCACGAGGTGAATCACCAAAATATGACGGTCGTGGTTTAAAACTTTCTCAGGAAGAAGTTCAACGCCGCCTGGCTGCGGGTGAAGCGCATGTGATCCGCATGAAAGTACCTGAAGAAGGGATTTGTAAATTCAATGATTTGCTGCGTGGGGAAGTTGAGATTCCTTGGGCGCAAGTTGATATGCAAATTCTGCTGAAAACTGATGGCTTACCAACTTATCACTTGGCGAACGTGGTAGATGACCATTTGATGGAAATTACTCATGTCATTCGTGGTGAAGAATGGATTCCATCTGCGCCTAAGCATCAGTTGTTATACCAATATTTTGGTTGGGACATGCCAACATTGTGCCACATGCCATTGTTACGTAATCCTGATAAATCAAAACTATCTAAACGTAAAAACCCAACATCGATCAACTACTACAAAGACATCGGTGTTTTACCAGAAGCTTTGTTGAACTACTTAGGGCGTATGGGTTGGTCAATGCCGGATGAAAGTGAAAAATTCACTTTGGCTGAAATGATTGAAAATTTCGACATCAAACGTGTATCACTCGGTGGTCCAATTTTCGATGTAGAAAAACTCAACTGGTTGAATGGTCAGTGGATTAAAGCGCTCTCTCCTGCTGAACTGTTAAATACTTTATTGGCCTGGAAATCTGACCGTAATACACTGGAAGAAATTGCTGCTGCAATTCAACCTCGTATTAACCTATTGTCAGAAGCAGTAAACTGGGCAGGTTTCTATTTCAACCAGTTCCCAAGCTTAAGCAAAGAACAGTTTGAAAGTAAGAAACTGTCTGAAGAACAGGTTCGTCAGAGCTTACAATTTGCGATTTGGCGTCTGGAAAGCTTATTCACTTGGAATAATGACACGGTCAGCCAGACCTTGATGGAACTGGCGAATCAGATGGAAATTAAGCTGCGTGATTTCATGCCTGCGTTCTTTATCGCGATTGCAGGTTCGACGTCTTCAACACCAGTGATGCAATCCATGGTCACGATTGGTCCTGACTTAACTTTTGCACGTCTGCGTCATGCGCTTGAAATTGTAGGCGGACCGAGTAAAAAAGAAGCAAAAGTGTGGGAAAAGCTGAATGAAAGCATCAAATTGCCGAAAAATGATGCAGTTGATAAAGCTTAACTGATTTTTTAGTTGACGAGTGCGGGCGTTATCCATAATATAGCGCTCACACAGACTGGGGTCATAGCTCAGTTGGTAGAGCGCTACAATGGCATTGTAGAGGTCAGGAGTTCGATCCTCCTTGACTCCACCAAGTTCTTAAATTGCTTTACCTGTGTTGCCTCACTTGTCCCTATCGTCTAGAGGCCTAGGACATCGCCCTTTCACGGCGGTAACCGGGGTTCGAATCCCCGTAGGGACGCCATATTCAAGGTGTCATACATCTTAGTAAAAAACCCAGGCATAATGACCTGGGTTTTTTATTGCCTGAATTTTAGTGATTGAATCATTCTGCTTTCAACTTTTGTCACGTCTTTTGCATTCTGAAGCAGAACGTTTAGAATAATAGTCAGATTATAAATGTGGAACCACCATGCAATACCAGTGTCCAAAGTGTCAGAGCCGTAAAATCCTACCTGTTGCCAGTGCAAGTGAACCCGCTGTACGCCCAAATGTGCCTAAAAGCCTGGTCATTCTGATTCCTGCCATTTTTGTTTTATTACTGCTTGTGGTGATCAGCATTGCAATGTGGGCTTTTGGCGATGGTGCTGGTCAGACACTTCAGATTGCAACTGTGGTGGTTTTCCTGATCTGTGCTGGCGCAGGTGTGATGTTCTGGCGTGATCTGCCTGACTTTAAAATTTCCATGCAGGCATTTATGAGCAATAACCGCCATTGGAAATGCCGTGACTGTAACCATGAGTGGAATATCTGATTCCAATATTTTTAATATATTAAAGCTCTTGCGAAAGTTAGAAAATATTCAGATTCAAAACATATTCAAAAGAATATTGGAAGTTCCTTCTCCCTTTGGGATGAGGAGCTAACTCCGCAAGAGGATGAGAGGCTTTTAAATAGAAAACCTCTCCCTCTTGCGAAACCAAGTTTCTCATCCTGAAAGGATGAGGGAACATTCAATATTAATTCAGTTCTTGCTGAAACAACTTTCTCAAAAAGCCTATTAAAAACCAGAAACCATTCACTTTAATGTGAATGGTTTTTTTCATTATGCTCATGTAAATCGTGATCGTGATCGTGATGATCATGCTCACCTTGCCCTGATGTACTGTGTGCATGTGCCATACATTCATCATCTTCAATCTGCAAGGTCATCTCGGTAATACCATGTTCATGACTGAGCATTTCCATTGCATCCTGATAAAGCGCATTACGGTCTGCATGCGGTGCAAATAAATGTACGGTTAAATGAACATTCTTTGAAGTAATTGCCCAGACTTTCAGTTGATGAATACTTTCCACACCTTTGACTGCCAGTAAATCATTACGCAGTTTTTCAATATCAATCTCGTCAGGTACACCCTCAAGCAGAATATTGATACTTTGTTTCAGCAAGATCCATGTTCTAGGCAAAACCCAAAAACCGATTAATACCGCAATGACGGTATCGACCCACATCCAGCCCGTGAAGTAGATTACGGCAGCACCAATAATCACCCCGATTGAACCTACAGCATCACTTAAAACTTCTAAATAAGCGCCTTTGACATTCAGACTTTCCTGCGAGCTTGAAAATAAAATTTTCATGGAAATCAGGTTAATGATCAATCCAATAACCGCAACAATCATCATGCCCATACTTTGAATTTCAGGCGGATGACTGAAACGCTGATAGGCTTCATACAGAATATATATCGCCACTACAAACAGCATGGATGCATTGAACAGCGCTGCGAGTATTTCAAAACGCTGATAACCAAAGGTACGTTTATCATCGGGCGGCAGTTTGCCAATTTTAATTGCCACCAGTGCAATAGCAAGTGCCGCAGCATCGGTAAACATGTGCGCTGCATCTGACAGTAATGCCAGACTTTGCGTGATAAAACCCGCAATCACTTCAACGATTAAAAAAGTGGTGGTCAATGCCAAAGCAAAGGTCAGCTTTTTCGCATTGCCTTCTGTCACCACTGCATGGCTATGGTCATGTCCGTGCTCACTCATAGTGAACTCCTGTTTTTTCTATCATTTTTAGCATATGAATTATGAAAAAATTTGATACGCGGAAACGTCATCAGCAACTGTCCGAGGCAGGATACCATTTGATAAAAATGTTTCTGCGACCCACTCAATATATCATTGGTATTGGACGAGTTTTGCTGATGACAATGGTTTTGCCTACTTTTCCCGAAAGAAAAGTAGGTCGCACCGAAGGTGATTACACTTATACTAATCACATAAATCTATCTTTATTTCCCTCAAAACTCTTCTTGTTTCAAATGAGTTCGCTCACTCATCCAGCGATAAATCACAGGTAGAATCACCAGTGTCAATAAAGTAGATGACACAATCCCACCTATCACCACGGTCGCCAATGGTCGTTGAACTTCCGCACCTGTACCTGTTGCCAGTGCCATGGGAATAAAGCCCAGTGATGCCACGCAAGCCGTCATCAATACAGGTCTAAGACGTAAAATCGCACCTTGCCACGTTGCATGATAGACATCCATCTGCTGACGCAGTTCCTTTATAAAGGTCAGCATCACCAGACCATTCAGCACCGCCACACCTGAGAGTGCAATAAAACCTACACCCGCAGACATCGACAAAGGAATATCGCGTAACCACAATGCCACCAATCCGCCACACAGCGCAAATGGCACACCTGTAAAGACCAGTAAACTTTCTTTAACGTTATGGAACACTGCCATCAACAGAATAAAGATGGTGATCAGCGCCAGTGGTACAACCAGTTGCATGCGGGCTTTGGCAGACATCAGATTTTCAAACTGACCGCCATAATCCAGCCAGTAACCCGATGGCATTGGTTGTTTGGCTAATGTGCTTTGCAACTCGGTAACAAATGAACCCAGATCACGCCCTTCAACGTTTGCAGTCACTACGACCCGACGCTTACCATTTTCACGGCTGACCTGATTGATCCCCTCAATGTTGTCGACTTTGGCAACATCCCGCAACTGAATCAACCCACCATTCGGAATCTGAATTGGCAAACTTGCCAGATGTTCAGGAGTACGCTGTGCATCATCCAGACGAATCACAAAATCAAAACGACGGTCACCCTGTAAAATCTGCCCGACATTCTGACCACCGACACTTGTTGCAACCAAGTCCTGAATGGCTTTTACCGATAAACCATACTGCGCAGCCGCAGCATGATTCACTTCCACATTGAGTAAAGGTAAACCCGAAGTCTGTTCAACATTGACTGCTGTTGCACCTGAAATAGTTTTGATTTTCTGTGCAATGAGATTGGCTTGTTGATTCAGCACCTCCATATCATCACCGAAAATTTTCACCCCCACATCACTGCGTACACCTGAAATCAGTTCATTAAAACGCAGTTCAATCGGCTGTGAAAATTCACTGTTATTACCTGGCAAAGTATCCAGAAATGCGATCATGCGCTGACGTAATTCATCAATACTTTCTTTTGGATTTTTCCACTGATCCTTTGGTTTTAACAGCAATACCGCATCGGAAATATTCGGTGGCATCACATCCGTTGCCACTTCCGCAGTTCCTGTACGGGCAAAGATGGCTTTAATTTCAGGAAATTCTTTCAGCAATAACTTTTCGGTATTTTCCTGCATCCGCAAGGACTGTTCCAAGCCCGTACTCGGTGAACGCATCTGCTGAACCGCAAAATCCCCCTCACTGAGCTGTGGTGAAAATTCACTGCCAATCTGTGTCGCTAAAACACCGGTTAGAAACAGAATACAGACCGCAATCGTAACCACGAACACTTTAAAGTCATAAGCTAAATTTAACAGTGCTTCATATTTCTGCTTTAACCACAGCATCCAGCGACTTTCGGTTTCTTTAACTTCACCATTTACAAACAGTGCTACCGCAGCAGGAACAAAAGTCACTGATAGAATAATCGCACCCACCAAAGCCAGAACTACAGTCATTGCCATTGGATGGAACAGTTTGGCTTCCACACCTGACAGCGCAAAGATCGGCAGATAAACCACTAGAATAATCAATTGCCCGAAAATGAGCGGACGACGCGCCTGTTTTGCTGCAAGAAAGACTTCTTTAAATCGCTCGGCACGGCTCAGTAAACGTCCTTTGGCATGCTGTGCTTCAGCCAGTCGACGGATACAATTTTCCACGATCACCACCGCACCATCGACAATAATCCCGAAATCGAGCGCACCTAAACTCATCAGATTGGCACTGATTTTCTGTTCTGCCATACCTGCCAGTGTGAACAACATTGACAGTGGAATCACACATGCCGTAATTAAAGCTGCACGGAAATTTCCAAGGAATAAAAACAGGATAATAATGACTAGAATCGCCCCTTCCACAAGGTTCTTCTGTACCGTTTTAATCGCTCGTTCCACCAGATCAGTACGGTCATAAACGGTTTCAATCACTACACCTTTGGGTAAAGACTGCTGAACTTCCTTCACTTTGGCATCGACTGCCTTTGCAACCGTTCGACTATTTTCCCCCATCATCATCATAGCAATCCCGAGTACCGCTTCCTCACCATTGTAAGTTGCTCCACCAGTACGCAGATCATGCCCAATCGACACCGTTGCCACATCTGCAACACGGATCGGGTAGCCATTTTTATTGCTCAGCGTGACATTCTGAATATCTTCAATACTGTTCAGCGTACCTGGTACACGTACCGTCAATTGCTGACCATTGGTCTCAACAAAGCCTGCACCGCGGTTTTCATTATTTTCCGTCAGTGCAGTCTGCAAATCCGTCAATGGAATCTGCAACTGTTGCAGGCGGCTTAAATCAGGTGTCACCACATAAGTTTTGTTGAATCCACCAATCGAGTTGACTTCAGCAACCCCTGCCACACGCTGCAATTGCGGACGTACAATCCAGTCCTGAATTTCACGTAAATCCATCGCTGTATAAGGCGTACCATCAGGCTTTTTGGCATTTGGTTCAGACTTGATCACCCATTGATAAATCTCTCCAAGCCCTGTGGATACAGGTGACATGGTCGGTGCAATACTGTCAGGCAATTCAGCCTGTGCTTCCTGTAAACGCTGATTAATCTGCTGACGTGCCCAGTAAATATCCGTACCATCTTTAAAAATAATCGTGACTTGCGACAAGCCATAACGGGAAATCGAACGGGTCATTTCCAGTTTTGGCAGACCTGCCATGGCATTTTCAATCGGATAGGTAATCCGCTGTTCCACTTCAAGCGAAGTAAAACCTGTCGCCTGTGTGTTGATCTGCACCTGTGTATTGGTAATATCAGGCACGGCGTCAATCGGCAGTTTTTGATAACTGTAAATCCCAACCCCGATCCACGCGACAATAAACAACATCACCCAGATAGCATTTTTAATCGCAAACTGAATCAGTCGATCAAACAGACCTTCAGGTTCTGGAAGTGCTGTTTCTGTATTTGAATTTTCAATTTTAGAATCAGGAGAATCATTAATGCTCATGGCTAGCTTCTCCTTTTTCCAGTTCAGACTTCAACAGGAAACTGCCTTGGGCTGCATACTGCTGTCCCTGAATCAGACCCGACTGAACTTCAATCCACTGACCATCACCTGAAATCTGCCCTAAAACCACAGGCTGTGGGCTGAATTCAATTTTCTTATCATGTTCATGTGCCACAAAAACCGCATCTTTGCCTTCAATTTTCTGTACTGCACTTTTCAGCACACGAATCGCCTGTGTTGAACCTGCCTGTTGCAGTTGCACATTGACCATTAAGTTTGGACGCAGTTCAGCTGCATTGGACAGGACTTTGGCACGAACCTGTAAACGACCTGTCTGCGCATCGGCTTCACTGTTCAGGGTTTGAATCTGCGCTTTAAATGCATTGCCTGTTTGCAAAGATTTAAATTCAATCTGCTGATTCGGCGCCAGAGCGGCAAACTCAGTACTTGGCGCAATAAATTCAAGCCACAACTGATCCAATTGATCAATAATGAAAAGCTGATCCGCCAACTGTACATTTTCACCAACCACTAAGTCTTTCTTACTGATCACACCTGAAATCGGTGCAGTCAGTACATAACGGCCATTTGAACCTGAAGAAGCACCAAAGGCAGACAGACGCGCTTTGGTCGCCTGCACCTGAATCTGCGCTTGCTGATATGCATTATAAGCACGCTGATAATCCTGCTTGGCAGAAATACCCTGTGACCACAACTGACGTTCACGCTCATAATCCTGTTTTGCCAGTTGCAGATTGGACTGTGCAATCTGTAAATTAGACTGCTGATCCACCAGATCAGGCACTAGTAAGGTCGCCAGAGCCTGCCCTTTTTTCACATGCTGACCCAGTTCAACACTGACCGACTGCACATGACCACTGAATGCAGGTGAAACGTGCGCCTGACGGTCTGTATTGACGGTTAATTTAGCAGGATAAGATGCTGATTTACTCACAGCACCGACTTCAACTTTGGCAAGCTGTACACCCTGTTCCGCCATTTGCTGTGCGCTCAGACTGATGGCTTCGGCATGATCGTCTGCGCCATCAGCACCCTCTTCATGCGCATGATCACCATCTTCTTTATGATCATGCTCCGCTTCTTCTGCATGCCCCTCATCCGCATGCGCTTCTGATTCACCATGACCATGCTCATCCGTTTTAGCAGGTTTATTTTTACCTGAAATAAATAACCCCAGTGCAACCAGAGCAGTGATCACCAAAGCGATAATGATCAGCACTGACTGAGAGATTTTTCCATGTTGATTTTTCAAATTGTGTTTTAGCTTTAACATTTTAATTTCCCTCACTCATTCCACCCACCACAGGCAATGCCTGCGTGTCCTGCCATAACGTCTGATTTAACTGTGCAATCGCATCTTTTGCCATGATCTGATCTGGTGCTAAACCTAAGCTCAGACTTTCGGCTTCAATGGCACGTTGCCAGCCATCTTTCAGTAATTGCACCTTACGCAGACGAACCTCCTGTAACTGCAATGTCGCTTGCTGTACATCAGTCACGGCAAATTTCCCAGCACTGAAACCCAGCAGGGTTTTACGCTGAACCTGTGTAGCGAGGGGAATCTGAGATTGATCCACTTCTTTAAACTGCACTTCCAGGCCCTGTAGTTCGGTCAGTAAGGTTCCGATCTGCAAAGCATTCTGTTTCAAATAAAATTCCTGTTGCTTGCCCAGTAAATCCTGCTTTGCCTGTGCAATCTCGACACCATACTGCTGACGATTGAAAATATTTAAAGGAATAGAAACGCCCACCACCAAGGCATTTTCAGTCGCTGTTTCAGCTGATCTGGTTCGATTCATGCCAAAATTGACTGTTGGATTTGGACGTGCCGATGCCTTGAGCTGATCAACTGTGGCTTTGGCTTGGAGTACCTGTAACTGACGTGATTTCTCCATCAGATTATCTGCAAGATAAGCCTGCACCTGTTGTGGAGTGGAACTTGGCCACAGTGACTGCGGACTTAAACCGATACGGATAGATTTGTCTGCATCGCCCCAGACATTGGACAACTGCTGTGTTGCCACCTGCAACTGCAAGTCTGCCTGACGGTATAAACGGACATTTTCCGCATGGCTAAGCCTGGCACGATCCACATCGACCTGCGCCACACTGCCCGCCTGATAACGTTTCTGAATCGCATTCAGGTTTTCTTCACTGACATTGAGCTGTTCACGAACGACATTGCGTTCCAGTTCAAAAATCGCCAGTTGTGACCACAGATATTTCACCGCCAGTTCAAGCTGTGCCTGATAAATACGTTGATTCAGTACAGTCTGATCTTTGGCAAGTCGCGCCAGCTGCTGTGTAGACTTACGTTCACCAAACAGATCAAGTCTCTGAGAAAGACCAATCGAAAGCTCTTTTTCTTCGTCCGAGCCAAAGCCCGTCTGCTCTATGGACAACTCAGGATTTATCCACAGCTTTGACTGTTTTATATTCGCATCGTTAATTTTTTGCTGAGTTTGCCACACACCCTGCGACTGCTGATACTGCGCAGTTTTCTCAATTGCCTGTTGCAAACTCAGCTTTTGAACAGATGAATCTGCCCATGCAACCGATGACATTAAACTGATGACAACAGTGCTGAGAATGGAATTCCGTATTTTAAATACAACCTTTGATCCTGTTTCAGACACAGGAATCGATTTTTTTATAGACACACTTTTAGACATGATAATGCCCCACTAAAATGAATATTCAGTGGTGGGTCAATCTTTTCGGCTACCCCACCTTATAGCGGGGCGGATGCGGGCGGAGGATTAGGCAGAAATAAATCAGGCGACTGGTACAGATTTTTCCAGTCGATAAAGGCAGATTCAGGATAGGCAACAAATTTAGGCTGATCAGCCTGTTGCGATACATCTGCCACGATAAAATGCGCAAATGAAGGCAAATGATCGCTGTGATCATCATCCAGCTGGCTGATAAACTCACTCATCTGTATACCAACAGTCTGCTTTGAATCATGTGAATGTTGCTGATTCTGTTCACAGTTCAAAGCGACATGATGCCCAAAATGGAACTGTGACGTTACGGTATAGCCATGATTCAGATTTTCATGCGCGCAGAAAGCCGCCGCCACGTTCCATAAACTCTGGAACATGAACAGACTCAGCAGGACTGTCATGAAAATACCTGAACGTTTCACACATTTCACTTCGAAACAGAATGTGCCTACTATAACAACGAAGCACTGTGTAATACCATTACATCCTGTATCCAGTCAGCAGACATAAAAAAACCGGTCAATTGACCGGTTTTTCCTTCAGGTGAAATTAAACACCAATTTTGCGGTATTTCTGACGCTTCGCAACAAGGTCATCGCCATCACGCTTTTGACGGTATGCTTCAAACTCAGCATAGTTACCTGTAAAGAATTCAGGTGTTTCACCTTCAAATGACAGGATATGCGTTGCAATACGGTCTAAGAACCAGCGGTCATGCGAGATCACCATCACGGTACCTGGGAATACAAGAATTGCATCCTCAAGCGCACGTAAAGTTTCGATGTCCAGGTCATTTGACGGTTCATCGAGTAAGATCACGTTCGCGCCCATCTGCAGGATTTTCGCAAGTTGTAAACGGTTACGCTCACCACCTGACAACTGACCTACACGCTTCTGCTGATCCTGACCTTTAAAGTTAAAGCGACCGATATAGGCACGGGATGCAATTTCGTATTCGCCAATTTTTAAGATATCCAGACCGCCAGAAACTTCTTCCCAGACGGTTTTGTTGTTATCCAAAGTGTCACGGATCTGACCCACGTAAGCCACTTTAACTGACTCACCCAGCACCACAGAACCAGTATCTGGTTGCTGTTCGCCCGTCATCATACGGAACAGTGTGGTTTTACCTGCACCGTTCTCACCTACGATACCGACAATCGCAGCAGGTGGCACAACAAATGATAAGTCTTTATAAAGCGTACGATCACCAAATGATTTGCTGATGCCTTCAACTTCTACAACCTTGTTACCCAGACGTGGGCCAGGTGGAATGTAGATTTCAGAGGTTTCATTACGCTGCTGGAATTCACGGGAGTTAAGCTCTTCAAAACGCTCCATACGCGCTTTGTTTTTCTTTTGCTGACCTTTGGCATTTGAACGAACCCATTCAAGTTCTTTTTTCAATGCTTTAGCAAAAGATTCTTCCTGCTTGTTTTCCTGTTCTAAGCGGGCATTTTTCTGCTCTAACCAGGAAGAATAGTTACCCTGGTATGGAATACCCATGCCACGGTCAAGCTCAAGAATCCATTCCGCAACGTTATCCAGGAAATAACGGTCATGCGTAATCGCAACAATGGTACCTGGGAAGTCTTTTAAGAAGCGTTCCAACCAGGATACAGATGAAGCATCTAAATGGTTCGTTGGTTCGTCCAGAAGCAGCATGTCCGGTTTAGACAGCAGCAGACGGCACAGTGCTACACGACGGCGTTCACCACCTGAAAGTTTGGATACGTCTGCATCCCAGGCTGGAAGGTTAAGTGCGGCAGCAGCCTGATCCATCTGGTTCACAATATTGTGAGCATCCCATGAATGGATAATCGCTTCCAGCTTTTCCTGTTCTTTTGCAAGTGCATCAAAGTCGGCATCTTCTGCTGCATATTCTGCAAATACTTCGTCAAGACGTGCTAAAGCATCAAGTGGTTCACGTAAACCATCTTCAACGTTACCGCGAACATCTTTTGTTTCATCTAAAGGTGGTTCCTGCTCCAGGTAACCAATTTTGATACCTGGTTGAGCACGAGCTTCACCTGAGAAATCTTTATCTACGCCAGCCATAATACGGAGTAAGGTGGATTTACCTGCACCGTTTAAACCAAGCACACCAATTTTGGCACCTGGAAAGAATGATAAAGAGATGTCTTTCAAGATTTCGCGTTTAGGCGGAACCATTTTCGACACACGGTTCATCGTGTAAATATATTGGGCCACGTAGGACTCCTCTATAATTAAAAAAACGCTGCAAAAATGCGAGCAATAAATGGCGATAATTATACGCTGAATTTATCAGCTTTTGTTCAGATTCATCCAATTTGCAGATGATATTTTTAAGATATCGCCTGCATTGATTTTTCTGCCCATTTCCCTGCTCTTTACCTTCCCATTTTAAAAATCCTGAAACCCCAAAATACGGATAAATAAATGGTGCTCCTGACTATGTAACATATTTTTGTGACTATTATTTTTCACCCTGTCCATACTGAAAATGAATCGCCATTAAATGACAACGCAATCACGCTATATTATTTTTTATGATTTAAAAATTAATAAACCATTGTTTACTTCATATAAACCAATGCTACACTCTTTTGAAATTTAACAAAAAGTTGATGGAATATGACTTACAAAGACGAAACCCTTGCCATTCATGCAGGTTACAGCCCTGAAGCCACCACCAAAGCCGTGGCCGTTCCTATTTATCAGACCACCTCTTATGCATTTGATAATACTCAGCACGGTGCAGACCTGTTTGATCTGAAAGTACAGGGTAATATCTATACCCGTATCATGAACCCAACCACGGCTGTCCTTGAACAGCGGATTGCAGCACTGGAAGGTGGCATTGGCGCACTTGCAGTGGCTTCGGGCATGGCAGCCATCACCTATTCCATTCAGACCATTGCAGAAGCCGGTGACAATATTGTTTCTGTTTCAACGCTATATGGTGGCACATACAACTTATTTGCGCATACATTGCCGAAACAAGGCATCGAAGTGCGTTTCTTCGATTATCAAAAACCTGAAAGTTTACGCGATCTGATTGATGACAAAACCAAACTGGTATTTGTCGAATCGATTGGTAATCCGCTCGGTAATATCATTGATCTTGAAGCGATTTCAAAAATTGCTCATGAATATGGCGTTCCTGTGATCGTGGACAATACAGTTGCAACTCCAGCCCTGCTCAAACCTTTTGAACATGGTGCAGACATCGTGGTGCATTCACTGACCAAATATATCGGTGGTCATGGTAATAGTATCGGTGGCGCAATCGTGGATAGTGGTAAATTCCCTTGGGGTAAATATCCTGAACGTTTCAAAGTACTGAATACACCTGATCCAAGCTATCACGGCGTGAACTATGTGGAAGCCTTAGGTGAGGCAGCCTATATTGCCCGCTCCCGTGTTGTCCCACTGCGCAATACAGGTTCAGCGATCAGTCCTTTAAGTGTTTTCTTAATCTTACAAGGTTTAGAAACACTGAATCTGCGTATGGAACGTCATACTGAAAATGCGCAGAAAGTCGCTGAGTATTTAAAAGCCCATCCAAAAGTAAAATGGGTCAATTACGCAGGCTTAAAAGATCATCCACAGCATGCGCTTGCTCAGAAATATGTCAAAGGCAAGCCATCAGCCATTCTCTCTTTTGGCGTTCAGGATGGTCGTGACGGTGGTACACGCTTTATTGATGCGCTCCAGCTGTTTACCCGCCTGGTGAATATTGGTGATGCAAAAAGCCTGGCATGCCACCCTGCCACCACCACGCACCGTCAGCTCAATGAAGAAGAACTCAAATCTGCAGGCGTCAGTGTGGATATGGTGCGTCTGTCCGTGGGGATTGAGCATATCGATGACCTGATTGCAGATCTGGAACAGGCTCTTTCAGCGGTATAAATACTGAGATAAAAATTCAGCAGACAGCCCTGATCATCAGGGCTGTTTCTGGACAGAAATCCACTGAAAACCTGTGCAGTTTTTTTATTCTTCAACTGGATACAGTTCCACCATCTTTCATTCCGCTCATCAGCAGGTCAGGAAACAGTTTTTCTGCCCATATTGATTTTCATCACTTTTCAGTGATGGTTTTCCAGCCAGTCAAATCTCAAAAAACAGCACTTCCCTCATCCTGTCAGCATTACATCTTTTCATTGCGCTAAGAGTGTGTTAAAAATCACTTAATAAGGCGAAAAACAATAGAGTATTTACTCTAAAAATAATTCATAAATTCATGGACTTAACCCTAGTATTTTTTTTAATATTGTATATTATTCCCCACCACAGCAACCGATCATCTTTTATACAGAAATCCTCTTGCTGGTACAAAACAAGTAACTACAGCTCAGCAGTTCATCGCGTCAATCAGGGTAAAGAACATGAATCAGAAATTAGAGCAGCTTTTCCAGAAAAAGGTTCAGGGTAAAACCGTTTTAATCACAGGGGCATCAAGTGGCATAGGGCTGACTGTTGCACACAGACTTGCAGATGCAGGCGCGCATGTTCTGCTTGTTTCACGCACCAAAGAAACACTGGATCAGGTCAAAGCTGAAATTGAATCCCGCGGTGGTAAAGCCTCTGTATTCCCATGCGACTTAAATGACATGGAAGCTATTGATGCTGTGTCTGCTGAAATTACAGCTTCCGTGGAACAGATTGATATTCTGATCAACAATGCCGGACGTTCAATCCGTCGTGCAGTACATGAGTCAGCCGACCGCTTTCATGACTTTGAACGTACCATGCAGCTGAATTACTTCGGTGCTGTCCGCCTGGTCATGAATGTTCTGCCACAGATGATGCATCGTAAAGATGGACAGATCATCAATATCAGTTCAATCGGTGTACTGGCAAATGCAACCCGCTTTTCCGCATATGTGGCGTCCAAAGCTGCACTGGATGCATTCAGCCGCTGCCTGTCTGCTGAAGTACATTCACACAAGATTGCCATTACATCGGTCTATATGCCGCTTGTACGCACGCCAATGATTGCACCGACAAAAATTTATAAATATGTACCGACTCTGTCTCCTGAACAGGCAGCAGACCTGGTTGCCTACGCAATTGTTAAACGTCCTAAAAAAGTGGCAACCAATCTGGGTCGCCTGGCATCCATCACCTATGCGGTTGCACCGGACATCAACAACAAACTGATGTCGATCGGCTTTAACCTTTTCCCAAGTTCATCTGCATCGGTTGGTGAACAGCAAAAGCTGAACTGGGTTCAGAAAGCCTATGCCCGCCTGTTCCCTGGTGAGCATTGGTAATTTTTTAAAGATTCACAGATCACAAAAAGGCATCTTCTCTGTTTTGAGTTGATGCCTTTTTTAATGTGGACTGATCTCCCAGAAACAGACCTTTTGATCTCACAGAAAATTACAAAATACGATCACTGTTTCAATTCAGTTTTGTCATAATCAAAGTGATTTTACCCACCCAACAACAAAAGCAATACTGGAAAATCAGAATTTTAATATAACTTTAAGAATACTCAGTCACTATAAGATCAATAAAATGAGGGACAGCCCATGAAAAGTCTTCTTTTCTTTAAAGTGTTTTGTTTCTTTTGTGCAGGTCTGACTGCGTTCAACCTGATCACTGACTTACAACAATCACAAATACAGTTTTTCAGTGTTTTCATCCAGTCAGGATTGATTTTAATTCTGCTTGAATTTGCTGTAAAAAGTAAAATATCACCCGTTACAGCCAATAACACTTCAGCACCTGTGACCCAGGCTGAAAATTCAGAAAAACCCAGCCCATACTGCTATATTTTCTCAAAAATTGGAGCTGGAACTGTAGCTTCCAGTCTGCTGATACAAAGCATGATTTCATAAATATCCCCCCCTTTTAGGGTATGGAAAATAAAAAAACCTCCCATCTGGGAGGTTTTTTACATTTCAGGATTTATTTCGAGCCTTTGATTCCGGCCTGAAGCAACAGCGCACCTAAACCACCGATTTTATTTTCCTGTGGTTTAGCAGCCTGTGGCTTATGCTGATTTGTCTGACGCTGAGGACGGTCCCCTTGCGGACGAGACTGCTGTGGACGCTTCGCCTGCGGTTTACGCTCTCCACGTGGTTCATTGTTTTGCTCACGACGTGGCTGACGTTTAGCAGGTGCTTCTGCACCCTCTGCACGCATGGACAGATTCACACGGTTACGCTCAGCATCGACCGTCAGAACACGCACCTGAACAATCTGACCAGGTTTAACCACTTTATGCGGATCTGCAACAAATTCGTTGGCAAGTTCAGAAATATGCACCAGACCATCCTGATGTACACCAACATCCACAAATGCACCGAAGTTGGTCACATTAGTCACCACACCTTCCAGTTTAAGACCTTCTGTCAGCTGTGAAACCTCAGTAATGTCTTCACGGAATTTTGCAGTACGGAATTCTGGACGGGGATCACGACCTGGTTTTTCCAGTTCGCTTAATACATCCTGAACAGTTGGCAGACCAAACTGATCATCAGCAAAGTCTTCAGCCTTCACCTGACGGATAATTTCGGTATTGCCGATAATATCTTTTACAGTGGTTGCTTTCGCTTCAACAATTTTATTGACCAGACCATAAGATTCAGGGTGAACAGAAGAAGCATCCAGCGGTTCAGAACCTTCCTGAATACGCAGGAAACCTGCTGACTGTTCAAATGTACGCTCGCCTAAACGTGGTACATTTTTCAGTGCCTGACGGTTATCAAAACGACCGTTTTCTTTACGGTATTCCACGATCTGCTGAGCAATGGATTTATTCAGACCTGCGATATACCCCAGAATGGCAGGAGATGCGGTATTTACATCGACACCCACAGCATTCACACAGTCTTCAACCACTGCATCCAGTGTTTTCGCCAGGCTTGCCTGGTTCACATCGTGCTGATACTGACCTACACCAATGGATTTAGGATCAATTTTGACCAGTTCAGCCAGTGGATCCTGTAAACGACGTGCAATCGACACCGCCCCACGAATGGAAACATCCAGATCAGGCAGTTCGTTTGATGCCAGTTCAGAAGCTGAATAAACCGATGCACCTGCTTCTGAAACTGAAACACGGGTCAGTTTCAGATCTGCATTTTCAGCCATCATTTCAGCAACAACTGCTTCTGTTTCACGGCTTGCAGTACCATTGCCAATCGCAATCAGATCAACACTGAACTCACGGCAAAGACGTGCCAGCTCAGCAATTGAACCTGCTTTGTCTTCTTTCGGTGCAAATGGATAAATGGTGCTGTGTGCAACAACATCACCTGACTGATTGACTACTGCCAGTTTCACACCGGTACGGATACCAGGATCGACACCAAGTGTACAGCGCGCACCCGCAGGAGCAGAAAGCAGTAAATGACGCAGGTTTTCAGCAAAAACATCCATTGCCTCTGCTTCAGCGGCCAGACGTTTTTCTGTCAGTAAAGAATGTTCAATCGCAGGACGGACTTTACCCAGCCAGAATAATTTTGCAGTCTGTTTCAGATAGTCACGGCGTGACTGTGGCTGAGCAGCTTCAAGATCGTATTCTGTTTCAACACGGATCAGTGGAGCATCATCCTGACCATCGACTTTCAGTCCAAGTACGTTTTCCTGACGACCACGCAACATGGCAAGTAAACGGTGCGAAGGGATTTTATTTAAATTTTCAGAGAAATCGAAATAATCGCGGAATTTTTTACCGACTTCTTTTTTCTCATCAGATGCGACTGAACTTTTCAGCTCTGCAGTTTTCGCAAACGTCTCTTTCAGCTCAGCTGTCAGGGAAATGTTCTGTGCCCAGTCATCAATGATAATGTGCTGAATGGCATCCAGCTGGCTTTCAGTATCTGGATAATCTTCGTGACTGAATCCTGCAAGTGCTTCAGCAGGTTCAATCTGTTCATTCAGAATTTTATCTGCTGCATCACCCAGGCCTGCTTCTCTTGCCTTGAAAGATTTGCTGGTCCGTTTCGGACGGTAAGGTGCATAAATCTCTTCAAGCGCATTTTTTGTTTCAGCAGCAAAAATCCGTGCTTTCAGGTCATCGGTCAGTTTGCTCTGTTCCGTTAAGGATTCCAGAACTTTTTCACGACGTTCAAACAGATCGCGTAAATAAGCCAGACGTGTATCAAGCTGACGTAACTGGATATCGTCCAGCCCCTGAGTTACTTCTTTACGGTAACGCGCGATAAATGGCACACTCGAGCCTTCATCTATCAGTCGGATGGCAGCTTCCACCTGCTCTGGACGTACGGCAATTTCTCTTGCCAGCTGCTGAACTAAGTCAGTCATCGTGTTTGATCCCATAAGGATGAATACTAAAAGGCATGATTATAAAGACCAAGACTATAAAATCCACAACTGTTTTATTAAATTTATAAGTGGTCAATCCTGCCAGTTCATGACATTTTCACAAATAGTCACTAAATTCACGGATAAGTCCATTTTATATCTGCCTTTTTTCTCCGTTTTACTGCATGATAGATGTATATATTTGGTATCTATGTCTTGATTTTTTCTGCAATATTTGTTGCTTTAGAACATAGCAAACAGATACAGATGAATCGTATACTCAACTTCAGCCGTTGTATTCATACGATGACAATAAAGAATAAGGAGCACATCAATGAGTTTAGTTGTACCTGCTGAAAACAAAGATGCCGTACAAGCCGAAACTGACCGCGTCGAACGTATTCTTGTGGTTGATGATGATGTGCGTTTACGGACGCTGCTTCAGCGCTTCCTGGAAGACAAGGGTTTTGTGGTTAAAACCGCACACGATGCCACTCAGATGGATCGACTGTTACAGCGTGAACTGTTCTCTCTGATCGTGCTGGACTTTATGCTGCCTGTAGAAGATGGCTTGAGCATCTGCCGTCGTTTGCGCCAGTCCAGCATAGACACACCGATTATCATGCTGACTGCCCGTGGCAGTGACTCAGACCGGATTGCAGGACTTGAAGCAGGCGCAGACGATTATCTGCCAAAACCGTTCAATCCAAATGAGCTGCTTGCCCGTATCCGTGCTGTACTGCGCCGTCAGGTGCGTGAAGTGCCTGGTGCTCCAAGTCAGCAGATGGAAGTCGTCAGCTTTGGTCCATGGTCACTTGATCTGTCCACTCGCACACTGACCCGTGAAGGTCAGGTGGTAACACTGACAACGGGTGAGTTTGCTGTACTCAAAGCACTGGTTCAGCATCCACGTGAACCACTGACCCGCGATAAACTCATGAATCTTGCCCGTGGTCGTGAATGGGGTGCAATGGAACGCTCGATTGATGTTCAGGTTTCACGCCTGCGTCGCCTGATCGAAGAAAATCCTGCCCGTGCCCGTTATATCCAGACCGTCTGGGGTGTGGGTTATGTCTTTGTTCCAGATGGTGCTGAATAATCGTCTTCAGTCAAATAAGCCTTTTTAAAAGGCTTATTTTATTTAAGCTCCCAAGCCACGGCATACATGGAAAATATCAGTGAAATTAGAACCGATTGATCCGCAGCAATTTACAGAATTTGAGGAATATTCTGAAAGGAAACGTACCCCATGGGAACGCTTTCTGGACAAAATCAAGCCTCGTTCAGGTGCTATGCGCACAACGGTACTGGTTTTATTTGTGGTATTTTTCAGCCTGTTTATGTCTTTGTGGTTTTTCTGGAAGACGCTGTATCTGCCAGAAATCCAGCAGCATGCCCGCTACCTTGCTGTAGAACTTGAAATATTAAATAACCCTGATCTGCGTATTTTCCATAAAGATACTGAAATGGATGTGGACACCTGGCTGAAAAACAGGGTTGGAATTGAATATGTCACTGATCCTGCCGACTATCCTAATGTCCGCGACAAAGTGATTGCTGAGTTCTTTACCAGTCAGATTGAAAAAAAGCTGGCGAAGGAACTTAAAGAAGACGAAGTAACAGTGTATTTCCAGTTCAAGCCCAGCCCTCGCATCTGGATTCAGACACCTGAAATGAACGGCAACTGGGTTCGTGAACCCTTAAAAACCTATGCCAACTACAGTCCAGAACTGGTGTTCGGCTGGCTGCTTGGTGTTCCTTTGCTTGCCGCAGCGATTATCCTGACCCTGGTTCGGCAGCTGAACCGTCCTCTGCGCCGTCTGCAGAATGCCGCAAACAGTTACAGTAAAACCGGTAAAGCACCTTACCTGGAGACCAATCATGGCCCTCAGGAAATCCGTGAAGTCAACCAGGCTTTCAACCATATGATCTATACCCTAGAGCAGACGGAACGTGACCGCAGAATCATGCTCGCCGGTATTTCACATGACCTGCGCACTCCCCTGACCCGTATCCGCCTGAGTGCCGAAATGATGCCTGATGATGACTTTCTGAAAGAAGGTCTGATTTATGATGTTGAGGACATGGATGCGATTCTGAATCAGTTCATTTCCTACATGAGGGATGGATCTGATGAAAAACCACAGGATACAGACCTGAATATGCTGCTACAGGAACTGATCATTCAGTTCAAACCACTGGATATCCGTTTTCAGCAACATGAACTGCCTGTGATTCAGGCCCGCAGTCTGTCACTGAAACGCCTGATCGGAAACCTGATCAACAACTCCAAGCGTTATGGGGCAGAGCCGATTGAACTCTCTGCAACACTTGAAAATGAACATATTTTAATTAGCGTTGCAGATCATGGTGAGGGTATTCCTGAAGACCAGATTGAAGAACTGATGCAACCCTTTGTCCGTGGAAATGAAGCAAGAACTGTTCAGGGCAGCGGACTCGGACTCGCTATTGTGAAGCGGATTGTAGACATTCATCAAGGTGAACTTTTAATACATAATCGTGAAAAGGGTGGACTGGAAGCAATTGTTTCCCTGCCGCTGAACACCATCAGTGATGATGAAAAAACAAGCAGCAGCACACTTGAAAAAATTCGTCAGACTTTGACTGAACGCTTTTGACACCTGTTCAATAGTTGATCATACAGTTTTGATCAACTATTAATCTTATGATTTTAAAGTGTTTAAAATCATACTGATAAATATCATAAAAAAATCTTATACCCACATTTTCTCAAAAAATTAGACCTTAGCAGTACAGGTATGCAAAATGGCTTTTTTGATCGGTACAATCCGTATCAGTTTAAGATTTTAATGAGAGTAAACCATGTCTTTAGATCGCATCCGTTTAGCATCACTTCATGACAAAGTTATGAGTGCAGAACAGGCAGCTCAGTTTATCCAGGACGGCATGACCGTTGGGATGAGTGGTTTTACCCGTGCAGGTGAAGCGAAAGCAGTACCTTTGGCGCTGGTAGCACAAGCGGAAAAAAATCCGTTAAAAATCACTTTAATCACAGGCGCAAGTCTGGGTAATGATCTTGACAAAAAATTGACTGAAGCAGGTGTACTTGCTCGTCGTTTACCGTTCCAGGTGGACAACACTTTACGTAAAGCCATCAACAAAGGCGAAGTGATGTTCATCGATCAGCATTTATCTGAAACTGTTGAACAGATGCGTAACCTTCAGCTGAAAAAGCCTGATGTTGCCGTAATCGAAGCTGTTGCGATCACTGAAGATGGTGGCATCATTCCTACAACTTCAGTAGGTAACTCTGCAAGCTTTGCAATTTTTGCTGAAAAAGTAATTGTAGAAATCAACACCAACCTAAGCCCTGCTTTCGAAGGCTTACACGATATCTATATCCCAACTTACCGTCCAACCCGCCAGCCAATTCCATTGACTAAAGTGGATGAGCGTATCGGTACACCTGCGATCAACATCGATCCTTCTAAAATTGTTGGTATCGTGATCAACAGCGAACTGCATGACTCTCCATCAACTGTTGCTGATGCTGATGATGAGACTCAGGGCATTGCAAACCACCTGATCTCTTTCTTTGAAAAAGAAGTGGAAGAAGGTCGTTTACCAAAAGACTTAGGTCCTTTACAGGCGGGCATCGGTTCAATTGCAAACGCTGTATTAACAGGTCTTAAAGAATCCAACTTTGAAGACTTAGTGATGTATTCTGAAGTACTTCAGGACTGTACATTCGAACTGATCGATGCAGGTAAAATGAAGTTTGCATCTGGTTCTTCAATTACGCTTTCTGCTAAATATGGCGAAAAAGTATTTAACAACCTTGAGCAATACAAAGACAAACTTGTATTACGTCCACAGGAAATCTCTAACCACCCTGAACTGGTTCGCCGTTTAGGTATCATCGGTATCAACACTGCACTTGAGTTCGATATTTACGGCAACGTAAACTCTACTCACGTATGTGGTACGAAAATGATGAACGGTATCGGTGGTTCAGGTGACTTCGCGCGTAACGCACACCTTGCAATCTTCGTAACTAAATCCATTGCAAAAGGCGGCGACATTTCTTCTGTTGTTCCATTTGCATCGCACATCGATCACTCTGAGCATGACGTTGACATCCTTGTAACTGAACAGGGTCTTGCTGATTTACGTGGTCTTGCTCCACGTGAACGTGCCCGTGCAATCATCGACAACTGTGCACACCCGATGTACCGTGATGCACTGAACGATTACTTTGACCGTGCATGTGAAAAAGGTGGTCAGACTCCTCACATTCTTCGTGAAGCGCTGTCATGGCACTCTAACTTCGAAGAAAATGGTCACATGCTGACTGCACAAACTCAGGAAAAAAAAATCTGCTTAAGATTTTGACGCCATAAAAAAAACGCCTCATTGAGGCGTTTTTTTTGCTTTAGAGAAACTGATCAGTACTCAACGGTTCTGGACTGAACCAACTGCCCCCGATAAACACCCTGCGGGCTCAATGTGGTATGAATCTCATCCAGTCGGACTGTCCCACGATCCAGCTGAATCACTACATTCCCCCTGGAGTCCTTTTTGATTTCCACTGAAGATTCCATAAACAGGATTGCCATAAAATCCAGTCCCGATTCAGCCAGCTGAATATGAGTATCAAACAGCTTCTGCTGATACGGGTCAGTAAACTGTGCAGAAAGATCAGACTGTGCAACAACCTCTCTGAGCATCCCGTCACTTAAGGTATCAAACCCTGAGAATACCGATGTGCTTAGACACAGGAAGATACCTCCCGTGACGAGTGATAATTTTTTCATGTTATTCCCCAATAACAGGCGGGTCAGAGACCCATAATTCTGCAATCTTTCATAAAGGATTGCTTTTAAAGCACTTCAGCTTTTTATTACAACCGTATCTTTATGCACGATTGCCCCATTTTTTTAAAAAATTATTAGAATTAAAAAGTTCATTGTTTTACGGCAGTTTATTCTGTAACTGTTGAGATATTTTTATAATACTATCTGTGTTCAGCTGACGTTCCACCGTTCCGATTTTCACATTGTCCAGATTGATCTGTAAGTCATTTCTCCCCTTGCCGATAGGCTCAAGCAATGTATGGATACCCCGTGTCGGGTCAGAAGACTGAAGCCCCTGCGCGATATGTTCCACATGCTGCTGTAAGGGTTCAGGCAAGTGACCTGATTCAGTCTGCTGCTGTGGAATATCCAGTGCAGCAACATTGCCACTGTTTTCGCCATGAACCGTTTTCTGTTGAAGTTCGCGCTGATTGCGCAGACCCGTTCTTTGAATATTATCCAGTTTCTGCGTATCAGTTTTCCATTGAACGCTGCCTGCCACTCCTCGCATATCCTGCTCGGTCAAAGACTGCAGAACACTCAGCGTGGAGGTGTCCGCATTTGCATGGGCAGAAAACAACCACACCATCAACAGAACACTGCTATTTTTTGAAAGGAAATTCATACTCAACCTGAAGGAACTCAGAAATAAACGGGTCAGTAAAGATAGTACAATAAGCAGACAGATCCAGGTACTGATTCAGGATAAATGGTTATGATGCATAGAAGTCGACATTTTTAAATTCTGACCGACCTTAATCAAGCACCCCTGTCCGAAGCAGCACAGGAAAAGTCACATGCCATAATTCAGTACGGTTATGCAGAAAGTGCTGAATCTCTGCCAGTGCATCCACCATCTGTGGATTCTGCTCCTGAGCTTTCTGATAATGCTTTAAGGCGGACCAGGTGTTTAAATAATCCAGTAACTGTTGTCCTGACCATTGGTATTCCAGGCTTATTTCAGGTGTTTGCAGCTCTTTGAAAGGAAATGGGATGGTCTGGTAGTTTTCATCAATATAACGCCGCTCAGCATCCCAGTATTTACCCAGAATATCTGAATACAGATGATGTACCCGCTGATTCAGCTCCGTATTTTGCAGCTGAATCAGACCATAACCCAGCACGACAATCACTCCATCAGGTTTTAAAACACGTCGGACTTCTGCATAAAAGGCATCGAAACTGAACCAGTGAATTGCCTGTGCCACAGTCACCAGATCAACTGAAGCAGATCCAAGGGTCGAATGCTCTGCTGGCTGCGCCTGATAAGTGACATTACTGAACTGAGGTGCCTGTGCGAGCTGTGCAGCACTGAGATCGGTTGCCATCACGTGCTTAAAAAAAGGGGCGAGCATCTGAGTAAACTGCCCCGAACCTGCACCACAGTCCCAGGCACACTCACGCTGTGAAACATGCCTGAGGACTTCATCAAGCACTGCCTGTGAATACTGCGGTCTGGCCTGTCGGTACAGCTCACTGCCCGAAGAAAACAGATCTTTCATTACGCTCAACCCTGTTTCTATACATACATCACATCATGACGCCAGAAACAGGGCTCGGCAATACAGCCAAAGTTAAAAATGGTCTGTCAGATTCAGATCAGAATTTATAACCATAGGAAAAACCCAGAATGTTCTGATTCATTTTCAGTGTGGTTTTTCCGCCACCAAATGCAGGGGAAACTGCGCCTTCTACATCATCCTCAAGCGCATGTGTATAAGCAACGCTGATTTCCTGATGTGGGTCAATATTGTACGTTGCCCCGATACTGACGTGATCCTGAATCACACCTGGTGCAAGAATATTCAGAAACGTTTCACTGTCCTGTACAGGTTGATCATTGTGACTGTAACCTGCCCGCAGTGTCAGCTGAGGTGTTGCCTGATATGATGCTCCGACTTTATAGACATTGATATCATCCCAGCCAAACCCTGGACCTCTGACTGTGCCAAAAGCATGTCCCTGCTGCAACTGTGCCACATCAAATGTATTTCCCACCGAATCGACATCTGAATAATTGATTCGCTGTACATCTGCTGCCAGTGTCAGTTTGGGTGTGACCTTAAATGCAGCACCAACGCCATAACTTTCCGGCACATCAAAATCACCCTGCTCTGTAAAAAGTCCACGGTATTTATCAAAACGGTCTGCATCGATTTTAGAAGAATAATTTGCACCCAGGGTCAGACGCTCATCAAAGAAATGACCTGCCCAGCCAATACGTGCGCCAATACCTGTAGATGAATCCTTACCACGGTTGCTCAGGTTTGCGCCATCAGCCGAATAACCTGCAAAACCACCAATCCCTCTGGCTTCAAAACGCTGATAAAGAATATTGGTCGCAATACCAATCGACTGATAATCTGTATATTTCCAGGACACTGCAGGAGAAACAAAAACCTGCGTCAGGTCAACACCTGCTGATCCTGTATTTCCAAAGGCAGCATAGGGATTTTTGTCATAGCCTGTATTCATGCCACCATTGCCATAAACAGCCAGCCCCAGCGCCACCTGGTCATTAATTTCATGATTCAGCGCAATATCAGGAATGACAAAATACTTACGTCCGTTGCCATCATAGCTGCCATTGGCTCCATACTGATTGCCTGAAATTTTCGAAGAACGGTCAGGAGAAAATACGGTCAGACCCGCATCCACCCGACTGCCGATCCAGCTTAAACCTGCGGGGTTACTGGCAATGGTTAATGCATCCTGAAACTGGGCAATGGAAGTCCCCCCATTACCCTGAACTTTAACACCATAGCCATGCATAAAATAACCTGTGGTTGCAGATGCAGAAGTACTGATTAAAGCGATCACAACACTGAGGGATAACAGCGAAACTGAATGATTCATATTTTATCTTAACTAAAAACAATATATAACAAAGTATATTGTTAGCAGCTTATGCATGTAATCAAATATAAATTCTAATACTTATTCTTTTTATTCATATAAAAGACAGATCAGGGATTACAGCAGATTTTATAGCGCAAATTTCGATGTGCAATCCCGTCAGAGAGCTGAAAATTTCAGCTCTGACAGTAAAAAATCTCAGTTCAACACCCGTTCAATGACATAGGAAGTCTGTGCGATGGGCACCATCTCACTGTTCAACTGATAATATCTGACATCATAGGTTCCTGGCTTCCAGCCTTTTGCAGGACTGAAACTGACCCAGTTCTGCTGGCTGTCAGCCGTGATCCGCTGTGGCATAAAAAACAGCACTTCACCGCTGTCTCTGTTGCTCCAGCGGATAAAAATCTGCTTACCACTGTCCACCTTACCCTGTGTATCCAGATGTGCGAACAAAGGCTGGTGCAACGGTATATCACGGGGCATAACCGCAGATGCTGTTATGGATTCATAAAAACTCACTGTCGCGCTTGCCACTAAAGGCGTTGCTGGATCAGTATTTTTTGCTTCAATAAATTCATTCATCAGGCGGTTTGCAAACATGCGTTTATCCTGGATTTCGGACAGATCATAATCCGGAAAAACCTGCTCCAGATAATGACTGATCTGCTCGGATGAAGCAGTGTTGATCAATGCGGTGATTTCTGGAGTCTGTGTTTTCAGCTGGGTCTGCCATGACGGCACACCCTGTCCTGTCTCCAGCTGAGCAGAAGATGGATGTTGCAGCTCAGCCAGAACCTGATCAGGCACCTTTGTCTCTGGTGTCTGATCAGAAGACCAGTGAGCGGTCAGATAGCCCAGTCCAAAGCACAGGATAGCAATGACCGCAGTTACAGCATAATGCATGACTAAGGCTTAACTGCAGACAATCTGCTCATTATTCATCACATTGTATGGCAGTTTGGATGCCTCAAATGTAGAACCCTCTGCAAGCACTCTGGCACGGTTTGCTCCCTGAGCATTGAGCAGTTTCAGATCACCGCTGACACAGACACCGGTCTGAGCCGTATTTTTCAGGTTCAGTACACACCCTGCCTGCGTGACCGTAAATGTTTTCAACCCTGAAACTGTGGTCGTTTTACAGGCAGTGACAATAGGGTTCCCAGACTGGTCTTCGCAGGCTGAACAGTCGTTGTTCTTTTCACAGGCAGATGCTGCTTTTTCACTGCGGCAGACATAAGTCACTGCACCTTTGACAATGGTCTGACTATAAGAGGAGTTAAAGTTATCGCCGCCATCACCGCCACCACAACCACTGAGCAGCGCAACCAGAAATGCCGAAAATCCAAAACCTAAAATTTTTTTCATTGTTATCTCAATTATTATCCTCAATCTTTTATTTTAACCAATAAAAAAACCCCAGACAATGTCTGAGGTTTTTTGAATATGGTGGCGAGACCCAGGATCGAACTGGGGACACACGGATTTTCAATCCGTTGCTCTACCTACTGAGCTATCACGCCGATGCGGTGTATTAAGCCGTATCTGCTCTGATTAGTCAATAAAAATCATCACATTTTTATTTGATCGCATATTTTTTATGCAAAAAAAAATCCCTGATGGGATCAGGGATTGAAAACACAAATACGTTTTAAATATGGTGGCGAGACCCAGGATCGAACTGGGGACACACGGATTTTCAATCCGTTGCTCTACCTACTGAGCTATCACGCCGATGACGCGTATTAAACAGTTTAAGTCCCTGAGCGTCAAGCAGCTTTCTGAATAATTGCTTTTAAATGTTCACTTTTACAGCATATTATCTATTTTTTAAAACTGTTTACTGCTGATGATTCAGTTATATAGTCGGTTTTTATTAACCTACACACATAAAAAAAGCAGTCCTGAGACTGCTTTAAAAACGGTATTCTTCAAATTTTACCGATGTGATCCAGACAGCGGTGTATCGCGCCACAGCCCGGTTCGAAGGCTTTAACACCCTTTTCTTCTTCCATACGACAGGCTTCTTCCACCAGCCTTTCAGCAACGCCCCGCCCTCGGTTAGCGGGATGAACCACGATATTTTCCAGGGTTCTGCTGTCTCCCTGTCCAGTGCACCAGAGTGCACCAATCAGTTTAGTATTAAATTCTGCGGTATAAACCAGGGTATACTGAGCTAAGTTCTGCTCAAGTTGTTCAATGGCATCCTGCCCATCACTAAATTCTGGGCTTGTGTCATACAGTCGCTCAAGCTGGCTGCGCACTTCGTCATTTTCAAGTGAAGTATAGGCATGTACGGTTATAGGCATTGATTAACCCTCCTGAGCAATCTAATATGCAGTGACTTTCGTCAAAGCGAAACATCTTTACATCAAACTTTTAATTTTTGACGTTTTTTGAGGAACGTGTCTATGGCGCAACGTATCAGTGAAGTAGTAAGAAACACCAACGAAACTAAAATACGTGTTCGTGTGAATCTTGACGGTACTGGTCAAGGCACGCTGAACACCGGTGTTCCATTTTTAGACCATATGATTGATCAAATCAAGCGTCATGGACTGTTTGATATTGATATTCACTGTGATGGTGACTTGGAAATCGATGATCACCACACGGTTGAGGACTGCGGTATCACTTTAGGACAGGCTTTCGCTCAGGCTTTAGGCGATAAAAAAGGTCTGCGCCGTTATGGTCATTTCTATGCACCGCTTGATGAATCTTTAAGCCGCGTGGTGGTGGATCTGTCTGGTCGTCCTGGTCTGTTCATGGATATTCCGTTTACCCGTGCCATGATCGGTCGTTTTGATGTTGACCTGTTTTCAGAGTTTTTCCAGGGTTTTGTCAATCATGCGCTGATGACACTGCACATTGACAACTTAAAAGGCAAAAACAGCCACCACCAGATTGAAAGTGTATTTAAAGCATTTGCACGTGCTTTACGCATGGCTTGCGAGGTTGACCCTCGTGCAGAAAATACTGTGGCATCGACCAAAGGAACATTGTAATGACCCGTATTGCCCTTCTTGACTATGGCATGGGAAACCTTCACTCAGCAGCAAAAGCCCTTGAACATGTCGGTGCAACTGTTGATGTGACCAATGATCCAAAACTGATTGCTCAGGCAGACAAAATCGTATTTCCTGGTGTAGGCGCAATGCGTGACTGCATGCAGGGAATGCGTGAAGCAGGTATTGATGAAGTCGTACGCAAGGCAGCTTTCAACAAACCTGTTTTAGCGATTTGTGTCGGTATGCAGGCTTTGCTGGAATCTTCTGAAGAAAATGGCGGTTCTGAAGCACTGGGCATTTTTGAAGGTGTGGTCAAACGCTTTCCCGATATGAAAGGCTTAAAAGTGCCTCATATGGGCTGGAATCAGGTGCATCAGGCTGACCCTGAGCATCCGATGTGGAAAAATATTGAGCAGGATGCACGTTTCTACTTTGTACACAGCTACTATGTAGAACCTGAAAATACTGCCTATACTGCTGCCACCTGTAATTATGGCATTGAGTTCTGTACCGCGATTCACAAAGAAAATCTGTTTGCGACTCAGTTCCATCCAGAGAAAAGCCATACTGTAGGCTTACAGCTTCTGAAAAACTTTGTGGAATGGGATATCTGATTCTGTTTTTAGTCTCAGATATTATCCGTTTCAAAGAAAAGCTCATTTTTAAATGGGCTTTTTTAATGTTCTGTTTCAGTCCTCAGTCTTCCCGTGTGACAAAACCACCTTCGACCGGTCTGACACTGACTCGGATTTCAGCGTCCAGATTCAGCTCTGCATAGCGCAGTTTCAGTTCATTCATCAGCTGTTCAACGCTTGCCTGTTTCAGCAGTACCAGATCTGCAGGTACTCCACTTTCAGCGCCAGCAGGTTTACCTTCAAGTATCCAGCGTTCAGACACACCTAAATACTTTGCCAGCTCCATCAGACTCTGCGCACTGGGTACAGACTGCCCCTGCAGCCATCGCCCCACTGTGTCTTTTGAAACCTCAAGCGCAGAGACAATATCAGAGGTTTTTATATTCTTTTCCTGAATCAGCTGTTTGATCCGTTTTGCTCCATCGACAAATGCAGAAAACTCATCATCCCTGTTGCTCATTGTTTTTACTCCTCTGTACAGTTGCTCTGCAAAACTAACATTTTTTGTTCAGCTTTTGCTATAACAGTAAAAAAACTTCAGGCTCTTTCTTTTGGATCATTCAGCACCCACTTTGCCGGATACAGCAACCATCAGTACTTATCCTCTGTTTCAGAATCTACCGCTGGAACGGATCAGGGTTATTCAGACCCTCGATCAGTGTCAGCAGATTGAAGCTGAGCTTAAAGCGGCGAAAATTCTGGGCTTTGATACTGAGTCCCGTCCAACATTTACCAAAGGTGAAACTCAGACTGGCCCTCATCTGATTCAGCTTGCCACAGAAACAGATGCATGGCTGTTTCAGGTCTCCCCAGAAATTCTGCAATTTCTGCAAACTGTACTTTCCAGCCACACTCAGCTGAAAACAGGATTTGGACTGAAAAATGATGCACACCTGTTCCGTAAAAAAGGCATCCAGCTGAATCATACGGTTGATCTGTCCAGATGCTTCACACAGCTGGGGTTTAAGAATCCTTTGGGTATTAAAAATGCCATTGCTGTTCTGTTCCAGCAGAATTTCCCCAAACGCAAATCTGTCAGTACCTCCAACTGGTCACGGAAAAACCTGAGTCCACAGCAGATTGAATATGCCGCAGCAGATGCCTATGCCCCTGTACTGATTTTTAAGGCACTTCAGCAACAGGGTTTACTTCCACCTGATATTTCATAAAATTTTCTGCATAAATCTGCTTTGCTGTAATAAAAGCCAGTGCAGGCTCTTAGAAATTGATCAATATTTTGCTAAGATTAGCGCCAATAAATTCTTTATGAGACTGGGCTAGGAGCGAAAGCATGCTGATCATCCCTGCAATTGACCTGAAAGATGGCAAATGTGTCCGTTTAAAACAAGGTCGTATGGAAGACGATACCGTATTTTCTGATGATCCAGTTGCCACTGCACAGCATTGGGTCAATGAAGGCGCACGCCGTCTGCATCTGGTCGATCTGAACGGTGCTTTCGCAGGTACACCAATCCATAAGCCTGTGGTTGAAGCCATTGCCAAAGCACAGCCAGAGCTTCCAATTCAGATTGGTGGCGGTATCCGTTCCCTTGAAACCATTGAACACTACCTGGATGCAGGTGTGTCTTTTGTGATTATTGGAACAAAAGCTGTTAAAGAACCTGAATTTGTTGAAGAAGCATGCAAAAAATTTGCAGGTCATATCATTGTTGGTATTGATGCGATCAACGGCATGGTGGCAACAGATGGCTGGGCAAATGTCACTGATGTTAAAGCAACCGATTTAGCAAAACGCTTTGCAGATGCAGGTGTTTCCAGCATTGTGTACACAGACATTGCCCGTGACGGCATGATGCAGGGTGTAAACGTTGAGCAGACTGTACATCTTGCACAGTACTCAGGTCTACCTGTAATTGCTTCAGGTGGCGTGACCAACCTGGATGATGTCCGCAACTTAAAAGGTCAGCCTGGTATTTTAGGTGCGATCACGGGTCGTGCGATCTATGAAAATACACTGAACCTGCGTGAAGCTCAGCTGTTACTGGATGCACAGTCTCTGTAAGACGGTTTAGCCAATAAAAAAGAGGTCGATATGACCTCTTTTTTTATTCAGGATGTTTACTGTTTATACCTTCAGGATTTTATCATCAGTCTGTATACATCGCCCTGTTGTCATTCAGGGTAATGATTCCCCTTAAAGCCCGATAAACAATCCAGACCCATGCCAGTCCAATCACCACGATACAAAAAGCAGATGCGCCCAGCGCAACACCGGCAAACAGCTCAGGATTCTGTCCGCTATAAAACAGAAATATAAACGGTACAAAGGCTATGACATTCCAGATGAGATACCACCAGAACGTTCTGATCTGCCAGGTAAAATGACTTTCAAAGATAGTGCCTTTGACCGAACTGCGTTTTATATAATTAATGATCAGCGCAATCACGGCGAGCAGACCTGCCGAAAAAATAGCAACAATATAAAGAATATACAGAACAAGTGTCAGAGATCGGTTCGGATCTTTATCTATCTCATAATTCATCATCTACCCTCAGCAAAAAGCACCCAGTTAAATATGCAGGCTGTTAAAAGGTGAAATCAGCCATAAAATCAGCAATATATTAAAACCTATGGTACAAAAATAAATCTGACGGAAAGGTTGTTTTTGTGTTTTATGTCGTAAACGCTGCTGAGCCAGCCAGGCCGCCGGCCATCCTCCCAGGAAGGACAACAGATGCAGAGTATTTTCAGGAACACGCCGATTGTTCTGTTGTGCAGCTTCTTTATCCTGCGCATACACCCAGTAAGTCATGACGTTGATGATACTGATGAACAGCAGAATCATTCCCTGTAATTTTCCAGCCAGCACAAGCCCTGCCAGTACCACAATATAAGCAACACTCAATATCTGCATACCCTGCAGCCGTGGACTGGCATGAGATGCAGATGGCTGAGCCCTTGAGGGTTTTTTCTGGGTCTGTGTGGCTTTCAGATAAGTCACCTGACGGGCTTTACAGCGCCCCTGACCATCCAGCTGAACCACATACTCCAGTGCACAGCCGACGATTGGACGTGGACCAGGTCGGGAAAAATCCTTGATGTGCAGAAATACACGATCTTTTGAGACATCCTCAGGCTGAATAAAACCATAGCCTTTTTCATCAAACCATTCCACCAACCGACCCTGATCGCGCATTTTCACCTCATTTTATGCTGTAACAAATTTCATCCGTTCAATCAGCATATTACGCATTTCTACGGGGTTTTTCTGCAGAATATCTGTTCCTGTACGTCCTTCCATTGCATTTTTCTGTGCAATCTGTAAACGCATCATCCAGAATCTGCCCGCTGCCATCGCCAGATACAGCTCCAGACAGGATTTTTCATCTTCTGTCAGCGCTCGTACCGCACTATATGCTTCCAGATAGGCCATCGCTTTTTCTTCGTTCAGTACAACCGAAGGATAATCCGTACAGAAATCATTCATGCTGATGGCAATATCAAACAGCAATTCATCTTTATTCAGCTCATAAAAATCCAGAATGCCTTTCAGTTCATCGCCATCAAACAGCGTGTTGTCCCTGAACAGATCTGAATGAATAAAACCGCGGGGACGGTCTGGATACATCATGCTCAAAGCATCGTACAGCCCCAGCAGATTACTGAGTAAGGTGCGGTCTGCCATGTCCAGTGTAGGCTGAATCTCTTTTGCCACACTTCGCCAGTAACGGTGATCCCGATATTCTGCACGCTGAAGCGGAAAATCCAGCAGTGCCACATGCATCTGTGCCTGTGCCTGTGCAATTGCCCTGACCTGCCCTACAGTAGATGGCATCGGGTGTTTGCCCATCATTCTTGGAGCAATCTGAGCCGGTTTATTTTTTAAGATATGAATGGATTTTCCACTGTGCTTTAAAGGTACAGGCACAGCCAACCCCTGCTGCCCCAGATGTTCCAGTACCGGCACCAGTTCAGATGCACCCTGCTCATCCATTTCTTCAAAAATCGTCAGTACATACTGAGCTGTGTCACAGACCACAAAATAATTGGTATTCTGGATACCACCCTGAATAGGAATCAGATCTGTCACCTCCAGTTGATAAGGCGCTGCAAAATCCTGAACTTCCTTTAAACTCAGTGGGGTATAAACCGACATAGAAAACCTGCAAAAAAACTTAGCTAAGTTTGATAGAATAGCCGTTCAATCTGCCAAGGTGTAGCACCTGTGCGGGTCAGTTTCATAATTGGCTGTAATAACTGGAAAAATTTATGCTCGCTAAACGTATTATTCCTTGCCTGGACGTAGATAATGGTCGGGTGGTGAAAGGTGTTCAATTTCTTGATATCCGTGATGCAGGTGACCCTGTCGAAGTTGCCCGCCGCTACAATGAGCAGGGCGCAGACGAAATTACTTTCCTGGATATTACAGCGACTTCCAATGGCCGTGACACCACTTACCGTACCGTAGAACGTATGGCAGAGTCTGTTTTTGTACCTCTGACTGTCGGTGGCGGTGTCCGTAAAGTCGAAGATATCCGTCTGTTGCTCAATGCCGGTGCAGACAAAGTCAGCATCAACTCAGCCGCGGTCTTCAATCCTGAATTTGTTCAGGAAGCCTCTCAGCGTTTTGGCGCTCAATGTATTGTGGTCGCAATTGATGCGAAAAAAACCGCTGAAAATAAATGGGAAATTTTTACCCACGGCGGTCGTAAGACAACTGGAATTGATGCCATCGAATGGGCAGTAAAAATGGCTGATTTCGGTGCAGGCGAACTGTTGATCACCTCAATGGATGCCGATGGTACCAAAGCAGGTTACGACCTTGAGCTGATGCGTCAGATCAATGACCGTGTCACCATTCCAACTATTGCATCTGGTGGTGTAGGTAATTTACAGCACCTGGCAGATGGTATCTTAAAAGGTGGGGCAGATGCTGTACTGGCTGCATCCATTTTCCACTTCGGTCAGCACACGATCCCTGAAGCAAAAAAATACCTTGCTGAACAAGGAATTGAAATGCGCCTCTAAGGCTCAGTCACCTTTGACAAAGAGTATTCACTGCATGCTCTTTGTCATTTTAAAACAGTTTAAAAGTGCTTATCCAGGCGAAAAACAGCTCAGCTTTCAGATGATATATATTATTTTCAGTATTCATCCTGATCAAAAATGCTGAAATCCGCATCCGATATAAAAATTCAGGGTAAAAAAAAGGAGCCTTGAAGACTCCTTGAAACCGAAGAAACTACAGCACGTGGTTTAAAATCAAACAGAAATTATTACAGCTGAAATTCATATCAATATCTAACTGCCAAAGACTATATGTTAAAAAACATACAGGATATTGACATTTCACACCACAAAAGTTGACAAATCACGACATTTTCTTAAACACATGCCCTGTTCTGCCAACCCGTAGACATTATATCATTTTCAACCGCTGATCCTGTTTGATAGCTACGCTCAGGATGCCTCTTTCAGAAGAACAGGCTCCTTTCCAACCCATTTCGCTGGAAACAGACGGTTCACTGCTTTATTTAAAGCTGTCGCTGCAAAACCTGGTAAAGCGATCCCTAAAGGATTTTTTTCCTGTAAGGCAGCAGATGAAATGACACGGGTACCCATGACATAGTCAAACCATGGTTTTGTCACACACCAGTTTGCATCCTGATTTGAGTTCATATGATGATCATAATGCCATGGAATTTTTTTCATTGCCCATTCTGGTTCCAGGTGAGCACGGCGGTGAATGTAATAATAATTGCATGCACTGTAGACCGCTGCTGCTGCCATTCCCTTTGAAAAAGGGTAAAACACAAGACTTGCAGCACTTGCAACGACAGCCAGGGAAACGATCTCATTTTTTGTACGCCAGTTGGAAATCCCTTCCACATAACCGTGGTCACTGAAATCCGTCTTTCTGACTTCACGGTGATGTTCCCAGTGGGATTTCATACTGTCTGGCACTGGGCTGTAACGGGATTGTCCCGGGCGATGTGTACCATGTAAAATATATTTATGTGCAACCCACTCGAAGCCGTTTGCAACGACCAGGCCAGCAAGGAAACCTTTCCACATATGTTATTCCTCCATTTCTTTTATTTAAATATAATGGTGGTATAAAGGTAAATATTGACGACAACTCTGCAATTCATTGACAAATTGCGACAACAAAAAACAGATCAATATGCAAAAATTAAAGGACTACACAGGATCAGTTTACGGGGGACTTGGGCATTTACTGTATGCCTACTGTCAACAGAAAGGGATTCCTGTTTCAATAAAACTTCAGCAGGTTCAGAACCTTGAACGCTTTGACTTCAGTCTGTGGCGAAGTCTGCTGACCGATATGGATCAGCAGCTGCACCCCCCTGCCCTCGGTCTGGAAATTGCTGAATATGTCGAACCCAAACATCTGGGTATCATTGCCTATATTGCACTGTCCTGTGAAAGCCTCGGTGAAGCCCTCTACCGCTATCATGACTTTCACCGCCTGGTTTATGACGGTACGACATTACAGGTGGAAATACTCGAAGATCTGATTGCGATCCGCTGGGGCGAACTGCCTATTCACCTGACCACCCAGACCACTGATGAAATTGCCATTGCGCTGATGCTCCAGTTTCTGAAGCATTATATGGAATTTAATGATATTCACCTGCATGAAGTACATTTCCGTCATCCTGCACCTAAAAATCAAGGGCTGTATGAGCAGTACTTCCGATGCAAAGTCCGTTTTTCACAGCCCTATGCACAGGTTCTGCTGCCTGTTTCAGAACTGTCCAAACCGATCCGTCAGGGTGATCAGACCTTGCAGCACCTGCTGATGCAACAGGCTCAGGCTCTGCTGGATAAGCTACCCAACTCCACACAGATTGATCAGCGGTTACAGCAGGCTATTTTACTGGGTTTACAGAAGCATCAGTTTCAGATTGAACATATTGCCACCCAGCTGAATCTTTCGGTACGCCAGCTGCAAAGGCATCTACAGCAACAGGGTTCAACCTATCAGCAGCGTATGCAGGAAATCCGCTTCCTGCTGGCTAGACAATATTTACAGAATCCCCATTTAAGTCTGCACGAAATTGCTTTATTGCTTGGCTACTCAGAACAGAGTGCTTTCCAGCGCGCATTTAAACAATGGGCAAATCTGACACCTCAACAGTGGAGACTGCACAATCCTGAATGATTCACTGTCATGAAGGTGTCATGTCTGTTCATCATGTTTAGGTTGAGATTCTTCAGAATCTCCTTTAAAGATAATTTAAAGATTAAGAATGATCTTCATCATTAAAACAAAGTAACACAATAACAAATGGAGCAAACGATGAATAAATATTTAGCAGAACTGATCGGTACTTTCTGGCTGGTCTTTGGTGGTTGCGGCAGTGCCGTACTTGCCGCAGCATTCCCTGAACTTGGTATTGGCTTTGCAGGTGTAGCCCTGGCATTCGGTCTGACCGTCCTGACAGGTGCGTATGCGCTGGGTCATATCTCAGGTGGACACTTCAACCCGGCAGTCAGCATCGGGTTGTGGGTCGGTGGACGTTTCGATGCCAAAGACCTGGCACCCTATATCATCGTACAGGTGATTGGTGCAGCACTGGCAGCATTTGTACTGTATCTGATTGTTCAGGGACAAAGTGGTTTTGCAGGTACTGGCGGTTTTGCCAGTAATGGTTTTGGTGAATTATCTCCTGGTAAATACTCCCTGACTTCTGCCCTGGTCATTGAAATTGTACTGACTGCTGTTTTCCTGATCGTGATTATGGGGGCTACAGACAAACGCGCACCTGCCGGTTTTGCCCCGATTGCCATTGGTCTGGCACTGACTCTGATTCACCTGATCAGTATTCCTGTCACCAATACCTCAGTTAACCCTGCACGAAGCACAGGTGTCGCATTCTTTGCTGAAACAGCTGCTTTAAGTCAGTTATGGCTATTCTGGGTTGCACCGATTATTGGTGCAGTTATAGGTGCGATCATCTATAAAGTTGTCGGTGGTGAACAGCAGGACTGATTTCTGTCTGAATAAAAAAACCTGCATCAGCAGGTTTTTTTATTTTCTGTTTTTAAAGAAACGGATTTTCAATCTCACCCTCTACCCTGGTTTCCAGCGCTTCCGGTAAATCTGTCTGCTGCTCCAGTGCTGCAACAATTTCGTTCAGATAAGTCTGTAAGGCTTTTGCTGCCTGAAGTCCAGCCTGATCTTTTGTAATCTGTAAGTTTCCATAAATACTGACACGGTCTTCTGCATTTTCCAGGGTCAGATCATGAATGGCATGTGATTCATTGCCATGAATAAACGGTTTAAACATTCACTGATACTCACATCTTTTTGTTATATGAAGCATTATCCTAACTCAGCTGTTCTTATTTCAACAGCTGTAAAATGTACTGCAATAATGCCTCAACCAGCTGTTTCACAATCGCATCCTGTGCAGCTGAATCGATCGGTGCTGAAGTGGATGAAGTCGCCACAGATGATGATCTGAACTCCTTCTGCACTGCTTTCAACTGCTCCGCACTGATGTCTTCTGCACACTGGCTCTCAGCATCCCAGTGTGAATACACCAAGGGTTTAGCCGCTTTCACTGCATTTGCAGTCAGTGGCAATTTGTAAGTATTTCGCTTCTGTTCTTCCGTCAGTTGTGGAAACAGATTGATGCCCAGCTGTTCTTCCAGATAACAGACACTGACAATGCTGACCTGCTGTGAATTATCATTCGGTGCATAATAAGCCCCTATCGCGCCGGTTTTAGGCAGATACACCGCTTTATATACCGCTGTTGGAACAATCACCCCCTGACCAATGGTTTTCAGCTTTCTGCCTGAAAAAACCGGTCCAGTGACCACGTAAATATCCTGCTTTTGCTTCGTCACCAGAGCACGGGTGGCTTCTTCCAGTTCACGCCACACCTGCTGGTTATTCTTGGGTGCCTGCGGAACCATATTGGCAAGAGAAAAACTGTCATACTGTGCTTCAGTAACAGGCATGTCTGCATTGGGTGCCATATGTCCACGGTCATAGCCTGAACCACGGTAGTCCGAAAGCAGTGCCCTGTGCTCGGCACGCACTCTTTTTTCTTCATGAAAACTGTCTTCACGTGGAATTTTTTTACTCAGACGTTCAGGCGTTAATGCTTCGGCTACCCAGAGCGGTGTTTTGGACACACCTGAATACATGACATTAAACCCATTGAAACACAGTGGATATGCATTTTTCTGCAGACTGGTTTTATGCAGATACGGAGGTACATCCCGATAGAACTGATCCATACAGGCAGAATTTGAAGCAGAAGGCATAATGGCAGCCAGCTGGCTGATTTTTTCCTGCCCAAATGCAATTGCAAAGCTGCTTGCAGCAACCATCCCCAGAACAATTTTAACCAGTGTGTTATTCAGAAAAACTTTCCCGAATCCACCTGTAGAACCACGACTTTTTTTGCGAGCCATTCCAACACAACAGACATTCAGTAAAACGGGCTGAAGCTGCAAATCTGCATTTATCAACCCTGAAAACTTTCAGATCATCCCCACAAACCGCTTTATGACAAGCTCTGCGAATCCGTATCTGAAAAGGAATGAATGATTATGGCATGCCTGTTCAGCAGACTCGACCATAGAACGACATAATCTGTCGTTTATTCAGGCACTATGATCAATAAAACAACATTCACCCCGATCCATCTGAAAAACAGACGCTATCCATCCTGCGTAAACAAAAAAACCAGGTCCGAAGACCTGGTTTTTTATATCGAACGGAGATCAGATCTCAATCTGACTGCCCAGCTCAACCACTCTGTTTGGAGGAATCTGATAGAAATCACTGACAGGACTTGTATTTCGCTGCATGGAAATAAACAGTTTTTCCCGCCACGGCGACATCCCATCACCGACCGTATGAATCAGTCGATCCCGTGAAATAAAGAAGCTGATATGCATCATGTCATACGGAATATCCAGCTGTGCATAAGCCAGTTCCAGTGCGACAGGAATATTGGGCTGATCCTTAAATCCATAGTAAATAAATATCCGCTGAAATTTATCATCCAGCACTTCCACCCTGACCCGTTCCTGATCAGAAACATAAGGAACATCACGGGTAATAACAGTCACCAGAATATTACGTTCATGCAGCACCCGATTGTGCTTGATATTGTGCAGCATCGCATGTGGAACAATCTCTGGATTACCTGTCAGGAATACAGCCTCACCAGGAACAAAGATGGTTTCAGAACTCATACTGACACTTTTAATGAACAGATCCAGTGATAAGGAGTCTTTGGATAAACGGTTATAAACAATTTCCCGCCCATCTTTCCATGTCATTAAAATCGTAAATGCAATTGCACCGATCAGAATTGGCACCCATCCACCTGAAACAATTTTCAGCGACGTTGATGCAATAAAAATCAGATCAATCACCAGAAATGGAATAACAAACAGCGCCAGTTTCCATTTAGGCCAGCGCCAGAAACCATAAGCCAGCACTGCAATTAAAATCGTATCGCACAGCATGGTCATCGTGACCGCAACACCATAGGCACTTGCCAGATTGGCACTGTTCTGAAAAATCAGAATCAGCAGCAAAATAGAGATATACAGCACCCAGTTAATAAACGGCAGGTAAATCTGCCCCTGCTCCACATCTGAAGTGTGCTGAACACTTAAGCGTGGCAGATAACGCAGCTGGATTGCCTGATTTGCCATGGAAAATACGCCCGTGATCACTGCCTGTGAGGCAATCACGGCAGCTGCAGTCGCGAGCCCAATCATTGGATAAAGTGCCCATTCCGGTACCAGCAGATAGAATGGATTTTCCAGGGCACTTGCATCACGCAGTAACAAGGCACCCTGCCCTGCATAGTTCAGCAGCAGACAGGGCAACACAATAATGAACCACGCCATTTTAATCGGCATACGTCCAAAATGCCCCATATCTGCATACAGTGCCTCACCGCCCGTCATGGTCAGAATCACAGCACCCATGGTCAGGAATGCAACATAAGGCTGCTGCACAACGAAACTGATTGCCCAGTAAGGATTCAGCATGGAAAGAACATAAGGGGTCTGGATAATACTGTGCAGACCAATCAGACCTATCGAAATAAACCACGCCAGGGTAATGGGACCAAAAAATTTCCCCATCGTCCCCGTACCGTGACGCTGTACCAGAAACAGTCCAGTCAGAATACCGATTGCCAGTGGCATCAGCCACTGATTGAACATTGGCGTTGCAATGCTTAAGCCTTCAATGGCAGACATGACTGAAATCGCCGGAGTAATAATGCCGTCACCAAAAAACAGTGAAGCACCGATGAAACCCAGCGCAATCAGATAAATTTTTTTATTATCGGCAATCCGTGTTGTCCGCAGGTTTAATGCCAGCAGTGACATAATACCGCCTTCACCATTGTTGTCTGCTTTCATGATGACACTGACGTATTTAAAGCTGATGGTCAGCATCATGCACCAGACAATCAGAGACAGAATCCCCAGTACTGACGCTTCTGTAATGGCAAGATGTGCTGTCAGAAAACATTGACGAAGCGCATACAGCGGACTGGTCCCAATGTCTCCAAATACAACCCCTAGAGCTGCCAGGGTAATGACCGGCAGGGCTGCTTTTTTTGCAGTACTTTGCATATTTTGTCTTCGTTTTAGACACTGATTTTTCGCAATCATATCACTGAGAAAAAAGTTTTGCTCTAAATCTATGGTTTCTTCTTGGCAGAATGTTTTTTTTTGGGTATCATGCCCAGCGCATGGTGAGGTGTCCGAGTGGCTGAAGGAGCACGCCTGGAAAGTGTGTATACGTTTGCGCGTATCGAGGGTTCGAATCCCTCTCTCACCGCCAAGATTCAGTTCCACCTTATCCAGTGGAATTAAAAAGGCTTAAACTGTTATGGTTTAAGCCTTTTTTACGTCCTGTACATTCTGACTGCCCATTCTCGAGAGTCATTTCGGGGTATAAATGGGGGTAAAACAACCCGACTCCTTCCTCTTTAATACACGTAAACAGCAACAATTAAACAACCCGCCGCATTACAGTACTGAAAACATCTCAGCAGAGATAAAAAAATAAAGGACTGCAGCATACAATCCAAACAAAAACAGTTACATTCTGCATAAAAAAATCAGAACAGAAGTGTTCCAATTCCTGAATTCATCGTTTAGCATCAAATGACGATCCCTGTTTCATCCATAAAAAAACCAATAAACAACAAGGAGTAAATAAAAACAGTAAAACCTATCATCAGGATGCAATGTTCCGAACCTAAACTTAAGAAACAGCAGAACAGAATTCTGCGACCAAGCCAACAGAAGCACTTAAGACTCATAGAAACTGCTATTCGGGAGCGACAATGAATAACAGCATAAATTATGTAAAACAGGTCAAAAATGCTAAACGCGGTGGATATACCCCCACCATTGCCAAGGATGTAAATAAACACAAGGTTCAAAAAGCAATCCAGTTAATTGAAGAATGGAGAAAATTAGCCAGTGAGCTGAAACCCCAGTTACAATTTGATATGGCTTTTACCCTCGAAGAATGTGCCCAGGATCTGGATAAAATTCTGAGGAGCAAATAAATTTCACATAACAATACAATGATTTCAGAAAATTCATTTCAAAATTAAAACAAGATCACCCAGCATGAACTCAGGTTGAACCTGAGTTCATTTACTCCTGGATCGGTTCCAGAGACCATTCTGTTTCGTCTTATCAGAGTTAAGCAGCTCAAAGACAATCTTCAGGATCTGAACTTTAGTGGACAGATCTATATTTAGTTTTATCAAACTCATTAATCGGTTATTTTTTGGCTTGCATTGAGTCAGAGTTTCTGTAAAATGCACTCCACAATGCCGGCATAGCTCAGTTGGTAGAGCAACTGACTTGTAATCAGTAGGTCCACAGTTCGAATCCGTGTGCCGGCACCATATACTTAGCCTCACTTATTCAGTGGGGCTTTGTTGTTTTTAAGGGGTTTAAAAATTTAACTCAGTTTCTCATCCATCTTTATAAATATAAACAGTCAGATGTATTCTGCACAGACCTGAACATAACGCACCAGTCCATCCTTATACAGTTTTTTGCACAATCGGGCAGTCATCTGAATTTTAAAAATATCCAGTCGCGATCCAGCATTCTGCTGCTCCAGTTCCGTAGCGGTCTTTATTTTCTGGAAAATATAATCTGAAAAACCATGCAGTACAGGTTCAGACAGATCCTCAATCACAATCTGCCCATAACCATGCTGCTGCAATAACTGCGCTAAACCAGTCTGATCATATAAATATGCCAAACTGACATCAGCCGATTTCAGTAATGCCTGATATTGCAGTTTTTTTATGGTTGATGCGGTCTGCCAGTCATCTGACAACACCAGGCAATGAAAACCAATCCGTGCTTTTGAATTTAAAACAGCCGTGACTGATGTCAGAAATGAATTCAGATTGCAGTGATATGCCGCATCTATGCACATCACCGCATTAAATTTTCTGGGAAATGAAACAGAGTTTAAATTTAAAAAAGACTGATGGTGAATCGCGGTCAGTTGAGGCAGTTTTTCTTTGATACGAAGCACACACTGGTTCTGTAACTCAACTGCTTCCAGATCCTGAATCTGATAGTGCTCAAGCCAGTGCTGAAGACTTGCCCCCTGCCCACAGCCCAGATCAAGCAAACGGTCATCTGCTTTCAGCTGTATGGCTTGTGCCAGGTGATCTGTCAGCTGACGACAGGCTTGCGGATAGGAAGATGTTGCATCATTCCAGTATCCCAGGTTGGTCCAGGGCAGTTCAGCATTATCCCCAAGTGCCACCGCATTAATGGCATATTTGTGCTGAGGTAAAAACTGCTGAATTGCCTGTAACCATTTCATCTGATCAATAGCCGAGTTGCGGTGCAACCTCAACTTTAGGTTTTAAGCCTTTAAATGGCAATGGTGCACCAAAAATCTCTGCAATCTGCATTGCAGAAGTCACAGCAGACTCAAGAATCGGTAAACCATCACACGACCATGAACCACAGTAAAAGACCTTACGGTCTGCCATTTTATGGCGTTCCTGTAACTCTTTGTTCAGTGCAACGGTCTGCATATCCACAACTGCACGAGTCAGTGTCACAGTGGAAATCACTTTCTTCGGATCAATTTCAGTCACCGGACGCCATGTCTGAAAAACTGGGGATTTTCCAACCAGGCTCGGTTCAATCGAGTTCAGCCATACTGTAAACTGCTGACGGGTAAATTTACGGTCCATCATATAACTGAGCACAGCCCAGTCTTTACGCTTAGGCGGCATCACTGTAGGGTCAGTATGAATCACCAGATCACCCTGCTCAAATTTAAACTGTCTGAGCAAAGCTATGTCATCTGCAAACTGTTCGGCATCGAGGAATTCTTCAACTTTTGTTGTTGGTGTCGCAACGATCACCCGATCAAAGACAAATTTTTCATCTGCTGAATTTAAGATCTCTACCTTTTCGCCCTCAGTTCTGACTGAAGTAATGGCAGAACCACTGTAAATATCAATGCCATTGATCAAGCCATCAACCAGTGCAGAAGTTCCACCCTGAATTCTTAATAAGGCATCGCCATCTGTCAGCTGACGCAGAAATGTCAGTAACGGTTTCGCTGGCCATTCACCGATGGTTTTCGGGTTACAGGTACAGATGGTGTACAGCACCGGCATAACAGCACCATGCCAGAACACTTCTTCAATGTCGTTTTTATTGATGAAATCTGCCAGCGTCATGTCCTGCTGATCAGATTTAAAAAACTGATGTATTGCGGTTTTCAGCTGCAGCATTCCTTTCACCAGCCGCCATCCGTACTGCTGGATTCCTTTACGGTTATTGATGATCGGTAAGTTACCGATCCGGCTGCGCGATGTGGTCAGCCAGGTTTCCGTTTTATCTTCAAACAACCAGCTGCAAGCCATATATGTCCGCACAGGAAATGCCTTAATTCCCAGGTAAGCTGCGAGACTGAGCGTATTTTTCCACAGATGGGGGTTCATTACCCTTAGAGGGGCATCAATCAGACCACCTTCAAACTCAGTACTGTGACTGTCCATCCCCCGACCAGGCAAAGCCTCAAAAATTTTAATGTTATGCCCTGCATCCTTGAGAATTCTTGCGGTAGCCAGCCCAGCCATGCCACTACCAATGACTGCAATTTCCAAAGTAATTATCCATCAGTTATACACTGCCCGAAATTATGTACCAGGCGCAGGCAAAACAGGCTATTAAAAAATGCCAGATTCAGGCTGTTTACAATTGTCCATCAATAGCAGAATATTTTTAAAATTTACAAAACTTTACACTTCTTGATGGCGACTTTAACTCTAAGTATTTGTTTGAATTTTTAGTTATTTTTCCAAAAAATCCTTTAAAAAAGCAAAAATAAGTTGAACCTCTGTCAGTAAACCCATTTACAAAACAATAAGTCGACACTAAGATACGATTCAACAAAAACGATAACTGTGTCACAAAAATTATTTCAAAGAACGCAGTTAAAACAGGTAACTACAGCGCAAAAAAAAGCCAGAAAAAAACTAAGCCCCCGAAAGGGGGCTTTTTTTTATTTACATCATTTAAATTGCAGTTTCGATCATTTTATGTACTGACCGGAATTGCACCAAATTTGCCGTTGTTGAAATCATGGAATGCCTGGATGATTTCATCACGGGTATTCATGACAAACGGACCATGCCCCTGAATCGGTTCATTCAGTGGTTTACCTGTCAGGACCAGAAATTTTGCATCCTGAGCAGCTTCCAGCTGAATGGTGGATTCACCATCCTGGGCAAACATCACAATCGAATGATCGAGCACTTTCTGAGTACCATTCAGCAACATTTCACCTGCAAGCACCACCACCAGGGTGTTGTGATCCACAGGGACATGAATATGCTCCACATGACCGGCTTTCAGTTCACCATCCCATACATTGACCGGACTGAAAGTTGAAGCAGGACCTGCATGTTCAGCAAATTTTCCTGCAATGACACGGATATGCCCTGCACCGTCTTCAAATTCAATACGTGGAATATTCTGCGACTCAATCGCCTGATATTTTGGAGCCGTCATTTTGTCTGCGGCAGGTAAATTCATCCACAGCTGCACCATTTCAAACAGACCACCTTGTGCCGCAAAAGCAGGGGAATGAAATTCTTCATGCACCAGTCCTGCACCCGCAGTCATCCACTGCACATCACCCGTCTGGATGGTACCACCACCGCCTGCCGAATCTTTATGAGTCACTTCACCGCTGTAAGCAATGGTCACTGTTTCAAAGCCACGGTGAGGATGTGAACCCACACCATGCTGAGCTGTGGTCGGATCAAAATGATACGGTGCTGCATAATCCAGCAATAAAAATGGGCTGATTGCCTGTCCAAGACGGTCATAGGAAAACAGATTTTTTACAGGAAAACCGTCACCTACCCAATGCATATGCTGATTGCGGTACACGCCAGTAATTTTTTTCATTGCAATTCTCCTACCAGGGTCAGACAGCAGCCATACTGGATATCTGCGTATTGACCATTGGATTTAACATGCGTCTATTTTAGTGCTTACTGGACGCATATACAGTACTCAGAACAGTATTCAGCTTCCTGTAAACAGGACAATATTAAAATACACCACAAAAACAGGATCAAAAGTTATTTAAAAGAATTATTTAGCCACTTATTCCTATTTTCAGGATTATTTGTCCTATTCAGCTGTCTTCATTACGACTTTTCTTCTGTTTATGATGAATTCATCAACTTTTATATAACCTGTAAATACAAAAAGGAAAGATCAACATGGGTACTCCATATAAACGTCTCGATAAAGATAATGCAGCTGTTTTACTGGTCGATCATCAGACCGGTTTACTGTCTCTGGTTCGTGATATTGACCCAGATAAATTCAAAAATAACGTCCTCGCCGTCGCCGCTGCTGCAAAATATTTTAATTTGCCGACCATTTTAACCACCAGTTTTGAAAACGGTCCAAATGGTCCGCTGGTTCCAGAACTCAAAGAAATGTTCCCTGATGCACCGTTTATTGCCCGTCCAGGTCAGATCAATGCATGGGACAATGAAGACTTCGTCAAAGCGGTCAAAGCAACCGGTAAAAAACAGCTGATTATTGCGGGTGTCGTGACTGAAGTCTGTGTGGCTTTCCCTGCACTGTCCGCGCTTGAAGAAGATTTTGAAGTGTTTGTTCTGACAGATGCTTCGGGAACCTTCAACGAGCTGACCCGTGATTCTGCACTGAACCGGATGTCCAGCGCCGGTGCTCAGCTGATGACATGGTTTGGTATGGCATGTGAGTTACACCGTGACTGGCGTAATGATGTTGAAGGTCTGGGAACCTTATTTTCCAATCATATTCCCGACTACCGCAACCTGATCAACAGCTATAATTTCAATACATCCAAATAACAGATGTTTTGATCTGATGGGCAATATCCTGAGCTTACAGGGTATTGCCCTTTTTTATGTAAATTTCAGGATGATGTAACGCAAACCGAAACTCAGTTATGATCATCACAGTTCTACTGCTTCGGGATTTTCATGCATTCTTTTGATGATTATTATTATTTCTACCTTGTGGTCAAACATGGTGGCTTCAGTACAGCAAGTGAAGCCAGCGGCATCACCAAGTCCAAACTCAGTCGCCGTATTCTGGATATGGAAACCCGATTCAACATCAGTCTGATTCAACGCTCCACCCGCCATTTTAAAGTGACCCCACTTGGACAGGAATTTTTTGAGGAATGCAGCAAAGTCATTGCTCAGGTCGAATGTGCCGAAAATGTCCTGCTGAGGCAGAAAAGTGAACCTCAGGGACTGATCAAAATCAGCTGTCCATCGGTCATGATGCATTTTCAGATTCGCAACCTACTGAATCAGTTTTTAAAAGATTATCCTAAAGTACAAATTGAACTGGAGCTGACCAGCCGTCGGGTTGATCTGATTCATGATGATATAGATCTGGCAATCCGTACCAGTTTTCAGGGCAATGAAGATTCCAATCTGATTGTACGTGATGTGATTAAAACCACGCACTGCCTGGTGGCAAGCCCTGCACTGCTGCAACAGCAGACCATTGAACATTTTTCAGAACTGCATCATTTTCCAAGCATTGTGCTGGGGACACAGAAACAGCAGTATGTATGGCTGCTCAATAACCTGCAGCACAATGAAAAGATCGAAATTCCACTGACTCCACGGGTGAAATGCAATGATCTTGCAGGGGTGTATTATGCAGTGAAAGATGGACTTGGAATTGCAGATCTGCCTTATCTGACAGTGCATGAGGATATCCGTTCAGGGAAACTGATTCATATACTGCCCGAATGGTGCTCCAATATCGGAACCGTTCAGCTTGTTTATGCATCCCGTAAAGGACAGCGTCTGGTGATGGAGAAACTGATTGATACGCTGATGACAGGACTGCGTGAAATGGCAGAACAATATGAAGGGTATCACCTCTGATCATACTCATTTATAGCTGATGCTGTTTATCCGCCTTAAAGCGGATACCACCTTCGATATAGTCTTTTAAATATCTGCCGATCAGTTTCGGGTCTTTGACCGTCGTCGGCCAGAAATGCTCCAGACCAATATCACTGATCACATTTAAAATAATGTTAAAAGTAAACAGCACTTTTAAGGAAACTGCATCGGGTTCTGCATCAGGCATAGCTTTCTGTAAAAGTTTAACCGCAGCCTCAGAAATGGGAACTAAAGTTTTTGCAACCAGAACCCGCCCTTCATCTCCTGCACTGATGGTTTTAGAAAAGAATTTCAGATGCAGAATGCCATGATCCTTTTGCAGAATTTTCACCATCGGTTTCATCATGGCATCCACAACATCAGACACTTGAACCTGTTCAGGGTCAATGGCTTCCAGCAGTGCCAGACTGTCTGTCACATAGGAATGCATCACAAAATCCAGCGCAGCTTCAACCAGTCCCCATTTGGACTGAAAGTGATAATACAGTGCTGATTTATTGGCAACGCCTGCTGTCTCATTGATTTTCTGCACCGACAGTGTTTCGATATTGTTCTGAGAAAACAGAATAATTGCGGCTTCGATTAGCTTGTCTTTGGTCTGCTGACTCATTCGGTGTCCATTCTTTTGTGCATCATCTTTTTACTTTTCAAAAATTCAGCTTTCTATGAAAGACTGCCCTGATCCATCTTAATTTTCATTTTTCAGTATTATAGAAAAAATCAGGTGAATCAATGCAGTTCATTATAAAAAGAAACGTACTTCAGAAACACATTGGTATAAAAAATAAACCAGCTCATATTTCAGAACTGGTTTATGCGGGAGCAAACGGGATTAATTACAACCTTTTGCTTCAAAGTCTTCTTTGGATGTGTATTTCATATCTGGCAGATAATCACCCATCACAGTTTTTTCCTCACCCCATGCTTTCACATTCTGTACAGCCTGCTTAAACTCAGGGTCTGGTAACAGGTTACGCATGATAAAGATGCCTAAATCACCATGTCCAACTGCTTTTCCATCTTCTCCCATATAGCCTGAACCACGAGGACTGAGCTGTAGATAGTTCACACCGCATGCTTCAGTTGCATTGGCTGGACGGTCTTCAGGTAATGAAGCCACAATGGTATAGAAACCGTCTTTATCGACATTTTTGATCTGTTCGTCATACAGACAGTAATTGGTTGCTGTCGTGATCAGTTCATTACTGCAGATCGACCAGTAGCGCACATCTGTTTTTTCAAACAGCGGATCATTGTTCAGGGTTTTCACTGTTGGCGGCAGTTTGCCACGCAGTTCCATCACTTTACCTAAACGACGGCTGGTCATGGCAAATACATATTCATTGTCAGGAGTCGCCCAGTAATTCAGTTTTGGAGTAACAGGCTGACCTTCACATTTATCAATTGGTTTTTTGGTCACTGGATCAAATTTATAAATACATTTGATGTTGTCCACGCCACTGAATGCCTTATACCAGGTTGGAATCTGCTGAGCCGGGAAGCCTTCATGCAGTTGTTGATTAAACAGTGCCAGTGAAGTTGCTTCTGAAATGGTCGTGGTTTTCTGAATAGGTGTCCGTTTAACCTGGAGTACATTACATGCATCGTTACCTGTTTTTACCTCTCCATTTGCCAGCTGCACTTTAAAACGTGGGAAACTGGCATTGCCCTTTTCATCCATGTTTTTATTCGGAACATAGACACGATAAAGCATCGCAACTTTATTACCCTCAGTTTTTGGAGCGTATAAAGTATTTTCAACAGGATTTTCTGGTAACTCACCCAGTTCCAGTTGAGCGGTATAGGAACGACTTTTATCCAGTCGTTTATTGCCTGGAATGAATGGATTCACAGAGCCTTTATTCGGTGCAATGGTCGAATCCAGCAGTGAATTTACTCTAAGTCCTTCAGCGGTATAACTCACCAGTGAAAAATGGCGTGAATATGGATAATCACCATCAATCGTGACTTTCGCACCTTCCGGTACAGCAAATTCCGAAGACCAGTAATTCACATTCGAATCAGGGAAAGCAATATTCAGAGGATCTTCGCCTGTACCTGATTTACTGCTGAATGAGTTTTGCCACATACAGTCTGTCAGAGCCGATGGCTGCTCAGGCTGAACCGTCACTGTGGAATTATCATCACTTCCACCACCACATGCAGTTAAACCCACAGAAGTTAAAACAGCGGTCAGCACTATATTTAATTTAAATGTATTTTTCATTTTCCTTTATCCATATCAGTCGCATTGTAAAACTTTGCGAACAAATTGCTCCTTTTATTCAAAACTTCCCTGTTTTGAATATTTAATCCAATTGGATTAAATTTATATTAATCCAAATAGATTAATTTGCAACCATCATTTTAAACTGCTCTGTTCAATGCTGGTTTTCATTCAAAAAACATTCACCAAAACAAAAAATCAGACACGAGGTCTGATTTTTTTGTACAGCATTTAAGGATGAACAATACGGTTCTAACTTAGATTTTACCGATCAGATCAATGGATGGCGCAAGTGTTGCATCGCCTTCTTTCCATTTTGCAGGGCAAACTTCACCTGGATGTGCATGGACATACTGTGCAGCTTTAACCTTACGCAGCAGTTCCTGTGCATCGCGACCAATACCACCTGCATTGATTTCAATGATCTGGATTTTACCTTCTGGGTCAATCACGAAAGTTCCACGATCAGCCAAACCATCAGCTTCGATCAATACTTCAAAGTTTTTTGCCAGTGTCCAGGTTGGATCACCGACCATGGTGTACTGAATTTTTTTGATTTCATCAGAACTGTCATGCCATGCTTTATGAGTGAAATGTGTATCCGTAGATACCGAGTAAATCTCTACGCCCATTTTCTGAAATTCAGCATAGTTATCTGCAAGATCGCCTAATTCAGTTGGACAAACAAATGTAAAATCAGCAGGATAGAAAAAAACAACTGACCATTTACCCGTCATGTCTTTTTCAGACACTTCGATAAATTCACCATTTTTATACGCTGTTGCATTAAACGGTTTAACTTCAGTATTGATTAAACTCATCTGGTATTCCTTCAATTCGTTTCGGGGATTGCTTATCTGTGAAACTAGAATACGAAACTCTTTAAAATAGGTAAAACAGTAGTTTTTTATAAAATTAATCGAAAAAATAGATTTATAAATTCTTTTAACTTCTGATCATTCATTGAATACACCGATCAATCAACTCAGCTGAATTACGATAAAATTAACTAAACCTGACTAAACTTAGCCACGCTGAATCTGCTAATTTAGCTTTATAATCCTGTGGTGAAGTTTTAACCTGATGCGATAACCATGCGCGACAATAACTCTCTGTCGCACCAATCACTAAGGACAGCAACAACTCATGTGGAATATTTTGAATCACCTGTTGGTCATGAAACTTTTGAACCATATTCATTAAATAATGATTACGTTGCTGATTCTGCAGCTTTAATTCAGTTGTATTGTCCTGACGTTTTACCATCGCACTCGATAGATATAAAAACCGCGCAAAATCAGGAAAATCCGTCACCCAGTCAATATAACTATGCACAATGGCTTTAATCGCATCCTCTAAGGATTGGACTTCCAATAGAGCCTGTTCACGGCGCTCAGCCTGATCCTGTAAAGCTGTCAGATATAAGCTCCGGACAATGCCTTCTTTATTTTTAAAATGGTGATAAATCGCACCGACACTGGTTTCTGCACGTTCACGGATCATTTCGATATTGGTCGTTTCAATGCCATGGTTTAAAAAACAATCCAGTGCTTCATTCAAAATAATACGCTTTAATTCAGCACGACGACCACTGTAGATTCGTTCTAATAACACCAGATTATTCATCGCCAAACTCACATATTTTCGCCCATCAATGCCTTCGATTGACTCTTATATACAAAGAACCTGATTCCCCAGCCAATAACAGAATATTATTCTGTATTAGAATTATATTCTGATTTATTCAAACAGGAAAGAACAATGAGCCAGGCATTAAAATTATGGAACAGTTTTAAAAATAAACCTGCTGGGAAATGGACATTTTCAAAATTAATCTGTCTGAAAGCACCTTACTTCAGCAGCATTTCGCCTGTCTTTGAACAGCTGAAAGAAAGTTATTGTGAAATAAAAATAAAAAAACACCGCGCTGTGCTGAATCACATTGGAACGGTGCATGCGATTGCGATGTGTAATATGGCGGAACTCGCAGGCGGAACCATGACCGATGCAACCGTGCCATCATCACATCGCTGGATTCCAAAAGGCATGACCGTGGAATATTTAAAGAAAGCTGAAACGGATCTGACTGCGATTGCCACGCCTGTAAATGCTGATTTTCAGTGGTCAGAAGGCAGTGATTATCTGGTCAATGTTGATGTCAAAGATACAGCAAATGAAACCGTGTTTAGAGCCGTGATTACAATGTGGGTGTCGGCGAAAAAATGATTATGCAAATCCCTTTTTTAATAAAGGGGATTTTCCTCATACCGTTTTATTTTGATATTAGCCAATGCTCTGGAAATATTACAGACCTTGGCTCCAGTATCACATTTGAATGTTCTTTCAGCTTTAGTTCTATTTTATTAATTTCATTTAAATATTCTAAATATTTAAATTGAAAGCTGTACCTTTTATCTGCATGTTCGAATACCCATAAAATCCGATCTTTTTCATGAACGATATTTATTCCTTTCCAACCTCCATCATCAGCAGTGCCACATGCGCAAGTAAATATTAAATAACGTCCACTTTTTTTAAGGATCGCTTTAACTCATCCCAAACAACAAGCCCTGCTTCAAAATTCTGACTGGAACATAAATCCTGGTTATCTATCAGTAATTTTAAAAAAGCACAGTTTGTGAATGTAATACCTTCTATTTCAATAGCCACATGATCAGGTATAAACTCGAGTTCCAAACGAAAATTATTCATCACTGATGACTTTATCCATTTTTATTTTCTCTTTTCATTCTTTATCCAATAAAAAACCCTCTGCTTCCGCAAAGGGTTGAGTGACCACTGTCTTTTAATCAGAACGGTAGATCATCATCTAAATCAGCAGGTGCTGCGGCTGGAGCTGCAGGTGCTTTAGGTGCAAAACCACTTGGGTTATTGTTGGCATAACCAGACTGAGGTGCCTGACCGCCCTGATTGCCATAACCACCCTGGTTGTTTCCACCCTGATTTCCATAACCACCCTGCTGGTTATTGTTATAACCACCCTGACTGTTATTGTTGAAACGCGGCTGTTCAAAGCCCTGACCCTGCTCACTCTGCTGGCGGTTGCTGTCCAGCATCTGCATCTGGTCACCACGGATTTCAGTGGTATAGCGTTCCTGTCCATTCTGGTCTGTCCACTGACGGGTACGCAGTGAACCTTCAATATAAACTTTTGAACCTTTACGCAGATACTGCTGTGCAATTTCGCCTAAACGGTTATGCAATACAATGCGGTGCCATTCTGTCTGTTCTTTACGTTCGCCTGAGTTTTTATCTACCCAGGAATCGCTAGTTGCGATAGAAAACTGAGTGAGTGAGCCCCCGTTTGGGAATGTTTTCGTTTCAGGATCTTTACCTAAAGTACCCACTAAAATAACTTTATTTACACCACGCATCAGACGTATTCTTCCTGTATGTTTCTATTATTTACTTTATAAGAGTTATGATTAAATGGCTACCTCTTTCCCCAACAAGTGCGTTAAATGTTGTCGCGCAGCATCATCGATCTGCTGTTTATCAACTTTAATATAAGCAACCTGCTGGTCAGACATCACCACGACCTCTTCAATACCACGAATGGATAAAAGCTGAGAAGTCCATTCGTCCGTTTGTTTACCTTCAGGCAAACTGAACACAAAAGAAGAAAGATAACGTGGCTGAGCCAACCCAAAACTGACGAGCAGCCAGATTATAGCAATACCGGTCAGGATACTCCAACCCAGCGCAGTATTATTCAGCATCAGCAGTTGTCCACCCAGCGTCCCTCCTGCGAAAGCCCCCAGGAACTGAGCACTGGCATTGACTCCCATCGCAGTGGCTTTGGACTGAATCGGTGCAGATTTGGACATCCATGAAGGCAACAGCGCCTCCATCACATTAAAAGCAATAAAAAATAAACCCAGTCCCAGCAGCAGTACATAACGGGACTCATAACCAAAGATTAAAATGGCAAGACCCGCAACGATACCACCAATGGCAGTTAAGAAAATGCCCCGCATTTTGCGGTATTTTTCAGCCAGGATAATACTTGGAAAGGCAAAAAACAGACTGATTACCAATAAAGGTAAATACACAATACCGTGTTTTGAAAGCGGGATATCTGCATAACCAATCAGTTGTGACGGCACATAAATGAACATTGCTGTCAGCAGTAAATGCAGTGAAAATACCGAAACATGCAGACGGTTCAGGTCTTTCATTTTCAGTACCTGCTTCAGCTGTTTCAGATAACCCTGCCGGAAGTTTTTATGATGACGTGTGGTTTTAGGTACCATGAACAGCATCAATATTGCCAGCAGACCCATCAGGGTCGTCACCCAGAACAGCCCTGAGATACCGACCAGACTGGTCAGCCACGGTCCAAGACTGAATGCCACCACAAAGGACATTCCAATACTCATGCCCATGACTGCCATGGCTTTGGTACGCTGTTCTTCACGGGTCACATCGGCAAGCAATGCCATAACCACCGCCGAAACTGCACCTGCTCCAGCAATCGCCCGTCCAATAATCACACCATAAATGGTTTCAGACATCGCAGCGATTGCACCACCTAAGGCAAATAACAATAAGCCAAATACAATAAGCGGTTTACGACTGAAACGGTCAGCCCACAGACTGAATGGAATCTGTAAAAGTGCCTGACTTAAACCGTACACGCCAACTGCAAGACCAATCAATGCAGGTGTTGCATGCGCATAGGACTGCCCCGCAACAGCAAATACAGGAATAATCATGAACAGACCGAGCATGCGTAAGGCAAAAATACTGCTTAGGGCAAAAGTTGAGCGGCGTTCCAGTGCATTCATCATATTTACAGGCTTTAATTTCAGGACAGTCTGAGTAATTTCACATCATCGCATATTGCAGTGGCTTTGTGGAAATCGTAAATCAAAAAGGGCGCAAATCTGCGCCCTTCATTGTAATCATTTTTCTTAAAAAAGGATTAACCGATGCGTTCCTGACGTTTCGTATACTGAATGGATGCAATCACTGCCCATACAATAAACGCCACACCGATCAGACCGGTTACCACTTCAGGTACGTGTACCCCTGTGCCACTCGCCAGCATAATAAATGCCAGTGCACCAATGGCATAATGCGCACCGTGCTCCAGGTAAATATAAGCATCCAGTGTGCCTTTTTCCACCAGGTAAATGGTCATCGAACGCACGAACATCGCACCGATCGCTAAGCCCAGCATAATGATCACAACGTCCGAGGTAATCGCAAATGCGCCGATTACACCATCAAAGCTGAATGATGCATCCAGCACTTCCAGATAAATAAAACCACCAATACCGGCTTTAATCACACCTGTTGGTGCGCCATTGGAGTCATGTCCTACAGCATTGCCGTCTTCATCGACTTCAGGTTCACCACCCAGTAAATGACTGAGTACCTGTACGCCTACATAAACCACAATCCCCCAGATCCCTGCCATAACAACAACCAGACGGGTATCTTCAGCAATGTTTGCTGCCATGATCAGTAAAGCAATCAGCGCAAGAAAAACCGACATCGCAGGGACATTGGCCAGGCTTGCGAGACGTTTTTCCAGCCACTTGAACCAGTGTGTATCTTTACCTTCATCCAGGAAGAAGTTTAAAAACACCAGGAGCAAGAATGAACCACCAAAAGCAGCAATCTCTGCATGATGTGCCATCAGTTTTTTCGAATATTCAATTGGGTTATTCAGTGCCATCTGTACAACTTCAAACATACCCATGTCTGCGGTCACAGCAACGATCACCACAGGGAAAACCAGTCGCATACCAAAAACAGCAATCAGAATACCGACTGTCAGGAAGATCATTTTCCAGAAATGATCCCAGTTGCGCAGTACAGAAGCATTGACAACAGCATTGTCAAAAGACAATGACACTTCCATCACAGCAAGAATTGCAGTAATGGTCAATGCCGTGAACATGGCCTGTATTCCTGCATTCGGACCGTGATTCAGCCCCCAGTATGCAGATATTCCCAGACACACGATCGTAAAAATAATTGAGAAACCAAAATGTTTCCACATGACAGATCGACCTTAGAAAATATTTTAATCGGGTTAAACTTAAATTTGATTAAGCTTGAATGATCGCAATTATGACGACTTTTTCACATTTATCCAAAAGACTTCGTATGATTTTTTTTGATATCCATGACTCCCTGAAAAACATGTCATTTCTTCGCCATCAATCTCTTGATATAGTCCTGCCATTCAACGGTTATTATTCAGGATTTTATAATGAGTTTTTCTCAGGATGTCTGGCAACGCAATCTGGAACTGTACCAGAAAACCCTGGCGCTTCCCTTTAACCAGGAGCTTGCCAAAGGGACATTGAGCCGTGAAGCTTTCTGTCATTATGTCATTCAGGATGCACATTACCTGGTTGCCTATGGTCGCGCACTCGCTGTCTGTGGTGCTAAAGCCTATGAAGCGGATGACATTATCCAGTTCACTCAGGGTGCAAAAGAAGCCATCGTGGTGGAGCGCAGCCTGCATGATGGCTTTATGAAAGATTTTGGTATCAGCAAAGCAGACTTTGAAAATACGCCTCTGACACTTGCCTGCCATCATTACACTTCATTTTTAACGGCAACAGCATGGTCAGAAAGCTATCCTGTTGTACTGGCATCCCTGCTGCCATGTTTCTGGATTTATGCAGAAGTGGGCAAAGACATTGTGAGCAGTTCTGTGCCAAACAATCCTTATCAGGCATGGGTGGATACCTATTCAGGCGAAGACTTCAATGAAGCAGTACGCAATGTACTGGCAACCATTGACCGTATAGCTGAACGTGCCGATGCCGATACACTGGAAAAAATGCACAAAGCCTATACCAAAGGAGCTGAACTTGAATGGCTGTTCTGGGACAGTGCTTACCATCAGAAACAGTGGGCTGGATTAAGCCTCTGAATCACTGTATCTGATAAAAAAAGCCCTCGTGAGTGAGGGCTTTTTTATTACGGGTCTGTTCAACCTCTGGTTTTATTCCATCCCAGATAAATCATGGCACAGAGAATTACGCCCCAGATCAGCCAGCGTGCTTCAAAAATTGATCTTCTGGCCTCATTTTTCGCAGTGTTCTGAGCAACATTGCCCTGAAACTTATGCGCAGGATTCAATGCTGCAATTTTTTCAATATCATTCGGTTTTTCACCCTGACCCACGATCAGATACACCGCTTTAACTTCTACGTCTTCCAGCTGCGGGAACTGAACAGAAAGCTCGGACTGCCCATTATGGTTATACTGTGGAACCCATTCATCCACTCGCCCCATAACACGTGCACGGGTCGTATCAAAAATCTGTGTATCCTTGATTTCTGCCGACGTCTGCTTTTCAATCAACTTATTCAGTTCTTCAAATTCTTTAAATGAATACTTCTGAACTCTGGCTATCTGATCAGACTCCACCTGAAGGCTGTCTTTCTGTAACGCAGGATTATTTTTAAATAAAATGCCCTGAGGTAACAGCTGCAAATCAAGAAAATAATGCCCTGATGCCGTTTTGTCCTGAAGTACAACATAAACAGCACTCCAGACCTGATCGCTTGCCGCAATTTCAGGTAAAACCACTTCATATTTCTGCTGATCAATCAGATCAAAATATTGATTGAATGCCAGAATTTTTGTTGCATCCTGAGCCTGACTCCAGCCACTGCATACCAGTGTGAAGATCAGTAATAATAATTTCCCCATTTATTATCCCAATATTTTCCATTTCTAATTTCAGGAAATTATAAATAAATCACAGAGCTGTAAATATATGTAAACCACCCGAAACTTTTGATTTATTATTTGTTTTTATTATTGAAAAACATAAAGTTATTTGACAAACCCATCCTTATCTCTTAAATATAACAAAGCCCGTCACTTCCTGCCAGTACCTGTTTTTTTATGACATTTCAGGCACAAACTCAAAAATCTGCGCTGAAATGCAAAAAATCTTTTTTAGATGCCTTTCAGATTGTCAAAACCTGTCCCAGCCAGTCCAATATCCACTTTGGTGATTTCATATTCAGCAACGCTCTGAAAAGGATCAGTGCTTAAGAGCTCCTCCAGTTCAGACAATGGCATATCTTTCACCAGAAATATTCCACCTGTCACAGGATTTTTTCTGCCGGCAGCGATCAGATCACCGCTGGCAAGATGAGGTTTCAGCCACTGAATATGTGCTTTTAACAGCAGATCAACTTCTTCCAGGCTTTTCTGATACTTTAAATTTACAATATACATCTGCGCTTCCTTTATTTATCCCAACCCGTTTTTAATTCAATATTAAAGTACTTCATTAAGAAAAATAATGATTCCATCCTGAAACAAGCAGCGTTGCTGTAACTATCCAGCACAGCGTAGCTATGCTCAGACATGACCAGATGGGGAATTTTGTCGCGAGCAGATAGACCACCAGCAAATAAATAAAATACGGGATTAAAGACCACATACCAAACAGTGCTGTCTGCTTTAACGCCTCGGTACCTTTGTCCTGCGACACGATCACATGTGCAATCAGAGCAAAGGTCGGAAACAGTGGAACCAGTCCAGCAATATAAAATGCTTTCGACCTGGACAGCAGGGATATCAGCAGCACAACGGCTGCCCCGACTGTACATTTCAAAAAGAGTGACAGCATCCCTGCTCCCTTAAAATATCCGTAAAACAAAACCCTGTATTGAACAGCCTTATCCGGAAACATGTTCAGATCTGTTCTTTACAGACCACTCAGAATAAATGTATCACCAGCAGTGCAATCAAGGCAGGCAGTGCCTGAATATATAAAATCTTTTTACTTGCAGTCATTGCCCCATAAACACCAGCGACCAGCACACAGCCCAGAAAGAATGTTGCAAGATGAACTGAAAAAGGAGGTGCGGCAAATAAAGACCAGATCAGTCCTGCTGCCAGAAATCCATTATATAAACCTTGATTCTGCGCCAGTACTTTGGTCAGCTGCGCTTTTTCAGGTGTATTGCCAAAGGCTTTTAAACCGGCAGGTTTATCCCAGAGGAACATTTCCAGTACTAAAAAGTAGATGTGCAGCAGTGCAATGACTGCGATCAGAATTTTGCCAATGATCATGTGATGACTGTCCTTTATTTTTATGTGGCGAATAAACCTATTCTAAATGGATTTTAGCTGACAGTAACAGCTTCACGCATAAAAAGTGAACTTTATCTGTATTGCAGCGTTTATATGCAGATATGACTGAACAAAGACACCTGATCCGACATAAATTGTCGTGAAAAAACGAATTAATACAGCTTGAACAAAATTAAATCGCTATCATATATCACTTTAAATTTGCACAATTCCGAGACTGTTTTATGAGCCAAAGTCATATCCGTATTCGAGGCGCACGTACCCATAACTTAAAAAATGTGTCCCTTGATATTCCACGCGACAAGTTTGTGGTGATCACGGGACTTTCAGGCTCAGGAAAGTCATCTCTGGCATTTGACACTTTATATGCCGAAGGTCAGCGTCGTTATGTCGAATCGCTTTCCGCTTATGCACGTCAGTTTTTATCACAGATGGAAAAGCCAGAGGTCGATTCGATTGAGGGTCTAAGCCCAGCCATTGCCATCGAACAGAAATCGACCAGTCATAACCCACGTTCAACCGTGGGAACCATTACTGAAATTTATGACTATTTACGTCTGCTCTATGCACGTGTCGGAACACCGTACTGTCCTGAACATGACTTGCCGATGGTTGCACAGACTGTGTCGGAAATGGTCGATGTTGTAAAAGGTCTGGAAGAAGGTACAGCATTGATGCTGCTTGCCCCTGTGGTACGTGACCGTAAAGGCGAATACAGCAATCTGTTTGAACAACTGCAAAGTCAGGGTTTTGTACGTGCCCGTGTTGATGGCGAAGTCATTGATATCGATACCCCACCTGAACTCGATAAAAAGAAAAAGCATACTATCGAAGTGGTGGTAGATCGTTTTAAAGTCCGTGATGATCTCGGCAACCGTATTGCGGAAAGTTTTGAAACTGCACTGCGTTTAGGTGGCGATATTGCAGTTTTATCATGGATGAATGGCGAACAGCCTGAGCGAGTATTTTCAGCCAAACACTCCTGTCCTGAATGTGACCGCGCCGTTGCTGAACTCGAACCACGCCTGTTTTCATTTAACAATCCATTCGGTGCATGTCCAACCTGTGATGGTTTAGGAACACGTAGCCATTTCAGTGCAGACAAACTGATTCCAAGCCCTGATGTGTCAATCAGCCAAGGCGCAATTCGTGGTTGGGACAGACAGCGCCCATACTATTACAGCATGATTGAAAAAGTGGCTGCACATTTCGGTTTTTCTTTGGATACACCGTGGAATGAACTGGATGCTGACACCAAAAAGAAATTTTTATACGGTACAGGCAAAGAAAAAGTTGATCTAAGTTATGTCGATGAACGTGGTCGTAAACACAGTCGTGTGCAAGCCTTTGAAGGAATTTTGCCACACTTGGAACGTCGCTATCGTGAAACTGAAAGCAACTATGTCCGTGATGATCTGGCACAGTATTTATCCAATGCTGCCTGCGATGCCTGTGGTGGTTCTCGTCTGAATGAAATTTCACGTCATGTCCGCGTCAAAGACAAAACCATTGCACAGATCACTAAAATGTCGATTGGCGATGCAGAACATTATTATCAGGATTTAAATCTTGAGGGTGCAAAAGGTGAAATTGCCGATAAAATTTTTAAAGAAATCCGTGAGCGTCTGCACTTCCTTGTTTCTGTCGGTCTGAATTATTTAAGCCTGTCACGTTCTGCAGAAACGCTGTCTGGCGGTGAAGCACAGCGTATTCGTTTAGCTTCGCAAATTGGTGCAGGTTTAATGGGTGTGATGTACGTCCTCGATGAACCATCGATTGGTCTACATCAACGTGATAATGATCGTCTACTGGAAACTTTGGTACGTTTACGTGACCTCGGCAATACCGTTTTAGTCGTTGAGCATGATGAAGATGCGATTCGTGCTGCCGATCATATTATTGATATCGGTCCTGGTGCAGGAATTCACGGCGGTCATGTGATTGCCGAAGGGACTTATGATGAAATTCTGGCAAATAAAGAGTCTTTAACAGGTCAATATCTGTCAGGTAAATTAAAAATCGAAGTACCGAAACAGCGTACTCAACCACCTAAGCCTGATGAAAAAATCAAGCTGATGGGTGCATGTGGTCATAACCTACAGAATGTCGATTTAACCATTCCGCTTGGCATTATGACCTGTGTAACAGGTGTTTCAGGTTCTGGTAAATCAACCTTGATTAACCGTACTTTGTTACCGCTTGCAGCGACTCAGCTCAATGGTGCAACGACACTTACAGCTGAGAAATTTGACTCGATTGATGGTTTACAGTTTCTCGATAAAGTCGTCGATATTGACCAAAGCCCGATTGGTCGTACACCACGTTCTAACCCTGCAACGTATACAGGTTTATTCACGCCAATCCGAGAACTGTTTGCGCAAACACCTGAAGCTAAAGCACGTGGTTATGCTGCGGGTCGTTTCTCGTTTAACGTGAAAGGTGGTCGCTGTGAAGCCTGTGAGGGTGACGGCATGATCAAAGTGGCTATGCATTTCTTACCTGATATGTATGTGCCATGCGATGCTTGTCATGGTGATCGTTACAACCGTGAAACGTTGGAAGTTGGCTATAAGGGTAAAAATATTTCTGATGTTTTGGGCATGACCGTTGAAGATGCAATGCATTTCTTTGATGCAATTCCTGTGATTCACCGTCGCCTGGAAACTTTAAACCAGGTCGGTCTGGGTTATATCCGTTTGGGTCAATCTGCCACTACCCTTTCAGGTGGTGAAGCACAGCGTGTCAAACTGGCTCGTGAACTGGCGAAGCGTGATACAGGTAAGACCTTATATGTACTGGATGAACCAACCACAGGTCTGCATTTCCATGATATTGCGAAGCTTCTGGATATTCTTCATGAGCTACGCAACAAGGGTAATACCATTGTGGTAATTGAGCATAATCTGGATGTGATTAAAACTGCCGACTGGGTGATTGATCTGGGTCCTGAAGGTGGTGCTGGTGGTGGTCAGATTATTGCTGAGGGTACACCTGAAGAAGTATCAAAATCTAAAATTTCACATACGGCGAAGTTCTTGAAGCCGATGCTGAAGTAATCCTCCAATCTTTTATTAACATTAGACACAATAATTTTTTGAGATTTATTATATTTAAGATAAATCTCAAGTAAATTACATAGCATTAGTATCTGATTTACTTCATAATTATTTAAAAATTTCACCAAACTTTTGAATAATATGAATTTACCTGAGCCAAAAAACTTACCATACAAAACGCTTCTTGCGGATATTGAAAAAGGTTTAATCAAAATCCCCCAGTTTCAGAGAGAGTACGTCTGGAGTCTGGAACGCGCAGCCAATTTAATTGACAGTATCCTTAAAGGATATCCTATCGGTACTTTCATAACATGGAAAACCAAAGAAACCCTACGTGTAGTCAAAGATCTTGGGAATGTCAGCTTACCTCCTGTACCAGATGGTGACTTTGCAGAATATGTACTCGATGGTCAGCAGCGGTTGACCAGCCTTTTCTGTGCATTGAAAGGACTGACTATAAAAAGAGGTTCAAAACAGGATGACTTCAGTAAAATTTACATTAACCTCAAAGCAACTTATGAAGAGCAAATCGTCACTATAGATATCAGCAATCTGGAAGAGAAATCCTTTATCAGTCTGACTGATTTAATCAATGCCAGTTTCATTACATTAAGCAGTTATGATCCAAAGTTTCACACTAGACTGGCTGAATACCAGCAAACAATCCTTGGATATAATTTTTCCTTAATTGAAGTTAAAGAAGCATCTATTGATGTTGCAACTGAAATCTTTACCCGTATTAATGTAGGGGGTAAACCTTTATCACTGTTTGAAATTATGGTTGCTAAAACATACGATTCAACTCAGAAATTTGATCTTTCCGAAAAATATGAAAATCTTATAAAGTCACTTAAAAAAGTTGAATATGACACTATTTCAGATGCAACAGTCCTACAGATAGTTTCTTTACTTCTAAGTAAGGAATGTAGCCGAAAACATATTCTCCACCTCAATAAAAATGACTTTATTGCTATTTGGGATAAAGTGGTCATTGCCATAGAAGCTGCTGTAGATTATTTCAGAAGCTATTATCGTATCCCTGTTTCAAAGCTGTTGCCTTATAACTCTTTATTAGCTCCTTTTGCCTATTTCTTTTATTATCATAAAGATAAACCTTTGGAACAGAAACAAAAATTGCTGGAAGATTTTTTTTGGCGAGTCAGCCTGGGAGGAAGATACTCAAGTGCGGTAGAGAGTAAACTCGCTCAGGATATTAAAAAAATAGATCACATTTTAAACGAAAAACTCCCTGTTTATGACTGGTCTATTGACACATCTCCTGAATTCATTAGAAAAAATGGGAACTTCAATGCCGGAAGAAGTTATATCAAAGCTCTTTTATGCATACTGGCATATCAACGCCCTGTCTCATTTATTGATGGTGCAATTGTCCACATTAGTAATAATTGGCTACAACGAGCCAACAGTAAAAACTATCATCACTTTTTCCCAAAAGCTTATTTAAATAAATTAAATATTTTTGAAAATCAAAGCAACCATATAGCCAACATTACAATTGTTGATGATTTCTTAAACAAAAGAAAAATAGGTGCAAAAGCACCTTCAGAGTATATGACCACTTTTCAAAAGCAAAACTCATCACTTGATGATCATATGCAAACACACCTAATTCATCTGAATGAATCAGGTATTTTTGAAAATGACTATGAGCTCTTCATCACTAGACGATGCAATATTTTTTCACAAGAAATCAGCAAACGTTTATTACTTACAGATAATGATACTTTAGATAGCCAACCTTTAAGCATTGATGAAATGGATCCTGAGATAGAAAACGGGGGATATGTTTTCACTGATTAACTATCTATTAAATTAATTGATTCAGAATAAATGACCCTATTTATTCTGAATCAATCCAATCAATTACCTTAAATAAAAAAACACACCCAATTTATCCAGTACATCCAGAGTCAACTGTTTTCTTTCTCCAACATCATCACCCTGCTCCATCTGCATATTCAAAGCAAAAGCCGTCACCTTGCCATGACCATCATCCACCCAACCGGTATACCAGCCCACCTGAGGGTTCACATCCATGCCCCAGCCACTTTTAGCATACAGCTTCGCATCTCCACGACCTTCTATATACAGCATATCTTTCACCTGCTTTTGTACAGCAGTATCAAAACCCAGCTGCTCAGTCGCAAGTCCATACGCAAATCGAGCCTCCTGTTCAGGCGTGATTTTCAGTGGCCCCACCAGCCAGAAGTTATCAACCTGCTTCCCAATGTCTGCATTACCAAAACCGGCACGCCGGACTTCCTGCTGCATCAGTTCAAGCCCTATCCGTCTTGCCAGTTCCTGATAGACCGGTACAGCTGAAGCCTGCATCGCCTGAGCTAAAGTCATGTCCTTTTCCCACGCAGGAAAAGAGCGTTTTTCACCATTCCATTTAAAAACTTCTGTCGAAGTCGCTTTATCATGCTGCAAACCAATCAAAGCATTCAGCATTTTAAAAGTGGATGCAGGAATATACTCAGTCTGAGCACGTGTTAAATCATTGCCATAACGTTTAAGTACAGTGCCATCAAAAGTGACAAAAACAGCCTGCGCACCTGCTTCATTAAACAGCTGTAGGATCTGCTGTATCCGACTGTCTTCTGTCTTTGAAGATATGAATGGTGACTTCTGCTGATTGTCCGCAGACATCATGACTCCCCCGGAACATGCGCTCAGCATCCACGCTGAAACTGCAAAAAACAGTGTTTTTTTCATCGTCAAAATTTCAAAAGTGTTTCCCTATTATAAAAACTATCGCTCTGTATAACTGTACAGTTGTGTATTTTTATCCCTTGTCTCTGAACAGCACCGTGCAGAATATTCTGTTTATTTTTATGTCAGATATTTTTATGATAAATTCTGACTCATCTTAAAACCGTATCATTAAACAATTTACTTTACTGACTAATTAAAATTAATGCTAAAAATGAATAAATATCTGCTCTCTGTCAGTCTTGCACTGATTTCTTTACATACTCTTGCCGAAGGTTATATGAATGAAAATATGGTGATTTTCAGTTCATCCTCCGATGGCAGCAATAACCCATGGCAGGCAAATCCCAAATGTACACCTGTCATTCAGAAAACCTCCACAACTCAAACCTGGTCAGTTCAGTATAACTATCCAGATGGTTCACCTTTGACCTCCAGATTTTCAACTACAGCAAAGCCATCCATGAAAGCGGCTGAATGTGAACATCTGGTTCATTTTCCTGACAATATCCAGAGTTCAGGGACGTTTGAAAGTTTTTATCCAGACGGCAAACTGCGTAGCCGTATTCCATACACTGACGGCATTTACAATGGAAAACTGACTTTCTGGTTCGCCAGTGGTTTAAAAGAACAGGAATCCACCCTGCACAACGGAGTATCAGATGGTGAATACCGCATCTGGCATCCCAATGGTCAGCTGGCACTGTCCATGAGCTATAAAGATGATACTCAGCATGGTATGAAACAGCGCTGGTATGAAGACAGCCAACCCTGGACCTATGTACGTTTTGAAAATGGTCAGATGCAGGGTGAGCTGAAACAGTGGTTCAGAAATGGTCAGATGGAACGCCAGGGCGAATACCGAAAAGGACAACGCCACGGTACCTATAAAGCCTGGTACGATGACGGAACACCGCAGGCTGTGCTGAATTATCAGACAGGAAAAATCATCTCTGCACAATGCTGGAATGAAATGAACAAACCAGTTTCAACAAAACAGTGTATAGACTGGTTCAAAGACGAAGAATAACTTTCAGTGTGGAAGTTTTCAGGCTTCCACAATATTTTTACCATTTTCCTTAGCCCGCAACAGTGCCTGATCTGCCTTGACAAGCAGTTCTTCCCAGTTTTCCGCACCCACAGCCACACCGGAACTCACAGATATACTGAACTGATCAAACTGCTTATTGTCTGCGATCGCAGTCCGGATTTTCTCAGCAATTTCGAACAGGGTCTTTATCTGCATTTTTGCAAAAAGAATCAGAAACTCATCGCCCCCATAGCGAACCACCAGATCATCTGACCGAACATGACGTTTCAGCTGATCGGCAATAAAACAGATCACCTGATCGCCAACCACATGCCCATAGCTGTCATTAATCTGTTTAAAGTTATCAATATCCAGCACAATCAAACCTGTATTAAGCAATCCTGAAGACGATGTTTCCAGAGCGCTGACATATTCATCCAGTGCCAGCCGGTTAGAGACGCCTGTTAGATTATCTGTAGCAGCATGATTACGCAGCTGATTTTCCAATACATCCCTCTGGCGCAGCATCCCCTGAAGTTTCTGGATCGCTTCAAGCAGAGAAATCTTTTCCAGTGCTTTCTCTGATATGAGCTTCTTCTCTCCATACTGGGACAGATCAAGTAATGTATTTCTTGCGTAGATTAGAGGTTTAAACACCTTATTACGTGCGTACAGCAAAGTAAAAACAGCAGCTCCCAGAGAAATCAGGGTCAGTATCAGCCTGAAACCCAGACGCTGTCCGGCTTTCTGAACATCATCCTCTGCAACGTTCTGACTGTAATCCAGCAGATAGTGCTGTAAGTCCACAACTGTGGCAAATTTACTGACCATTTTTTCAGTCAGCTGAACGCCTGAAACCGAATACGGTAAACCATTGATACTTTCCTCAATCAGTCCAGAGACCATAGGTATTCCCTGATCCAGAAATTCTGTTTTTACCTGATGGTGCAATGCTGTATATTCCGGCGTTCTGGCATTATCCTGTTGCAGTGTATTAATCAGATCCCATAAATAGCTGATCTGCTTCTGCGTCTGCAAAGACCTGACCAGGTTGTCTTTGGGAATTCTCTCATTGAAGGAAACATAAGGTAAAATACTGGAAGCCATACGCCCTGCCTGATCACGCAAATCAGCCAGGATAAAGATTGTGGTGTAATAGCTGGAAACCGTAGTGTCTTTCGCCACGGAAGACAGCAACACATTCCTCAGTCCCTCATAGCATCTGTCCCAGGCACTGAACATCTGACGAACCGCATAATCATATTCAGCGGGTGTTCTCGCCTCTGTTGAAAGTAAAGAAACCCGATCCACATCATGACGAGCCTGCCGCAAAGACTCTCCCAGTTCTTTTTCCAGCTGAACAGCGACAAGCTGGAAGCCTGACTGTTTCAACACATCAACAGTCTGCTGAAACTGAAGATCCACCTCTGAACGGTATTGTTTCAATTCCTGCTGATGCACATGAAAATCAGCTGCTGCTCCCGACATCAGTTTATTTGCCGGAGCCCGCTCTCTGGATACTTTATTGGCAAGCTCAGCAACAGCCCGCATTGAATTGATTTCCACCAGTGTGGTCGATGCTTTTTTGTAATACTGATAACTGCTGTAAATTAAAGGCAATGAAATCAAAAGAATGCATAAAATAATTGCAATCATGGACCAAAACAGCTTTTTTCTTATATGTTCAGAACGCAAATTTGCCATGATCTGATACACCCCAATACCTGTTCATTATGTTGACCTGCTGGAAAAAGTACAGAAGCCATATTATTCAGATTTTATTTTTACATAAAAATAAAATATTTACATAAAATAATCATAACATTTATCACTTTTTTATGTATTAAATGATTTATATCAATAATTTGATTATAAATGCTAATAAACACACATTACACTGTTCGAATTATTTTTCTGACAACGATGAAAACACGGTCTGTAAAAATATTTATATTGTTAAATATCAATGATATACAATCAAGTTAAAAAATATTTACACCCGCATCAAATTAGTGCATAATGCCCCTCAATAGGGCAAGATAAGATTATTCCTCAGCAGATTTTCTGAATTTTCCCGATATTTTGGCGAAAAACCCCGGTTTCTTTAAGGAAATCGGGGTTTTTTATTGCTGATAACTATTAATCGACAATTATCATATGATTTAACGCACTATTATAGTGCAATAATTTTAATCTTTTAACAGACCTGTTTTTCAGGCAAAAAAAAGCCCAACCTTGGGGAAAGTTGGGCAGATAAAAGTAAAACTTTTGTGGAGTCTGCATTGCAACGCTGTATCAAAACAACACATCGCAACACAAGTAATAAATCATGAGAGAAATCACGAAACTATTACATAAAGTTGACCAAAGTAGTCAGACTTGATTTTCAGATTATGAGCTAAATCACAAATTATGTAAAGTCCGATGAATTGAATGTATTTGTCTAATATCTCAAAATATTTAAAAAACATTATACTTAATCACAGAATGACTATTATTTTGATCATTTTTAAAACAATCTAATTATTTAGGTAAACCAGCAGGCCTAAATCAGAAATTTATGTCATTTTTTATTCAGATTTCATCAGGAATTAAACCACTAATAAATTGATATTTTCAATCAATAAATACAAATCAATCTGTTTTATTTATGATTAATTTTCCTCATTTATCTGTCTTATTTTCCTGTCAGATTATTTCGGTCAGCTTATTCACTTGTTCTAAAAACAGTTTTTAGGTTGACAAAGTAAAGCTTAATTGTGCTTTTTTTAACCGTTACTATATTTAGAATAATTGCTCAATAAAATAATGTTCTTTTAGTTCATTGACTTAATAAAATGTTACAATACAATGCACAATGTTTAATCCATTTTTAACAAAACTGGTAACTATTATGAAAAAACTCGGTTTAGCCACTGCTTTATTATTAGCCATGACCGGTGCTCAAGCATATCAATTTGAAGTACAAGGTCAGTCTGAATATATTGACAACACAGTAAATGACAAAAACTTTACTGGTGCTGTTCAAGGGACTTACTACTTCAAAAATGTTGATTCTTCAAAAGGTCCACTGGCTGAAGCAGCGTTCTTAAACCAGGCTTCAAATGCATCCCTGGCTTATAACTATGGTGATTACGACGTTAAAGCTGATGCTGACAAAAACTTCGTATCTCACACAATCGGTGCAAAAGCTGAAGCTTATGTTCCTACTAAAGTTGTTCCTGTTTACGCAAGCGTTAACTACAACCACACAATCACTGACGGTAAAGACGGTCAGAAAGATGATGATGGCGACCGTTATGCACTTGAGTTCGGTGCGGTAGTTGCGCCTAACTTCCTTGTAGCTGTTGGTTATACAAGTGTTGCTGACCAGACTTCTTATGATGCTTTCAACATCATGAACAACGGTGTTGCTAAAGCTGCGCTTGAGTCTGCTGCAATCAACCAGGATCAGGATGCGATCACTGCACGTGCTAAATACGTAGGTGCTATTGATGGTACTAACATGGCTGTAGGTTTTGAATCTGGTATCGTTTACGGTGAAGATACTGCTTACAACCTGAAAACAGATCTTTATTTGACTCCTGCTTTAAGCGTTGGTGCTTCTTACGCTGAATCAAGCTATGCTGGTTCTCCAGACAAAGCATGGGCTGCAAACGTAAACTACTTCATCACTCCTGCTGTTGCAGTTGGTGCAAGCTACGTAAATGCAAACTACGAAGCTGATAAAACAGCTCGTACAACAGTTCGTGACACTCAGACTGTTGGCTTAAATGCTAAATTCCGCTTCTAAGTTATTTTAGAAACTGAATCAGAAAAGGACGCTTATGCGTCCTTTTTTTGTCTTCGTTATTTCAGCTGTTCCGGTGTCCGAACCAGATTCAGGAAATGCAGATGACGCTCATACTGATCAATAATATCCTGTAACAGATCTTCCTGTGTCCAGCCCATGACATCGTAGTTCTGCCCACCTTCCCTCAAAAAAACTTCTGCCTGATAATATTCAGCATCCATACCGTCATTGACCATAAACTCTGGTGGTGTCGTTTCACGTGAAACAACCTGGTAAATGAAATTGATTTCATTCAGATGATCCACCCTGAGCTGGAGTCCTGCCTCGACCTCTGAAATACTGACATCCAGTTTACGCTGCTGGAACTCATGCTGAATACTGAGAAAAGCCTGATGTACCGACTGAGCAATAAACTGTTTCACCTCGTCCTGCGTATGTGGATAATGCATGATCAGTCCTAGACGCTGCTGCCAGCTACGGGGATTCTGAATCGCACGGGGGGTAATGCGGGCAAGCTGTAAGGCTTCCATTTTAGTGGCATCCAGCCGTAATGCTTTCAGCAGTCCCCAACAGATCAACAGCATAATAAAAGTAAACGGTAATGCACTCATCATGGTTGCAGACTGGAGTGCCCCCAGTCCTCCCACGAGCAACAGTACAACTGCAAGTACCGCCATGAGCACAACCCAGAACAGGCGCTGCCATGCAGGAGAATCTTCAGTTTTTGCAGTCAGAATATCGGTCACCAGTGCCCCTGAATCTGCCGATGTCACAAAAAACAGCATGACCAGTATGGTTGCAACTGAACTCATCACGCCTGAAAATGGCAAAGTATGCAGAAATTCAAATAAAGCAACGGATGAGTCTTTCTGCACAGCCAGCATGAGACCCGTGTTTGCCTCCTGTAAAATACTGTACAGTGCAGAGTTCCCCATAAAGCCCATCCAGATCAGGGTAAAACCTGTCGGAATCAGCAGTACGCCGGAAATGAACTCTCTGATGCTCCGTCCACGGGATACACGGGCAATAAACATTCCTACAAATGGCGACCATGAAATCCACCATGCCCAGTACATGATGGTCCAGCCCCCTATCCAGCCATCTGACTGATAGGCATAAAGGTTAAATGTCATGCTGAACAGGCTGGAAATGTACTGACCGACATTCTGAACCGTTGTCTGCAGCAGATAAATCGTTGAACCTGCAAAAAACACAAACAACAGCAACAGTAGTGCAAGCCCCAGATTCAGTTCTGAAAGCCGTTTAATCCCTTTATCCAGTCCAAGAAATACGGACAGAGATGCCATGGCACTGACCACAACAATCAGAATGACCTGTGTCACAGCCGACTGCTCTACACCAAACAGATAGTTCAGACCGGAATTGATCTGTGTCACACCAAAACCCAGTGTGGTCGCAACACCGAAAACTGTTCCGATAGTGGCAAAAGTATCGACCGCATCCCCTGCGGGTCCATAGATTTTTTTACCAATGATCGGATAGAGTGCCGAACGTACTTTTAAAGGTAAATTATGCCGATACGCAAAATAAGCCAGGGATAATCCTACGACAGTATAGATAGCCCAGGCATGTAATCCCCAGTGAAAAAAAGTGATACGCATAGCCTGCTGGGCAGCCTGAATAGTCTGTGCCTCACCAGCAGGAGGAGAAACATAGTGCATGACCGGTTCAGCCACACCAAAGAACATCAGACCAATCCCCATACCTGCGGTAAACAGCATGGCAAACCATGATGAATTGCTGTAACTGGGCTCGCTGTGTTCAGGACCGAGCTTGATTTTACCCATGTCTGAGCATGCAATATAAATCAGCAGAATCAGAAAAATGGCAACGGAGAGTACATAAAACCAACTGAAGGAATCTGTAATCCACTGGTTCATCTGCCTGGTCACCAGGTCAAATGCATTGGGAGCAAGTAACACAACTGCCAGAAATGCGGCAATTGTCAGAACAGTACTGAAAAATACGTTCGGGTTAATATTGGAAAACCATGTTGATTTTCTGGAAGGCATAACTCCTCCAATTTTATTTTTTGAAAAGAATGACAGACCATGCAGGTCAGAGAAGATGTTCAGCAAAGTAAACAAAAAGCGGGTTCAGTGAAAATGAATTAAACCCAGACTCAGGATAAATCAGGATGGCGCAGACTGCAGTTTCATTCCTGTAACATTATTATCTTAGTGATTCTGCAGCATAGAAGTGCTCAGTCACGTGAACGCTCATCCGGCTTAGGGCGTTCAGGCAGATGTGCAATGTACTGCAGGGCAATCAGGCGCGAAACAATCAGTGCCAGATACATCACACCAGTGAACATCTGAAGCATGGCAAGAACCCGTGCCAGAGGGCTCATCGGTATCAGATCTGACAGACCCGTCGCCGACTGCAGGCTGAAGCTCAGAAACAGTAAATCCAGCCAGGACTGTAAACCTGAAACATTCGGATTCTGAAAACTGCCAGGTATCAGCAGCTGGCAGATGCTGTACAGAAATGCAAATCCCCAGGCGAGTAAAGTAAAGACTGCACCCGCTGCAAACAGCTCATCACGGGTCAGATAACGATCCGCAAACATATAACGCAGCAAGCCATAGGCAGCCACGAAGTAAGCCGCCGCTTCAAAGACGTGTGCCACTACCTGAACCGTAATATTTTTCACACCAAACAGGATGGGGATGGAAAAGATCACCGCCCCACCGACAAAACTGAGCCCCAGGAAAGTAAATACAGGGGTCTGACGAATGACTTTCGCAATCAGCAGCAGCACCAGTACACCAAGTGCCCAGGTCAGTGCTCTGAATGAAAGACTGTCATACGTCAGTAATGATAAAAATAAAAGCAGAATCTGTATAAGCAACAGCCATGCTGATGGTAAACCGCGGAATACCCGCCAGAAATCTACAAAAGCCTGCATGTTATTGTCCTGAGGGCTGATTGTTATTTTACTTGCTGAAAATTAACACAATTGAAGTGTTATTCTTTAATGATTTTGTATATCTGCCGAATTTTTATATACGTTTAACACGGTGGTTCATCCATAAAAAAAGCCCCGAATGGGGCTTTTTTTATCGGGCGGGATCAGTGATCTGATGCGCCAGAGATACCGATACCAGTCTGTGAACGTACAAACTGTGCATCAAACGCTTTGCGTTCTGCTTCTGCACGAGCAGAGCTGTCAGTTACAGAGAACAACCAGCAGCAGAAGAATGCAAGTGGCATAGCGAAGATAGCTGGACCATTGTATGGGTTGATTGGTGTTTCAGCAATTTTGAATGTATCCACCCATACTGCTTTAGACAGAATGATCAATGTTACAGCTGTTACCAGACCAACCACACCACCAATTACAGCACCACGTGTTGTTAAGCCTTTCCAGAACATAGACAGAACAAGTACTGGGAAGTTTGCACAAGCTGCTACAGAGAATGCTAAACCAACCATGAACGCAACGTTCTGTTTCTCGAAAATGATACCCAGGATCATTGCAAAGATCGCAAGACCAAGAGTCGCAATTTTAGACATGCGCAGTTCAGATTCAGGAGTCGTCTGACCTTTCTTGAATACGTTTGCATACAGGTCATGAGAGATTGCTGAAGCACCAGACAGTGTCAGACCCGCTACAACCGCAAGGATTGTTGCAAATGCTACTGCTGAAATGAAGCCCATGAACAGGTCGCCGCCCACTGCATCAGACAGGTGAACCGCAGCCATGTTGTTACCACCAACAAGCTCAAGCTTGCCAGTTACCGCCATTTTTGCAACATCAATGAACTGTGGGTTGTTTGAAACAAACAGGATCGCACCGAAACCAATGATGAAAGTAAGAAGATAGAAGTAACCAATGAAACCAGTTGCAACCACTACAGATTTACGAGCTTCTTTTGCATCTTTTACAGTGAAGAAACGCATCAGGATGTGTGGAAGACCCGCTGTACCGAACATCAATGCAAGACCTAAAGAAATCGCATCAATCGGGTTGGACGCAAGGCTGCCAGGACCCATGATCTTGGTTGCATCAGACAGGCTGATGTCATGTACCTGACTATAAATCGCAATTGACTGTTCAAACATGTTAGTGAAGCTGAAACCTACAGCCTTCATTACCATGAACGCCATGAACGTTGCACCGGACAGCAGCATAACTGCTTTAATGATCTGTACCCATGTTGTCGCCAGCATACCACCGAAGATTACATAAGCCATCATCAGTAAGCCAACGATCACAACTGCGATGTTATAGTTCAGACCGAACAGTAATTTGATTAACTGACCTGCACCTACCATCTGAGCGATCAGATAGAATGCTACAACAACCAGCGAGCTTACAGCTGCCAGTGTACGGACAGGTTTTTCAGCCAGACGGAATGAAACCACGTCAGACAGGTTATATTTACCTAAGTTACGAAGACGTTCAGCAACCAGGAACAGTACGATTGGCCAGCCAACCATGAAGCCCAGAGAGTACAGCAGACCATCAAAGCCTGAACTGAACACCATTGCGGAAATACCCAGGAAAGATGCTGCTGACATATAGTCACCGGCAATTGCCAGACCGTTCTGGAAACCAGAAATACCACCACCTGCGGTATAGAAATCCTGTGTGCTGGTCGTCTGTCTTGCTGCCCATTTAGTAATGAACAGGGTCAGACCCACGAAAATAGCAAACATGATGATTGCATGCCAGTTGGTTGACTGCTGTTCAGCAGCACCCAGGTCTGGACCTGCCATTGCCATGCCTGACATCAGCAGCGTCGAAGCAGCAAGTGCTTTCGATTTAATAGAATTCCATTTCATAAAATTACTGTCCTTTATTCTGAGCAATAGCTTCCACTTCTTTCATTGCCTCTTCATTCAAGGCATCCAGCTTGTTGTTCGCGATATACGAATACACGCCACAGAGTATGAAAGAAAGAACAATAATGCCCAGACCGAGCGGCATACCCCACGTGGTGACGCCACCACTTACCGAACTCATTAAAAACTCTTTGTTATAGCCAACTAAAAGCATGAAGCCAACATAGACAATCAGCATAATTGCTGTCAGTGTCCAGCTTAATCGACTTTTTCTGCTGACCATTTCCTTAAATTTTGGATTCTGTAGAATACGATCTACGTGTACTTCATCCATAACAATGCTCCTGTACGCACCCAGCCGTGGGCACAAATTTTTAATTCGAATTATTTCGCACCTAAAAGTAACAATCTTAGGGGGTTCTTGTAATTTAGACTTTGGTCGTTAAATTTTGAGCAATTCAGGCTGATGAAGTTCATCATGAGGTATCATAGCCCCATGGTTGTGGAACTTCAGACACTATGAACAGCTGGCTCATCATGGGGGTACTTGCCCTCTATATCGCATTACTTTTTATCTGTGCTTTTTTTGGTGAAAAGCACGCAAGCCGACTCAGCACCCGTGGTCGTATGCTGCTGTTCAGTCTGACCCTGGGGGTCTACTGTTCATCCTGGACTTTTTATGGTGCAACAGGCGCTGCGGTCCGTGAGGGAATTATTTTCCTGCCCATCTACCTGGGGCCCTTGCTGTTTGTCGCTTTAGGTTATGACATCTGGCGACGGCTTGGACGTGTCCGTCAGCACCATGCAATTTCCTCCATTGCCGATTTTGTTGCAGCGCGCTACGGAAAAAGTGGTCCACTGGCATCCCTGGTGACCATTCTTGCTGTTATTGCCATTATTCCTTATCTGGCTTTACAGCTGCGTGCCATTGCACTCAGTGCAGCCGTCATCCTGGATCAGAACACCAATATTGCCCAGACCACCAATGGCGTGCTTCTGTTGACAGCTGTACTGGCAATTCTGGCCATGATGTTTGGAACACGGCAGATTGCAAACACTGAACAGCACGGCGGTCTGATGCTGGCTGTTGCTTTTGAGTCTTTTGTAAAACTCTTTGCACTGCTCTGTGTTGCACTGTTCTTTATGTTTGATGCACCTGAAAATATTCACCAGATTTCATCCGATGTTGCCCATACATTCAAAGAAGTTCAGTTGCTGGGCGTGCCTGAAACGTTCTGGATACAGACACTGCTTGCAGCACTGGCAATTATCTGTCTGCCACGCCAGTTTCACGTTGCTGTCGTTGAACTGCGCGATGAAAAACATATCCGTGGTGCCCGCAGATGGTTTGCCGTTTATCTGATTCTGACCACGCTTGCCATTATTCCAATTGCCAGCTGGGCACTGCATGCTGCACCCGAATACCTGGCGATTCCCGATGTTGCCGTGCTGTCCTTACCCGTCAGCTATGGTCAGGACTGGTTAACCCTGCTGGCGTTTCTGGGTGGATTCTCCGCTTCCACAGGCATGTTGCTGGTGTCTTCAGTCGCACTGTCCATCATGCTCAGTAATGACCTGATCATGCCTGCATTGTGGAAAATCGGTGTGCTGTCACGCCATGACAAACGACTCCCACTGGTACTGAAGTTCACCCGTCGGGTCTGTATTCTTGCCGTCATGCTGCTGGGCTTTCTGTTTTTCCATTTCTTTAATGATATCGACAAACTGTCTGTTTTTGGCTTGCTGGCATTCAGTGCGGTTGCTCAGTTTTCACCTGCCCTGATCGGAGGGCTGTACTGGCGCGGGGGCAGTAAACAGGGTGTATATGCCGGGCTGATTGTGGGTTTTGTCATGTGGGCTTATACCCTGCTCCTGCCGACCATTCTGCAGAGTCTGCCCGCTCAGTTCGTTGACTTCAGTTCACATTTCCTGAATCTGGGGCCATTTGGTCTGAACTGGTTACGTCCTGAAGCTCTGTTTGGATTTGAATCCTTTGCACCACTGACACATGGTGTGATCTGGTCACTCGGTCTGAATATTATTTTATATATCTGGATTTCCAGAATCTTCCGTCCTGGGATTGCAGAACAGATTCAGGCTGAAAGTTTCTTCTATTATGAAACCAAACCCCTGCCTGCACAGAACACCAGCACAGAGATCAACTATTTACACCATGATGTTGCCAAACTCAAAGTCGGGGATCTGATTGCACTTGCCAAACGGATTACCGGTGAGGGACCAACCACTCATGCATTCCGTCAGTTCTGTACCCTGAACAATGTCGTACTGAATGAAAACAGCAGTGCCAACGGCATGTGGTGGCGTTTTACCGAACAGTACCTGGCAGGCACCATTGGTGCAGCATCTGCACGGACACTGCTGACCACTGCTATGGTCAACAACGGACTTGCTCTGGGACAGGTTGCCAATATCCTCGATCAGGCATCACAATGGCAGCGCTTCAACCAGAATCTGATCATGACCATGATTGACCACATGACTCAGGGGGTCAGTGTGGTGGATGAAAATATGTGCCTGGTCGCATGGAACAACCAGTATTTAAAACTGTTCGATTATCCTAAAGACCTTGTGTATGTCGGCTGCCCGATTTCAGATCTGATCCGATATAACGCAGAACGTGGCGAATGTGGTCCAGGCTCTGTCGAAGAACATGTCCGGAAGCGTATGCACTGGATGAAAGTCGGCAGTGCGCATGAGTTCGAGCGGATCCGTAAGGATGGTCGTGTCATTCAGATGAGGGGTAACCCAATTGAAGGCGGTGGTTTTGTAACCACATTTGCCGACATTACCGCTTTCCGTGAAAATGAAGCCGTACTTGAAGCCCGGGTTTCTGACCGTACCCAGCAGCTGGCAAATGCACTGGCTGAACAGCAGCTGGCACGTGAACAGGCTGATAAAGCCAACATGTCCAAAAGCCGGTTTATTGCCGCAGCCAGTCACGATTTATTACAGCCGATGCATGCAGCCCGCCTGTTCAGTACCGCACTGGAACAGAGTATTCAGTCCGATGAAGATCGAAAAACACTGCAACAGCTGGACCGTGCCCTGCATGGTGCAGAAAGTATGCTCTCTGCCCTGCTTGATATTGCCCGTCTTGAAGGTGGCACCATTCAGCCTAAACGTCAGGCTTATCCATTACACGACCTGTTGAGTGACCTGGAACTGCAGTTCAAGTCCATTGCTGCTCAACGCTCCATTCAGCTGAAAGTTCATGATGCTCAGTTCTGGATTGATACAGATCCTCAGTGGATCCGCCGGATTATTCAGAATTTTGTCAGCAATGCCCTGCGTTATACCGCACGGGGTCGGGTTGTGGTTGGCGTTCTGCGCTCCACTGCACGTCCAGGACATATCAGGATCGGGGTCTGGGACACAGGTCCAGGTATTGCCGAAGAACAGCGGATCAAGCTGTTTCAGGAATTTGAACGCTGTGGACATACCTCTCCATGGGGCGAACAGGGGCTTGGACTTGGACTTGCCATTGTACAGCGCATGACCAGCCTGCTGGATTATCCGGTTCATGTCTACTCTGAACTGGGCAAAGGTTCATGCTTTATGATCGAAGTGCCTGTGGTTGCTGCTCCAAAAGTAGTGTCCACACCTGTACAGGCGATCCCGCTGAAAACCCGTGCCTACAAAGTACTGTGCCTGGACAATGACGAAACTATTCTTGAAGGCATGAGTACCCTGCTCAGTAAATGGGGTTATCAGGTGTTTAAAGCCACAGAACCTGAACAGGCAATAAAACTGATTCAGCAGGAAAATATACAGGTCTGGCTGGTCGATCAGCACCTGAATCACGATAAAATTGGACTGGATTTTATTCTGGACAACCGTCAGGACAATGTCCCTGTTGCACTGATTACCGCAGATTCAGATCCAGAACTGCCACAGCGTCTGAAAGAGCTGAATATCGTACTGCTGAAAAAACCGCTGAAACCGGCTTCATTACGTTCATGGCTTTCAGGTCTGAAAATATCAGAAAACTGATCCTTCAGATGCTGCCCGATGATTCAGCTGAATCGGGCTTTTGTCAGACAATCAAAGCCAGTTCTGCACAGGACTGGCTTTTTATTTTTCATAAAATGCAAAACATATCAGAATCATGCCTGTGAAAATGGTTTGAACTGACCATAAATTTCAGTCCTCATTTTTCTATGGCAAAATCCACCAGAATATTAAGTGAACATGTGTACACTTGGTTACAATTGATTAAATTTATGATTTTTATCCATTTTATATATACGATTTTCCTGCTCTGAACTTTAGTCGTATTCACCTTGCAAATCAGATAATTCATAAATAAGCACAACAAACGATCAGTTTTGTGTTTTATACGTGTCCTGAAAAATTCTGACCATAAAGCTGATCAACCGCTATTTTTAAGGAGTGATCAGATGAATATTTCAGAAACTGTTCCGCATGGGGAAAATCAAAGCTTACAGTTCCACCGTCAGTACGGTGTCAATGCATTACTGCCAGAAATCGACTGGCAGCAGCTATTCAGTCACAGCAAACTGAACGGAACTCACATTCAGGCTTTACAGACCCTGTATCAAAGCGCGGTTCCGCTTGCACTTCAGGTTTTTGAACAGCTGGACTTTGATGTCTTTGCTCCGGCAGCCTATACACCTAAGGGACTGGGACTGTTTGACCGCCTGGCAGAGCAGGAAGAAAAACTGCTGACTGTCCTGCAGCATGAAAGTCATGACCTGAATGAAGAAACCCGTCATCAGTTATGGAGCATGCTGTTACGTGGTGGTGCGGTACTGGTGTTCAAAGCATGGCTCGCCAAAGTCAAAACAGGTGAAAATGCGCTTGATATGACCCAGTTTGATGAACTTTCAGACCTGCTGTTTATCAAAACCTCACCTGAAACACTGGCTGCACATCTGAATGTAAATGCTGAAGCAGAACATGACCATATTTTCCTGATGTATGGCAATGAGGTCTTCCTCGACCGTTTCAACAGCCTTGAAACCGCAGCTCTGTTTGTTGACCTGGGTGTATATGATGCGGCTTTCCTGAGCCTGCGTGATGACCGTGTTGCAGACTATCTGAAAGCACAGAATTATGTCAGTCAGGAACAGATTGAAGACCTGAAATGTGCGCTCAATCCACTGGGCTGTCCTGATCTGATTTCCAGACAGAACTGCATTGCATAAAACTGACTGCAATAAAAAAGACCTCAACTGAGGTCTTTTTTTCATATAAAGCCATCGCTTACATTTTTTTATCTTCAATATTCAGAGCGTTAATTGCAAGCACTGCCTGAGTCCGGTTCTGTACACCCAGTTTACGGAAAATCGCGGTGACATGAGCCTTAATGGTTGCTTCTGACACATCCAGCTCATAAGCAATCTGTTTATTGAGCAGACCTTCAGCAACCATCATCAGTACACGGAACTGCTGCGGTGTTAAAGACTGAATCCGTTCTGCCAGCTCCGTTTCATCTGCTGCACGAGGGTCAAATCCAGAGTTTGCCTGAAGATTTGGCGGTAACCAGATCTCACCTTCGAGCACCTGACGGATTGCTTCGCCAATATGACTTGGATGAGCAGATTTTGGAATATAACCCATTGCCCCATGCGCAATAGCCCGTTGCATAATGGATGCTTCTTCATGTGCAGAAACGACAATAATGGGAAGTGCAGGATACTGTGCACGGACATGAACCAGTGCTGAAAAACCTGACGCGCCTGGCAGATTCAGATCCAGCAGAACCAGATCAGGCTCTGGACCATTTTCAAGCCGTTCATAAAATTCATTTACTGCCGCCGTCTCATGAATCTGAGCCTGAGGTAAGCTGTAGCGAACGGCCTGAATCAAAGCATGACGAAACAACGGATGATCATCAACGATTAATATGTTCATAAGCGACGTAAGAGATCTTTTTGCACAGTGTTTCCTATTCTAACCACACATATGCTGTTAAGGATATGCAAAGACTGACTTTTTTTTAGCCAAAACCACATTTATTTTAAGGAATTTGCACAAAACAATAGCATTCCTGAAAATATGACATCTTCATCAGTTTTTTATATAAATTTCAGTGCTCTGTATGAAAAGCTTATTCTTATGCAATATAAGTTTATTTTTCATAAACTTATATTTCCATTTTTACTTGAAAAATAACATATCTTCAAAACAGATAAGTTTACTGTTTTTCCTTATTTTACCCATGTCCCCTGATGTAGATTAATGAAAGGCATTCCGAGATTTGATTTATCAGGTTGCAAAAATGTCTTTTTATACTCAACAAAAACCACTCAATATTGTCGCTGTATCTGGCGGTTTAAATAATCCATCAAAAACCGAAGCGCTTGTTCAAGCCATTTTAGATGAATTAGGCGAAGCAACACCAATCAATGTGCATTTCATTAAATTCAGTGAAATTGGACACTTGTTAGGTGGTGCAATTTACCGTAATCAGCTTCCACAACGTGTTCAGGATGATTTAGCTGCCGTAGAAGCAGCAGATGCTTTAATCGTGGGCACACCAGTGTACCGTGCATCATTCACCGGTCTGTTCAAACACTTCTTTGATTTTGTTGAGCAAACTGCACTCGTTGATGTGCCTGTATTATTGGCCGCATCAGGTGGTTCAGACCGTCATGCTTTAGTGCTTGAGCATCAGTTACGTCCATTATTCAGCTTCTTCCAGGCGCAGACTTTACCGATTGGTGTCTATGCGACAGATCGTGATTTTACCCCTGAATACACCATTCACAGCGAGTTTTTACGTGATCGTATTACTTTAGCTGTTGCACGTGCCTTGCCGATTTTAGAGTGGGCACCTGCCAAAGGTCAGCGTGCTGAAGTGGTGAAATCAAAAACGGAACAAGCCAATCAAAACTTAGGCATTAACAAACAGATTGAGCAGGATGAAGTACTGCCATCGGCTGCGATTCCAGACCTGGATGCTGCCGAATCGCGTCTACATGCCAAATCCAAAACACCAAAATCACAGGTTGCCTAAGTGCAACCTCGTAAATAGATAATAAGAATAGAGGGTCATCACATGTCACAAAATCAATTCAATAATACAGCTCAACAACAAGCCATAAAGTTTGCCTACTGGGTTCCCAATGTCAGCGGTGGCTTAGTTGTGAGTAATATTGAGCAACGTACCGACTGGAGCTATGACTACAATGTTCGTTTGGCGCAAGCCGCTGAAAAAAGTGGTTTTGAATATGCGCTGACACAGATCCGTTTTACTGCTGGTTATGGTGCGGAAAATCAACATGAATCGGTAAGCTTCAGTCATGCACTTTTAGCAAAAACTGAAAAATTAAAAGTCATTGCTGCCATTCTGCCTGGCCCCTGGAAACCCGCGCTTGCAGCAAAGCAATTGGCAACCATTGATTATTTAACTAATGGTCGTGTGGCGATCAATGTAGTGAGTGGCTGGTTCCGTGGCGAGTTTGATGCCATTGGTGAGCCTTGGCCTGAACATGATGAACGCTATGTACGTTCTGAAGAATTTATCCGTACCTTAAAAGGCATCTGGACAACGGATAACTATAGCTTTGATGGTAAATATTACCAGTTTAAAGACTACACCTTAAAGCCAAAACCTGTGCAAAAACCACATATTGAAGTGTTCCAGGGTGGAAGTTCACGCGCTGCGCGCGACATGGCTTCCCGTGTTTCTGACTGGTACTTTACCAATGGCAACACCCCTGCTGAACTGAAAAAGCAGATTGATGATATTCGGGAAAAAGCCAAAGTGAATGGTCACAGCGTAAAAATCGGCGTGAATGCTTTTATTATCGCCCGTGACACTGAAGAAGAAGCACAAGCGGTACTGCAGGAAATCATTGCCAAAGCCAATGTTGAAGCCGTCAATGCCTTCGGTGATGCCACCCGTGAAGCAGGTGCAGCCTCTAAAGAAGGCGAAGGTAACTGGGCAAAATCTACTTTTGAAGATTTGGTTCAATATAACGATGGTTTTAAAACCAATTTGATCGGGACACCACAACAAATTGCTGAACGAATTGTTGAATTAAAAAATGTCGGTGTGGATTTAGTCCTTTCAGGTTTCTTACATTTTATTGAAGAAGTCGAATATTTTGGGGAAAAGGTGTTGCCATTGGTTCGTGAACTGGAAGCACAACAGCAATCGTTTGTGCAGGTCAGGTCTGCTTAAAGAAGCTTTTCAAGCAGGGTTCTCATGAACTGAATAATCATTATAACCACGGCAACGGTATATTTCCCTCAGAACTCGGTCTGAGGGATTTTTTTCTTTCAAATCGTCAATCAACATGCTATTCAGACAGTTTGTCTCGAATGGAAGATGTTCCTGTATGTTGTTTTTCAATAAAAGCACCGCTATTTTCTGCTTTTTTATCAGTTGTACAAGCATCACCACTGCAAATACCAGCCAAGCAGGAATATCTTCAGATCAGCTCAAGGTTGAAAAAGCGATAAACCAGTCATTTCAGCCCCTGATGAAAAAATATGATGTCGCAGGTATGGCAATCGGCGTGATCTATAAGGGAAAAAGTTACGAACAATATTCAGGTTTACAGTCCATTGCAGACCATAAAAAGGTGAATAAAAATACACTTTTTGAATTAGGTTCAGTCAGTAAAATATTTACTGCAATTGCGGGAACGTATGCGCAAAATCTTGGAAAAATGTCTCCTCAGGATTACCCTGCGCAATATCTGCCTGCACTCAAAAACTCAGAAATCAATCAAGTGACACTGCTGGAATTGGCAACCTACACCAGTGGCAATCTTCCTTTACAGTTTCCTGATCAAATACAGACGGATGCCGAAATTATTCAATATTTTCAAAACTGGCACATTAAAAATCCGATTGGAAAATACCGTCAATATTCCAATCCAAGTATAGGGCTGTTCGGTGAGTTGACGGCGAAAGCGATGAAGATGTCTTTTAAAACCTTATCCGAGCAGGTCATCTATCCGCAACTCGATCTCAAACATACCTATATTCAGGTACCTAAACAACAACAGAAAAATTATGCCTTTGGTTATAATCAAAAGAATCAGCCGATACGTGTGACTGCGGGGGCTTTTGATACTCAAGCCTATGGCGTGAAATCGAACCTGGCGGATCTGTTGCATTTTATCAATTTAAACATAGATCCTGAGCTTGCCAGAGCAACGATCAAACCTGCGATCAAGGCTACACATACAGGTTATTATAAAATTGGAGACATGACTCAAGCACTCGGATGGGAAAAATTTACTTATCCAGCGACATTGCAGACCTTACAGGAAAGCAACTCTGAGCGTGTTGTTATGCAATCAAACCCTGTTGAGAAAACAACGGTTGAGACTGGCTCAAAGGTCTTCCATAAAACAGGTTCTACCAATGGTTTTGGGTCTTATATCATTTATATTCCTGAAGAAAAATTTGGTTTAGTGATGTTGATGAACAAAAAAATACCGAATCCTGAACGCATCAAAGCTGCTTATGAGGTATTTCATTCATTGCATTAAAATCGACATAACTCTAAAAATGCCAGTTGAATAACCACATAAAATAAGTCCTCTTAACATTTCCCGTTAAGAGGTCATCATAAAATTAAAAGATATTATTAACTGATGTTCCGCAATAACATCAAATCTTAGATCGCACCTCAATAAAAAGTGGATACGCGATAACGTCATCCGTAACGTGTTTGAGGCATAAGCATGCTAAAAGCAAAAAGCCCCATATTATTTCAATGAGGCTTTCTAAAGTTTTCAGCCAATCAGTGTGTTTCGATATAATTCTTTAAATGTTGCGCCATTTCCCATTGTGAACCGACAAAACGATACAATGCTTCAACTTCTTGCTTGCTCGCACCTTCAATAAATTTCTTATCTAAAGTCACTTCAATAGTTCGCTTAAACTCGGTTGTATTTTGAGATTTTTCTGCAAATTCATAACTGATTTTAGAATGAATCGGCACTTGCGCATAAGTTTCCCAACCTGCGATCACAAACTTTTTATTCGGAATATATTCCAGAACATGCCATTCATTGGTCCAGTTTTTGATACCAGGAATTGGACTTGCAATCGTTTCCTTAAACTTAATGCCTTGTTGCACCTTCACATTTTCAGGTTGAATACGCAGCGTCACACCTTTATTGATATCTGGCCATATATTGACATTGGTCAATGATTTAAACACATGCGCAACAGGTTTTTGAATTTCAACGGTGGCATAACCGCCTGTTGAATAATTCAGAACTGTTTTCTCCTCAACCTGTACAGGACGATCTTCTGCCCAAGCTTGCGACATACTCATCGCAGGTAATAACAACAATGCATAAGCTAATTTTTTCATGAATTTTCTCTCATTCTTTCAATATTATTCATTCATCAATGATTTGATATTGAATCAATTTAGCATAGTTATTTTGAGCCAAAGGTGCGCTTTATAGGAAATATTGTCCTATTTTTAAAGGTTGATATTTAAGTACAAACAAGCCAATCGCACATCATTTACTATGAATAAACGATCAGCTTTTACTGCTGACCAGATATTAATAAAATCTGTATTTTATTGAATTTAAGAATAAAAACTCGGATCAGGCACTTTTCCTGTCAGTAACCATTCACCGACTTCCTGATACTTATAATCAATCGGATCATGCAAAGTCTGCGTGCGTACATTCCGCCAGAAACGGTCTAAATTCAGTTTGGCTGTGGTGGCTCTTGCACCCATGACCTGGAAAATATTTTGCGTCACAAATAGCGACGTATTGGTTGCGGCAATTTTCGCAGTGGCTATCGCAACAGATACCTGTCCACGCTGTTCTGCTGTTAAATCCTCACCTACATTCCACGCATCCTGCAAAGTTTCTACGGCTTTATTGGCAAGTAAAAGCACACTTTCAAGCTGCACATAAAATTCAGCAAAATGCTTTTGGGTAAATGGATCATTGACCGCATTTTCAGCCAAAGATTTCGACCATGCTTTCTGACTTTGCACAGCCTCTTTGGCAATTTCAAATGCTCCCTCAGCCACACCTAAAAATAAATGTACAAAAATCAGTTGCGCAATCAACGGACGTATACTCGAATATGGTGTACTTAAAGGGCCTGGATTAAGTAACAATTCATCTTTGGAAATTTTGACCTGTTCAAAATGGCTAGTACCGCTATCGGTCTGGCGTTGCCCCATATTGTTCCAGTCACCCAAAAAACTTACGCCCTCACGTGCAGTGGGAATCACCCCGATCAATAATTTTCCAGCTTCATTAAAACCCGAACAGAGTAAAATATCTGAATCAATTGAACCTGAACAAAAGCTTTTATCACCTTGAAAAATATATTTATTCTCTGAGATTTGAGTTGCTGTGGTGCGTTGATCCAATGGATTTAAAGTATTGCCCCAGAACAGATTATTTTTTGCCGTATCTTCAAACCATTTTGCATATTGCTCAGGTTGAGAAAATAATTGCACTGTCGCAATCAATAAATGATGAAAACCATAGACATGCGCCAAAGAACTATCGACTTGTGCAATAGTTCGGATGGTATGGAAAATAGTTTTCCAATCCGCCCCTTGCCCGCCATATTGCTTAGGAATAGACAGTCCAAGCAAACCACTGCGACGAATCAGATCACGTTCATACTTTGGATTGCCCCCCGTCTTGTCTCTTTCAGCCGCAGTCTGCGCAAATTGCTCAGCCAGTCGTTGAGCAACTTCGAGGGGAGATCGGTTTAAAGCCTGTGGCGCATTCATATGACTATCCTTATTTTCAATATTTTTAGCTTAGCAGATCATCCTGAACTGCTTTATCTGAATGCCTGCTGTGCTTATGCACTATTTTGAAAATACTGAGCCACACAAAAAAATACCGCTGGCCTGAAGCTAACGGTATTTAACCTTCGATTCAATTTGTTGAACTAAAAGTGATTCAATAAATAGTATTCTTCCACAATTTAAAAAGTAATCACTTAGCTTCTATTAAAATCATAATGTAAGTCCCTTCTCCCTGGGGATGAGGAGTGAAACTCCGCAAGAAAAAGGTGAAAACCAATTGTCAAATCAACTATTCGCCTGCACTTCTTTAATCAACTGATCCACCACACTCGGATCAGCCAGTGTCGAGGTATCTCCCAGACTATCCAGCTCATTGGCAACGATCTTACGCAAAATACGACGCATGATTTTTCCTGAACGGGTTTTTGGCAATGATGGCGCCCAATAAATGGCATCAGGGGTCGCAACAGGACCTAGAACCTTACGTACCCACACCACCAGTTCCTGACGCAATTCTTCCGTTTCAGCTTCACCTGCCTGTAAAGTGACATAGGCGGCAACGCCCTGACCTTTAATATCATGTGGCATACCGACCACCGCAGACTCAGCGACTTTTTCATGCGCCACCAAAGCACTTTCAATCTCAGCGGTTCCTAAACGATGCCCAGAAACATTCAGAACATCATCGACGCGTCCAGTGATCCAGTAATATCCGTCTTTGTCACGGCGTGCCCCATCACCGGTGAAATACGCTCCTGGGTAAGTTGAGAAATACGCTTCAATAAAACGCTCAGGGTCTCCCCAGATCGTCCGCATCTGTCCAGGCCAGGAATCTTTGATAATTAAATTCCCCTCAGCCTCTCCCTCAAGTTCATTGCCCTCTGCATCGACCAAAGCAGGCTGTACCCCAAATAAAGGACGTGTTGCAGAACCTGGTTTAACCGCTGTAGCGCCAGGTAGTGGGGAAATCAAAATACCGCCTGTTTCAGTCTGCCACCACGTATCTACAACTGGACAACGACTTTCACCAACGACGGTATAGTACCAGTTCCAGGCCTCAGGATTGATCGGCTCACCCACAGTACCTAATAGACGTAAACTGCTACGATCGCTCTCACGGACGTAGGCATCACCCTCACGCATCATGGCGCGAATCGCAGTCGGTGCTGTGTAAAGGATGGTAATATTATGTTTATCAACAATATGCCCTGTACGTGCCCAGCTAGGATATTGCGGAATACCTTCCGACATCACTGTGGTCGTACCATTGGACAATGGACCATAGAGCACATAGGAATGCCCCGTAATCCAACCCACATCGGCAGTACACCAGAACACATCACTCTGTTTAATATCAAACACTTCACGGAAAGTTGAATTTGCATAGGTCAGATAGCCACCTGTGGTATGCAATACACCTTTCGGTTTTCCAGTAGAACCTGAGGTATACAGAATAAACAGTGGATCTTCCGCATTCATCGGTTCAGGTGGACAAATATCAGTGACGGTCATGATTTCCATGTGATACCAAAGATCACGGCCTTCTTTCATCGTGATCGGATGCCCTGTACGGTGTACCACAATCATTTTTTCAACTGAAGATGTACCATCCAGTTGTAATGCTGCATCGACATTTTCTTTGAGTGGAATGGTTTTACCACCACGCATGCCCTGGTCAGCTGTGATCACCAGTTTTGCCTGACTGTCATCAATACGACTCGCCAAAGAATCTGGCGAAAAACCACCAAAGACCACGCAATGCACAGCACCTATACGTGTACATGCCAACATGGCAATGGCAGTCTCTGGAATCATCGGCATATACAGCACCACTCGATCCCCTTTACGGATACCATTTTTCTTTAGAACATTGGCAAAACGACATACCTCATCATGTAACTCTTCAAAAGAGATTATTTTATGACGTGATGGATGATCCCCCTCCCAGATAATCGCAGGTTTCAATGGGTGTTCTTTTAAATGACGATCCAGACAGTTTTCACTAACGTTTAACTGCCCATCTGCAAACCACTCGATTTTGAAGTGATCGGGGTCATAACTGGTATTCTTCACTTGTGTGAAGGGTTTAATCCAGTCAAGTTTCTTCGCTGCTTCTGCCCAGAATTCGTCTGGGTTTTCTACAGACTTCTGATACCGTTCAAAATACTGTTGTTCATTGGTTCTTGCTGTTTTTACAAATTGTTCGGGTACCGGATATATCTCATTCATAATTATACTTCCTTGATTTTATTCATCTCATCACGAGATGTATGCCGAAATTCTTGCTTTTATTACCTGCATCAGATCACTATTACGTTTGTTTTTTGATCATCTCAATCATGCTTTAGTCGTATATTATATATACAGTTTTATCCTCCATTTAAAACATATTCAACAAAAACATGTCTCCATCTGGTATCTGCTTCATTAAATTCATCCTATAATTTTTACAGAGCCAGTGCAGGCGATTTAAAACAAACCAGCATTCTCTTACTGAAAAGCTACCGGAATCACTCATGAGTTCACATCGTTCATCCTCTTTTTTTTCAAAATCTCAGCCTGCTGTCAAAGACAACCCTCTGTCAGCGGCAGGACGGTTTGGTCGCTTAAGCATGATCGGATGGCAAAGTTTCCTGAACCTGAGCGTGTTTCTGGCGGTGATTGCACTGAGTTTATTTACAGGAATTTTCAATCTGAATGCGATGGCATTCAGCCATAATATTATTGATATTCTTTTAAGTTTTACTGGGTTTATATATCTGGCACTTGTGGTCAGCTATCTCTATTTTTCATTATTGATTGCTGTTCGCCGTCTGCATGACCTGAATAAATCCGGATGGCTCATCCTGTTGTTCTTTGTTCCTGTGATTCAGTTCTTTTTTATTCTGTATTTACTGATCGCACCAGGAACACGGGGAAATAACAGTTATGGTATGCCCAGAACAACTGCTTTATGGGAAAAAATCCTCGCCTGGCTGGTTATTCTGCTGACTGTACTGAGCCTTTTCAGTATGGGCAGTTTAGCCTCGTATATGATGGGTGCAGGCGAACTGGATACTCCGGCTGAAGTTTTACAGAAACGCACTGAGTATTTTTAAGTTGATTTTACTATAACTTATATAGACTCATCGCTTACTATTAACAACTTCCACCCAACCAGCTCAAAACATCTATATGTCATCTCTACCCTTACGACTCGATATACAGGGTCTCCGTGCTCTAGCTGTGCTTGCCGTGATAGTTTTTCATATAAATAAGGAGTGGCTTCCTTCTGGTTTTATAGGGGTAGATATTTTTTTTGTGATTTCTGGTTATATTATTTCCACAATAATATTAAACAGGAAAAGTGATTTTAGTATTTTAGATTTCTATAATAAAAGAATCTTACGTATTGTTCCTCCTTATATTTTTCTACTCAGCATAACCTGTTTAGTATCAACAATACTTTTTACCAACAATGATTTAATTGATTTTTATCAGAGTATAAAAACAGCATTATTATTTTATAGCAATTATTATTTTTCAGATTTTGGAAATTATTTTTCTCCAAGCTCAGATGAGCTTCCCCTGTTGCATACATGGTCACTTTCTGTAGAAATGCAGTTTTACTTTATTTTACCATTTCTTCTTCTAGCTTTTTCAGAAAAAATAAATAAAAAGATCATTATATTTACAATTATACTTATAACAATATGGTGTGAGCTTTACAATAAAAATCACTCGGATATCTATTTTTCATTAACAGCAAGAATTCCTGAATTTTTAATAGGAACATTCGCTGCAATTATTTATAGAAAAAATTACAATCTAAGATATCTTTCACACTTCGGTATATTTTTATTAATTCCATGTTTGTTTTTAATCCCTGAAAGTAAATTTCCTGGATTTTTAAGTATACTGCCGTGTCTCGCAACTGCTCTTATCCTTCTGCAAAAACAGGAAAATATTATTAATCAGTATTTTTCTAAAAAAATCATAGTTTATATCGGTACTATCTCATATTCACTATACCTATGGCATTGGCCTATACTTGCTTTTTTTAGATATTATTCAGAACAAAAAAATTTAGATCTGAAATATATTATCCTGTCAGTTATTCTAACTGCGATTCTATCTATATTATCTTATCACTTAATCGAGAAGTCTATTTCAAAAAATAAAAAATCCCGAGTTTATTCTTTTATTCTATTCAATTTTATATTTATTTTACTACTACTAACTTATGGAAAAGATATAAATAAAAAAATAACACCTGATAATCCTTTAAGCCTCTCAAGATATGCCGATGCAAAGATGATCTGTCATAGTCAGATACTTCCATCCTGTTTAGTTATGACCAGTCCCAAGGAAAAAAATGTACTTGTTATCGGGGACTCACATGCAGGGCAGTTAAATTTATATTTTAAACATTTATCTAAAAGTACAGATTATAATTTCAATGTTATTTCATCAAGCTCATGCTTACCTATTGAAAAATTTAATATAAACAACTTACCAGAATGGGCAGTAGAACCATGTAAGCGTCAGATAAAAATTATCCAGAAAGAATTACCTAAATATGATACAGTTATCATTTCTGCCCTTTGGTCGAAGCACTTAGAAGATAAAGATTTTTCATCTGTATTATCTGATTTTATTAACAAAACCAAAAACACACATAATATTCTTATAATGGCTCAAATACCTACTTTTTCAAGAAATGTTAAAAGAGTACAACATTTCAAGTCTTTAGGACTCAACCCTGAAATACATGTTGAAGAATATCAATCGACAGCGAATCAGGAAATTCAGGCACTATCAAAAAAATCAAATATTACTTTCCTTGATTTTTCAAAGAATCATATGTTTGCTGCTGCTCCATTTTACAAAGATATACCTATTTATTTTGATTCCAATCATTTAAATGAATCTGGTGTAGAACTGTATGTTCAAAATACAGGAAAAGAATTAATCTCAACGCTCAATAAATTCTAGACATAACTGATGAAACATAAGAAAATTTCATGATTCATTATTAAGGAATTCACGTGGCCGAACAACAGAATGCCCTGAGTGAAGTCACTCAGGGTACAACGCAGCTTATTCAGGAAGCTAGCGAAAAAACAGCACAGACTGTCATTGAACATACTGCAAAATACAACGAGGCGTATTCAACCATTGATAAATTTGTCGATGGTTTCTGGGAGCGCCTGCCTTATATCTGCATTGCATTCATTGTATTTACTGTTTTTATCCTGCTTTCAAAACTGTTCAAATTCTTTGTTCGCAAAACGCTGTCTGAACGCTCGTACACTAAACAGAACCTGGTGCTGGTGCTGAACAGAGTCGGTAGCTCCGCGATTATTTTCTTCGGTTTCTTGATCGCAATGGTGATTGCGATTCCAGGTTTTACACCAGGTCAGTTGATGAGCGCCCTGGGGATCGGTTCCGTAGCCATCGGTTTTGCATTTAAAGATATTTTCCAGAATTTACTTTCAGGGATTCTGATTCTGCTTTCTGAACCATTTAAAATCGGTGATGACATTATCGTTTCAGGCATGGAAGGGACGGTTGAAGATATTCAGATCCGTGCAACTTTCCTGCGTTCACCTGATGGTCGTCGTATCGTGATTCCAAACGCAACGGTTTATACCAGTGCTGTGACGGTCAATACTGCCTACCAGCGTCGTCGCTGTGAATTTATTGTCGGTATCGGTTATGAAGATGATGTGCAAAAAGCCAAAGATATTATTTTAAAATTACTGGATAAAGATCAGGCTATTCTGAGTCAGCCAGGTTTTTCTGTAAATGTGGCGGCACTTGCGGATTTCTCAGTCAATTTAAAAGTCCAGTGGTGGGTCAATACCACTGAAACATCGACATCTGCATCTATCAGTATGGTACAGGAACATGTAATTCAGTCTTTTGCTGAAAATAACATTTCCATTCCTTATCCTGTTCAGGAAGTCAAAGTTTATCGTGGCGAACAACCTGATGATGAATCAGCACGCGCTAAATAAACGCCCCAGTACATAGGGAATTGCGGTTTCAGTTCTTAAAATTCGGTTGCCTAAGCTCACCGCCTGGCAGCCGTTTTTTATGAGCAAATCAATTTCATAAGGAATAAAACCACCCTCAGGGCCTATGATCACTGTACATGGATGATCAACCGCATAAGGCATTTTTAAATCTGTATAAGGATGTGCGACATAAGCAGGACATTGAGTGCTGATCATGCTCGGCAATACATCTTCAACAAAAGGTTTAAAGCGTTTATATAGCTCAATTTTTGGTGCAATCGTGTCACCTGCCTGTTCTAAGCCTAATGCCACAAAATGGTCAAGCTGTTGTAAGAATGGCGTTTGCCAGTAACTTTTATCCACGCGATAACTGTGGATAAGAATCAACTTATCCACACCTAAGGTAATCGCATCCATAATTAAACGACGTAAAACTTTTGGACGTGGTAAAGCCACAATCAAAGTCACTGGTAATTTTTCAGGGGCTGATTCTTCTTTTTGCGGTTTGATCTGAATCGAATTTTCTGAAATATCAATAATTTCAGTTAAATATCGTTTTCCTTCACGAATCCCAACTTTCAGCGTATCACCGACTTTGACATCGACATGGGTCTGTAAATGTTCAAGTTGTCGTTTGGAACTGATTGTCCATATTTCAGATTCAGTCTGACGAGGGTCTAACAGCACGATGTTCATAGATAGGTATCAATCACCGCAATATGCTTCTGCAAAGACCCTTTATTACGATTTAAAACCTCAATCGCATGTTGGCTCAACTGCTGAGCAAATGCCTGATCCTGCAAACAACGTACTAATAACTGTGTCACTTCATCCACAGACTGCCCGACCGCAACTGCATCTGCCTGAATAAACTCATCGACAATGGCTTGGAAATTAAAATAATTAGGGCCAATCACCGTTGGTACATCTAACACCATAGGTTCTAAAATATTATGACCACCACCTGGTTCATTCAGCGATCCACCGACAAAACAAGCCTGACTTAAACCATACCACAACCACATTTCACCCATACTGTCTGCTAAATACACCTGAGTATCTGATTGAATAGATTGGTTTAAACTGCGACGCTGGGTATTTAAATTTAAACTTTGGGCAATATTAAAGACTTCATCAAAGCGTTCAGGATGACGAGGTACAACGATCAACAACCAATCCGAATGCTGTTCCAGATACGGTTTAAAAGCAGTAAGTAGTTTTTCTTCTTCAGGAGAATGGGTACTGGCAATGGTAATAATTTTACGGGAACTTAAATTCCAATCCTGTTGTAACTGTTGAGCTTTCTGTACAAATTGCTCAGGTGCTGAAATATCAAACTTGATACTGCCGACAACTTCAGTTTGATCTGGCTGACTGCCTAAAGTAATAAAACGCTGTTGCGTTGCCAGATCCTGTGCCAATAAACGATCCAGTTTTTGCAACATTGGGCGGGTCAAACTCGGCACTTTGCCATAGCCTTTGGCTGATTTTTCCGAAAGACGTGCATTGACCAAAATACAAGGCACTTTGAATTCTTTGGCTTGATCAATCAGGTTGGGCCACAGTTCTGTTTCAACCAGAATCAACAGTTTAGGCTGATATTTTTGATAAAAATCAGCGATTAAAAACTTTTGATCCGCAGGTAAATAGACTGCCTGAAATAAAGCTTCATAGGGTGCTTTTAAGAATAATGATTTAGAACGTGCCTGACCCGTCTTGGTGGTATTGGTCACCAGAACGGTATGACCCAATTTTAAATAATGCTCAATCAAGGGTTGGGCTGCATTGGTTTCACCGACTGAAACACAATGAAACCATATCGTTTGCAGATTTTTAGCAGGCTGAAATGGGCCAAAACGTTCAAGGGCTTCTTGTTGATATTCGGCTGTATTTTGCGCACGTTTTTTAATTTTCGAGCGATACAAAGGTTTGACGATCGCCAGTGCTGCGTTATACCAAAAAGGAGTAGCCAAACAGAATGCCCCAGAATCAATTTAATGGGCAAATATAACAGAGCTGTATTCAGTTGTTAATGAATAATCTTTAACGAATTGTTGTGAAAAATCTCAATATATTTTTTGGACAGTAAGAACAATATTATTTAGCGCTATTCTCAATAAAATAATGAAAGTCCCTTCTCCCTTTGGGATGAGGAGTAAAACTCCGCAAGAGGATGAGGGGTTTTTGAATAGAAAACCTCTCCCTACCCCTCTCCTGAAAGGAGAGGGGACATTCAATATTGAAGCAATTCAATGTAGGTGGTGCTATCACGTTAGGCGACAGGGATGTCGCCGTTGGGTACAGGTAAAGGGACTTACCTTGTACCCAACAAAGGATTTTGGTTACTTTGATCCCTCAAAGTGACAATCGCCTACACAAACTAATAAAGAATTTTAATGGAAAATGAGGCAGTGCATCATGAATAAATTGAAACTCACGTATGCTCTAGAATAAATAGACGATATTTAGAAATACCGTCTTTCACTATTAAACTGATAATTCACTTTCAGCTTTTGCATCCAAAGCAGGATAATCAATATACCCTTCAGCAGTCTGCGAACCGATCATATTTTCAAACACCAGTTCATTCAAAGGCGCATCCTGAACCAGACGCTCAAACAGATCAGGATTGGCAATATATGCCTTACCAAAAGACACCGCATCTGCCTTACCTGAAGCCAGTAACGCAATCGCATCATCACGGCTCAACTTCATATTGGCAATATAAGGCACACCGCCTGAACGCTGTTTCATATCTTCACTGATACTATCATCAGCCAGATATTCACGAGTAAAGAAGAATGCGATCTTACGCTTTCCTAACTGCTCCAAAGCATAGCCAAAGGTTTCACGTGGATCAGCATCACCCATATCATGTTCATCACCACGTGGAGCTAAATGCACGCCAACACGACTTGCACCCCACACCTCGATCAACACATCAGTCACTTCCAGTAATAAACGCGTGCGATTCTCTACCGATCCACCATATTCATCATCACGTTGATTGGTAGAACTTTGTAAGAATTGGTCGATCAGATAACCATTAGCAGCATGAAGTTCAACGCCATCAAAACCAGCCGCTTTGGCACGAATTGCAGCCTGTTTATATTGCGCAATAATGGTTTTAATTTCAGAAATTTCCAAAGGACGTGGTACAACATAATCACGTTTTGGACGCAGTAAACTCACCTGACCCGCTTGTTGCACGGCGCTTGCAGAAACAGGCGTTTCACCATTGAGAAGATCAGGATGCGAAACACGCCCCACATGCCATAATTGCGCGATGATTAAACCGCCTTTGTCATGCACAGCTTGAGTCACAGCTTTCCAACCGTCAACTTGCGCATCTGTGAATAGCCCTGGGGTATTTAAATAACCATTGGCTTCTTCAGAGATTACCGTCGCTTCGGAAATGATTAAACCTGCACTGGCACGCTGTGCATAGTATTCCGCCATCATTGCGGTTGGAACACGATCATCCGTCGCACGACTACGTGTGAGTGGTGCCATAATGACACGATTTTTGAGATGTAAATCGCCCAGAACAAGGGGAGAATTAAGTTCAGCCATATTTGCCTCATCACTCGCTTTGTTGAAATCAACAATCAAAGCGAGTTTTTTAAGTATTCAATATATTGCTGAATAAGAACTTCATTACGTGAAAAGTACGACCATTGACCATACTTTTCTGCTTGAATTAATCCTGACTGTTGCAAAACTGACAAATGATTAGACATCGTGGACTGAGAGACATTACCAAGTTTCTCGATATTCCCTGCACATATGCCACGACTAAATCCACCGCACTGCTCTTCACACAGATACTGTTGAGGATTTTTCAACCACTCCAGAATCTGGCGTCGAGTCGGATTTGCCAATGCTTTAGAAATTAAATCAATATCCATAGCCACAACCCGTATCAGATACATCCAGTTTAAGCAAAGCTCTATTCAGCATCTTTGTGGACAATATATCGTATTTTTTCGATTTTAATATCGAATATTTTAGATATATTGTAAAGATGCCGATAAAGCTTTGCTATTTATCACAATTTAAATGGAGAATTTTATTAACAAACGTCCGATTAAAGCCCTTGCTTTAAGCTCGCTTCAATAAATTTATCCAGATCACCATCCAGTACCGCACCTGTGTTGGAATTTTCCACACCTGTACGTAAGTCTTTGATACGTGAGTCATCTAAAACGTATGAACGAATCTGACTGCCCCAACCAATATCCGACTTAGAGTCTTCAAGTGCTTGCGCAGCTTCGTTACGTTTACTCATTTCCAGCTCATACAATTTTGCACGTAACTGTTTCCAGGCATGATCACGGTTGGCGTGTTGTGAACGCTGGTTCTGACATGCCACCACAATACCTGTTGGTGCGTGAGTCAAACGTACCGCAGAGTCAGTTTTGTTAATGTGCTGACCACCCGCACCTGATGCACGATAAGTATCGGTACGAACATCGGCTGGATTAATATCAATTTCAATATTATCATCAACTTCAGGTGATACAAACACTGCTGAGAATGAGGTATGACGACGGTTACCTGAGTCAAACGGTGACTTACGCACTAAACGGTGTACGCCAGATTCGGTACGTAACCAACCGTATGCATACTCACCTTCAACACGGATCGTCGCAGATTTAATCCCAGCAACATCACCGTCAGACTCTTCCATCAACTCTGCTTTAAAGCCATGACGTTCAATCCAGCGCATATACATACGCAACAACATTGACGCCCAATCTTGAGCTTCTGTACCACCTGAACCCGCTTGAATTTCCACATAACATGGGTTCGGATCCATTGGGTTGCTGAACATACGGCGGAATTCAAGCTTCGCCAATTCTGCTTCTGCTGTGTCTAACTCAGCTTGTACATCTGTCAAAAGGCTTTCATCATCTGCTTCAACAGCTAAATCTAAAAGTGCTTGTGCATCTTCAATTTGTGTCGATAAGCCTTCCAGAACGTTAATTACGTTTTCAAGCTCACCTTTTTCTTTTGCCATTGCCTGCGCACGGCTTTGGTCATTCCAGATCGCAGGATCTTCCAACTCGCGGAGAACCTCTTCTAAACGCTCTTTCTTCAGATCGTAGTCAAAGATACCCCCGTAATGTCTGACCACGGTCGTTTAAGTCTTTTAATTGGTTTAGATAAGGATTGATTTCCACGGAATTACTCTCAAGAAAAATTGGGCTTAAAAATAGCCGGATATTATATCACAGACTTTTCATACTGTTTGAACCTTCACATTCAGCACTTAACTTCTGAATAATTCCGACACATTTAATACTTCCCATCTCAACGCCTGAATGTTTTATTATTTCAGACCTGATCAGAAACAGAAGCACCAGTATGAAAGATAAAATTTCAGTTCACGCAGCATTCTTCTTTTTATTTTATTGCGCCAGAATGATAGAAAACTGAGCGGAATCTCAGAAAAATCACTTCAGCTGTTTTTGATACAAACCACTTTTATATTACAAAATTTGTCTGCTGCTTACTTCAAACACACTTAAATCCATAATTCCCACACAGTTTTAATAAAACAAAACATTATTAATTTTCATTAAATATCATAATCTTAAATATCATTATTAACGTGATGTTACAGTGAATCCATCATGATGACGCTTCCCGTGTTGACCTGAATGAAATTTTCTTTAGACTGAAAGTTGTAACAAAAAATGTATTATTTTTATCCATTTTCAGAGGGGTAGTATCCATGAAAAAATTAGCCATTGCTTCAGCTGTTCTTTCCATGATTGCCATCACAGGTACAGCTCATGCTTATCAGGCAGAAGTTGGTGCATCTGCAGGTTTAATTGACCCGGATAACGGCAGTTCAAGCGGTTCTTTCGGTGTTGATGGAACTTACTACTTCAACCCTGTGCAGACCCGTAATGCACCCCTTGCTGAAGCAGCATTCCTTGACCGTGCAAGTAACGTGAAAGCACAGTATCACTACGATGAAGTCGGTGATGACGAAGTTCACAACTACGGTGCCGGTATTGAATACTTCGTTCCTGGTTCTGACTTTTATGTCAGCGGTAACGTCGGTCGTCAGGACGTAAAATTCAAACATGGTAACGACCTTGACACAACACTGTACAGTGCAGAAGTCGGTTATCTGCCTGCACCTGGTTTCCTGATTGCAGCAGGTGTTAAGGGTTATGACAATGATTACAAAGATGGTGTCGATCCAACTATCCGTGCCAAATATGTAACTCAGGTAGGTGGCAAGGATATTAACCTTGAAGCCGGTGCTGCATTCGGTGACCTGGATGAATACAACCTGGCTGCTGACTACTTCATTGATAAAACGTTCAGTGTAGGTGCTGACTACTACAGCAATGATCTGAATGACAACAACGAATTCGGTATCAATGCCCGCAAATTCTTCACACCTCAGGTCAGCCTGGAAGGTCGTGTAGGCTTTGGTGAAGTTGGCAACAATGACTACAACAAATTCGGTGTTGCAGCAAAATACCGTTTCTAAGTTCAAAAAAATGTATTCATAATCAAAAGCTCATCTTCGGATGGGCTTTTTTTTGAACATTTTTTATAAAAACAGTACTGGATCATTGACGTACTGGTTTTTTTTCATACAATAGCCAAAACCGTAACAAATCAGTAACATTTTAAAACTAAGAACGAGAGTCTTTCCAATGCTTAAAAAAATTGCTCTTGCTGCTGCACTTACAGCAAGCTTTGGGGTTGCACATGCTTATCAGGCAGAAATCAATGCCGGTTATGAAAAAACAGATTTTGATGACAGTGAAAGTGGTGATCTGTATTCATTCGGTGGGAAATACTATTTAAACAGTGTAGAAACCAAAAACGCTCCACTTGCTGAAGCCGCTTTTGTAAACAAAGCAAGTAACGTAGGTGCTGCATACTCAAAATACAGCGAAGATGATGAAGGTTTTGAATTTAAAATTGAAAGCTATGGTGTTTCTGGTGAATTTTTTATTCCTGATTCTCAGTTCTATGTTTCAGGAAGCCTGAACAAATCCAAAGTAACTGTTGAAATCGAAGAAGGTAAAGCTTCTGACTCAAACACAGGTTATGCACTTGAAGCAGGCTACTTACCTGTTGATGGCCTATTGATTGCAGCAGGTATTTCAAAAGAAAATATTGATGCAGCCAATGCAGGACAGGAAGGTATGACTAGAACCTTCTCCCGTTTTGCAAGTGATGCTGATGATACTGCTTTTACCCTGCGCGGTAAGTATGTCACACAGATTGGCAACAACTACGTCAACTTTGAAGGTCTTTCTTCTTTTGGTGATGAAACTTATTACCAACTGGGTGCTGATTTGTACATTGACCCAACACTGAGCGTAGGCGCTTCATTTGCAGATTCGACCATGGATGACTTTGATACCATTTTTGGAGTTCGCGCACAGAAGTTCTTCACTCCAGCCATTGCGGTGGGTGTGAACTACACAACAACGGATGGTGCTGATTCTTATGGCATTAACGGAACATTCCGTTTCTAAAATCACTCCGTCATCCTCAATACAAAAAACCGCTCCAATGGAGCGGTTTTTTACTGTTCAAGGTGTAAAACTCTTAACTGCAACCGTGTGTGACCATTAAACGTATTTTTATCCAGTTCATAAACAAGCCGAACCTTACTGTTCATCGCATCAAACTGATATTTTTCAGCAGCACCAAAAGCAATGGCATCCACTCCCTGCCCATTTTCCAGCACCAGCTGAAGTTTAAGATGAGTCTCTTTTAACCAGCGGTAGTCCACCACCTGAAACTCCCCCTCAAAAACTGGAGAAGGAAATTTCTGTCCCCACGGTGAAAGATGCTGTAAAAAGTCAACCGTGGAAAGCTGAAATTCGGAAGCTGGTAATATGCCATCTGTCCATAATGTTGCCTGAAACAGTGTTTCATCCATACTTGCGATTAACTGTTCAAAGTACTGACTGAATTCTTCAAAATGTTCTTTTCGGATGGTCAGACCTGCTGCTGCTGCATGCCCTCCAAAATGACTGATCAGATGCGGATGCTGTTCTGCCACCATTTCAATACAGTCACGGATATGAACTCCCTCAATCGAGCGGGCTGAGCCTTTGATGTGTACACCATCCTGATCGGCTGCAAAGACGATACTTGGTCTGTGAAACTGCTCTTTTAAACGCCCAGCCACAATTCCAATGACACCCTGATGCCACTGTTCATTAAACATAATCAGGGCAGCTGGCAACTTTTCCTGGTCGAACTGTAAAACATCCAGCTCGGTCAGTGCTTCCTGCTTCATCTGGCTTTCCACCTGACGGCGTTCCACATTCAGATCATTCAACTGTCGGGCAAAAGCATAGGCTGTCTGCATATCGGCAGCGAGCAGACATTCAATGCCTATATCCATAGTATCCATACGCCCTGCAGCATTAATACGGGGCCCCAGTACAAATCCCAGATCAGAAGCTTTTAATTCCGCAGGTTCGCGTCCTGCGATATCCAGCAACGCACTGATGCCAGGTCTGCACAGATTCTGCTGAATTTTTTTGACCCCTGCATCCACCAGTATGCGGTTGTTATAGTCCAGACTGGCAACATCTGCATACGTCCCCAGTGCGACCAGATCCAGGTACTGGGTCATTTTTGCAGTGGATTTATTCTGCTTTGCCCGATGGCTGCTTAAATTTGCAAGTACATAAAAGGCAACGCCAACACCGGCCAGAGCCTTACTCGGAAAATCACAGCCCAGCTGATTCGGATTGACCACAGCTTCTGCTGCTGGGGTATCTTTCGTGGTCAGATGGTGGTCGGTAATTATCACCTGCATACCATGTGCCTGAGCCTGCTCTACACCTGCATGACTGGAAATACCGTTATCCACGGTAATCAGCAGTTCCGGCTGTGCAGTCACCTGTGCAAGATCTGCAATGGCTGGTGTCAGCCCATAACCGTATTTAAAACGGTCTGGAACCAGGTATTGCACCTGAGCCCCCATCTCTCTTAATGCCAGCACCATTAAAGCCGTACTGGTTGCACCATCGGCATCGTAATCACCCACAATGACAATTTTTTTCTGCTGATCAATCGCCTGATCCATCAGCTGAATCGCCTGATCCAGTCCTTTCATGGCTAGTGCAAGTAAATGCTTCAGTTTGAGTTCAAGCTGCTGTTCCGACTCCACCCCCCTGCGGGCAAGAATCTGAGCAATAAACGGTGACACGCCCTGAAAATTTTCAGGGCGTGTCAGAAATGGGCGTTGTTTAATCTGAATCTTTGACATTTATGGCATCAGTCGCTGGATTGTCCACACATTGCTGTTTTTTTCATACACAAGGCGATCATGCAGACGGTTCGGTCTGCCCTGCCAGAATTCATAATATTCGGGTGTCAAACGGTAACCACCCCAGAATTCGGGCTTGTTCAGCTCAGCCTTTCCTTCAACTTCATCATGCAGTGCCTGAAAGCGTTGCTGTAACAGTTCACGGCTCGCAATCACACCACTCTGCGGTGTGCTGATATGTGCTGCAATCTGACTGTCTCTTGGTCGTTTATGATAATAATCTGTAGATTCATCCTGAGATATTTTTTCCACCCGACCACTGACCCGAACCTGACGTTCAAGCTCTGGCCAGTAAAACAGCAGTTCAGCATAAGGGTTTTCGGCTAAATCATGCCCTTTCTGACTGTCATAATTGGTATAAAAATCATATCCAGCCTCTGTTGCACCACGCAACAACACTGTTCTGACATGCGGACGCCCCTGAGCATCTGCTGTTGCCAGTGACATGGCGTAGGGTTCGTGCAGTTTTGCCTCTAAAGCCAGATTGAACCAGTTCAGAAACTGTTCATGTGGATCTTTATCTATATGGTCTTCGTGCAGTTCACCTTTTTCATACGTCAGGCGCAACTCACTTAAATCCTTAATCACATCGCTCATTATTCAGACCTCAGACTGCATGTTCACGGATGGCATCTGCCAGCTGATTTGCAAGCGTGGTCACTTCATCAATCTGATCACCTTCAACCATGACACGAATCACAGGTTCAGTGCCTGACTTACGGATTAAAATACGGCCGCGCCCTTTCAGCTGTTCTTCTGCCTGATTAAACGCTGCAACCAGTGCCGGTACTTCATACGGGTCAAACATCTCTGCAAGGCGGACATTGACCAGCACATTCGGCAACAGATGGAAACCTTCTGTCAGTTCATGCAGTGCTTTACCCTGTTCAACCATAACGGTCAGTACCTGCAGGGCAGCAATGATTGCATCACCTGTCGTACTTTTATCCAGCGTCAGAACGTGTCCAGAAGGTTCACCACCTGTCACCCAGCCATTTTCTTCGAGTGCCTGCAGTACATAACGGTCACCGACTTTAGCACGGACAAAAGGAACACCCGCTTTTTCCAGTGCCAGTTCCAGCGCCATATTACTCATCACAGTTCCAGCAATACCTGCGGGCTTATTTTTGCCCTGAGTCGCCAGGATATAGAGAATGTGATCGCCTGTAACCTGTGCACCGTTTTTATCCACCAGAATCACCCGGTCAGCATCGCCATCAAAAGCAATTCCCAGGTCTGCCTGATGCTCTACAACGGCTTTCTGAAGATTTTCAGGATGGGTTGACCCACAGCCTTCATTAATGTTCAGACCATCCGGATCATTATAAATAGCCACAACTTTTGCGCCAAGTTCACGGAATACAGCTGGTCCAACGCTATAAGCTGCACCGTTGGCACAGTCGACCACAATTTTCAGATTGTTCAGGTCAAAATGGTATGGGAATGTGGATTTACAGAATTCAATATAACGACCATTGGAATCTTTAACACGGACACTTTTACCCAGGTTGGCAGTGTCTTCAATCACCAGGTCTTTTTCCAGTTCCTGATTAATGGCATTCTGAATTTCATCGGGCAGTTTTTTCCCTTCAGATGAAAAGAATTTAATCCCGTTATCAAAATATGGATTGTGAGATGCAGAAATGACGATACCCAGACTTGCGTGTAATGCACGGGTCAAATGTGCAATCGCAGGTGTAGGCAATGGTCCCAGCAGGTGTACATAGACACCTGCAGCATTCAGACCTGCCTGAAGTGCGGCTTCAAGAATATATCCCGAAAGACGGGTATCTTTACCCAGCACCACAATCGGTTTATTTTTCTGACTGTATTTTTTTAAGACCTTACCTGCGGCAAACCCGAGTTTCAATGCAAACTCAGGAGTAATCGGAAGTTCCCCAAACTTTCCGCGAATGCCATCAGTACCGAAATAACTCATATTCTGCTCACTTTTTTATATTCCACAGCGATATTTTCTATCTCTGCCGGACATTTCATCAATCTTTAAACTTCCCATACTTTACCATCAAAATAAAAAAGCCGTCATAAAAATGACGGCTTTATGTATAAACAATACGAATGTTTAACCAACGCGATAATTCGGCGCTTCTTTGGTAATCGTTACATCATGAACATGAGATTCAGACATACCTGCAGATGTGATTTTCACAAATTTTGCATTCTGACGCAGATCTTCAATCGTCGCAGAACCGGTATACCCCATAGATGAACGTAAACCACCCATCATCTGATGAACGATATTTCCCATTGGACCTTTGTAAGGCACACGACCTTCAATACCTTCTGGTACCAGTTTTTCAGCACCGGCTTTAGAGTCCTGGAAGTAACGGTCAGCAGAACCTGTTGCACCAGCCATTGCACCTAAAGAACCCATACCGCGGTATGCTTTGTAGTAACGACCCTGGAAGAATTCAACTTCACCTGGTGCTTCTTCAGTACCAGCCATCAGTGAACCGACCATGATTGTGCTTGCACCAGCGCCAATCGCTTTCGCCATGTCGCCTGAGAAGCGGATACCACCATCAGCAATTAAAGGAATCTGATCTTTTAATGCATTGGCAACACTGTCAATTGCAGAAATCTGTGGCATACCAATACCGGCAACAATACGGGTTGTACAGATTGAACCAGGTCCAATACCGACTTTAACCGCATCTGCACCAGCATCAAGTAATGCAAGAGCAGCATCCCCCGTTGCAATATTTCCGCCAATCACCTGTACCTGAGGATAATTTGCTTTCACCCAGCGTACACGTTCAATCACACCAGCAGAATGACCATGTGCTGTATCCACCACAATTGCATCCACACCAGCTTCAACCAGTGCTTCAACACGGCTTGGTGTTTCCACACCTGTACCAACTGCAGCACCCACACGTAAACGACCTAATTCGTCTTTACAACTGTTTGGATAAAGTTCTGCTTTACGGAAATCTGTGACCGTAATCAGACCTTTCAGTTCGTTGTTTTCACCAACAACGATCACTTTTTCAATGCGGTTTTTCTGTAGAAGCGCCTGAATGTTTTCTTTGGATTCATTTTCACGAACAGTCACCAAACGGTCCTGACCCGTCATGATATTGCTGACCGGCTGTTCCAGATTGGTTTCAAAACGAGTGTCGCGTCCGGTTACGATACCGACAACTTTTCCGTCTTTTACAACAGGTACACCACTGATGTTGTTTGCCTGAGTAATGGCAATCAGTTCACGTACAGTTGTTTCAGGAGTCACAGTGATAGGATCTTTCACCATACCTGCTTCGAATTTTTTTACACGGCGAACTTCTGCAGCCTGAGCAGAAATATCCATGTTTTTATGCAGAATACCGATACCACCATTTTGTGCCATCGCAATCGCCATACGTGACTCAGTCACTGTATCCATTGCTGCTGATACCATGGGAATATTCAGTTGAATGCCGCGTGTGAGGCGTGTCTTTAGAGAGACATCTTTTGGGAGAACAGTAGAATAGGCAGGGAGTAATAAGACATCATCGAAGGTTAGCGCGTCTTGAACGATGGTCAACATAACAGTCTCGCTGGTAATTTCCGTGAGCTATTATATACAAATCTGAGTTTAATTTTCATTTTAAATTGTGGAATTTGCCATTTAATCCTGTAATTTTGTGCCATAACGGTACATCAGCCCTGTAAACACCACTGATGCACCCATTTCAACAGCGCATAAAAAATCTGCTTTAACCTGAAAACCTCTGCCAGATTCAGCTGATTAAACCTGATGCACAAAATTCATGATTAACCCATCGTCGCGATTTTCTCAGGGCAGCGGAAAATATTTTTATCCATAATATCCACACCACAAGGCAGATCCCATAACCAGTCCAGTAACTGCTCAATGGATTCACGACCGGCAAAAGGTGCTCCATGCTGCGGAACAATCATTTCTATATCCATGTCCTTCACCATATCCACCCAGTAACGCAGAACACGGTTGGAACACATATATCGCTGGTGGAAGGATTTCATGTGTGGAATATGCGCCTGAAAGTTCTGAACCGGAGTCTGCGGATCACCTGAAAGTGATGCCCCCAGATCACCTGAAAACAGTACTTTGGAAATCGGATCATAAAACTGAAAATTACCGACTGAATGCAAAAAATGGGCAGGTATGCTGAACAGCTCACTTTGCCCCAGGGGCAGGCTCAATCCCTCGTCTGGCAGTTCAATCAGACGCTCAAACCATTCACCTTCCATTTTATCCATAGTAAAAGCAGAGTTAAGATGAGGTAAAAACCTCGCCCAGAGTCTGGATGCCACAATTTTAGCTTTGGTATGCATCAGCCAGCGGGGCATCGAGGTAATAATGTCAGGATCCTGATGTGAACCAAAGACATACCGGATATTGTCCAGCCGGATATATTTAAACAGCTCCATCGTCAGCGGTGTATAGGTCAGATCTCCCCCTGGATCAATAATTGCTCCATCCTGACCATTCACAATTAAAAACTGATTGGCCTGCACCCCCTCACCTTTAACCAGACTGGTAAAGACGATGCATTTATGTTCCCCATTATCAAATAAAGTATAGGATGTGGTTTTTGACATCTTTTTGTTCTCCGTCTGTTTATCATTTCTGCGCCCACATTCCATGAGTGGCACTGATTACATTATAACCAGTTAATTCCATAATAAAAGTATGCCTTTATACTAAATTTATAATTTATTTATGTTTTTATTAAAATTCAGGCATAAAAAAAGCAGGAACTCATCCTGCTTTTTTTATATTGCTGTTTAACAGACCTGATCAAAATCATCGTCGTTGACCGAGTCATCAGGCAGCACTTCCACAAAAGGAATCATGTTATGCGCCCGTCGTGCTTTATTGCACTGCGCATCTGCAATCTGTACTTCTTTACAGGAGGAACTCCTGGCTTCATAAATCCCACAGCTGACTGCCTGACCAACTTCACCATTCAGGGCGATACAGCGAGGATTTTTCTGATTGGTACCTTTCATGCAGGAATATACAGCTGACAGCGGTTCCGTATAGGAATCAGGCATTGGCATGCCCTCTGCCCAGTAAAACGAAACCCTGAAATAGGCGCAGCAAGCGCCACAGCTGAGACATGCATCCTGTGTCGGTACCTGAGATAACATTTCTTATAAATTCTCGTCGTTAAAATTAATTTTCCCGACAGGAATCTTAAAAAATGTTGTTTTTCCGCACAAGATTTTTTTTTAATTTTTTACTCTGGGCAGGTGAAAACAGATTCGTCCATCAGATCTGTACCACACTGCAGAGTTTCCACCCAGTCCAGGAACTGGTTTATTTTTTCCTGACCAATAAACGCATTACCGTGCTGAGGAACAATCATCTCTACATCCATGCTGCGAACCATACTCACCCATAGACGGATAATTTTATTGTTGCACATGTAACGCTGATGGAAACCACGCATTTTTGGAATATGCGATTCAAAGTCTTCCAGAGGTGTCGAAGCATCATCCACGATGGATGCTCCCATGTCACCTGAGAACAGAATCTTTGCAACTGGATCATAAAACTGGAAATTACCGACTGAATGCAGGAAGTGAGCAGGTACGGCAACAATATAAGATTCACCTAAAGGAATTCTCTGACCACCATCTTTAAGTTCAATCAGACGCTCCAGCCAGCTGCCTTTCATGCGGTCACTCATAAAAGCTGAATTCAGATGCGGTAAGAAACGTGCCCACAGCTTGGAAGCCACGATTTTAGCTTCTGTATAAACAAGCCAGCGAGGCATGGAAGTGATAATGTCAGGGTCCTGGTGAGATGCCATGACATAATCCAGGTTGGTCAGACGGGTATATTTATTTAGTTCCATCGTTAATGGTACATAGGTCAGGTCACCGCCTGGATCCAGTACTGCCGCCCGTTCATTGTCAATAATCAGGAACTGGTTCGCCTGAACACCTTCGCCCTTTACAAGGCTGGTAAAACTGATACATTTATGCGTACCATTATCAAAAAGTACCTGCGATGTAGTGCGCTCAAAAGCCATTCCGAATTCCCCAGACAATCTGTTATTTACATTGGATTTTTAATTCCTTATAACATAAATGGAAATGGCGAAAGTTACAATAAATATACATTGAATGTTTCAAGTATTTCTGAATATCTTTAGTCGAAAAACAGGTCACAGTGACCCGAAACTGTGATCACTGTGGTTATTTTACTGTGGGTCAGAACAGGTAATGCTGAACCAGGGTGGAAATACCGATAATCAGGAAAATTGCAGCACCGACCTTATGAATCAGGGAAACAGGTAAACGGTCTGCCATTTTATTTCCAATAAATACCGCAGGTGCATTGGCAAGCATCATCCCGACCGTCGTACCCGCCATGACCCACCAGAGACTGTCAAAGCGTGCTGCGAGTGCAACCGTTGCAATCTGGGTTTTATCACCGATTTCCGCCAGAAAAAATAAAATGAATGTGGCACCAAAAACACCAAATTTCTGCCAGCGGTTAATGCTGTCGGTTTCATCATCCAGCTGATCCGGAATCAGCATCCAGACCGCCATGGCAATAAAACCAAGCGATAAAATCCACATCATGACTTCAGGGCTGAGTAATGTGGTGATGAACTGACCCAGTGCCGCAGAAAGACCGTGATTGATCAGGGTTGCAAGCAGAATGGCAATAAGAATAGGAACAGGCTTTCTAAATCTTGCCGCCAGCAGTAAAGCCAGCAACTGGGTTTTATCTCCCATTTCAGCAAGTGCCACAATTGCAGTGGAAATCAGAAATTCATGCATGATGTCTTTCTCTGGCCAGCAAAAAATTACCGATGACTTATCCCTCCTGCCAGCCATATCTGCAGAGTGATAAATCAAAGGTCTTGCCAACAAAAGAAAGCTTTGGAAAAGCTGGATTGGTTCTTTGCTATGATGACCATGCTCTGTTGAGCAATTATGTTGACCATCACCTTTTTACTGATCGTAAAAAGCGGCTACTCCCCAATGAAGTACATCCATTCTAAATGGCTTGGCAGGACATTTCAACGGGATTCATCCAGAAAAGCATCTTTCATAAAACAAAAAACCTGCCGAAGCAGGTTTTTAATCAAACAGCCCAGACAGGCTTAAAGCAGAATATTACGGATGTCTGCCAGCAGTTTCGTCAGTTTATTGGTAAAACGGGCTGCGTCCGCACCATTAATCACACGGTGATCGTATGACAGGGACAATGGCAACATCAGCTTCGGATCAAAACCTTCACCATTCCATACAGGTTGCATGGTCGCAGGAGAAATCCCCAGAATCGCCACCTGAGGCCAGTTCACAAGTGGGGTAAATGCTGTACCACCAATGGAGCCGAGGCTGGTAATAGTAAAGTTGGCACCCTGTAAGTCTTTCGGTGAAAGTTTCTTATCACGTGCTTTTTTACTCAGCTCACCCAGTTCAATTGCGATCTGTTTAATCGACTTCTGATCAGGATTACGCAGTACCGGTACGGTCAGCCCATCTGGTGTTGCTACAGCAATCCCCATATGAATTTCGTTACGTAACAGTACGCCTTTCTGATCATCTGCTAGATGACCTGCAAAATACGGCTCTTCTTTGAGCAGGAATGCCACCGCTTTTGCAATGAAAGCCAGAATGGTTAAACTGATGCCATCCTGTTTAAATTTGCCTTTCAGCTCACCACGCCATGCTTCAAGCTCAGTAATATCAGCCAGATCAAACTGAGTGACCTGTGGAATAAAGTTATTCAGTGACAGCTGGGGCACAGACACTTGCTGTAAACGCGTCATTGGCGCGACTTCACCACCACCAAATGCGCTGAAATCAGGCAATGACGGTAAACCTGATGCAACAGGTGCTGCCGCAGCAACAGCTGTCGCCTGTGGTGCAGTCAGACGACCTTTGACATAAGCAAAGACATCGTCTTTCATCAGACGTTCATGTGGACCGGATGCTTTGACCTGAGCCAGAACAACACCAAGTTCACGCGCCAGTTTACGCACCGCAGGACCGGCATACACTTTGGCATTTTCAGCCTGCTGTTCTTTGCTGAGTTTTTCAGTCTGCGCAGGTGCTGACACATCTGTCTTCACTGCAGGCTGTGCTTCAGCAGTTTTAGCTGCAACAGGTTCAGATTTTTTCTCAGCTGGGGCTGGCTGCGGTTTTTCCGCAACGGCACTACCCTGAGCCTCAATAGTCACCAGTGCTGCACCCTGTGAAACCGACTGATTCAGTTCGACATGAATAGCTTTGACCACACCTGCCACTGTACTTGGCACTTCAACAGAGGCTTTATCAGACTCCGCAACCACCAGACTCTGGTCTTTTTCAACCTGATCACCAACTTTCACCAGTATTTCTGAAACGGTAGCTTTATCCACCCCCAGATCAGGCACTGTGACATCCACAGAACCAGCCTGAGCAGATGCCGGCTGTTCCTGTTTCACTTCTGCAACCGGTGCAGATGCCTGCTCTGCAGGTGTGGACACAGGCTGAGCGGTATCATTACCCGCAGAAGCTGTTTTAACTGTAATCAGCACCACACCTTCTTTGACCGTATCCCCTTCTTTGACGGTAATACTTTCAACAGTACCCGCAACTGTGCTTGGAACTTCAACTGTTGCTTTGTCGGATTCAACCACAACAATGCTGTCATCTACGGCAATTTCATCACCAACCTGAACCAGAATCTCTCCAACCAGTGCTTTTTCCACACCAATATCAGGGACTTTAACATCCACAACCTGTGCAGATGCTGACGCAGTTACAGGCGCTTTTGCTTCAGCGGCAGGTTCAGCTTTTACTGTTTCAGCTGCAACTTCCTGAGCTGCTTCTGATGAAACAGGTGCTTCATCTGCAACTGCGGCATCAGCAGATTCAACCTCAACCAGCACTGCACCTTCAGAGACTTCATCTCCTTCAGATACCGTAATACTTTTCACCACACCCGCCACAGTACTGGGTACTTCAACTGAAGCTTTATCTGACTCAAGCAGGACAATACTGTCATCCACAGCAATTGTATCGCCTACTTTGACCAGTATTTCTGCAACGGTGGCTTTATCCACACCAATATCAGGAGTTTTAATTTGCATGATTATTTCTCCTCAGCTGGTTCAGCATAAGCTGCAACTTCCTGTACTGATGGATGCGCCTGCGGTAACCATGCAACAGGACGGTCTACATCCAGTTCAAAACTCGAAATAGCATCTTTCACCAGACGGGCATCCACTTCGCCTTCATCAGCCAGTTTTTTCAGTGTCGCAACAACAATATGTGCTGCATCCACACCGAAGTAACTGCGCAGGTTGCCACGGGTATCTGAACGGCCATAACCATCTGTACCCAATGCCACAAATGGACGGCTGTCTGGCAGATAAGCACGGATCTGTTCGCTGTAAGCACGCATATGATCAGTTGCAGAAACCACAATACCGTCAGTACCACGTAACTGCTGAGATACCCAGCTTTCTTTACCATCTTCCAGCGGATGCAGGCGGTTATATTCTTCAACAGCCATACCATCACGTGCCAGTTCGTTATAGCTCGTTACACTCCATACATTGGAATGAATCTGGTATTCATCACGCAGGATTTTCGCAGCTTTGATCACTTCACGCAGAATCACACCTGAGCCCAGTAACTGAACCGTTGCCTTACTGTCCTGCTCGAGCTGATACATACCACGCTTAATGCCTTCTTCCACGCCTTCTGGCATTTCAGGATGCTCGTAGTTTTCGTTCATCACAGTCAGGTAATAGAACACACGTTCCTGATTGACATACATACGCTGCAAACCGTCATGCACAATCACAGCCAGCTCATAACCAAAACATGGGTCATAAGACACACAGTTTGGAATGGTGTTTGCCAGAATATGCGAATGACCGTCCTGATGCTGCAGACCTTCACCGTTCAACGTGGTACGACCTGCAGTTGCACCCAGTAAGAAGCCCTGAGCCTGTGAATCCCCTGCCGCCCATGCAATATCACCGATACGCTGGAAACCGAACATGGAGTAATACATGTACATCGGAATCATTGGCAGGTTATTGGTTGAATAACTGGTACCCAAAGCAGACCAGGCACTCATTGCACCCGCTTCATTGATCCCTTCCTGAAGCATGTGACCATCTTTCGCTTCACGGTAGTTCATCAGCTGCTCCTGGTCTTCAGGCGTATATTTCTGACCATGCGCAGCATAAATACCCAGCTGACGGAACATGCCTTCCAGACCGAAAGTACGTGCTTCATCCGGAACGATCGGGACAACACGGTCTTTGATCGCTTTATCTTTCAGCAATGCTGCAATTAAACGAACCATGACCATCGTGGTGGACTGTTCTTTACCTGCACTGCCCTTCAGCACAGCATCAAAAGCAGAAAGCTCAGGAATCGCAAGTGCTTCACTTTCTTTACGACGTGCCGGCAAATAACCACCCAGACTCTCACGACGCGCTTTCATGTATTTTATTTCAGGTGAATTTTCACTTGGACGATAAAGAGGAACGTCCTGTAGCTGATCATCTGTAAATGGCAGGTTGAAACGGTCACGGACGTATTTCAACGAATCAATCTGCATTTTTTTGATCTGATGCGTTTTATTGACCGCTTCAATTTCATCTGACAGACCATAACCTTTGACTGTCTTCGCCAGAATCACAGTAGGCTGACCATTACTTGTCATGGCTGCTGCATAAGCTGCATACACTTTGTATGGGTCATGACCACCGCGGTTCAGGTTATCAATATCTTCATCACTGAGGTTTTTCACCATTTCCGCAGTTTCAGGATATTGCCCAAAGAATTTCTCACGGGTGTATGCACCACCTTTCACCTGGTAACGCTGATAATCACCATCCACCGCTTCTTCCATACGGGATTTCAGTGCACCTGTCGTATCTTTGTCGAGTAAAGAGTCCCAGTGACGTCCCCACACTACTTTAATCACACGCCAGCCTGCACCACGGAAAACAGACTCAAGTTCCTGAATAATTTTACCATTACCACGAACAGGACCGTCCAGACGCTGCAGGTTACAGTTCACCACCCAGATCAGGTTATCCAGCTTCTCACGACCTGCCAGTGAAATTGCACCGAGACTTTCCGGCTCATCCATTTCACCATCGCCCAGGTAAGCCCAGACTTTACGGTCCTCTTCTTTGATCAGACCACGGTTCATCAGATACTTCTGAATATGTGCCTGATAGATCGACATGATTGGACCCAGACCCATGGATACCGTTGGGAATTGCCAGTAATCAGGCATCAGATATGGGTGCGGATAACTTGAAAGCCCCTGACCACCGACTTCACGACGGAAATTATTCAGCTGATCTTCAGTTAAACGACCTTCCAGAAATGAACGTGCATAAATACCCGGTGCACAGTGCCCCTGGTAATAGATCATGTCACCGCCAAAGCTGTCGCTGTTGGCACGGAAGAAATGGTTAAAACCTACATCGTACAATGTTGCAGAAGATGCGAAACTTGCAAGGTGCCCGCCCAGGTCATCGCCTGTTCTGTTAGCACGCAGTACCATCGCCAGTGCATTCCAGCGGATCAGGGCGCGAATACGACGCTCCATATCCTGATCGCCAGGCATGGCAGGAGATTCTTCTACCGAAATCGTATTTAAGTAAGGAGTATTCAGTCGCTGAATAGGAACATGCTTTGCAATTGCCTGCTGATACAGCTTTTCCAACAGAAAAGCCGCTCGCTCTGTCCCCATGTGCTGTAAAACTGAATCAAAGGCATCTTGCCATTCCTGTGTTTCCTGCGCGTCAGTATCACCGTAAAACGCCATAATTCACCTGTTCCTTACCAAATTTTATTTTATATATGTACCATATTCCGGTGGTATGAAGTTATCGCTATAGCTGAATAGAGCATGACAGTATTATTTAGAAAATAAATACCCAATGACTATTTCTTACACAAGAATACAAAAAACCGCCAGTAAAGGCGGTTTTCTGTACAGATTAAATTTATCTGAATGATATAAGCTGTGAACTTAAGGCAACATAGCCAGGTAGGTCGCTGGATTCTTACGCTGACCGTCCTTCACTACTTCATAATGAAGATGAGGGCCTGTACAGCGACCTGTACAGCCTACATTGGCAATCTGCTCACCAGCGTCCACACGGTCACCAACACGGGCAATCAGGCGCGATGCGTGCGCATAACGGGTGATATAACCATTACCATGATTAATTTCAACATACTGACCATAACCTGTACCCCAACCTGACTTGGTGACGATACCAGGACCTGTCGCATAAATAGGTGTGCCACTTGGCGCAGACATATCCAGACCCGAATGGTTTTCAGCACGACCGCCCATGGTACGACCACCATAGTTTGAGCTGACACGCTTCATATCAGGTAAAGGATGGGCAACCAGCCACGAATACGGATTTGAGGAAGAATAACTGACGGCAGATCTGCCATATTTCTTTTCAATACTTTCATTATTCAGTTCAACAGGTTTTTCACGCAGCTGAACAGACATTTTTGAAGTTGCCGGAATTTCAATGTCCTCAACTTCAGCATAAGAGCCTGATGCCAGTGTTTTTGTCAGCTGTTCAAGACGATCTTCTGAACTGCCATTCGCTGTTGCTGCATCAAGTTGAACCAGATCGGCAAAAGCTACAGACGCAGCTGATGCTGCAAAAGAAAATGCCAGTAAAATACGTCGCAAATGCATAAAAAACCTCTTAAACTGTTCTTACTCAAAATTTCCTTGCGTGATCTCTTCCTTGATATCCACTGAAAACTGGGCTTAAGATTAAGACATAAACATGAAGGAACAATGTATGTCAGAACCCGTCAATCCGTTTCAGCAAACAAGAAAACACATAAAAACAGGAAACTTAACGTTTCTTTCAAAGCAAGTGACTGCATGGCAGAAACTTACAAAAATTATTCAACCCTTGCTGCCCCAACCAGAGCAATGGCAGGTTGTTTGTTATCAACACGGTATTCTGACATTAACGGGCGAAAATCAGGCTATGATCAGTCAGCTCGGTTATCTTCAGAAACAGTATATTTCTGTATTGTCACAAATAGATGAATTACATGATCTGCATAAAATACAGGTCAGGTTAAGATTTCAGCCTAAGGCAAGCCCTAAATCAGATATCCCTGCAACTCCACTTGATCAGGAAACCCAGGACATGCTGCATGGTGCTGCTGACTTTGTGAACGACCCTAAGCTTAGCCAGGCATTGCGTCGTTTGGCAAGAAATAAAAAGTAAACAGCGTGATTTTTAAAATAATAACTCACCAATAAAACGTGATTAATTTATCGTTTTTATTTATCACCCTGTAACACAACCTTATAAAGACAACAACTTAAGTCACACTTACATAAGGAATTGGACATTCAGATGTGTCATTAAATGTTACAATTTCATAACTGGATGGGTCGCTTTTGACATTGCGCAACAACTGATTGTTTAAAGCATGTCCAGATTTATAACCATCAAAGCGGGCAATAATCTGGTGCCCAAGCAGGTACAGATCACCAACTGCATCCAGAATTTTATGGCGTACAAATTCGTCTGAAAAGCGTAAACCTTCTTCATTGACCACGCCGGTATCATCCAGACCAACAGCATTATCCAGGCTTGCACCTAAAGCCAGATTATTGGCTTTCAGATAATCCAGATCTTTCATGAAGCCAAAAGTACGTGCTCCACTGACTTCGTAAACAAAAGTCTCTGTCGAAAAATCAATGGTTGCAGACTGATATTCTTTTTTAAATGCAGGATGATCAAAATCAATGGTGAAATTCAGCTGAAAGCCCTGATGAGGTACAAAAACCGCACGCTTATCATCAATCAGTGCTTCTACAGGTTTTAATATTCTGATAAATTTTTTCGGAGCATCCTGTTCAGCAAGACCTCCCTGCATCAGCAGATAGATAAACGGTCCGGCACTGCCATCCATAATTGGGACTTCTGAAGCAGATACCTCTATGATCAGGTTATCAATTCCCAGTCCAGCAATAGCACTCATCACATGTTCGATTGTCCCAACCTTGGCACTTTCCTGAACCAGGTTTGAACACATAAATGCTTCCTGAATCAGCATGGCATCTGCATGAATATCCACAGGTGGATTCAGGTCAATGCGACGAAACACAATTCCCCCATCAACATGATGTGGCACAAAGTTGATCATAACTTTCTGCCCACTGTGAAGACCAATACCACTGGCTTTCACTACACGCTGTAAGGTTCTCTGTTTCAACATGCGTTTTCTTTCATCTGCTCCAAAACTGCTATACGTTAGCATATTTAGCCATTGATAAAAAACAAAAAGGTAGTATTGCTACTACCTTTTATCTATAAAGCACTGATTTATAAAAGATCAGTGTTTATTTTCTTTGCTGATTTTTCAGATAATCCTGAATACTCATTGGCGTTGGACGCGAAGTCCCTGCTGAACTGCCTGTATTTGCAGCTGGCGCACTGTCTGCCTGCTGACGCTGAATAGCAGGTACATCATCATCTTCAGCGGTATTCTGAGGTGCAGAACTGTGGCTGACATGTGCCGAAGGACGTTTTGCAGGCTCTGCTGAATCTGCGGAATTACGGGTCAGACCTGTTGCAATCACTGTCACACTGATTTCATCACGTGCATCTGGATCAAATACTGTACCGTAGAATACCTGACCTTCATCCAGATCAACAATCTGATTGACTACATCGGTAATTTCCTCAATTTCACCGAAAGTCACATCATCGCCACCAGTGACATTGATCAGAATCCCTTTTGCATTCATGATCGTGACATTATCCAGTAACGGACTGCGGATGGCCTGTTCAGCTGCCTGACGTGCACGTGTTTCACCACGTCCACTGCCCACACCCATCATGGCATAACCACGGGTACTCATTGCAGTTTTCAGATCGGCGAAGTCAAGGTTGATATGACCTGGGCGAACCACAAGATCAAAGATACTGCGCACCGCATTCAGCAATACATCATCTGCCTTTTTATAGGCATCTTTCATCGAAATATCACGGAAGACTTTAAGCAGTCGCTGGTTTGGAATAATAATCAGGGAATCAACATGCGCTTCAAGGGCTTCAATGCCCTTTTCCGCAGACTGCTGACGACGCTTACCTTCAAAGTTAAACGGCGTAGTGACAACACCAACGGTCAGAATCCCCATTTCTTTTGCAATTTCAGCAACGACTGGCGCGGCACCTGTGCCTGTACCACCACCCATACCGGCAGTCACGAAAACCATGTCCGTACCTTCCAGGTGCTGGCGGATCAGTTCACGGCTTTCTTCTGCTGCTGCCTGTCCTACCTGAGGATTGGCACCCGCACCCAGACCACGGGTGCTTTGCTCACCCAGCTGAATCTTGAACTGAGCATTCATACGATCAAGTGCCTGTTTGTCCGTATTTGCACAGACAAACTTTACACCCTGAATATCAGACTCAAGCATGTGCTGTACGGCATTACCACCAGCACCACCTACACCGAATACAGTGAAACGGGCTTGACCGTTGCTATCGTTCTGATCATCTTCTAAAAATTCAAATGAGGCCATGACCTTTGGACTTCCTAATTCATCTCTGGCAGAAACTGCTCGCCCGTATACTGCCTTGATCTTAATAAACAAAAAAAATTGTGTTTTAGGATGCTGTTCAACTCAAGGCTTGTCAAGTCCAAGTCGTCTGACGTACATCTTACAAACAATATTCCCTAAAAAATTAATCTAAAAAACTGATTTCAGTTTCTCGTTTAACCCTGACCATGCCCGTCCAATCCGTTTTACAAAGGATAAATGATCGGTATCTTCCGGTTCAACAACCGCTTCCTGAGTTTCACTCTGACTGAACAGCAGTAGCCCTGCCGCAGTTGCATACTGTGAACGTCTCAATGCGGCCAGGTGCTGATCATCTGCACTGATCTGTAATGGTGGATTGCCCAGATGTGCAGAAACACCCAGCATTTTTCTGACCAGGCTGATCATCCCTTCAATCTGGCAGGCATCACCGGTCAGCACCACACCATGATAAAGCCCATGAATGGCACCACTTTTTTCCAGTTCTTCACGCACCTGCCCAAAGATTTCTTCGTAACGGGCAATAATAATTTCTGTCAGTTCAATACGGCTGATGGTCTGAGGTCCATCGATTCCCTGAATCTGAATCATGTGATCCGGCTTGACCACTTTAAGGTCTACGCAGCCGTACAGCAGTTTAATCCGTTCCGCTTCTTCTGTTGTGGTCTGCAGTACTGCTGCAATATCACGTGTAACATGCTCACCACCACGCTGTAAGGTGTGTGCAAACGCCAGTCGCCCATCCAGATACACGGCTATATTTGTTGTTCCTGCACCGATATCCACCAGGCAGACACCATATTCTTTTTCATCTTTCAGCAGACTTGCTTCAGCGGTCGCCAGGCTGGAAACCACCATCTTTTCAACACTGATATTTGCGCCTTTCATGGCACGGTCCAGATTCTGCATGGTGCTGATCGGCAGCATCATCAGCTGATAATGTCCCGTCATGCTGTGCGCAGACATTCTGACCGGATTCTGTACCCATTCACCAGAATCATCCAGATCAAAACCCAGTGGAACTGCACTGACCAGATAATGGTCTGAAGTCACATGACTGGCTTTGGCAAGTTCCAGGGCACGTACCACTTCACTGGTGGAAATAGAATGGTCACTGTTGTCGATTGGAGTACGTCCAGATGCATAAAAACTTTTCAGTTCCGCACTCGGAATGGATACCCAGGCAGAATGCACACGACACTCAGCCATATCTTCCGCTTCCTGCACGGCATTTTTTATAGCTGTAATGACTTTATCAAGACTGACAATTTTTCCTTTACTCATGCCCCGGTTACGCGCAGTCGCCATCCCGATCACCTGGATGTTGTCCGGAGCGTGTACCTTGCCAATCAAAACTGAAACTTTGTGTGTCCCAATGTCAATCGCAACAACTGAGGGAACAGCTTCATTCATTATTCACTACCATTACATTTCTGTTTAATTTATGGCTTAACGCCTATGTTATAAAGCCAGGTATTATGGCTTTGCCGTTCTTCCATCCGCAATGCCTGTGTCACTAATCGTTACAACAAAGTGACCATTGACAATTTTTGGTGGCAGCCCATTTTTCCACTGTATTGCCAGACCGTTGCGGTACCGCAGGTCTATTGAGGAAATCAGAGGCCACACCGGTTTTAAATCGCTTTGCGCAAGATGGCTCATGCGCTGCAATTTACTCATCGTCTGATCCTGATCCACGATAACACGCAAACCAGAGTCAAACTGCATAAACCAGGTCATTCGGTCTGTTAGATATAATTCTTTTAGACGAATATTCACTGGTTGAAATAACTGATTAATTTCATGATAACGGCGCATCATCATTTTTGACTGATGCACAGGACCATGCAGTAACGGTAAATTCTGATAATTTTTAGGTTTTACTTCTGAAAACACATCACCGCTGTCGCTTAACAGCCGTCCTGTACCCCAGCGGGCAATGGCATGCTTCGGCATAACCCGGACTTTAATGGCATTTGGCCAAGCCCTGGAAACCACAACCCGATCCACCCATGAAATCTCAAGCGTTTTATCACGGATCTGCTCAAGATCAGAGGTGAAGTAATTATGCTGTACCGCAGGCGATACAAGTTTGATCACCTGCTGAGCTTCCTCATCCGAACGGCTTCCCACAACATTCAGCTCTGCAACCCGGGCATCCGTCATGACCTGATACAGAGCATATACACCCAGTGCAAGTACAGCGAATGCAATCAGCATCAATAACCACCCACCTGCATTGGCAAGCTTTTCTCCACGTGTCGGAGGCTTGTCATGAATGGAGGTGATTGCTGCCTTTTTTCGGCGCATGGATGCAGGAAGCTGAGCCATAAATCAGTGAACTTTTTCCGCTAAGGTCTGCTCAAGAATCGCAACACAAAGCTCATCGAAGCTGTATCCAACCGCCTGAGCCGCTTTCGGCACCAGAGAATGGCTGGTCATACCCGGAACTGTATTTACTTCCAGCAACCAGAAATTGCCCTGTTCATCACGCATGGCATCAATACGTCCCCAGCCACTTGCACCTACTGCATTAAATGCACGCAGGCACAACGCCTGAAGCTGTTCTTCTTCAGCTTTTTCCAGACCACATGGAATACCGTACTGAACATCATCACGGTTATATTTTGCTTCATAATCGTAAAATGCAACGTCAGCCGGTGGCTGAAGACGAATCACAGGCAATGGCTGACCGTTCAGGAATGAAATCGTATATTCACGACCTGTAATCCATTTTTCAGCCATCACAACGGCATCATGTTTCGTTGCTTTTTCAATTGCTGCAGCAAGGTCTTCTGCTTTTTCCACCTTGCTCATACCCACGCTTGAACCTTCATGCACAGGTTTAATAATCAATGGCAAACCAAGTACACTGACCACTTCATTCAGGTCTGTGTCTTTGCCAACAATGCGATATGGTGCTGTTGGAAGCTCAGAACCCTGCCAGATCTGTTTGGTTTTGACTTTATCCATGCCAATGGCAGAACCCTGAACACCAGTACCGGTATATGGCAGATTCAGCCACTCAAGCGCACCCTGAATCTGACCGTCTTCACCACCACGACCATGCAGTACAATAAAAGCACGGTCAAAATTGACCAGTTCAGTAATACTGCGTTCCAGAGGATCAAAACCTTCTGCATTTACGCCAGAACGCAGCAACGCCTCAAGCACTGCCTGACCACTTGCCAGTGAAACTTCACGTTCAGCCGACTTACCACCCAACAGCACTGCAACTTTGCCGAATTTTGAAGCATTTGACATTTTTTATCCTTAAATCTTTAAAAACGGGTTAAATCCAAGCTCAGCTCAATTATTTTAAGTAGAGGTTATGCTGAGTCAGTTCCACTGAAATTGCACCCACATTACCTGCACCCTGTGTCAGCAGCAGATCGTTTGCCTGCAACACTTTTTTCATGACGCTCTGAATATTACCTTCAACCGGATCGAGTAAAATTGGCTCAACCTCACCCCGTAAACGGATGCTTCTTGCCAGAGCACGGCTGTCCGCTCCCACAATCGGCTTTTCACCCGCAGGATATACCTCAAGCAACAGCAACTGATCAACCTGTGACAATACATCCACAAAATCATCAAAACAGTCACGGGTACGACTGAAACGGTGCGGCTGGAACATCATGACCAGACGACGGTCTGGATGGCTTGCGCGGGCAGCCTTAATGGTTGCTTCCACCTCTTTAGGGTGATGTCCGTAATCATCCACCAGTTTGACGTTGCCACCGTCCAGTTCAAACTCACCCTGAACCTGGAAGCGACGCCCCACACCACTGAAACTTTCAAGCGCACGGGCAATGGCAGCATCAGAAACACCTTCATCTGTTGCAATACCGATTGCAGCCAGTGCATTTAAAATATTGTGCAGACCTGGCAGGTTAATGGTCAGACGTAATGGCTCACGTCCTTTACGCAATACCGTAAAGTGTGACTGCATACCGGTCTGTTCAACATCAACCGCACGGATGTCATTGTCTTCATTAAAACCATAAGTCAGTAACGGACGCCCGATCCGTGGCATGATTTCACGGATATTGGCATCATCACCACAGACAACCGCCAAACCGTAAAACGGCATTTTTTGCAGGAATTTGACAAATGTGTCTTTCAGCACATCAAAGCTGCCACCATAAGTATCCATATGATCTGCATCAATATTGGTCACGATTGCTGCCATTGGCTCAAGGTGCAGGAATGATGCATCTGACTCATCTGCCTCAGCAACAATATAACGGCTCGCACCCAGTGCAGCATTGACACCGGTACGGTTCAGCAGACCACCAATCACATAAGTCGGATCAAGGTTTTCTTCTGCCAGCATACAGGTCACAAGACTGGTGGTTGTGGTTTTCCCGTGTGTCCCGGCAACCGCAATACCATGACGGTAACGCATCAGTTCACCCAGCATTTCTGCACGGCGCACCACGGGAATGCGGTTTTCAATCGCCGCTTTTATTTCTGGGTTTTCAGGATCAATCGCTGTGGAAACAACCAACACATTTGCCCCTTTAATATTGTCAGCGGTATGACCAATGTGTACACGGATATCATTTTCTTCAAGCTGAGCCGTGGTTTTTGATGCTTTGATATCTGAACCCGAAACCTTGTACCCCTGGTTTTTCAGTACTTCAGCAATACCGCACATGCCTGCCCCACCAATCCCCACAAAATGAATGTGTTTGATTCGGCGCATTTCAGGAATTTTAATTAATTTTTTTGCTTGTTCAGCAGGAATAGTCGGGGACATAATTTACTCGGATTACAATTCTTGAATTAAACGAACCACTTGCAGGGTTGCATCAGGCTGCGCTTTCTGACGCGCCTTTGCTGCCATTTCAGATAAAAGCTGGCGGTTCATAAGAGGAGTCAGCAGTGCAGCCAGACTTTCTGAAGTCAGATCTGCCTGCGGAGATATTTTTGCAGCACCCGTGTCAGCCAGAAATTTTGCATTGGCCGTCTGGTGATCATCCACAGCACTCGGTAACGGTACAAAGATGGCAGCTACACCTGCTGTCGCAATTTCTGTCACAGTTAAAGCACCGGCGCGACAGATAATCAGATCAGCTTCACTGTAGGCTTTTGCCATATCATCAATAAAAGGCTGAACTTCCACGCTCAGTGACACTGGTGCATCTGCATAACGCGCCAGTGTCGTTTCTGCCTGATTCTGACCGCACTGATGAAACACTGAAACAGGAACCTGGAGCTGTTTCAATGCAGCAGGTACACGCTCATTCAGTGCCTGTGCCCCAAGTGAGCCACCCACTATCAGCACTTTAAGTGGCTGACCTGATTTTTCACGTTCCTGATAACGCCATGACGGATTCAGGATTTCAGTAATTTCCTTACGGACAGGATTTCCCGTCGTTTTAATTTTTGGTCCATCAGGAAAAGCACCTGGAAATGCCTGACAAACGGTCTTTGCCACTCTGGACAACTGTGTATTGGTAAAACCGGCAATTGCATTCTGTTCATGAATAATCACAGGAATCCCCAGGATTCGGGCTGCAAGACCACCAGGCCCTGCAACATAACCACCGAATCCAGCAACTGCATCCACGTTCAGCTGCTTCATATAGCGCATTGCGCTGAGTGTTGCTTTTAATATTTTAAATGGTGCTGCCAGTTTTCTGAGCACACCATTACCACGCACACCCTGAATATCAATCTGATACACAGGAATGTCATGATTTTTCAGAAGACGGTTTTCCATTCCTGCTGGAGTCGCCAGCCAGGAAACTTCTGAACCCTGCTGTTGCAGTTCTTTGGCAACAGCGAGTGCAGGAAATACATGTCCGCCTGTACCTGCGGCCATCATCATGACATGTCTTGGCTTAGTTTGCTGTGGGTTGGTCACGGTCTAATTCTTCAATTCAGATCTGGCAATAAAAATTCATATATAAGTTGACAATTGTAATCACAAACGACAAGGCATTAAAGTTTAATTACTGTATTTCGCCCGGTGTTTAATTGTTTTTTCCCTCATCTTTCTCAGTTTAAACCAGTTTTATTATTAATTCATACAGAACCCTGAAAATCTGTACCAATTCTGTGATTCTGACAGTGAATTTAACCATCAGAATCATAAAAACTTAAATCATGAGAATGCACTGTAAAAGCTCCTCATGATTCTTCATTTCTGTTCAGGCTTTTAAACCGGCTTCCAGCACATCAAACAGATCATCTGCAATGGAAGTTCCAAACTGGGTATCAATTTCACGGATACAGGTCGGACTGGTGACATTAATTTCTGTGACATAATTTCCAATCACATCAAGCCCAACAAAAATCAGACCTTTTTCTCTTAAAAATGGTCCAACTTCAGCTGCAATGGCTTTGTCATTTTCAGTCAGTGGACGTGCCTCACCCAGACCGCCTGCTGCCAGATTTCCACGTACTTCACCATTCTGAGGAATACGCGCCAGACAGTAAGCAACCGGTTCACCATTGATCATCAGGATACGCTTATCACCATCCACAATTTCCGGAATATAACGCTGTGCCATAATCGGAACACTACCCATGGAGGTCAGCATTTCAATAGTGGAACCAATATTTGCACCTGTGGCAGAAAGACGGAAAATCCCCATTCCACCCATTCCATCCAATGGTTTAACAATCACATCACCATGCTGCTGAATAAATTCACGGATCAGGCTCTGCTGTGATGTCACCAAAGTTGGAACCTGAAGCTGAGGGAACTGTGTTGCAAACAATTTTTCATTACAGTCACGCAGACTCTGTGGTTTATTGATAATCCATGCACCTTCACGCTCTGCCTGCTCCAGAATATAGGTCGTATAGACAAAATTCATATCAAAAGGCGGGTCTTTACGCATCAGTACAACATCATAAGCCGCGATGGATTCTTTTTTCTTTTCACCCAGTTCATAATAATGGTTGTAATCTTCAAAAACCTGCAGCGATGAGATCAGCCCGTATGCCTTACCCTGATCAATGTAAAGATCCTGCTGCAGTACATAGCCAAGCTCATGCCCACGGCGTGATGCAGCCCACAGCATTGCCATGGTTGAATCTTTCTTCAGGTTCACATTTTCAATTGGGTCCATCACCACAAGTACACGCATAGTCACTGCTCTTTTTCAGTTTCATTCTGAATGAGTATAGCGGAGATTCGTCGGTTCTTTTTCTCAATTTCGGTATAGAACTGTTCGGAATTTCAGATTTATATTTTAAAGCTGTGAGTGAGTCTGTTTATTGTTTTGCAGTATGAATGGCAATAATTCTGTCTGCAGGAAGAACTGATGAAGGCTCATGGGGTAAATCAATATGCTGATTAACAATTTTATTCTTCATTAATAAAGCCTTTTGACACTGTTTTTAAAAACCTGCACTCAGTTCTATTATTTTTATGTTCAATTTTTTGCATCATGATAATCTGTCTGATCATTATCCCGATCTAAAAATCAGCTTTGTACTTTCTGCCGCTCCATAATCAACTGATCAATGCTACCCGGGTCTCTCGGCAACCCCAGTCGAACCTGACATCCGGCATCTCCGGAAAAGCCCTCGGTAATGCTGATTTCTGCGGATATTTCCAATGGACGACCAATATAAAAATCCGTTTTTTCCAGGCTGTGACACAATCTGGTGGTGTATTTCGGCTCAAGTTCGCCTATTTTAAAATCCTGAAAATACACTGCCACAATAAACTGCTGATTTTTCTGCTCAGGCTCACGCTGAATCTGAACTGTTCGGTTCACAGACTGACCTGGCTGTTTCAGCATCAGCACACCCAGCAGTTTCTTTTGTGTTGCTTTATTCAGAGTAATCATCATTTTGCACTCAGGATCATTTTGAAGCACAAACGGATTCAGACGGAAAAAAATATCCCGTTCAATCTGATATCTGTGCCACCGTTTCCGATCCAGATGCTGCAGGATCAAAAAACCTGCCACCGCACAAAAGACCAACAACACAAGAAAAAGCATGATAACGCACTTCCCCATCCAGCTGACCGTGAATATAAAAAGCCACACTGCTTTTTATATTCACGGACGGGTTTAAATACCGTATTTCACGCGGTAAGCTTCCATTTTCGCCAATGCATCCTTTTCACCTTTTGCGTCCAGATAATTCATCAGGTCTTTCATGGTAATCAGCGCATGTACTGGAATTTCCAGTTCTTTCTGAACTTCCTGAATTGCAGACAGTTCACCCTGACCTTTTTCCTGGCGATCCAGCGCAACGAGTACACCTGCAATGGTTGCTCCTGCATTTTTCAGCACAGTGACCACTTCACGGATTGCTGTTCCTGCAGTGATAACATCATCAATAATCCAGACTTTCTGACCATGAACCGAAGCACCAACCAGCACACCGCCTTCGCCATGATCTTTTGCTTCCTTACGGTTAAAACCCCACGGTACACTGACACCATGATTCTGTGAAAGTGCAACAGCGGTTGCTGCAACAAAAGGAATACCCTTGTAGGCAGGCCCAAAAATCACTTCCACATTTTTACACTGAGTCAACTTATCCGCATAGCCTGAAGCCAGCAATGACAAAGCTTCACCGTCATTCAACAGACCGGCATTAAAAAAATAAGGACTCACACGTCCCGATTTTAAAGTAAACTCACCAAATTTAAGCACACCGCGTGATAATGCGAGTTCGATAAAAGCTTGCGGATCAAATTGAGCTTGCGTTGACATGAGGTGCTCCAGAATTCATACATTGAGGTTATGACTGCGCATGATACCAAAGAGTAGCTACCCAGGTGATCAAAAAATTCTAAGAGTCGTGTCAATTAACGTCAACGGATTACGATCATCTGTCACAAAAGGTTTGCTTGAGTGGATGGAACAGTCTGAAGCAGATGTTATCTGTATTCAGGAAAGCCGGATCACACACGCTCAGTGGACTGACAAATTCAAACCTGAAGGATGGTATACCCACCTGTTTCCTGCGGAACGTCCAGGCTATGCAGGTACCGCGATTTACAGCCGACTGCCTTTTGTTTCAGTCACAGATGGACTTGGCTTTGAACTGGCAGATTCTCAGGGGCGTTTTATCAGTGCTGAATTTGACCTGGGACTGGATCAGACCGCTCACATCTGCTCGCTTTATCTGCCGTCCGGATCATCCGGTGATGAAGCACAGGCACGTAAAGATCATTTTCTTGAAGAATATACAAAAATTTTAAAACAATGGCGTGATGAAAATAAATCCATCATTGTCTGCGGCGATTACAATATTGTTCACAAGCGTATAGATATCAAAAACTGGTCTGGCAATCAGAAATCTTCAGGCTGTCTGCCACATGAACGTGCGTGGCTGGATCATATTTATGATGAACTGGGCTATGTGGATACATTCAGGGAAGTGCGTAAAGAAGCTGAACTGTATTCGTGGTGGTCCAACCGGGGGCAGGCTCGTGCCAAGAATGTCGGTTGGCGGATTGACTACCAGGCATGCTCACCTGACTGGAAAGACCGCACGCTCAATGCCTGGGTCTATAAAGACAGCTGGTTCAGCGACCATGCACCAGTCATTATTGACTATAAAATCTGAACCGCAGAACATTATTCAGTGAACATACGTTTACTGAATAATGTGTTTTCTCTTACATAAGCTGTCGCGTTTGCTACTTATTTTACAGTCCAATTACGAGCATTATAGTCGCACGGCACAGGGATGGTTGTCAGGATGACAGCAAAAGGATTGGAAGCCGTAGGATGAAAAAGATACACTGCCTGCAGTGAATCTCAAGGACGTGACATTGGACGTTGAAATGAGACCCGCATGATCAGGATGATTAAATGCGGGTTTTCTCTTTTCTGCTACCCTTGAATTTTTATTATTCTGTTATTTGAATTATGAAGCATTCTTTATAGCCTTCATTCTGACCATGACAGGTTTCATTTTCATGACATTCTTCACACTTTTTCAGATAAATATTTTCAGTCATGCGGAATGGTACTTTTCAGCAAAAAACGCTACCCTGACATGCGCCCATACTGAAAACAGGAAAATGTATGCTGAAAATTTATGGCATTAAAAACTGCAGTTCCATGAAAAAAGCCTTTGATCTGCTGAATGAACTGAATCTGCCTTACGAATTCCATGATTATAAAAAACAGGGCATAGATGCCGAGTCCATTCAAAAGTGGCTTGAGCAAGCCGGACAGGATGTTATTCTGAATAAAAAAGGAACGACATGGAAAAAACTGACCGAACAGGAACAGCAGCATGCACTGTCCAGTGAAGCAGCACTGATTGAAACACTGATGACTCACAGCAGCATAATTAAGCGACCGGTACTTGAAACTGAACAGGGACTGCTGGTTGGCTTTGACGAAGCAGCTTACCGCAAATTATCCGCATAATTTTTATGGTTTTCGGCACATCAACCATGCTGATGTACTGAACAAAAAAAGCCCGAATCTGTTCGGGCTTTTTTTAATGGACTGCGTCTGTCTCAATCAGTTTGCACGAATCCAGGTTTGGTTACGACCTAAAGCAGCAACACCGATATAACCTCTCAGCTCAAGTTTCTTACCGCCAGAAGCCAGTTCACCTTTCAGCTTATAAGTTTTACCAGACTGAGGATCAAGAATTGAACCATTGCCATAACTGGTTCCGCCTGTATTTTTCAGACCATGAATAATCGTTAAACCTTTCAGTGATTTATTGTTATAAGGTCCTTCACACTTGGTACAGGCGTTTTCTTCACCTGGTGTCAGAATGTTCTGGATGCTGGCCGTCAGCGTACCGTTTTTCTGTTCAGTGAACTTCACAACCGCTTTCGGTTGCTTGGTTTTATCGTCAATCGTTTTCCAGACCGTGCCATTCAGCGGGTCTGCTGCATTAGCTAAAGCTGTCAATCCGAGCAATCCTAATGCAAGTGCAATTTTTTTCATTTTTGTTTGTTTCCCTGGTCTGTTGTAGACGACTTTAAGTATTAAAAAGTCACAACAATTTTGCAATTTTTGAATGTGACCATTTAGTGTAACCTTGTAAGTTGTGTTGGTAAATATGCTCGTATTCTATAAAACAAAGAACAAGATGGAAAAAACATGAAGATCGCACCCATGTGGAAACAAATTATTACAGAAAGTATTTTAAAGACCGCCATCCGTACCCCCAGTCAGTTCACTCTGCCTGTCGGAAGTCTCAGATTTGCACTTGAACAGATGTGTCGGATTTTCCCGCAGAACAGAGATATTCAGGTACGTGCCCTTCGACTTTCCGGCATCCGTGCAGAAGAGCTGAAACCGCAGAAAGAATCAACTCAGCTGATTCTGCATATTCATGGCGGTGCTTTTTTCCTGGGTTCATTAAATACTCATCGGGCATTTCTGAGCGATCTTGCTGCGCGTACACAAATGCAGGTCATTCATGTGGACTACCCTCTTTCACCTGAACATCCTTATCCGGAAGCAGTCGATGCATTATTTGATGTTTACTGCACTTTAATTGATCAGGGGATTCAGTCAAAAGATATTATTCTTTCCGGAGATTCATGTGGTGCCAACCTCGCTCTTGCACTGACCCTGAAAATACGCAATGAACAGATGCCACAGGTCAGTGGTCTGATGCTGCTGTCTCCCTTTCTGGATCTGACTCTGACTGGAAACTCCATCCGTAACAACCGTAAACATGATGCCCTGCTTTCACCTGAAGCATTGGAAGCAGGTATTGCCTACTATGTTCCAGCCGGCATGGATAAGGCTGATCCTAAAGTCTCTCCTTTATTTGATGACTTCAAGGGTCTTCCACCAACACTGGTGCAGATTGGTTCTAAAGAAATTTTACTGGATGACGCCGAGCGTTTTAAGAAGAAAGCGGTCGAAGCGGGTGTACAGGTCAGTTATAAGCTTTACACGGGCATGTGGCATAACTTTCAGATGTTCCATCACTGGTTTGATGAAGCAGAACGTGCGCTGGCAGATATTGCCGAATTTGCACATCAGTGTGATGCGGACTGAAACATAACGCATAAAAAAGGTCAGCATAACGCTGACCTTTTTTTATGTATACAGACGGGTATCAGATTGCCTGAACCTGTGCCAGCGCATCTGAAAGTGCTTTGCTTTTCAGTTCATCGCCCATGTTGACACCTTCAGCACGAACCACCTGAATATCGGTCACACCGGTAAAGCCAAATACCGTTTTCAACAGACCTTCCTGAAAGTCAGCCGGACTGTTGTCGCCATACACACCGCCACGACTGCTGGCGATATACACTTTTTTATCACCAGCCAGACCCACAGCACCATTTTCAGTATATTTGAATGTTTTGCCTGCAACTGCAATACGATCAATCCACGCTTTCAGTGCAGATGACAGACCGAAGTTATACATGGCTGCACCCACTACAACCACATCTGCATCCAGATACTGCTGGATCAGTTTTTCACCCAGCGCTGACTGCTCAGCATTCTGTCCCATCAGAATGTCTGCGGTCAGATGTGGAATTTCCTGCTGTGCCAGATCAAGATACTGCACCTCAGCAGTGCTGTTACCCGCCTGAAGCTGTTTAACAATCGCCTGACTCAGTTGACGTGAAACAGATGCATCGCCCAAAATACTTGAATCAATATGTAGAACTTTCATGTTATTTCCAAAATGCTTTATCAATAATGGCATTCTATATAAATTACAGTATTGCGATAATCCCTCAATTCAAGACACAATATTCTATTTTTGAAACAATCAGTTTTTTCAACTTTCCCCCATCCTGCACTGTTGCTGTTCAAAATTCAGCAGAGTATGCTATGTTATTGAGCAACATTAAAAAATTAATATAAGCAACATACTTACATTAGAAAATTCAGGATGAATAAGGGGTACAGTCTGTACAATGAAAGCACTGTTTTCATCGGTTAAAAGCTCCTCATTAAAAACAAAAATGGTGGAGAGTCTGTTCGAAAGTGGTCCCGTCATGAACTGGGGCACGCTGAATAAATGCATTCTGATGCTGATTCTTGCGGCAGGCGTACACCTGACCTGGGTCATCTGGAAAGGCACTATTATTCTGAATCCTGAGCTATGGCAATGGGTTGACCTGGCGTTGATTAAAAAACAGATTCAGCTCAATATTGTCTTTCTGATTCTTTTTACCCTGATGATTATTCCCTGCCGTTTATGGGCTGAAAAAAAATGGGTTCAGCAGTGGTTCCCTTACATCTCGGTCGGTATTTTTGTTGCATCCATCTGCCGTGATGGTTATCTGATCGGTGTGCTCAGTCCTGCGACCATGATTTCCTATGTCAGCCTGGTCACAGTTGGACTGGTGCTGCTCCCAAGAGTGCTTGTCTACTGTGCTTTTATACCCGCAACCATTTTTCTGGCAGGCTGTGGCTATCTCAGTTATATGGGGGTAATGACCTATGCACCTATTTTTCATCTGAGCGGTTACAGCTACACAAACGGCTTCTGGATTCTTTCCATGCTGTTTTTTATCATTCCAATTCTGTGTACCTGTCTGTTTCTGTTCGAATCGCTTCTGAGCCAGTGGCGTCACAGAGAGCAGCTGATTCAACATTTAAGTCAGGTTGACCCACTGACCAATACACGCAACCGCCGAAGCATCAATGAATGCCTGGAACAGCTGGATGTACTCAATGAAAAGGAAAGTGCAGTATATGCTGTGGTACTGGTCGACCTGGATCATTTCAAGCTGATCAACGACCGTTTTGGACATCATAAAGGTGATGAAGCACTGATTCTGGTCAGTGATGAACTGTCAAAACATGTCAGAGACAGTGATATTGTCGGGCGTTTTGGCGGTGAAGAATTCATTCTGATTCTGCATCATTCTTCTGAACAGCAGGCTCAGCGTATTGCAGAACGCTGTCGTCAGGCGATTGAACAGATTGTACTTTTCAGTGATGATGAAGAAGCAATTCATATTACAGCCAGTTTTGGTATTGCTGCTTCTGCACCTGGTATCAAACCCATGAAACTGCTGAATCTTGCAGATAAAGCACTGTATGAAGCAAAGGCTCAGGGGCGTAATCAGGTCTGTTCATATTTCCACAGTGCTTTTCTGGATACAGTCTGAATACTGCTGATCCAGAAACCGCCATTCCTGAAGTTATCCGCCGGATGTACGGTAAGGCTCATCTGCCTGTACAAACAAATGTTCACGTTTTGCAGCATCCATCCACTGTCTGACCGCAGGCAGATGCTGTATTTTCTGCATGTATTGCTGACTCAACTCAGTCACAGGCAGCCGGTAGCTCATCAGACGCATCACCACAGGCGCATAAAATGCATCAGCAATACTGAAGTCTCCAAAAAGAAAACCATCCGCTTCTGACCAGATCTGCTCCACACGCTGTACATCCTGTCGCAGACCCGCATGCTGCTGCCACAGCTGCTGACCTACAGCGGATAAATCAGCTTCAATATTCATCGGACACAGACTTCTGAGCTGCATAAAACCACTGTGCATTTCAGCGGCCACTGTTCGGGCTTTGGCTCTTTGTAACCGATCCTGCGGCCATAACTGCTTTTCTGGAAACTGCTCTGCCAGATATTCTGCAATAGCAAGCGTATCCCAGACAGCCAGCTGATCATGCAGTAAAACGGGAACTTTTCCTGCTGGACTCAGCTTTGATACCTGCTGTTTAAACTGCCCATCTGCACTGAAATCATCAAAAGCAACGAAATGATCCTGAAATGGAAGATCGAAATGCTTCAGAATCAGCCATGCACGCATAGACCAGCTGGAGTAATTTTTATTGCCTGTATATAACTGCATCATCTTAATGATCCTGAGTGATGATTTCTGCTTATACATTAATCTGAATGACGGACTTCAGCAATATTGAACAGGTACTCCAGCCCTTGCATTTACATCAGTTTTACCTGCATGAAAATGCAAGGGCTCAGGTATAAAAAAAGAGCAGTTTAAACTGCTCTTTGATGTACCAATCCTGTATTGGTCAGAATCAGAACAGATATGAGAAACCTAAGCCTGCCTGATAGTCACGATCATTACCATTTAAACCAACACCGATACTGGCATCTAGTTGGGTACTCTCATTCAGTGCATAAACAACCCCTGAACCTAAAGCATATTCATAATCCTGGCTTTCAGCTTTACGGTATACAAACTCAGAAAAGCCAGAGAGTTTATCGGTAATGGCATATTCAATGGTTGGTACAGCCGTAACAGCCCAGTCGCTGTTCTGCGCTTCATAACGCATTGTAATCGAGGTGGTCACCAGATCACTGTAATCATAGGAAACCGCTGAAGTCAGACTGTAAATATCATCTTCATTGGTGAAACCATCATTTCCTGTTGCAATGATTGCTTCTGCCAGCACAGCCATACTAAGTTTATCATCTTTCAGATCAATGGCTTTTTTGATCCCGATACTGACATCACCCAGACCATCTTCTTCTACAGACTTGCCTGCTCTTTTGGTCTTGATCCACCCCGGTCCCTGCCAGCCCAACTGAAGTTCCAGATCTTTCGCCAGACCAGTACGGAACAGCATGTCGCCATTGAGGGTGACTGTTTTTTGCTTTACACCATCTGACACAGTTTCATTATAGCTGGCAGCAGGAATACTCTGCTCCCAGGCAAGCTGTCCTACAGGTGTAATCCCTGTTCCCATACCTGCGCCAGGGCGGTCAAAAGAAAATTCTGCTGCAACAGCGTTCAGGCTGAAACCGGCGGCAATCACCACACCAGTAAATTTAAAAACTGACATAATATATCCCGTTGATTTATGTTAATTCTTTGGTCATTTTTGCACCATGACTGCGTAACAGTTCCAGTGTCTGCTTTTCTTCAGGCAATGATTCTGCCCAGTTAATTTCGTCAAACTCACAGTCAAAAAACAGATCACTGATGGAGGACAGAATGGTCAGACCTTCATCATCTTTACTGTTCGGCTCAACCTGAGCCTCAAGTAAACGTTTAACCGCAGGTACACATGCTGAGCTTGCTGCATCCCAGAGGGGTCCATAAACTTCCTCTGTATCCCACAGATGAAGGTTCACTTTTGCCTGAATAAGTGCTTCCAGAATATCCATGTGTGCTGCCAGTAACTGCTGTTTCTGATCTTCAGAAAGCGGCTCACCTGTTTCATAGGCTTCACAGACCTGCTCCCACCACTGGAACAGACCGTCTGACCAGACAGAGATTGCAGGTCCTTTTTCAGGATCAATAAAATCAGGGTCAAGACCTTCTGCAAGAAGGCGCTGTACAAGAGCGACGTTCAGTTCTTCAATGGCCTGAACCAGAACCTGTTGCTGTGCTGTTAGCATGGAGAGGAATCTCTTCTGTATATTTTTGTCTATTATGCCCAGTAATATGGACTTTGTTCTGTGTAAATATGCGACAACCTGATTTTTTATGTCAATAAAAAAAGCCCCTCAGGGCTTTTTTCAGTTTCAGGTCAGACCTGAAAATCAATCATCGACATCTGCAATGTCTGCATCTGCATCAGCAAATTCAAGCTGCCCACCACGTGGATTCTCTTTTTTCTCAAATGTATGCTCAAGACTGCGTTTTAAACGATCAATCGCACCATGAACAGCGGTGTCCACATTATGTGCCCGATGGGTCACCACAACTGGCTTCAGTCCTGCCGGACGGGCTTCGATCATACACTTGATATCATCATCGCCACCTTTGTCACCATTTTCATCGCTGAAATGCACTGAAAAATGGGTGATCCGTTCGCTGTGACGCTGGAATTCCTGGTTTAGTTCTGCACGTACATAACTAATTAAACGGTCGCTGTTTTGAATGTTTTTATCAGTACGGATTTCAATGTTCATATAATCTCGTCCTCTGTGTATCAGAATCTTCTTAAGTGCAAAACTTTATCTTGGCACGCATATAACCTGCTGATTTTTCAGCACTGTAACATCTTCATACGGGTTTGAAACGCTCCCCTCCATATTGAATGATGAACACCTTTAACAGTCTGCAGAACCGTGTTCTTATACTTCGAATATCGTGCTTAAAATGAAAATATGCAAGCCCTATTTCATCTTTTTTTAATAAAGTCATACTAAAGTTACGTGTTTTAACCCAACACATTTACAAGCGGTCAGAAGTGTGAAAATATCAGTCTGTTTGTGTCCTCAAAAAAACTGTTTTTATTCATTTTTTTCTTAAAATTTCGACCCTGCCCCTCTTTTTTCCGCTCGCTGTGACTGTCTTCCACTGGCGAAGATTCATGTCATCGGTCAATTTTGGCTTTATTTTTGCCTGATTATCTGTATCCTCTACTACGCTTTCTCGGGGGAGAGATTTTTAATGAAACTTACACAAATTACTGTTGCTCTGACAGTTGCATCCACTGCTGCATTCACTCAGGCTGCTCCAGTCTGGCAGGATTTCAGTCTGACAGGTCTTTATGGTGAAAACTATGAAGTTGTAGATGAAAAGCAGACCACACTGACTGTTGAATATGCTGCTAAAGTAAAATATGCAGATGTATTCTTCTTTATGGATCGCATGCATGGTTCAGATGACAACAATGTCACTTATTTTGAACTTGCACCTCGTTTAAGCCTGGGCGAAATTACCGGTAAAAAACTGGCAGCGGGTCCTGTTAAAGATGTTCTGATCGCAACTACATGGGAAGGCAACCAGGACAACTTCGGCAACGATTTTGACAACTTCCTCTATGGTGTGGGCTTTGATCTGAACATTCCATACACTCAGTATGCAAGTGTCAATTTCTACCGTGCCAACAACGAAATTCAGAAAGATGACTACCAGATGACCATCACTTATGGTGTGCCATTCAAACTGGGTTCTGAAGACTTCCTTGTTGATGGTTTCCTGGACTGGTCAACTGCTGAAAAAGATGACGTTGCGCATGCAAGCGAACTGAACTGGACGACACAGTGGAAATGGAATGCAGGTAAACATATCTCTCCAGATACACGTCTGTACCTCGGTATTGAACATTCCGTATGGAACAACAAATTCGGTGTTAAAGGCAAAGACGAAAACAACGTCAGCGCTTTGGTTAAATACCATTTCTGATAAATCACTGAATCCATCAGATCAGGCAGAACTTCGGTTCTGCTTTTTTATTTCTGTCATCTTCGCCCCGCTGCTGCTTGAGCTTACCGCCTGTTTTATACAGATTGGTTTCCTGTAAATGCGCTACAATTGCATGTCACTTTTCCATGTCCATACACTCATGAATTTTATGATCCGCGCTGCGCAAAAAGATGATCTGCCTCAGATTATGCAGATTTACAACACTGAAATCATGACAGGAACGGCTACATGGAACAGTCAGCCCAAATCACTGCAGGATTATGAACAGTGGTTTAATGACTTGCAGACAAACAGTTTCCCGCTGTTTGTTGCTGTAGAGTCCGTCTCACAGCAGATCGCAGGATATGCAGAATTTTCCACTTTCCGTAATTTTAATGGCTACCATCAGACAGTTGAGCATGCGGTCTATGTTGACCCACAGTTTGCACGCCAGGGATTAGGCAAAGCCTTGATGCTTGAACTGATCAGACATGCCAAACAACAGGGCATTCATGTCATGGTCGCTGCAATTGATCATGAGAATACTGGCTCGATTCGTTTGCATGAACAGCTCGGTTTTAAGCAAACAGGTTATATGCCTCAGGTCGGTCAAAAATTTGGTCAGTGGCGAGATCTGGTGTTAATGCAGTTAATTTTTGGATAGTTTTAAAATCATTGATACAAACTGAGAATAAAAAATGAAAAAAATTATTTTATTAACAACCCTTGCCCTGCCTATACACTGTATTGCAGATGATGAATTTTCTGAAGAAAACTTAAATAAAATACTCAATAAAGAATGTCGCAGCATTTCACAATATGCCAAAAACGGAAAATATTATTTTGATCAAAAGCAATTTAACCTGGCCTTACAGCAGTTTGAAAATCAGGTTACCTGGTCTTCAGTGTGCAGCAGTTTTGAAGAAGAAACGCGAATCAAAATTTCGGAAAAAGACATTATTTCAGCTGAGAACAATGTAGGTTTAACTTATGCCAGTCTGGGAAAACCGATGCTGGCTCGCGCATGGTTCTCAATCTCGGATGAGTCTAAAATCAGCCAGTACAATATAAAAAATTTACCTCCACTTGAGGAAAATTCACAGCTCAATGGTACATATATTGGTTATGTAGGTTATGGTCGATGGAATACGATTACGGTTGATCAAAATAAAAATCAGTATGATATTGGCTTTCAAGGCTATGCCTTCACCCCTAAAACTGCTGTTTTGGGTGCCCCGAATATGGGAGAGTTTTATACAGAAATGCCATTCAACTCAAAAACTGCTGTTTATAAAAATACAGAATTTTCAGATCGTGAATGTTTCATCACCATTCAGTTTGAACAGCATCAGCTCAAAGTAACACAAACAGGTTATGACAGTGATTGTGGCTTTGGCGGCGGTGTAAACTCTTCAGGTATCTATTATCAAATTGAGTCAGAAAATGAATAAAGTCACCTTAAAAATAATATTTCCAATACTCAGCTTAATGTTGATGACTCACAGCCATGCAGAAAACACCTTCCAGCAGGAGCTTAAACAGAACTGTTCGAAAATTGCACCTGCGGCGAAACTGGGTAAAAAACTGTACGACCAGAAGCAGTATAAAAAAGCACTCGAACAGTTTAAATTTCAGTTGGCATGGTCAAATTTCTGTACAGCAAATTCAGATGAAAGTGGCATGAGTTTTTCAGATCAGGCACTCGATGTTGCCCGTAACAATGTCGGTCTGACTTATGCCCGAATGAACCAGCCAGGCTGGGCACGGGCCTGGTATGAAATAGACAGCACTTCCAGAGCCAGTCAGTACAATTTAAAGCAGTTGCCTAAAGCAAAATCAGCTTCGGATTTATCAGGAGAATATGTCAGTTACGCAGGCTTTGGCGAATGGGATCATATTACGGTCAACAAGCGTAATGGACGCTATGAAATCGCTTATTCCGGGCTGTATATGGGAATCCGCAGCCTGATTTATGGACCGAACATGGGCGAGTTTGACACTCACATGCCTGTCAATAAAAAACAGACCACTTTTAAATATGACGACTGCAAAATTGATCTGAATTTTAAAACAAGCCCTGAGCGTGGCAATTTTATTGAAGTGAAACAGAATGATGGGGCTTCAGGTTGTGGTTTTGGGCACAATGTTTATGCAGGTGGCACCTATTTAAAAGTGGAAAAATAAATGAAACTACAGCTCATTCCTGTATTTGAATTAGAATATTCACACCCTGAAATCAAATTTCCAGCATTTCCATTTACAGATGAAGAATATGGAAATTATCTTGACCAGGTCTATAAATCAAATGGTTTTATAGATAAATTTCAGCCAGTTGCACAAGGTTTTAATCTTTATCCAGTCTTACAAACCACTGAAAAAAATTTACTTAAGATTTTAAAGGATGCAATTCAGAAGAATAAAAACAGCTTAGAAGGTGGATTCGCCTTATGTGACGTGACGAATGGAGTAAACCCAATTCTGACCCATCGTTGTTGTTCAGATTTCAATGATATCGATAGCTGGATTAATCTTGCTGAACATAAATCAGAGGGATTCTGGATTGGTCATCCGATGCTGTGTTGTAAAATAAACAATGATCAAATTCAATTTATTGAAGAAGAGGAAGAAGGACTCGAAGACATTTATGTTTCTTTTCCTGAATTTCAAAATGCAGTGATGCAGTTAAAACAGGAACTTCCAAAAATCCGAGAATATATTTTAATAGTTGCAGATAAATATCAGCTTGATTTATCCAAAGTCCATCAACTTTTAAAATTCACTCTGATGGATCAAAGCAATACTTAGATTGCTTTGATCATTTTCAAGGCTTGATCACACACCTAGATCAGCTAAATTACCTTTCTGCTCCAGCCAGTCTTTACGATCGCCTGAACGTTTTTTGGCAAGTAATTTATCCAGTAAATTCGCAGTTAGCTGAGTATCATCCAGATCCAGCTGTACCAGACGGCGTGTATTCGGATCTAAAGTGGTTTCACGCAACTGACTTGCGTTCATCTCACCCAATCCCTTAAATCGGGTAATCTGTGGATTTTTCGTTTTAACTTTCTTTAAGATAGCCTCTAACTCTTGCTCATCCAACGCATAATGCACGTCTTTCGCATCATCAATACGGAACAGTGGTGGCATAGCCACATACAGATGCCCTGCATCCACCATTGCCGGGAAATGCTTGACGAATAAAGCACAAAGCAAGGTCGCGATATGCAAACCATCTGAGTCCGCATCGGCAAGGATACAGATTTTGCCATAACGCAGTTCAGACAAATCATCACTGCCTGGATCCACACCGATGGCAATCGCAATATTATGGACTTCCTGAGAAGCTAGAACTTCATCTGAAGACACTTCCCAGGTATTTAAAATTTTCCCACGAATCGGCATGATCGCCTGGAAATTTTTATCACGCGCCTGTTTTGCAGAACCGCCCGCAGAGTCACCTTCCACAATAAACAGTTCAGATTCTTCAAGGCTGTGCCCTACACAGTCTGACAATTTACCAGGTAAAGTTGGACCTGCAACGATTTTCTTACGTTCAACTTTTTTCGCAGCTTTTAAACGACGACCTGCTTTGGCAATCACCATTTCAGCAAGTTGCATTGCCACATCAGAGTTCTGGTTGAGCCATAAAGCAAACGCATCTTTGGCAATATTTAAAACGATACTGGATGCTTCACGACTGGAAAGACGTTCTTTGGTCTGACCTGAAAACTGGGGTTCCTGAAATTTTAAAGACAGAATGTAGTTCACACCATCCCAGACATCTTCTGCTGACAATTTCATGTTACGTGGCAACAAGTTACGCAGCTCACAGAACTCACGCATCGCATCAGTGACACCTGAACGCAAGCCATTCACATGCGTACCGCCTTGTGCAGTCGGGATCAGGTTAACGTAACTTTCCTGAATCTGTTCACCGCCTTCAACATTCCAACAGATCGCAAATTCAGCACTAGCACGTTCAGCTTCACCTGTGGCAACAAAAGCAGGCTCAGGTAAAATTTCACGATCTTCCAGTTCATCCATCAAATAGTCAACCAGACCATTTTCAAACTGCCATTCTATTTTTTCATCATTGATCTGATCGATATAAATAATCTGCAAGCCAGCAGCTAGTACCGCTTTGGCTTTTAAATTATGTTTTAAGGCTTTTAAAGCAAATTTTGGAGAGTCGAAATATTTAGCTTCTGGCCAGAAATGAACGGTCGTTCCTGAAGCACGCTTCGGCGCTTTACCTTCCAGGACTTCCAGTGGCGCAACAGCTTCACCATGTTCAAACGCCATTTTATACAGATTGCCCTGACGCTGAACCTCCACTTCAACGCGATCTGACAAGGCATTGACGACGGAAATCCCCACACCATGCAAACCACCTGAGAACTGATAGTTATCCGTGCTGAATTTACCGCCCGCATGCAGTTTAGTCAGAATAATTTCAATCCCGCTCTGCCCATATTCAGGGTGAATATCGACCGGCATACCACGACCATTGTCTTCAACAGATAAGGAGCCGTCTTTATAGACCGTGACGGTAATTTTACTGGCGTGTCCTGCAAGTGCCTCATCGACAGAGTTATCAATCACCTCCTGTGCAAGATGGTTCGGTCGTGAAGTATCGGTATACATCCCTGGGCGACGGCGCACAGGGTCCAGACCAGATAAAACTTCAAGTGATTGAGCCGTATATTGAGACACGTTTTAATGTTTCCTTAATTTTATGCAATCCGATAAAAACTGTAAGACCATCGGGATTTTATCTGCAAAATTTTCCATTGCATGGTTACCATGCATTTCTGTCATGATCAGTGACTGATGCTGCCCTGCACTATAATACAGTTCTGCTTCACGATAATCCAAAACTTCATCGCCCTGCTGCAACAGCACCAGCAGACTGTCTGCATACTGAACAGATGGTACTGCCATATGTTCAAGCTGATCCAGCTGGGCATGATCCAGTGACCATTGTGCAGTCACCTGATAAGGCAGCTGTGCTTCAGCAAACAGTGTTCTGAACAGCTGCCATGGTCGCATGGCAGGATTGATGAGTACAGCAGGCACACCATACTTTGCGACCAGCTGTGTCGCATAAAAGCCTCCCAGACTGCTTCCGATCAGTGCCGCCTGTTCCAAGTCCTGAATCAGCTGAGCCACTTTTTCCACTGCGTCCAGTGGCGGCATATTCAGATCAGGCAGATGCACCACCAGATCATCACGCTCATCTGCATAATGTTTCAGCTGTTGCCCTTTGATGGAATATGGACTACTGTTAAATCCATGTAAATAAATGACGTTCATCTGTTTTTATTGCAAATTTATCCAGTCTGTTTTAGATTTCAAAATGAGACATATATCACATTTGTGTTTTAATTTGTATGAGCTTAAGAATTGTCCGACAAAAAAATTAAAGCATGGGTGCATTCATCATGTATTTTAAAAGCTGTTCGGGATGAACAACATAAGATGAAAGCGTACAGATTTATACCTCGATCCTGATGAAAAATAAAGAGCAAGGTATAAAGACAATATAGGGGCAGAAAACAACTATGCCAAGTTTAACACCACTGCATGAAACTTACTGTAAATGGGACAGGACGCCACCCAGTCAGGCTGATGTACTTGAAGGACTGGCACAGCTGGTCAGTACACGTCTGACCGGTGTTGTACAGGATCTGATTCAGAGCATTCAGCGTGAAATGCTGCTCAGTATTTTTGGTCTGAGCAAACAGAAATCCTTAAAGTTTCAAAAAATTTCCTATGTCGACAAAATTTATCAGTTCGGATACAGCTCACTCCAGAATTATGGTAATTATTTTCTGGCTCCTGGTCTGCGGCAGATTATTGAAAAATTCCCTAATCTGCACGAGAAGCCCTTAACGCCCACCATGCATTTTCTGATTGGTGCTTTAAATGGGGTGCTGGGTGATTATCTGCTTGAACAGCAGAATCCGATGGCACTCCCAATGGCACTGTATGACCATTATGGTGCTGTGCAGCAAGGTGAGCTGACCGGTCGTGTCGTCGTGTTTGCTCATGGTCTGTGTATGAACCATCTGGACTGGAGCAACCGGAATTTCGGTGGTATCGGTGAAAAACTGCTGGCACAGCGTGATCACAACACCATGATTTATCTGAATTATAATTCAGGTCGCCGTATTTCAGCCAATGGACGCAGTCTGGCAAATACACTTGAAGATCTGATTCACCGTAACCCACGGATCACCAGTATTGATCTGATTGGGCACAGCATGGGAGGGTTGATCTCGCGCAGTGCCCTGTTCTATGGCAAGCAGAACATGTATGAATGGGTTCAGCTGGTGGAAAATCTGGTCTGTCTCGGATCACCGCATCATGGTGCGGTACTTGAACGCTTTGGCTTTGCACTGCAGGAAAAACTGGGACGCCTGCCTGTGGTGAAAATTATTGGTCATGTGGTCAACATCCGCAGTAACGGAATTCTGGATCTGCGTTTCGGCAGCGTCCGTGATGATGACTGGGAACACAATAATATCCGTATTGGGCTGATGGACGATAACCGTAAACCTGCACCATTACCGTCGCATATCAACACTTTCCTTGTGGCTGGAACCATTGAACATGAACATCGCAGGAACAGAACCCGAAAAGTGATCGGTGACTATCTGGTCAGTGTTAAAAGTGCTCTGGGTGAACATCCAAACCCACGCTTCCAGCTCAAACTGCCTGAGTCACATAAAGCAGTATTTTATGGTCTGAATCACTTTGAAATTCAGTATCACTCAAGCGTGGCTGAACAGGTCGCCAAATGGTTTTATCCGGTTCATGATATTGAGGCTGAAGAACAGATCCGTGAATATATTATTCACCTAAAAAGCCTTGAAGGTATTGCGCTGACTTAAGTGCAGTCCATAAAAAAAGCCAGCAGAACTGCTGGCTTTTTTTATTTTACTCTGTTCAGGCAGGATATTTTCTGAATAACTGCCACAGACTGATCAGCACCAGCACACTGAAAAACACCAGTGACCATACCGGTAAAGACTGCCCCAGGAAGGTCCAGTCCACCAGTGCACATTCACCCGATCCTGTCAGAACCTGCTCAAAAACAGATTTTAACGGCAAAGTATCCATCCAGTAATCCAGACCCGGTCCACAGCTTGGCACCTGATCCGGTGGCAGGTTCTGTAACCATACATGACGGGCTGCAACACCTGCTGCCCAGCCAATGGATGCCAGTCCAAGAAATGCATAAATGCGACGGAATGCACCTGTTTTAGGATTATGAATAAATGCAATCAGTGAGATCAGCCCCAGTCCAATCAGACCAACGCGCTGAAATACACACAGTGGGCATGGCGAAAGCCCCTGTCCGTGCTCCAGATACAAAGCAAATGCCATACCGACAATACTGGCAAGAACCAGCAGACCACTGACCAGGCGATAACTCTTCTGCATGGCGAAACCTCTTAATTTTTATCTGTTCCCTGCTATCTGAAATCAGCAAGATATTGTTCAAAACTGATGCTCTCATCCTGTTCAAGCTGCTGTTGCTGCTGAAGAGACTGTTGAGCGGCATGGTCAAAATAAGTCTGTACATCTGAAGACAGCGGATGAGATGCGTACACATCTGCATGCTGTTGTGCCATGAAACTGCCAAAGCTCCAGGTACCACCATGTTCAAGTGTATCTGAAATCACCTGTGCAGATAATGTTGCATCCACATCAGTGATACGGTTCTGCATGAGCACGAGCGCCTGACTGTACAACTCTGTGTCATAGGTCTGATTCAGCAGCTCAGCCAGTTCCTGCATGGCAGTGACATGTGTCTGCACCCATTCAACCAGTGCAGTTTCACCATCGGCAGCCAGTATTTTTGCATTCGGCGCACGGCCACGGTTCACCACTTCTGCATGATTCAGATCAAGTAAATCCTGCTCAGGCTCAAGCAGTTCAGGACTGTCTTTCAGCAGACAGTACAACGCAAGCACTTCCAGGAAAGCGGCAGTGGTTTCATCAATACCTACAGGGTTATACGGATTGACATCAACCGCACGTAATTCCACATAGCCAATACCACGGTTCGCAAGAGCCTGAGACGGTGTTTCACCTGCTTTAGGTACCTGCTTAGGACGCACCAGACTGTAGTATTCATTTTCAATCTGCAGCACATGGTCATTAATCTGTACAGGCTCACCCTGCGCATCATTCAGTCCCAGGTGTGTAAACGGTGGGTATGGTGTATGCACTGCCTTCTGCAGTTCTGCCACATAGCATTTTAAGTTGTTGTAATGGATGCCCAACTGCTTCTGTGCAGAGTTCTGATAACCGAAACTCCCCATACGCAGTGCGGTTGCATAAGGCAAATGCAGCGTCCCTTTCACCAGCGGCAGCAACTGATGCTCACGACCTGTCATAAAGCAACGGCACACCGAAGGACTGGAACCGATCAGATACACCACAAGCGGAGTCAGACGGATAAAGTTGCGCACCAGCCCTAGATAACGGTGACTGCGGTAATCCTGAAGATTCAGCGCCTTTAAAGCATCGTCAGATTCGTGTTGCTGCAACTGCTCAAATAAATGGTCCGGGAATGAAATATTATAATGAACACCTGAAATGGTCTGCATACGGCGACCATAACGCACGCCCAGTCCACGGCGGTACAGTGTTTTAAATTTTCCGATATTGGACGAACCATACTGTGCCAGACGGATATTTTCTTCATTATCATCCAGCATACATGGCATGGATAAAGGCCACAGCTTTTCCCCGTTTTCCAGCTGAGCATGAACAACCGCGTGAATATCGGCAAGAAAATTCAGTGCTTCAGGAATACTGGCTTTCGGTGGCGTAATAAACTCCATCAGTGCTTCAGAATAGTCTGTCGTGATGTGCGGATGTGTCAGTGCCGAACCTAATGTTGCGGGATGATCTGCCTGTGACAGAAAGCCATTACTCTGCATACGCAGGCTTTCACGCTCAATCCCCCGCAGCATCCCTTTCAACAGCGATGAATCCACCCAGGTTGGAAGTACAGCCAGAGCTTTTGGTGTGGGTTGACTCATTGCAATCTCGCTTTTTTCAGAATACGGCTAAATAAAATCATCAGTTTATATCAGTATACCGTGATTTTTTAATGTCATATGACATCCTGATTGCTTTCCAGGCAAAACAGATATTTAAATTTCCGCAATTTTTTATCACAAACTTACTGTATAAGACACTCAAAATTTGTGATTGTATTGCTGAATAAATGCTAATGAATTGTAAAACACATGAAATATCAGGAAATTCTGGACTTCTGGTTCAGCTCAGACACACAGCCTCTATGGTTTGCTAAGAGCACAGACTTCGATCAACTCATAGAAAAAAAGTTTAAAAATCTGTTATTGCAGGCACGTCAGGCAGAACTTTGGCAATGGCGCACCAGCGCAGAAGGCCGACTGGCTGAAATTATTGTGCTGGATCAGTTCTCACGCAATCTGTTCAGAGACAGTCCAGAATCCTTTGCTCAGGATGCACAGGCGCTGACGCTGGCTCAGGAGTGCATTCTGCTTGGGCAGGATGATCAGTTAAAACCGGAACAGCGCTCTTTTCTGTATATGCCCTTTATGCACAGCGAATCCCGCTTGATTCATGAACAGGCACTGCAACTGTTTGAAACACTGGGCAATCCGATCAATTTAGATTTTGAAAAGAAACACAAAGTGATTATTGACCGTTTTGGACGTTATCCACATCGCAATGCAATTTTAGGACGTGAATCAACTGCGGAAGAAATCGAATTTTTAAAACAGCCCAACAGCAGTTTCTGATCAGTAAAAGCTGTTGCAGACACCCTACGGTTTGCAGCAGCATCCTTCATCAATTGAACAATCTTATTTTTAAGCAGTCATTAAAAAATATAAGTTTTTTTAATGACCGTATTTTCAATCATTTCAGCCTGTATGGATTTCAACGGTTGAACATTCGACTTAAAGCCCGGAAACAGCGGAATACCATCACCAAGTAACACCGGCATCACAAAAACCTCCAGACTGTTCAGTAAATTGTGTTCAAGGAATGAATTCTGTAACTGCGTTCCTCCCACCACCCAGACATTTCCCTCAAAGTTCTGTCTGAGATGGTCGACCAACTCATGAACACCATGATTCCATATTGAAAGTGACGAATGGATTAAGTCCAGTGAAGAATCAGAAGTGACGATAAATCCTTTTTGATCTGGGTATGGCCATTCACCGCCAAAGGAACAGATCACCTCATAAGTTTTACGCCCCATAACGACGATATCAATCTCCTGAATAAAGTCGTTATAGCCACAGTCAATTGCCTGCCAGGGCGTCAAAAAGTCAACTGAGCCATCTTTTGTTGCAATATAACCATCTGCGCTTGTCGCAATATAACCTTTAATCTGAATACTCATTCAATTCATAATCAACCCTTTCATTTGCTTGGAGTATATCAAATCCCTGAAGTATTGATATTCACCCAGTCACCAGGACACTTTGATTCATCTGATCAACTCTGAAGTTATTTTTTGAATAAAAAGTGACGCTACAAATTTATAATGCCTGTCCATCGGGTAACAAAATTCTTCTTGAAATTCATGCTTAATCCATCAAATTCTGAGATGATCAACACCTGTTTTCCCTGTCCGGTTTTTTAAGGAGCTTAATATGAAAAAAGTCATAACCTGCCTGAGCCTGGCAGCTGCTCTGAGTCTGACAGGCTGTGCCACCACACCATCCAAACCACTGACTTTTGATCAGCTTGGGCAGTACAACACTGTTCCGCTGAATGCGCAGACCTATCGTGTCAGCTTTGTTGCACGTCCAAATTTCAGTTTTGGTACAGCAGAAGAAATTACCCTGGTGAAATCTGCTCAGACTGCGCTTCAGAACGGTTTTCAGTTTTTTAAAGTTATAGATGATCCGAGCAACCGTAACCAGCAGCCACCAAGACAGGCAGTGGTCTATCCAACCCCAATGTATCCCCCTTACGGGTATTATCGTCGTTATCCAGGTTTCTGGCCTGATCCGTTTTATGACATGCCACAGGTGGTCAATATTGACCCTGTTCAGGTGTCCTATACCATTGAATGCTATAAAACACAGAAAACTGCACCTGATGATGCTTTTGACGCCCGTCTGATTTTACAGTCCCTCGGTCAAAAATATGGCGTCAGTCCGACAGGACAGGTACTCCAGCCACAACCTGTTACTGTACTATCAGCTAAATAATCATTTTTAGGACAATGCATGAGCGGAATTGAACACAGTGAATCAGCCCATGAAGTTCCAGGTCTGGATCGCAGTAAACGCTTTGCAACCATTGCTTTAGTGGTTGCAGTGGTGGCCTGGTTTGCATTGATTGTTTCTGCAAAACTGCTGCCTGAATATGCCTGGTTTATTCATATCCTTATGCTCGGTGCTGAAGCCGGTGTGGTCGGTGGTTTAGCAGACTGGTACGCCATTACCGTTCTGTTCCGTAACCCTTTTGGAAAAATTCCAATTCCCCGTTTTTTAAAAGACCATACCGAAATTATTCCACGTAACAAAGCCCGTATCGCGGAGTCCATGGGACGCTTTGTCCAAGAAAATTTTTTATCCCCTCAGGTGGTTGAACGAAGTCTTAAAAACACAGATTTAAGTATGGCAGTCGGTCAATGGCTTGCCAACCCACAGAACAATGGTCAGGTCGTTGAAGTCATTCAGCAGACTGTTCCTAAAATTTTTGAATTTGTCGGTCAGGAACAGATTGGACAGTTTATTCAGAACAACTGTGTTCAATGGGTCAGAAATACTCACATGAATCAGCTGGCGAGCGAGATGCTGCGAGCTGTACTCGACAACGACTTCCATCAGGATGTGTTACAGCGTGGACTGGATGTTGCACATGAATGGATGATCAATCACCCAGAAAAAACCCGTGAACTGACTCAGACCATGTTCAAGGAACTGGGGGTGTCAAGGCTTGCCAAAGGTGCAAGCTGGATCGGGATTGATGTGGAACAGCGCACCATAGATTCTTTACTGGAAAAAGTGGAATCCATGCTGGCCGATGATGAACATCCTGTCCGCCAGAAAATTGAAGAAGCTGCTCATCAGTTGATGCTACAGCTGGCTGATAATAACAGCACCGCCAGTATCCGTCTGAATGAAACTAAAAATGCCCTGCTGGACAGTGAATCTGTACTGAATTTTATTTCAGGGGCTGTGGTTATTCTGTGTGATGCTGTAAAAAATGACCTGATGAAAGCTGACTCAGGGTTAGCCATGAATCTGCGGGTGGCTATTCAGCAGGTCGGTGAAAACCTGATTCAGAATCAGTCTGTACGTGATTTGCTGAATGACCGTATCAGCGGTATTGCGATCAACTTAAGTGATCAGTACAGTGAAAAAGTGATCCGTTTTATCAGTGAGCGGATTCATGAATGGGACTCCACTGAAATGATTGCCAAGATTGAAAATGAAGTCGGTGGTGACCTGCATATGATCCGTGTTAACGGTGTTGTGGTCGGTGCATTTATTGGCCTGACTTTGGGTGTGATTCGTGCAGTGATTGATTTTGCAATTTGACTGCTTAGTTGTCCTAAGCAGTTTTTGTGAAAATTTCCTGTTTTATAAGCGTGGAACGTGAAGAATCATTAAAAAAGCCGTTCCAGTGCGCTGCATACTGAAACGGCTTAGACTAAGATATTGATGCTTATAGTAAAATTCCAAGCATTTCGCATAAGGTGTATTATGTTAATTTTAGGAGATCTTTAAAAAATAGAGAGAGTTGATTTAATCAATAACTTAAAAATATTTCGCTTGAAAAAATTTAAATTACTTATAGAATGCTCGTAATCTCATTGTTATTCATAGTTTTGTATTTGGAAAGTGATCCACGTTAGGAAGCATCTACGTGGTGAAGCATCATACGATTGTATGCATGAACGTCCCTAAATTTCGGTGTTACCGAGTTTACGGTCAACTTTAGAAAATCAACTATGGAGATCAAAAATGATTAAGTTCACTATTGAATTTGAGATATCTTTTGTCGCTATTGCGACTGGTATTTTTTATATCATTTCATTATTTAGTTAATGAATAAAAGAGGGGGCGGGTAAGATTCTACTTGTATAAAAAGCTAGTAAAATAGTTTCCCTTTTAAATTATATATTTTACTTGTAGTTTTTATAAAAATGTCTATTACTGTTAATACAAAAAAATTACCATCATCTTTAATTTCAAAAAAAGTACATAGACTCAATGACTTACTAGAATATATTGTTATCTTAAATGGTATTGGGCACTCAATACAATTTTTAGCAACAAAAATAGATTTAACTGAAAGAAATGATATTTCAGATTCTATCAATGTATCTATAAACTTAATGGCAGGAATAACAATTCAATATTATAAAGCATTTAATCATACTGACAGAAAAAGCATAAATGAAAAAAAATCAAAGTATAAAACACTGTTAAGTAAAGATAAAATTTTTTCAAAAAATAAAAATATACTAACAATACATAATAAAATTAAAAAATTTCGTAATGAAACTTTTAGCCACATGGAAGATAACTATGAAATGAATTTAGCTTTTTTTAATATATCTGATCCGAATAACATATTTATGACATACAACCTAGATAATAGAAGATTTATTTCTGAATTTTTAACTAAAGATTTTTTAAATGATTTTTATAATTGTGCATTACATGTAAGAGCTGAATGTATTTCTGAGGCTAAGATATTAGTTGATAATATAAATAAAATTATAAAAGACAATCCAAATTTAAGAGAAGCGATTATTCAGCTTAAAAGTATTTAAAGTCTCTTATTCAAAACTCAGAAACTAGAAATTCCCTCTAAATTAGACTCCATTTAACATAATGGGGGTTATGCGAAATGCTTTTGTAAGCCCCAAGTAGAAATGTCCGGTTTCTCCAAAGTAAAAATGTCCGCTTTTAGAATATGCACTTTTGCAATTTTCTTAGCGGACGGTTTGATATGTTGGTGTCTATGTCGGATAAAGAACTTAAACGATTGTCGGTCTTGCAAGAAATCTGTGATCAACGCATAACCCAGTCCCAAGCTGCTCAGCTACTTCATATTTCAGAACGTCAGATCAGACGTTTATTGCAAAAATACAAAGCTCAAGGCCCAGCTGCATTAGCACATGCTGCACGTGGCCAAATCAGCAATTCCAGGCTTCCTGAAGAGCTCAGACTCAAGTGCCTCAATATTGTTTCGGATCAACTGCATGGTTTCGGACCCACTTTAGCGCATGAAAAGCTCACCACTGTTCATGGATTCGATATTTCAGTGGAAACACTGCGTTCCTGGATGATTGCAGCCGATCTGTGGATTCCTCGCGCCAAGCGCCTGAAACGCCCGTATCAGCCTCGTTATAACCGAGATTGTTATGGTGAACTGATTCAAATCGATGGCTCACACCATGACTGGTTTGAAGGACGCGCTGCTAAGTGCTGTCTGCTGGTATTTATCGATGATGCCACAGGAAAATTACAGCATTTACGTTTCTGTGAGTCGGAATCAGCATTTGACTATATGATTTCAACACGTTTGTATGTTGAGCAGCATGGTAAGCCGTTGGCGTTTTACAGTGATAAACATTCAGTCTTCAGGGTGAATCAAAGCAGCAAGAAAGACACCAAGATTACCCAGTTTGGACGCGTACTCAGTACCCTCAATATCGATATCATCTTCGCCAATTCACCACAAGCCAAAGGCCGTGTAGAACGGGCGAATAGAACGCTTCAGGACCGTCTGATTAAAGAAATGCGCCTGGAAGGCATCTATTCGATTGAGCAAGCGAATGCCTGGCTGCCCTGCTTTATCGAGCAATTTAATCGTAAATTTGCCAATATGGCCTTTAATCCCAAGGATCTACACCGGACTGTCACTGAAACAGCCGAAGAATTAGATGATGTTTTTACCTGGCGTGAACCCCGCAGAGTCACGAACAGCCTGACGATTACTTATGATAAATGCGTATATTTACTGGAAAATACCGAAGAAAATAAAAGGTTGATCGGCAAGTATCTTGAGTTTCTGGAATACCCGGATGGCACGGTAGCCATTGAACATCAAGGAAGAAAAATCAATTACAGCATCTTCGATAAATTAAGTCAGCTCAACCAGCGAGAGGTTGTTGAGAATAAACGTTTAGGTGCTGTTCTCAATCATATTCAACAACAGCACGAAGAATTAGAACAGCAAAACAAACGCAATCGTTCTCAAAAGATGCCGAGCAGACGTGCACAGAAAACAGTAATCAAAGAACGAAATCTGAATCCTGTGCTTGACTTGGAAGTGTCTGTATAGGACATTTCTATTTGGTTATTAGGTAGGACATTTCTACTTAGGAATAACAGCTTTTTACAAATCTTTATTTTCAGATGATTATAAATCTGCATTACCCATCCTGAAAAAATGACTCTCATTACCCAAAATTCAACCGATGCAAACCCTTTGCCTCTGTCACTGATTGAATGTTAGATTGAAAGATGAACGGGCTTTGCTCCATACAACAAAAAATATTCGTTTTATCCGCATCAGATACAGGTCTTAAGCCCTATAACAACATCAGGACTTTATTTTAAATATGTCGAAAGAATCTTCAGATGCCGGTATGTTTTTATGGATGGTCTATCAGACCATGCAAAAAATGGGGATGGATGTTGCGTCCATTTTTGCAAGTGTAAATTTACCCGACCAACCACCTGTAAAAACTGTCCGCCGTAACAACTCCACCCAGAACAGATTCTGGAGTGCTGCCGAAGAAATCAGCCAGAATCCGGATATTGGCTTGCATATTGGTGTCAATATGCCTGTTTTCCGTGGCCTGGTCATTGAATACCTGTTTTTAAGCAGTCCAAATTTTGGTGAGGGTTTAGCACGTTTTTTACGTTATCAGAAGATTCTGACCGATGTATTTGAGCTTTCTTTAACCGTGGAAGGAGACACTGCTGTTCTGTCTGGGCTTGAACATCCAGTCAGGCATTACCTGGAATGTGCCATTGGTATTATGCTCACATTTTTCAGATATATCAGCGACGGAGATTTTCAACCCAGTCAGATTTCACTGACCTATGCTTCCAGTGCCTCTCAAAAAACATATATGGATGCCTGGGATTGCCCTGTTCACTTCAGTGAAAGTAAAGGTGCAATTTTTTTCCCTGCTGCACTGTTGCAGAAAGCATCCCTGGCGGCCGAACCTGAACTGCTTAAAATTCATGAGGACCTAGCAGAACAGAAGCTTCATCAGCTGGAAAAATATCAGCTGGTCTATAAAATTGAGCGTCTGTTCAGCAGTGGTCTGCTGGAATCCCGACAGTTTGATCAAGCCCTGATTGCCCAGCATCTGAACTGCAGCCCACGTACCCTGCGAACAGATTTACAGACCATTGAGACCAGTTATGAGCATATTCTGAATCAGTACCGTGAACGTCTGGCTCGTAAACTTCTTGCTGAAACTCAGGAAACGATGGATCAGATTGTGTATCTCACCGGCTTTTCAGAGCATTCTGCATTTACACGTGCTTTTAAACGCTGGACAGGTGAAACACCGACCGCATACCGTCAGCGCAAACAAAGTTAAGGTTTTGACTGTAGTGACATGTTTTCAGCCTCCGTCAGGGTCAAAAGGTTCTGCGGGTTCACTCCTATAATTCACAGAACAGTGAATGGAGTATTTTCAGTATGCTTGGCTTCCCGATAGGTCTTTTTGTTGCAAATGGTATTGAGTGGTACGCCCATAAAGTCTGGTTGCATGAGTATCCTAGTAAGTACCGTAACAGCCCTTTTTTTACACATATTGCACATCACAAACGGGCGCGTTTAAATGCCTTTCATGATGAGGGCTATGCCGAGTCGATGTTTAAAAATGCAGAAATTTATAATGAAAAAACGGCACTGATCGGTCTGGCAGGTGCAGCAACCATTTTTTTACCCGTTGCGCCATTCTTTACTGCGGGTCTTTATTATTCAATTCATAATTACTGGAAAGTTCATGCCAGATCTCACTTAGACCCAGAGTATGCCAGAAAGCGTATTCCCTGGCATTATGATCACCACATGACCAGCAATCAGAATGCCAACTGGTGTGTAACCCGTCCATGGTTTGACTACATTATGGGAACCCGTGTAACCACAGATGCATCCGTAACCGAAACCAATCCTCTGGGCATGAAACTTCCAGGCTGGATTGAAAAACCACTGAACCGAACGTCCCGTCGTTTATTAAAAAAATCGTATCTGAAAATTAAACAGAATTCACAGCATGACCGTTCCAGTCTGGCAAAAGGCATTGAAGTGGAACTGGCTTAATCCATATATCCATTTACTCCCTGTTTTGTTATACAGCACAGGGAGTGTCATCACGAGGTTCAACGAATCTTCTAAAAAATGACACGGCGATATGCAGTCAGACCAGAATAATCAATCGTAAAAAATACCGCCCGTTCTGATTTTAAATCATCAGGTTTAAAAAACAGCTCTCCATCTGCCTGGCGCTATTCAGCTGATAAAACTGACCTGCTACACTCAGTTTCAACTTCAGACATTTCAGACCACTGAATATGATCAACCTCCAGTCCAAACTTCCTGCGCAAGGTGTTACTGTTTTCAGTACCATGACCGCTATGGCACAACGCCTGAATGCATTAAACCTGTCCCAGGGTTTTCCTGATTTTCCCGCCCCTCCTGCACTGCTGGAAGCACTCAGTCAGGCGACTCAGGACGGATACAATCAGTATGCGCCAGGTGATGGATTGTTGCCTTTAAGAGAACAGGTTGCAGAGGTTTTTCAAAAGCGTGATGGTTTAAGGTTGGATTCCGTCCATGAAATCACCATTACTCCAGGGGCAACCATTGCGATTTTCTGTGCCATTCAGGCAATCGTTCATGCTGGCGATGAAGTCATTGTGTTTGATCCTGCCTATGACAGCTATGCGCCCAGCATACAGCTGGTCGGAGCAAAAGCCATTCATATTGCACTGAATGCGCCAGCCTTTTCTGTCGACTGGAATCAGGTCAAAGATGCCATCAATGACCGAACCCGTATGATTATTGTCAACACACCGCACAACCCAACAGGTGCAATCTGGTCAGAACAGGACTGGCATACATTAACCGCGCTGATTCAGGATAAGAATATTGTGGTTCTGTCCGATGAGGTTTATGAACATCTGATTTATGACGGCGAAAAACATCGCTCTGCGCTGAGCTTTCCTGCGCTGCGTGAACGCAGTTTTGTGATCGGATCATTCGGTAAAACATTCCATGTCACAGGCTGGAAAACTGGCTACTGCGTGGCTTCACCTGCACTGATGAAAATCTTCCGACAGGTTTATCAGTTTGCCAGTTTCTGTGGTGTAACGCCTGTTCAGATGGCACTGGCTAGCTATATGCAGAATCATCCGGAACATATTGCTGGACTGTCTGATTTCTACCAGCAGAAAAGAGATCTGTTCAACTCCGGTTTACAGGACTCAAGATTTAAACTGTTGCCATCCCAGGGAACATTTTTTCAGAATGTCGATTACAGCGACATTCATCCTGACCTGAACGATACTGAGATGTGTAAGCTGCTGGCAGAAGAATATAAAATCGTGGCTATTCCTGTATCTGTGTTTTATCAGCAGCCCCCTGAAGACCTGAGACTGATCCGTTTCTGTTTTGCAAAAAAAGAGGAAACGCTGGTACTTGCAGGAAAAATTCTTTCTGCTGTTTAACCATTCACCACTATCCAGTTTCCAGAGGATTGTGGGATGATAGCGTCAGTAAGCAAAGTCTGATCATTCACCCGAATGATCAGACAGAGTCCAGCAGGAGCATACTGAAAACACATGGCACAGACTCAATTAGTCAACCAGGAAAAATTTTGGAAAACATTTCTGATTTTTCTGCTTCCTTTGATTGCAACCAATATTCTGCAAAACCTGTCAGGAACGATTAATACTGTTTTTGTTGGGCAGATGATGGGTGTGGATGCGATTGCCGCCATTTCCGTTTTTTTCCCAATTCTGTTTTTTCTGCTGGCTTTTGTGATTGGTATTTCGTCTGGTGCAACGGTACTGGTCGGTCAGGCATGGGGTGCAGGCAATACAGAAAAAGTGCGCTGTGTCGTGGGTTCCACGCTGTTTATGACGCTGATCGGTGGCAGTATTATTGCCATTACAGGAGTTCTGTCCGCACACAGAATTTTAATCCTGCTGGGCGTAGACCCAAGTGTCATGCACCTGTCCCTGCCCTATGTGCAATGGATGCTGGCCGGTAGTCCGCTGCTGTTTATTTATATTATCTATACCTCGATTCTGCGGGGTGTCGGTGACAGTGTGACGCCCCTGATTGCGTCCAGCATGACCATTATTATCGGTATTATCATTACGCCTGTCTTTATTGCAGGTTATTTCAACATGCCGAAACTGGGCATTATTGCACCTGCCCTTGCCACCAGTATCGGTTATATCGCGGTGCTGATTTTTTTATTTATTTACCTCAATAAAAAAGATCATCCTTTAAAACCCGATGCTTCCTTATTCAGTCATATCAGACATCAGCCCCAACTGAGTAAAATTATTTTACGGCTCGGTATTCCAACCGCCATTCAGATGGTCACCACCTCGACAGCAGGCCTGGTGATTATCGGACTGGTCAATCATTATGGGGCACATGCCACGGCTGCCTATGGTGCGGTCAATCAGGTGCTGAATTATATTCAGTTCCCTGCGCTGTCCATTTCCATTGCAGCATCCATTTTTGCTGCACAGGCGATCGGGGCTGGAAAATCTGAGCTGTTACGCAAAGTGACCCGAACTTCTCTGCTGATGAATATTGCAATTACAGGTGGACTGATTGCGATTGCCTATCTGTTTTCCCGCTATCTGATGGCACTTTTCATTACCGATGATACCGTGATTGAGCTGGGACAGAATCTGCTGTTTATTGTGCTGTGGTCAATTCTGTTTTTTGGTGCTGCTTCTATTTTTGCCTCCATTATGCGGGCAAGCGGAACAGTGACCGTTCCCATGATCTTAAATATCGCAGCGATTGTGTGTATTGAAATTCCTGCTGCATGGCTGTTCAGCGAGTGGTGGGGACTGAAAGGCATCTGGTACGCTTATGCACTCGCCTTTGTCAGTCTGTGTATGATGCAGGGACTGTATTATCAGTTTGTGTGGAAGAAAAAAGCGATTAAGGCACTGATTTAACCGGATGAATGATCATTTGATACTGAATTTCCAATAAAAAACCCGCAAAATGCGGGTTTTTTCATGATCAGTATTCAGAACTTATTTCGGTTCCAGACGCTTACTCATTTTGGTCGCCAGACCCGTAATTTTCTGATAACCCGTCGGCAGAATACGCTGAACAATATCTAGTGTTTTCGCATCATTACCAATCAGCAGACGACGTTTGTTTTTCAGCACAGCATCCAGAATTTCCTGAGCTGCTTCTTCTGCTGGCATACGCAACAGTTTGTTGAATGCTTTCGCTGACTTTTCAGGATTCATACCCAATGATTTCAGGCTGTCATTCATACGGGCATCGTTGGCAATATTGGTACGGATACCCCCTGGGTGTACACAGGTCGCACTCACACCACACTTTTCCAGGTCCAGTTCCTGACGTAACGCTTCTGTAAAGCCACGTACCGCAAACTTGGAAGAGTTATAGGCAGACTGAGTTGGCTGAGCTGTCAGACCAAACAGACTGGAAGTATTGATGATATGACCATCACCTGATTTTTTCAGATACGGTAAAAATTCTTTGGTGCCGTACACAACGCCCCAGTAGTTAATCCCCATGATCCACTCAAGATCTTCGTAGCTCGCCCCTTCAACCGTCGAACCCAGTGCCACACCGGCATTATTGAAAATCAGATTGACTGAACCGTGATTCTGAACCGTTTCTTCAGCCCATGCTTTCATCTGCTCACGGTCTGCCACGTTTACTTTTTTACTTGTAACACGCACGTTATAAGGTTTTGTCAGTTCTACAGTCTCAGCCAGTCCTTTTTCGTTGACATCGCTGATGGATAAATGACAGCCAGCTTTCGCAAGAAGAATTGCCAGCTGCTGTCCCATACCTGAGCCCGCACCAGTAATTGCAGCGACTTTGTTTTTAAAATTTTTCATTGTCTTTCCTTTGTCAAAATTCCGCACAAAGTTTACCCATGTGCAGCTCACACCCTCAATATAAATTTGACAATAGATATTGTCAATATCATCCATCCATGTTTTACTGATGAAATATTACACAAACAGCCTGACATAGGCTTCTGCTGATTTTATTGATAAAATATTCCAGTTTGCACGGTTCATTTGGCACAATTTCATATGACTTACTCAGATACAGATCATGATGTAAAACCCACCGCCTCTACAGCGCCTGTTAAAAAAACAGTCAAAGAGCGTCAGTTCAAAGGCATGTCCCTGAGTGAGCGGAAACAGGCTCGTCGTGACAAACTGATTGAGGCTGGAATTGAAGCCTATGGCTCTCAGGGTTTCTTTTCAGTGACTGTGAAGGATATCTGTGTAGAAGCAAAACTCACTGAACGTTACTTCTACGAATCCTTCAAAAAGAGTGAAGATCTGTTTCAGACCATTTTTTTACAGCTGATTGAACAGCTGCAGCAGACCGTCATGCAGGGTGTCATGCAGGCATCCCCCGAACCACGTCAGATGATTCACAGCGGACTTCGTGCTCTGTTTTCCATGCTGAAAGATGACCCGCGCACCGCCCGGATCATTTATGTCGATGCCATGCTGGTTCAGGAACTGCATAATCACGCCACCATACAGGAAACCATGGGTCGTTTTGACCGGATGATTCAGGCTTTTGTCATGCTGATGATGCCCCGCATTCCCCGCAGCGAGCAGGAAATTTCCCTGGTCGCAACCGGACTGAACGGTTATGTCACTCAGATTGCTGTCCGCTGGGTGATGGGTGGCTTCAGACAGTCACTGGATGAGATTGTTTCTGCCTGTGAAACCGTGTTTCTGTCACTGCTGGAAACATTTGCAGAACACGCTGAACTGCCCGGCTGATTCTCAGTTAAAGCGGTATTTTCAGATGCTGTTCAATTCAGAAAACTGTTTTATTTAATTTTTTTCAAAAATGGCATTGTCTTGAACTGTTCATGAATTCGTCTAAAAATTGTCACAAAAGGTTGCAATAATCAGCGATAGCCCCCTTTCTGCAATGATACTGTCATAATTAATCTTTGTAATAAGCCTGTCATAAATAAAAAGCGGTCCACCGTTTACACTAATTAGGATATTGCGTTGTGAAAGATGACTACATATTAATCGTCGATGACGAACTTCCAATCAGAGAAATGATTCATACCTCTCTGGACATGGCAGGCTTTCAGTGTTTGCAGGCTGAAGATGCCAAACAGGCTCACCAGATGATCGTGGATCAACGTCCATCGCTGATTCTGCTGGACTGGATGCTGCCAGGCGGTGTCAGTGGTGTGGACTTATGCCGCCGACTGAAACGTGATGAAAACCTGAATGAAATCCCAGTGATCATGCTGACAGCACGCGGCGAAGAAGACCATAAAGTACAGGGTCTGGATGCAGGTGCAGACGACTACATGACCAAGCCTTTTTCCACACGTGAACTGGTGTCCCGTATCAAGGCGGTTCTGCGTCGTGCCAATGCGCTCAGCGGTGAAAAAACCATTGATGCCAATGGGCTGATTCTTGACCCTGTCAGTCAGCGTGTCAGCTTTGGCAACAACATTCTTGAAATGGGGCCCACTGAATATCGTTTACTAGCCTTTTTCATGACCCATCCTGAACGCGCCTATACCCGTGCTCAGTTACTGGATCAGGTCTGGGGTGGTAATGTATACATTGAAGACCGTACAATTGATGTCCATATCCGCCGTCTGCGCAAAGTACTCGAACCTTATGGTGCTGATCGCTTTGTACAGACTGTCCGTGGTACGGGCTACCGTTTCTCCACCCGTGCCGATGTTGCTTTAGGTTAATCTGACTGTATGTATGAACCCTACCCCGTCCCTGAACTTGCCCGTGAACATAAAAAATTCCGATACAGCAGTTTATGGACTTTTGCCAAACAGGACTTACGCTTACTCGCTTTTTTCCTGCTGATCGCGGCCTGTGTTGGCTTTGGGACTGGGTATTTATGGAGCTGTCTGCTGCTTGCATTTGCAGTCTTTTTTGCATTACAGCTGCGCTCGCTTTTCCTGGTCAATGAATGGATTTCCAACCGTCCCTACGATGTTCCACCCAATCTGGATGGAATATGGGGCGCACTGCTGTTCAATGTTTACCGTGCTCAGCGTCAGGAACGGATTGTTCAGGCAGAAATGGTCGGACTGATTGACCGTGCGCAGTCATCACTGGTTGCACTGGCTGAGGCTGTGGTACTGATTGATGAAATGCATCAGATTGAATGGTGGAACCCGGCTGCTGAAAAACTGCTGGGCATTCAGTCACTGGACCGTGGGCGCAACATTCTGACTATTCTTCGTCAGCCTGGTTTTATTGAATACTTCAATCATATTGATCAGGCACCCGATGGGCTGAAAATGAAATCTTCAGCGTTTGAAGACCATTATGTTCAGATCAAAATGACCCGTTTTGGTGGTGAAAGTCGTCTGCTGGTCGCCTATGATGTTACCCGTATGCACAATCTTGAGCAGATGCGCAAAGACTTTGTCGACAACATCTCTCATGAGCTGCGTACGCCTCTGACCGTGCTCAGTGGTTATATTGAAACGTTTACTGATCAGGAAGACCTGAATCCCCGCTGGAAACGTGCATTTGACCAGATGCAGGCACAGACCAAACGCATGAATGCACTAGTCAATGATTTACTGCTACTGTCGCGCCTGGAAAATGACAAAAAAGTTGCAAAAAACCAGATCGTGGAAATGCCAGGACTGATGAATCAGTTATTTGATGATGCTCAGGCATACAACGTTGATTATGGTCACACCCTGAACCTGGACATTGACAGCCACTGTGATCTGATCGGTTCAGACATTGAACTAGCGAGTGCTTTCAGCAATCTGATCACTAATGCCATCAAATACACCCCGAAGGGTGGAACCATCACCATTGGCTGGCATGACGATCATGATCATGGCTATTTTACTGTCGAAGACACAGGGATCGGAATTGACCCACGACACTTACCCCGTCTGACAGAACGCTTCTATCGTGTGGACAGCGCCCGAAGCCGACAGACAGGTGGAACCGGTCTGGGCTTAGCCATTGTGAAACATGTGCTGATGCAGCATAACGCTTATCTTGAAATTGAGTCACATGAAAATCGGGGCTCTGTCTTTAAAGTGGTATTCCCTAAAGACCGTCTGTTCAAAGCAGATGAAACCTGAGTTTCTGCTGAAAAAGACACAGACGCTGAAGCATTATCATGTTCAGGTGAATGCGTAGGCACAGACGTGAAATGAGCGACAGTATCAGACATAAAAAATGGGAGTTTACTCCCATTTTTTAATATTCATTACAGCATTCAGCCTGATTCATCCCTTACAGAATTTTCCCCAGTGCTTCACCCATCACAACAGTTGAGTTTGCTGTAAACGCTGCATCCCACTGCATTTTATTCTGTTCAAACAATACAATAGCTGTTGAACCCAGATAGAAACGACCAAGCTCTGCACCTTTTTCCAGTTGCAGACTGTGCTGGTTCAGTTCAAGACGACCTGATGGTTTAACCTTACCGGTTGCAACCGTTTCAATACCTGCAACAATCATGGCACCCACCAGTACAACCGCCATACGCCCGACTTCAGTGTCAAACAGGCAGACCATGCGTTCATTGCGTGCAAACAGCCCTGGAATATTTTCCGCTGTGGTCTGATTCACCGAAAACAGCTCACCAGGCACATACAGTGTTTCAGTCAGTGTGCCTGCAAAAGGCATGTGTACGCGGTGATAATCTTTTGGAGAAAGATAAACCGTCGCAAATTCACCGTTCTTAAACGGTTCAGCAAGACGCGGATCTGCGATCAGTTTTTCTACAGAAAAACGCTGACCTTTGGCCTGGAAAACATCGCCATTTTCAATTTTTCCGAGCTGTGAAATCGCACCATCAGCAGGTGAAACAACACTGGCAGGATCGGTGTCTACATCACGCACACCCTCTTTCAGAGAGCGGGTAAAAAATTCATTAAATGATTTATATTTCAGTGCATTGGTCTGTTCAGCAATAGACATATCAATACCGTATTGCGCTTTAAATGCCTGAATAACTGTATTTTTAATCAGTGGGTTTTCACTTGCTGCAAGTTTTCCCACAACGCGGGATAACTGATGCTGTGGAACAACACGCTGTGCCTGGATGAAAATCTGTTTTTTTAATCGTGATGTGAGGCTCAAGACGGCAACTCTCCAGTAATGACAGGACTATCGAGGCGGTTGCCCCATTCACTCCACGCACCATCATAAGCCTGTATATTCCAGCCCAGCAAGCGTCCGAGTATGTAGGCAAAACCTGAGCGGTGATGCGACTGACAATATACAACTACGGGCTTTTCCAGATTGAATCCAGCCTGCTCAAGTCTCTGTTGAGTGCGTTCAAGTGGCTGCAATTTTAAATGATTTTGTCGGTTAAGGGCAGTACTCCATTCAAAATGAAGTGCGCCTGGTATATGACCACCGCGTCGGGCTGCCAGACGCTGACCGGTATATTCATCTTCAGTGCGGCAGTCCCACAGCTGAATGCCCTGATTATTGACCTGATTGAGCAGGCTCTCATATTGAATACGGTATGTCTGCTCTACAGGTTGCCAGGAAATCAGCTCATCCACCGGTTCAGATTTTTCTGTCTCAGCCGATGTCGGATAACCCGCAGCAAGCCAGGCATGAATACCGCCATTCAGCAGACTGACCTGCTCAAAACCGATGCAGTGCAGATTCCAGATTAAACGCCCTGCCCATGCACCACCTTCATCGTCATAAACCACAACATGGTGCTCTGGCGAAATATTTAAATAACGGACCAGGGCTTCAAGCCCATCCTGATCAGGTAAAAGACCTGACGCATACTCTTCCTGACGGACCAGCAGCTTCGGCTGGACGTGAAGTGCATGAGGTAGATGCAGCTGTTCATAAACTGAACTTCGGCTCAGATCGACAATCCGAAGTTTCTCATTTCCCAGATGAGGCACAAGTTCTTCGGCTTCAACCAGCAAGCCGAAACTGAGGGCAGATTGAGTCATAATTTTCGGTTTTTATTGAAATCAGATGCTCAGATCTTAACACAGCTCATTTGCACAATATTTCAGATTTTATGTATTGCTTTAGCAGAATATCAGATAAGCCTTCAGCATTTGACGGTACTGCCTTCTGATGAATTATTCTTCAGCCTGAATATCAAACACCTGTCGCAGATATGCAAGGAACGTATCATTATCGGTCATGGTTTTACCCGGGCTGTCAGAAATTTTTGCCACAGACTGACCGTTACATTCCACCAGTTTCAATACAATATTCAGTGGCGTCTGTCCCATATCATTGGTCAGGTTGGTTCCAATCCCGAAGCTGACCTGAAAACGGTCTTTGAAGTACTGATGTAAAGACCAGGCTTTTTCCAGGTTCAGACCATCACTGAAGGTCAGCATTTTGCTTCGACTGTCCACTTTCAGTTTACGGTAATGCGCGTAGGCTTTATCGCCCCATTCATACGGATCACCACTGTCATGACGTAAGCCATCGAACAGTTTGGCAAAATAAAGATCAAAATCACGCAGGAATGCATCCATTCCCACCACATCGGTCAGTGCAATCCCCAGATCACCACGGTATTCCTGAACCCAGGTTTCCAGTGCTGCTTTCTGAAAATCACGCAGACGGACATCCAGTGCCTGGAACGCCTGCAAAAATTCATGAGCCATGGTTCCAATCGGTGAAATACCCAGATTTTTTGCAATCAGCACATTGCTGGTACCCCGGAAGATCTGAGGCACAGCGGCATGAAAAGTTTTGATCACGTGCAGTTGCCAGTCATAACTGTAACGGCGTCGGGTTCCAAAATCTGAGACCAGAAAAGGAGGATCAGCAGGATTCTGCTGTTTTTCGTATTGCTGAATCAGTGCAATTTTAGCTTTTAAACGGCGTTCGCCTTCTTCCAGTACCTGTTCACTGCGGATTCTGCGGAAATACAGCTCATTAACAATAGCCAGCACGAAAATTTCAAACATCATGGCCTGAACCATAGGACCTTCAACCCAGATGTCCAGCCGTCCCTGATCATCCAGTCCTGCATGAATAAAACGTCGTTTCAGCTGAAACAGTTCAAGGTAATCAACAAAATCACTCTTTATAAATCTCAGACTGCGTAAATAAGTCAGTTCATCATCAGCAAACTTCAGCTGACACAGATGATCCAGCTGTTCATTCAGATCATCCAGAATGTCTGTCAGTGGATAGACTGTGTCTTCCAGATTTCGGCAGCGAAAATGGTACACACTGTGCGTCTGAGGGAATTTGTGCAACACCACCTGTAACATGGTGAATTTGTACAAATCAGTGTCCAGCAAGGATTGAATGATTGGAGCCATATCTCTGAAAAATTTCGCTGTGCTTTTTGCATTAAAGCATACTTTTCCCAGTGGTATTGCAAGTTTTACATACAGCTAACTGAATTCCAGACCAAAGTCCAGTTCGTGTGCATGATTACTTTCTGTCTTTGGCTGAATCTTTTTCCAGAGACGCCACAATCTGCTGTAACTGTTTTTCCTGCCCAATCACCTGTGCAAATTCAGCTACTGTCTTCTGCCCGCGCTGACCTGCAGCGGCGTCACAATCGACTTTACGCAGCTGTCTGGCAATAGAAAATTCCATTTTAAACAGTGCGCCCATTAAAGCAGTATTGCCCTTGCTGTCACGCGCGCAGCGGTCAGCGCCATGCGCCAGTAACGACGTGACAATGCCTTGATGACCATAATAAGTCGCCATCATTAGTGGTGTGAAACCTGAAGCATTGCGTACATCAACGGGAAAACCATGCTTTAAAAATTCATTGATGATGTCTTCATTGCCTGTTCTGGCTGCAGTAAAGAAGAAATCGATCAATTCCTGTTGTGAGGTCATCGGAACATCCACAGTGGTTTTCGCGGGGGAAATATCCTGCGCAAGGGTCACATTTGCAAATGCTGAACTCACCGCAAGAATACTGACTGAAAATATACGTTGCATCATGCTCATAATGAACTCCAACAAAAATCGAACAGTGAACTGAACTGGAAATCATTCAGTCCATTCAGATCAAAGAATAAAAATCAGTGCCTGTAAAACCCATCCCAGGATTGCAGGAAAGGTATAGAGTTTTACAGGACTTTCTGTCGGTGATGCCTTAGTCCTGGTCACCAGTCTGATTCAGACCAACCGTAATCAGTCTTTCAGCTGTGTAGCTTTCGCTTTAACAGTCGCCAGGTTGCCGTTTACAGCTTTCGTCATACGAGTACCGTAGTCAGCGTCTGCTTTGTAGAAGTAAGACAGCATGATGTGCTTGGTTTCTGAATCTTTAACGTTGCCTAAGTCAGCCGCTAAATTCATAATCAAGTTATCTTTTTCTTTAGCCGTATATGAACGGTAAAGCTCGCCCGCCTGCTTGAAATTCTGCTCTTTCACGCCAGTCTGCTGAACTGTACCCGTAAGCGGAGTCTGAACTGCACGTGCTTTTTCAGTCGCAGGTTTTGGTTCAATACGGCTTGGTTCGTAGTTCACGTCAGATGAAGTACCGCCAACATTCATATAACCATCCTGATTATTGTTGTTTACAGCAACAACTGGACGGTTGACAGGGATTTGCTGATGGTTCGCACCTAAACGGTACATTTGAGTATCAGAATAAGAAAAGATACGACCCTGTAACAGGCGGTCTTCGGATGGCTCAATACCTGGCACCAGGTTACCTGGAGCCAATGCCACCTGTTCCGTTTCCTGGAAGAAGTTTTTCGGCATACGGTTCAGGGTTAAAGTACCGACTTTGGTTTCTTTCACTAAATCTGTAGGCCAGATTTTCGTTGGATCCAGTGGATCGAACTCAAAGCTGTTCAGGTCTTCAGGCTCCAGTACCTGGATGTAAAGATCCCATTTCGGGAATTTTCCAGCATTGATGCTGGCATAAAGATCATTGGTCAAATGATTGAAATCTTTACCTTGCTGCTCAGCAGCTTCTTTAACATTCAGACCTTTTACGCCTTGTCTGGAGCGGAAGTTGAATTTAACGTATCTGTATTCGCCTTTATCGTTATAAAGTTTGAAAGCATGTACGCCAAAGCCGTCCTGTTCGCGGTAACTGGCTGGAACACCGTGGTTGCCATACACATAAGTCAGCATGTTGGTTGCCCATGGCTGGCTGGACAAGAAGTCAAATACGCGGTTTGCATCCTGTACGTTACTGACTGGGCTTGGTTTCATCGCGTGAATGAAGTCAGGGAATTTGATCGCATCACGGATAAAGAATACCGGTGTCTGGTTACCCACCAGGTCCCAGTTACCTTCCTGCGTATAGAACTTGACTGCAAAGCCGTGCGGGTCACGTAAAGTTTCTGGAGAGCCTTTACCATGAATTACAGTAGAGAAGCGTAAAAATACCGGTGTTTTTGTCCCAGCTTTAAACATTGAAGCAATGGTCAGATCAGACAAATCTTCAGTCGCAATAAACTCTCCATAAGCACCCGTTCCACGTGCATGTACCACACGCTCAGGAATACGCTCACGACCAAAACGCTGTAACTTTTGAACCAGCTGAACATCCTGAAGTAAAACAGAACCATTCGGACCTGCCGTAATCGAGTTCTGGTTATCACCAACCGGTGCACCATTGTCCTTAGTTAATGGCGCTGCCTGAACCGCCACTGTTGCTGTTGCCAACATGGCAACAAGTAAAGAACGCTTAAACATCGTCTTCATCTCACTATAATTGATCCTTTCCTGCCCCGCTAAGATAGCCATTCTTTACAAATAGACAAAACAGATAATATTTATTATTTCAATCGTATTAGTAGATAGATTATTTTTTATTTTACTTTTTCAGAACATTAACGACTGATCACCTGTAAAAACTGCATTGCCGTACAGTCAGTACGCTACAATTCACACTTATTAAATTCAGCAGGAAAAGAAACCCATATGCGTGCCTTATTACAGCGTGTCCTGGAAGCGAAAGTCGTGGTCGATGGCGAAACCACAGGTGAAATTCAGCATGGAGTTTTAGTTTTTCTGGGCATCGGCAAAGAAGATACGCTGGAGAAGGGGCAAAAACTGATTGATAAGATTCTGAAATACCGCTTCTTTGATGATGAGCAAGGCAAAATGGGCTGGAATGTCAGCCAGGCAGGCGGTGGTTTACTGCTTGTTTCACAGTTCACACTGATGGCACAGACACAAAAGGGTTTACGTCCTGACTTTGGTCCTGCTATGCCGCCTGAAGCTGCAAAAGAGCTTTATGAGCAGCTGGTGGACTATGCCAGAAGTCAGTTCGGACAGGTGCAGACGGGTATTTTTGCAGCGGACATGAAAGTACACCTGGTCAATGATGGACCGGTCACATTCAATCTGGAAGTTGAATAGAACAGATGCTGATATAAAAAAAGCCCTCAACCGCGGGCTCTTTTATATCGAAATTCCAAACAAGGCTGCAGAATTATAAGAATGTAATCAACTCTGCACGCTGCATCATCTCTGCTGGAATGTCCTGTACAGGCATGACCGTTAAAGACGGTTCACCTGTCTTTGTGACCACATCCGGACTGGCATCCAGCACAGCATTTACATCAGATGGGGTCAGGTATACATGGCACCTGTGACTGTATCTACAATCAGCAGACCGACCAGACCACCGAGAAGAACATTTGCAATATACCAGCCATTTCCGGTACCACGCACATAAAACAGTTTTCGCCTGATACCCTTCTTTCTCAAATCTGACCTCATAAGCTGCGGCTTTAACGTACCCCGCCCCCCTTTTTAAGGTGACTGTTACAGGTATGGTTCCTGTATGATTTTTTTCACCGGCTTTATTGGTGATGGAAATCAACGCTTCGACTGGAACAGATCTGAACGTCAGTGTCTGATTTGCCCCAGAAATAATACTTGCACAGCCTGTCATGCTCAGTGATACAGCAATCAGACCTGATGTTATTATTTTTTTCATAAAAATACCCCCTGTACAGGAGGCATTCTTAACCATCAAAACCTTTGTATTCGATGGTTTTTTATCTTATTTACCTGTTTTTTCTTTAATGAATGCACGGGCAAGTCTGATTTTTTCTTTGACCGGTTTTGGCAGTTTAGGTGGAATCAGTTTCGCCGCCTGGTTAAACCATACCAGCAAACCAAAATCACCTTCCATTTTAATGGTACCGCTTTGCATACCTGTCATGAACGCTGAAGGATCACCTTTCACCAGTGTTTTCACACCCTGTTCGCTGTCTGCAAACTGGAGAATAAAATCTGCTTTTTCTGCATCACCGGCAACAGTATCAATCTGTCCATTATCTACAATAATCTGGCGCGCCATGCCCAGATCTGTACCGATCTGGATGCGGAACTGACGTTCGTGAACCAGCTCAATAAATTTTGGACTTGTACGGGCAAGCTGCTTCATGCGCAGTGCCAGACCCGCCACAAGCAGATCAAGTGGATCTGTGCTGACATCGACCAAAGGTAATTTCACGACTGGAATCGAAGAAAGTTTCATGACATTTAAGCCTGTTGTAATTGTTGGAAAATTAACTGCCTCATCCTAGCATAAGTTGCTGTTTCTGCATCAAGGCTTTGTATAACAATCATTAGTCTAAGGTAAAAAAAAATGTACACTGCTGTACATTTTTCGTGTTTCTGTTTTTATCTGACACCGTGCTGTCTTAAAGCAATCAGCGGCTTGAAATCTGCTGACGCTCTTCTTCATAGACAGGGGTATGTTCTATATAACGGCGTTTTGCCATTGCTCGCTCTGCACGGCGGTCTTCACGCAGCAGCAGTAAGGTCACCATACCCATTGCCAGTGTCAGTGCAGACAGATAGCTGTAAGCAACCGACAGCTCAAACAGGTTCTGAATACCAAAACGTACTGTTTCCAGTAAGCCCCAGAACACCATGCCTGCGACCATGAATCCCAACCAGCGGCGATAAGGCGAGAAGAAAACAGCAATCACAGCAGCTGCCACCAAACCTGTGCCAGCTATGGTTGCCAAATTCGCTGTTACCATATGAACCTCCGTCATCCAGAACTGTTTCCTGCACCTGCATTATTCTGACCAGTTCCATCACCGTTTTAAGTTAAATAAAAAATTTCCAGTTTTTTGTACTTTGTCTCTATGGAAGCATTATGAGGAGTTTTAGCGATAAAAAAAGTCTTGCTTTTTCCCCGTACGACACATTTTGTCGCCATATTATTTTGTCATTACATTTTTTGTAATTTCGTCTTTTGTGGAAGTGAGACAGCATCATGCTCAGCGTGTCATTACAAAAAAACAACGCCATTTTCATGCAATAAAAAAAATTTTACCGATCCCGATAATCGTTTTTCTTTAAGTCGATGGAATGCAGTCATCTATCGGAAATACACGGATTTATGCACAAAAAAAGCGCGACTTCAGTCGCGCCATTTCATAAAAATGCAATATATCTCAGGCTCTGTTCAGGTCTTTGTCATGCACACCCAGCAGATAAAGAACACCATCCAGACCGACACTGGAAATTGCCTGATTGGCATTCTGACGCACCAGCGGTTTTGCTCTGAATGCAACACCCAGACCTGCAATTGAAAGCATAGGCAGATCGTTGGCACCATCTCCTACCGCAATCGCCTGCTCCAGAGAAATACCCATCTTATCGGCCAGCTCACGCAGCAATAGTGCTTTTCGTGCACCATCCACGATATGCCCTTTCACTTCTCCTGTGACCACACCGTCCTGTACATCCAGAATATTGGCATGCACTTCATCTATGCCCAGTTTCTGCTGAAGATATTCTGCAAAATACTGGAAACCACCGGACAGAATGGCTGTTTTATAGCCCAGTGCTTTCAGGGTTGAAATCAGACGCTCCGCCCCTTCTGTAATGGTCAGCCGTTCTGCAATGGCAGGCAGCACTGATGCATCCAGTCCTTTGAGTAAGGCAACCCGCGCACGGAAACTCTGCTGAAAATCAAGTTCACCCTGCATGGCACGTTCAGTGATCTCAGCAACCTGATCGCCAACACCTGCCTCAATAGCAAGCTCATCAATCACTTCCTGTTCAATCAGCGTAGAGTCCATATCAAAACACACCAGACGACGGTTGCGGCGGTATGCATTGTCTTCCTGTACCGCAACATCCACACTCAGTTCCGTGGAAAGACGCAGGCAGGCCTCACGCATTGCCACAGAATCCAGCATCTGCCCGCTTAAACCGAACTGGACACATGCCCGTTTTGGTGCATCTGCAACATTTACAAGATCAGGACGCCCAGAAAGTCGGGTCACTGTTTCAATATTGAAGCCCTGGCTAGACACAATACGGGTAACAGCCTGTAAATGAGATGCGGTCAGTTCAGGCGCCAGCGCTGTCACAATATAGCGTGTCCGTCCACCTTCACTCACCCATTGGTCATATTCTGTTGCAGAGATAGGCTTAAAGCGAACAGTTAAGCCAATATCATGTGCTAAAATCAGAATTTCCTTCATGGCTAATGCTGTAGCTGTCTGGTCATCTGACGAAACAACAATACCTAAAGTCAGCTGGTTATGGATGACGGCCTGACCAACATCCAGGATCTGTAAGGAATGAGTGGATAAAACCTGCATTAATCGGGTGAACTGATTAGGCTGGTCGGGTCCTAAAAATGAAATAAGAATGATTTCTCGCATGAATTGACTCGAATCAGAACTGCAACTATTGTGAGAATCATAATCGAAATTGAATATAATTGCCTTGGAAGTTTACGTTGAATGCGCCTAGACAAGGGCTGTTTGCCAGCCTGCTGATTGTAAGTTTCGCGTTGCACACCTTTTTATTAGTGGTTGCAACCACTCACCAGCTAAATGAAAACCGTGCCAGTCAGGGACAGCTCATGACCAGTCAGCTGGTTACAGACAGTCTTTCTGAGTTATCTCCTGCCAATACAGTGTCACTGGCGCTGCTGGTGGATCGTTACGCCACCAACCCAAGTGTTGCATCCATCCGTATTCTGGACGCTGGCAATCAGGTTCTGGCGACGGGTGGTCAGGCAAAAACAAGAAATGGTGAAGTTTTTGTCCGTGATGCGCTTCAGAATGAGAAAAAAGCCGGAACGGTTGAAATTACACTGATCAAACCGAGTATCGGGGAAATTCTGCGTACACAATGGCTGGCGATTCTGACTTCGCTGTTCCTGCATGGTCTGTTGTGGCTTGCCTATCGTGCAATTGCCCGTCCAAGCCGTACAGAATACCTTGCCCGTATTAACAATGAATCCCGTCTGAAACATGAACTTCAGACACTGACCCAGGCACTGGAGCAGGAAAAACATAATTCCGCTGTGGCGATTGCTCAGGTACAGCAGCAGGTTCAGGTTCGGATTAAACCCAAAGAAGCCAAAGCCACTGTGGAAACAGACAACAACACCGTTGCTCTGAATATTCAGTTTTATGATCCAAAGCAACTGCTGGATTCGGTCAATAACACCGTATCCATTCCCTACTTCAATCTGTGTCAGATCTTTCTGAACAAAAGTATTGAACTGTGCTTACAGCATTACAAACTTAACCGTTCCGATATCACCACGGTTCAGCAGTTCTGTGAGCAGGGTGCAACGTTGACTATTTCTGCTGAGACACCCAACTCAGTTGAATGTCTGACCATGATCGGCACGGTATTTCAACTGCTGTCTGACGTACTCTATAAACGCTACCGTGAAGAAAAACGCTTTGTTTTACAGACCCGAAGTGCGGTTTCCAGTGCAGTGGATGCTATGCAGCTGAGTTCTGTTCAGGCGGCTGAACGTCTTGTACAGCACCTGTCTGCCAAGGAAAGTGCGGTACATTTACCAGCTGAACTGCTGAAAGAAATTTCAGACCATTATCAGCTGGTCAACATGCCGAATCCTGCCAATGTACTGACCCGTCAGGCATTTATGATCAATGGTATGGACAGCAATACTGCTGAACTGGCACAGACCTTAAGAACCGATATCCTGAAAGGCAAGCAGTCCAGGGCATCCTGAGACACTGATTGATTTTTCTTTCCCCATAAAAAATGCCTGGTCAACACCAGGCATTTTTTTATGGATCAGATATTGTTCTGTTTCTGTTCCATCAGATAAAGCTGAGCACTGAACGGATTTTCATCTGCGCCCGCTGTCACTTTTTCCCAATGACCATCTGAATACAGAGTCCAGGCATTCTGATTATCTGCCATATAGTTCTCTAAGCCATCTTTAATAATCTGTTTTTTCAGTCTGGAGTTCAGTATCGGGAAACAGGTTTCAACCCGTGAAAACAGATTCCGTCCCATCCAGTCCGCACTGGCACAATAAAGCTTCTGTGCGCCCCCATGTTCAAAATAATACACACGGGTATGCTCTAGAAAACGTCCGACAATGGAACGTACCCGAATATTTTCAGACAGCCCTTTCTGCCCTGGAATCAGACAGCAGATTGAACGGATCAGCAGATCAATTTTTACACCTGCCTGTGAAGCCTTATACAGTGCAGTAATCAGTTTCGGCTCTGTCAGCGCATTGACCTTAATCATAATATGCGCCCGCTTCCCTGCGCGGGCAAACGCGGTTTCCTGCTCAATCAGTTGTAACAGTCCTGCGTGCAGAGTAAAAGGGGCATGCAGTAATGCTTTGAGATGCACCATTTTGCCCATGCCTGTCAGTTCCTGAAACATCAGATGTACATCCGAACAGATCTGGCTATCTGTTGTCATCAGACCATAATCGGTATACATCCGCGCATTGCCCGCATGATAATTCCCTGTTCCCAGATGTACATAGCGCACCAGCTGATTATCTTCACGGCGTACAATCAGGATCATTTTGGCATGGGTTTTATACCCCACAATGCCATAGACCACCACTGCCCCAGCTTCCTGAAGAATATTGGCAACGGTAATATTGGACTCTTCATCAAAACGGGCACGAAGCTCAATAACGGCCGTCACTTCCTTACCGTTTCGTGCTGCCTCTGCCAGCACCTGCACAATTTCAGAATCCGGACCACTGCGGTACAGCGTCTGTTTAATTGCAAGCACGCCAGGATCTTTGGCAGCTTCACGCAATAAATTAATCACAGGTTTAAATGAGTCAAAAGGGTGATGCAGCAGCACATCCTGCTTTTTCAGTACTTCAAATACGGAACCTTTACGCAGAATCTTTGGAATCACCGGTGTATACACGGGAAATTTCAGTTCAGGGCGGTCAAAATCTGCGGTCAGACGGGATAAATTCACAGGACCATCTATGCGGTAGAGATGACTTTCGTCCAGATCAAACTCATTCAGCAGATAATCCGTAATTTCCTGCGGACAGTCATCCTCTATTTCCAGACGGACTGCCCGTCCAAAACGGCGGGATGACAGCTCATCCTTTAAGGCAACCGCCAGATCATCCACATCTTCAGCAAGAACCAGATCCGCATTACGGGTGACCCGAAATGCATAACAGCCAGTTGCTTTCATGCCTGGGAACAGATCATCAATATGCTGCTGAAGAATGGCGCTTAAAAAGATATATTCCTGAGCATTGCCCGAAACATGTTCTGGAATGGAAATAAAACGGGGCAACGAACGGGGTGCAGGAACAATCGCCATCTCAATCTGTCGCCCAAAAGCATCTTTCCCTTCCAGACTGACAATAAAATTCAGGCTTTTATTGACCAGCCGTGGGAAAGGATGTGATGGATCAAGACTGATCGGGGTCAGCACAGGCTGCACCTGTTTACTGAAATATTCTGCAACCCAGCGTTTATGCTTTTCCAGAATATCCTGAAACTGAATAAAGTGAATGCCGACACTCTGCAAAGCAGGCAATAACGTATGATTCAACAGCTGATACTGCTCTTTTACTGACTGATGAACAGCTTCGGACAGCTCCTGCAGCACGACTTCAGCCGGCAGCGCATCGGGAGTCCGGGTAATGGCGTTCAGATCCAGCTGCTTCATTAAACCAGCAACCCGAATTTCAAAAAATTCATCCAAATTGCGTGAAAAAATCATTAAAAAATTCAACCGTTCCAGTAATGGAAATTCAGGATTTTTTGCCTGTGCCAGGACTCTGCGGTGAAATTCAAATAAGGCTAGTTCACGGTTAAAATACGTTTCGGATGAATGCTGGAAGTTTTCCATATTTCTCTTTGCTGTCTGCCACAGTCTGTCTGTAAAACCCTCAACGGCATGTTAGGCAGGCTTTATGACAGTTTAGTTACATCTGAAAAAGAATTATGGACGGTGCTCATGAAACAGCTTTAAAAAACCGCAGCATAAAAAAGAGGGCGATGCCCTCTGATTGTTAAATACGGTACGTTTAAGTTTCAGGGTGGTCAGTTTTTGACGCCCAGTAGGTCGCCAGTGCCGGACCTGAAATATTGTGCCATAAACTGAAAATTGCACTGGGCACTGCGGTCAGCGGTGACGCAGCAAAATGCACAGCAGCGAGTGCCACCCCCAGTCCTGAGTTCTGCATACCGACTTCAATCGCAATTGCTTTGGAGTCTGCGTAAGGCAACTTCAGTAGCTGACCTGCCCAGAAACCGAGCAGATAACCCAATCCGTTATGCAGTATTACTACACCTAAAATCAGCAGACCTGACTCAAGAATCTGCGCTTTACTGCCACCAATAATCGCGGCAACAATCGCCACGATCGCTATGACTGAAATCAGTGGCATCACAGCAATATAACGTTCAACTTTCTGTTTCAGCACAGTACGCATGACCAGTCCGAGTAAAACGGGAAACAGCACAACCTGTAAAATCGAGGTGAGCATGGACAGTGCATTAATCTCAATCCACTGACTGGCCAGCAGATAAAAAACAGCAGGAGTCAGTACAGGTGCCAGCAACGTTGAAACCGAAGTACAGGCAACTGACAGTGCTGTATTGCCTTTTGCCATATAAGTAATGACATTGGACGCTGTTCCACCAGGACAGCACCCCACCAGAATCACCCCAACCGCAATTTCAGCAGGCAGACTGAACAGTTTACACAGCAGATAAGCCAGCGCAGGCATAATCAGAAACTGAGCCACGACACCGGTCAAAACGGCTTTTGGACTTTGCAGTACCCCACGGAAGTCCTGCACGGTCATGGTCATGCCCATTCCGAACATAATAATGCCCAGCATCCAGGTAATATAGGGTTTCAGCCACACAAAAGCAGCAGGCTCGAGCATGGCAAGTCCTGCAAAAAGCACCACCCAGAGTGCAAAAGTTTTCTGAATAAACTGCGTCAGACGCAAAAAAGCAGACATACTGAATTCCCGGTAAACTGACACTTCAGTTTTTCTGAACTGTCATACTGGCGGTATATCATTTTTTTTTACCCGCTGTCACGGTGTTTGTATCAGCGCTTTGCTGTAAATCCGTTTCACACCGGCAGCCAGCATATCCTGCCATGCATGCTGTAATGACCCCTGAAGATCAATCCCACGGGTCGCATCTGCAATCACCCAAGTTTTAAATCCCATACGGCTGGCGTCAATCGCAGTCCATGCTACACAGAAATCAGTCGCGATACCGGTGATATAAACAGTATCAATCCCACGGGCTTTTAAATAACCCTCCAGTCCGGTCACGGTTTTCCTGTCTGCCTCCATAAATGCAGAATAACTGTCAATCTCAGGATGAAACCCCTTGCGGATAATCAACTGTGCTCTGGGTAAATTCAGTGCCGGATGCAGCTCTGCATCCTGTGTGCCCTGAACACAGTGCGCTGGCCACAGCACCTGAGTTCCATAATTCAGCTCAATCTGATCATAAGGCTGTTTCCCAGGATGATTTTCAGCAAAAGAAATATGGTTTTCTGGATGCCAGTCCTGAGTAATGACAATATTGTCAAAACTGTCTGCCAGCTGATTGATCACCGGTATAATCTGATCTGCACCGGCAACCGCCAGATGTCCCCCTGGTGTAAATCCATTCTGTACATCCACAACAATTAAAGCCGTATTCTTCTGCATGATACCTCTGTCCATTTTTTTCATTCTGCTCCAAGCATACAACAGAATGCTTTTCTGCGGTTGAATGCGCAGTCCACTGCCTGTCCGACAGTTTATACAGATAAAAAACAGCCCGTAAAAACGGGCTGTCCAACGCTGAATATCAATTACTGCAGTTTAAGCCTGAATACGACGTACCAGGAACAGCATAAATACCGCTGAAATCAGAATACACGGAATCGCTGCTGAAATAACTCCAGCTGCACCAAAACCTGCTGCAAGCAGCTGCCCTGCAATCACCGGTCCAAGCATCGCACCCACACGACCAACAGCTGAAGCCATACCGACACCTGTACCACGCATTTCAGTTGGGTAAACAATACTGCCGAACGCATACAGTACGCCCTGACAGCCAATCACAAATGCCCCCACCAGTGCCGATGCCATATACATCTGAGTCAGTGAACCCGCTGAATTCAGTGCAAAAAGACCTGCCAGAATACCACCGTACATCAGAATAATCACATAAGCTTTTTTCCAGCGGTCAGTCAGCATACCCAGAATCACAGTACCTACAGTCGCACTGACCATAAAGAAGAACTGTGCTGTACTGCCTTCCTTACGTGAGAAGCCCAGTTCCATAAACAGGGATGGCAACCAGCTCAGCATGATGTACACCACCATCAGGGTAAAGAAATAGCTGACCCAGATCAGAATGGTGCGCATAAAATTCGTAGAATTAAACAGCTCTTTAAATGAAGCCTGTGGTGCTACATTTTCAGTGACAGCCTGATTCTGTGCTTTCAGATATTCCTTCGACTCTGGCAGGAAAAACATCATCACAGGAATCACAATAATCGGCAGTAAACCACCCAGATAAAAAATATTTTTCCAGTTAGTACCAAAATCAGTACTGGCAACCAGGGACAGAATGGCTGCCCCAACCGGCATACCACAGTACATCAAGCCTACAGCCCGTCCACGGTTCTGCGGTGAAACAGCTTCTGAAGCCAGTGTGATCAGAATAGGCATCGCAGCACCCAGTCCTGCACCCGCCAGAAAACGTACCGCCAGCAGACTGTTGAAGCTGTTGACCCACGCGGTACATAAAGTAAATACCGCAAATACTCCTGTTGACCAGATCAGGACTTTTTTACGTCCGATTCTGTCAGCAAACCGACCACCAATCAGCGCACCAGGCAATAAGCCCAGAATCCCTGCGCTGAAAAACACGCCCAACTGTGAACTGTCCAAAGCAAAATGCTCACGGATACCCGCAGCTGCAATTCCCGCAGCCTGAATATCCAGTCCTTCAATCACAGCGATCAGGAAACAGATTGCCACCGTTACAATGGCATGTTTATTATCCGGTTTTTCCATAAGCAGCTCCTTGTTCAATCAGTGTCCAATAGAAGCCTCATCATCCCTCAGTCGATGTATTGTCATAACTACCAATAAGTTTAAGATTTTTCTTATTTTTCTGATCATCAGTTGAAATTTCTGCTATCTGAAACCGGCAGGCTATAGTCGTAAAAACAATTAATTCAAATAAATTCTGAGTAAAACCATCAGAAATACGACTTAAATATCAATATCAGCAGCCTGAGCACCGAAGTTACGTAAAATTACAAATAATAGTTAAAAGTGATTACTCCCCTTGTTTTTAATGATTCATTGCGATTAATCACACGAATGTAAATATAACTTTTACATCTATGTTGATTCTTATTTCATCTTAAATTCTGAGTTAATTCATAGGATTTCAATGCTGTTACAGGCTCTGCCTGAAAAAATCACTTTCACAGCCGTTCTGTTCCGGACTGGAAGCTCATGCTTTTTATCCATATTCTGCTGTACTTTTTATAAAGTTTTTCACAGCTTTGACTAAAGCGTATTGTTCTTATGCCTCTGATCAGTCATAATTTGCATAAGCATTATTCAACCCTGAAACACAGGTCTGAAGTGCTGAAAATCAAAAAACGCAACCATCCCGACCTTCGTTTTATTACCCATCCGGATGGAAAAACAGGATATTTTTTCAAAATGACTCAGCAAGCACAGATCATTCAAGGCTCAATCGTCGCAATCGTCACCCCAATGTTTGAAGATGGCAGTGTAGATTGGAAGAGCCTGGAGAAGCTCGTTGAGTGGCACATTGCGGAAGGTACAAACAGTATTGTTGCTGTTGGCACAACAGGTGAAGCCTCTACACTGAGCATGGCTGAGCACACACAGGTGATCAAGGAAATCATCCGTGTCGCTGACAGACGTATTCCTGTCATTGCCGGCACTGGCGCAAACTCAACCCACGAAGCGATTGAACTGACCAGAGAAGCCAAAGAGCTTGGTGCTGATGCAGCACTGCTGGTTACTCCTTATTATAATAAACCGACCCAGGAAGGTCTGTTCCAGCACTATAAAGCGATTGCTGAAGCTGTTGATTTACCGATCATTCTGTATAACGTACCGGGTCGTACCGGTGTGGATATGGAAAATGAGACTGTTATCCGTCTGGCAGACATTGCAAATATCGTAGGCATTAAAGATGCAACCGGTGACATTCCTCGTGGTCAGGAACTGCTGGACGGTCTGAGCAATAAAAACATGACCGTCTACTCAGGTGATGACGCAACTGCATATCAGCTGATTTTACGCGGTGCAAAAGGCAATATCTCTGTAACTGCAAACGTCGCACCGAAAGAAATGAGTCAGGTCTGTGCCTCTGCAATTGCCGGTGATGCAGCTCAGGCTGAACAGCAGAACAACCAGATTGCAAATTTACACAATATTCTGTTTTGTGAATCCAACCCGATTCCTGTGAAATGGGCACTTCATGAAATGGAATTAATCGGTACAGGTATTCGCCTGCCATTAACGCCATTGGCACAACAATACCGCGCACCGCTTCGCGAAGCACTGATCGCTGCGGGCGTCATTAAATAAGAGCACGACACTATGCAATTACGTTTCGGTCTGACCCTCGTACTTTCAGCATTTACACTGGCAGGTTGCAGCACCATGGGCATCGGCAACGGTTCCCTGGATTATAAAAAAGCATCCTCACTGGAGCCACTGCAATACCCTGAAGGTTCTATGGTTCGCCCGGCAACGCCTTTGTATCCTGCTCCTACGGTTGAACAGCTTGCAATTGATCATGCACCTAAGCTTGAGAACAAGCGTGGCAACCGTTTTGCTTTACCCCGTCCCGAGATGACCCAGACCGACACCTCAGCGAATGATGCTGTGGAAACCGGTACAAATACTGGTCGTCCTCAACTTGTAACAGATGGAAATCAGAATCCCCTGCTCAAAATAGAAGGAAATTCTGATACAATCTGGCAGTACACACTTGCGACTCTCGGCAGTCTGAATCACACCATTGCTGGTCAAAGTAAAAACCGTCACGAAGTGACTTTAAAAGTCGATCAGCAGACTTATGTGTTACGACTCACCTCTGTTGGGACCAGCAACAACCTGGCTGTTTTTAATGCCAACAACAGTTTTGCAGACCCTCAGAAAGCTGCTGAGCTGTTAACCCAGATTTCCCAAAACTGGCCAGCCTAGTCGTTCTAGGCAATTTTTTTTTGCAAAAGGTTCCCCCATGTTAAAACAAACCTTGCTCTATACCGGTAAAGCAAAATCTGTTTATGAAACAGACAGCGCAGACCATCTGATCTTAGTCTTCCGTGATGATGCCTCTGCCTTCAATGGCGAAAAAATCGAACAGCTGGATCGTAAGGGCAAGGTGAACAACCGTTTTAACGCCTTTATCATGGAAAAACTGGCTGCTGCAGGCATTGAAACTCATTTTGAGAAACTGCTTTCTCCAACTGAAGTTTTAGTGAAAAAACTGCACATGATTCCTGTTGAATGCGTTATCCGTAACTTTGCAGCAGGTTCATTATGCCGTCGTTTAGGTGTTGAAGAAGGTAAAGAACTGACTCCACCTACTTTTGAACTTTTCTTCAAAGACGATGCGCTTGGCGACCCAATGGTCAACGAATCTCAGGCTATTGCTTTAGGCTGGGCAAATGCTGAACAGCTTGAGCAGATGAAAGTTCTGACTTATAAAGTCAACGAAGTACTGAAATCATTATTTGATGCTGGCAACATGATGCTGGTGGACTTCAAACTTGAATTTGGTGTTTTCCATGACCGTATCGTACTGGGTGATGAGTTCTCTCCAGACGGTTGCCGTTTATGGGATAAAGACACCAAGAAAAAACTCGATAAAGACCGTTTCCGTCAAGGTTTAGGCGGTGTTGTTGAGGCTTATGAAGAAGTTGCTACACGTATTGGTGTAGACCTTTCTGATATCTGATTTAAACATCAGATCTAAAAAACCGGGCTTTTGCCCGGTTTTTTTATGATGAATCAAAAGTGACAGGTTCTGATTCATCCTATCCATTCTGCACACAGCTTACTGCTGTTGCTGACTTTGCTGCCATCTGCGCTGTTGCAGGCGCTCTCCTTCAACTTCCCGTTTATTTCGGGCAGACTCATACAGCTTTGTGCCTTTCAGCTCCGGTGGCAGATAATCCTGCATCACAAAATGCTCAGGATAGCTATGTGGATACAGATAGTCTGCACCATAGCCCTGCTCTTTCATCATGCGGGTCGGTGCATTTCTTAAATGCAGTGGAACAGGCAAATTTGCTGTTTTTTCAGCCAGCTCCATCGCTTTATTGATCGCCATATAAGTACTGTTACTCTTGGCACTCGTCGCCAGATAAACTGCGCACTGCCCCAGTATTATTCTGCATTCAGGCATACCGACAGCCTGAACTGAACGGAAGCATTCTCCTGCAAGCAACAGCGCATTCGGGTTTGAATTTCCAATGTCTTCAGATGCTGCAATCAGCATACGACGGGCAATAAAAACAGGATCTTCTCCACCTTTGAGCATACGAGCCATCCAGTACAGTGCCGCATCAGGATCACTGCCCCGAATGGATTTGATGAATGCGGAAACCAGATCATAATGCTGTTCACCCGATTTGTCATAACGGGCAATATTCTGCTGTGCCACTTTCACCACCATGGCATTGGTAATGATGTTTTCCACCTCAGGCTCAAAAGTGCCTGCAATCAGCTCCAGCAGGTTCAGTGCTTTTCTGGCATCACCGGCGGCGAACTGAATCAGCGCATCAAACTCCTCGATCTGAATATAGCGTTCTTTCAGGAAACCATCCTGCTGAACCGCCTGCTTCAGTAAATGCTCAATCGCTTCATTGCTCAGTGCATTCAGGGTATACACCTGACAGCGGGACAACAGCGCGCTGTTCACCTCAAAAGACGGATTTTCTGTCGTTGCGCCGATCAGGGTGATTTTGCCTTTTTCCACCGCATTCAGCAGTGCATCCTGCTGTGATTTATTGAAGCGGTGTATCTCATCAATAAAAACCACAGGTGTCAGCAGATCTCCACCATCTGCAATCACTTCCCTTAACTCTTTCACACCCGTATTCAGCGCAGAAAGACTGACAAATGGGCGATCCACCGCCTGAGCCAGCAACAGTGCAATGGTGGTTTTACCTACACCAGGGGGTCCCCAGAAAATAATCGAAGGTAAATGCCCCTGGTCAATCATCTGACGTAATGGTGCATGCTCACCCAATAAATGATCCTGTCCGATAATCTGCGACAGATCTTTCGGGCGAAGCCTTTCTGGAAGTGGAATACTGCTGTCTGACATCTTGGATAATTCTAAAAAATAGTGCTGTCGATAGTCTACTATGTAAATCATCCACCGAGTATTTCCAATACGCTGTTTTATATTTTTGTAATAAAAATATACACCGTATGAATTTACAGTTTTTAAACTGCTTATTTTTCAAAGCTGCCACTTTTTGAATGTTAATACAGTGTTTATACTCCTGCCTGTTTATCCGAAAATGGTATGGTGTATATTCAGCAGGCTATTTTTTACTGATATACTGATTATGTGATATTAATCACACTTTTCACCCTATAGCGAGTTTTTCATCTGTATGAAATCCTTATTTAAGAATAAACAGGCATCGCCTGAAATTCAGGATTTCCCAGTACTGCCTGTCAGTCGCTGGTCAGATACTGTCGCTGAAAATTTACTCGATGCCCTGCCTCAGCTGATCTGTACTAAAACACGCTCACAGCGCCTGTTCTGTAATCAGGCGATGCGCTGTTATACCGGCACTCTCGCCATTGAAATGAATGACCCAGAATTCTGGCAGCTGTATATCCATCCAGAAGACCATGAATACTTTCTGGCTCAATGGTTCAAAGGGCTGTCTGAACTGCAGCATATTGAAATCACCTGCCGTATTAAAGACAGTACTCAGCAGTATCACTGGTTCAGCATCTCTGCTGTTTTTCCAGCAATGGACAATGAGCTTGAATGGCTGATCAGCTGTACAGATATTGATGACCAGATTATAAATCAGCAGAAACTGGCACAACAGATTTCAGCTCAGACGCAGATGCTTGATGCTAGTGTGGACTGCATCAAACTGCTGTCACAAAAAGGGCAGGTCATTTCCATTAATCAGCCTGGACGTGAGGCTCTTGGGATCAGTCATGATGTCACATCTTTTGGGATGCCCTGGCTGAATCTGCTCGCCCCTCATGTCCGTAAAAATGGACAACGGGCACTTCAGGCTGCTGCTCAGGGGAAAAAAGCCCGATTTGATGGAATCACCCAGGTTGAAAACGGCAACCCACAGTACTGGGACAATATTCTGACCCCTATTCTGAATCATGAGGGTCTGCCTCAGAATATTCTGTGTGTTTCACGCGATGTCAGTGAACAACGGATTACCGCTGAAAAACTGCATCAGCTCAATGAGCGGGATGACCTGACCGGTCTGTACAACCGTCGTGCCTTTAAAAAACTGCTGAGTAAAACCTTACAGCAGTCCAAACGAAATACCACGTCCACAGCATTGCTTTTACTGGATCTGGATTATTTCAAACATATCAATGATGCAATGGGCTATGTTGCGGGCGATCACCTCCTGAGAGTACTCGGAAAACGCCTGAAAAACTGTCTGGACAGCAATGCCTATGTTTCCCGACTGGGCAGTGATGAGTTTTCCATTATTCTGCCAGAGACTGGAGATGATCAGGATATTCTGAACATTGCAGCTAAATTACAGAAACAGCTTGATCTGCCTATCCGTTATAACGGTCAGTTTTTAAATGGCAGCATGAGTATCGGTTATGCTGTTTATCCCCGTGATGCCAAAGACTCCTCTGCTTTGCTGAAATGTGCTGATATTGCTCTCAATAACCTGAAATCAGGGGGGCGTGGCGGTATTCAGATGTTCAGCCAGAGCATGCTCGATGTGCTGGAGGAGTCGGCCCGACAGCTGATTCTTGCCCGACAGCTGATTCGTGATAACAGCATTTTTCCTTTTTATCAGCCTAAAGTCCGTTTAAAAGATAAAAAACTGGTTGGCTTTGAAGCACTGTTACGCTGGCGTGATGAACATGGTGATGTTCAGTTACCCTCCAGAATTTATAAGTCGTTCCAGGACTATGACCTGGCAACCCGTATCAGTGAAAAAATGCAGACCTCAGTTTTTCAGGATATTGCACAGTGGCTGAAACAGGATACCAAAGTTCTGCCTGTCTCAATCAATGCTGCTCCAGTTGAGTTTCTGCGTGACAACTATGCTGAAACCCTGCTGAAACGTATGCAGTTCTATAAAATTCCTCCAGAACTGATCGAAATTGAAATCACTGAGCTGAGCCTTGCTGAAGGTGGTGCAAGCTATGTCATCCGCGCCTTAAACCTGTTGAAAAAAGCAGGACTGCGTATATCACTGGATGACTTTGGAACAGGACATTCATCTCTGACCCGTCTGAAAGACTATCCTGTGGACTGTCTGAAAATCGACCGCAGTTTTGTGGTCGGTATGCAGAATGACCCTTCGATTCTTGCCATTGTCCGTGCCATCAGTCAGCTTGGCCCTGGTATGTCACTGGATATTCTGGCAGAAGGCATTGAAGTCACAGAACAGCTGAACACCCTGATCGACTGTGATTGTCATATTGGACAGGGCTTCTATTTTTATCAGCCTATGTCATCTTCAGATGCCCTGCAACTGCTGCAAAAAAACTGAATCAGACACTTCTCATCTAGTTTCATCTCCGCCCTGTCTGCGATAAAGTCTTCATATATTTTTTTTGCAGTATTTGACCTTATGTACCTGATCAGTGCCTGTCTGGCAGGACAACCTGTCCGTTATGACAGCAAAAGTTATCATTATGAGCAGATTCAACGGCTGATTCAGCAGGGAAAAGTCATAACAGCTTGCCCTGAACTGCTGGGTGGGCTCTCGTGTCCTCGCCTGCCTGCTGAAATTCAGAATGGTAATGGTGCAGATGTACTGAATGGAACCGCTCAGGTCATTGATGCTGTGGGACAGGATGTCAGTCAGGCATTTATACAAGGGGCATATCGGACACTGGAACTCGCACAGCTGCACCACATTCAGACGGTGGTGCTCAAAGAAAACAGTCCATCCTGTGGTCGGCACTGGATTTATGACGGCAGTTTCAATGCTCAGAAAATCAAGGGAATGGGGGTTACTGCAACACTGCTGCTACAACATGGCTTCCAGGTCATTTCCGAAAATCAGTTTTTAGAACTACTCGCTTTAACAGAAGATTAACGCACCCAGCGCACGATATGATCTTCAATATCGTCTTCATCCACTTCTGTTTCTGAAATACACCGACCTGCTGCGGACTTTCTGGCTTTGATGACACTGCTTCTGGAACCGGAATTCAGATAATGCCAGGTCGGCAGATTTTTGCCCTCTTTAAGACGGCGGTAAGCGCAGCTGGGCGGTAACCAGTGTATGGTTTCCAGCTTTTCAGGTGTCAGCTGAATACAGTCAGGAACCAGCATCTGACGTTCAGGATAATTGCTACACTGAGCCGTTTCACAGTCCAGTAATTTACATGAGACGCGGGTATAGGCAACTTCCTGGGTTTCATCATCTTCGAGTTTCACCAGACAGCACAGGCCACACCCATCACACAGCGCTTCCCATTCTGGAAGAGTCAGCTCTGCTAAAGGGTATCTTTTCCAGAAATATGGACGCAGATCACCAGACATAATATGTAAATAAAGATATGACCCGAATATTATATCAGTCACTTCCATCCAGTTATGCAAAATTCATTTTTATTTTTAATTGTTTATCAATATTCAATAAAGCCGACAATTCATCAACAAAACCGCCACATACAGCGACCAGCGCACAGTTATATTTTAAAAACAGGGTTCATAACAACAAGGAGAAACATATGTTCCGCTGGGCAATAATTTTTGCAGTGATTGCACTGGTCGCCAGCTTGTTAGGATTTGGCGGAGTAGCAGGTTTATCCAAGCAGTTTGCTATCATTCTGCTGATTGTCGCGGTCATACTGGCGATCGTCGGCTTCCTTTCCCGAGGAAAAGTCTAAAAAACAGACCAGCTTCCCAGAAAGAGAAGGATTGTTCCTTCTCTTTTTATATGCTGAATAAAAATAATTTCTCACAGTTTGATTGTATGCATTGCATGAATTTTCAGAACCATTGTCATATTTTTATGCTTTAATCATTTTATTTTCAGCTTCATATGGAATTGAGTCTATGGCTTCTGGCATTAAAACCCGTGAAATTAACTATTCAACCCTAGACGGTAAACAGTTTACTGGCTACTTTGCTGCGCCTGAGTCCACTGCACCTGTAGCAGGCGTGATTGTGTCACCTGAGTGGTGGGGTCGGAATGAATACACTGAACAGCGTGCAAGAGAGCTGGCTGAACACGGATATGCCGCATTTGCCATTGATATGTATGGAGACAAAAATGTCACAACCGATGCAAAGCAGGCTTATGCATGGATGATGCAGACATTTGAAGATCCCGATACGATTGTGACCCGTGCGTCAGCAGGACTGGCAACATTAGCTGCACAGGAAGAAGTAAATGCAGATAAACTTGCAGCAATCGGTTTCTGTTATGGCGGTAAAGTCATTCTGGATCTTGCCCGTTCTGGTGCACCGCTTGAAGCGGTCGTGACTTTCCATGCAAACCTGTCACCGAAAGCACCAGCGCAGAAAGGACAGGTACAGGCTGAAATCCTTGTACTGCATGGTGAAGATGACAGCATGGTCAGCCTGGATGATGTCGATGCATTCCGTGAAGAAATGCATGCTGCTGAAGTCAGCCATGAAGTGATTATTTTTGAAAATGCCAAGCATGGTTTCAGTAATCCACAGGCAGATGAGCGTGCAAAAGCCAATGCTGTCGACCTCGGTTACAGTGCAGAAGCTGAAAAACAGGGACTGATTGCCATGTATGAACTGCTTGACCGTCGCCTGGGTCAATAACATCAGGTTCAAAGTACAGTATAAATAACTGTACTTTCCCATCCTCTCGGGATGCCTGAATACCGCTAATCATGATGAAAAGAGGACACAATAATGACTGATAACAATTGCCCTTACTGCAATTTTGATGAATATGACATCATTGATAAAAACGAGTTTGGTGTCATTCTGCCCGAACCCAATGCACTGTCCAAAGGTCACTGTGTAATTGTCCCTCTGCGTCATATCAGCTCTTTTTTCGAGATCAGCGATAAAGAACGCAAGAGCCTGCAGTCCTTACTGGAACTTGCACGCAACGAACTTCAGATCCGTCATCAGCCTGCCGGTTTTCATGTCGGATTCAATGACGGCAATGTCTTTGGTGAAGTATCTGAGCATCTGCATATTCACATCATTCCCCGTTATGAAGGTCAGGCTCTGAAACTGGATGAACGCTGGGGTATGGTCAATCCATAATTTCAGACCGTTCTCAATCAAAAAATGATGCTCAGGCATCATTTTTTATGTCTGACTCTCCAAGTCCGCTATACTGAACTTTTCCATTTTTCCCTGCTGATATGCCTGATTTTTCATTTTCTGATGCCCTGCTTGCCTGGTTCGATGTCCATGGTCGCCATGACCTCCCCTGGCAGGTCGCAGATGATCCGTACAAAGTCTGGGTATCAGAGATCATGTTACAGCAAACCCAGGTCAAAACAGTTCTTCAGTACTTTGAACGCTTCATCAATCGCTTCCCGACAGTCAAAGACCTGGGAACAGCCAGCTGGGATGACGTTGCCCCCTACTGGGCAGGACTCGGCTACTATGCACGGGCACGCAATCTGCATAAAGCGGCTTCAGTTGTGGCTCAGCAGGGTCATTTCCCAAAGACACGCGAACAGTGGATGGAACTGCCAGGTATAGGACCTTCAACCGCTGGAGCGCTGATGTCACTCGGTCTACGCGAGTATGGCGTGATTATGGACGGCAATGTCAAACGTGTACTTTCACGTTTTTTCGCTGTCGAGGACGACCTGAGCAAACCTGTTCATGAACGTGCGATGTGGCAGCGGGCTGAACAGCTCTGCCCTGAAACGCGCAATCATGATTACACCCAGGCCATCATGGATCTGGGCGCAACGGTCTGCACGCCGAAAAAGCCCTTATGTCTGTACTGCCCGATGCAGCAGCACTGCCAGGCACATCAGCAGGGGCTTGAAACCGAACTGCCCTATAAAAAACCTAAAAAAGCAGTGCCGGTAAAATCCGCACATGTCCTGCTCATTCACAGTCAGCAGGAATGGTTCTGGCAACAACGACCTTCAACGGGGTTATGGGGAGGATTATGGGCACTGCCTATCGCTGAGTCTGAAAGTGAATTTATTCAGCTCTGCCAGCGTCTGCATCTGCCCCCTCTGGCATCTTCAGTGCAGATCTCACACAGTTTCACTCATTTTACCTGGCTGCTGAATGCACATGTGATTGAACTGGAAACTGACCAGCAGGAATATCTGATGGCAGAACTTGGCGGACAGTGGTTAAAGCCACAAATTGCTACAGAAATGGGTATTCCCACTGCCATGAAAAAATTGATCTCAGCTGTAAATCTATGACATATTCAGGCACAGTCATTGAAAGTTTTATTGACCAGATAAAATCGTAAAAGGGAAAAATACTGTGCTTCGCAATCTGTCTGCTGCTGCTCTGAGTCTGTGTATATTACTGATTTCTGCCTGTAGCTCCACACCGACCCGCCCGCCTGCACCCCTACCTGCGGATCAGACTGCCAGACTGAAAAGCATGACGCTTCCCTCCAGACTGCCTGTCCCTGTTCAGGGAATAAAGCCAAAACAGCTGAAAGATACCTGGGGAGCATCCCGCAGCAGTGGACGCACGCACGAAGGCATCGACATCATGTCCGAACGTGGTACCAGAGTGTACAGCTCAACGGAAGGACTGGTGGCTGATCTGCGTAACAACAATCTGGGTGGAAAAGTGATCTGGATTCTTGGACCTGGTGGCACATGGCATTACTATGCTCATCTGAATGAGCATAAGCGTGGCTTAAATGTCGGTGACTATGTTAAAAAGGGAGATCTGATCGGCTATGTCGGAAACACTGGAAATGCCAGACATACCTCCCCACATCTGCACTATGGCATCTATCTGAACGGTAAAGGTCGTGGCGCAGTCAATCCTTATCCCTATTTACGTTAAACAATCAGGAATTTTTCATGTCTGAAGCACTAATCAACCGTCTGGTGAAATTTGCAGAGTCAGGTAATCAGCAGAAAGTGGTGCTGTCCGGACAAAGCCATCAGGGCTGGGTGATGGAAATAACTGAAGACGCCCTGCTGATCAGTACAGGTTTTGCTGAAAAAACCGGTAAAGATATGTGGATCAGCTTTACTGACCTGCAACAGGCACAGCTGTATTACTGGGACAACAAACAGGATCAGTGGATCGAATTCCCTGTCACTTAAAATAAGGAGCATCACTTTATGTCTTTCAAACGCTGTGGCTGGTGCTCAGATGACCCTCTTTATATTGCCTATCATGACCAGGAATGGGGCAAAGCTGTACATCATGAACAGCATCTGTTTGAGATGCTTTGCCTGGAAGGACAACAGGCAGGTCTGTCCTGGATAACCGTACTGAAAAAACGGGAATGTTACAGACAGCATTTTTTTCAGTATCCGATTGCTCAGATTGCACAGTTCAGCGATGCCGAACTTCAGTTAAAAGTGCAGGATGCAGGACTGATCCGCCATATCGGCAAACTCACAGCCATTCGGGACAATGCCGTTGCATGGCAGAACATGCAGGCTCAGGGACATGATATGGTGACATGGCTCTGGGACTTTGTCGGGCAGCAGATTCAGATCAATCACGTTCCTGACTACCGGCAGGCTCCGGCTCAGACCGAAGTCAGCCAGCGACTTTCAAAAGCCTTAAAAAAGCAGGGTTTTAAATTTGTGGGTCCAACCACCATGTATGCCTTTATGCAGGCTGTCGGTATGGTGGATGACCATGAAAATGACTGTGATTTTAAGAAAAACCAATAAATCTCAAAATACAGGGAAGATCAGATGACCAGTAATACAGTTCACGCATACGCTGCCATGCAGCCAGGACAGCCTCTGGAATCCTATCAGTTTGATGCAGGCGAATTACAGCCCCATCAGGTTGAAGTCCAGGTTGAATACTGCGGTCTTTGTCACTCCGATGTTTCAGTGATTAATAATGAATGGGGAAATTCTGTCTACCCTGTCGTGGCAGGACATGAAATTATTGGAACGATCACCCAGCTGGGTTCTGAAGCAAAAGGGCTGAAAGTGGGTCAGCGTGTGGGCATTGGATGGACTGCAGAAAGCTGTCAGCACTGTGACCCTTGTGTAAGCGGACAACAGGTACTATGTACCGGCAGTAAAACTGCAACCATTGTCGGTCATGCCGGTGGCTTTGCAGATAAAGTCCGTGCAGGCTGGCAATGGATTATTCCCCTGCCTGAAGAACTGGATCCTGAAAGTGCCGGACCTTTATTATGTGGCGGTATCACCGTATTTGATCCTATTCTGAAACATCAGATCCAGGCTGTGCATCATGTCGGTGTGATCGGAATTGGCGGACTGGGGCATATGGCGATTAAACTGCTGAAAGCCTGGGGCTGTGAAATTACTGCATTTACATCCAGCCTGGATAAAACCGATGAGCTTAAAGCCATGGGAGCAGATCATGTGGTCAACAGCCATGATACGGCTGCGCTCAAGACTCAGCGTGGCAAATTTGACCTGTTGCTGTGTACCGTCAATGTATCGCTGGACTGGAAAGCCTATTTAAATACCCTGGCTCCGAATGGCAATATTCATATGTTGGGCATGGTACTGGAACCCATGGCGATTCCTGCCGGTACGCTGATCAGCGGTGCAAAATCAGTGACCGGTTCTCCAACTGGTTCACCGTTTGCCCTGCGTCAGCTGTTACAGTTTGCAGCACGTAAAAACATTGCCCCACAGATTGAGCTTTATCCCATGTCTGAAATCAATGCAGCGCTGGAGCGTTTACATTCGGGCAAAGCACGTTACCGGATTGTGCTGAAAGCAGATTTTTAATCTATCCCTCATCCTGACCTTCTCCCAAAGGGAGAAGGGACTTTTTTTGTTTCAATCACTGCAAAATTTAAACCTTAAGCCACTTTATGTTCAGACAACTGTCCCCGCACCCATTCCCCCAGCAGTCGGATGGCATCCTGAATCTCGGTGGATAATTCATGTCCGGCATTCAGCCGTATACAGTTGTTATAACGACTGTCCTCACCAAAGACCTGTCCAGGTACAATATTGATGCTGTGCTGCTGAGCAAAATAATACATCGCCAGACTGTCGATCTGTTCAGGCAACTGCAACCACAGCGCATAACTGCCCTGCGGCTGGTTCAGACGGATTTCCACCCCCTGAAAAGCCAGAGAAATAAACTGTCTGTATGCCTCAACCTGTGCCATCAATTTTGGACGCAACTCACTCAGATGCTGACGATAGGCGCGACTGAAAATTAAATCTGCCAGCCCCAGCTGCAAAGGCGTATTTACAGAATCATTCTGTAAAATCAGATTTGCATGTAAATGTTTTAAACGCTGAGGTAAACAGAACCATCCCAGTCGATAAGAAGGCGATAACGATTTGGAAACTGAACCGCAATAAATCACATAGCCTGCCTGATCCCAGTATTTAATCGGTAAGGGACGCTTCTGGCTGAAACTGCATTCGGCATAAATATCATCTTCAATCACGTAGCACTGATATTTTTCAGCCAACTGAGCAATTTTTTCCTTATCGGCATTGCTCAGACAGAAACCTAAAGGGTTCTGAAAGTTTGCAGTCAACAGGCATACTTTTACCCCTGAATTCTGCATTACCTGCTCCAGGCGCTCCAGGTCAAATCCATCGGTATTTGCAGGAATTTCAATGATTTTTCGCTTCAATAGTGCCAGTAACTGCAACTGACCATTATAGTTCGGTGTCGGGACAATAATGCTGTCACCTTCATTACTGACACTCTGGAGCATCACTGATAATGCAGGCATGCAACCATTGCTGATGTAGATATCATCCTGAGCAATAAAAAAACCATCTTCTGCCCAGTGTGCTGATAAAGCTTCACGTAACTGAGGATGTCCCTGCCGATTGTTATATAAAAAATCTTCGGGTCTGCAATGCTTTAATGCACGCTGAATCGAACGTCTCAACGCTTCAACAGGAATAAAATTCGGTGATAACTGGATTGAACCCAGATGGATCAAACGGTTGTTGGCCGATGCTTCATGAATCTGTATCTGCAGTTCCAGATTGGAAACTTCACGGGGTCTGGATTTAAAGTCCGGATGCAGTGGCACAGCAGTCTGAGCTTTAGCTTGCTGAGTCTGCACAAAATAACCTGCTTTGTTCCGTACATAAATCAAGCCCTGAGCTTCCAGCAGTTCATAACAGCTTCTGGCAGTATTCAGGCTGATCTTCTGCTGTTCAGCAAACTGGCGTAATGAACTCAGGCGCTGTTCTGCATGCAGTTCACCACAATATATTTTCTGCGCAATCTGCTGTGCCAGCAGCTGATACTGAAAAGCCATGCCTGTGTCCTTTTTTTAGTATTTACTGTATCTGTATCCAGATTAAAGCTCAATTTATGCTCTGTGTACAGATACAGAGGAATGGACACAATGAAAAATTTAATGCTGTGCAGCGTACTTTTATTACTGGCAGGCTGTGAAAAACCCACAGCAACGCAAATCCAGCAACAGCGTCATGGCTTTATCTGTAAATCCTTGATTGATGGTTATTTAAATGCGCAGCACCTGGGTCAGTTCAAATTCTGGGAACAGCAGCAGCTGAACGCCCAGCAGAATGTGGAGTATATTTACCGTCAGCCCACAGTACACGGCGTTATGCTCGGCATTCTGCAACAGCCTGAAATACGCTTTCAGTGCAGAAAAGAAGCACAGCAGCAGTATGTGCTGGAAGTACTGGACACAAAACTGAATCAGGCTCTGCCTGTCCTGACAGTACATCTCCCAGAACAGGCTGAAAATCAGCTGAGTGCCGCTGATTACAGCAATTTTCCTGACTGAAACTGTGGATTTCAGTCATGGCAGCAGGCAAAATCCTGAACCCTGCAACAGGTCTTTAAACACAGGCGGGATATTTTTTATTGTATAAAAAATGTTTTTGATATTCCGTCTGTTATAGAATATCCCCAGAGAGAAGAATATATTGAGTCCTTGGTCTACACACGACTCAAAACACGTGTTTAACTGTAAAAGTCTGCTAAGATCAGAGCAGATTTTATTATTCGAATTTGGGAAAACCTATGAGTAAAGCCTTACCCATCGCTGTCGCTGTAATTTTAGGCGGTGCTGCACTTGTACCTGTTTACTACGCAACTCAGAACCCTGCTGAAGTAACATCAAAAGCCTCTAAAAATGCCACTGCTGTACAGAAAATAAGCTATGCACTAGGCTATGAAGTTGCACATCAGACTCCTCCTGAGCTGGATATCAACAGTTTTGTAACAGGCGTCCGTGAAGGTCATGCTCGTGGTAAACCGGCATATACAGAAGAAGAACTGCAAAAAGCATATGAACAGTTCCAGCAGGAAATGCAGCAGAAACAGGTCGATCAGGCAAAACAGGCTCAAAGCAGCAATGATACTTTCCTGGCTGAAAATGCAAAGAAACCAGGTGTTGTCACTACAGCATCCGGCTTACAGTATAAAGTGACCAAAGAAGGTACAGGCAAAGCACCTGCTGCCAGCTCCATGGTTACCGTACACTATAAAGGTCAGCTCGTTGACGGTAAGGTCTTTGACAGCTCAATTGACCGTGGCGAACCGATTGAGTTCCCATTAAATCAGGTGATTCCAGGCTGGACTGAAGGTCTTCAGCTGATGAAAGAAGGCGGAAAAGCAACGCTGTATATCCCATCCAACCTGGGTTATGGCGCACAGGGCGTTCCTGGAACTATTCCACCGAACAGCACACTGATTTTTGATGTTGAACTGATTAAAGTTAAATAACACAGACAGTTTAAGGAGAGCGATTGCTCTCCTTATTTATTTGAGAAAACATCATGAAAAAAACAATTTCCCTGCTCAGCCTGATGCTCTGTACATCTGCTGTTGTTGCACAACCTGTCACGAGTAAAAGTTCCGCAGCCCAGCAGGTGGGTTACAGCTTTGGATATTTAATGGGGCGCAACAATGCTGACTCCATTAAAGATCTGGATCTGGATGCTTTTGTTCAGGGCTTAAAAGAAGCCTCCAAAGGTCAGACTGCATCATTAACAGATGAAGAAATGGCTCGTGTACTGACACAGTACAAGAAACAGTCTGAAGCAAAACTGTTGATTGAACTGAAACAGAAAGCTGAAGCAAATGAAAAACAGGGTGCTGCTTTCCTGGCTGAAAATGCGAAGAAACCTGGTGTTCAGGTCACTGCCTCAGGTTTGCAGTATCTCGTGCTACAGGCGGGTAAAGGAAAATCTCCGAAAGCCACCTCAAAAGTTAAGGTGAACTATGAAGGTCGCCTGCTGGATGGTACTGTGTTTGACAGCTCCATTGCACGTAACCACCCTGCCGAGTTTCAGTTAAGCCAGGTGATTCAGGGCTGGACTGAAGGTGTCCAGCTGATGAAAGAAGGTTCTAAATACCGCTTTTTTGTTCCTGCAAAACTTGCTTATGGACAGATCGGTTCAGGCGATGTCATCGAGCCGAACAGCACGCTGATTTTTGATGTGGAACTGCTGGAAATCCTTTCAAAATAAGCTTTTATAAAGCGCATAAAAAAGACCGCCATGCGGTCTTTTTTATTCAGCCTGTATTATACGTTTAAACCTTATACATTCGGTTTTAACTGACGTGGTCTGAACCCTGCTGCCAGCAGACCTGCGCCATAGGCAACCACACCCACCACACACAGCAGAATCACTTCCACCACACGCATCCACTGAGATACATCACCGTTATACCAGCTCATGGCATACCACAGAGCTGCAATCATGACGGTATTAGCAACAGCGAACTGTACAAACAGTTTTTTCCAGTGAGCACCAAAACGGAAAATATTCTTTTTATGCAGATAGAAATACAGCATTCCTGCATTGACCAGTGCTGAGCCTGTAGACGCCAGCGCAAGAGCCATATGCTCTGCATGCCAGTCAATCAGTTTAAAGAACCCAATAAATACAACGTTCAGAATGGCATTGGCAGCAACAGCCATCAAACCGACGCGTACCGGTGTTCTGGTATCCTGCTGTGCATAAAAACCAGGTGCAAATACCTTGATCAGCATAAAGGAGATGACCCCTCCACTCATACACTGCAAGGCAAGTGCTGTCATCTGTGTATCTTCAAAGGTGAACTGTCCACGCTGGAAAAGTGCCTGAATAATAGGTGTGGAGAGCATAAACAGCGCAATACTGGCAGGCACACCCACCAGCATGATCACCCGTGAAGCCCAGTCCATCATCCCTCTGAACTTCGTCTGATCCTGCTCTGCATGCCGTGCTGAAAGCGACGGTAAAATAACTGTACCAATCGCAACACCGATCAGCCCCAGTGGCAGTTCAGTCATACGCTCAGCACTGTACAACCAGGACACTGAACCATCCTGCATGAAAGATGCCCAGATGGTGTTCAGCAGCAGGTTAATCTGGGTGACGGACACACCAAAAAGAGCAGGCAGCATCAGTTTCATGATGCGGTCCACCCCTTCGTGTTTAAAATCGACTTTTGGTGGAATCAGCAGGTTTTTACGCCACAGCTCAGGAATCTGAATCGCCAGCTGTAAAACGCCAGCCACGATCACCGCCCAGCCCAGTGCCATAATCGGTTCAGCCATATAGGGCGTCAGCCACCATGCCCCTGCAATCATGGCAACATTCAGCAGCACCGGAGCAAAAGCCGGTGTCGAAAATGAGCCATAACTGTTCAGAATACTGCTGGCAAAAGCCGTCAGCGACATGAACAGCAGATAGGGAATGGTCAGACGGAACATATCCACTGCCAGAGCAAACTTCTCTGGATCATCATGGAAACCCGGTGCATAGATATACAGCACCGCAGGCGCTGCCACCATGGCAATGAATGTCAGCAGAGTCATGACCGTTAACAGACAGCCAAACACCCGACTGATCAGGATCTGTACTTCAGCATGTGCCTTACTGGTCTTATATTCAGTCAGTACAGGAATGAATGCCTGTGAAAATGCCCCTTCGGCGAACAGTCGCCTGAAAAAGTTCGGGATGCGGAATGCAACCACGAAGGTATCAAAATCTTTCCCTGCACCAAATACATTCAGTAAGACAACGTCCCGTACAAGCCCAAGCACACGGGACAGCATTGTCATCGCACTGACAATAAAGGTCGATCGCCACAATGCCATCGTAACCATCCATTAAAAAATTCAGTCGCTATTGTAATGAAACTTAAACCACTATTTCATTGTTTAATCGTTCAACAAAGCCACAGTTTATTGGTTTTATTGTTTACGCTGTTTCAGCCCGCTCAGAACTGTCCTGAACTTCTGCCAGTCAAAAAAAGGACCTGGGTCGGTTTTACGTCCAGGTGCAATATCTGAGTGACCTGCCAGATGCTGCTGAATTTTTGGATAAGCCTGCTGCAAAGCCGCCACCACCTCCGCCAGCGCCTGATACTGTTCTTCTTCAAAAGGCAGGTCATCACTGCCTTCCAGTTCGATGCCCACAGAATAATCATTACATTCTTTTTTTGCCAGATAGCTGGAACGGCCTGCATGCCATGCCCGATCCTTAAAACTGACAAACTGCAGCACTTCGCCTGAACGTAAAATCAGCAGGTGTGCAGAAACCTGCATTCCTTCAATTGTCTGAAAATACGGATGCACAGACCAGTCCAGCTGATTCTGAAAAAACTGCTCAATATAACCACCACCAAACTGTGATGGCGGCAGACTGATATTGTGTATGACCACAAGCTGAATATCAGTATCATCAGGACGCTGATTAAAATTGGGTGAAGGAAGCTGCCGCGCACCGGTCAACTGTCCATCTATGACCTGAAATGAGGGTGCAAGCTGCATAAATATTCCCTGTATAAAATAACTGACTGTTCAACATATTAAACCAGTCCTGAAACTTTCATCCTGGATTATTTGCACTGAATGGATAATTTTGCTTAAAAATACGCTCTTGCAGATGAACAATGTTAATATAGCGCGCAATTTCCATGGGTTAAAAAAGATACGGAAAATCAGATGAGCATATCTCAGGCTTTACTGGAACAATCCATCCAGATCAACGTTCAGCAGGCTTTACAGGAAGACATTGGGGACGGTGACATTACTGCACTGCTGACACCTGAAGATGAACAGGCAACAGCAACGATTATCAGCCGTGAAGATATGATTCTGGCTGGACAGCCGTGGGTCAACGCCCTCATTCAGGCTTTTGACCCGACTGTACAGATCACCTGGTTAAAAAATGATGGCGAACTGGTCAAAGCCAATGAAACCATTTATAAACTTGCCGGTTCTGCCCGCAGTCTGCTGACTGTCGAACGTCCTGCGCTGAATTTCATTCAGACGATGTCTGCGGTTGCGACCAAAACAGCAGAATATGTGCGGGAACTTGACGGACTGAACACCAGACTGCTGGATACCCGCAAAACCCTGCCTGGACTTCGCATTGCACAGAAATATGCTGTTGCAGTGGGTGGTGGTAAAAACCATCGTCTGGGACTGTTTGATGCCTTCCTGATCAAAGAAAATCATATTATGGCAGCAGGCGGTATTGCTCAGGCGATTGCCCGTGCGCATGAAATTGCACCAGGTAAACCTGTGGAAGTTGAAGTGGAAACCTGGGATGAACTGAATCAGGCACTTGAAGCACAGGCGGATATCGTCATGCTGGACAACTTCAGTCAGCAGCAGATGATTGATGCTGTTAAACACGTTGCTGGACGCTGTAAACTGGAAGCATCAGGCAACATTACCATTGAAAATTTACGTAAAGTGGCAACCACGGGTGTTGACTATATCTCGATGGGTGTTTTAACCAAAGATGTTAAGGCTGTGGACTTATCCATGCGCTTCAACGCGTGATGCCCTGCGCTTTTTAAGATGATAAGACACCGCAGCAGAATCCAGGTTCTGCTGCACAAAAAATTACAGCAGCACCGCTATTCCATAGGCAGAATTTGATCATTAATCATGGATTTCTGTCTGCCACAATCCATAATGGCAATACGAAAAAACCATCCACTCCCAAATAATAAAAGTGAAAAATCATGAAAAAAACAATCCCGCTACTCAGCAGCAGTATAGCCCTGTGCATATCCGCCTCCGCCATTGCAGCACCCGTCAGCATTCATGTACTGAGTGCAACCATCAAAGACCAGAATATTCCGGATGCGGAAGTTTTTTTACAGAAGAATGGTGAAAATACTGCAACTGCCCGTACAGGAAGTGATGGCAGAACACAGATCAGCAGAAGTCTGAGCGATACCTCTGACAACCTGCTGATTATTAAGAAACCTGGGTATTCCACCCTTGTTGCCAAATGTCCATGTGACGGCATGACTTATGCCCTCAGCCCTGTCCTGAAAGATCTGAACAGTATGCGTATTGTTCTGAACTGGGGCAAAACACCTGCCGATCTGGATTCACATCTCAGTTATAAAGATCAGCATGTGTTCTGGCAGAGAAAGCAGGGGCAGGATGCCAACCTGGATGTGGACGATACCGATTCATACGGTCCTGAAACGGTCACCATCGAGAGACGTCTGGACAATCAGTACTATGTGTACTCTGTACATGACTATACGGACAGAACCCGACCTGACACTTTAAATCTTGCCAGCAGTCAGGCAAAAGTCATGGTCTATGCCGGTGAATCCCTGATCCGTTCCTACTATGTCCCGACAGATAAAAAAGGGAACTTATGGACGGTTTTCCGTATTTCACCACAGGGCGAAATACAGGACATCAATCAGGTCTCAGGTACCCGAAGCAATGCAGACCGTATTGGGTCAACCGTGTCAGACTATCAGAACAGCAGTACACAGGTTCGCCTGGCTCCTGTTTCCGCAGCAGCTCAGGCGCGTGCTAAATCTCTGAATCTGGCGGCAGACAAAGCTTATAAAAACAGCCGTTATGAACAGGCGGCAATGCTCTATCAACAGGCCATTGATTACAATCCAAATGCAGGTCAGGTGTACAGTAATCTGGCAGTGACCTATCAGAAACTGAACCGTTCAGCAGAAGCTCTGCTTGCCAACCAGAAAGCGATTGCTCTGGCGACCAATAACAACACCAAAGCCTATTCACATTACAATATCGGACGTATTTACGAAGATCATCGTGATCTGTCCCAGGCGCTGTACCACTTCCAGCAGGCAAATCTGTTTAAGCCTACAACCAGTTATGAACAGGCAATCCAGCGAGTCAGCCGCTGATTCTGCCAGTCCGATGTTCCACATGAAACCAGGGAAGCATCTGCTTCCCTGGTTGATTGGTATCTTTATAGATTTTACATAAACGGATCGGTATAAGAGTCCTGCCCCGTTTCCACTCTGCCTGCAAAACGACGCTCATACAGACCATCGGCTGCGCTGACAGTAAAATCATACCAGCCATATACGGAGCTCATGTCCAGCAGTAACTCAACCTCTTTGCCCGCCACAGTATCAATCGTCCAGTTTTTCTGATTCAGATAAGCGTTTGCTTTGACCGTCAGCTGAGCAGACTGCTGTCCATCATGACGGACTTTCAGATAGATTTTAGCTGAACATTCTTCGACACAGACTCTGATTTCTGGCAATGCATCCACCTGAGTTTTCTGTTTCAGATCGCCTTTAAAACTGCGGTGAAAACCATTCGGCCCTAGCACCCACAGATCATAGCCCCCATTGGATACATCCCATACATCGTCCAGCTGTTTGTCCGCTTCAACCATATAACGGCGTGGCACAGCATCCAGGTTCAGTCTGTCATAAACATGGAAAACAGCACCCTGTTCACCTGTATTGGAAAAAATCAGTTTGACCTGCTGACTGACCGCATCCACTTTTGCACTGGTATGCAGAATATAGGGCAAGGCTCTGGAAAAACGGATGCCTTTTTCCTGAACAGGAAATTTCTGGGCAGCAGGAACCTGAACCTGTTTCATGGCTTCCTGACTGGAGCGGATGAAATCTGCCTGAGCTTTGGTTTTTTCTCCATCCAGATCAGGCACCTGCTCCAGATTTGGATTTTTAAAGTTAAAAGCAGAGGTCAGATCACCACATACCGCACGGCGGTACGGGCTGATATTGCTTTCTTTGACCCCAAAACGATGCTCAAGAAAACGGATAATGGAAGTGTGGTCAAACACCTGAGAATTGACCCAGCCCCCACGACTCCACGGCGAAATCACATACATGGGCACCCGTACTCCTGGACCATAAACACCATGCCAGAAGTTGTCATTTTTGCCGTTTACGAACTTAAGTAAAGGCTGTGCAGTCGAAGCAGCAACCCGTGGGTGATTAAAATATTCATAGGAAACATCCTGATCACTCAGTGTGGTCTTACCATGGGTTTTCAGAATCTGTCCCTGATCATTGATCTCTCTTGAAGGCGCAGATGGTGACGGAACATGGTCAAAGAAACCATCATTTTCATCAAAGTTGACCAGCAGAACAGTCTGACTCCAGATCTCAGGATTTTCGGTCAGCGCATTCAGCAGTTCCTGGATATACCATGCTCCCTGTACCGGACTGGAAGGTCCAGGATGCTCACTGTAGGCAGCCGGTGCCACAATCCAGCTGACCTGCGGCAGTTTGCCTGCCGCAATATCCTTTTTGAACTGTCCCAGTAATCCACCATCATCAGGCATGGTATTGGCAATCCCTTTATATAAGGGCTGTGCAGCATCAATTTTTTCATCATAAGGCGGACAGAATGGATTTGCATGACTGACTGGCTTGCCCGACAGTTCATTGGCACGGCGGTACTGTTTAAAACCGGCCAGCGGATTGTCAGTAAAGTTGTCCGGCATGTTCTGATAGACTTTCCAGCTGACTCCAGCCTGTTGCAGGCGTTCAGGATAAGTCGTCCAGTCATAACCTGACAGCGATGAACCGATACCGTCAAATTCATTGACCACGCTGGCAACACCCGAGGTTGCGCCATTCGTTCCTGTCCAGATAAATGATCTGTTCGGATTTGTTCCTGCATGCATGGCACAGTGGTAAGCATCACATAAGGTAAATGCCTCCGCCAGTGCAAACTGAAATTCAACTTCACTGCGCTTGTAGTAACCCATGGACTGTGGCTGTTTGTGCTGTACCCAGTTTCCCATGCGCCCACAGTCCCACGCTGCCTGACCGTCTTTCCATGAGTGAGGTGTACCACTGACCCGCTGTGCATTGCCCAGCCGGCTGTCTAAATGATAAGGCAGGACTTTATTTTTATCTGCATCGTACTGTTCCCAGACGGTACGCCCACCTTTCAACGGTATGCTGAAGCGGTCACCAAAGCCCCTGACTCCTTTAAACGTTCCAAAGTAATTATCAAAGGAACGGTTTTCCTGAGTCAGAATCACCACATGTTTCACATCCTGAATCGTGCCACTTTCCACTTTTGCATCAATCGCCAGTGCTTTCTGAATACTCAGAGGGAAACTGGCCAGTGCTGCGGCACCAAATGCCGTTTTTGAAGAATTGATTATAAAATCACGACGGTTCATCACATTTTTTCCTTCAGCGGTCAGGGAGCACAGTGAATTTTGCAGCCAGGTTCAGGTTTAACCACAGGCGGATTCACCTGTGCCTGATCATTGTCATCATTACAGCCACTCAGCAGTAGCGCTGAACCGAGCAGAAAAACTGTCAGTAAACTTCGCATCGTCCTTTCCTGTTTTTATTGTGCGGACTTATTGATATAAAAAAAGCATGACATCAGCGTGATCGTTTTATTGCAGTCCTGTTAAAAAACAAAAACGCACCCGAAGGTGCGTCTGTTTAACAGGAATCTGTGACTTACCAGCCCAGTGCTTCCTGCTGTTTTTTCACCAGTTCCTGAATCCCTTTCTCTGCCATTTCCAGCATGGCATTGCTTTGCGCACGGGTAAAAGGTTTCTCTTCGGCTGTGCCCTGAATTTCAATAAATTCACCTGCCTGAGTCATCACCACGTTCAGGTCAGTCTGACAGTTTGAATCTTCTTCATAGCAAAGATCGAGCAGTACGTCGTCCTGATAAATACCGACTGAAACCGCAGCAACCAGACCTTTCAATGGGTCATGCTTGATTTTCTTTTTCTCCAGCAGCACATTCATGGCATCAATTAAAGCCACTGCAGCACCAGTGATGGATGCTGTACGTGTACCGCCATCTGCCTGAATCACGTCACAGTCGATGGTAATCGTGTTTTCACCCAGTTTTTTCAGGTCAACCATGGCACGTAAACTGCGTCCGATTAAACGCTGAATTTCCTGAGTACGACCAGACTGTTTACCACGGGCAGCTTCACGGTCACTGCGGGTATGGGTTGAACGTGGCAGCATGCCGTATTCAGCAGTCACCCAGCCTTGTCCCTGACCTTTGAGAAAACGGGGTACAGAATGGTCAATACTTGCAGTACAGAGAACCTTAGTATGACCAAATTCAACCAGTACTGAACCTTCCGCATAACGTGTGTAGTTACGGGTAATTTTAATCTCACGTAACTGATCTAAAGCTCGCTGGTCAATACGCATAATTCGTCCTGATTTTTCACTGAAAAAAGTTGCCTCGCATTATAACAGATGCAACCGATTGCGTTTTATTACAAGTTGTCAGTTTAATTCAGACGACGCATCATTCAGTGCCGTCATCATTTACAGTTTTTCATTGATTTTCTGTATGAACAGCATGTCTGTCATGCATCGCAGACACTTTCATAACAAGCAGATCACTGTTTTTTTAAACAATAATCCACCGGTCACTTAAACAACAGAAATACAGGCTGTTTTCAGCCCCTGTAAAGCTCCCTTTTAAATCATGCTTTCATATCAAAGTGTCATACTGTTATGGCAGAAAAATTGCTGATGAATTGTTCAGACGCTTACATACTTTTGTCTGTAGCGACTTGGCATGTGGCATGATCAAGTGCATATTCAAATGAAGAAAAACCGGAGAGTGTAAAATGATTCAACAAATTGATGCTCCACTGCGCGAAGATGTCCGCTTACTCGGAAATCTGCTGGGCGAAACCCTGAAAGAACATGCAGGGCAGGATTTGTTTAATCAGATTGAACAGATTCGTGCGCTCGCCAAAGGTGCAAGAGACGGTCAGTTGGAAGCAGAAAAACAGCTGGAACAGCTTTTTTTAAATTTAAAAGATGAAGAAATTCTGCCTCTGACCCGTGCATTTTCACACTTTCTGAACTTCGCCAATATTGCTGAGCAATATCATGTGGTACGCAGCCGGCGCCAGAGTGAATTTGATGTCACCGCACCATCGCCTAACGTACTCGATCACCTCTTTGAAAAATTTAAAAACCGTCAGATCGATACAGCCACTTTATATAAACAGATCTGTGAACTGAAAATTGAACTGGTGCTGACTGCACACCCGACTGAAGTCAGTCGCCGTACCCTGATTCAGAAATATGATGGCATCAACAACTGTCTGTCCAGATTTGATCAGCAGAAACTGACGCCTAAACAGCGCAATGAAGTGCTTGCCGACCTGAAACAGCTGGTCTGTTCTGCATGGCAGACTGATGAAATCCGTCAGCACCGCCCGACTCCTGTAGATGAAGCTAAATGGGGATTCACCACCATTGAGCAGACGCTGTGGAATGCAGTGCCAAAATTTATCCGCGAACTGGATGAACTGGTACAGGACAACTGTCAGCAGGCTTTACCGCTGAATATTTCTCCGATCCGTTTTGCCTCATGGATGGGTGGTGACCGTGACGGTAACCCGAATGTCACCCACAACATTACCCAGGAAGTCCTGTGGCTGTCCCGCTGGAAAGCAGCTGATCTGTATGTCCGTGATATTGAAGACCTGCGCTGGGAACTGTCACTGGAAGCCTGCTCTGATGAACTGACTCAGGCACTGGGCTACACCCATCCAGAACCTTACCGTGAATATCTGCGTGCCACACGTGAACGCCTGAAGATCACCCGTTCATGGCTGGCAAGCAAACTTCAGGGACAGCACTCGGATGTGGACCGTAACCTGATCATCCGCTATAAAGATGAACTGTTGCAGCCCTTGCTGCTCTGCTGGCGTTCACTCATGGCATGTAACCTGCCTGAAATTGCCAACGGCAAACTGCTCGATTTTATTTACCGTGTGAACTGTTTTGGGATTGAACTGCTGAAACTCGATATCCGACAGGAATCAGGACGGCACCGTCAGGCCATCTCAGCCATTACTGAATACCTGGGACTGGGGAATTTTGAAACCTGGACTGAACAGGCGCGTCAGAACTTTTTAATTCAGGAACTGCAAAGCAAACGTCCACTGTTGCCGAAGCATCTGGATGTTCCGGCAGGCAGCCTGATTGATCACCCTGATGTTCAGGAAGTATTTGCCACCATGCGGACGCTGGCGGAACAGCCAAAAGAATGTCTGGGTGCTTATATTATTTCCATGGCGGAATATGCAAGTGATGTGCTTGCGGTACTGTTACTGCAGAAAGAAGCAGGCATTGAACATCCATTACGTGTTGTACCACTTTTTGAAACACTGAAAGACCTGGATGGTGCTGCATCCACCATGAATACGCTGTTCAGTATGCACTGGTACAAACAGCATATTCAGGGCAAACACGAAGTCATGATCGGTTATTCAGACTCTGCCAAAGATGCAGGCTTCATGTCTGCCAACTGGGCGCAGTACCGCGCTCAGGAAGAACTGACTGCTGTCGCAAAACAGCATGCGGTACAGCTGACACTGTTCCATGGTCGCGGCGGTTCCATCAGTCGCGGCGGTGCGCCAACTCAGCAGGCACTGTTCTCTCAGCCACCAGGCTCCATTTCAGGTGCCATCCGTGTGACAGAACAGGGCGAAATGATCCGCTTCAAGTTCGGACTCGAAGAAATTGCCTTACAGAATCTGGAAATTTATACCGCAGCAACTCTGGAAGCCACCCTGCTGCCTCCGCCAGAACCGAAACAGCAATGGCGGGATTTAATGCACAGCATGACTGATCTGTCTGTTCAGGTCTATCGTCAGACCGTCCGTGAAAATCCGCATTTTGTGAAATATCTGCGTACTGTCACACCTGAGCTTGAACTGCAGATGCTGCCTTTAGGTTCACGTCCTGCAAAACGTAAAGTCAGTGGTGGTATTGAATCCTTACGTGCCATTCCCTGGGTATTTGCCTGGACACAGATCCGTCTGATGCTGCCTGCATGGCTCGGCACAGGTGCTGCCATTAACCAGGTGATTGATCAGGGTCAGAAAGCGACACTGGATGAAATGCTGACCGAATGGCCATATTTCCAGACCCTGATTGATATGCTGGAAATGGTTCTGTCCAAAGCAGATGCTAATATTGCGCTTTACTACGAAGCACATCTGACACAGGATGAAGACCTGAAAGTGCTGGGCGCAGAACTGCGTCAGCGTCTGCATGATGCGGTACAGACGCTGCTTGTACTGAAAGGTGAATCCAAACTGCTCAGTTCCAACGATGTTCTGGATCAGTCCATGCAGGTACGCAAACCCTACCTGCTACCCTTACATCTGCTCCAGGCTGAACTGATGAAACGTCGTCGTGGCTATTTACAGGAAAGTCCAAGCGAACAGACCCCTGTCGATCATGCACTGATGGTCAGCATTGCAGGAATTGCCGCTGGTCTGCGTAATACCGGCTGATTTCAGTCTTTCCTTTTCAGGATGTATATGCAGTGCATATACATCCTTTTTTTATTGTGGGTGCTGCAAAACAGTCTGAATGTCTCTGATCCGTATGATTCAATCCCAGACTCATAAAAAAACTTAAACAATTGCAAAATATTCTATTTTTTCACTTCAGTCCTGCATTTTTTTAATCTGTTGATTTTACTTGGATACACACAGTAACAATTTTACCAAGCGGTATATAAATCAGATAAAGATGAACAATCACAAGTCCTTAGTCTGACTCAGGGATAAAAAAAACAGAGTAAAGAGCGTATGATGTGCTCAATTTGTTTTTTGAGTGCTCACTTTATGTCCAGCTGGTTCCCTAAATGGCGACCTTATTCAGGCAGTATTGATGCCCGACCTGTTGGTACCAATGAATATCTTCCACCCATGCAAAGTGCTGTACTGGGTGTCCAGCATGCCTTTGCCATGTTTGGTGCAACGGTTCTTGCCCCATTTTTAATGGGCTTTGACCCGAACCTGGCCATTTTAATGTCAGGGATCTGTACCATCCTGTTTTTCCTGATGACAGGTGGTCGTGTTCCAAGTTATCTGGGCTCAAGTTTTGCTTTTATTGGTGTGGTCATTGCCGCAACCGGTTATACCGCATCAGGCACAGGCGCACTGAACCCTAACCTGGCTGTGGCTGCGGGCGGGATTATTGCCTGCGGTATTCTGTATGCCATTTTTGGTTTTATTGTGATGGCAACAGGGACGAAGTGGATTGAAAAACTCATGCCGCCCGTCGTCACAGGCGCAGTGGTCATGATTATCGGCTTAAATCTGGCACCTGTAACTGTAAAGGGTGTGGCAGGCAATAACTTTAATATGTGGATGTCTCTGATCACTGTGCTGTGCATGGGTTCAATTGCCGTCTTTACTAAAGGTCTGTTACAGCGGTTGTTGTTGCTGGTCGGTTTACTGCTGGCTTATCTGATCTATTTCATTGTATCCAATGTACTGGGCAACGGCACCCCAATTGATTTTGCACCGATCCAGCAGGCTGCCTGGTTTGGTATGCCAACCTTCCATTCTCCTGAATTCAATGCTAATGCCATGCTGATCATTGCCCCGATTGCACTGATTCTGGTGGCTGAAAACCTCGGACATATTAAAGCCGTCAGTGCCATGACCGGAGAAAATCTTGATCCGCATATCGGTAAAGCATTTGTTGCAGATGGTATTGCTACAACGCTGTCAGGAAGTGTTGGCGCACCAGGTATGACCACTTATGGTGAAAATATTGGTGTGATGGCTGTGACCCGTGTTTACTCCACCATTGTTTTTGTCATTGCCGGTGTTTTTGCCATTTTTTTAGGTTTTTCACCTAAATTCGGCGCAATTATCCATACCATTCCGACTGCCATTCTGACGGGTGCATCGATTGTGGTCTTTGGTCTGATCACCATTGCCGGTGCAAAAATCTGGATTGAAAACAAAGTCGATTTTTCTAAAAACAAAAATCTGATGGTTGCAGCAGTAACGATTATTCTAGGTACAGGTGACTTTGCCCTGCAGTTTGGTAACTTCAACCTGGGCGGTATCGGTACAGCAACTTTTGCAGCACTGATCCTGAACTGGTTCTTCAGCTTAAAAGATAAATCGTAAATACTGAGTCTGCATGATTCCTTTCATCTCAGCGCAATATAGAAATAGAAACTGAGAGACTGATGCAGAATAAGTGTGATTTTACAGGCAGCCGAAAGGCTGCTTTTTTTATTGCAGGATTTAAGTAAGATATAAAAATGCCCCAGAGAATATCCCGCCCATGCGCCTCGACTTTTTTGACTTACAACTCTTTCTGAATATTGTGGAAACAGGCAGTCTGACCAAAGGGGCTGAACGCTCTGCTATTTCATTACAAGCAGCCAGTGAACGCATTAAAAAAATGGAACAGCACTATGCCACCAGTCTGTTCAGCAGACATGCCACAGGCGTTAAACTGACCCAGGCAGGACAGAGCTTTACAGAACAGGCACTGTTGATGGTGCAGCAGTACCGCAGACTGGAACAGATCATGCTGCCCTATGCTCAGGGGGCGACCACGCAGATGACCTTATGGTGCAACTCTTCAGCACAAAGTGAATACCTGCCGCTGTTACTGCCTCAGTATCTGCTGGAAAACCCGCATGTTCAGATTGAACTGAAAGAAGCAGAAAGCAGTGAAATGATTCTGTCCCTGCAGAAAGGTACGGCTCAGCTGGGGCTGATCTCCGGTTTTTTTCATGCGCAGGATTTACAGACGCTGGAGTTTTCCGATGATCCGCTGGTGCTGATCTGCCCCAGAGATCATGTGCTGAGCCAGCATTCACAGCTCCAGCTGGTCGAAACACTGAACTATCCCTTTGTGGGTTTAATGCAGTACCACTCTTTACAGCAGTCAGTTGAAAACCAGGCAAAACAGCTGAACTGTGCCATTCAGTACCGTTTACGTTTACCCAATTTTGCTGCGATTGCCCAGGTGGTTGCCAATGGTGTCGGTATTGCGATTATGCCCAAACGGGCTGCGCAGAGACTGAGCAAACTCCATGCCTTTCACCAGGTGGAACTGTCCGGTAGCTGGGCACAGCGTAAACTATTGCTGGCTGCACAGAATTTTGATGCGCTACCTGCCGGCTATCAGCATTTTGCTCAGTTCCTGCTGGCGCAGAAATCTCAGCTGGAACGGCTGGATTAGATAAAAAACAGGCTGTTTTCAGCAGTTTTAAACAGTCATCTGAAAGAGATTCAGAGCACACCAGCCTGATGCAGCACTGAATATGACCCAAAAATCACCAGACCACAAAAGAAAATTTTACGGAATTTTTGCTCTGGGATACGGTAACGGATTTTTGTCCCTGCCCACATACCAACCAGAGCCGGAATCAGAGCAATCATCGACATTTTATAATCTATAGGCATCTGATCTACAGGATTCTGATGCAGAAATATCGCCAGACAAATGGTGGATACGGTAAATGCCAGCCCCAGAGACTGGACCAGATCATCCCGTTTCAGTTGCAGGGACTGAATATAAGGAACCACTGGAATCACCACGACACCCGTTGCCACGGTCAGTGCTCCGCCCAGATAACCGATGATCGGTGACAGCCATTTTTCATGCGGGGCAAGATTGGGCATACTTCTGGCAAATAATCCATAAAGCCCATACAGTGCCAGCATGCCACCCAGCAGTGCTTCACTGTGAAAACCACTGTTTCCTTCGCTCAAAGTCGGAAACACTGTCCAGATGGAACCGACAATAATCCCCAGCAACAGTGTCCAGAAACGGCGGATCAACCGCAGAACACCACCTTCAGCAAACAGTTGCCATAAGTTGGTCACCATGGAGGGAACGATCAGCAGCATTGCAGCCTGAAAAGGACTGATCACCAGGGTCAGCAGTCCCATTGCCACGGCAGGAAGTCCAAGCCCAATTGTCCCTTTAATCATGCCTGCAACTGCAAATACTGCAATAACCAAACCTATCATCTGTTTTGCCCTCTGTGTTCAGGGCTCATGTTAAAAGATTCACTTTGGCGGAAAAATCACTGATTTCCGAAGCAAGCCTCAGGCAAAGATTGAGGCTTAAATCCTAGCACCGGATATAAAATTTACATTCATTTTACGTTACTGCACGGATGGACATTTCTATAATTTTTTATCCCCAAATGGATTCATTCCAATGAATATGTCTGTCGATCACCCCACAAAAACAATGTCTCATCCTGCGTATCCTGAACCATCCTCAAACGCTCAACCATCACCCCAGCCCTGCTGTGAGTCTGAACACACTGCATTTGAGCAGGAGGTTCAGCAATATCTGGAGCAGTTTCCTCAGACCACCCATGTCGATCTCTGTCTGCATGACCTGAACGGACATCTGCGCGGTAAACGTATTGATCTGCAGTCCCTGAAAAATCTGAGCAAAGGCTGTTATTTCCCACTGTCTGTATATGCCATGAGCCTGGATGGCAAAGTCATTGAGGAAAGCGGACTGGGGAAATATATTGGCGAACCTGACCGCCTTTGCAGACCCATTCCAGGCAGTCTGCGCCCTTGTGCTGATGCACCTGAAACCCATGCCCAGCTGTATCTGAGCATGCTGAACGAAGATGGCACTGCCTGTGAATATGACCCAAGAAATATTCTGCAAAGGCTGTTGCAGCAGCTCCATCAGCAGAATGTTCATCCTGTCATGGCAGGTGAACTGGAGTTTTATCTGTTTGCTGAACATTCAGCAACCGACAGTGATCTCAACAGCTGTCAGTGCTTTGATATAGATATCCCGACCCATGACAGTCAGGTACTTGCACATATTGAACGTGAGGCACGGCGCCAGCAGATTGAAATGACAGCAATCGTTGCTGAAAGCTCTCCTGGGCAGTATGAAATCAATATTCAGCACAGTGCCGACTTATTGAAATTATGTGATGACATGATTGCGATTAAACGGATTGTGCGTCAGGTTGCAGCACAGCACAGACTCAAAGCCTGTTTTATGGCGAAACCTGTCATGCAGATGGCAGGCAGTGGGCTTCATTTTCACATGAGCCTGTTAAATGCTCAGGGGCAGAATCTGTTCAGTGGCAGTACGCCTGAACACATGCAGCCTGTTTTTGCACAGGTGATTGCAGGTTTACTCGACTTCATGCCCGCGTCCATGGCGCTGCTTGCACCCAATATTAATTCATTCCGCCGTTTTCAGTATGGTCATCATATTCCACTAGAAGCCAGCTGGGGCTTCAATAACCGTAATGTTGCCATCCGTATTCCCTGTGCAGACCAGACCAATCAACGCCTTGAATACCGTGTTGCAGGAGCGGATGCCAATCCTTATCTGAGTATTGCTGTTCTGCTTGCAGGGACTTTACATGGACTTGAACATTCACCTGCACTACCTGACAGTCATGCCCATCAGCAACTGAATTCAAGCCACATTTTCCTGCCCGAACAACAGCCAGAAGCCCTGAAGTTACTGGCAGATCATTCCCTGTTAAAAGGCTATCTGGGAGCGGCATTTGTCAGTCTGTGGCTGACCTGCAAAAAAGCAGAATATCAGTCTGTGCAGAATAAAATTACTGCTTCTGAAATGGCATGGGGAATTTAGCAGACCTGACCAGTCCGGCTCAGGGTCTGATTTCCCTGAGCTCCCGCTGAATAAAATGCTGAATCATTTCCCGATAAATTTTTTCCACCAGTTCAGGACTGAGATTCTGCTCCGTTGCCTGCTGACGGACTTTATCAATCACCTGCTGAACACGCTCCGGTGACTGAACATCATCGACTGTCTTTTTAAACCTGACAGCCTGATCAACATAAAACTGCCGTGCAGACAGCAGTTCAATCAGGTCACGGTCTATGGCATCTATATGTGCCCGTACCTGTTCCAGGCTTTCACACTTCTCTTTCTTCATTTTGCTGTCCCTGCTCTGTCTCGGTTTCATTTTTATATTTTTCTTCCAGTACATTGCTGAAAATACTTTCAATCATCCAGACCCGATACAGACTGTTAAAGACATAGGTCTGACCATCTATACGCAGTTCCAGCACAGGAAAATCAGGTTGTGACTTCATTTCACAGAGCATGTCATTTTCTTTGAGTCGGGCTTCAACATCATCTTCAGTGAGCTGTTGCAGTTCAAGTTCCTGCTTCATCCGATCAAAATGAGACTTACAGGACAGGTCACGCCCTTTGGTCCAGACCGCCTGTAAAATACTGTACATGGCATCTACACGCTGTTCTTCAGGCACGCTGTAAAACAGTCTTGCCATTTCATCCGTTGCCGCCTGAGTCGGACGGCAGAACGGTGTAAATTTCACATCTGTCCGTTTGGACAGCCGTGTTGCCAGACTCCAGTCAAACAGATCACGCCCATGATAACTGAGCGGATAGACACGTAACTGAATGTTGTAATAGTTCGCCAGTTCCTCACGGATATACGCCAGCAGCAGCCATGAAACAGGATCTTCAAGTGCAATATACAGATCAAGCTCAGGATCAAGCCCCTGAATTTCATTCAGTTCTTCTGCATCACTGATCAGGTGTTCACGCCATTCAATATGATTAATTAAAAAAATCGGATTATCCGTCAGCAGCTTCTGCTGTTTCAGACGGCGGGTCAGACGAAGCAGATCATCCACGGCGTGGTACTTACGCTCACCAAACTCAAAATAAGCCGCAAGCACTGCATCATCATTAAAAATACGTTCAGGAAAATCCTGTGGCTGATGGTGCTGACTGGCCATAGCATACAGGGTGCGCAGTTTTCCATACTGTTTCTGCCACAGCATATGGAACACATCTTCCAGCAGATAAAGAAAATCCTGCCCTCTCAGTGGTGTATTTCTCAGAATGGTTTCTGCCTGAACCAGTGCTTCCGCTGTTGGCTGTTCAGGGGTTTCATGAAAACTGAAGCGATGCTGTCGGGACAGAATTTTTGCATCATTCAGGCAGTAATTCTGCCATTCCTCTGCCGACATATGATTGGGCGGTTCAGCCGTCTGACTGGAAATAATGACCTTCAGCGGTTTGAGCTCGTCATTTAAAATCTCTTCAAGTGCAGGTAACTGCTGTGCCGCAAGGTAACTGTAAACATCATCCAGACGCAAATGCACACTCAAGCCATTGTCCGTGGATAACACCTCCTGTCGAGATGGTTTGTCATAAAACCAACTCGATCGGAGCGGATCAAACCAGCGGCGTAACAGTGACATGAGATAAGCCTCGATATGAATACTGAGTCAGTCCGAATAATGACTGTACTCAGGAAAGGTATCCACTTCTGTGGATGCTAAAAATTAGAGTTCTTCACTCAAACTTATAACAATTCATCACCAATTGTTCAATGTTTTAGATTCCAGATTCACTGAACAGATTGATCAGTCCGACTGTCATCTGACGGACAATAAAAAAACACCCCGCAGGGTGTTTTTTATTTTTCTGCTGGATTCAGCCTTTAAACCTCACGTACAGCACCTTTGGATGCACTCGTTGTATGCATCGCATAGGCTTTAAGTGCTTTGGATACCTTACGTGGACGAGGTTCAGCTGGATGCCAGCCTTTTTCATCCTGAACTTTACGACGTGCTTCCAGCACGTCATCAGTCACAGCAAGGTGAATGGTACGGTTTGGAATATCAATTTCAATACGGTCGCCTTCTTCCACCAGACCAATTGCACCGCCTTCAGCAGCTTCTGGTGAAACGTGACCAATGGACAGACCTGATGAACCGCCTGAGAAACGACCATCCGTCAATAAAGCACAGTCCTTACCCAGACCTTTGGATTTTAAATAACTGGTTGGATACAGCATTTCCTGCATACCCGGTCCACCACGCGGTCCTTCATAACGGATCACAACCACATCACCCGCTTTCACACCACCTGCCAGAATGCTTTCCACCGCAGCGTCCTGACTTTCAAAAACACGTGCAGTACCATTGAATTTCAGAATGGAATCATCCACGCCTGCTGTTTTTACAATACAGCCATCCAGTGCGATGTTGCCGTAAAGTACTGCCAGACCACCATCCTGAGAGAATGCATGTTCTGCATTACGGATCACACCTTTTTCACGGTCACCATCGAGACGTGAATAGTAACGGTCCTGAGAGAATGCAGTCTGAGTCGGTACACCACCTGGTGCAGATTTGAAGAACTGATACACATCTTCATTTTCTGTACGGATTATGTCCCACTTGTCCAGCGCATCTTTCATGGTTTTTTCATGGACGGTCGGCACTGAGGTATCCAGTAAACCGGCGCGGTCCAGTTCACCCAGGATAGACATGATACCGCCTGCACGGTGTACATCTTCCATGTGTACATCCTGTTTTGCAGGTGCAACTTTACACAGTACCGGCACTTTACGGGATAAACGGTCAATATCCGTCATGGTGAAGTCAACTTCGGCTTCGTGTGCTGCTGCAAGCAAGTGCAGTACAGTATTGGTCGAGCCACCCATGGAAATATCCAGTGTCATTGCATTTTCAAAAGCAGCTTTGGTTGCAATTGAACGCGGCAGCAGACTGAAGTCATTCTGTTCGTAGTGACGTTTCGTAATCTCTACGATCAGCTGACCTGCTTTTTCAAATAATTTTTTACGGTTGGCATGCGTTGCCAGTGTTGAACCATTACCAGGTAAAGATAAGCCTAAAGCTTCAGTTAAGCAGTTCATTGAGTTTGCTGTGAACATTCCTGAACATGAACCACAGGTTGGACATGCAGAGCGTTCGTATTCTTTAACTTCTTCATCAGTGAAGCTGTCATCAGCCGCAACAATCATGGCATCAACAAGGTCAATTGCATGTTCATTGCCACGGATTTTGACTTTACCCGCTTCCATTGGTCCACCGGATACAAAAACCACTGGAATGTTCAGGCGCATGGATGCCATGAGCATTCCCGGTGTGATTTTGTCGCAGTTGGAAATACACACCATGGCATCTGCACAGTGTGCATTGACCATGTACTCCACTGAATCTGCAATCAGATCACGTGAAGGCAGTGAATAGAGCATACCGTCATGCCCCATGGCAATCCCGTCATCCACAGCAATGGTGTTGAATTCTTTGGCAACACCACCCGCCTGTTCAATCTGACGGGCAACCAACTGACCCAGATCTTTTAAATGCACATGACCTGGTACGAACTGTGTAAATGAGTTGACCACGGCAATAATCGGTTTGCCAAAATCTTCGTCTTTCATTCCTGTCGCACGCCATAAGCCACGTGCGCCAGCCATATTTCTTCCGTGTGTCGATGTTTTTGAACGATAGTCAGGCATTGTGCATTTCCAACATGTTGAGCTTGAGCCGGACGGTCAGGTCTGCTCTGGCAGAATTACTGAGATTTCAGTCGAAATACAGATATCATACAGGATACTGTTTAACAGATGACCACAGCCATGATCTTTATTTTCATTCATGGTCTGCTGATATTTCAACAAAAGCGATGATTCATCGGGTATGAAATCTAATATAACCGATACAGCCAGCTGAAATACAAAACTTTCATGAATAATTTTTTAATTTTCCATTCATATTTTTTATCATTAAGCCGCCTGTAAAAACAGTCATAAAACCGATGTCCACAAAAAAGCGCACCCTTTCGGATACGCTTTTATCTCAGCAGAAATGCTCTGTTCAGGGCATTCCTGATAACCGTTTACCAGCTGATATTGACACGGCGGTTCGGTGCCAGACAGTTTACGGTCTGAGCAGACTTTGTCTGCCCTTCACAGGCTTTGTACAGACGGGTTGAACCATTGGCATTCACTTTGATCTGACCTGGCTGGACTCCCTGCTGTACCAGCAGATAAGTAACGGTATCTGCACGCTGTGCAGACAGTGCCTGATTGTAGGTGAAATTTCCCAGCTGATCTGCATAACCTGTCACCAATACTTTCTGACTGCCTGATGCCCTGATCGCCGCTGCAATATCTTCAATACGGCTGAAATCGCGGTTCACTGCCGCTTCATCATATCGGTCAAATGCAAACAGCACACTTGCCTGCGCAGCATGAACATCCAGACCATCTGCCACCAGAGCATCTGTCGCTACAGGCTCACTGTTGGCACCATACTGAGCCAGTCCCTGACAGGCTTCACCTTTCCAGTAATAGGCTTTTGCCAGATAATTTTTGTCAAAATCAATACGCAGCTGACAACGCTTATAGTTCTGTGTTTCAGGTACACGGATGTCCAGCACATAATTCCACTCACGCACAAAAAACAGCCCTTCACTGAAATGCGGGTGCCCAAGTACGTAACGGATCTGGTCTTTGTTCAAGCCTGTATCGAGACGTTTCACCTGATCATATTCAAAACGCTGAACCTGATCCAGGTAGCTTTTTTTCACAGCTGGAAAATGAATACTCTCATCAGCCATCTGTAAATTCAGTTGTTCAGATGCCGAAGCGGTGGTGCTGATTGCCAGCAAGCTCAGTGCACAGCCTGCAAGTTGGGTTAAAACGGTTTTCATGTTGATCTCATTCTTTAGCTAATTCAGATACCGGATGGGAAAGGCAATACCTTTCCCTGCTGTGTATTAATCAATGACGCCACTGATACCAACACGCACACTTGGGTCACCGCCCTGAGATGCTGTTGCAATACCACCTGTCAATGACCAGCGACCGTTATCGGCAGTTTTACGTAAAGTCACACCAATCGCACTTTCGCCACCGTGATATGCTGCACCCGCTGCATAGGTATATTTACCCGGTACATATGGTGCATTTTCCAGTGCCATTGCTGCTGCAATACCTGCGTTCGCTTTTTTCTCGACATCATCAATACGCTTGCTGGTTGACTGGAATGCCTGCTGTAACTGATCACCAAGATTGGTGATGCGGTCACCCAGCTGCTGATCGGCAGCATTCAGCGCACCCAGTGCATCGCCAACGTTATGATAATCTTTGGCATCTGCACCCTGCCCAATGGTATAGGTCGGTGCTGTGAAGCTCTGGGTAATGTTGTCATAACCTGCATTTCCTCCCAGATATTCAGCCATCGCCTGGTTGGTTGAGTTCAGCTGTGAACCGTTGACTGCCTGTTGAGAAGAAGAACTGATATTCCCATTGGCGACACCTTCCACAACTTTATTACCGGCATTTATACCGCCTGAAGTAATACTTGGACCATCCTTAATCGTCAGACCATCACTGTCAATGGTGGTGTTCCCAGCAGTGAAACGTTCAGCATCCACACTGTCCACTTTCAGATTCGGTGAGGTAGATACCTGATAATTGGTACTGCCATCGTCATTTTTACTGGTCGATACAACAATGTTGTCACCTGCAGTCACTGTAGATTTGGATTCAGTGGCATTTTTATTGACCGCTGCAATCGCATCATTGATGTTGTCAGCACCTGTACCACCAATATTTGAAATATTGCCATTGGCATCAAATGCCCCCTGTCCCAGCATGTCATGAATCTGACCACCATTCACAGCATCCTGTGAACCTGCTGCGATCTGACCATCGCCAACATTGGTCACTTTATTGCCAGCAGCATCAATACCGTCTTTGGTGATGCTTGGACCGCCATCAATCGTCAGACCATTGTTATCGAGTTTACTGTCACCTACGATCATACTGCCATCAGCACCAAGGTTCTGATCCTTGTTCATGTTGACCATGATGTTGTTGCCATCATTGCTGATGCTGACGTTACCGTCTGTATTGCCAAAATCGACTGTATTGCCTGGTTTCACATTACTTGCAGTGCCACCATTGGTGCTGACATTCCAGCCCTGATTGGCATTGTTAGCCGTCTGATTGATCGACTCAATCGCATCATGAATCGTATTCTGACCTGTACCACCAATATTGCTGACAGTGACATTGCCATTGTTGCCAAGCTGCGCATTGCCTCCGATCAGACCTGCCAGGTTATCCTGTGTCTGATGCAGCTGACTGCCATTTACAGCATCTTTTGAAGTACTGGAGATGTCACCGTTTGCCACATTGGTCACTTTGGTATTACCCGCATTGATACCTGCAAAGCTGATACTTGGCCCCATACTGATCATGTTGCCGTCAGCATCCAGTGTCAGGAAGCTCAGACCATTGCTGTTGATGACCGTACCACCGGCATTGACTGAATCCACATTCAGCTCAGGATTCAGTGCGAAATCAATCGTGTTGCCTGTTTTACTGACGCTCAGATTTTTCTCATCTGCTGCCGTCCCGATATCAATGGTTTCACCTGCCAGCACACTCTTGGTGTTTTCACCATTACTGCTCAGGCTGAAACCTTTTTCCAGTGCATTGATATTTTTGTTAATGATGTCATCAAGACGTGAATCAATTGCATACAGCTGGCTTCCGTTGACTGCATCGGTGGAAGATGAATTGACTGAACCATTGGCAACACTGGTGATTTTTTTGTTTCCGGCATTGATGCCTGAAACCAGCACACTTGGACCACCGGTAATGCTCAGTCCCTGATTGTTCAGAATACTGTTACCGGCTTTCACTGAATTCACCTGAAGGTCATCAGCTGTTTTAACTTCGTAATTGCTGCTGCCATCGGCATTTTTAGTCTCAGTCACCACCATGTTTTTACCCTGATTCACTGTGGTTTTTGCAGCTGCCACAGCTTCATCAATGGTGTTTTTGCCTGTACCGCCAATATTTGAAGTGGAAATGCTGCCTGTATTCGGATCAATTTTGGTATTGCCACCGATCACACCCGCAACATTGTTCTGCGCGTTATACAGCTGACTACCGTTCACTGCATCTTTGGACGTCGCAGAAATATTACCCTTAGCAACACTGGTGATTTTTTTATTCCCTGCATCAATCCCAGAAGCAAGTATGCTTGGACCACCAACAATACTCAGACCATTACTGTTAATAGTCGTATTACCTGCTTTCAGTGAATTTACATCCAGATCATCGGCAGTTCTGACTTCGTAGTTACTGCTGCCATCGGCATTTTTTGTCTCAGCAACCACCATGTTTTTACCCTGGGTCACTGTAGTTTTTGCAGCCGCCACAGCTTCATCAATGGTGTTTTTGCCTGTACCGCCAATATTTGAAGTCGAAATGCTGCCTGTATTCGGATCAATTTTGGTATTGCCACCGATCACACCCGCAACATTGTTCTGTGCGTTATACAGCTGACTGCCATTCACTGCATCTTTCGATGTTGCAGAAACATCACCATTGGCAACACTGGTGACTTTCTTAGCCCCTGCATCTATACCACTGGCACTGATGACAGGACCTGTCTGAACCAGATTTCCTTTGCCATCATCGCTTACAAAACTCAATCCATTATGGTTCAGTACCGTGCCACCTGCGGTAACAGAAGTCACATCCAGGTCTGGATTCAGTGCAAAATCAATGGTATTGCCTGTTTTGGTTGCGGTCAGATTTTTCTCACCTGCGGCAGTACCAATATCAATGGTTGCCCCTGCAAGGACTGCACCAGTATTCAGACCATTGGAACTCAGACTGAAACCCTGCTCCAGGTTCGCAATATTTTTATTGATAATGTCATCAATACGCGAATCCACAGCATATAACTGACTGCCATTCACAGCGTCTTTTGAGACGGAAGACATATCACCATTGGCAACACTGGTGATTTTTTTATTCCCTGCATCAATCCCTGATGCCAGTATGCTTGGACCACCTGTAATGCTCAGACCATTATTGTTGATCAGCGTATTACCCGCTTTTAATGAAGTCACGTCCAGGTTATCTGAGGTTTTCACTTCATAATTACTGCTGCCATCAGCATTCTTCGTCTCTGTCACCACCATGTTTTTGCCCTGGCTGACAGTGGTTTTTGCTGCTGCGACGGCTTCATTAATGGTGTTTTTACCCGTACCACCAATATTGGATACCGTCACATCACCTGCGTGATTTACAGCCGCATTGCCACCAATCACACTGGCAACATTGTTCTGAGCCTTATTCAGCTGGCTGCCATTGACAGCATCTTTCGATGTCGCCGAAATGTCACCACTGGCAACACCTGTGATCTTTTTATTACCTGCATCAATACCTGAAGCCAGAACACTCGGACCACCTGCAATACTCAGACCATTGTTGCTAATAGTGGTATTACCAGCTTTCAGTGAGGTCACATCCAGGTCATCAGCTGTTGCCACTTCATAGTTTGTACTGCCATCGGTATTTTCAGTGGCTTTAACCACCATGTTTTTACCCTGAGTCACTGTAGTTTTTGCAGCTGCCACAGCTTCATCAATGGTGTTCTTACCTGTACCGCCAATATTTGAAGTGGAAATATTGCCTGTATTCGGATCAATTTTCGTATTGCCGCCGATCACACCTGCGACATTGTTCTGCGCGTTATACAACTGACTGCCATTCACTGCATCTTTCGATGTGGATGACACATTGCCACTGGCAACACTGGTGATTTTCTTATTGCCCGCATCAATACCCGAAGCCAGAATACTTGGACCATTCACAATAGTCATGCCATTACTGGTCACTGCTGTATCACCTACAGTCAGCCCCTTCTGGTTCAGCGTATTGCCGCCAGCCGTAATGCTTTTTACCTCAATGTCATCTGCCAGCTGAATCTGAATCTGACCATTGCTGACCTGAGTGGAAATATTTTTGTCTGCACCGACGACTTCAACCGATTCACCCAGTGCTTTCTGAACTTTTTTACCGTCCTGCGCTGTCAGTGCAAAACCTTTGTTTGCTGTATCCAGTGCATTTCTGGCAATCGTATCTGTTACAAACAGCTGACTGCCGTTGACGGCATCTTTAGAGATCGCTGAGATGTCACCATTGGCAACATTGGTCATTTTTGTGTCACCGGCATCAATACCATCAGCTTTCACAGAAGGACCTGTCTGAACCAGTGTCACACCATCAGAAGCAAGTTGCTGGAAGCTCAGTCCATCTTTATTCAGCGTTGTGCCGCCCGCAGTTACAGATGAAACATTCAGGTCTTTATTCAGCGCAAAATCAATGGTATTGCCTGTTTTCGTTGCAGTCAGGTTGGTTTCACCTGCGGCAGTGCCAATATCAATCACATCCTGATCGGCAATAATGCTTTGATCCTTGCCATCTGAAGCCAGCGAAATTTTCGGCTGAGCAGCGTCAATAGCATTGATGATTGTTGTATCGAGTTTATCTTTCAGTGCAAATAACTGACTGCCATTCACAGCATCTGTAGATGTTGCTGTAATATCGCCTGCTGCAACACTGGTGATTTTCTGATTACCAGCATTGATCCCACTGACGGTCACGCTTGGACCATTGGTAATGCTCAGTCCATTGCTGTTCAGAACTGTACCACCTGCAGTCACAGAATTAATATTCAGATCATCCGCTGTTTTGACTTCGTAGTTACTGCTGCCATCGGTATGCTTTGTCTCAGTCACAACCACATTTTTGCCCTGAGTCACTGTGGTTTTTGCCGCAGCAACAGCTTCATCAATGGTGTTTTTATCAGTACCACCAATATTCGAAACGGTTACATCACCTGCATTATTCACCGCTGCATTACCGCCAATCACACTGGCAACATTGTTCTGTGCCTGATTCAGCTGGCTGCCATTGATGGCATCTGTAGATATCGCTGAAAGTTCACCTTTAGCAACATTCGTGATCTTTTTATTGCCCGCATCAATACCATTGACAGTCACACTTGGACCATTGGCAATGCTCAGTCCATTGCTGTTCAGAACTGTACCACCTGCAGTCACAGAATTAATATTCAGATCATCCGCTGTTTTGACTTCGTAGTTACTGCTGCCATCGGTATTCTTCGTCTCAGTCACAACCACATTTTTGCCCTGAGTCACTGTGGTTTTTGCCGCAGCAACAGCTTCATCAATGGTGTTTTTACCAGTACCACCAATATTCGAAACGGTTACATCACCTGCATTATTCACCGCTGCATTACCGCCAATCACACTGGCAACATTGTTCTGTGCCTGATTCAGCTGGCTGCCGTTGATGGCATCTGTAGATGTTGCTGAAAGATCACCTTTAGTAACATTCGTGATCTTTTTATTACCCGCATCAATACCGCTGACAGTCACACTTGGACCATTGGCAATGCTCAGTCCATTGCTGTTCAATGTGCTGTCCCCTGTCTGAACAGAGTTCAGCTCCAGATCCTGGCTCAGCGTAAAATCAATGGTATTTCCAGATTTGGTCACTTTCAGATTTTTTTCATCTGCTGCAGTCCCAATATCAATGGTATCACCCATCTGAACATTGCCCTGATCCGCACCGTTACTGGACAGGTTGAACCCCTGATTCAATTTACCAGATACTGTTTTCAGCTGTGACACATTCACGGCATCCGTATCGGCAGAACCTGCGCTGACGCTAGTAATACGACGGTCACCAATATTCATTTCACCTCTGGCAGTTCCCCCCACCAGAAATGCCTGATCAGACAGCGTTGTACTGCTTGCAGATGAGCCTGAACCAATCGCAATCGAGTCTTTATTGGTTGCTACAGCACCATTACCCATCGCAATTGAGTTATCTGCCGATTTTGCAACTTTTGAATTTGTTCCCAGTGCAATACTCTGCTCAGCTTCAGCCTTTGAAATTGCCCCAATCGCCAGCGCAGCACCACCCGATGCATTTGCATAGACACCCAGTGCAGAACTGGCATCACCAGAAGCTGTTGACGTCATCCCCAGAGCTGTTGAAAAATGACCTGAGGCAGCAGACTGAGTCCCCATCGCAACAGAACCTGCACCACTGGCTGTAGTCGAACGGTAACTTCCGCCTGTTTCATTCCCACCTACAAGGCGGACACCGGTCAGTGCTTCATATGAATCGTTGATTGTTTTATCTGATGCAATACGGTCAATATCATCACCACCGACTGCAACTGCTGAATTGCCTGAAGCGATGACATTGGCACCCAGAGCAACCGTCTGATCACCCGATGCCTTGCTTGCATAACCAATCGCAACAGACTGATTCGCCCCATTGACTTTACTGGCTGTACTTGCATCTGTTCCTATTGCAACAGAGTTGGTCGCACTTGCTGTTCCCCCACCTGCTGCATAAGAAGCGGACCAGGCATCAGAGGAAAATGTCAGCATGGCAATGACAGGTAATGCGAGTAACTGCACGCTCTTTGATTTTGTTTTTGAATGACCTTTTGCCAGTTCAGAAACAGCAACCCACGCTCCCGCAGAAACATTCCAGACAACCCGATAAACCCTGTTCATTTAATACACCAAAACTATGCAAATCACATGAAAGAGCACATAATACCCTCGGTACAATTAGCATACAAATCTACACAATCACATACTATAAATATGTGTTTATTGCTTAAACAGCCCTCTTTTCAATAAAAATAAATCAAATTCACATAAATTATTTATTTTTATTTAATAATTAAATCATTGATATATATAAAATGAATATGTTTTTTAATTAAACAATCATGAATAAAAAACAAACATCAGCGATCATGAGAAAATGTTTCTGAATGTAATTTTCACAGATTCCTGAACAGCTTTTTTCTGTCTTTTTAATGCGCTGTTTTTTACAGTATTTATTCTTTTGATGTACTGATTTTTAACCAATCAATCAAATCCCCTTAAAATTGCGATATTTGCTATAATTTTTATTTCCTTTCAGGTTGTTCATGTGAGAATTATTTTTGCAGGTACCCCAGAATTTGCAGCAACTGCCCTGGCGGCACTGTTAAAGACAGATCATGAGATCGTTGCTGTTTATACCCAACCCGACCGTAAAGCAGGTCGAGGTCAAAAGCTGTCAGCTTCTGCTGTCAAACAGCTCGCCCTGGAAAATAATTTATCCGTTTATCAACCGCTACATTTTAAAGCATCCACCGAAGAAGGTCTGGCAGCACAGCAGGAACTGGCTGAACTGAATGCCGATGTCATGATTGTTGCTGCTTACGGTCTGATTCTCCCTCAGTCTGTACTGAACACCCCAAAATATGGCTGCCTGAATATTCATGGTTCGTTACTGCCCCGCTGGCGTGGTGCAGCCCCGATTCAGCGTGCCATCGCCACAGGTGATACCGAAACAGGTGTAACCATTATGAAAATGGCAGCGGGACTGGATACCGGTGACATGATGTATAAAACCCTGTGTCCAATCACTGCCGAAGATACCTCAGCAACCCTGCATGACAAACTTGCCATTCAAGGTGCGGAAGCGATTTGCACAGTTGTGGAAACTGAACAGACTTTAGAGCACTACCTGAATACTCGTGAAGTTCAGGACGAGCAATTCACGGTTTATGCACATAAACTTTCAAAGGCTGAAGCTCAAGTGGACTGGTCAAAATCTGCCATTGAGATTGACCGTAATATTCGCGCCTTCAATCCTTGGCCTGTGGCTTTTACCCCAATTGATGAAAGCAATAGTTTACGCATCTGGAATTCTCAGATCTCAGACGTCGTTGCCAATGGTGAGTCCGAAGGGACGATTATTGAGATCAATAAACACGGCGTGCATGTTGCTTGTGGAGAAGGTGTAATCTGTCTTTCAAGCTTACAATGGCCAGGTGGTAAAGCCATTAACGCAGTACAAATTTTGCAAAGTCATAAACTTTCTGTAGGACATACATTCTCATGAGCCAGATTCAATCATCAGCAAAAAACTTGAATTTGCGTGCTCAAGTGGTGAAAACGCTGTTAGCTGTTCAAAATGGTCAATCTTTAACATCTGTTCTGAATCAGCATTTAAATATTGTTTCTGAACGTGATCGTGGTTTGTACCATGAGTTAAGTTTGGGTTGTTTACGTCAATGGTATGGGCTAAAAGCAATTACGCTGCCTTTACTGACCAAGCCTTTGGACAATGAAGCCCTGGAAAGCTGTTTATATCTCGGTTTATATCAGCTTTTATGTACCCGTATCCCTGCACATGCTGCGATCTCTGAAACGGTGAATGCTGTTAAACAACTTGGTTTTGAGCCAATGAGTGGTCTGGTCAATGCCGTTCTGCGTCGTGTTTCACGTGAAACAGAAGAATTCCAGACTGCACTGGATGAAGCTCATGGTCTACCGAGCTGGTTATTCAAACGCTTGAAAAAGGACTGGCCTGAACAACTGCCTGAACTGTGCCATAACCTGAAGCAGGTTGCGCCACTGACCCTCCGTGTGAATGAGCGTCAGATCAGCCGTGATGAGTATCTCGAAATTTTAGAAGAAGAAAACATTGAAGCTCATGCATGTGAACTTTCTGATGTTGGGATCGTACTTGATCAAACAGGGAATATCACCAGTTTACCAGGTTTTGAAGAAGGTGGTTTTTCAGTTCAGGATGAGCATGCTCAACTCTGTGCAACTTTACTTCCAGACTTAGATGGCAAAGTTGTGGTCGATGCCTGTGCTGCACCTGGTGGCAAAGCCGCGCATATTTTAGAACGTTTTAATCCTAAGAAACTGATCGCACTTGATCATGATGCAAAGCGTCTGGTCCGTGTTTCTGAAAACTTAGAACGTCTTGAATTAAATGCACATGCGGATGTTGAAATTATCACCGCGGATGCAACCACCTGGACAGCCGAGCAAGCTGTTGACTGTATCGTCCTGGATGCGCCATGTTCTGCCATCGGCGTGATGCGTCGTCATCCTGATATTCGTTTACTGCGTCAGTCTACCGATATTCAAAAAACTGTTGATTTGCAAAAGCAGATTTTGAACCACATGTGGCAACAACTGAAAGTTGGTGGCACGATGCTTTATATCACCTGCTCAATTTTAAAAGTTGAAAATGAGCAACAGATGGTGAATTTCTTTGCTGAACATGCAGATGCTCAGGAAGTGAAAATTGAAGCGAAATGGGGTTTAACTCAGATTCACGGTCGTCAGTTATTGCCTGAAACTGGGTTTGGTGATGGTTTTTATTATTGTAAAATCCAGAAAACTGCATGAGCCTTTGCTTCACTGAAAGGCTATAAAAAATGCCCGATCACATGATCGGGCATTTTTTATTTCAACTCAGCAGAATCAATCTTCAGCTTCATCTGGGTTTTTCACCAGATGAATCGTTGCTAAAATCAGACCGCCCCACAACAGAACAATCGACAGAATCATCATGATAATTGCAGATGTATTCATGTTATTTCTCCTCCGAAGTTTTGTCTTTTACAATACTCAATAACACTGAACCAACAACGAAGAATACCAGTACAGCACCACCAATCAACCATAAAGTTGAAGCAGGATAACCACCATAACCTTCAGTCATCACCGCTTTAATCGTCAGCAATAATGCAACCAGTAAAGATAGTGGTGTAATCACGGTAAGTAAGAAATTCCAACCTGCACCCAGCTTGATACTTGAGTATTGATTGACATGTTCCTGAAGTTGTTTCATCAATGGACGACGGAACCAGGACACCAGAATAATAGACAATAAACCACCGCCCACAATACCAATGTTATTGGCAAAGTAGTCGATGATATCAACGAACGTGATGGCACTGTGTGTCGAAAATAAAACTGTAGAGATGACTGCTGAAACACCACCAATAATTGTTACAGCTTTATTCTTAGACCAGCCTAACTTATCCTGGAATGCTGCAATCGGTACCTGCAAAATACTGACCATTGAGGTGATCCCTGCCACCACAAGTGAAGCGAAGAATAAGAAGCCAAATAAGTCACCACCTGCGCCCATGCTTGAAATGATTTTCGGGAATGCAATAAAGGCTAAACCGATACCACCCGAAACCACTTCTTTTACAGGTACGCCTGAGCTTTGCGCCATGAAACCAAGAGCTGCAAATACCCCGATCCCAGCTAAGATTTCAAAGGATGAGTTGGCTAATGCCACGACTACACCCGAACCTGTCATGTTGGCTTTTTTATTCAGATAAGATGAATAGGTCAGCATGATCCCGAAGCCCACAGACAGTGAGAAGAAGATGTGACCAAAGGCAGCTAACCATACTTTATAGTTCGCCATCGCTTCCCAGTTCGGAGTAAAGAACGCATTTAAGCCGTCCGTTGCACCAGGTAGACGTAATGCCTGAATCACCAGAATCGAGAATAAAATCACCAGTAATGGCATAAAGATTTTATTGGCAAGTTCCACCCCACGACGTACCCCGCCATAGAGAATAAACATCACCACTGCCCAGACAATAACTAAGCCCAAAAATAAAGTCGGTACGAAACCAAAGGCAAGCCCCTCGCCATTTTGCAAATAGCTTTTAAAGAAGAAAGCTTCTGTATCTGCGCCCCATTGCTGACCAATGGAGTAGTACATATAACTGCCAGCCCATGACAGAACACTGGCATAATAAATCCCGATGACCAGAGTCACCATCACTTGCCACCAGCCCAGTGATTCAGTATTCATTAACTTTTTATAAGCTGTAGGCGGTGCTTTGCGATATTTATGACCAACTGCATAGTCTAAAAATAACAGCGGTAAACCGGCTGCAAAGATTGCAACCAGGTAAGGGACTAAAAATGCTCCCCCACCATTTTCATAAGCAACATAGGGGAAACGCCAAATGTTACCCAAACCCACGGCTGAACCAATCGCCGCTAAAATAAAGCCTGATCGTGCCGACCAGCTTTCACGAGTATCTGTCATACAACACCTAATTCTGTAGATGCCCTCACACGCTGCTTATTTTCATTTTGATGACACAGGCATGCAAAGCCGAATAATAAAAATTTTGTTGTTTGAATAAGACAGCACCTTTTGAGCACTTTGTTCTAATTACAAACCAGCACAAAGAACCGCTTTCTGGTTAAGAAATTATGTTCAAATATTGCTGTTTAATGAGGCAACAATACTCGTTTTTGTGGAATATTTCTGTAATTTCGACACTAATTTCATGCTTAAAGGCTGTCATTGATCCCAACTGGTTATTTTTTTATCCAAATATTCAATCTCCTTATTGAATATGTCATTTCAGTTTTACTTCACAGTCGCAGGAATTCGAAAATGCCCTGTAACCTTATATTTAAACAGTAAATCATTTTCCTCTGTTCCACGTCCAATATTATGAATAATTAAAGGTGTGGAACTGAAAAGTGCTTTTTTGTCTGAAACGATGCCGATATGAACCAATCCACGCCCGAGATCCCAGGTGACAATATCTCCAGGTAAAAAATGCTGTCCCTGAACACTGTACTCTTTGCGGTTGAAATAGGTCTGAATATTCGGAACCCGCCTATGATCAATGTTTCTGTCCGCTTTTTTTAAACCCCATTTCTGAGGATATCTTTTAAAACTGGTGGTCATATCTTCATGAATACGCTGCTGGAGATCAATGCCCTGATGACGCAGAGCCCGGATCACCACATCCGTACAGACACCTTTCACGAGGGGAACATCGCCCCCTGGGTACGTCAGTTGAGTATAAGCAGGGTCATAATAAAGCGTCCGACCAATCTGAGAACGTGCATCCTGCACCATTTTAGAGCCAGAAAAAGCCCATCCTGCTCCACTGATCACCAAAGACAACAGAAAAATGGCTGTTCCTGTAAATCGTCTGATCATCCACGCTACTCCTCATGATGGATACTTAGTCAGCACTTCGTATCACTAAAATACGTGATTCCTGCATATCCCGAATGGCAAACTGAATACCCTCGCGTCCCAGCCCTGAATCCTTCACACCGCCATAGGGCATGTTGTCCACCCTGAAAGAAGGAATATCATTAATAATGACACCACCCACATGTAAGTGTTCCCAGGCATACATCATCCTGTTCAGATTCTGAGTATAAACACCTGCCTGCAGTCCAAAACGGCTTTGATTGATCCGTTCAATTCCCTGCTCAAAAGTTTTATATTTTTCAATGACAGCCACAGGTCCAAAGGCTTCATCTTTATAAACTTCCAGAGATTCATCGACATTTTCAAGTAAGGTCGGTTCAAACATCACGCCTTTCAGTTCACCCCCTGCCAGCAGTTTTGCACCTTTTTTCACAGCCCGATCCACCCATTTCTTTAAACGGACTGCTTCAGCTTCTTTGATCATGGGTCCCACAATTGTACTGTCTGAAGCAGGGTCAGCTGCTTTCAGTTTTTTCAGACGGGTCACCAGTTTTTTCTTTAATTCACTGTAGATGTCTGCATGCACCAGTATCCGCTGCACACTGATACAGACCTGACCGGCATGGTTATATGCCCCGCCGATCAAACGCTCAATCAAGGCATCCGTCACTTCAGTATCCGGTTCAATCAGTACCGCCGCATTGCCTCCCAGTTCCAGCGTGACTTTCTTCCGACCTGAACGGGCTTTCATATCCCAGCCCACCTGATCTGAACCTGTAAAACTCAGCAGTTTGAAACGGTCATCGGTCACCAGAACATCTGCATGTTCACGTGGACATGGTAGTACGGAAAAAGCCCCTTTCGGTAAATCTGTTTCTGCTAGAACCTCAGCAATTTTAAGCGCAGATACAGGCGTCAGACTGGCGGGTTTCAGCACAAAGGGACAACCAGCAGCAATTGCAGGTGCAATTTTATGTGCCGTCAGATTCAATGGAAAATTAAATGGACTGATCAGTGAAACTGCACCGACCGGAACCTGTTTCATTATGCCCTGATAGCCTGCTGCTGCAGCTGTTACGGCTAAAGGAAGCATACGTCCATCATCAAGCTGTGTCACAGCATCGGCTGCCAGCTGAAAAGTATTGATCAGCCGCTCCACTTCAGCGACTGCCGCCTTACGGGGTTTGCCCCCTTCTGCAATTAAAATTTCAGTCAGTTCATCCCTTATTTCAGAAAAGCGTCTGACACAGTGCAATAAAATTTTCTGTTTCTGAAATGGTTTTAAATCTGCCATTTCCTGTTCGGCTCTAACCGCAGCATCAATTGCTTTTTCAAGGACACGGGCATCTGCCAGTGCTACTCTGGCATAGGGCTGTAAAGAATATTTATCGAGTACCTCAAGCCATTGTCCGGTTTTGACCGCCTTACCCGCAACATACAATGGAGATTCCAGAATCTGGGTTGCTGTTGTTGTTTTTACCATTTGTAGCGATCCTTATTCTGATAATGCAAATTTTTTTAATCCCCTATATCATGCCCTCAGTTCATAGATCAATGAAATGTATTTAAGTAACAAAACGATCAACCACTATAATTTTTATGACAATCAAAAGGAATAATATGAAACTGACCAGAATGGCTGTTTTATCTGTCGCGTTCGGACTGAGTTCTTTAGCAAATGCAGATTTTATCGGATTAAAAGGAGATATCAGTTACTGGAATTTTGATGGACATACCCGCACTGAACATTCCGTTCCTGGCATCGCCACAGATCTGAACAGAACCTATGAACTGGACCGTCAGGGAACCGTTCAGCTCTCAGCTGCATTTGAGCATCCTGTACCTTTACTGCCCAATGTAAAACTTAAATATGCCAATCTGGACAACGAATCCAGAGACTCCGCATTCCGTTCAAAAACCGAACTGACCAATACAGACTTAATTCTTTATTATGAAATCCTGGATAATATCATCAGTGCCGATATTGGTGCAGGACTTGCCTATCTTGATGGTACAACCCGTATCTCAACTGCAGGCTTATATACAGACTACGATATCAGTGGTTCAACTCCGTTTCTTTATGCACAGGCTGGTGCAAAGCTGCCTTTTACAGGCTTAAGTGCCAATGCTGAACTGATCGTAACTGATATTAATGATACGAAAATGACTGATGCTCAGGCAGAACTGCAATACGACTTTGTCAAAAGCATTGCTTTGGATATCGGTGCAAAAGTCGGATACCGGATCATGAAAATCGAAATTGAAGAATCGAAAAATGAACAGATTGAATATGAATTTAAAGGTCCATATATTGGACTCGCTGCACATTTTTAAATGATTCATCTTCAAAACCTGAAAGCAGCTCCGGAGCTGCTTTTTTTATACCCAGTGATGTACGTTTCAGCTTACATGAACTGCAACTTTTTGCGGATTCCACTGCTGATCCTCTCTTGCTAATATACATTTCATCAGGACACAGGAAGTGTTCAGAGCATAAAAATAACAACATGAAAATAAACAGCAGGATGCTGAGGTACGACAGGAGTTATACCTATAACGAATATAAAAAGCCCTCGACAGGATGTCGGGGGCTTTTTAATTTCAGATGGATTCTCCCATAAAAAAAGCCCCTTTTCAGGAGCTCTCTTTATTCAGATCAGTATCAGCTGCTGTATGAACGTCTTCTTTTTACAGTCGATACCGGTACCTGCTCTGACTGAGTAACAGGTGTACGAATGAAAATCAGTGCAATCGCAGCAATAATGACAGGAATACCAACTGCCATGAAATTCAGCTGATGCGGCAGTTCTTTGGACAGCAGGAATCCAATCAGAATAGGTCCCACAATTGCGCCCGTGCGTCCTACTGCTGAAGCCCAGCCAATGCCTGTAGAACGGACAGACAATGGATAATACTGTGCAACATAGCTATAAAGTAATATCTGCGAACCAATTGAAGCAGCACCAGCAACGGCAACCAGGAAATACAGCACAAATGGCGGAGAATTAAAACCTAAGCCGTAAAGTGCCAGCGCACCAGAAACACATAAGGTCATAATGACAGGTTTCAGATGGAACTTATCTGCAAGAATACCGCCACCAACTGTACCAATCACGGCACCAATATTCATTGCCAGCAGGAACATCAGACTGCTGCCCAGTGAATAACCCGCTGCCATCATCAGTTTCGGCAACCAGCTGCCTAAAGCATACAGTGTCAGCAGGCACATAAAGAAACACAGCCAGAACAGTGCAGTCCCGAGGCTACGTCCCTGCTGATACAGTGCTTTGACTGTTGTTCCCCCAGGTACGACCACTTCATCCAGCTCGAGCTTAGTCGATGCACTGACCTGATGTTCAGGTGCAATTGCATTGATCATCTTACGGGCTTCATCATGCTTACCCACCTTAACCAGAAAAGTCAGTGATTCTGGCAGGAACTTCCATACCAGAGGTAAAAACAGCAAAGGAAAACCTGCAATATAGAACATGATCTGCCAGCCATGGTCTGCAGTAAACCATGAACCAAATAATGCGGCCATAATACCGCCCATGGCATAACCACTGAACATGGTTGTCACCAGTGTACTGCGCAGTTTTTTAGGCGCATATTCTGAAGTCAGAGCTACAAGATTCGGCAATACACCGCCAATGCCTAAACCAGCCACAAAACGTAAAACACCAAATTCTGTCGGACTGGAAGCAAAACCACCCCAGAACGTAAAGCCACTGAAAAGAAAAACGCAGATCATAATGACCTTTTTACGGCCAATTTTATCAGCCAGTGTTCCAAACAGCATTGCTCCGAACATCATCCCACACAATGCCGTACTTGCCAGCATACCTGCCTGAACTGTGGTCAGTCCCCACTCTTTCATCAGTAAAGGCAGTGCGACCCCATTAATTGCAAGGTCATAACCATCAAAAACAATAATCAGTAAGCACCAAAGTACGATGCTCAAATGCGACTTGTTAAATTTTGCATGATCCACTACAGCATTTACATTCATTGTTTTCGCTGTCATTGAGACTCACCTCCAATTGTGAGATTTAATTTCAACATACAATGAATTTCTGCCTGACTTTTGTCCAAAACCTGAAAGGCATACAGTCATACCCCCAGGGTATAAAAAATCATTCTGGTAGAAAATGTCAGTAATTTTCCATATAAAAATGAGCCTTTCTCTTGTATTTTTTTCTGTGAACTTCAGTTCACGTATTTTTATTGATATCAAACAATATGTTAGAAAATATAATATACCAGTTAAGACTAAAGAGGGTTTGATCTGAAAATTGTCGATCTTTGCCCCATTGAATGCTCTGTTGAAAGTAGAAAAATACACTGATCCAGCGTTCTTCACTGAGTTTTTTAATGCTTCAGACCATACTGCCTCTAAAAATGATAGTGTACGAAATTGCGTACACTGCATGCCGTCAACAGCTATTTTGATCCGGCATCGAACTGGCTATTCTACAGTTATAGGGAACAGGAAGTTTCCCAGACAAAAACAACAATAATCGGTCTGAGCAACAGGAAGTGAGGTAATACAGGAGTTTACCTAACGAACCAATACGAAGAAACCCCATCAGGATGATGGGGTTTTCTTTATTTATCTTTAAATATTCTGAAAATATCTGTACGTTGCCATCATTCTTATCTTTTTTGCAGCATTGATCGCTGGAGAATGAATAACTCTCATATCCATTAAATAAACATCACCTTGTACACCGGTTAATTCAATGATCTCTAATTTTTTATTTTGAAAATCAAAAGGCTGATTTAAATTTTTCAGACTCAACAGGCTGTTCAACTGACTTAGAGATAATCGTTCAGATAAATGATGTGAACCTTTTAAAATCAGAGTTCCTCCACCATGCGATTGAATATCATCAATTAATAAAAAAAACTGCAGTGACTCAAAAGCTGTTGAATGTGAATCGACATGCCATTTTAAATCATTCAGTGTCCACTTTTCCTGTTGAGGTAATGTCAACAGAAGTTGTTGCTGCTGATCAAAATGAAACTTTTCAGCAAAAATTTTAAATAAAATTTCACCGAAAATATCTGAATAATTTTCCAGTGCTTTCGGCTGTTTAACCACCTTGGAGAGCATTACAATCTGTTGAAAATGACTCAGATTTTTTAATTCTTTAGAAATTATTTTATTATTTTCATAAATTTTTAAACGTTTCAGCTCACTCATCAAACTTTGTCTGATTAAATTTACTTCTTTTTTAGCAATAAACTGAGACAGCTTAACTATTCCATCAGCACTCAACTCAGCTTTAATTTGTTTGAACTTTGACTGATCCAAAGCTGTTCCATTCTTATTCATTATTAACAGAACTGGATTATACCCTGGATCCTCCATGTCTTTTGCTTTTCCTTTCATTCCGACGAGAAAAAGCCCCCGCAGTATTAACTGCGGGGGCTTTTTAGAATAATGAGCTGGCGATGACTTACTCTCACATGGGTAACCCCACACTACCATCAGCGCAAAGAGGTTTCACTTCTGAGTTCGGGAAGGGATCAGGTGGTTCACTCTTGCTATTGTCGCCAGCACAACTGTTTATGGATACTTGCTTTGGTCTTATTTAGATGCCAATGCTTTTTCCAAATGAGTTATTAACAGCTCTATCTGAGTTGGAACATTGTCATACTGTTGCGATTCTGAATCAAGTCATTCTGATGAATATCGAATCAACTGAGCTTTATACAACAACTGTTTGGGTGTTGTATAGTCAAGCCTCACGAGCAATTAGTACTGGTCAGCTTCACACGTCACCGTGCTTCCACATCCAGCCTATCAACGTCGTAGTCTTCAACGGCTCTTTAGAGGACATAAAGTCCTAGGGAAATCTTATCTTGAGGTAGGCTTCCCGCTTAGATGCTTTCAGCGGTTATCCCTTCCGAACATAGCTACCCGGCGATGCGACTGGCGTCACAACCGGTACACCAGAGGTTCGTCCACTCTGGTCCTCTCGTACTAGGAGCAGATCCTCTCAAATTTCCAGCGCCCACGGTAGATAGGGACCGAACTGTCTCACGACGTTCTAAACCCAGCTCGCGTACCTCTTTAAATGGCGAACAGCCATACCCTTGGGACCTGCTTCAGCCCCAGGATGAGATGAGCCGACATCGAGGTGCCAAACACCGCCGTCGATATGAACTCTTGGGCGGTATCAGCCTGTTATCCCCAGAGTACCTTTTATCCGTTGAGCGATGGCCCTTCCATACAGAACCACCGGATCACTAAGACCTACTTTCGTACCTGCTCGACTTGTGGGTCTCGCAGTTAAGCGCGCTTTTGCCTTTATACTCTACGCGTGATTTCCGACCACGCTGAGCGCACCTTCGTACTCCTCCGTTACTCTTTAGGAGGAGACCGCCCCAGTCAAACTACCCACCAGACATGGTCCTCGTCCCGGATAACGGGACAGAGTTAGAACCTCAATATTACCAGGGTGGTATTTCAAGGATGGCTCCATAGCAACTGGCGTCACTACTTCAAAGCCTCCCACCTATCCTACACAGGTAAGATCAAAGTTCAATGTCAAGCTGCAGTAAAGGTTCACGGGGTCTTTCCGTCTAGCCGCGGGTACACCGCATCTTCACGGCGAATTCGATTTCACTGAGCCTCTGCTGGAGACAGCGCCCCCATCATTATGCCATTCGTGCAGGTCGGAACTTACCCGACAAGGAATTTCGCTACCTTAGGACCGTTATAGTTACGGCCGCCGTTTACTGGGGCTTCGATCAAGAGCTTCGCTTACGCTAACCCCATCAATTAACCTTCCAGCACCGGGCAGGCATCACACCCTATACGTCCACTTTCGTGTTTGCAGAGTGCTATGTTTTTAATAAACAGTTGCAGGGGCCTGGTTTCTGTGGCTGCTGGCCGCTCATTCCGCAAGGGAAATCACCGCCGGCAGCGTACCTTCTCCCGAAGTTACGGTACCATTTTGCCTAGTTCCTTCAGCAGAGTTCTCTCAAGCGCTTTGGTCTACTCGACCTGACCACCTGTGTCGGTTTCGGGTACGATTCCTGTGTAACTGAAGCTTAGAGACTTTTCCTGGAAGTATGGTATCAGCCACTTCACTGTACAAGTACAGCTTGCTATCAGATCTCAGCATAGAGTACCCCGGATTTGCCTAAGATACATGCCTACATCCTTCCACCTGGACAACCAACGCCAGGCTGACTTAACCTTCTCCGTCCTCTCATCGCATTACACACAAGTACTGGAATATTAACCAGTTTCCCATCGACTACGCCTCTCGGCCTCGCCTTAGGGGTCGACTCACCCAGCCCCGATTAACGTTGGACTGGAACCCTTGGTCTTTCAGCGAACGGGTTTTTCACCCGTTTTGTCGTTACTCACGTCAGCATTCGCACTTCTGATACCTCCAGCAGACTTCTCAATCCACCTTCATCGGCTTACAGAACGCTCCCCTACCACTTGCAATAAATTGCAAATCCGCAGCTTCGGCATATAGTTTTAGCCCCGTTACATCTTCCGCGCAGGCCGACTCGACTAGTGAGCTATTACGCTTTCTTTAAAGGGTGGCTGCTTCTAAGCCAACCTCCTAGCTGTCTATGCCTTCCCACATCGTTTCCCACTTAACTATAATTTTGGGGCCTTAGCTGGCGGTCTGGATTGTTTTCCTCTTGACTACGGACGTTAGCACCCGCAGTCTGTCTCCCGGATAGTACTCATTGGTATTCGGAGTTTGCATCGGTTTGGTAAGTCGGGATGACCCCCTAGCCGAAACAGTGCTCTACCCCCAATGGTATTCGTCCGAGGCGCTACCTAAATAGCTTTCGGGGAGAACCAGCTATCACCGAGTTTGATTAGCCTTTCACCCCTATCCACAAGTCATCCCCTGGCTTTTCAACGACAGTGGGTTCGGTCCTCCAGTTAGTGTTACCCAACCTTCAACCTGCTCATGGATAGATCACCCGGTTTCGGGTCTATACCCAGCAACTGAACGCCCTATTAAGACTCGGTTTCCCTACGGCTCCCCTATACGGTTAACCTTGCTACTGAATATAAGTCGCTGACCCATTATACAAAAGGTACGCAGTCACCGAACAAGTCGGCTCCCACTGCTTGTATGCATGCGGTTTCAGGATCTGTTTCACTCCCCTCACAGGGGTTCTTTTCGCCTTTCCCTCACGGTACTGGTTCACTATCGGTCAGTCAGGAGTATTTAGCCTTGGAGGATGGTCCCCCCATATTCAGACAAGGTTTCACGTGCCTCGCCCTACTCGACATCATCATATAAGCCCTTTCGCGTACAGGACTATCACCTACTATGGTTGCACTTCCCAGAGCATTCCACTAAAGCTTATATGACTTAATGGGCTGTTCCCCGTTCGCTCGCCGCTACTGAGGGAATCTCAATTGATTTCTTTTCCTAAGGGTACTGAGATGTTTCACTTCCCCTCGTTCGCCTCGTAACACTATGTATTCATGTTACGATACCTGCCTTATAGCAGGTGGGTTTCCCCATTCAGAAATCTCCGGATCAAAGGATATTTGCCGCCTCCCCGGAGCTTATCGCAGGCTATTACGTCTTTCATCGCCTCTGACTGCCAAGGCATCCACCACATGCACTTAATTACTTGACTATACAACCCCAAACAGTCGTTCATCCCTACAAGTAGGATGAGCAACAGATCGCGACGATTTCTCATCACTCTCATACAGTTGGCGTCTGTGAAATTAATCACTGTACAGCTTCAATTAGATTCATATACCAAAACGCTTGATTCAGTTTAATCGCTAGTTTCTCATTTCCTTCATTTTCACATCACAGTAATAAATTACTGTCAGTGTTAATGTCGGTCATGAGTATGAACAATTTATTTCAACTCAAATATATGCTGTTAATGATTAACTACCGCCTCGTCAGCAGGTAGCAAACTGTGATAAATCACAGAACTTAATAAACTGAGATCAGATGATCGTCATATTCACTAAATTCTATAATTCAGAACTTCACTTAATGTGATGGTGGAGACTAGGAGAGTCGAACTCCTGACCTCCTGCGTGCAAAGCAGGCGCTCTACCAACTAAGCTAAGTCCCCAGTTAAGATCCCGATATATCTGTTTCTGTGCTGATTCGTCAGAATGGTGGGTCTGACAAGACTTGAACTTGTGACCCCACGCTTATCAAGCGTGTGCTCTAACCAACTGAGCTACAGACCCTCAGATACATCAATGAAGAACAACTTGTTGTGGATTCTTACCAATCGTCAATCTTTCGTTAAGGAGGTGATCCAGCCGCAGGTTCCCCTACGGCTACCTTGTTACGACTTCACCCCAGTCGTCGGCCACACCGTGGTAAGCGTCCTCCTTACGGTTAGACTACCTACTTCTGGTGCAACAAACTCCCATGGTGTGACGGGCGGTGTGTACAAGGCCCGGGAACGTATTCACCGCGGCATTCTGATCCGCGATTACTAGCGATTCCGACTTCATGGAGTCGAGTTGCAGACTCCAATCCGGACTACGATCGGCTTTTTGAGATTAGCATCCTATCGCTAGGTAGCAACCCTTTGTACCGACCATTGTAGCACGTGTGTAGCCCTGGTCGTAAGGGCCATGATGACTTGACGTCGTCCCCGCCTTCCTCCAGTTTGTCACTGGCAGTATCCTTAAAGTTCCCACCCGAAGTGCTGGCAAATAAGGAAAAGGGTTGCGCTCGTTGCGGGACTTAACCCAACATCTCACGACACGAGCTGACGACAGCCATGCAGCACCTGTATGTAAGTTCCCGAAGGCACCAATCCATCTCTGGAAAGTTCTTACTATGTCAAGACCAGGTAAGGTTCTTCGCGTTGCATCGAATTAAACCACATGCTCCACCGCTTGTGCGGGCCCCCGTCAATTCATTTGAGTTTTAGTCTTGCGACCGTACTCCCCAGGCGGTCTACTTATCGCGTTAGCTGCGCCACTAAAGCCTCAAAGGCCCCAACGGCTAGTAGACATCGTTTACGGCATGGACTACCAGGGTATCTAATCCTGTTTGCTCCCCATGCTTTCGTACCTCAGCGTCAGTATTAGGCCAGATGGCTGCCTTCGCCATCGGTATTCCTCCAGATCTCTACGCATTTCACCGCTACACCTGGAATTCTACCATCCTCTCCCATACTCTAGCTTCCCAGTATCGAATGCAATTCCTAAGTTAAGCTCAGGGATTTCACATCCGACTTAAAAAGCCGCCTACGTACGCTTTACGCCCAGTAAATCCGATTAACGCTCGCACCCTCTGTATTACCGCGGCTGCTGGCACAGAGTTAGCCGGTGCTTATTCTGCGAGTAACGTCCACTATCTCCAGGTATTAACCAGAGTAGCCTCCTCCTCGCTTAAAGTGCTTTACAACCAAAAGGCCTTCTTCACACACGCGGCATGGCTGGATCAGGGTTCCCCCCATTGTCCAATATTCCCCACTGCTGCCTCCCGTAGGAGTCTGGGCCGTGTCTCAGTCCCAGTGTGGCGGATCATCCTCTCAGACCCGCTACAGATCGTCGCCTTGGTAGGCCTTTACCCCACCAACTAGCTAATCCGACTTAGGCTCATCTATTAGCGCAAGGTCTAATGATCCCCTGCTTTCCCCCGTAGGGCGTATGCGGTATTAGCATTCCTTTCGGAATGTTGTCCCCCACTAATAGGCAGATTCCTAAGCATTACTCACCCGTCCGCCGCTAAGATCAGTAGCAAGCTACCTCTCTCCGCTCGACTTGCATGTGTTAAGCCTGCCGCCAGCGTTCAATCTGAGCCATGATCAAACTCTTCAGTTTAATACTTGCTAGCACCTTAAAGGGTGCCAATCTTGGCTCATCAATTTTCTGACAAATTCTCTCAAATAAACTTCGAGTAATTTAAACCATTCAATCAATGAAAATAATTTCGATCGATCAATCAGTAAAAATCCACACAAGTTGTTCTTCATATTCTCTTAATGAATTATTTATCACCTCGTCAGTGATAAATAAAACGCAATAAACATTTAACAACTTAACCCTTTGAGCTAAGTTCGTTTGCTGTATCGCGTCGGGATGAGCTCATTATAGGACAATTTCTTACACGTGCAAGTGCTTTTAACTGATTGTTTTATCGAGTGTTGTATTTTTATACGCTAAACTTCTTTCAAAATACTAAAAAATGCATTTAACTGTTTGATAATGGTGCAAAAATATAACATCTTATAAATCTGCACCAAAAACTGACTTTATTTGGATGCTGCTGCTGTTTTGATCTGCACACCCAGTATTTTCACACTTTGCTTTGGAACATTCTGGTGCATTCCATAGTTTCCTGTTGGAACAGCCGTAATTTTATCGACAACATTCATACCTTTGGTCACTTTACCAAATACTGCATAGCCTGCATTCATTGGACTTCTGTTCAAAAAGGCATTGTCTGCAACATTAATGAAGAACTGACTGGTTGCAGAGTCAGGATTGTTGGTCCGTGCCATAGCCAGAGTGCCACGGGTATTTTTAAGACCGTTGGATGATTCATTTTTAATTGCAGCCTGAGTTTGCTTTTCGCTCATATCTGCATTGAAACCACCACCCTGGATCATGAAACCCGGAATGACGCGATGAAAAAGCGTATCGGTATAAAAGCCCGCTTTTACATAGTTTTCAAAGTTTTTTGCTGAAACGGGTGCCTGATCATTGAAAAGCTCAATTTCAATATTTCCCAGGGAGGTTTTCATTTCCACCACGGTATTGGCAGCCATCAGGCTGAAACTTGTAGTCATTGCACAAACGGCAAATAATGTCTGCTTTAACATATCCTTACTCTGTATCGCTCAATGCGCATGGATTATCGCATAAGAATCATACAATATATTCACTGAGCTGTCTTTGCTTCACTATGAGAATAAAATGAATAAAAATTTACTTAATCCTGTTGTGACTCATCCACCGCCATGGCACCTGAATGGCGATGCTTTTATTATGAATTACTGGCTGAGCCCTGCTTTAACCAAAGCATCAGCCCATTTTGGAATTGCGCCGTCTTATCTGGGCAGAATGGTTCAGGTCATGCTGGTGCGCTATGAAACATCGCCTGTCGGCCCCTATGATGAACTGCTGTTACTTGATCACAGCATTAAATATGGTGGCAGTCTTTCCTTTATTCCTAAAATATATGTATCTACCGAGGTCTCGGTTCAGCATGGTCAAGCGCTTTGGGGTATCCCAAAGGAACTGGCTCAATTTGAATGGCTGGAACGTGAAAACACCTGCTATTGTCAGATTCAGTTCGGCGAACAGATCATGTCCGTTAAACTGATGAAAAAACCAGCCACTCAGACAGCATTGGTCAGCAGTAAATATCTGCCCGATCTGATCCTGAAAATCAAACAGCATGATCAGAGTCGGACGTTCAGTTTTGCACCCCAGTTTTCGGGTGCATTGAAACCAATGCAATCTATAGAATGGATCAATACTCAGGACATCTTTCCTGATTTTTCTAAAGCGACTGCACTGAAAAGCTTTTATATTCCTGAATTTCAGCTGATCTTTCCTGAAGCTCAGATCGAAGAAGCATAAAAAAAGGCGTTTCAAATGGAAACGCCTTAATCTGTCCGTACTTAACGCTGTCTGTCCCAGAATTTTCGGAAATTCTTACTGATTTCGATTGTGATTTTTTTTGCCCGTCTGGAAACCGGAGTCAGATTGATGAATCCATGGGTCTGATCACTGTATTCCTGATACTCCACTTTATTGCCCTGATGTCTGAGTTTATGTGCATAGATTTCGCCTTCATCATGCAGCAGGTCATGCCCTGCAGTCACCACAAATGCAGGAGGCTGTCTTTTCAGATTGCCATAAGTAGGTGAAATCATGGGATCATCGAGCTGAAAATCATGCTGAGTGACATAATAGTCTGTCACATAACTCACATCAGCCCCCGTCAGCACCAGTCCATTTTCATAAGCATAAAATGACGGGTGACGGCTTTTAAAATCCACCACAGGATAAATCAGAAACTGAGCTTCAGGTGCATACACTTTGTTTGCACTGCGCTGTGCCACTACTGCACTGATGTTGCCGCCTGCACTGTCACCTGCCACAGCAATTCTGTTTTTCAGAATTTTAAACTGTCTGCGGTTCTGATAAACCCAGGCCAGTGCATCTTCGCAGGTCTGAATCAGTTGTTTAGGGCTGGCTTCAGGTGCCAGTGGATAATCAATACTTAATACCTGTGCACCTGCATGTACTGCAATCAGACGGCATGCTTCATCATGAGTGTCCATTCCGCCAACCACAAAACCGCCCCCATGATAGAACACAATCATAGGCAGCTTTTTATGCGGCGCAGGATGATAATGACGGGCGAAAATGGTTCCACTGTGTAAAGGCAAACGTAGATCTTCAATCCGCTTAACAGGTGTTGCCTGGGCACGGATCGACTGCATCTGCTGATCAAACACTTTTCGGGAATGGGCAGGATCGTCTCCAATAAAACCGATTTTCCCCTGCTTGATCTGCGCTGCCATCATGCATTTAATAAAAGGATCAAGGTCTGGATAATGGTATGGATATCCCAGTGCCTTGCTTAATGTTTCCTGAGCAATGCCAGGCAAACGGTCCAGCGTCCGTGCTGCTGCACCCTGTCCCTTTTCCATCATTTTTTGAATTTTAGTGTTGAAAGCAACCATGGCGAGTCTTTCCTTATCTGTATTCTTCATATTTCCTACATGATCAGCATTCATGTGACCATATTGTTATATAAGACATGTCATCTGCATACACAGCTGAAACTACAATACGCTAATCTTCTTTTAACTGCTTGTCATTGACAATTTTCACGATAATAACAGAGTCGTTTTGCTACTCTGTTCAGATAAAGGATAAAGGTTATGGCTAAAAAACTGATTCTGCTTTCCATAGCCACAACATTTCTGGCTGTAGGCTGTGTCGCTTTTCCAGAAGATGGTGGCTATTACAATGGTCAATATGACAATCGTTATGACCGTCGCTATGACCGTGATTACGATAACCGTTATGACCACAATCACAACCGTCAGCGCTGGGAATATCAACAGCGTCAGCAAAGAATCGAGCTTGAACGCAGACAGCGGGAACATGACCACAGACAATGGGAACAGAAGCGTCAGCAGGAAGCTCAGTGGGATCAACGCAGACGGGAAGCTGACCGGAAGAACCGGGAAGAACTGCGTAAAAAAGCTGAAGAACAGCGTCAGAAACGCGCGGAATGGAATCGTAAAAAATCTGAACAGCAGCGTGAGCGCGTACAGAACCAGCGCCAGAAATATGCTGAACAACGTAAACAGCAGCAGGAAAACCGTCAGCAAAGATGGTCTGACCGCCACAAAGACTGATATTCCAGCTGAGCTTTAAACACAGAACCCTGTAATTTTTTACAGGGTTTTTCTTTGATGGATCCCGTGCTTTATATACAGGCGGATTCAGCAGTCTGTCCACCTGAGCTGTGCTGAGCAGGAAATGTTCTGTCTCAAAACATTCGCCATGTACTGCATGATTACTGAAGGCATCCAGCTCAGTATATAGCGACTGTTCTTATGCAGATGAGTATGAATTATTGAACCACCGGTGCTTCTTCAACAGACTCAGACTGAACCGGAGCAGACTGTTCTGCTGGGTCTGCCTGTGTTACTGCACCCGACTGATCCACTGTATCCACTGCTGACACACTGCCTGGCTGAGCCCCACCTGAGTTTGCAGCAGTTTCAGGTGTCTGGGCACTTTGTGGAGCCTGAGCCGTTTCTGCAGATGAACATCCCACAGCAGCGAGTGATGCACCCAAAATAATTAAAGAGAATAAACCTGATTTTTTCATAACTTTTTCCTGAGTTATTGAGTAATAAACGCCAAAGTCCTGCTTTGACCGAGCCATCATGACCCAACATTCCCAGGGCTGCCCGCATAAATCGTTAAGGTTTTATCCCTCTGAGTTGTGCTTATGCAATTTTTTATTAATTCTGCAGCAATCTTTTTTCAGCTCAGAATACAGCGAACAAAACAATAAAATGCTCTTTTTATTATAAAGATACAGCTTAATCAGACTTTTTAGATATTCAGATAATATGTCTGTCAGATCTGAGCATGACAGCAGAAGACTCCAGTAAAGCCAGCCTAAACTTACACTTCACCAGGGTTTGAAACATAAAACCGTATTTTGAATAAAAAAAAGCCCATCCAAGGATGGATGGGCGTTGAAAACACAATTCAGAAAGACAAAAAAGAAACTACAGCGATATAGAATCTGAATATGAGTTTAGATAAATCCGTAACCGCTGTAAAAGACGATAAAACAATCAATTTATTGCTTTTAAGTATAATTATTATACATGTTTGATTTATTTTGATTATTTTTTATACCTGCAAGGCAGTTACACCCCGACTTTCTGTACCATCCAGTAAAAAATTCAGTCTCTCAGACTGAAGTGGGGCTCAACAGATCAGGTACCGCAATTTTAGCGCAATCATTCACAGCTTCAGTATTTCTTCCATTTTCATTAAATTTTGTCCCACAGGCATCTTGAATTTTTAAGGCTTGCCCCGACCTCTTACAGTAATCATGAATTCAATAACGCATGGCAGTTCAGATTAACCCAGTTAACACTGACGCCTTAAGGGACTGTACATGTTTAAGAACCCATTTAAACGGAGTAAATCAATGGCAACTGAGCAAAATCAAGACGCTCAAGATTTAGAGCAAGAGCAGGCAGAACAGCAGACTCAAGCTGAAACCGAGCAGGCTGAAGTTTCAGTTGAAGATTTACAGGCACAGATCAGACAGTTTGAAGAAAGCCTGAAACTTGAGAAAGCACGTACGGCAAATGCAGTGTATGAAGCTCAGAAAAGCGTGGAACGTATCCAGCGTGAATCTGAAAAGCATAAAGACACTGTGCTTGAAAAATTTGCCAAAGAACTGCTGGAATCCGTAGATAACCTGGAACGGGCAATTGCAGCGGCAGGCGAAGAAAAATCCGGATTATCCGAAGGTGTGGAACTGACACTGAAATCTCTGCTGACCACTTTGGAAAAATTTGGTGTTGTTGTGGTGGATACCGCACATGGTTTCAATGCAGATCTGCATCAGGCAGTCGGTATTGACCCAAATGCCAAAGCCAATGAGATTGGCACTGTACTGCAGAAAGGTTATGCCCTGAATGGTCGCTTACTGCGTCCAGCAATGGTTATGGTTGGCGCATAAGCCTTATATATCAGGGAGTCCGTAAAAAATTTTCATCAATTTTACTTGAAAAATTCAGAACGGCTCTCATATCGGATTACAAGAAAATGTCTTTTGCGTTCCCCTGCTGATATCGGGAAAGCAAAAGTATTCAAAAGAATTTAGAGGAATATGTTAATGGCTAAAATTATCGGTATTGACTTAGGTACAACAAACTCATGTGTTGCAGTACTTGAAGGCGATAAAGTTAAAGTAATCGAAAACGCTGAAGGCGCTCGTACAACTCCATCGATTGTTGCGTACAAAGATGGTGAAATCCTGGTTGGTCAGTCTGCGAAACGTCAGGCAGTAACCAACCCTAAAAATACTCTGTATGCAATCAAACGTCTGATCGGTCGTAAGTACCAGGATCAGGCAGTACAGAAAGACATCGGTATTGCACCATTCAAAATCGTGAAAGCGGACAATGGCGATGCATGGGTTGAAGTAAACGACAAGAAACTTGCTCCACAACAGGTTTCAGCTGAAATTCTGAAAAAGATGAAAAAGACAGCTGAAGACTATCTGGGTGAAACAGTAACAGAAGCAGTCATTACTGTTCCTGCATACTTCAACGATGCTCAGCGTCAGGCAACTAAAGATGCAGGTAAAATTGCTGGTTTAGAAGTTAAACGTATCATCAACGAACCAACGGCTGCTGCACTTGCGTTCGGTATGGACAAAAAAGAAGGCGACCGTAAAGTTGCTGTATATGACCTTGGTGGTGGTACTTTTGACGTATCAATCATTGAAATTGCTGACTTAGATGGCGACCAGCAGATCGAAGTACTGTCTACCAACGGTGATACATTCCTTGGTGGTGAAGACTTTGATAATGCATTGATCGACTATTTAGTTGAAGAGTTCAAAAAAGAACAGAACTTCAACCTGAAACAGGATCCACTTGCACTTCAACGTTTAAAAGAAGCAGCTGAAAAAGCGAAAATTGAGCTTTCTTCATCTAATTCAACTGAAATTAACCTGCCGTATATCACGGCTGATGCAACTGGTCCTAAACACTTAGTGATCAATGTAACTCGTGCAAAACTTGAAGGTCTGGTTGCTGACCTGGTTGCCCGTACGATTGAGCCTTGTAAAATTGCGCTTAAAGATGCCGGTCTTTCAACAAGCGACATCTCTGACGTAATCCTGGTAGGTGGTCAGTCACGTATGCCAATGGTTCAACAGAAAGTTCAGGAGTTCTTCGGTAAAGAACCTCGTAAAGATGTAAACCCTGATGAAGCAGTTGCAATTGGTGCTGCGATTCAAGGTGCGGTACTTTCAGGTGACAAAACTGACGTACTTTTACTTGACGTTACACCGCTTACACTTGGTATCGAAACTATGGGTGGCGTGTTAACTGCGATCATCGAGAAAAACACCACGATTCCTGCGAAGAAATCTCAAGTGTTCTCGACTGCTGCTGACAACCAGCCTGCTGTAGACATTTCTGTGTTCCAGGGTGAACGTAAAATGGCGCAGCAAAACAAATTACTGGGTAACTTCCAGTTAGGTGACATCCCACCTGCTCCACGTGGTGTGCCACAGATTGAAGTATCTTTCGACATCAACGCTGATGGTATCTTAAAAGTATCTGCGAAAGATAAGAGCACTGGTAAAGAGCAATCTATCCAGATTAAAGCAAACTCAGGTTTGTCTGATGCTGAAATCGAAGCAATGATCAAAGATGCTGAAGCGAATGCTGAAGAAGACCGTAAGTTCGAAGAGCTGGCAAAAGCACGTAACGAAGCTGATGCACTCGTTTCTTCTGCTCAAAAAGCAGTGAAAGATCTGGGCGACCAGGTGACGGCTGATGAGAAAACTGCAATTGATACAGCGGTATCTGAGCTTGAAGTGACTGCGAAAGAAAATGATGTTGATGCGATCAAAGCAAAAACTGAAGCTTTACAGAACATCATCATGCCGATCACTCAACGTGCGTATGAAGCTGCTCAAGGTCAAGGCGGAGCTGAAGGTTTCGATCCTAGCCAGTTCGGTGGTGATGCTGGTCAACAACAGCAAAAAGCGGACGATGGCGTTGTAGATGCTGAGTTCACTGAAGTGAAAGATGACAAAAAATAATTCGTTATTGAATGTCTAAGAAAAACCGCTCAAGAAATTGAGCGGTTTTTTTGATTTTAATTTATGTATTTCAACATAAAATCTCGCGCATTATTTAACAGCTGTGTTTGTTCTTCCAACATACGTTGTACCGCAGGTGTAACGTTTACATTACGGTCTGGATGGTAGTCTTTCATTTTTATTCTATACGCCTTATTAATCTCTTGTTCAGTGGCTTGAATACCTACACCTAATATTTCTGCTGCTGTTTCTAATTCCGATTTACCCGTTGAATTATGTTGTGATTCATACTGAAAGGCATCCTCCAACATTGCTTCCAGTTCTGAGTGACAATATTGATAACTTAATCCTAAAGTAGTACCAAAACCAAAACCATCATAACGAATCTTTTCAATATCCTGACATGTATTCACCAATAAACGGCAAACGACCGTAAACATTACTTCCTTGCTTTCCTGATTAGGATTTAATTCTAACCACTGATGAATACACGTTTCCAAAGAAGAACGATGCTTTGTTTTTAATACTTCACGCAAATACGTTTCATCTTCAGCATTATCACAACACTCTTGAAAAACAGACTTTACATATTTTACTTTTTCAGTCGTCCATTGGTGTTCATATTTTAAGGCAAAATGGCATACCATCTCGATGCAAGGGGTCAATAAACGTATAGTAGATGGATTTGAATGCTGTTCTTGCTTGTGAAATGGCTCGTGAGGCTCGGATGGTTCATTATTTTGGTTAAGCGACTGCTCTTTTGAATACACCATAAAGCCAATAATGATCAGACCTATAATAAACCCTATAGGACCTGCGACAATCGTTCCAAAAGCTAAAATAGCAATCATCCACATTTTCAATACCCCCAATATTATTATTAAATTTCAGATGTTTATTTTGATTAAATAACACATATAAAATTAATCGATGATTCTAATAAATTTATAATTTCAACACTATCAAAACTTAAACAAAAATATTAATTCAGACTCTATAATGGAGAAAAAGAGTCAAAAACTATGAAAAATTCCTCTGCCGTTTCCCCAACTGTGTATTACAGCCTGATCATTGCCCCATTTTTATTTCCATTGATAGCTGCCATCATTGATATGTTCAGCTCTGCACCTGAGCTCGAACTCCTTGATAAAACCCTGTACAGAGACCCACAGAACTGGGAAGCCGTAATTGTTATTCTCCTGTTCATCGCCCTGATGGCAATCACCATTGGACTTTTCAGAAAAAAAGAATGGGCGCGTAAAGCCTATATCTACACCTTTTTTCCTACGTTTCTGATTTACTTCATGCCTTATATGCACTGGATTTATATGAGCAGTTATGCGGCGATTTTCAATGATCTTGCCTTTGTCTGCTCAGGAATTCTGCTGATGATTTTAGTGACACCGTCACTCTATCAACCACTGTTCCAGAAATAAGCCATGATTAAAATCATTCTGCTGACAATTGTACTGTTTGTTTTTTCGAGCTGACCTGTCATGGCTTTGCGATCTTTGTACGTCGAATTTTAGATAAAACGGTTGCGCAGGATCATCGCAAGCCGCTCCATTTACAATTTATCCAACAGACTTTTTATCGCCTCATGCTGATCCTCAGCATCGCGCTGATGAATCATGCCTATACAGAAATGGCATTCTTTGAACAAAGTGATGTTGTACGTTTCACGTGGAGCGCAGTCGTTATCTTTCTGGTTTTATTGATATTATGGTGCATCAATGCCTTGATTATCCGTCAGGTGATCCTGACTGAGCAGCAGATCTGTCAGCAATCGGTCACTGCGACATTTAAACAGAAGATCAGTTATATCATGTTCCATCCACGTGAATTTAAAGATAGCTATATCAATGCCATATACTTAGAAAAGTCGAAATGGATGAATCGCCTGCTCAGTGTGCTTGCCTTTATTTTACTGTTTATGGATCTACAGTTATTGTTCAATATTGCGCATTCATAACTTATTTTATATGCCCAAAGCTCCACCAAGTTGCTTGCCAGTGGTATGAGCAATGACTGTAAACAACCCTGTATTAAATAAAAACAGTCCGATAAAAACCGCAGGGATCATCAATAATCGCTGGCGTTTGCTCAGACTTTTGCGTAATTGAATACGATATTCAGAAACTGGTGCTTTGGGAACGGTCACCACACGCTCAATCATATTGGTCATTGTCTGATCAAGTTTGCCTAATGATGAACCCTCTCGAACTTCAAGCACATAATTTCCTGCATCCAGCTCACAAAAATAAACCAGTCGCGATGCACGGGTAAAACTGGTTTTGGTGGCATTGCCATAACTACGGGAAAGTTTTACAGGCTGTTGGTGATCGGTATTTATAATCTGAGGTGTACTGAACACCATTGCCGATTTTTTTAACATCGGCCCTTCTTCCCACACGGCAAAGCCACTCTTTTCAGTCAATCTGAATGTTTTAAACTGCTCATTGAGCGGTAAATCGACCACAATACGGGTACGGAACATGATGTACAGACACTTGAACACAAAACCCCAGCAAGCAAGCCCTGCCAACAACATTAACGATCCTGAAATCAGATAGAAATTCATGCTCTTTTTATTTTATGACGTATGAATCATCTTAAAACAGAAAATTTTTCTGTTCCGTTGATATTCTGAAAACACCTTATGGATGCTTAAAAAGCAACCTTCTATATTTTGAATACAGCACTGTTCTGCCACCAATAAATCAGTTAAATTATTCATAATAAAAAGTCTTTTTAATTCATACTCATGCGCTACCTGTTAATAATAATATTTATACTGCCCATCTGTTACCTGACCATTCAGCGTGCCAAACACCCTCAGCTGAATTTCAATTCGGTCAGTGATCGCCTGACCCACCCTTTTGACTCACGCTTACGATTTAAAATTGCAGAAGTGGACTCACGTTTTGGGCTGACTCAGCAACAGGTCATTCAGTTAAGTGAAGAAGCCATTCAAATCTGGCACCAGGGTACAGGACGTGAGTATTTTGTTTATGATCCCGACGCTCAGCTGAGTATCAGGCTCATTTATGATGACCGCCAGGAAAACTTCAATGCAATGAAGCAGACTGAAAAAAAACTGACTGAACAATTGCAGCATACTGAACGTGATTCTGAAAATATCAGCAGTGCACAGCAGAATCTGGATCATCTGCAGAACAGTATCAAACAGCGCAGATATCAGCTTGATTATGAATTTGAACAACTGCAGAAAGAACAGAATGCTCTAAGAGAGCAACATAATGCCTCCACTGAAAGCCAGCAGCAGCTGATCCAGAAAAGATGGCGCCTGGAAGAACAGAAAAACCAGCTGCAACAGGATATTGATTATTTTAACCGTAAAAGTCAGGGCTTAAATTCTCAGGTCCATCTGCACAATAAAAATGCGGATCAACTAAGAGAAGATGCCATGCAGGCCTTACGACGCTTCCCGCCACGCGAGTTTCATAAAGGTGTTTTCATGGGAGATCAGATTCAGATTTATCAGTTCGATACCGAAGATGATCTTCGACTGACACTGGCTCATGAACTCGGACATGCACTCGGGATAGAACACCATGCAGACCCTCAAGCCCTGATGTACCCGATGCTGGAACAACAGGATCTGAAAAATTTCAGACTTAAATCAGCGGATATTGATCTTTTAAACCGCAGATAAGCATCATAATATTATTCCATATTTTATTTATGGATTTAAAAGTATTTGTTCATCACGATGCAGGATTTTCATGCTATTGTAAATACTGAACTTTGAAAGGAGAAGGCTGTGAGTTTCTATCATATTATTCTGGAAATTAATGATCATATCAGTACGATAGAACAGACCCGTGATATTGAAATTTTTGATATTACTGATATCCAACCTTATCTCCATGCTGTTTTATTGCCTTACTTTAATGAACAGATCATTGAACTTGAAGAAGATAATATTGAGTTTAAAGATATTCTGCATCTGTCAATCAAACAGACTTTATTGCCGATTGAACACCTGATTGAAGAAGAACAGCGCCTGTTACCCAGCGACACTGACGTAACCATTACAGCTTACGAGATTTTCAACAACCGTGATCTGAGCCAGGATGTCACCTCTGTTATTTTTGATATTTTAGAAGCAATAAAACTGGACTGATCACGCCTCAGCACCCATATCAATACGGGTTCCACACTGGACTCCGGTGATAAAAAATCCTCATAAATTTATGAGGATTTTTTTGTGTAAAAGAAAAGCTGATGTTGTCATAGAGTGAATGACAGAGTGTTTAAACGAACGAGATGGATTACTGCATCATCAGTTTGGCATTTTCATTTCTGAATGCCTTTAAAATCTGCTGCCCTGCCCGACCTGTTGGATTCAGTCCCAGTTTATTCTGTTCCTGCTGAATCGCCTGACGGGTTTTATCTCCAATCAAACCATCTGCATCACCAATCGCATAACCTTTTTTCAATAAATAATTTTGAATTTCACGACGCTCGGCACGGGATGTTCCTGCATCTTCTGTTGGCCAAGCCGTCTGAAAAGCACCTTTACCCTGTAAACGATCAGATAAATGTGCAATCGCTAAAGCATAACTTTCAGCAGCGTTATAGGCATAAATTGCATCAAAATTTTTAAAGACTAAAAATGCAGGACCATTTGCCCCTGCTGGCATCATCAGACCTGCCTGTGAACTTTCAGATAAATTACCCTGAATGACCGGTGTGCCATCCACACGGGTAAAACCACGATTTACCCATGAACTTAAAGATTTTTTATTACGACGACTTTCGCCACTGACTGAAGCACTATCAGGAATTTTGACTTCAAAACCCCAAGGCATACCTGTCTGCCAACCGCGTTTTTTTAGGAAGTTGGCTGTTGAAGCTAAAGCATCGGAAGTACTCGAAACCAGATCACGGCGACCATCACCATCAAAATCCACCGCTAACTCTTCATAAGTCGACGGCATAAACTGAGTATGACCAAACGCCCCTGCCCATGAACCTTTCAGCTGTTCTTCACGTAAATCACCACGCTGTAAAATACGCATAGTGGCAAAAAATTCTCCACGGAAATAATTTTGACGACGCCCTTCACAACTTAATGTACCCAATGCCTGAAGCAATGGATATTTACCTGAAATATCACCAAAATTACTTTCCACACCCCACACTGCGACTACAGTTTCAGCAGGTACACCATAAACAGCTGCGACACGATTGAGCACATCACGATGTTGCGCTAACATCTGACGCCCTTTTTCTACACGTTCATCATCAACCAGACCTGAGAGATAATCCCAGATCGGTGTATAAAATTCAGGCTGATAGTCAAGTTTGCTGATCACTGAATAATCAGGTGTCAAATTTTGCGTATAACGATCGTAGGTTGAACCACTCACACCTGAAGAAATTGCCTGTGAGCGTAACCTTGCAAGACAACCCTGGAAGCTATTCTGAGGTGCGAAACCCGTGGAAGATGCCATTGAAGGCGTTAAAACTGCAGGCTGACCATTAATCACCAGCTCAGCATGAGTCTGAGATATAAGAACAAAAAGAGAACCACACAACAAAGACAAACGAGACATAGTTATCCACAATCGGGTTATGAATTTAAATTATACGGATACCATAACACTCTGACTTCAAAATGACAGAAGCAAAACGTAAAGTTTAAATTCATTTGTATATTTTGAATTCATTACACCCTTAAGACTGCGTTTAAATTTAAAACCAGTTATCCACAAAAAACGGATCTAACTTTTTAAATTCAAATCCTCTAGCAGAACTTTAAATTCAAACCAGACAACCTCTCACTAGAAATCCCCGTTTAAATCCAAAGCGATCAAAACAATATTAAGTATCTATTTTTATAATGAATTTTTTATTCACAGCCTATGCGTAAAATCTTATCCACAGCTATTGGTTTAAATTCAAAGAAAGTATTTTTATAAATTTAAAGTTTTAAATTCATAAGCCAAAAACCAACTTTCCCGAACAAGGTGTGGATAATTTCACTACTCTTAACAGTGGAGTTTTTAAATTTAAATCCTGAAAATAGTTTTAAATTCATATTTGAATTTAAATTATTCACCCTATTTCCGGGTTTTCTCTGAATTTTTATATCAATTGTTGTTTTTATATGCAATTTAATCTGTGTAAATATCGCCAATTATCACGGATCATTACGGATAAAATAAGGGACGCCATCATACATAAATCACAAGCATAAAAAAGCGGTCAATAGGCTGACCGCTTTCTTTGCATGCAATATTACACTTAGATGCTCATATCTTCGCTTAACGCCAATGGATTCGGTAGAATCTTCGCCAATTGACGGCATAAAGTCGTCAATTCCGCAGAATCATTTGGCATTAAAGTAATATGACCAATCTTACGACCTTCACGTTCAGTTTTGTTGTAAAGGTGCATGTGAGCGCCTTTTAACGCAAGAACATCTTCAGATTTCGGATACTGACCAATGATATTCACCATCACCGTTGGGCGAACCACTTCAGTTGAACCGAGGGGTAAACCTGCAACTGCACGGATGTGATTTTCAAACTGTGAACAGATCGCACCTTCAATCGACCAATGCCCTGAGTTATGCACACGTGGTGCCATCTCATTGGCATATAAGCCTTTTTCCGTTACGAATAACTCAAGTGTGAGTACGCCCACATAGTTTAAGTGATTCAACAAACGAGTGATGTAATCCTGTGCCACAGGCTGTAAATCTGTGCTGTTTGGCGCAGGTACAATCGAGTGCGACAAGATACCATTGTGATGATGATTTTCAGCCAAAGGCCAGGTTTTCACATCACCATCAGCACCACGTACTGCAATGATTGATACTTCACGTGAGAAAGTCACAAAACTTTCTGCAATCAATTCACCTGCAGGGCCAAGTTCAGCCCACGCTTGATCAATTTGATCAGCTGTACGCAATACAAACTGACCTTTGCCATCATAACCACCACGTGAGGTTTTCAGGACAATCGGTAAGCCGAGCTGTTCAACGGCTGATTTTAATTCATCAAGTGAAGTCACCGCTTTATACGGTGCAACAGGGATCGCAAGCTCATCAAACAGTGCTTTTTCAGATAAACGATGCTGTGCAATCGCCAAAGCCTGACGTGGCGGATGCAAATCTTTTTGTTTGGTCAAAACATCGACATCGATCAACGGCGTATTTTCAAACTCAAGGCTGAATACATCTGCACTGGCAATAAAATCCTGCAAGCTATTTTCCGCTTTGGTTGAAAATACCTGACCTAATGCAGCAGATGGACAATCCTGGCTGGCTTCAAAAAAGGTGCATTGAATATTAAGGGGTAATGCAGCTTGCGCCATCATTCGACCCAATTGACCACCACCAAAAATCCCGATGGTTTTATCCATAATCTGTGTCCTGTTTTTCGCTTGGCTTGACTGACTGAATATGAAACTGACTCAATTCAGAATCAGTCAATCTTAAATTTGACCCGGAATATTTTTGCTTGCAACTTTATCAGTTTGCGCAGCACGGAATTCAGCAACATTTTTTGCAATTTCTGGACGTGTCAGACCTAAAATCTGCGCTGCCATAATTGCCGCATTGGTCGCACCCGCAGGGCCAATCGCCAGTGTCCCAACCGCAATACCTGCAGGCATTTGCACGATTGAAAGCAATGAATCCACGCCGTTCAAAATAGAAGATTTAACTGGAACACCGAGTACAGGAAGATCAGTTTTTGCCGCACACATGCCCGGTAAATGCGCCGCACCACCTGCACCTGCAATAATCACCTGAATACCACGTTCACGTGCAGTTTCAGCATATTCAAATAAGCGGTCTGGCGTACGATGCGCAGAAACAACTTCGGCTTCAAAAGGGACACCAAGCTGTTTCAGCATATTGGCAGTGTTTTCGAGAGTCGCCCAATCAGATTGAGAACCCATAATAATTCCAACTAAAGGAGCGTCTTGTACAGCGGCCGCATTCATTGCATATATTCCATAAACGAATGTAAGGAAGTTTAAAGACTGATGATCAGTGTTTAAATGAATATCAAGAAGCTCGCTATTATAGACTGATTTTTCAGCTCAAGAAAATTTTACAGACAGGGCAGAACCATATTTTCGCTATTTTTTCATAAATTCTGCCCAATACAGCTTACTGACTTCTAAATACAAAATAGACACAGCCCATCAGACATAAACCTGCCCACACATAATCCAGTTTAAACGGTTGTTTGAACAGTAAAATCATAAACGGGACAAAAACCAGTAAAGTCACCACTTCCTGGGTAATTTTCATCTGTCCCATTGACCAGCCATGTGTCGCCAGTAAACGGGTCGCGGGAATCATAAAACTGTATTCGAGCAGAGCAATGACCCAGCTCAGTAAAATGGCTTTCCACAAAGGCGCATCATGCGGTAAAAATTTTAAATGACCGTACCATGCCAATGTCATAAAACAGTTGGAGATAATGAGGAGTAAAAGCGGAAGAGATAAAGCCATAGCAGCCCTGAAACTCAATGTGATTGCTTCATTTATTTGACGTTATCTTATACTGGAGTTTCAACAGTCAGGAAAATAAATCATGATAAATTCAACGGGGAAAATCATATTATACCGCCATCCATTGAACTTACAGCAATACTGACTGATGGAGAGACTTTTACGTTTCCACTCAATAAAGTTGTTAAATGTTTAAACCATGGAGCAGAAGACAGTCTTTATTTTTATACCATTTCATCCATGCAGCTAAAATAGCCTCTTTCAATCTTTTCAGTTTGTATTTGAGCTGTACAAGAAAAACTATCTTTTCACTTAAACCCTTGCTATCGTTGCTTTCAAATCAAATGAATCACGACAACACCACAACAACAAAGTGATGTGTCAAAAAAGCAGTGGAGTTAGAACGAATGCATCTGCATATCTTGGGTATCTGTGGCACCTTTATGGGTTCTTTGGCGTTACTGGCGCGTGATTTAGGGCATAAGGTGACAGGTTCAGATGCAAACGTGTATCCACCTATGTCGACTCAATTGGAAAATGCAGGCATTACCTTAATGCAAGGCTATGACCGTAGCCATTTACAACCACATCCAGACCTCGTGATAGTGGGTAATGCCATGAAACGTGGTATTGATGCTGTGGAATATATGCTGAATGAAGGCTTACCGTATATTTCAGGACCACAGTTCCTTGCCGATCATGTCTTACAAGGCAAGCACGTTTTAGGCGTTGCAGGTACTCATGGTAAAACCACAACCACGACCATGCTGGCGTGGGTATTGGATCAAGCAGGTTTAAATCCAGGCTTCTTGATCGGTGGTGTACCTTTAGGTTTCAGTGAAAGCGCACGTCTAGGTGGCGGTAAATACTTCTGTGTAGAAGCAGACGAGTACGATTCAGCGTTCTTTGATAAACGTTCCAAGTTCGTACATTACCATCCTAAAACAGCAATTTTAAATAATTTAGAATTTGACCACGCTGATATTTTCGATGACTTAGCAGCGATCCAGAAACAATTCCATCATCTCGTCCGCACCATTCCAAGTGAAGGTCGTATCATCGCACCGATCACTGAAACCAATATTGATGAAGTACTGGAAATGGGCTGTTGGACACCTGTGGTTCGTACAGGGCTGGAAGCGCATGAAAAAGCATCTTTATCCGCAGAACAACTCTCTGCCGATGGTTCACATTTCAAAGTGCTTCAACACGGCGTTGTGAAAGGCGTCGTTAAATGGACAATGACAGGGCAACACAGCGTTGCCAATGCTCTGGCAACCATTGCAGCTGCTGAACATGTCGGTGTGTCGATTGAAACGGCATGTGAAGCTTTGTCGAATTTTGGCGGTGTAAAACGCCGTATGGAACTTCTGGATACTGTCAATGGTATCGAAGTTTATGATGACTTTGCACATCACCCAACCGCGATTGATACCACACTTGAGGGCGCACGTAAGCGTTTAGGTGAGCGTAAACTGTGGGCAATCATTGAGCCACGTTCAAATACCATGCGTATGGGTTCACACAAAGATGGTCTGGCTCATTCAGCACGTTTAGCTAATGAAGTGATCTGGTATCAGCCGGAAGGTTTGGACTGGGATCTGCAACCTGTGATTGATGCTGCACCGAATAAAGCGGTGGTTGCACGTACTTTGGATGACATTATTCAAACTGTGGTTGCAGAAGCAGGCGAGGGCGATGCTGTGGTGATCATGTCAAATGGTGGTTTTGGTGGCTTACATCAAAAATTGCTTACTGCGTTAAGAGCCAGATAAGTTCTGGATCCAGATCAACCCGCGAAAGCGGGTTTTTTATTGTCGATCAATCATTGCACAGATGACATCGTCCCTGACTTTTTAAATGCTTTAAATTTCGCCCAACCCTGAACGGTATCACCCAAACGTTGACTGAAATACATCACCGAAACCCAATCCTGTTTGCCATCGTGATAGACCGTATATGCAGTGACATGATCATTTTTGACAATAAATAAATCTTTTATTTTACAGGCTTCATTCGGTGCAGAATGAAAGTAGACCCGTTGTGGACTTACAACGACCATGCCCCAGCGTGGAACCAGATGCGCTTCTTTTTTCTCAGCTATTTTTTCTATTTTGGCGCAATCAGCGGCTAAAATATTTTGTGTCAGGAACAAGAGTCCGCCACATAAAATAAACTTTTTCATCATGACAATATTCCCCCATTTGATTTTAATTATGCGTCCATCACAATGTAAAAATATATAAATTATTGATTAATTTACTGATGTTATACAGCAACATCAAAATCATATTTAAAGTCTCGAAAAAAGTGGGTACGCAAAAATGTCATCTGCAATTGTTTGAGGCATGAGCCAGTCATGGCGCAATATCTGCAATTTAATATTTCTGCAAAGTTTCCAGCAGTTTGACGGAATGGGACGAGTTCAGCGGTGAGAAGTAAAGCTTCGTAAAATGGTTTCCTTGCGCAGTTTCACTGCTCATTTTTCCCAAAAAAAGCAGGTCGAGCCTGAGCAAGTCAAAGTATACTTTGACGCACTGCTTTAACAAAGCGCAAGACGAAGTGGCTAATCCCTAAATTAGAACTTTTGATGTATGACACCACCTAAAACCAACAAACTGCTTTAACCTGTTTTGTAATGTGTAACATCAGTTACTTAATTTTTTATTTTCAATAACAAACTGACAAAATCCTGAACCTGTTGCTCATCCAGTTGATCAGGCTGGAATTTATCTAAACCTAATTTTGCAAAAAAACGGGAAATTTTTGTAAAATCATTTACATATTTCATCGACCATTTTGAAAAACAGGGCTGTTCAAGGGACTGATCTGAGAAACGCTGTACGTTTTCATGTCTTGGATCATTTAAGATACGTTCATACAAAGCTTCTAAAACAGTTTTATGCCCCTCCAGGCACTGAAAAAAAGTTCCTTCAGCATAGTACAGCACACCATATATCTGATGCTCCTGATTAAACTGTCGGGCTGTAGATAAAATATCACTTAAATCTTCCAGTAAATTAGTCTCTCGTTCTACGCGTGTACTTGCATAGCAAAGCCTGATCAACATATTTATTCCTTTATTAATATTATTTTATCTGACGTTTTTTAATATTCTAAAATTCATTTTTTTAATTAAACTTTCTGTTTGAATTTTAATCTCAGACCCATTCCATAAAGATTCATTCAATATAAAAACAGCCCTGATTTTAAGGGCTGTTTAAACTGAAAAATATTCAAGAAATGTAAACTGACAGAATGTTATGCAGCAACATCCGCAAAGCTTTGCTCACGGCGGAACATCACATCGACATAAGAACAGGTCGGTACAATTTTTAAATTCTTTTCACGGGCGAAATCAACCAAAGTATCCAGTAATTGACGTGCTACGCCCTGACCACGTAAAGAATCATCCACCCAGGTATGATCGGCAATAATTTTTTGTGCATCACTCCACACATAACTGATCTCAGCAATACGTTTGCCTTGTTCATTATCCAGATAAAATTCGCCTTTGTGTTGATTATCTACATGCTGGAACTGCATAACTGTTTCTCATCTTCTGATTGCTGGCTACGACACAATCCACTGTAACAAAGCCAGCTTAAGATTTCAAAACATCCCGAATTGAAGGATCTTTATCAAAGACAGACTTTGCAAAAGGACATAATGGAATAATTTTAATATTTTTCTGACGTGCCATAGCAACCACCTGATCCAGTAATTTACGCCCCGCACCTTGCCCACGCAGTTCATCTTCAACAGTGGTATGGTCAATGATCAGCATGGTTTCACCTGCCCATGTATAAGCCATTTCAGCCAGCCGCTGACCAGTCTCACTTTCCAGGTAAAACTCACCTTTTTTTGAATTATCTGAATGCTGAATTTTCATGATTGAACCTGTATTCCTGAACTTTGCTGTTTCACCAGTATAGCAATCACCCAGGATAAAATAATCAACAGATTTGTATAAAATTTAAACTTATTTACAAAAAAACATATAGATTCTTCAATATCCCGAAATACTCGATCAATAACAGAATATGAACAGCTGAGTTGATTCAGCTTGAATTCAGGTATAAAAAACACTGACATTTAAAAAGTTATTATTAAAAATTAAACAATTAAATATAATTCAGGCTTGATTGTTATTTAACAGAAATCATCAGTTAATGCGAAGTAATTATATTTTAAAATATTTTATGTCTAAAAATACCTGATTCCAGGTATACAAAAATACCATGTTCTTTTGTTTAATTGGCTTAAGTTATTTTTGGGGAAATAATGAAAATGGACATCTATCTTTTATCTATCGTATTTTTATTGGTTGTTGCAACGTTTTTACTGGTTTCCATGTTCCGTGAGAAACTGAAAAATCCGTTTAAATAATTAAAATGATAAAAAACAGTATTCACAACACTAATTTTTTGGATTTTATGCCTGCATAACAGACATTTCAAATCCGCATTGCTGTCCGTATACAGCAACATACCTGACCATTTGCACTCTTTCGCAGAATATGCGATGCTACACACATATTTTAGACTATAATCTAAAGCAGAATACTGTTGAACAAGGGGAGTAGCCTCCCATTCAGAATATCGTCATTACGCTTTATTGTGGCTGTCCATCATAAAGCCGGTATCTGAGCATCATCCATAAACGATGATGTAGGCAAGACCTTGATCATGTTGATACAGATGTTTAATCATCTGGCAACAGGTCAAGGTTTTTTTATGCCTGATTGCCAGATATGGAGAAATTTATGGAATCCATTGGTAATCCATGGCTCTATCTGGCTTTTTTTGCCATAGTTGCCGTCATGCTTTTAATCGACTTTCTTGGTTTTAAACAAAAAGAAGGACAGGAAGTCAAAGTCAGAACCGCAGCCTACTGGAGTATTGCCTGGGTTACAGTCGCAACCTTATTTGGTAGCGGTTTGTGGCTCTATCTTCAGCAGACCGCCGGCGTTACCATCGCAAATACCAAAACCATGGAATATTTTGCCGGTTATTTACTCGAAAAATCCCTCGCAATTGATAACGTATTCGTGTGGATGATGATCTTTTCAGCATTCGCCATTTCACCTGCGTTACAGCGTAAATTATTACTTTATGGCGTACTCGGTGCGATTGTTTTACGGACCATCTTTATCTTTATTGGTGCCTGGTTTGTTCAGGAGTTTTCCTGGATTCTTTATATCTTCGGCGCATTTCTGGTCTATACAGGCTTCAAATTCCTGAAAGGACAGGAAGAGGAAGATACCAATATTGAAGATATGGCGATTTTAAAATGGTTACGTAAACACATGCGGATTACGCCAAATCTTGAAGGTGGTAAATTCTTTGTCCGCCAGAATGGTGTCCTCTGGGCGACTCCGTTATTTCTTGTACTGATTCTGGTTGAAGCTTCAGATGTGATCTTTGCAGTCGATTCCATTCCTGCAATTTTCGCCGTGACCACGGACCCATTCATTGTTCTGACAGCAAACCTGATGGCAATTCTGGGTTTACGTGCCATGTTCTTCCTGCTGTCTGGTGCAGCGACAAAAATGCATTATCTACCTTATGGTTTAGGTGCCATTCTGGTCTTCATCGGCTTTAAAATGTTAATGCTTGATGTCTTCCATATGCCGATCTGGATTTCACTGGGCTTTATTGTGATTACCCTGGCGATTACCGCTGTGCTGTCAATTCGTCACAGTAAAAAATACAATGAAAATACGCTGTAATTAAATTCAGCCTGGATGGAAAAAGCTTCTCTTAATGAGGGGCTTTTTTATTGCACGATCTCCAGCCTGTTCCATATATTCAACCACTGTTTCTGCTGCAACCGCTGTAAAAACACATGATGCGCGACCATTTTACTGTTCCATCGCAGCTTCAATTCAAACAGATCCTGCAAGCCCAGTGGAGCAACGATATGCATCTGATCATCAGAGATCAGCTGCACTGCGACAGCAGTCGCTGTTTCAGGCCATGCCGATACAGCATCCGATACAGAGCGATACGGCTGTATGCATTTCCCTTCTGATGTTCTGTACCATGTATGCACCAGTGCCTGATTGACCACATCCCAGTGACAGGTTGGAAAATGCTGTGTCAGCAGAATCTGCAGCTGTGCAGCTCTGATATTTTCAGTATGCGGATTAAGTCCTGATTCTGCTGAAGAAGATTCCACAGCGCTGTGACATATTCAGTTTGGGGGATCTGCTGTGCTTTTTCCATTTTGCAGCCTTTTCCTGTGATCATCACTGTACTTTGTTCAAGCATCTAAATATCATACTGCACAGAAACCGTTTTATTCTGATTCATTTATAAAGCAAAACGATAAACAAACTGAATGATGTAAGGCTTTCCATGCGTTCAAAAAAAATCTGCCTGGTGGTTGTACCACTGCTTCTGACAGCCTGTAGTAATAATGACCGAACACTGAATCAGGATGTCTACAATAATCAGTACGACTGTTCCTACGACTGGAATCCAGAACTGTGTGAAGAAGAACAGCAGTCATCCTCTGGTGGATCTCACAGTAGCGGTTATTACTACACCGGTTCCCGATATTTTGGACCGCAGTATTACGCAGGTCAGCGCAAAGTGAATTTTCAGGGACGTAAAATTCAGCCCTCAACAAATTTAAGCGTAGGTCAGCCACTGGTGTCACAGGTTGTACGCAGTCAAAGTAAGTCTTCTCCTGTCCGTGGCGGATTTGGTCGCAGTGGTTTTTCATTCGGCGGTTAATAAAAAATATGGAACGAAAATTATTTCAGCCACGCCCCGACTGGCAGCAGCAGCATGAAAATATCGGTTTTGATTATTACAGCCTGCCTTCCCAGGATGGTTCTGTTTACTGGTCAGAAGGGGTCGCTTACGAATTCAGCTTAAAACAGATTGAACAGCTGGAAGATGCTTCCAATGAACTGCATCAGATGTGTATGCAGGTTGCAGGGGACATGATTCAACAGGGAAATTATCCTGATTATTTTCAGATTCCGCAGGCAGCCATTGCGCTGATTGAACACTCATGGCATAACCATGCCCCGATGCTCTATGGTCGTTTTGATTTTGCCTACGACGGCAGAAATCTCAAAATGCTTGAATACAATGCTGACACCCCGACAGGTCTGCTTGAAGCCTCGGTGGCGCAGTGGCACTGGATTGAACAGATCAAGAACATTCCAAACCGTGATCAGTTCAACAGCATTCATGAAGACCTGATCAAACGTTGGAAAACCATCATTCCGCCAGGTTCACAGATTCATTTTGCAGCATGTCAGGAAGCGGGCAGGGAAGACTGGGGGAATCTTGAGTATCTGATGGATACTGCCTTCCAGGCAGGACACAAAGTCTCTGAATTATCCATGGAAAATATCGGATGGGATGGACAGCATTTTGTAGATCTGAATGAAAAACAGATCGATCATCTGTTTAAACTTTATCCCTGGGAGTGGATCTGGGAGGAAAATTTTTCTCAGTATTTAAAGCCTGAAACCCGCTGGATTGAACCTTGCTGGAAAATGCTGCTGTCCAATAAAGCCATTCTGGTCGAACTGTGGAAGAAATTTCCCAATCATCCTTTATTGCTCGAATCACACGCTTATCTGGATCATATGCAGTTACAGGGCAAATGGGTCAAAAAACCCATCCTGGCACGGGAAGGAGCGAATATTCGGGTACTCAAAGATGGCACAGATATGGGAGCAGCATCGGGCAGTTTCCACTTTGATGATTATGATAAACACGGCTACATTGTACAGAAATGGGTAGATACCCCCTTATTTGACCGACAGTTACCCACACTGGGTTTATGGATGGTCGGACACAGCTGTTCAGGCATGTCCATTCGTGAAGACCGTTATGACATCATTGGCAACGATGCACATTTTGCTGCGCATTACTTTGTGGAATAGGTTTTCTGATTTAAACTGATAAAAATTTGCATTATGATGACTGTATAAAAAACAAACTTTTTTAAATTATGCTGAAAACTGAACGATTAATACTCAGACAATGGGAAAAAAGTGATTATCTACCTTTTATAAAGATGAGCCTTGATCCTGATGTCATGAAATATCTTCCAGGGCTGCTGACAGAAGAAGAAAGTCTCCATATCATCAAAACAGTTAAAAAAATAATAGATAATAATGGCTGGGGAATCTGGGCTGTTGAATTAAAAGAAAATCACAGATTTATCGGTTTTATAGGTTTACATGAACAACCTGCTCAGTTTGATTTTTCACCCTGTATTGAAATCGCCTGGCGTTTATCCAAAGAACACTGGGGAAATGGCTATGCAACAGAAGGAGCAAAAGCTGTACTGGATTATGCTTTTCATACCTTAAATTTCGATAAAATCGTTTCATTTACTGCATCAGTAAATATTGCTTCTGAAGCAATTATGAAAAAATTAGATATGACTAAAGTCAAAGAATTTACGCATCCTGAATTTTCTTCAAATCCATATGCAGCAAAACATGTTTTATATGAAATCAATCATCCCAGATTAAAAAAGCCGACATAAAAATATCGGCTTTCAATGATTCATTATACTTTAAAACATCAGATCGTATGCTCAGCCACACGTTTCATGTATTTATTCAGACGGGTAAAGTACAGCAACTGTAAAAAAACAGTAAAGGCTGAAACACACCACTCATACCACAGATCAAATGCAGTATCAGCAAGGTTTAAAAGCTGATACACCCCCAGTAAGACCAGTCCAAAAACAATACCTGCAACCGTCGTCTGCAACAGGATCGGAAATGAAAGCGCAGTCACACGGTTCAGAAAATGGATACCGTTATCACCGCCATTGGCTTTATATGTCCGTTCAATTCCAATCACCATAATGATCAGGGTCAGTACGGCTTCAACACCAATGATACGCACATCATAATAAGGAGAATACATACCATAGTAATAAACAGCACTGACCACTAAAGCCGCAATTAAATAATAGTTCTTATAATGCTGCTTCTCTAAAGTATCTTCCGCCAGTTCATGTGCAAGGGCTTTGGTATTCCAGAAATACATAAGATTCGGAGTCTCTTATTTAGTTATTTGCCGACACTTTACTCATTCTTCACAGAAAGATAAAGCACCCTTGCCATCGTTTTTGCGATTAACAATTTAATTCAGTCCGATGCAGATGTCATGTTGGCGAATCAGGTACAATCAACCGAAAAAAGTATAAATTGCAGGTTTTTTATGTCTCCCGATACACAAAGAACAGTTGTTCGTGGTCGTTTTCTTGATATAGCTCAGACAGTGACGGATCCATCTCTGATCGCTGATCAGATCCGCCTGACTGAAGATGGTCTGCTCATCAGTGAAAATGGAAAAATCACATGGTTCGGCTCATGGCGGGACGGGCAGTCACAACTGACAGATGAAGATCATATTGAATACTATCCTGAGCAGCTGATCGTGCCTGGTTTTATTGATACGCATATTCATTTTCCTCAGGCTGAAATGGTCGGGGCTTATGGCGAACAGTTGCTGGAATGGTTAAATACGTATACGTTCCCAACGGAAATGCAGTTTTCAGACAAAGAATATGCCAGCCAGATCGCACAGTTTTTTGTACAGGAACTGCTGAAAAATGGAACCACCACGGCGCTGGTGTTCTGCACCGTTCACCCCGAATCTGTCGATGCACTGTTTGAAGCCGCAGAACAGCATCAGATGCGCCTGATTGCAGGTAAAGTCATGATGGACCGTCATGCACCCGATGCACTGACAGATACCGCAGAAAGCGCATACCAGGATTCTAAAGCACTGATTGAGAAATGGCATGGCAAAGAGCGGAATCTTTATGCCATTACCCCGCGTTTTGCTCCAACTTCAACAGAAGAGCAACTGACACGGGCAGGGCAGTTAAAAGCAGAATACCCAGATGTTTATGTACATACTCATTTAAGTGAAAACCATAATGAAATTGCCTGGGTGAAAGAGCTGTTTCCTGAACAGAAGGGTTATCTGGATGTCTATCATCACTATGGACTGACAGGTGAGCGTTCGGTGTTCGCACATTGTGTGCATCTTGAAGAACACGAATGGGACTGTATGCATACAACCGATTCTGCGATAGCTTTCTGTCCGACCTCCAACCTGTTTTTAGGCAGCGGTTTATTTCCTCTGAAACAAACATGGGACAGACAGGTCAAAGTCGGACTGGGAACTGATATCGGGGCAGGCACCTCATTCTGTCAGTTACAGACACTCAATGAAGCCTATAAAGTACAACAGTTACAGGGAGACCGACTGTCTGCCTTTGAATCGCTCTATCATGCGACACTTGGGGGTGCCAGAGCGCTGTCCCTGGATCATCAGCTGGGTAACTTCAATCCCGGCAAAGAAGCTGATTTTGTGGTGCTGAATCTGAAACCGACTGCCCTTCAGCAACTGCGTCAGCAACGCGCCAGAAATATTGAAGATGCCCTGTTTGCCCTGTTTACCATGGGTGATGACCGTAATATTCAGGCGACTTATATTTATGGAAATAAAGCCTATGAGCAATCCATCACATAAGCCCTCAAAACATAAAAAATCCAGGAAAAAACGGATTTTAGCAGGTACATTTTTTGTCATCTGTGCGCTGTTACTGAAACGTGACAGCCAGTAAAAATATGACAATTACATAATGTTCTGCCAAAAAAGATGCATCCCGAACAGATATGTTTTAAAATCAGGTCATCTAATAGGTGTTGCTCGTCAACACCTTTTTTAATTTCTGCATTTGATGTTTTAGGTATTTCCCATGACTATTGATATGAAAGTGATGATTTCTGCTGAAGAGATTCAGGCAAAAGTTCATGAACTGGGTCAGCAGATTGATGCACATTATGCCAGCAGTGATAAAGAACTGGTGCTGATCGGTCTGTTACGTGGTTCAGTCATCTTCATGGCTGATTTATGCCGTACAATCAGCAAAACTCATGAGCTGGATTTCATGACAGTTTCCAGCTACGGTGGTGGTACTGTTTCCAGCCGTGATGTCCGTATCCTGAAAGATCTGGATGGTGAAATCCGTGATAAAGACGTCCTTGTGGTTGAAGATATTATTGATTCAGGCAATACCCTGAGCAAAGTCCTGGAAATACTCCAGACCCGTGGTCCAAACTCCATTGAACTGTGTACGCTGGTCAGCAAACCTTCACGCCGTGAAATTGATCTGGATGTCCGCTTTTTAGGTTTTGAAGTGGAAGATAAATTTATCGTGGGTTATGGGCTCGACTACGATCAGAAATACCGTCATATTCCATTTATTGGTGAAATTGGACTTTGATACAGTCATTGTCCATCTGAAAGCGGCGAAAGCCGCTTTTTTTTTAAATTTGTGTTTTTTTGTACAAAAAAGCAACATGTTTTTGCATTTAATCTCTGTTATCCCTGTGCAAATCATTCAATGATGTAAATACAGATATCATCACTAAATACATGATAAGAAAGGAGAGTGCAGATGTGGTCACTTATTGTTGCTATCGTGGTGGGTTTCATTGCGGGCTTAATTGCACGTGCCATTCATCCGGGTGAAGATAAAGCAGGATTCATTGTTACGACTGTGCTGGGGATTGCAGGTTCTCTGCTTGCGACCTATGGCGGTCGTTTACTGGGGCTGTATGCTGACAACTCAGCAGCTGGTTTTATTGCATCGGTTATCGGCGCGATTATTATTCTGTTTGTCTATAACTTCGTTGCCAAACGCACATAAGCCCGAACAGCTCTAAATGTAAAAAAGCACCTTCAAGGTGCTTTTTTACTGTGGTCAGCTTACAGACCGAATTCTTTCCAGATCTGTTCAATCTGTTCCGCAGGATAAGCACCCATTACTTTAAAGCCATTAGAAAAAATAATAGCCGGTGTTCCATTTAAACCCAGAGATTTACCCAGACTTAAATTGCGGTCAATCGGATTTGCACATGATTTTTTCGATGCAGGCTGTATTCCTTTTGAAACCAGGTTTTCCCATGCCAGGGCTGGATTTTTTTCACAGAAAAGCTGCTTTGAAGGTGCTACAGACTGCGCTTTAATCGGGAAAATAAACGTATAGACCGTCACATCATTCAGTTTTTTCAGTTCAGCCTCAAGTTTCTGACAATACGGGCAATTTGGGTCAGAAAAAATCGCCAGCTCTCGCTTGCCATTACCTCTCACACTTTTTACTGCATCTTTCAGCGGCAGTTTTTTCCAGTCAACAGTATTTTGCTGAATCATCAGGTTTTTAGTCAGATTCTGCTGATCTTTTAAACGGATCATAGAGCCGACCAGCACATGCTGCGCGTCTTCATTCAGATAAACCACCTGACCTTCCATTGCCCCACTGTAAATACCCTGCATTTCTGTGCTCTGGATATTTTCAATTTTCAGTTCTGGATTATTCTGCGCCAGATTCTTTCTGACTGTTTCCACATTTGCAGAACTCATGCCTGAAATCAGTGCAGCCAGAGCGAAGATCATCGTTTTTTTCATCATGAATATGCTCATTCATTTTATAAGTCCGCACAGATTCTACGCATAATTTTTCATGTATGCATCAGTTTTAGCAGCATCTTTTTATTTCAGTCGCGTTTCACGTGGAACTGGATTTTCAGGCATTGATCTGCACTGTGCCATGGGCAGTTTCTTCAGGATCAGACTGATTTATAAAAGAACTGAAATGCTGTACCTGAACACGTCAGCATTTAAAATGGCAGCCTGAAGCTGCCATTTTTTCGGTATAAACAGATTCTGTATCTGTCGTTATTTTACAAATTCAATTTTTACAGCATCAATATCTGCAGGTTTATAACGGTGTGTATCGACTTCACCGGTTACTTTAATCTGAGTACCTGGTGTCAGCTGCGCTGATGTTGCCAGTTTATCATCAATATCCACCACAATATGACCACTTGCATCTTTGAGTTCATAATGTTCATGTTTGATCTGACGTACAACCGTACCTGTCAGTATGACTGCGGTCTCATCAGCAGCTTTCATTGCCTGAGCAACGGTCACTGCTTTTGCAGATTGAATGATGCGCAGGTCATCCTCATCACCCGCCCATGTGGCAGTACTGAATGCAAAAAAGACCAGAAGTACTGTCAGCGATTTTTTCATAGCGTCTACCTGTAATGGAGTGTTGAATACAGATTTCAGCTTAACCTGTTCAGAAAAGCCTGTAAATTGAGCTTACACAACAACAGAACGCTGTCACAGAAATTTTCAGAAAATACAGTATCTAAAGGAATTTTTCAGATCACAGTATTTTACTTTCCGATACAGAAAGAACCGAAAATTTTTCCAAGTAGATCATCCGCACTGAAATCTCCAGTGATCTCTCCCAGTGCATTCTGAGCCAGTCTCAGAGACTCTGCCACCAGCTCACCGGCATTGAAAACTACAAGTTGCTCACGTGCCTCAGCCAGATAGTGCTGAGTACGCATCATTGCGTCCAGATGACGCGTTCGGGCAATAAAGGTGTCTTCCTCAGGCTGAAATCCTGCATGCGCTGTAATAGCATCAATCAGCGCCTGAACGCCCATGTCCTGTCTGGCAGAGACCGTAATCTGTCTGAATCCATCCAGATCATTGATCTGAGGCTGTTCAGCAGTCAGATCACATTTATTACCGATCAGCATCAGCTGTTTAGGTTCAATGTGCTCTGCAAAATAGTTCTTTGCCAGTTCAAGCGGATTTTCACCCTGGCTTAAATCATAGACCAGCAGTAACAGATCCGCCTGCTCAATTTCCTGAATCGCACGGCGGATACCTTCTTTTTCAACCACATCACCCGTTTCACGCAACCCTGCAGTATCCGTCAGGGTAATGGGTAAACCATTCAGGGTAATTTTTTCATGCAGAACATCACGGGTTGTTCCTGCAATATCCGTCACAATCGCCCGGTCATTTCCAGACAGCGCATTCAGCAGTGATGATTTTCCTGCATTCGGTTTACCCGCAATCACGACCTGCAGCCCCTCACGCAGTAACTGTCCCTGGCGGGCAGACTGCTGAACTTTTGTGACTGAAGCCTGAACATCTTCCAGCAGCGCTAAAATTTTACCGTCAGCCAGAAAGTCAATTTCCTCTTCAGGGAAATCAATCGCTGCTTCCACATGCAGACGCAGATGCACCAGTTTTTCCAGCACGGTATTGACCTTGACTGAAAAAGCCCCTTGCAGGGAACGTACCGCAGAACGGGCAGCCGCCTGAGAGCTGGCATCAATCAGATCTGCAATCGCTTCAGCCTGCACCAGATCCATTTTGCCATTTTCAAAAGCACGCATGGAAAATTCACCGGCTTTTGCAGCTACCGCCCCCAGTTCAAGTAAACGGGCAAGCAATGCATTCTGAATGACGGGTCCCCCGTGTCCCTGGAGTTCCACCACATCTTCACCGGTAAATGAATGCGGATTCGGGAAACAGATCACCAGTCCCTCATCCATCACTTCACTTTGCGCATCCATAAACTGACGGAAACCTGCAAAACGGGCTTTGGGTAATGCTTTCTGAGTCAGCTGTTCTGCAATGGCATAAGCTCTGGGTCCTGACAGACGAATCACCCCGACGCCACCACGGCCTGGCGGTGTTGCAATGGCTGCAATCGTCGTATTCAGAATCGGTGTGTTCATCTCATCAGTCTCTTGTTTCAGAAAATATGGGGTCAATAAAAAATCCGCCTAAGATTACCATCTTAAGCGGATTTATTCAGCTGTTGCTTTACTGTGGTTTTACAGCTCAGGCAGCTTCTCTTTTCAGACGTTCTTTTTCAACACTTTTGTTGATGAAAGACTGCTGAAGAATCGTGATCGAGTTGTTCACAATCCAGTACAGCACCAGGCCGGCAGGGAAGAACAGCATAAATACTGTAAACATGATCGGCATGATTTTAAATACTTTTGCCTGCATAGGATCAGTTGGCTGCGGGTTCAGCATCTGCTGAACAAACATGGTCACACCCATCAGTAACGGCAGGATGAACCACGGATCCATTGCAGATAAATCCTGAATCCAGAGCATCCACGGTGCATGACGCAGTTCCACAGATTCCATCAGTACCCAGTACAGTGCAAGGAAAATCGGCATCTGCAGTAACAGCGGTAAACAACCCGACAATGGATTGACCTGTTCACGCTTATACAATGCCATCATTTCCTGAGAGAAGCGCATACGGTCTTCACCGAATTCTTCTTTCATACGCTGCATTTCAGGTGCAATGACACGCATTTTTGCCATTGAGCGATAGCTTTTTGATGATAACGGCCAGAGAATCAGCTTCACCAGTACAGTCAACAGAATAATTGACCAGCCCCAGTTGCCTACAATGTTATGGAAGAACTGCAAACCAATGAACAGCAGTTTAGCAATTGGCCATAACCATCCATAATCCACTGTCTGATTCAGCCCTACAGCCAGATCTTTCAGTTCAGACTGAATTTTTGGACCTGAATAGAACGTCGCACCAACTTCTGCTGTGGTTCCTGCAGGAACATTGAAGGTTGGTGAGCTGAATCCAATGATATTCATTTCATCAGCAGATTTACGTGATTCAAGTTTGGCACTGTAAGCCTGACCATTGGCCTGAGTCAGTTTCAGATCACCAGGAATCCATGCGCTGACAAAGTAATGCTGAACAACAGCAACCCATCCACCCTTAGCTTCAACACTGAGTTTTTCTTCATTGAAGTTTGCAAATTTCAGTTTGTTGTAATGTTCTTCAGGTGTACCCCATGCGCCACCCAGGAATGTACCCAGTGTAAAAATACCCTGATCAGATTTTCCTGGATCTTCGGAGTTATCACGCTTGATCTGACCGAACATCTGTCCTTGCCAGTTCTGTGCACTGCGGTTGGTGATTTTATGGTTGACCACGACTGGATAATCACCTTCAGTAAAGGTGAATATTTTAGTGATTTCCACACCATCAGCAGTTTTAAGCACCATTGGAACAGTTAACTGTTTAACAGTCTGTCCTTCTTTGGTTTTCACAGGTACGGCATCTGCCAGTGTATAAACAGATTTTTCTGTTTCATAAACAGGACGGCCACTGCGACCACTGTCTGGTCCATTCAGACCAATCAGACCGGACTGGGCAACATAAGTCCGTTTTGCATCACTTTCCAGCATGACAAAAGGCTGATCGCTGTCTTTGTTTTTATCATGATTAAGTAATTCAAGACGAACAATATCACCACCTTTGGGATTGATCCATAGATGATAAAGGTCGGTCTGTACTGAAATAAGCTGTTGACTTACAGGTGCTGTGACATTTTTTGCTGCCTGTTGAGTTGCAATATTTGCCTGTGGCACGTCAGAAGCTGCAGTTGCAACAGTCTGACCATTTGGCAGGTCAGCAGAAACATCATGTGAAACAACAGCCGTTTCCTGCTGTGCTTTGATGTCTGCCTGACCATAATCTTTCTGCCAAGCCAGAATAAGCAAATATGCGACGACAAACATGGCTCCAAGAATGGCAAACCTGGCCCATTGTTGCATATCTATTACCCCAAGTGGTTTGAGTGGTTCTGGTTCAATAAACGTTCACGAAAGGGTACAGCAACGTGAAGCATTTGAGAATCAATTTTCTGAAATGAAATAAAACGGACTGGTCGGGAAGGGACAGGATCAAAACCTGAACCACCCCAGGGATGACAGCGGCAAACCCGTCTGGCAGCAAACCACACACCACGCACAGCACCATGCATATGGACTGCTTCCAGCGCATACTGAGAACATGTTGGAATATAACGACAGCGCGGTCCAAGCAAAGGACTGATCGCAATCTGATAAAAACGTATGAACCAATGCAGTAAACGAACCATTGGTTGTCTCTAATTTTGTGGGGAGGGAGGTGCTATTCTGGAATGCTTTCTGGCAATACGTTGTAATTTTTGCCAGGCAAATTGTAATTGCTGATGCAATTCATCATTGGAAACTGCTTCTATACCTGTTTTAGGCATAACCACAATATCCAGTAATTCCAATTGCTGCCGGTGCAGGCGAAAACTTTCGCGAGCAAGCCGTTTTACTCTGTTTCTTTCATGTGCACGACGCACTTTTTTCTTGGCAACAACAATACCCAAACGACTGTTCAGTTGTTCGGAAGGTTTTGCCAGAAAAAGAAAATGGGGTTGATGCACTTTAAAAAGCGCACCATCAAATACACTTTTATAATCCGCAGCACAGCGAATTCTGAGCGCAGGACTAAAACTGAAAAGTGGCATCACACCCAAGTCGGAACCCAACTGTTTAATAGATTAAACAGTTAAGCTGTGACGACCTTTTGCACGACGGCGAGCCAGGACCTGACGACCTGCTTTAGTAGCCATACGTGCACGGAAACCATGAACACGTTTACGTTTAAGTTCAGATGGCTGGAAAGTACGTTTCATATCGAAACTCCCAAATTGATCTTTCTATAAAGGTTCGCGAGTTTAGTGTTCATTGCTTGAGCTGTCAATGCAAAATCAGATATTCGCTAAAAATAAGCACTGTTTTAAATGTGTCAATACTTATAGGTACATATATAAAGAAAAAAACAAAATCAGTTATCAATAATGTATTTCATTGGATTATAAGGTAAAATAAGTTATCAGCAAGCATATCCTCAATCTTATCCACAGCCTGTGATCGTGATTTAAATTTAATTCCCAGAAATTCTGAATTTAAAAATACTGGAGACTTATCCCCAAAATTGGTCGCTCTATTAAATAAATTCAAATTTATAAATTTAAATTTATTCTTATTAGAGAGCTGTTTTTCTGTTGAAAACCCTATATTTATTATTTAAATCAATGTCTTTTGTTGTGGATATCTATGTTATAACCCTGCCTGGGAATTGTGGATATCCTGGTGTGTTTATTTATCCACAGGTTGTGGTTTGAGTTATCCACAAGCGGTTGAATTTAAATTTATTGTATCTCCTGTTCCCTTTTTGAACGAAGTTGCTTAACTTTGTCATGACAGATGTGGATAAGCTGGTTAGAATGGCGACCCGCTCAGTTTGGCGGTGTTGTTTTTGAATTTAAATTTAAATGGAATGAACAGGGGTTACAC